>NZ_NGLL01000001.1:0-94362 GCF_002140615.1 Enterococcus sp. 2G9_DIV0600
AACCGACCGTAAGGTCAAAGGTTAAGTGAATAAGGGCGCACGGTGGATGCCTTGGCACTAGGAGCCGATGAAGGACGGGACTAACACCGATATGCTTTGGGGAGCTGTAAGTAAGCTATGATCCAGAGATTTCCGAATGGGGGAACCCAGCATCTTTTATAGGATGTTACGTCTGCGTGAATACATAGCGCAGTCGAGGTAGACGCAGAGAACTGAAACATCTAAGTACCTGCAGGAAGAGAAAGAAAATTCGATTCCCTGAGTAGCGGCGAGCGAAACGGGAAAAGCCCAAACCAACAAGCTTGCTTGTTGGGGTTGTAGGACTCCGATATGGTAGTCTATTCAGATAGTCGAAATACTTGGAAAAGTATGTCAAAGAGGGTAAAAACCCCGTAGGCGAAATTTGGATAACACCTAGGAGGATCCTGAGTACGGCGGAACACGAGGAATTCCGTCGGAATCCGGGAGGACCATCTCCCAAGGCTAAATACTCCCTAGTGACCGATAGTGAACCAGTACCGTGAGGGAAAGGTGAAAAGCACCCCGGAAGGGGAGTGAAATAGATCCTGAAACCGTGTGCCTACAACAAGTTAGAGCCCGTTAATGGGTGATAGCGTGCCTTTTGTAGAATGAACCGGCGAGTTACGATAGCATGCGAGGTTAAGTTGAAGAGACGGAGCCGTAGCGAAAGCGAGTCTGAATAGGGCGAATGAGTATGTTGTCGTAGACCCGAAACCATGTGATCTACCCATGTCCAGGTTGAAGGTGCGGTAAAACGCACTGGAGGACCGAACCCACGTACGTTGAAAAGTGCGGGGATGAGGTGTGGGTAGCGGAGAAATTCCAAACGAACTTGGAGATAGCTGGTTCTCTCCGAAATAGCTTTAGGGCTAGCCTCGGAATTGAGAATGATGGAGGTAGAGCACTGTTTGGACTAGGGGCCCATCTCGGGTTACCGAATTCAGATAAACTCCGAATGCCATTCATTCATATCCGGGAGTCAGACTGTGAGTGATAAGATCCATAGTCGAAAGGGAAACAGCCCAGACCACCAGCTAAGGTCCCCAAATAACTATTAAGTGGAAAAGGATGTGGGGTTGCACAGACAACTAGGATGTTGGCTTAGAAGCAGCCACCATTTAAAGAGTGCGTAATAGCTCACTAGTCGAGTGACCCTGCGCCGAAAATGTACCGGGGCTAAATAGTTTACCGAAGCTGTGGAGTGCACCATTAGGTGCATTGGTAGGAGAGCGTTCTAAGGGCGTTGAAGGCAGATCGTGAGGACTGCTGGAGCGCTTAGAAGTGAGAATGCCGGTATGAGTAGCGAAAGACAGGTGAGAATCCTGTCCACCGAATGACTAAGGTTTCCTGGGGAAGGCTCGTCCGCCCAGGGTTAGTCGGGACCTAAGCCGAGGCCGACAGGCGTAGGCGATGGACAACAGGTTGATATTCCTGTACCCGTTGTTTTTGTTTGAGCAATGGAGGGACGCAGGAGGCTAAGAAGTGCAGACTGATGGATATGTCTGTTCAAGCAGTAAGTCTTGGTAGGAGTCAAATGCTTCTACCTATACGGACAAGCTGTGATGAGGAGGGAAATAATAGTACCGAAGCTTCTGATGTCACACTGCCAAGAAAAGCTTCTAGTGAGAAAACAACGGCCCGTACCGCAAACCGACACAGGTAGTCGAGGAGAGAATCCTAAGGTGAGCGAGAGAACTCTCGTTAAGGAACTCGGCAAAATGACCCCGTAACTTCGGGAGAAGGGGTGCTGCTCTAACGAGCAGCCGCAGTGAATAGGCCCAAGCGACTGTTTATCAAAAACACAGGTCTCTGCAAAATCGAAAGATGACGTATAGGGGCTGACGCCTGCCCGGTGCTGGAAGGTTAAGAGGAGTGCTTAGCGTAAGCGAAGGTACGAATTGAAGCCCCAGTAAACGGCGGCCGTAACTATAACGGTCCTAAGGTAGCGAAATTCCTTGTCGGGTAAGTTCCGACCCGCACGAAAGGCGTAACGATTTGGGCACTGTCTCAACGAGAGACTCGGTGAAATTTTAGTACCTGTGAAGATGCAGGTTACCCGCGACAGGACGGAAAGACCCCATGGAGCTTTACTGTAGTTTGATATTGAGTGTCTGTACCGCATGTACAGGATAGGTAGGAGCCGTAGAGATCGGGACGCCAGTTTCGATGGAGGCAATGGTGGGATACTACCCTTGCGTTATGGCCACTCTAACCCGCAGCCCTTATCGGGCTGGGAGACAGTGTCAGATGGGCAGTTTGACTGGGGCGGTCGCCTCCTAAAAGGTAACGGAGGCGCCCAAAGGTTCCCTCAGAATGGTTGGAAATCATTCGAAGAGTGTAAAGGCAGAAGGGAGCTTGACTGCGAGAGCTACAACTCGAGCAGGGACGAAAGTCGGGCTTAGTGATCCGGTGGTTCCGCATGGAAGGGCCATCGCTCAACGGATAAAAGCTACCCTGGGGATAACAGGCTTATCTCCCCCAAGAGTCCACATCGACGGGGAGGTTTGGCACCTCGATGTCGGCTCGTCGCATCCTGGGGCTGTAGTCGGTCCCAAGGGTTGGGCTGTTCGCCCATTAAAGCGGCACGCGAGCTGGGTTCAGAACGTCGTGAGACAGTTCGGTCCCTATCCGTCGCGGGCGTTGGAAATTTGAGAGGAGCTGTCCTTAGTACGAGAGGACCGGGATGGACTTACCGCTGGTGTACCAGTTGTCTCGCCAGAGGCATCGCTGGGTAGCTATGTAGGGAAGGGATAAACGCTGAAAGCATCTAAGTGTGAAGCCCACCTCAAGATGAGATTTCCCATTTCTTTAAGAAAGTAAGATCCCTGAGAGATGATCAGGTAGATAGGTCAGAAGTGGAAGGCCAGTGATGGTTGGAGCGGACTGATACTAATCGATCGAGGACTTAACCAAAAAAGAAAAAAGCACGTAAACTCGGAAGAGTTTTGATTTCTTCGATCCAGTTTTGAGTGAGCAACACTTACTCAATTGAATAGTGTGGTGGCGATAGCAAGAAGGATACACCTGTAACCATGCCGAACACAGAAGTTAAGCTTCTTAGCGCCGATTGTAGTGAAGGGTTTCCCTTTGTGAGAGTAGGACGTCGCCACGCGTTTTTTTTACCTTATGGGGGTTTAGCTCAGCTGGGAGAGCATCTGCCTTACAAGCAGAGGGTCAGCGGTTCGATCCCGTTAACCCCCATATGAGTCGTTAGCTCAGTTGGTAGAGCATCTGACTTTTAATCAGAGGGTCACAGGTTCGAGCCCTGTACGACTCATAGTAATAACCTATGCGGGTGTGGCGGAATTGGCAGACGCACTAGATTTAGGATCTAGCGCCTTCGGGCGTGGGGGTTCAAGTCCCTTCACCCGCACTTCATTGCCGGCTTAGCTCAGTTGGTAGAGCATCTGATTTGTAATCAGAGGGTCGAGGGTTCAAGTCCTTTAGCCGGCATCAGGAATATGCGGAAATAGCTCAGTGGTAGAGCACCACCTTGCCAAGGTGGGGGTCGCGGGTTCGAACCCCGTTTTCCGCTTTGCCTTAGCAATTTTCAGCCGGGGTGGCGGAACTGGCAGACGCACAGGACTTAAAATCCTGCGGTGAGTGATCACCGTACCGGTTCGATTCCGGTCCTCGGCATTTCATAATATGCGCCCATAGCTCAATTGGATAGAGTGTTTGACTACGGATCAAAAGGTTAGGGGTTCGACTCCTCTTGGGCGCGTAGTCTTTTTATTTGTTTCATTTTTATTATCGGGAAGTAGCTCAGCTTGGTAGAGCACTTGGTTTGGGACCAAGGGGTCGCAGGTTCGAATCCTGTCTTCCCGATTTTTTGATGCCTGAAGCATTCGCTTCAGGCTTTTTTTGTGTTTTCAGCCAGTGAGAAGACCTGAAAATATGATACAATAGTAAAAAACGAGGAGGAAATTGTTTGAAGGGACAAATCATCAAAGCGCTAAGCGGATTTTATTATGTGGCATCAGAAGATGAAATCTTTCAAACCCGCGCTCGAGGAAATTTTCGAAATCGAAAAATCACTCCTTTGGTTGGGGATGAAGTGATTTTTGAAAGTAGCAATCAAACAGACGGCTATCTTTTAGAGATCTTGCCGCGAAAAAATGAGCTGGTTCGACCGCCAGTCGCAAATGTGGATCAAGGAGTGGTCGTGACAAGTCTAGTTGAGCCGAACTTCTCCTATAACCTATTGGATCGCTTTTTAGTGACCTTAGAGTATGAGGGAATCGAACCGATCATCTTTTTGACAAAAGCGGATCTTGTGAAAGATCTTGCCGCAATGAAAGCAATTGAGGAGACCTATCAAGCAATTGGCTACCACGTGATCACGTCAAAAGCAGAAGGCGAAGATCTATTGGAACTTCAACGGTACTTCCCTGAGCGGATTACCGTGTTTATGGGGCAATCCGGTGCTGGAAAGTCTACGCTATTGAATCGAATCGTCCCGGAATTGGCATTGGAAACAGGAGTGATCTCAGAATCTCTCGGACGGGGGAAACATACGACCCGTCATGTGGAGCTCTTGCCGATTTGTGATGGATTGGTTGCCGATACGCCTGGTTTTAGTTCAATCGATTTTCTGGAAATCGAAGCAGTAGAGTTACCAAAGCTCTTCCCTGATTTTTTAGCAGTAGCTGCCAACTGCCGTTTTAGGGAATGTATGCACCTCAATGAACCTGATTGTGCAGTCAAGCAGGGAGTTGCAGCAAATGAGATTGCCGAGACTCGTTATAAGAATTACGTGCAATTTTTAGAAGAGATTGAAAACCGACGTCCGGTTTATAAAAAGAAGAAAAAGTGAGGGAAAAGCATGATGAAACTAGCACCATCTATTTTAAGTGCCGATTTTGCAAATCTTCAAAGAGACATTGAGTTAGTGGAACGCCATGGCGCAGATTATATTCACGTAGACGTGATGGACGGTCATTTCGTCCCTAATATTACCTTAGGCCCAAACATCGTTAAAGCGATTCGCCCAGTTACCAAACTGCCGTTGGATGTTCACCTAATGATCACCGAACCAGAAAAGTATATCCATGCCTTCGCAGAAGCTGGAGCAGATATCATTGGGATCCACGCGGAAGCAACACCTCATATCCATCGTGCGATCCAAATGATTGTGGCAGAAAATGTCAAAGCAGAAATCGTCATCAACCCAGGCACACCAGTTTCAGCCATTGAACATGTTTTATCCATGTGTGATCAAGTGTTAGTTATGACGGTCAATCCAGGGTTTGGTGGGCAGTCCTTTATTGAAGAATCACTGGAAAAAATTGCGGCGCTGGCTGCTTTAAAAGAAGAAAAAGGCTATCATTATGATATCGAGGTAGATGGCGGGATCGTTCCTGAGACAGCCAAACGCTGCCTGGAAGCAGGTGCAAATGTTTTCGTAGCAGGAAGCTATATTTACGATGCCGATGAACCTGCAGCACAAATCAGAGCCTTGAAAGAAGCTTTGCAATAAATGAAGATTTTGTTAGCAGCAGGTGGGCGCCCTGAAAATTGGCCACAGTTGATGGCGTATGATAAATACATTGGAATTGATCGCGGGGCCCTGTTTTTGCTTCAGCACCAACGGCCAGTCGATCTGGCAATCGGTGATTTCGACTCCCTGACCGTAGCAGAACTGCAAGCGGTCAAACAACAAGTTAAGACCGTGATCCAAGCCCCTGCTGAAAAAGATGATACAGACACCCAATTGGCATTGGTGGAGACGTTGCGCCGCTATCCAGAAGCGCAAATCGACTTGATTGGTGCAACAGGAGGACGTCTCGACCATCTTTTAGCCAATCTATGGCTGCCCTTAGAAGATCGGTTTCGTCCATTTGCCCCAAATCTGCGTTTTTTAGATCGTCAAAATGTCGTTCAGTTCTTTTTACCGGGCACCTATCAACTGGAAAAAGAACCCGAGATGCAGTATTTGGCGTATTGCTGTTTGACGCCGGTAACAGATTTGACGTTAACAGGTAGCAAGTATTTATTAGAAAACGTCCAAGTACCGTACCCAACTTCATATGCCAGCAATGAATTTCTGACACAGACAGCAGGTTTTTCCTTTAGCAGCGGGATGATAGCAGTCATTCAAAGTTGTGATTAAGAGACGGAACGTCTCTTTTTTTTGTTGAAAATTTCAGAAACTTAATTACAAAAAAAACATTAAGACGGACAACTTAGCTTTTGTTTGCAGGGCATTAATGGTAAAATTGGAACTACAGTTTGGAATTATTTGAGGTGTCTTTGTGAAAAAGTTTAATCCTAATAAAAATATTATCATCACATTGATTATTGTGATTTTAGTTGTCACCGTATTAAGCGTGACGATCGCCCGCCGAGCAGCGGGAAACTCCACCAATGCCGTGCAATCTACGGTCAATGACTCCGTTGGCTTTATCGATAAAGTGATTACCGCTCCTTTTCGTTGGATTGAAAATGGTGCCAATTCAGTCAAAAATTTATTTGTGACCTATGAAGAAAATGAACGTTTAAAAGAGAAGTTGGACAGTTTTGAGGAACTGGAACAAGCGAAGGACAATGCGCAAAGAGAAATCGATGCCTTGAAAGAAGAGCTAGAGCTGAACGCAACCTTGACGAATTATGAACGGATCTCCGCCAATGTCATCAATCGGTCACCGGATACTTGGCAAGATATGCTGATCGTGGACCGAGGCTCAAGAGATGGCGTTGAGGTCAACATGGCAGTCATGTCGCAAAAAGGCTTGATTGGTCGTGTCATTGAGGTCAATGCAGCTTCTTCTAAAATTGAACTTTTGACTTCTGAAAACCAGAATTCCAACCACTATCCGGTTCGAATCAGCGGCGAAGATGGGTCAAACTTTGGGATCCTAAGTAGTTACGATCAAAAAGAACGTTCCTTAGTCATTACCCAATTGACGGGGGACAATGAGCTGAAGGAAGGCGATGTCGTGCAGACCTCTGGATTAGGAGGAAACTCGCCCGCCGATTTGGCGATCGGAACAGTGATCCGTACCACCAAAGATGAGTTTGGTCTTGATACCCAAGTATTTGTAAAACCGTATGCCCAAATGTATGATATTCAAGCAGTAACGATTATCAAACGCTTGGCAGGTGAGGAATAGCCATGAAAAAGCATGACTACATCAAATACCTGGCAGCGGGCGTCTTCTTTTTGATGATGTTGGCAGATGGACAACTGACGCGTTTTTTGGAAAAATGGACCCAAGACAATTATATCGCCAGTGCCCATCTTTTGCTGATCGCCCTTTTGTGTGGCGCAAAGTATTTGCCGAAAAACTTTTTGATTACCACGGCGCTGGTGATCGGCTGTCTCTATGACGTGTATTATGTCGGTGTGATCGGCATCTACACGGTGGCGTTTCCTCTAATCGTGTGGATCATGTACATTTTGAAAAATACGCTTTATCAAAATGTATTTACCATGTTTTTCGGAATGATCATCTTTGTTACCAGCTTAGAAGTTGTGACGTTGGGCGTCCAGTTGCTATTTAAGATCGCATCAGTTAGCACGTCATTCTTTGTTTCCCGCTTTTTAGCACCAACGCTTTTATTGAACATCATTTTGTTTATCCTTTTAGTCGTTCCATTCATGAAGCTATTCAAAGACGAATAGCTTCATTTTTTTTGCCTTTGACGGTATAAAAATAACAGCGATTGAAATGTTTTTGTAATATTCCTTTTATCTCTCTGACATACGGCTGTGTTACAATCACACTATCGTGAAGGACTTTAGGTATTCTTAAGCATTTATACATAAAAAAACCATATTAGGGGAAGCAACAGCCGGAGGAATGAAGAGTGAAAAAGCGAATTTTATCTTTCTTGTTAGTAAGTTCAATTGTTCTTACTTCTGCAGCAGCACCGACACTTGTCTTTGCATCAGATTTTGACAATAAAATTGAAGAAAAAAATCAAGAAATCTCTGACTTGCAAAACCAGCAAGCAAGCATCCAGTCACAAGTAGCAGCACTTGAAAGCGACGTGGCTGCAATCAATGAAAAAGCCCAAGCTTTGTTGCAACAACAAGGGGATTTGCGTGCGGATTCTGAAAAGTTGAAGCAAGAAATTGCCGATTTGAAAGTCAGAATCGAAAAGCGTGAAGAAGCGATCCAAAAACAAGCCCGTGACGTTCAAGTCAACGGTCAAAGCACAAACTTTATTGATGCAGTATTAGAAGCTGACTCTTTAACCGATGCCATTGGTCGTGTGCAAGCAATGACAACGATCGTCAATGCTAACAAAGATCTTGTGGATCAACAAAAAGCAGACCAAGAAGCAGTTGAAGCGAAAAAAGCGGAAAACGACGATAAATTGGCAGAAATCGCAGCGAACCAATTTGAATTAGAAACACAATTAGGGGATCTACAAGCCAAACAAGCTGATTTAAATGTTTTGCAAGCGGAATTGGCTGTTCAACAAGCATCGAAAGAAGATGAAAAAGCTGATTTAGAAAAACAAAAAGAAGAATACGAAGCAGAACAAGCACGCATCGCTGCAGAAGAAGCGGCGGCGGCAGCAGCTCGTGAACAAGCAGCACAAGAAGCAGCGGCTCAAGAAGCGGCAGCAGCTGAAGCAGCTACTCAGGAAGCAGCATCAAGCGAGTCTTCAACGTCGAATTCAACGACATCAAACTCAACAACAAATTCTAGTACGACGACTGATACTACGCAAGGCAGTTCATCACAAGGTGGCGGTTCAACAAATACGACACCATCGACTCCTGCCAACAATAACAATAGCAATAACAACCAAGGATCGAACAATAGCGGCAATGGTGCAAGCAATACTCCTGCACCCGCACAAACGGTCAACGGTTCAGCAATCGTAGCAGAAGCAATGAAATACATTGGTACCCCTTATGTTTGGGGTGGTACGACACCAGATGGCTTTGACTGTTCTGGCTTTACACAATATGTATTTGCTAAAGTTGGCATCTCATTACCACGGGTAACTTACGCACAAGAATTTTCCGGTACGGTGATTTCGATCAACGAAGCAAAAGCTGGCGACCTGTTATTCTGGGGTAGCCGTGGAAGCACGCATCACGTGGCGATCGCTATGGGTAACGGACAATACATTCATGCACCAACACCTGGTCAAAGTGTTTCTGTCAGCAGTTACTCTTATTACTCACCAGATTTCGCGGTACGCGTAAACTAAATCAATTGAAGCTATTTCAAAAGCTGGCGTTTTACGTCAGCTTTTTTTGATTTCTGTTTAAAAAAACGTATGCTTTTTTTGTTTTCAGTCTTGCCAGAACATCTTATAATAGAAAAGAGAAAGGAAGCGGATAAAATGAACAAGACCTCGTCTTCCAGAGAAAAAATGATAACGGTTAAGTTTTATACGAATTATCTTTCTCGCATGATGATGCCGAATTTAAGTATTTTTATTGCGTGGATGCTGATTTCATTCCTGCTGCCTTTTTTTTCAGTCGATCAACAAGTGATCCAGCAAATGGAACAAGGGGTCTTGACTGTGTTGCTGCCCCTCATGATTGCTTATACAGGTGGGCAAATGTTGGCACCTGAGCGAGGTGGGGTCGTAGGAGCAGTGGCGGTCTTAGGGGCTATTCTCGCAACGGATATTCCCCAAGTCTTTGGGGCGATGCTACTGGGACCACTGGCAGGCTGGCTGTTGTATCGCAGTGATTCGTTCGTTAGTAAGGTCAAAAGTGGCTATGAGATGCTGGTGCGCAATTTTATTGCAGGTGCGCTTGGCGGACTCCTTTTTTTAGGTAGTTATTTCCTATTGGCGCCGCTTTTTAATTGGTTCAGTCTCGGCAGCTATCAGCTCGTGGATTATTTCGTTCGGCAAAATGTCTTGCCCTTTATTCATATCATTGTAGAACCATTGAAAGTTTTGTTTTTTAATAATATTGTCAATCATGGACTATTTACGCCGCTAGGAATCGAAGCTGCGGCAGTCAACGGTCAGTCGGTTTTATTTTTGATCGAGGCCAACCCCGGTCCGGGATTAGGGGTCTTAGCGGCGTATCTTTTCTTTGGTTCAAAGCGAAACCGAACGAATGCCGCAGCATCCATTTTTGTGCAGGCCATTGGCGGGATTCATGAAGTGTATTTCCCGTTTGTTCTGCTCGATCCTTGGGTGTTGCTTGGTCCGATCGTTGGTGGTTTCAGCGGTACACTGATCTTCCAATTTTTAGGAGTAGGCTTGAGAGCACCGGCGTCCCCGGGCTCGATTTTGGCGATATTACTCAATACACCGGCTTCTATGATCCTGGGTGTCTTAGCTGGGATTGTCGTCAGTACGGTCGTATCGTTTGCAATTGCTAGTGTGCTATTAAAACGGAAGACCAATACAGAAAATGAGGAGCGTAAGATGCCGAAAATGAAGAAAGTGACGGAGATCGTCGTGGCCTGTGACGCAGGGATGGGGTCCAGTGCAATCGGCGCCAGCATACTAAAGAAAGAGTTAGAAGAAGCCCAGCTAACGTTTCCTGTCCGCTATCAGTCGATTTATCGTGTGACGGATGATCCCGCGCTTTTGGTGATCACCCAACGGGAATTAGCAGCTATTGCCCAAAAGCAGACACCTCACGCACAGCATTATGTGTTAGATAATTTTTTGGCGGCAGATGAGTATACCCCGCTGATCCAAGAATTACAAAGAAGAGAACAGGATCCGCAACAATCGCTACAAATCGAAGCAGCAAGTTCGCTAGGGTTTTCAACGATCATCTTTTTGTATACTGGAAAAAAACGCGGTTCACAAACGATGGCAGTGGAGATACTAAGAAAAATGGCCCGCCAACAAGCGCTTCCTTTGACCGTCAAAAAAATGGCATATGAAGGACAAGCTCTTGATCCTACGGCAGTCTATATTCTCCCGAAAGAACTTGCAGAAAAGTGCCCGATCCCAGATGTTCCTTTACTGGTGGTGGATGATTTATTGACGACAGATGCGTATCGTCAGTTACTGACAGAAGGAGTCGACTATGTTTTTGACCAATCGTGAAACACTTTTATTAACGGAATTGATGAATAGTACCGGTCCGGTTTCTTTAGATCGCATGATGCAAGTCTTAAAAGTCAGTAAACGAACGGTGTACCGTGAACTGGCTAATCTAGAAAAATCCCTGGAAACAGTAGGAGCTACCTTAGAGAAGGTCGGTCGTGGTCATTTCCAAATTTTTGCATCAGAAACGAGCATTCGCCAATTGCAAGAAGCCATTATGGCAGATACCGATCAAGAATTCGCGGCTAGTGAGCGACAACACCGTATTTTGTTGCAACTGACTACCGCCACGAAGCCTGTATCTAGTCATTTTTTCTTGGAGCGTTACCAAATCAGCAATACGACGTTTTTTTCAGATATCAAACAACTAGAAGAAAGTCTCGCACGGCTGCCGTTAAGGATCGTGCGCAATCAAGGGTATGAGATCGAAGGCTCCGAAAAGTACCGGCGGTTGATCACAGCCAATACACTAGTGATGGAGATCAATGAGTACCAATTTTTCCATTTACTGGAAACCGATGATGAAGCCCCGTTTATTTTTCAATTTCTGTCCCGTGACCATCTATTACTAGCCCAGCGGCTGATTCGAGAAACCATCGAGCCGCAGTTTAAAGAACTTAGTGACCGCAAATTGGCCTTTATCGTCTTGATGCTGGCGCTAGCCATGGATCGGGTAGCTTTGGGCTACACGGTGGAAGAAGAGACGTACCCGAGTCAGATCAACAAAGACTTGCTGAAGGTGGCGAAAAAGATTTTTGCTCAGATCGCCGAAAAGACGAAACTGCTTTATTCCATCAACGAAATCGTCTTTTTTGCCGTGTTACTAGGTGATTTTGCTAATTCCTTTGATCGTGATTTTTTTGATGACCATTTTGATACCGACTTGGCTTATCGTGTAAAACGCTTGATCGAATTGGTCAGTGAGCAAACGGAAGTGGCGTTTTATGAAGATACGAACTTGTATAAAATGCTGCTGACCCATATCTCAGGAGTGATGACGCGGGCGATTTTAGAAGAAGATCATTTGAACAACCCTATCCTAGAAAAAATCATGAACCAGTATGTCGAGATCGCCAGCGGGATTCGCAATCATCTGCCGCAAGTCTTTCCGCAGCAGCAGTTCTCGGAAGAAGAAATCGCCTATATGGTCCTGCATTTTGCCAATTCGTTGGAAAAAAATCCGAAAGTGTTAGAAGTCAATATTGCAGGGATCTCTCCTAGCGGATTAGCCTCCATCAGTTTATTAGAGATGCAGCTGCGGAAACATTTTCCCTTTATCAATCAAATCACCTTCTTTCGAGTGGGGGATGTCAAACGGGAAAATATCGAGGAGACCTATGACTTAGTGATCTCGACTTCATTGTTGCCAGGGTATCAAGGAGAATACAAACTCGTTTCACCGATCCTGCTAGAAGAAGACATTCAAGAGTTGAAGAAGGCCTTCCAAGCCATTAGTCAGAAAAAACGTTCCGCCAAAAAAGCGCCCTCTGCTTTGGTCAAAGAGGAATCCTATGAAGCGGTCTTGGCTTTTATCGAAGCTATTAACCAGCTATTGGCGCTGTTTCAAGTGCAGGCGATTGATAACCCAGCGGACTTGGAAGAAACGTTGCAGCTGGTGCTGACGTCTTTTGATGAACATGTTGTTTTGGATCGTGAGAAAGTTGTTGATCGTCTCTTAAGGCGCTACTTCCAAGCGCCAGTGGGCATTCCTGACACTCACTTTGCCTTGTTTCACGCGGCGAGTTCGGCGATCCTGCAACCTGTTTTTCGTATTTTCGATTTGAAACAGCCACTGCCACTTCTAGCGATGGATAAAAAAGAAATCGCTGTTACCCGTTTATTAGTCATGCTGGCGCCGTATCCTATCAATGAAACAAGCTCTCAGATGTTAGGGAAGATCAGTGGTTCGATCATTATGAATGATCTAAATACGGAGATTTTTAATTCCGGCAATGATTCGATTATTTATCAGTTACTCTCTTCGCTCTTGATTGAAGAAGTAAAACAATAGGAGGGATCAGCGATGTATATTCCACAGGAGCGGATTTTGTTGGATCAACACTTTACCGATGCCACAGAGGCCCTGACAAAAATTGGCGAGTACTTAGTCAACCAGGAGATCGTCTCTTTACCTTATGTCAAAAGCCTTTTGCGGCGCCATCAAAAAACAGGGGTTTACATCGGCAACTTTGTGGCATTGCCCCATGGGGAAGAAGAAGCCCAGCAATGGATCAAGGAAGAAGGACTCTTTTTGATCCAAGTACCTGATGGCGTCGACTTCGGCACGAAGGAGCAGCCCAAAATCGCTACGATCCTTTTCGTAGTCGTCCTAAAAGAGCAGCAATTAGCTGTTTTGCAAGAAATCGCCTTTTTTTGTTCTGATATGCAAAATGTTCGGGCGCTGAGTGATGCCGAATCGGTTGAAGAGATCCAACAGATTTTGCTGGCAGAAGAATAAGCAATCAGCAGCAGACTGGCTTGTAACAAGAGCAGCGAACGAAATGAGTGAATGAGCTGCCTCCGTGTGCTCGCTCTTTCTACCTTGAGTAGAAGGAGCGGGTACACGTTTTTTTTTTTTCGTTTTGGCAAAAAACAAATAGAAATGCTTCACGTGAAACATAACAAAAAGCCAGTGAGTGTAGGGCTACTCGCCTTTTTTTGTGATGTCCGTTTGGCTAAAAGTTTTGGCACAGTTTTTTGTGCCAAAGTACGACTTTCGACCGTTTTGGGAAGCGCCTACAATAAGGGTGTAAGCAGACGAGAGGAGAGAAAAAAATGGAACAGACACAAAAAGCAGCCAAATCATCAGTAAAAGCAAAAGTTCAAAAATTAGGCAGTACGTTGTCGAGTATGGTGATGCCAAATATCGGCGCATTGATTGCATGGGGTGTATTAACGGCATTATTTATTCCAGATGGGTATTTACCAAATGAAGCCTTTGCAACGATGGTCGGTCCAATGCTAACGTATTTGATCCCAATCTTGATTGGGTATACTGGCGGGAAAGTGATTGCTGGTGACCGCGGAGCCGTGGTTGGGGCGATCGCAACGATGGGGGTCATCGTCGGAACGGATATCCCAATGCTATTGGGTGCAATGATCATGGGTCCTTTAGGCGGTTGGGTCATCAAGAAATTTGACGAGATCTTCCAAGACAAAGTTCGCGCTGGCTTTGAAATGTTGGTCAACAACTTTTCATCAGGTTTGATCGGTTTTGCTTTAGCATTACTGGGCTTTGTAGCAATCGGGCCAGTTGTTAACACCTTGACAGAAGCAATGGCAGCAGGGGTAGAAGTGATCGTCAATGCCCACTTGATTCCATTAGCCAATATTTTTATTGAACCAGCAAAAATCCTATTCTTAAACAACGCCATCAACCATGGAATTTTGACACCACTAGGTACTGAGCAAGTCAGCGAATTTGGGAAATCGATTCTTTACTTATTAGAAGCTAATCCTGGACCTGGTTTAGGAGTCTTGCTAGCCTTCACTTTCTTCGGAAAAGGAGCAGCGAAATCTTCGGCACCTGGAGCGATCATCATTCACTTTATCGGTGGGATCCATGAGATCTATTTCCCATACGTCATGATGAAACCATTGATGTTCTTAGCAGTGATTGCCGGCGGTGTATCAGGAAGCTTTACCTTCCAATTGCTAGGTGCAGGCTTACGGGCACCTGCTTCACCAGGTTCGATCATTGCGATCTTAGCAATGACGCCATTCAACTCGGTAATGAGTGTCGTTTCTGTCTTAGCCGGAATTGCCGTAGGAGCAGGCGTATCCTTTATCGTCGCTGCCGCAATTTTGAAAGCGGATGCGAAGGAGACAGTGGATAATTTTGAAGAAAAAGTACAACAAACGCAAGCAGCAAAACTCAGCGCTAAAGGCTTGGCGGCTCAACCAATGACTGGCATCAATCGTATCATCTTCGCATGTGATGCAGGCATGGGCTCCAGTGCTATGGGGGCATCGATCTTACGTAAAAAAGTCAAAGAAGCGGGTCTTCCACAAAATGTCTCGAATTCCGCCATCAACAATTTGACGGACGATGCCAATACGCTGATCGTCACTCAAGAAGAATTGCAAGAACGTGCCAAACAAAAAGCGCCAAATGCGACCTTCGTCGCGGTTGAGAATTTCCTGAACTCTCCACGGTACGATGAAATCGTAGCCACATTGTCAGGGACTAAGACAGCAGGGGAGTCAGCAAAAACGTCTGAAGCAGGCAACCAGGCAGATGTTCCTTCCGCCAATGACCTTAAGCAAGTCAATGAAATCATTTTGGCCCACGATGATCGCAAAGGTTCGGCAACGATGGCTCAGAAAGTCTTCCAAGATCTTTTAGCCAAAGAAGCTCTGACGATGCCGATCAGAAAAAGCCATATCAATGATCTCCATGCCAACGCCTCTTCATTGGTGATCACGAAAGAAGCCTTAACGCCACAAGCGCAAACCTCAGCGCCAGAAGCGATCCATCTATCCGTCAATAATTTGATGGGAACGACGAACTATCAACGGATCGTGGCATCGATCAAAGCAGCGAATTAAGAAAGGATGAGCCGAATGCAAGTATTAGAAAAAGACATGATTGAATTGAACAAACAATTTGCGACCAAAGAAGAAGCCATTCGTTACTGCGGCGAAAAACTGCTGGCGGCAGGCTGTGTGGAAAAAGAATACGTCGAAGCCATGCTTGAGCGTGACGAGATGCTCTCAGTCTATATGGGGAACTTTATTGCGATTCCTCACGGTACGGATGAAGCCAAAAAATACGTCAAAAAATCAGGTATCTGTATCGTACAAGTGCCGGATGGCGTGAATTTCGGTACCGCGGACGAAGAAAAAATCGTCACCGTCCTTTTCGGCATCGCGGGCAAAGGAGAAGATCATCTGCAATTGGTCCAACAAATCGCCCTCTTTTGCAGCGATATCGATAACGTTGTCGAATTGGCGGATGCCTTAGATAAAGAAGAAATCGCCCAAAGTTTGACCGTGGCATAAGGATTTAAGGAGGAGACAAGACATGAAGGCAGTTCACTTTGGTGCAGGTAATATTGGTCGCGGCTTTATCGGCGAGATATTGGCTGCCAACAACTTTGAAATCACATTTATTGATGTCAATGAAACGATCATTGACGCCTTAAAAGCAAGACAAGGGTATACGATCGAATTAGCCGATGAGACCCAAGAACAGATCCACATCGAGCATGTGACGGGATTGAACAATGCCAAAGAACCAGAAGCGGTGATCCAAGCGATCGCCGAGGCAGATATCCTTACGACCGCCATTGGTCCCAACATTTTGCCGCATATCGCTGAGCTGATCGCCAAAGGCTTAGAAGCACGTCAGCAATACCCAGACAAGCCAGCCATTGATGTGATCGCCTGTGAGAATATGATCGGCGGATCGACCTTTTTAAAAAGCGAAGTGCAAAAATACGTTGCGGATTGGTCAGCGTTGGAAGCGACGGTTGGTTTTCCAGATGCAGCGGTGGACCGCATCGTACCGCTGCAGCACCATGAAGATCCTTTATTCGTTCAAGTAGAACCTTTTTGCGAATGGGTGATCCAAGAGTCAGGGATGAAATCCTCGATCCATCTGCAAGGGGTCCATTATGTGGCGGACCTGGAACCGTATATTGAACGGAAATTATTCAGTGTCAATACGGGTCATGCTACGGTAGCGTACACAGGCGCCCTCCAAGGCTATCAGACGATCGATGAAGCGATGCAGGACCATTTAGTGGTAATTCAATTAAAATCCGTTCTCGAAGAAACTGGGCGGCTTTTAATTGAGAAGTGGGCCTTTGATCCTGAAGAACATGAACGGTATATCGAAAAAATCATCCAACGCTTTAAAAACAAACACATTTCCGATGCTATCACTCGGGTGGCACGGACACCTGTCCGCAAATTAGGGACCGAAGAACGCTTTATCCGACCAGTCCTTGAGTTAGAAAAACGCAACATGCAGCCAGATCATCTCTATGAAACGATCGGCATGATCTTCAACTACAAAGACCCTGAAGATGAGCAAAGCCAACAGTTACAAGCACTTTTGGATGAAAAATCACTACCGGAAGTTATTGCAGAAATCACTGGCTTACAAGATGAAGACATGATTGAAACGATCCGACAAAACATTGAAAAATATGCGTATGTTGCCGCATAAAAACGAGTAACACACAGAACAAGCAGATAAATTGCCGCATCCGTAAAAGTTAGCCCAATAAGCGAACTTTTGCGGATAGGTCAATTTCTTTCAGCGCTTGTTCTGTGTTTTTTTGCTCACCGATTGACCTTTGCTGCCAACTTGACGATAATAAGAAAAGAAATGAGGGAGAGCAATGGAACGATGGTTTGAAGAAGCCCAGCTTCAAGTAATTGAGTTGCCGATCGAATGGCAGGAAAACCGTCCCGTCTATCGGGCCTTTATCCGTGAATTGCCGACGATCCAAGGGGAAGGAACTTCGCGGCAAGCTGTTTATCGGCAGTTGGCAGAAGCCTACGCGGCTTATCTTGCACAACTTCGAGAGGTCAATGAGGCACAGGAAGAAATGACGTCTTCCTTATTATCGACGGAAGAATTATTGCGCTACTATGATGGCGAGACTTTCGATGGTTTTGAGTTGCCTTCTGACGAGTAACGGGAAACGAGCCATTCACTGAAAACCGAAAAGCTACGCAAGAAAAAACCGCTCAGCTGCAGCTCGATCGATACGAAGGATCGAACGCTGCAACTGGCGGCTTTTTTTCTATCAAAGAAACCACGTCTTATTCGCGGTTAGTTCAATGCCTCAGTAATGGCTTGATTGAAGGCATCTAAGTCATCTGGGTTCCGACTGGTGATCAACCGATAGGTTTCGTCGATCACGACGGGCTCATCTTTGACGGTGGCACCTGCGTAGGCTAAATCTGGTCGCACAGAATCATAAGCCGTCAAGGTCAAATCTTTCGTCAGTCCTGTTTGGATAAACAGTTGTGGGCCGTGGCAAATGGCAAAGACGGGACGATCAGATGTCAAAAAGTCTTTCGTCAATGACACATAGCGCTCATCGGTCCGTAATTGGTCAGGGGAGAAACCGCCTGGGATCAACAAAGCATCAAAACTGGCGGGATCGATCGTATCGATGGCCGCATCGACGGGAAACGTTCCACCTTGTTTGCCTTTTACGGTCTCGGTGCCTTCATTACTAATAACGACTACTTCATGTCCGGCCGCTTCCAGTGCTTCTTTGGGTGACGTCAATTCAACATCTTCAACTAGATCAGTGACAATAACAGCAACTTTACTCATTCGATCTCCTCCTTATTACTTGATGAACAATTTGTTCACCTGCTATTATTTATGCTAACGAAGATTTTCGCTGTTGACAAATCATCTGTTTTGTCCGCAGCTTGAAAAAGAAAGAAGGCAACGCCATGGCAACGATCCAACTATTTATCTCTGATACCTCCCTTTGCTTTGAAAAAGCGGAATTCACTTTTATGGAAGAAACATTTGTCATCGAGAAACAGCAACTATTTGAAAAAGTCGATGCGGTGATGCATCAAGAGGTATCCTCGGCCTTGGTTTCATTGGTAGAAAAAGCCCTTTTGACGCTAGAAGCGATCGGGGAAGAAGAGGATTATTTCGACCTGCTTTATTTGACCTATGAGAATACCCGTCGTTCCCTCAGCGGACAGCAATTACTCGCACAGCCTTTTCCAGATGTAGAGGCAGCCTTGCAGCCGGTCTTTGATGAGTTGGCAGAACCGATCGTAGAAAAGTTTTATGAAGAGCTGACCAATCAGCTAGAAGAAGTCGCTGATGATGAACTGTTTAGTTCTTATTATCTGGATGATGAGGAAGCGGTGATTCAAATTGATGCTCCGATCCAACATGAAGAAGTGATCGCTTTGCCCGCCCTTTTACGGGATTACCATGGCACGTTGCACCTGACCTTTGAAAAGTTTTATGAATACCTTGTGTAGCGGCGGCAACTGTCGTCGTTATTTTTTGTGAAAACAGTTACATGTTTAGTTTTTTTTAAATCCTGCGACAGAAGCCTCGGGAATCTTGACCCTTTTGTCAGAAACGATTATAAAGGTAAGAAGAGGCTGAAGGAACCGAGACTGCCGATGGGCAGAATCGGGTAAGAAAAGGATGAGAATCATGCGAAAAGTCCCGCCTATTTTAAAACCAATTGCACTTTTAACGATATCAACGATCATTGCCACTGCTACCGGCGTGGTGAATTCAGGCAGTTATCGCCAACCAAGTCGTGCGACGGAAACGACAGAAACGACCGAACAAGCACCAAGTGAAAGCACACCGTCTTCGATAACGGAGGACAGTCAAAATCAAACACCTGCTAGCACGGACTCACAACCGACGAACGATGACCAGCAGACAACACCGTCATCCAGCAGTGAAGTAGTAACACCAGAAACGACCCCGTCTTCTTCGGTGCCGACAGAAACGACACCATCAAGCGATGAGAGTGTTTCACCGACGACACCGGAAAACAATCAAGAAACGCCTTCTTCAAGTGAAGAAACCACGCCAGATCAGCAAGTGATCATGGATGAGAATCAAGGAAATGAGTAGGTGAGAAAATGACGCTTATTTTAGATTTAATCAACGGCATCCACAAATTTTTGGGCTATCTTGACATCAGTCCCAAATACTTGAATCGCGCCTATACCATCCTCAGTATCATTCCAACGGCGTATATTTTGCGGATCGTCTATGGAATGTTTGCGAACCAAAACTATTTTCAAGCGATCCTTTATACGATCGGCTTTTTGGTCTTAGTCTATTTCTGGGTACTGAATATCTTCTATTATTTCTTGAATAAAAACCTGAAGTTCGATGTCACTCAGACCTTTGTCAAAGTCTTGCCGGATGAAGTCTTCAATATTGAAGGGGAAACTATCAGCACCACCGACATTGATCGTTTGACGACTGAAAAAGCAGTGATCGATTTTGAAGAAGACTATCAGCTAGTATTGGCGAATCATTTGCAGACTTTGATCGCTCAAGAAGAATTGGCGATTAAACCGTCATCCAACGGCTTTACGATTCCGAAAAATACCTTGTACCCTTACTATTTTGTCAAACAGCAAGGGAAAAACGAGTACGTATTGCAGATCGGGACCAGCTACACGGAGATGACGAAAGTCGGCACGATTCAATGGACCGGCAAGCAACCTCTAGAGCCAGTGGGCTTATTTATCACTGGCGGTGATTTTGTCAAAAACGATGTCAAATACCATGAACCCTACAGTTTGAAATTGTACGTCAAAAAAGAGGTCTCCGAAGAAGAACCACAGACCTCAAGACAGGCATATCGACGACAAGCACGCAAATAAGAAAAGGCAGTTCCCCCCAGAGCGTTCTCTGAAGGGACTGCCTTTTTGGTATCTCGGTTATTCGATCGGAATATTTTTTGCGGGTGCGTCTTTGTAGCTAGCTTTCGGTAAGGTCAGGGTCAAAACGCCGTCTTCAAACACTGCTTTAATGGACTCTTCATCAATGTCTGTGATGGTGAAGGTCCGTTGATAGGCACTGCTAGAGCGTTCTTTGCGCAAATAATGTCCGAAATCATCCTCGGTTTCAGTGGTCTCTGTTTGAGCCGCTGAAATCGTCAAGGTATTGTTGACGTAACTGACGCGGATGTTTTCTTTCTTGATGCCGGGTAAATCTGCTTGAACGAGATACTTGTCTTCGTACTCTTTAATGTCCGTGTTCATTTGCCGTTCTTGCCAAAAACTGTTCATTAATTTGCCTAATAGTTCTTCGCCGCCTGCTAAATCTCTTGGAATCAAATTTGCCATGTGGTTCCCCCGCTTTCTTTTATCTATTGAGTTGGTACCTCTATTTTACGAGGAACCAAGCCAAAGGGCAACCAAAATGGCAACAATCACAAAAACAAGAGAAATCACTCAACTATCTTATAAGAATCTGCTATGATAGAACTAAATAACTATCAGATGATTGGATGAATGAAGATGGAGATTATTGAAAAAGCGCCAGCTAAGATCAACCTCGGTCTCGATGTGTTAGAGAAAAGAACAGACGGTTACCATGAGTTGGAAATGGTGATGTCTAGTGTTGATCTAGCCGACCGTCTGATAATGGAAGAGATAGCAGAAGATAAGATCATTGTAGAAACCAACAAAGCTTTTTTACCAATCGATAAACGCAATAATGTCTATCAGGCCGCCAGTATTTTAAAAAAACGCTATGGTATCAAAAAAGGCATCCGCATTCGCATCACCAAGAATATCCCGGTGGCAGCTGGGTTAGGTGGTGGCAGTACGGATTGTGCGGCAGCGTTGCGGGGGATGGTTCGTCTTTGGGACTTGGATCTTTCCATGGCAGAGCTGATCGATATTGGTATGGAAGTTGGTACTGATGTTCCCTATTGTCTGTATGGGACCACTGCTCATATTGCAGGAAAGGGGGAGCTAGTGACGCCGCTGCGGCCGATGCCGCAATGTTGGGTCATCTTAGTCAAACCTCGTCTGAGTGTTTCAACGGGGAAAATCTTTCAAGAAGTCGAGCTAGACCAACTGCACCATCCAGATATCGCAGCATTGTCTGCCGCCGTCTTAGCCGAAGACTACTCGGCTATGATCGCTGCCATGGGCAATAGCCTAGAAGCCATCACGATCCCAAAATATCCGATCGTCCAACAGATCAAAGATCGCATGATGAAATATGGTGCCGATGTTGCCTTGATGACCGGCAGCGGACCGACTGTTTTTGCTCTTTGTCAAAAATATTCACGGGCACAGCGGGTCTACAATGCCTTAAAAGGGTTCTGTGACGAGGTTTATCTTGTACGTACATTGAAATGAATGAGTCAAGGACACAGGCAGGATTCGCCTGTGTTTTTTTGCATTCCTTCTATAAAATCCAGTTCAATAGTAAAGAATTAAGGCAGCTGAGGTAGGGAGGAAGCATCTAGAAGCTGCCTTACAGAAAAGACCCCGACGAAAAAAAGGCGTCGGGGTCTGATTCTTTACGTAAAGCAAAGGCTATTCTTTTTGGTGCTGCTTCTTTGCGGATTTTTTCTTTTTGTCTTCTTCGTACAATGGTTTGTCGATCGTTTTGCGGATTTCTTCGGTTTGCTGCGATGCAGGATCTTCCGGTAAATCGATTCGATTCAGCAGTTCACTGTTGTTTACAGTTGGCGGCACAGTCACAAATTCATTCATCTTCGTTTCCTGCAAGTGCTTTTAGCTTATTATCCTACATACTCTCTAATTTTTCAAGCTGACACAAAGGAATCGCATGGTCAACAGTGTAAAATAAGACGATGTTCCCGAGAGAAGAATCCGCTTCAAATGAACGTTTTCTCCTATGTTTTCCGATTTATCTCGAAATAAAAGTTTTAAATCGTAAAACGTACGATTTGTCTTGACGAACCGGAAATCATTTGATAGAGTAACTTTTGCTAACAAAACGGAGTTGTTCCGTTTTAAAATAAAAAGAAGAGCCAGCAAATGGAAGGGGAAATCCCGATGAAAAAAATCATACTTACTACAGCACTCCTTTTAGGGGGCGTGCTTCTTGGCGCTTGCGGGCAGCAAGAAGCGACAAGTCAATCGAGTGACACCGAGAAGCTGTCGATCGTCACGACGTTTTATCCAATGTACGAATTTACGAAAGAAGTTGTAGGCGATGCAGCAGAGGTCTCCTTGTTGATCCCTGCAGGAACCGAGCCTCATGACTATGAGCCAAGTGCCAAAGATATGACCAAAATCATGGATGCAGATGCCCTTGTCTACAATAGTCCTGAACTAGAAACTTGGGTTGCTAGTTTGACGGATTCCGTCGATCCTGAGCAAACAGCAGTGATTGAAGCGGCTAAAAACATTCAGTTGGTGGAAGGCACAGAGGAGGAGGATCATGACGCACATGATCACGAAAGCGAAGACAGCCATGAAGGCCATGATCATACGTATGACCCTCATGTTTGGACTGACCCAGTCTTAGCGATCCAAGAAGTAGAAACGATCCGCGATGACCTGATTGCGAAGTTTCCTGAGCAAAAGGCAACCTTCACGGAAAATGCGGCTGCCTATATCGAAAAACTTTCTGCTTTAGATGAAGCCTACCAAGCGGCGTTAAAGGATGCGACTCAGCGGACCTTCGTTACGCAGCACGCAGCCTTTGGCTATTTGGCACGGCAGTATAATTTAGTCGAAGAATCGATTTCGGGCATTTCACCCGATCAAGAACCAACGCCAAGTCGTTTGGCTGAGCTGAAAGAATATGTAGAAGAAAAGCAAGTCAAAGTTATCTATTTTGAAGAAAACGCGTCATCGAAGGTGGCTGAGACCTTAGCCTCTGAAACAGGAGTGGAGCTGGCGGTCTTGAATCCATTAGAAAGCTTGACGCAAGCGCAGATGGATAACGGCGAAACATACCTGTCTGTAATGGAAGACAATTTGGCAGCATTACAAAAAAGTATTCACTAAGGAGGCGCCTGCGTGCGTTATATCGATGTAAAAGATTTGACCTTTTATTATGACGATGAGCCCGTCTTGGAAGACATTTCTTACTTTGTTGAAGACGGCGAATTCGTGATTTTGACCGGCGAAAATGGGGCGGCAAAATCTACTTTGATCAAAGCAACCCTTGGTTTGTTGAAACCTTCTAAAGGAGCAGTCACCTTGGCGACCAAGAATGCCGCTGGTGAAAAATTAAGCATCGGCTACATTCCTCAGCAGATTGCTTCCTTTAATGTCGGGTTCCCCAGCACCGTTTTGGAATTGGTCCAATCAGGCCGCTACCCAAGAGACCGCTGGTTCAAGCGACTGACGAAACGAGACCATGAACATGTCCGCCGTGCATTAGATGCCGTCGGGATGTGGGACGTGCGTCATAAACGGATCGGTGAGTTGTCCGGTGGCCAAAAACAACGGATCAGCTTGGCACGGGTCTTTGCCACGGATCCTGATTTATTTATTTTAGATGAACCAACCACGGGGATGGATGAACAATCCCGCAATCTGTTTTATGAACTGCTGCGACACAATGCTCATGACCATGGCAAGTCGATTTTGATGATCACCCATGATCACGAAGATATCAAAGAATATGCGGACCGTCAGATCCGTTTAGTGCGGAAGGAGGATTCACCATGGCGCTGCTTTCATATGAATTCATGAGAAGAGCTTTTCTTGCGGCGATTTTTATTGCTGGTATCGCACCGATGCTGGGGGTCTTTCTGGTGATTCGACGACAGTCATTGATGGCTGATACGCTGTCCCATGTCTCTTTAGCAGGGGTGGCACTAGGCTTCTTTCTAAATCTAAATCCCAGTTTGACGACGCTATTGATCGTAGTCATTGCCGCAATCATTTTGGAATACTTGCGAACACTGTACCGCAGTTATTCAGAGATCTCGATCGCCATTTTGATGTCCGGTGGCTTAGCGTTAGCCCTCGTCTTGATGAACCTTAGCGGGGGGAACTCCGCAACGAGTATCCAATCGTATTTGTTTGGTTCAATTGTTACGATCACACAAGAACAAGTCTGGATCTTAGGCTTTTTGTTTTTAGTCGTTTTTGCTTTATTTTTCTTATTCAAACGGCCCATGTACATTTTGACCTTTGATGAAGATACCGCCCATGTCGATGGCTTGCCTGTGCGAGTGATGTCGATGCTCTTTAATGTCTTGACGGGGGTGGCAATCGCCATGATGATCCCGATTGCGGGCGCATTGCTGATCTCTGCGATCATGGTTTTACCAGCTGCCATCAGTATGCGTTTAGGCAAAAGCTTCAACGCGGTGATTTTGATCAGTGTCGTGATCGGCATGATTGGGATGATGTCTGGTTTGACCAGTTCCTTTTATTTGGACACACCACCGGGAGCGACGATCACGCTGGTTTTTATCGCTCTTTTCTTAGTGATCAATTTGATCAAACGCATCGTGATCCTCGTGCAACGAAAACAGCGCCTCAAATAAAGGGCTTTATGAAAAAGAAACGAAGAATTTTCGTTTCTTTTTTTTTAACTCTAATCAAAACCGAACAATATAAGCAATATTTCAGATAATGCTCGCATTTATCCCGAAAAAGCCTTATAATAAGGCGAATAAACTAAAGGAGTTGTCCGGTGTGAAAATACGTCGAAGTGAACGACTGATCGATATGACACATTACTTGTTGAATCATCCCCATGAATTGATTTCATTGTCCTTCTTTTCTAAACGATATGCCTCTGCAAAATCATCGATTAGCGAAGATTTATCTATTATCAAAAAGACCTTTAAAGAACGAGGAACAGGCATTCTTGATACCGTGCCAGGCGCTGCTGGCGGTGTTTTTTTTGTGCCTGAAATTTCTGAAGAAGAAGCGTATGCGTACGTTGAAGGGCTGGCAAAACGCTTGTCTGAGCAAGACCGTTTGTTGCCTGGCGGCTATGTCTATCTATCTGACTTATTGGGCGAACCGGAATTGCTGCGCCAAGTCGGCCGCATCATCGCTTCCAAATATTTAGGCGAACAAATCGATGCGGTGATGACCGTTGCTACTAAAGGAGTTCCGATCGCTCAAGCAGTCTCTTACTACTTGAATGTTCCCTTCGTGATCGTGCGTCGTGATTCCAAGATCACTGAAGGCTCGACCGTGAGTGTCAATTATGTCTCTGGTTC
The DNA here is from genome assembly GCF_002140615.1 of Enterococcus sp. 2G9_DIV0600. NCBI lineage: Bacteria > Bacillati > Bacillota > Bacilli > Lactobacillales > Enterococcaceae > Enterococcus > Enterococcus sp. 2G9_DIV0600. The sequence goes on from NZ_NGLL01000001.1 coordinate 25,665, forward strand.
TTCAGAGCGCATCGAAAAAATGGAATTATCCAAACGCAGCTTAAAGCGCGGCTCTAGAGTATTGGTGGTTGATGACTTTATGAAAGGCGGCGGCACGGTCAATGGGATGAAGAGCTTGATTGAAGAATTTGAGGCCGAATTAGTCGGTATTACGGTTTTTGCCGAAACGAAATTCAAAGGCAAGCGGGCCATCAGCGATTACAGCTCTCTGCTTTATGTTGAAGATGTCGATACCCAGACCAAAACGATCTCGGTAGTACCGGGAAATTATTTTGAGAAAAAAGCCTGATTTTTGTGGCTCTTAGACTGGCGCAAGCAGCTGTTTTTAAAACGGCGGCTGCCAGTCTTTTTTTGATTGGTCTAGGTGGCGATTCCTTAAATCGTTGAAATTTACAAGTACTTGGGCTAAACTGTTTATAGGAAATTCAATGAATAAAAATCCTTCAGATTGATAGGAGTGGAATACGTGGACGCACGTTTTGCAATAATTTTAGCGGCTGGAAAAGGCACGCGCATGAAATCGAAGTTATATAAAGTGTTACATCCGGTTTGCGGTAAGCCAATGGTGGAGCACATCATGAACCGAGTGGTGGAAACAAATCCTGAAGAGATCGTGACGATCGTTGGTCACGGGGCGGAAATGGTCAAAGAGCAGCTGGGGGATCGCACCAACTATGCCTTACAAGCCGAACAATTGGGTACTGGCCATGCTGTCGTTCAAGCCGAATCATTTTTAAAAGGCAAAAAAGGGACGACCTTAGTGATCAGTGGGGATACACCGTTATTGACGACGGAAACCTTGAATAACTTGTTCGATTACCACCAAGGGAAAAATGCGTCGGCGACGATCTTAACGGCGCAAGCGGCAGACCCAACAGGCTATGGCCGAATCGTGCGGGATCGTGTCGGTATCGTGGAGAAAATCGTTGAGCAAAAAGATGCGTCGATCGAAGAAGCGCTGATCCAAGAAATCAATACAGGCACGTATTGCTTCGACAATGAATTGCTATTTGACGCCTTGGCAAAATTAGATACGGACAATGCCCAAGGGGAGTACTACTTGACTGATATTATCGAGATCTTAAAGGAAGACGGCAAAATCATCGCTGCTTATCAAACCGAAGATTTTCATGAATCATTAGGAGTCAATGACCGCATCGCCTTAGCCGAAGCCAATCGCTTGATGCGTCAGCGGATCAATCGTCAGCACATGCAAAATGGCGTGACCTTGATCGATCCGGCAACGACTTATATCGACGAAGGTGTTGTGATCGGCTCAGATACTCTGATCGAAGCCGGTGTCACCATCAAAGGGAAGACGACGATCGGAGAAGACTGTGTCATTACGGCAGCTTCTGAAATAGAAGACAGCAAGATCGGCAACCAAGTGACGATCAAGGCATCGACGATCGAGGAGAGCATCATTCATGATGGCGCCGATGTCGGTCCCAATGCCCATCTTCGTCCCCATGCGGAAATTTTGGCCCATGCCCATATCGGGAACTTTGTGGAGGTCAAAAATGCGACGATTGGTGAAGGCACCAAAGTCGGACACTTGTCTTATGTTGGCGATGCGACCTTAGGCAAAAACATCAATGTCGGTTGCGGCGTAGTCTTTGTTAATTATGACGGCAAGAGCAAATTCAAAACGACTGTCGGCGACAATTGCTTTATCGGCTCTGGCTCCAATCTAGTTGCGCCATTGACCATCGAAGAGGAAACGATGATCGCTGCTGGCTCAACGATCACCAAAGATATTCCTAAACACAGTATGGCGATTGCCCGCGCCCGTCAGGAAAATAAAGCGGATTACGCGAAAAAGTTGCCTTATCTAAATTAGAAATAGCGAAATGACTTGATTTCTTAAGGAAAAATGACTACTATTTATTAGGAAGAAGATTCTAGTAAAAGGAGTCATTTTTTTCTAGATGAACGCAAAGAAAGTGGAGGTTCTCATGTCAAATCATTATTTTGATCCAAGATTGAAGATTTTTTCTCTGAACTCAAATCGTCCTTTGGCGGAAAAAATCGCAGCTGCAGTAGGTGTTGAATTAGGTAAGTGTTCAGTCAAACAATTTAGCGATGGTGAAATCCAAGTGAATATTGAAGAAAGTATTCGTGGTGCCCACGTCTACGTGATTCAATCAACCAGCAGCCCTGTAAACGATAACTTAATGGAATTGCTGATCATGATCGATGCTTTGAAGCGCGCCAGTGCGAAGACGATCAATGTAGTAATGCCTTATTATGGTTATGCAAGACAAGACCGCAAAGCGCGATCAAGAGAACCAATCACCGCAAAACTTGTAGCAAACATGATCGAAAAAGCCGGTGCGAACCGTATGGTTACACTGGATTTGCATGCTTCACAGATTCAAGGGTTCTTTGATATCCCCGTTGACCACTTGATGGGTGCACCATTGATCGCCAACTACTTCTTGGAAAGAGGCATTCAAGGCGATGACGTCGTCGTCGTTTCACCAGACCACGGTGGCGTGACTCGTGCCCGCAAATTAGCTGAGTTTCTTAAGTCACCAATCGCGATCATCGACAAACGTCGTCCGAAAGCCAACGTAGCGGAAGTCATGAATATCATTGGTCATGTTGAAGGCAAAACTTGTGTCTTGATCGACGATATGATCGATACTGCGGGTACCATCACATTGGCTGCGAATGCGTTGAAACAAGCAGGTGCCAAAAGTGTTTACGCCTCATGTACTCACCCTGTCTTGTCAGGACCTGCCTTGGAACGAATCGAAGATTCGGCCATTGAGCATCTAGTTGTGACAGATTCGATTCACTTGCCAGAAGACCGCAAGTCGAAAAAAATCGATGAGATCAGTGTCGGTGCCTTGATGGGCGAAGCGATTAAACGAATCCATGAGAACAAACCAGTAAGTCCACTGTTTGAATCAAAATTATCAATTTAATCATGCCTCATAAGCATGAGAACAACAGCCAATGGTCGGTCTTTAACCCCTCATTGGTTGTTTTTTTCTGAGGAGTTTCAGGATGTTTTTAGAAAAAACGATCGCAGTCATGTTTCTTTTCACCAATTTATGGTATTCTTGAAAGTGACTTGCGAAACGCAAGCAAAAAATAAAATAGAATCTAATCACAAAGGGGAGTCTGCAAAGGCTGAGAATGAGAGTACTCTAAACCCTTCGTACCTGTTTCGATCATGCGAACGTAGGAATTGTGACGAGTTGAAGTGTCCAACACTTCTCCTTTGTGAATTGTGATGATTCTAAAGGAGGAGTTTTTTTTGAAACGAAAAATGTCGCTGCAGGTCTGGACGGAAGGAACGATGATCGCTGCGATCGGGGTCGTCTTGTCGTATATCCCGATCCAGACAGCCAATTCCAGTATCGACTTGTCTCTAGGTCTCGTGCCCTTGGTCTTGTATTCGTATCGTCGTGGGGTGCTGCCGGGAATGACAGCTGGATTTATGTGGGGCTTGCTGAATATTTTGATTGGTAGCGCCATGCGTAACTTTATCACCGTTCCACAGATCATCTTTGAATACCCCTTTGCCTTTGCTTTTGGCGGGATGGGCGGCTTGTTTGCTAATAAAATCCAGCAAGCGATCCGACAAAACAGCAAAACCGTTACGTGGTATGTCGTCTTAGGGGGCATCGTGGCGGTGATCAGCCGTTGGTTTTGGCATTATTGGGCAGGGGTCTTTGTCTGGGGAATGTACGCACCAGAAGGACAAAGTCCGTATCTGTATTCCTTGATCTTCAATGGGACGTCGGTCATTATCAATATCGTTTATGTAGGGGTCGTATTAGGTCTCTTAGTCAAGGCCGCTCCAAAATTATTTGTGCCTAAAGCTTAGTTTTAGAAATGAAATCATAAAAAATGTCTTGATGCTCTTTGAAAAAGAGAAGCATCAAGACATTTTTTTGTCGATAAAGCCAAACGCTAGCTCTTCTTTGTCGATTTCCAACGACCAGCTTTTTTTGCTGGCTGAGTAGCGCAAAACTGCAATTTGATCCAGCTCTTTTTGATTGACCAGCGTGTTTTTTAAGCCAGCATCTTCTGACAGATAGATCGGGATCGTATAGGTTCTGTCGATCAGTTGTTCTTGTGTCAGACAGAAGACGATGCCTTCTTGCATGATTCCCCGCAACTCTTTCAGCAAATTAAAATCGAGCTTTTCCACCGGTGTTGCTTTTTTAAAAAAGGAGAGGCGATCATTGATTTTTTCTAAGACGATGCGGGTGATCCGATCCGCCAAAATCCGGAAATATTCATCTAAATAGCGATAATAAACGCGGGAACGTGCATCTTTTAAGTCAAAGAAAACAAAGTTATTTTGCAGTTTGTAAAAGAAAGGGGAGTGGAGGTGTGTCTTCATGTGGCCAAAATATAACAATTCGGAGATCTCTAAAGGCGTCAATTCTTTGACCATCTCGTAATCGTTAAAATCGATCCACTTCATTTCTTCAGCAATACGACCTTTGTTGATCTGCTGAAAAAACAGTTGGACATCTTCCATTCCACGGATGACTTTTAAGCCCGTATGACCGTCGAATTCGCCGAAATCACTGGAAGGATCAAGCAAGAGCAAATTCTTGGGCTGATGGACAATGCTCTTGTTAAAATCTTGGGGGGCAAGCCCGCGGGTCAAGACGGCATTGCTGGTTGTATCAATATGTACGTAAATCGTGTTAGACATGCCGATCGATCCCTCCTATCTACTAAGTTCATTCTACAACAAAGCGCTGAAAATTGCTTGTATCTTTTCGTTTAAAGTTATATTACAAAATAACAGAAAAAACAATTTTTAAGTTCCCTTTTTCGACAAAAAAAGGCAAATCTTGTCTTTTCGTAAAAAAACTGGCCAAAATTGGCGTCTTTATGAGGATTTTGGTATGATAAAAGAAGAAACTAATGGAGACGAAAACCTATGAGAAAAAAGAAACGCAGACTTTCGAATTGGCTGAGCAATCTCTTTTTGCTTTTGCTGTTATTGATTGGTTTAGCATTGATTTTTAATAATCAAATCAAAAATTATTTTATTAAACAAACAGGTGAAGCATACGCAGTCGGCACCATTGATCGTAGTGATGTGGAAAAAAACATGGAAGCGGAAGCGACCTTTGATTTTGATGCCGTGGAGCCGGCAAGTTCAGAAGCAGTCTTACGGGCGCAGCTGAGCAACAAAGCTTTGCCAGTGATCGGCGGCGTGGCGGTTCCCAGTGTTGGGATCAATCTGCCGATTTTTAAAGGCTTGGCCAACGAGGCCTTGCTGTATGGTGCTGGTACGTTAAGTCCCACCCAAAAAATGGGGGAAGGCAATTACGCGTTAGCTAGCCATCGCGCCCAATCGCCAGAGCTTTTGTTTACACCATTGGATGATGTCGCCATCGGGGCGGCTATCTATGTGACCGATCTGGAAAATATTTACACGTATACCGCGACTTCTTCTGTGCGGGTCGATCCGACCGATGTCTATTTGCTTGACGAAGTAGAAGGCCGCAAAATGATCACGCTGATCACCTGTGGCGAAATGGGCGGTGTCACCCGTCGTGTGATCCAAGGTGATTTGGAATCTGTGACGCCAGTCGATGAAGCCACGGATGAGATGCTGGCGGCATTCAACATGGCACAACGAACATTTTAATCAAAAGAATAGCTCGAGTGGTACGGCAGCCGGCGTGTCATTCGTCTATTCTTTTTTGCTTAAGGAGGCGTCTTGATGAAAGTGAAAAAGCTGACTTCGATCGATTTTCTTGCACAAAGGGCAGGGTTTCAAGAAAGCCGACTGGTCTTTTCCTTTTTTGAGTCGCACTCAAAAGCGCGACGAGCATTTCTTGCCGACATGGCGCAGCAGGGCTGGCAGATCGACAGCCGTTATGGCCGCTTTTACCTTGCCGGGCAGTTTGATTTTGACCAAAAGACACTGACTATCACCAATCTGCTGGGGGAAGCAGCCGCCGAGTTTACTTGGAAACAACTGCTAGGTGTGACAGAAAGCTTTGCCCGCAGTCGTTTTGTAGCAGCCGTCTTGTGGCAGCTCCCTCATCGGACCCCCTTGGCTGAGTGGTTTATCCAGCAAGGGTATCAGGTGGTCCCTCAAGGGTATCAAAAAGCGCTAGCTTATCAGACGGCGCTGGTTTTAGGCGGTGGCGGTGCTCATGGGGCGTATCAAATCGGGGTTTGGCAAGCGCTGCAAGAACGGGGCATCACCTTTGAATGGATCACGGGAACTTCCGTCGGTGCCTTGAATGGCGCCTTGATTTTAATGAACGATGTGGAAGCGGCCGTCGATTTATGGGCAAATATCTCTAACGAGCAAGTATTGCACTATCCGCTTGCTTCGGTACGTGCCCAAACACTGCGAGATTTGATGAATCAAGCCAATTCGCTGGTCCGCGAAGCGGTCAAAAGCAACGGTGCCAGTACCGAACCGTTGGCAAAGCTTTTGCAAAAGACCTTTGATCAAGAAAAATTCAGCCAAACTGCTTGTCGTTTGCTGATCTGTACGACTCGTCTGCCCGATTTCAAGGAGACGGTTTATGCCTTTGATCCATCCGCAGTAGAGGAAAATCTGCATTGGTTGTTGGCATCCGCTTCATTTTATCCAGCGATGCAGGCGCAAAAAATTAACGACGCTTATTACATCGATGGCGGCTATCGCAACAACCTGCCCATCGATGTCGCTCTCCAGCAAGGGGCAACGGAATGTATCACCGTGGATGTCCAAGGACCTGGCATCAATAAAAGGACGGTTGTGACGGAAGAAACTGCGCAGCTTTCGTTGGGGTCTCCTTGGTCCTTAGGCAGCTTTTTGGTTTTTGATGCCCAGCGTTCGCTGGATAATATGACCTTAGGCTATTTGGAAACCTTGAAAGTGTTCGGCAAATACCAAGGCCATTGGTATACCTTTGAAACGACGGTTGATTTTCAGCCGTTATGGCGGGGCTTTTTGAAAGAGCTGCGCCAGACAGACCCGCTGCTTTATCAGGAACTAAAGAAAAAAGAATTTTGGAAAAAAATGCGTAAATTCTATCAACAGGATGTGCCATTTGAGCAGTGGGGGCGTATACTGATAGAGTGTACCGCGAAAGTACTGTATCTAGCGCCTACAGTGATTTATGAGCAGGAAACGATTCTAACGGCTTTAGCTGAAAAAATTGCGCTAAAGGCAGTGGAAGAAGCCGATGCCTGGTCGATCACCGAGTGGCTGAGCTATTATCGCGACCGTTTTTTTGTCTTGTCCGAGCAAAACCGCTTTTTCTTTTTTTATCGGACGCAGCAATTGAATCTGCCCGCCCTTCAGCAGATTCGTCGGCGTTACCCGCTGACTGCTTTAATGGCAGCGTATAGTCACTATCTTTTGAAAGGAGCAGAAAATGGATAAATTTTCGTATGAAATCGTTGAAGAGATCGCCGTGCTTTCGGAAAATCAAAGAGGCTGGCGCAAAGAATTGAATTTGGTGAGCTGGAATGGGCGTCCGCCAAAATTTGATCTGAGAGATTGGGGCCCAGAGCACGAGAAGATGGGCAAAGGCGTGACCTTATCCAATGAAGAATTTGCAGAACTTAAAAAAGCCCTGCTTTCCATGTAAGAAAGCAAAACGGTGAGGAGTGATCAAATGAAAAGTATGACTGGTTTTGGCAAAGGCAGTGCAGAAACGCCAGATGTGCAGATCGAAATTGAGATCAAAAGTGTCAATCAGCGCTTTTTGGACCTGCAGCTGCGAATGCCCAAACAATTGAATCCTCTAGAAGGTGCTTTACGGCAGTCGATCAAGCAGACCCTCCAGCGAGGACGAATCGAATTGTATGTGACTTTAAAAGAAAAAACCGCACATACGAAACAGATCGAGATCCAATGGGACCTGCTGGAACGTTTCATGCAGGAGATCGATAGCGAAGCCAAAGACCGTTTTGACCTAGCAGAGCTACCAAAAGCAGCATTGCTGGAACAATTCTTGCTCCACGAAGCTTTTCTAACGATCTCTGATCAAGAGCCAGAAGAAAGCACCTTGGCCGATGGCGTGATGGAAGCATTAGATCAAGCGCTGGCAGCGATCGATCAAAGCCGCTGGGTGGAAGGGCAAGGCATTCTGCAGATCTTGCAAGAAAACCAGCGACAGCTGCAGGAAAAACTGACAGAACTCAAACAATTCGTGGCCCTCTATGAGGCGGACTACCAAGAACGCTTTGAAAAGAAACTGACTGCCTATCTAGGGGAAGAAGTCGAGCGCGATCGTTTACTGACAGAGTTGGCGATTTTATTAGAACGCGGCGATATCCACGAAGAACTGGATCGTTTAAGTATCCATTTAATGACGATGACGGAGCTGCTGGCAGCTGAGACACCGATAGGTCGAGAGCTGGATTTCTTGATCCAAGAGATGAACCGAGAAGTCAATACGATTGGCTCAAAATCAAGTCCGATCCAAATCAAAAACAGTGTCGTCCAAATGAAGACGATCATTGAAAAAATCAGAGAACAAGTTCAAAACATCGAGTAGGAGGAATGAACCAATGAAATATTACGATATCACCTTTCACGAACTAAGCGGAAAAAATGTCATCAAGCGCAGTATTCCCTCTGACAAAGAGAATTTCTCTGCATGGGAAGATGCCTGCGTAGCCATCGAGCCGGATTTTCTTCATCTATTAGTTGATGGCGTAGCGGTTTCTTTAAATCGTCGGTACATCGTGCGTATCGATTGCCAAGAAGTGACGGATCCTACCGAAAAAGCGATCACCGCTAAAGACGAATTGGCAGGGGTCATCAATACCTTAAGCAACATGGGCTTTTAAGAAAGCAGCCGAAGTGTAGACTAGCAATTTCATGAAATTCCCATTATAATAAAGTAGTTCTTGAAAGTTGCTGAAAAAAAGTGCAAAATAGACGTTAAGCAAATGTCAGTGAAAGGACGTCATTATGTCAGAGCGAGGATTACTTATAGTTTTATCAGGACCTTCCGGAGTAGGGAAAGGGACCGTGCGCAAAGCAATTTTTGAGAGTGACGACAACGATTTTCAATATTCCGTTTCAATGACCACTCGTCAAAAACGCGAGGGAGAAGTGGAAGGGGTCGATTACTATTTCCGCACGCGGGAAGAATTTGAAGCCTTGATCGAAGCCGGTGAAATGCTGGAATACGCCGAATATGTCGGCAATTATTATGGCACCCCATTATCTTATGTCCAACAGACACTGGATCAAGGAAAAGATGTGTTTTTAGAGATCGAAGTGCAAGGGGCAAAACAAGTAAAAGACAAAGTTCCCGATGGTGTGTTTATTTTTCTGACGCCACCTGATCTGGCAGAATTACGCTCTCGTATTACAGGAAGAGGAACCGACTCTGCCGAAGTGATCGATGAACGGATGCGTGTCGCCCGTGAAGAAATCGAAATGATGGCTTTGTATGATTATGCCGTTGTCAATGATGAAGTACCTAAGGCAGTCCAACGAATTCGCGAAATTATTTCAAGTGAACATTTTCGCGTTGACCGAGTGATCGGAACCTATATCAAAATGTTAGAGGAGCTGTAAGAAATATGATGTTAAAACCTTCAATCGATTCTTTGTTGGATCGTGTCAATTCAAAATATTCATTAGTGATCTTAGCAAGCAAACGGGCACATGAACTTGATGCCGGTGCGCAAGCAACACTAGAAAACTTTGATTCAGTGAAAAGCGTGGGTCAAGCGCTTGAAGAAATCGAAGCGGAATTAGTCGTTAATGATCCGCATCCAGAAATCAAACGGGCCCGCTTGAAAATGGAACAAGAAGAGCGCAAAGCGCAAAAAGACCAAGAACAAAAAGAATTAGAAGCGCGTATCCGCGACGAACAAAAGCTATAGACAAAAGCAAGCTAGAGCACGCCTGTGTTCTGGCTTTTTCTTTTGAATGGCGATGGTTAAATTTTTGTAAGGGGTACAGACAAACCCCCACCCATTTAGTAAAATAGAACCTAAAAGGAGGAGAAGAAATGGCGTACATAGCAGAAGTGATCGTGGATGTTCCCACGATGCAGACCGATCAGCCTTTTACCTATCTGATCCCATCAGAATTACAAGCCGCCATTGAGACAGGGATGCGGGTCGAAGTGCCATTTGGCAAGGGCGACCGCCATATCCAAGGGTTCGTCGTCGGCCTTTCAGAAGTTGCCGAACCGCAGCAGACCTTAAAACCAATCGTTCGTTTGTTGGATTTGTCGCCTGTCGTCAATGAAGAACTTCTCCAATTAGCCGACTACATGAAGGAAACGACCTTTGCCTTTAAGATTACTTGCTTGCAGACGATGCTGCCTAGTGTGATGAAAGCCGAGTACCAAAAGCAGATCGTTTTGCTGGAAGGAAATCATCCCATCAAAGAATATTTTCCCGAAGACGGCATCCTCAGTTGGCAAGACGCCGAAAGTGCAGGGCTGCTGCCGCAGTTGAAGCCTTTGCGGGAAGCCGCAGTAGTTGAATTGCAGTATCTCGTGAAAAATAAAAACAAAGCGAAAATGACCCGTTACATTGAACGCAAGATCGAGCCAGCAGAAATCCCCGCCGTCCAGCAACAGCTGCGCAAAGGGGCCAAACGCAAGCTGGAAATCTTACAGATTTTGACAGAGGAAGCCCGCTTGCCGGTTTCCTTTTTTACCGAACAAGGGATTTCCACCGCGGCTTTGAACCAAGCGCAAGAAGCTGGCTGGCTGACCTTTACGGAAGTTGAAGCCTACCGCGATCCTTACAAAGACCGTCAATTTCAAAAAACGGTCCCCCTTGAATTAAATGAAGAACAGGCAGCTGCAGTAGCGCAAATCACTGCTTGTGCGGATAACCAAGAGGCGCAGACTTTTTTACTGGAAGGGATCACCGGCAGTGGAAAAACAGAAGTCTATCTACAAGCGATCGCCCAAATGCTGAAACAAGGCAAAACCGCGATCATGCTCGTACCGGAGATCGCTTTGACCCCGCAAATGGTCGAACGCTTTAAAAGCCGTCTCGGCGACGCAGTGGCTGTTTTACACAGCGGCTTGTCCCAAGGTGAAAAATACGATGAATGGCGTAAGATCGAACGTGGGGAGGCGCAGGTGGTGGTTGGCGCCCGCTCGGCGATTTTTGCTCCGTTGAAAAACATCGGGGTCATCATCGTCGATGAGGAGCACGAAGCTTCCTACAAGCAAGAGGAAGCCCCTCGTTACCATGCGAGAGATTTAGCGATTTGGCGCAGTCAGTACCATCACTGTCCAGTGGTGTTAGGCAGTGCGACGCCATCATTAGAATCTCGTGCTCGGGCCCAAAAAGAAGTCTACCGCTTATTGAAATTGAATCAACGAGCAAAAACCAGTGCGCAATTACCGCAGATCGAAGTCGTGGATATGCGTACCGAATTTGCCAACAAAAAGTATCAAACCTTTTCTCGTCCGTTACAGGAAAAAATCACAGACCGTTTGGCCCGCAAAGAACAGATCGTCTTGCTGCTGAATCGGCGCGGCTACTCTTCCTTCGTGATGTGCCGCGATTGCGGGTATGTTTTGCCTTGTCCAAATTGCGACATCTCCTTGACGCTGCATATGGATACCAAAACGATGCGCTGTCATTATTGCGGGCATGAAGAACACATCCCCCATCGTTGCCCCAACTGTAATGCAGACAAGATTCGTTATTACGGAACGGGCACGCAAAAAGTGGAAGAAGAGTTGAAGGAACTGTTTCCCGAAGCGCGGGTCTTACGGATGGATGTCGATACCACCCGCAAAAAAGGCGCCCACGAAAAAATCTTGACCTTGTTTGGGGAGAAAAAAGCGGATATTTTGTTAGGGACTCAAATGATCGCTAAAGGCTTGGATTTCCCTGATATCACACTGGTAGGGGTCTTGAATGCCGATACTGCCTTGAACTTGCCAGATTTTCGTTCGAGTGAACGGACGTTCCAGCTGTTGACTCAGGTCAGTGGTCGGGCAGGTCGGGCGGAAAAAACCGGCGAAGTGGTGATCCAAACATTCAACCCTGAGCACTATGCCATCCAGTTGGCGCAGTCGCAAGACTACGAAGATTTCTATCAAAAAGAGATGTGGATGCGGCACCAAAGCGGTTATCCACCGTACTATTTCACCGTCAAAATCACCTGCAGCCATCCCGAAGAGCAAGTCGCCGCTCAGAAGATGTTTGCGATCGCGCGGGATCTGCAGCAGGAGCTGTCACCGAAAAGTATTTTGTTGGGGCCGGCACCAAGTGCGATTTTGCGGGTGAAAAACCGTTATTACTACCAATTGATCATTAAATACAAAAATGAACCGCAGCTACCTGCTTTGTTGACCCGTCTGTTGGATCAAAGTCAAATCGATCAGCGCAAAGGATTGTACGTGTCGATTGACCAAGAGCCGTTGAATTTTATTTAGAGGAGAAAATATGCGTTATCCTATTATTATTACCCCCGATGAACGTCTTCGTCGGCAAGCAAAACCCGTCAAAGTAATTACCGATGAGCTCGTTCAGCTACTAGACGACCTTTATGAAACGATGGTTGCCCACGATGGGATCGGTATTGCCGCACCGCAAGTCGGCAAAAACCTGCAAGTGGCGATCGTGGAAGTCGAAGAAGACGATCGCTTTGAAATGATCAACCCTGAGATCATCGCTTCTTCTGGTGAATCCCTTGATGTGGAAGGCTGCTTGAGTATTCCTCACACCTTCGGGACCGTCAAACGAGCAGACGAGATCACTGTCCGCTATTTCGATCGAGAAGGAGAAGAAATGGAAGTGGAAGCATTCGGTTACTTGGCGCGTGCGATGCAGCATGAGATCGATCATTTAAATGGCGTGCTGTTTGTCGACAAGCTCGTCGAACGCATTCCTGAAGAAGACTTAGAAAAGTATATGGAGGAACATGAAAATGACTAAAATCGTCTTTATGGGTACCCCGGCGTTTTCCGTCCCAATTTTAGAAGGCTTGCTTGAAGCCGGCTATGAAGTGGCAGCAGTCGTGACCCAGCCGGATCGTCCCGTCGGTCGCAAAAAAACCATCACTCCGACCCCCGTCAAAGAAGCGGCGTTGAAGCATGGCTTGTTGGTTTTACAACCAGAAAAAATCAGTGGGTCACCAGAAATGGAGCAGATTCAAGCTTTAGCACCCGATCTGCTGATCACGGCAGCTTTCGGTCAATTTTTACCTAGTGCTTTACTAGAAGTACCGAAGCATGGCGCTATCAACGTTCATGCGTCCCTACTGCCGAAATACCGTGGCGGGGCTCCTGTGCATTATGCCATCATGGAAGGTGAGCAAGAAACGGGTGTAACCATCATGGAAATGATCAAAAAAATGGATGCTGGCGGTATTTTTGCTCAAGCTCGTTTGCCGATCACGGCACAAGATGATGTGGGGACGATGTTTGATAAGTTGAGCCTATTAGGCAAAGATTTGCTGCTGGAAACTGTGCCGAAAATCTTGTCAGGAGAGCTGCAGCCGGTTCCGCAAGAAGAAGCAAAAGTCACCTTCTCGCCGAATATCAGCCGTGAACAAGAAGCCATCGACTGGCAGAAAACGGCGGTGCAAATCGACGCCCAAGTCCGAGGCATGCGGCCATGGCCAATCGCTTTTACGACACAAAACGGCAACCGCTGGAAGCTTTGGCAAGTAACACCGTTGGAGCAAACGACGACAGCCCCGCCAGGAACGATCATTGAACGGACGAAAAAAACGTTGCTGATCGCTTGTGGTGAAGGCACGGTATTGGCTATCGATGAATTGCAGCCAGCTGGAAAAGGCCGACAAGACATTGCCGCATTCTTAAACGGCAGTGGACAACAGATTCAAAAAGGAGATCAGGTAGGTACCTATGAAGCGTAATCTTGGAGACATACAATATACAGTGCGCTTTGTGGCCCTAGAAGCGTTGTTACGAATCGAAAAAGGCGGCGCTTATTCCAATCTACTACTACGGGAATTGATGAATCAAGGGCGTTTAAATGACAAAGACGGTCGCTTATTGACTGAATTGGTGTACGGCACCATCAGTCGTCAGCTTTTATTGGATTATTATTTGGACCGGTTTATTAAAAATGCCCGCAAAGTCGATCCATGGGTCAAAACGCTGCTGCGGCTTTCCTTGTATCAGATGCTGTATCTCGATAAAGTACCCGCCCATGCCATCATTCATGAAGCCGTGGATATCGCGAAAGCCAAAGGCAATCCGGGAACCGGTAAATTCGTCAATGGGGTGCTGCGCACGATCCAACGACAAGGAGTGCCAGACTTGGCATTGATCAAAGACCCAATGGAACGTCTAGCAACGGAAATCAGTTTGCCCCTGTGGCTAACGAAGAAACTAGTCAAACAAATTGGGATCGAAGAAACCAGTGAGCTGGGCTATGCCCTATTTGAACCCAATCATGCCAGTGGTCGTATCGATCTGCAGCGCATCTCGCAAGCAGCAGCGATCGAGCGGCTGCAAGAAGAAGGCATCGACGCACGGCCAAGTGAGCTTTCCCCCTATGGGGTTGTGGCTGACAAAGGCTTTATGGCGGGCTCTTCCCTCTACAAAGAAGGCTTACTGACGATCCAAGATGAAAGTTCGATGCTGGTTGCCCCCGTTTTACAAGTAGCTCGGGACCATCAAGTATTGGATGCCTGCGCCGCACCAGGAGGCAAAACGACCCATATCGCTGCCTTCTTGTCTGCCGCAGAGGGCGGCAAAGTGACAGCACTGGATATCCATGCCCATAAGGTTAAGCTGATTCAGCAAAATGCCCAACGTTTAGGCGTAGAAGCAGTTGTGGAAACCCGCGTGATGGATGCGCGGGAGACGGCTCAAACCTTTGCACCCGAACAATTTGATCGCATCTTAGTGGATGCCCCTTGTTCTGGACTAGGATTGATGCGCCGTAAGCCAGACATCAAATACAGCAAGACGGAAGCCGATTTCCAACGCTTGCCGCAGATTCAGCGAGAGATTTTGGAAAGTGCCGCCCCAACCTTGAAAAAATCGGGTATAATGGTCTACAGCACATGTACGATTCTAGCGGAAGAAAATCAACAAGTCGTGGCAGCGTTTCTCGCTGACCATCCTGAATTTGAGCAAATGCCTCTTGCGGTAGGACCGCTGGCAGCCGAAGCTGTTCAAGAGGATATGTTGACGATCTATCCGCAAGATTTTATGACAGATGGCTTTTTTATCAGTTGTCTACGCAAAAAGTAACGAGGTGAAAGAAATTGGAGATTCGTTTTCAAACAGATGTCGGCAAACGTCGCAACACAAACCAAGATTTTGCAGCAACCTATGTAAATAAAGCCAATGTGACATTGGCCTTGCTTGCCGATGGCATGGGGGGCCACCGGGCCGGAGATGTCGCTAGCCGTCAAGCAGTCAGTGAGATCGGCACCGCTTGGGAACAGACAGAACTGACAGATAGTGAAAAAACTGCCCAATGGCTGATCCAAAAAATCCAAGCGGAAAGCCAAGTGATTTTCCAAAAAGGACAAGAACAAGAAGAACTTAGCGGCATGGGCACCACGATCATTGCTGTGGCCTTATTAGGCGACCAGTTTACGATCGCCAATGTCGGGGACAGCCGTGCCTATCTTTTACGCAATCAAGTGCTGACCCAAATCACAGAGGACCATTCACTGGTCAATGAATTGGTGAAGTCAGGACAAATCACAGCAGAAATGGCCTTGAATCATCCTCGCAAAAACGTTTTGACCCGCTCGATCGGTATGCCAAGCGAAGTCGAAGTCGATGTGGCGATCCACTTTATTGCAGACGGGGATTATTTGCTGCTGTGTTCAGACGGATTGACCAACATGGTCTCAGATGAAGAGATCACAGCAACGATCCAAGAAACCCCTGAGCTGGAAGAAGCAGTGCAATCATTGATCGATCAAGCCAACGAACGCGGCGGTGTCGACAATATCACGGTATTATTGATTAAAGTTGGAGGAGAGCGCCCATGATCGAAATTGGGAAGAAGATAAACGGCCGATATAAAATCATCGGCAATATCGGTAGCGGCGGAATGGCAAATGTGTTTTTGGCGCATGACTTGATCTTAGACCGTGAAGTGGCAATCAAAGTGCTTCGTTTTGACTTCCAAAACGACCAAAGTGCGATTCGGCGCTTTCAACGAGAAGCCTTGGCGGCGACTGAGCTGGTTCATCCCAACATCGTAACCGTTTATGATGTCGGTGAAGAAGACGGCATGCAGTTTTTGGTGATGGAATATGTCAAAGGAATGGATCTCAAGCGCTATATCCAAACGCACTATCCCGTACCTTATTTGCAGATCGTTGATATCATCCAACAAATCTTATCAGCGGTGGCATTGGCCCATCAGCACCGCATCATTCACCGGGACCTAAAGCCCCAGAATGTGCTGATCAATGAAGACGGCGTGGTGAAAATCACCGATTTTGGGATCGCGATCGCCCTATCCGAAACGTCGATCACCCAAACCAACTCGATGCTAGGTTCGGTGCATTATCTGTCACCAGAACAAGCACGAGGCAGTATGGCCACCAATCAATCAGATATTTATGCGATTGGGATCATCCTCTATGAAATTTTAACCGGCAAAGTACCCTTTGATGGCGAATCAGCCGTAACGATCGCCTTGAAACACTTCCAAGATGAGATCCCGTCGATTCGGATCTATGACAAAAATGTTCCGCAATCGTTGGAAAACGTCGTATTGAAGGCGACCGCCAAAGAACCGGCGGATCGGTACAAAACTGCCGATGAAATGCGAGCGGACCTTGATACCGTGTTGTCTCCTGACCGACTCAATGAACCGAGATGGGAACCTCATGCCCTGATGGATGAAACGAGAGTGCTGACTCCTGTGGAAGCAGCCCAAGTCGAAACGCCGCCAGTAGAAGAACCCGTAGAAGATAAGGTTGCGGATCAAGCTGAAGAACCAGCGCAGCCGAAAAAGAAAAAACGCAAACGGTGGCTGCTGCTGCCCATCATTATGGTGATCGCACTGCTAGGCATAGGCAGTTACTTCCTATTCGGCGGTGGTCGGGGAGATGTGGCAATTCCTGAAGTCAGTGGCCAGACAGAAGCAGCTGCCCGTGCCGAGCTGGAAGCTGCTGGTTTGCAAGTGGCAGACGAGGTAGAAGAAATTGAAGACGATGAAGTCGAAGCAGGCAATGTCGTCAAGACCGATCCGCCAGAAGGCAATGAAGTCAAAAAGAATTCCGTCGTGACTCTTTATATCAGCAGCGGAGCCAAGAAAATCACTCTTGATGATTATGAAGGTCGTTCCTTCGAAGAGGTGAAGGAAGAACTGATTGATCTAGGCTTTGATGAAGACAATATCAAATCAGAATTAGAAGAATCTGATGATGTCAGTGAAGGGGACATCATTAGTCAGTCACCTGCGGCTGGACGTGAGATTTCGCCAGTTGATGGTGAAATTACCTTTAAAGTTAGTTCGGGACCAGATACCTTTGAAATGCTCAACCTTATTGGACTAACGGAGGCAGAGGCTCGTGCAGAATTGACCTCTCGAGGAGTCGATGTAGCGCGGATCATTAGCACGCCTCAGACGAGTGATGAACCGGAGGGCACAGTTGTTGGACAAACGCCTAATAGTGGCGAGGCTGTCGTAACATCAAAAACTGCAATCACGCTATTCATTAGTAGTGGTCCTCAAATGACAAATGTGCCGACTGTGATCGGACTTACGCAATCAGAAGCCGAAGCAGCAGTCCGTCGTGCAGGATTAACACCGAATACTAACCGCGAATACGATGATAGTGTTCCTGAAGGTCAAGTGATCTCCGTATCACCTGAGGAAGGTTCTTCAGTCGTTGCCGGTTCGCAAGTAACGTTAACGATCTCAAGAGGACCAGAGCAAGATTCTTCTTCAACTACCCAAAGCAGTAGTTCAGATGACTCCTCGGATTCAACGGCTACGAGCGAAAGCAGTTCCGAAAGTGATTAGAAACGAGCTAAAATCCAATACTTTAACCAAGCAGCCTTCGGGGACCAAAGAATTTTCTTTTTGTTCCCCGACGAGCTGCTTGTTTTTGTTTCTAAACCTTATAGTGAGGCACAGGTGTCTTTAAAATTTCCTTTAGTCCGGCCATTTGTGCAAGCGTACATCTTTCCAAGGATTCAAAAATTGGGTATAATGAAGGTCAGAATTAGTCAAGGGAGGGAATGAATTGAGTCATCACAACACTTCCGATTTGATTGAAGCATATTTGAAGAAAATTCTTGAAGACAGTGAAACCATTGAGATTCGTCGCGCAGAAATGGCAAATTTGTTCAACTGCGTGCCCTCACAAATAAATTACGTGATCAATACCCGCTTTACCGTTCAAAGAGGCTATGCGGTTGAAAGTAAACGCGGCGGGGGCGGCTATATTCGGATCGAGAAAGTCAAAATTACTGACAGCCACCACTACTTAAAAGAAATGAATCAATTATTCGATGAAACCATCTCGGAAAAAGATGCGTATGCAATAATCCAGAAACTTTATGAGGAAGGAATCCTGTCCAAGCGAGAAGGCAATTTATTGTTGACCGTCATCGCGAAAGCAGTTCTAGGACGTTCTCCTTATGAAAATAGAACACGAGCAGATTTGCTCCATGCAATTCTAGAACGATTAAGTTACGAAGACAGGAAGTGAAAGAGATGGATGAATTATTCACCCAACGCGCGAAAGCCGTTTTGGCTATCGCCCAAGAAGAAGCAAAATACTTTAAGCACCAAGCGGTAGGTTCTGAACATATTCTATTGGCACTGGTCATTGAACAAAACGGGATCGCTGGCAAAACGTTACGGGAAATGAATATCACAGAAAACGATATTCGTGAAGAAATCGAACATTTAACAGGGTACGGCACCGTTCGTCAATACCCAGAAAACGCCTATCTCGCGTATTCACCACGAGCAAAACATACATTTGCTTATGCAGGGGATGAAGCCAAGCGTTTAGGGGCACCACAGATCGGTACCGAACATCTATTATTAGGCTTATTAAGAGACGAAGACATTTTGGCTTCACGAATCATGCTGAATCTCGGCTTGAGTCTCGCGAAAATGCGTCAGCTTTTGAAGAAAAAAATGGGCTTCAATGAAAGCAAAACCAACGGAAGTGCTGGTCGTCGTCGTCCAGCCCAAGCCAAAGCGCAGCAAGGAACACCGACCTTGGATTCCTTAGCCCGTGATTTGACCAAATTAGCCCGTGAAAAACGGCTAGATCCTGTTGTCGGTCGTGCCAAAGAAGTCAAACGGCTGATCCAGATCCTTAGCCGTCGGACCAAAAACAACCCTGTTCTCGTTGGGGAACCTGGTGTTGGGAAAACCGCGATCGCCGAAGGCTTAGCCCAAAAAATCATCAATGGGGAAGTCCCAGAAGACATGCAAAACAAACGTTTGATGATGCTGGACATGGGGGCTTTAGTTGCTGGAACGAAATACCGTGGAGAATTTGAGGACCGAATGAAAAAAATCATCGATGAGATCTATCAAGATGGTCAAATCATCTTATTCATTGATGAATTGCATACACTGATTGGGGCCGGCGGAGCCGAAGGGGCGATTGATGCCTCGAATATCCTGAAACCAGCCTTAGCCCGTGGAGAATTGCAAACCATCGGTGCCACGACATTAGATGAGTACCAAAAATACATTGAAAAAGATTCTGCGTTAGAACGCCGTTTTGCCCGAGTGCAAGTCGACGAACCAACACCAGAAGAAGCGGAAGAAATTTTACGGGGCTTGCGTCCTCGTTATGAAGAACATCATGGGGTGGAAATTTCTGATGATGCGTTACACGCCGCTGTGCAATTGTCCGTACGTTACATCAATTCGCGCCAATTACCAGATAAAGCCATCGATTTGATGGATG
Organism: Enterococcus sp. 2G9_DIV0600; assembly: GCF_002140615.1. Classification (NCBI taxonomy): domain Bacteria; kingdom Bacillati; phylum Bacillota; class Bacilli; order Lactobacillales; family Enterococcaceae; genus Enterococcus; species Enterococcus sp. 2G9_DIV0600. The sequence goes on from NZ_NGLL01000001.1 coordinate 45,487, forward strand.
AATCAGCAGCCAAAGTGCGTCTAGACAAAACCGATGAAAGTTCGGAATTGGCAGATCTACAAAACGAGATCGCTAACTTGATCGAAGAAAAAGAAGCAGCCATTCGCCAGCAAGATTTTGAAGCAGCAGCTCGTCTGCGGATCAAGGAAAAGAAATTGACCCAACAACTGACGGAAGTGGCGTTTATGGAAGTCAAAGAAGCGTCAGGCTATGCCGATAGTGTTACTGCAGAAGATGTTGCTACGGTCGTTTCCCAATGGACTGGTGTACCTTTGCAACAGATGGAGAAAAAAGAAAGCGAACGCTTGTTGGATCTTGAAAAGATCTTGCATCAACGGGTAGTTGGCCAAGAAGAAGCGGTCAAAGCAGTCGCTCGTTCAATCCGTCGCGCCCGCAGTGGGTTGAAAGACCCCAACCGTCCAATTGGTTCCTTCATGTTCTTAGGCCCGACTGGTGTCGGGAAAACCGAGCTTGCTAAAGCCTTAGCGGAAGCGATGTTTGGCAGTGAAGATGCCTTGGTTCGTGTCGATATGTCCGAATTTATGGAAAAATACAGCACGAGCCGTTTGATCGGTTCACCGCCAGGCTATGTCGGCTATGACGAAGGTGGGCAATTGACGGAAAAAATCCGTTCAAAACCTTACTCCGTCATCTTATTGGACGAGGTGGAAAAAGCCCATCCCGATGTCTTCAATATCCTCTTGCAAGTGCTAGATGATGGACATTTGACGGATGCCAAAGGTCGGAAGGTCGATTTCCGCAACACGATTTTGATCATGACTTCTAATATCGGTGCCCAACAAATCCGCGAAGAAAAAAGCGTTGGATTCAATGTCACTGATTTAACGAAAGATCACCAAGCGATGCAAAAACGGATCTTAGAAGAGCTGAAAAAAGCCTTCCGTCCAGAATTCTTGAACCGTGTGGATGAAACAGTGGTCTTCCAATCCTTAGGTGAAGGGGAGATCCACGAAATCGTGAAGATTATGAGCAAAGCGATCATCAAACGGTTAAGCAACCAAGACATCCAATTGAAGATCACGCCATCTGCCATCGATGTGATCGGTAAAGCTGGTTTTGATCCAGAATATGGGGCACGGCCGATTCGTCGAGCATTGCAAAAAGAAGTCGAAGACCGTTTAAGTGAAGCACTCCTATCAGGACAAATTCATTTAGGTGACAAAGTGACGATTGGTGCTTCCAAAGGATCGATCACTCTCAATGTCAAAGAGGGACAAGCACGGGTCTTGCAACAAGTTTAAGTCGAGCCAATAACGGCAGCGGCGTTTCTATGGTCGAGTAATCGGCACCCATAGAAACGTCGCTTTTTTGTCTTGCTATGTTTAGTAGTGATCAAGTGATCTCTATTAATTATGATTGATGATTCACAAAAAAATATCCTTCTAAATAGCTTTATGACAACGGTTGATTAACGGAAAAAGCGCTATTCGTGAAAAAAAGAGTAACGAGACCTCTTGGAAAGAATCCTGCTGTGTGATACTATGAATGAGTTGAAAAAAGGAGGAGTATTATGGTTGAGATTATCGCCACGGTGGAATCGATCGAGCAAGCACAGCAGCTCATCCCTTATGTTGATACATTGTTTTTTGGAGAAGAGACATTCGGGCTGCGCCTACCGGCCTCTTTTTCTCGTGAAGAGCAAATCAGACTGATCGACATGGCCCACGAAGCTGGAAAGAAAGTGACGATCGCAGTCAATGGCATCATGCATCCAGAAAAAATGAAGCGGATTCCAGAATACCTAGCATTTCTGAAGACCAATCAAGCCGATCAAATCGCTCTCGGAGATCCTGGGATCATTTACCGCATGAAGCAAAATCCAGAATGTGCCTTGCCATTTATCTATGCAGGGGAAACCTTAGTAACGAGCGCTCGTCAAATCAATTTTTGGGGACAAAAAGGAGCAAAGGCAGCCGTTTTAGCACGAGAAGTTCCTTTCGAGGAAATGAAAATCATGGCACCGCAACTAAATATTCCTGTGGAAGTATTGGTTTATGGTGCGACATGCATTCACCAATCGAAGCGTCCGCTTTTACAAAATTATTATAACTATACCCAACAATCGGAAGAAAAGAACCACGACCGTGGGTTGTTTTTATCTGAACCGAAAAAAGAAGAAACTCACTATTCCATTTATGAAGATAGCCACGGCACGCACATTTTTGCCAATAACGACATCAATCTGATGCTGCAGCTGGCGGAATTAGCCGCAACAGGCTTTCAAACCTGGAAGCTGGACGGAATCTATACACGAGGGGCTGCCTTTGTGGCAATTGCTAAGCTGTTTGCCCAAGCCAAGAGCCTTGTGGAAAGTGGGAAGTGGCAAGCAGAGCAAGCAACTGTGCTCAGTGAACAAGTTGCCCAACTTCATCCAGCAGAACGTGGGTTGGACACTGGATTTTATGCCATCGATCCTGACGATATCAAGTAAGGAGCAAGAACAAATGACCGTTAAACAAGCATTGAAACGACCAGAAGTGTTAGCACCAGCTGGTACGTTAGAAAAATTAAAAACAGCGATCCACTATGGCGCTGACGCTGTCTATATCGGCGGCAATGCCTATGGTCTACGGAGTCGCGCGGGAAACTTTACCTATGAAGAAATGGCGGAAGGGGTGGCTTTTGCCAAAGCCCACAACGCAAAAGTCTATGTAGCAGCCAACATGGTGACCCACGAGGGCAATCAAGAAGGTGCAGGGGAATTCTTTCGGGAATTGCGAGATGTCGGTATTTCGGCAGTGATCGTTTCTGATCCCGCTTTGATCCAGATCTGCGCAACAGAAGCGCCAGGTCTACCGATCCATTTGTCCACCCAAGCCAGTGCCACGAACTATGAAACATTGGAATTTTGGCGGGAAGAAGGCCTAGAACGGGTCGTTCTCGCCCGAGAAGTGTCGATGGAGGAAGTCGCTGAGATCCGCAAAAATACTAGCGTGGAGATCGAAGCCTTTATTCATGGTGCCATGTGTATTTCTTATTCTGGCCGTTGTACTTTGTCCAATCATATGTCGATGCGAGACGCCAATCGCGGCGGCTGTTCGCAATCTTGCCGCTGGAAATATGATCTGTTTGACATGCCCTTTGCAACGGAACGAAACAGTTTGACTAAAAACGGGACAGTGGAAGAAGAGTTTTCCATGAGTGCCGTGGATATGTCGATGATCGAACATATCCCTGATTTGATTGAAAACGGCGTGGATAGTTTCAAAATCGAAGGCCGCATGAAATCGATCCACTATGTTTCAACCGTGGCGAACGTTTATAAAGCAGCCGTGGACAGTTACATGGCCGATCCAGAGAACTATGTCTGTAAACAAGAATGGATCGATGAACTGTGGAAAGTTGCGCAGCGAGAGCTTGCCTCAGGCTTTTACTACGATACCCCAAGTGAAAATGAGCAGTTGTTTGGTCCGCGTCGGAAAATTCCGCAATACAAATTTATTGGGGAAGTCATGGCGTATGATCCGGCAACGAAAACAGCTACGATTCGGCAACGGAACCACTTTTCCGTTGGCGATGAAATCGAATTTTACGGTCCCGGATTCCATCACTTTCACCAAACCGTCGAAGTCATGTATAATGAAGACGGTGAATCCATCGATCGTGCACCAAATCCTATGATGCTGTTGACGATGCCGGTCAAAGAACCGGTGGAAGTCGGAGACATGATTCGGAAGAAAAAATAAGGTCGAGAGTTTCTCTCGGCTTTTTTTGTTGAATCAATCCAGCCAAAAAGGATCGATGAGAACATAGACAATCTTAAGGAGGAAACAACAAATATGGAAACATACGACTACATAGTAATTGGTGGCGGCAGTGGCGGAATCGCCTCAGCCAATCGGGCAGGGATGCACGGCGCCAAAGTATTATTGATCGAAGGCAATGAATTAGGCGGCACCTGTGTCAATGTCGGTTGTGTACCGAAAAAAGTCATGTGGCAAGCTAGTGAGATGTTAGAAATGATCAAACGGGACGCAACTAGCTACGGCATTTATCCACATGTGGATAAATTTGATTTTACTGAGCTTGTGGATAACCGTGAAAAATACATTGATTTTTTACACACAGCCTATCAAAAAGGCTTAGACAGTAACAATGTAGAAGTTATCCACGGTTATGCACAATTTGTGGATAACCACACGGTTACCGTCAATGGGGAAAACTACCATGCAGCAAATATTTTGATTGCCACCGGTGGAAAACCTAGCGCGATGAATATTACCGGCGGTGAGTACGCCATTGACTCGAATGGTTTTTTTGCGTTGCGAGAAGCACCAAAGCGTATGGTCGTCTTAGGGGCAGGCTACATCGCAGCCGAAATCAGCGGTGTCAGCCAACAGCTGGGCAGCCAAGTGGCTTGGGCGTACCGCAAAGAGCGGCCATTACGAACCTTTGACAAGATGCTTGCGGATAATCTCGTGGAGATGTACCAAGAATCAGGAATCGAAACTTATGCAGGCTACGTGGCCTCTCGTATCATTAAAGAAGGTGACGAGTATCTCGTTCACTTTGAAAATGGCGAAACCTTGACCGGCGATTGCGTCCTTTTTGCTGGTGGTCGTGTGCCGAATACGGATAAGTTAGGTCTGGAAAACACCGATGTCCAATTGGATGAAAAAGGGTTTATCATTGTGGACAAATATCAAAATACCACAGCTGACTCGATTTTTGCGGTGGGCGATGTCATCGGAAAATTGGATTTGACCCCGGTTGCGATCGCCGCCGGTCGACGCTTGTCTGAACGCTTGTTCAACGGTCAAAGCGATGCGTACTTGGATTATCACTTAGTACCGACGGTCATCTTTACTCATCCACCGATTGCCACGATTGGCTTATCCGAAGAAGCAGCCTTGGCAAAATACGGCCAAGAGCAGATAAAGGTGTATCGCTCGCGCTTTACACCGATGTACTTTGCTTTAAATGAGTATCGCCAAAAATGTGAGATGAAATTGGTGTGCTTAGGAGAAGAAGAAAAAATCATCGGTCTGCACGGCATCGGGATCGGTGTCGATGAAATGCTGCAAGGCTTCGCTGTAGCCATCAAAATGGGTGCTACAAAAGCAGACTTTGATCAAACCGTTGCCATTCATCCGACAGGGTCAGAAGAATTTGTGACGATGCGTTAACTAGTAAATAGAAGAAAAAACGAGCAGGGAAAAACGAATGGATCGTTCTTCCCTGCTCGTTTTTATGAAAGGAAGGGGCTGTATTGTTCAGCCGCTTATCTTGAAGCACCTAGGTTCTTTATTTTTCGACATCGTAAGCGATGTAGTGCGTGTTTAAAAGCTGTGCGACATGGATATTTTCTGAAGTACTGCCGCCTCCATGGGACCCGCAACCTAGAGTCAAGGAAGGATTTAAGTTCGTGGTGCCACCGATGGCTCCTAAAGCTGCTTGGGTATTGACTAAGATTCGGGCAGAAGGGATCGCCAGCCCAAATTCACGAACAAAGGTATCGTCTTTGGTATGAACGACAGCGGTGTGTCCAGCACCTTGGATCTTTAGCAACTCTTGGCAAAAACGAATGCCTTCCTCGGCATCAGCCACGGTATAAAACGCGAGGATCGGCGAAAGTTTCTCCCGCGCATAGGGATTGTCTTTAGCGATGACCGTCTGTTCCGAAACGAGGATTTTCGTATCACTTGGGACCGACAGACCACTCATTTCGGCAATTTTAACTGCTGGCTGACCGATGATCCGGGGATTCAGACCGCCCTCAGCCGTGGTGATAAAATCAGCCAGCCTTTCAGACTCTTCTTGATTCAAAAAGTAGCCGTGATTTGCTTTCAATTCAGAGATCACTGCATCTTTGATCGATTGCTCAACGACTAATGCCTGTTCAGAGGCGCAGATCGTCCCATAATCGAAGGTTTTGCTACGGATGATCTGATCAACGGCTTTCGCGATGTCTGCAGATTTTTCTAGCAGTGCAGGGGTATTACCAGGGCCGACACCGATTGCTGGATTGCCCGAAGAATATGCGATTCGAACCATCGCTTTACCACCAGTAGCCAAGATTAGATCGGTATCGGGATGTGCCATCAATTTTTGGGTATCCTCAATTGTCGGTTCTTCTAGTAATTGAACCAAATCGATCGGCAATCCGCATGCTTGCAGCACCTCTTTAAAGAGGGACACGGTCTCCTTGATTGCCTGCAGCGCTCGGGGGTGAGGGGACAAGATGATTGCATTTTTCGTTTTCAATGCCAAAAGTACTTTGAAAATCGTGGTGGATGTAGGATTGGTGGAGGGGATCAAAGCAACTAAGACACCCAATGGCGCAACGATTTTTAGCATCTTTTTCTCAGGAATTTCTTCTACGATTCCAACCGTCGGCATATCTTTGATACTGTTATATAATATTTCACTGGCAAATAAATTTTTGATGTTTTTATCTTCTGCGTTTCCAAAGCCGGTTTCTTTCTGTGCCAATTTTGCTAAGTGCATCGAGTGGCTGGTCAGTTTCTCTGCAGCTTTTCCCACCACGTAATCAACTTTTTCTTGCGAGGCAGTACGATAAAGTTCTTGGGCGTCTGACGCTTGTTTCATTAAGGAATCAACCAGTGTTAAGGGACTGTGCATCTTTGTCTTTGTCATCATATCAATCATCCTCCTTGTTTTTTATACTTTAATTATATGAGAAAGTAAGCGTTTTCTTTAGGAGGGTTCTATGCTGTTTCAGGACAATTTTATCCAAGATTGTTATATTTTTAACATGTGTTGTTATTGTTCATAAAAAGCAATAAACTTAATGATAAATGATTAAATATGGTATAATTTGAAAAAGAGAACACGGAAAGGAGCTGCTTTCATGTGCTACATTTTAGTTTCCACCCCAGATGAAAAGGAACGAAATCAGATAAAACAAGTGGTCAGAAAAGATTTTTTTAACGCCACGCTCTTGCAAGATGCTTGGACAATGGCTGAAACGGTAGCGATCGCTGGGAAAGTACACGTTGATATCCTCATCTTGTCAATCTCTAATGAGGCCGAAGATCCTTTTTATTGGACAGCCGAAGTCATGAAAAAACAGCCGAACATCAAACTGATTTTGATTGATGAGACGAAGAACTTCGACAATCTTCATCGCTCACTGCGCTGCGGAGCCATCGATTACTTAGTGCGGCCTTTAAGCAAGCAAGAGCTTCAGCACAGTATCCACCGTAGTATTCTCTCGTTGAATCAAATTTCCCTATTGCACTATTCTACGTCAGCGATCACTGATAATATCGCTGAACAAGTCAATCAGATCATTGAATACATCCATCTCAACTATCAACAGCCGATAACCTTAGATGTCCTTGCTGCTTTCAGCCACATGCATCGCAACTATATCAGCCGGATTTTTAAAGAAGCCACTGGGATGACTTTTACTAAATATTTGACGTTTTATCGAATAGAACAAAGCAAAAAGCTGCTGGTTACTACGGAGGATTCCATTGCTGCCATCGCTGAACAAGTGGGGTATGATGATGCGGGTTATTACACCCGGATCTTCAAACGTGAAACCAGCTATACACCGAACCAATACCGCAAAACCTTTACCTCTTCCTATGTTGCTGCAGATTTAGTGTTTGCCCAAAGAGAAATGAGTTCATGAGGGATTCCCTTGCTCAACTAAAAAAGCATGATCGCTTTTGGCAGCGACCATGCTTTTTGGTGTTCGTTCATTAGATCAATTGCTTCGCCCAAGGATCTGAGCAGTGATCTGGTAAAGATACGTTTTGGTTTCATCTTTGGTCTCAGGTAATTTCTGGATCGCCTGCAAAGCTTTTTTCGTATAGTCGGCAGCGAGTTTCTTGGCTTCCTCGATCCCAGCACTTTCTTGGACGATCCGATAGACTTCGTGGGTGTCGGTGTCCGTCATAGCGTCTTGTTTTTCCAGCAATGGGAGCAGCTGTTGGCGGTCACTTTTCAGTGCCATTAACAGCGGCAGGGAATAGACGCCTTGCCGAACATCTTCCAATACTGGTTTCCCTAAAGCAGCCGCATCTTGGCTGTAATCCAAGACGTCATCCATGATTTGAAAGGCAAGACCAATGGCTTCACCGATCTCACGGGCTTGATTGGCAAAGCGCAAGGAGGTGCCGCTTTCGTAAGCCCCGATGAAGCAGCTTAAAGCAAACAACTCAGCGGTTTTGCCGCGAATGTTTTCTAAGTAATCCTCGACAGTGACGGACAAATCGTATCGTTTGCTCATTTGTCCTAATTCGCCGGCCAGGATTTTTTCCATACTACGGGAATTCATCTGCAAGCTTTTCATGGAGCTGGCATAATCCGCCATCAATTTAAAGCAGCAGACGAAGAGGTAATCACCAGCATAGACAGCGACATCGTTGCCAAATTCGGAACGAATGGTCGGCAGCTTGCGGCGGGTGTCCGCATGATCGACGATATCGTCGTGGATCAACGAGGCAGTGTGGAGCATTTCGATCGAGGCCGCCAATGCGACGGCTTTTTCACGATCTTTGTCGCTGCCATAAGCAGAAAAGAGCAGCTGATAAGCAGGACGCAACAGTTTCCCACCTGAATGGATCATGGACAGGATCGCTTGTTCGACCTCTTTGTTTTTTAGTTTTAATGATTTTTCCATCAATTGCAAGGAGGCAGATAAGTCAGCTTGCAGTGCTGGATACTCTTGCCACATGGAATGAAGTTTCATAATTAACTCCTTTATTCTGAATCCGAGCGCCATTTGACTTTGGTCTGGCGTTCATAATCAATTTGAAAACGGCGCAGTGTTTCGACACGGCGCAGCAAGTAGTTGGCGGCGATCCCGATAGCGATCCCGGACAAGATCCCAAAGAAAGACAGGACCGGCAAGTAGAGCATCACGCTCCAGGATTGAGCGATCCATGAGGCGGTGATCAACTGTCCGACGTTGTGCAAGAAACCGCCAGCCGCACTAATGCCGATGATACTGACACGTTTAGGCCCCAACTGTTTCACCAAAGACATCCCAAAGTAGCTCAGTAAGGAACCACTCATACTATATAAGAAGGTTGAAACCGTTCCTCCTAGTAACGTCGTTAAAATCAGTCTTAGCCAAATCAAGAGAAAACTGTCTTTTTTCGGCATGGTGAACAAAGCAATAATGGTAATTAAATTTGCCAAACCTAGTTTCGCACCAGGCGCAAAGGCAAATGGATAAGGGATCATATTTTCAACTAAACCAATCACGACCCCTTGGGCGACCAGCAGTGAGATGAAAATTATTCGTTGTAATCGACTCATAAGCAAACGATCAATAGATTAGATCGTCGGTCTCACTCCCATCTGCGGCTTGGATTTCGATCACTAATTTATGAGGTAGACAGACGATGGTTTCCCCATTTTTACTGGCCCAGCCACGGCGCACACAAATCTGGTCGCCGCAATCAGCTTCCTTGATTCGGATCCGATCGCCTTCGATCTCCAGTAAATTGGTATCTCCGTCTTCATCTTCATAAAGATAGGTGTATGCTTTTTGACCTTCAACTAAGTCAAAACGTTTGATTTCTGTCCCATCGACCCGTAAGACGGCTTCTTTGTCAGCCGTTTGCGTCTGGCCAAAAATAAAAAGCGGTAAAAAAGAGCTGAGGATCAAAACAAGTATGATGACGCCATCCCATGGTTTTAAATGGGCATCGCGGATAAATTCTTTTAGTTTCATCAAAAAAGACTCCTGTTCTTTCATGTGATGTGTCTCATTCTAGCATAAGAAGACAAGATTCTACTAGCTGAATCCTCAATAATCCACCGATTTCTGTGCAAGGACGATCAAGAAAAAGTTCTGTACTTGGAAAGAGACCAAGACACTGATTGAAAATCAGAATGTCTTAGTCTCATGAAGTCGTACAGGTATTCTATTTTGCTGGCTTATTTATTGCCATATAAGGAGCGAGGGGTACCGTACCACCATTTTCCAAGGGTACGTTGCAACCATGGGATTACCCAACGGTCTAAACCGACTGCGCGTCCTGAACCGTTCATCAAGGCAAATGCAACTGGAATGAACCAGATGTTTACCCAGTAGAACATACCAGACATACAGAAAGTCAATACTAAAACGATAGTCGTTGCGTTTACTAACCAAGTGAAGAGACCAGCCATCAATGCAAGAGCTAAAGCAATTTCAAAGAAGACCATGAATTTTTGGAAGAACATTGCAACGTCGTTGTTTGGCATGATAAATTGCATAACTTTTGTGAACCAGTCAGGTGATTTTTCAATCACGATCATTGGTTGCTCACCGTAAGCATAGCTCAAACCGAAGTGTGCGGCTTGTGTCGCTGCATCGGCTGCTTCGCCGGCGCCACTAGCGGCACTTGCTGCATCGGCTGCTTCACTAGCACCACTGGCTGCATCAGCGACTGTTTGATATTCCCAAGTCCAAGGGAATACGCTGTTGCCTTGGAACCAAGAACCTTCACCGAACCAAGTACCAGGTTTGAAGACTTCCCCATTCGTACCCAAAATTTTCTTGAAGGCTTCAACGAACCAGACAAGACCATAGAAAATACGAAGCGGAACACTCCACAAGACGTTACCGTAACGAGACGTGTGACCACGGGCTACTGTCCGGTCATCTTTGATGTGGAAGATTTCATGCATTAAGTATTGGAACATGTAGTAACCAGAACGAATATCAAAGAAGTATTTCAAGTTAACGATGTGTTTCATAATGATCGCTAAGAAACCGCTCAGGTGAATCTTATTAAATAAGTTCGCCACGCCCCATTTGGCACCGATGGAAACCATAAATCCTTGGTAGTTTCCTTTGAATTTATGTTTTTCGCCGCCTTTAATGGCTGAAACGATATTCGTTGCTGCAGTGTGACCTGTTTGTTCAGCTGCTTGCACGATTTGTGGTGTTGGTGTATTCGGGAATTCTTCGAAGTAAACCAAGTCACCAATAATATAGATGTTTTTGTCTTCGTAGCCTTTTGCTTCCATGTACTCATTGGCAACTAGACGGAATCCACGCGCGGTTTCTAAACCGAAATCAGCAGCATCGCTAGTTCCTTTGACACCGGCAGTCCAGATCAATGTGTGGGTTGGGATCGTTGAACCATCTTTTAGTTTGATGTGGTCAGGTGCCACTTCAACGATTGGTGCATTCAAGACAAGATCAACATTGTTTTTCTTCAAGTAACGTTCTGCTTTCGCTGCATCGTTACGATCAAGCATGTTTAAGATCGTTGGCATTGCTTCAACGACTTTCAAGCTGATTTCACTTGGGTCCAATTTATAATCGGAAGCTAAACGATCTTTCCAATCGATCAGTTCACCGATCATTTCGATCCCGGTAAATCCAGAACCACAAACGACAAAGGTCAACATTGCTTTGCGTAATGCTGCATCTGGTTCGATCGCTGCTTTTGCGACAGTTTTTTCAATGTGTTCGCGAATGCGGACAGCATCGTCAAATGACCATAAAGTAAAGCCGTTTTCTTTAACGCCAGGTGTACCGAAGTCATTCGGTTCGCCACCCATCCCTAAGATCAAGTAGTCAAATGAATAGCTACCTAATTTTGTTTGGACAGTTTTATTTTCTTTATCGATCCCAGTTACTGTATCGGTTACTAAACGAACATTTTTCTTGCGTGAGAACAAGCGCTGCAAGTCATATTGAATTGCGGTAGGTTCTACACGTCCTCCAGCGACTTCATGCAGTTCAGTCATCATCGTATGATAAGAGTGACGGTCGATCAATGTTATCTCAACATCATTGTCTTTTTTCAATTTCTTTGCCATGTACTTCGTAGCAGAAACGCCTGCATAACCGGCACCGACAACGACAATGTTTTTCTTTGCCATTGCAAATCTCTCCTTAATAAAAATAATCTATGATAATAATTACACAATCGTTCCTATTATATAGACAAATGGTTCATTTGTCTAACGATTCTGATGAAAAAAACGCATATTTCCTGAAATTCGTGAAAACTTGCGAAAATCAAAAAATAAGTCATTTTTTCCAGAAAAAGCGGAAAGGAAGCGGTTGACATATCGTAAATTTACTTTACAATGTTAGATGTATCACAAACTTTTTTGTGGGGAAAATAAACAAGTAAAAGGTGGATAATTATGAAAGCAAAGAAATTGATTGTAGGTATGGCGGTATTTTCATTCGCAGCATTATTGTTAGGGGGTTGCGGAGCGGACAACAACAATACAGCTTCTTCGTCAACTAGTGAAAGTACATCACAAACTTCTGCAAGCGATTCAGCATCAACAGAAAGCACGGAAGCAACCGTCGTTGCAGGCGAGCCAATGCAAGATGGGACATATCGTTTAGAAGAAAAGAACTATAAAAACGACTACCGTGTTACCTTTGAGATCACAGTCAAAGATGGCAAAATCGTTGAATCAAAATATGACAACGTCAATGCGGATGGCGAATCAAAAACAGAAAACACTGAATACAATGAAACGATGAAAGAAAAAGCAGGTATCAGCCCAGAAGAGTTTATTCCTAAATTCAATGAAGAGTTAGTTGCCGCACAAAGCCCTTCTTCAATCGAAGTAGTTTCTGGCGCGACTCATTCCTTTGATTCCTTCCAAAACTATGCACAACAATTGATTCAAGCGGCGCAAGCAGGAAACACGGAAACCATTGAAATCGACAATGGAGCCGACTTGAAAGACGGAACCTATACATTAGAAGAAAAGAACTACTCAAATGGTTACCGCGTAGTCTTCTCAATGACTGTGGCTGACGGCAAAATCTCTGAATCAAACTACGACTACCTAAACGAAGCCGGCGAGTCGAAAAAAGATGATGCATCATACAACGAAAACATGGAAGCTAAATCTGGTACAAGTCCAGAAGAATTCATTCCAAACTTCAATGAAGCTTTTGTTTCTGCAGTCAATGCTGAAGATGGTTCTGTGGCAGACATGGATGTAGTTTCTGGTGCAACCCACAGCTTCCACAGCTTTGTTATCTATGCACAACAATTGTTGAATGCCGCTGAAAAAGGTGACCAAACAACAATCGAAGTGGATAACTTCGTTACTGAATAATCACAACTTTTTTGAATGAAGAGGACAGCATTCGCTTTGAGTGCTGTCTTTTTTTCGTGGGCAGCAAGGTCATAAAAGCAAGTTCGTGCAAAAGGAAGCAATCTGGCAGGAAGTTTTTTTTTAAAAGAACTGTTTTTTACAAAGAAGAAAAAGTTCGATTAAGGATTCCTAAAATACGTTGCGGAATCACGGAATGCCCCTTTTCATTCTGCTAAAAAAAGGCTATTATATGAAGGTTGAAGACAATAGAAAAGAGGAAAATCATGAAAAAGAAAGTAACGTTTTTTCTGATGTTTGTTTTTTTAGGCACAATGTTGGCAGCTTGTGGCAGTGATCAGGAAGCAACGACGCTGCGAGAAGAACCATATTTTCAAGAAGAATTTTTATTAGGCACTTATACTCGGATTCGCATTTATGATGAAGGCAAAGAGGACGCCATGAAGCCGGCCTTTGACCGCATCAGAGAGTTAGGCGATAAAATCACCATCAACCAAGCAGGGTCAGAGATCGATGAGATCAATGCGCAAGCTGGTATTAAGCCGGTAAAGGTTTCGGATGACATCTATTATTTGTTGAAAGAAGCCTATGATTATAGTGTGAAATCAGAAGGCGGCTTTAATATGGCCATCGGTGCCATCACCCAATTATGGCGAATCGGCTTTGATGATGCCCGCAAGCCAGAGCAATCTGAGATCGATGAAGCATTGAAACATATCAATTATGAACAAGTCGAGTTTAACGATGAAGATCAAACCGTTTATTTAAAAGACAAGGACATGATCCTTGACCTTGGGGCGATCGCTAAAGGCTACATCACGGATGAAGTAGTCAAAGTGCTGAAGGACAATGGCGTGACTTCCGCGATCGTCGATTTGGGCGGGAATGTCTATGTGTTAGGTCATAGTAACCGCGGCACAGATGAGCCATGGAATGTCGGAATCCAAGACCCGAACAAATCTCGCGGCTCGATTATCGGCAGTATCAAAGTAACCAATAAAACAGTAGTTACTTCAGGGATCTACGAACGTTATTTAGAAGTAGACGGCAAAACGTACCATCATATTTTCGATTCTGAGACTGGCTATCCTTACGACAGCGATGTGGCAAGTGTAACTGTCATCACCGACAAATCCATCGATGGCGATGGGTTAACTACGGTGGCATTTGATAAAGGGGTCAAGGAAGGCTTAGCCTATATCGAACAACATACCGAAGAGGGTACCGATGCGATCTTTATCACAAAAGAAGACAAAGTGTATGTAACCGACGGTATCAAAGATACCTTTGAACTTTCAGAGGAATCAGGCTACACGATGGGTGATCGTGCGGATTTAGAATAGGAGGAGTGAAAGATGTCTCTTTCAGTGTTTTTAGAAGTAGTGGAGATCCGTACCAAAGTGGCCAGTGTCTTCCCCTTCATTATGGGTGTGTTGTTCTCGTTGGTGTATTTTCATGAATTTCATCCTTTGAATACCGCAATCTTTTTTCTGGGGATGCTGCTGTTTGATTTGACGACGACGTCCATCAACAATTATATGGATTTCAAAAAAGCCAAATCAGAGACCTACAAATACCAGCACAATGTGATCGGGCGCGAAAACATCTCAGAAGCTACTGTTCGCAATCTGATTTTTGCGATGCTGGCAGGAACCTTACTGATCGGTCTTTACTTGACCTTTGTTACCGGCTGGCTGCTGCTAGTGATGGGGCTGGTGGTTTGTTTTATCGGGGTCTTTTATACCTTTGGCCCCATTCCGTTATCGCGGATGCCTTTAGGCGAGGTATTCAGCGGTGTAACGATGGGATTAGGGATTTTTGCCATCACGATCTATATCAATACCATTGATCAAAAAGTTTTTTATCTGGCACTGGATTTTGCGAACGGAACCTTTGGCTTAGTGGGGAATCTCTGGGCTGTGTGTGCCATCGTGTTGGCATCCTTGCCATTGATTTTCACGATTGCTGACATCATGTTAGCCAATAATTTACGGGATCTGGAAGCTGATATCGAAAACCATCGCTATACGCTGGTGTACTACATCGGTCGCGAAGCAGGTATCCGTCTGTTTCAAGGCATGATGTTGGCGTCTTATGCCGCTATTTTATTGGGCCTCTTGTTTGGTCTCTTTCAATGGCCAATTTTGCTCGTGTTTCTGACACTGCCAAAAATCCGCCAAAACTTGAAGGAGCATCAAGCCAGTCTGCCGCACCCACGTAGCTTCGGCTATTCGATTAAGAACATGATTTTATTCAACAGCAGCTATGCCTTAGGCTTGCTTTTGTGCCTGCTGTGGCAATTGTTTTAAAAAAAAGATCGACCTGCTCTTGAAAGAGCAGGTCGATCTTTTTTATGTGGGGAATGAAATAGCGCATAAAAACTGTAGAAAAGACATGATAAAAGAACGAGCATGATACTTATTATGAAAAGATGAGGCTCGCTTTTTCTGCGAAATTGATCGTAGCAGTAAAGTTTGTTTGAGAGCTGCCTAGGTTGCTTTTTATTTAACCCCCTCGGAATAAGCAGGTCTGTTTATGGAGTGTTTGTGTTTACGCTTGCTGTGACTGGTTACCTACGAAAGCAGCCTCAATACCGCTCCAAACTGATTTCTCCAGAAGAAAGCAACTTGCGCTCCGTCGCTGTTTCCACCACCAATTCACCGGTGTTGGTAATGTCTTTGGCAATCCCTTCATAGGTCACCCCTTGTTGCGTAAATTGAACGGTGCGGCCCAAAACGAAGGATTTCTGCCGATAGCGGGCCATATAATCCATGTCAGGCAGCTGCGCCAACAATTGGAAGAAACGACGCCAAATTTCTTGGATCAACGTGACTCGAGAAAAGGTCGGATACTCTTCACCAGGAAAGAGTGAGGTCGCTTTTTCCCGAATCTCTGCTGGAAACTGCTGTTGTGGAATTGAAAAACTGATACCGATACCGATCACAACCGAAGTAATGCGGCCTGTTTCAAAGTCACTGGTTGCTTCAGACAAAATACCGCAGATTTTTTTTCCATCTAAGTACAGATCGTTGACCCACTTAATGGCCGTTTCCTTCATTAGAAGAGCGTCGATGGCTTCGGCGACTGCCACCGCCGCCAAAACGGTATATTGTGGCAATTCTTGAAACGCTTGGTTTGGTTTTAAAAGCAAGCTCATATAGATCCCTTGTTTTTTCGGTGAGAAAAACGGTCGTTCGAAGCGGCCGTGACCGCCTGTTTGTGTTTCGGTCAAAAAAAGGGCGGGGGTTGCCAGTCCACTGTCCAAAGCGGCGATCTTGGCTTCTTTCATGGTGGATTCAACAGCTTCCTTGATTTGAATCGTGGGAATCATCGGCAAGGCGGCCGCAAGTGCTGCTTGATCGTAGCGATCATCCGAGACAAAGCGATAGCCGTTGGCCAAGTGTTCGAAATGATAGCCTTCTTTCTCGAGTTCTTTAATGGCTTTCCAGACTGCTGTACGAGAGATCGACAAAGCTTGGGCTAGTTTTTCTCCGGACAGTACAGTATCTTCTTTTTGTAATAAGGTCAGTATTTTTTCTTTTGTCGTCATAAGGATATCCTTCCTAATGTTTCACGTGTAACGTTTTCGTTAGCATAGCAAGAAATCGGCAAAAAGCAAAGTAGTTTCTTACGAAAAACAGTCCCCACCAGCCTTGTTTTTTTCTTTAGAAAATCTTAGGAAATGGGTGCGCCAGAAAAGCATTGTAACTTCCAATGAAAGCTTGACAGGAAAGTGCTTCATCTGTATAATAAGGAGTTGCAAAAACTATCTGAACGAAAAAAGCAGAAACGAAATATTGTCCGTTTCGGCTTAGGAATAAGGAAACAAAAGTAGAAAATGCCCAATGCATCCGTTCTATTTTTGGTTTTTTTTTGCCTAAAAGCCGCAAAAAATGCTTTCTGTAACCTATATTTAATATTTGTTACAGTTTTGTAAATAATCGGATAGCCTTTTTGAAAGACTTTATGAAGAGGTGAAGAGCTTGGCTGGACACGTAGTAAAATACGGAAAGCATCGCGAACGTAGAAGTTTCGCACGGATCAGTGAAGTATTAGAATTACCGAATTTGATTGAAATTCAAACCGACTCTTACCAATGGTTCCTAGATGAGGGCCTAAGAGAAATGTTTGAAGATATTTTGCCAATCGAAGGATTCAACGGTAACTTGTCCCTAGAATTTGTGGATTATGAATTGAAAGAACCAAAGTATACAGTAGAAGAAGCCCGTGCCCATGATGCAAACTATTCGGCACCATTACATGTTACTTTGCGTTTGACGAACCGTGAAACTGGGGAAATCAAATCCCAAGAAGTATTCTTTGGTGATTTCCCATTAATGACTGAACAAGGAACCTTTATCATCAACGGGGCAGAACGGGTTATCGTTTCTCAGTTGGTCCGCTCTCCGGGTGTATATTTCCATGGCAAAGTCGATAAAAACGGCAAAGAAGGCTTTGGTTCAACTGTTATCCCTAACCGCGGTGCGTGGTTAGAAATGGAAACTGATGCCAAAGATATCTCTTACGTACGGATTGACCGTACCCGTAAAATTCCTTTGACGGTCTTAGTCCGTGCCCTAGGGTTTGGTTCTGATGATACGATCTTTGAAATTTTCGGCGACAGTGAATCATTGCGCAACACGATCGAAAAAGACTTGCATAAAAACGCAAGCGATTCTCGTACCGAAGAAGGATTGAAAGATGTTTACGAACGTCTTCGTCCAGGCGAGCCAAAAACAGCAGACAGCTCACGCAGCTTGCTGAACGCACGTTTCTTCGATCCAAAACGTTACGACTTAGCAAATGTTGGTCGTTACAAAGTAAACAAAAAATTAGACTTGAAAACACGTCTATTGAATTTGACCTTAGCAGAAACCTTGGTTGACCCTGAAACAGGCGAGATCATTGTTGAAAAAGGCACTGTTTTGACTCACCAAGTCATGGAAACATTAGGCGCATTTATCGATAATGGCCTAAACAGTGTAACGTACTATCCATCAGAAGATGGGGTCGTGACCGAACCAATGACGGTCCAAGTCATCAAAGTCTTTTCACCAAAAGATCCAGAACAAGAAGTCAACGTGATCGGTAATGGCTATCCAGATACTGCCACACGTACCGTTCGTCCAGCAGACATCATTGCTTCAATGAGCTACTTCTTCAACTTGATGGAAGGCATCGGCAATGTCGATGACATCGACCACTTAGGAAACCGTCGGATTCGTTCTGTTGGTGAATTATTGCAAAACCAATTCCGTATCGGGCTTGCTCGGATGGAACGTGTCGTGCGTGAACGGATGTCGATCCAAGACACTGAAACCTTGACACCACAACAATTGATCAATATTCGTCCGGTTGTCGCAAGTATCAAAGAATTCTTTGGTTCTTCTCAGTTGTCACAGTTCATGGACCAAACAAACCCACTGGGTGAGTTGACCCATAAACGTCGTCTATCTGCCTTAGGACCTGGTGGCTTGACGCGTGACCGTGCCGGCTATGAAGTCCGAGACGTTCACTATTCCCACTATGGCCGTATGTGTCCGATCGAAACGCCTGAGGGACCAAACATCGGGTTGATCAACAGCTTGGCCTCTTATGCCAAAGTCAACAAGTATGGCTTCATTGAAACACCATACCGTCGCGTTGACCGCGAAACAGGCCGTGTTACAGACAAAATCGATTACTTGACTGCCGATACCGAAGACCACTACGTTGTGGCCCAAGCAAACAGCTTGTTAAATGAAGACGGCTCTTTCGTAAACGACGTTGTTATGGCGCGTGCTACTTCTGAAAACTTGGAAGTATCGATCGATAAAGTCGACTACATGGACGTATCACCAAAACAAGTAGTCGCAGTCGCAACCGCATGTATTCCTTTCTTGGAAAACGATGACTCCAACCGTGCCTTGATGGGTGCCAACATGCAGCGGCAAGCAGTACCATTGATCAATCCGAAAGCACCTTGGGTTGGTACTGGTATGGAATACAAATCAGCACATGACTCAGGAGCTGCTTTGTTATGTAAACATGATGGGATCGTAGAATACGTGGATGCAGCCGAAGTGCGCGTTCGTCGTGACAATGGTGCATTAGACGTTTATTCTGTTACCAAATTCCGTCGTTCAAACTCAGGAACCAGCTACAACCAACGTCCATTAGTGGCACTTGGTGAAAAAGTGGAAAAAGGCGACATCTTAGCAGATGGCCCATCTATGGAACAAGGTGAAATGGCATTAGGACAAAACGTCTTAGTCGCATTCATGACTTGGGAAGGGTACAACTATGAAGATGCCATCATCATGAGCCGTCGTTTGGTGAAAGATGATGTTTACACTTCTGTCCATATTGAAGAATATGAATCAGAAGCCCGCGACACGAAATTAGGACCTGAAGAAATCACTCGCGAAATCCCGAACGTTGGGGAAGACGCGTTGAAAGACCTAGACGAAATGGGGATTATCCGCATTGGCGCGGAGGTCAAAGATGGCGATCTGCTTGTTGGGAAAGTCACTCCAAAAGGGGTAACGGAACTTTCAGCAGAAGAGCGTTTGTTGCACGCAATCTTTGGTGAAAAAGCCCGCGAAGTGCGTGACACTTCTCTACGCGTGCCTCACGGCGGCGGCGGAATCGTCCACGATGTCAAAATCTTTACCCGCGAAGCTGGCGATGAATTGTCACCAGGTGTGAACATGCTAGTTCGCGTTTATATCGTTCAAAAACGGAAAATCCATGAAGGGGATAAAATGGCCGGACGTCACGGAAACAAAGGGGTCGTTTCTCGCATTATGCCAGAAGAAGACATGCCTTTCTTACCAGATGGCACACCAGTCGATATCATGCTGAACCCATTAGGGGTACCTTCTCGGATGAACATTGGACAAGTATTAGAGTTACACTTAGGAATGGCTGCGCGTCAATTAGGCATTCACGTGGCAACACCAGTCTTTGATGGTGCCAGTGATGAAGATGTTTGGGCAACGGTTGCTGAAGCAGGAATGGCCAGCGATGCCAAAACAGTGCTTTACGATGGACGTACCGGCGAACCATTTGATGGCCGCATCTCCGTTGGTGTCATGTACATGATCAAATTAGCCCACATGGTCGATGATAAATTGCATGCCCGTTCCATTGGACCTTACTCATTGGTTACTCAACAACCATTGGGAGGAAAAGCCCAATTTGGTGGACAACGTTTCGGAGAGATGGAAGTTTGGGCACTGGAAGCATACGGTGCTGCTTACACCTTGCAAGAAATCTTGACCTACAAATCAGATGACGTGGTTGGTCGTGTGAAAACATACGAAGCGATCGTCAAAGGGGAACCAATTCCAAAACCAGGTGTACCAGAATCATTCCGCGTATTAGTAAAGGAATTGCAATCACTGGGTCTAGACATGCGTGTCCTAGATATCGATGATGCAGAGATCGAACTGCGTGATATGGATGATGACGATGATGATTTGATCACCGTTGATGCCTTAACAAAATTTGCGGAGCAACAAACAGCCCGTGAATTAGAACAAAAAGCACAAACAGAAGCTAAAAATGCCGCCGACGCGTTGAACCAACAAATCGAGACAGCAGAAGATCGCTTGCAATAATAGACGGCCCTCGCTATTTCCGCCACCTGCGGAAATAGCCCCCGTTCTATCGGATATGTCCATGAAATGAAATGGAGGGAACCTTTTTTGATCGATGTAAATAAATTCGAAAGTATGCAAATCGGTTTGGCTTCTCCTGAAAAAATCAGAAGCTGGTCTTATGGTGAAGTAAAAAAACCAGAAACCATTAACTACCGTACGTTAAAACCTGAACGCGAAGGGTTGTTTGACGAGCGTATTTTCGGTCCAACCAAAGACTGGGAATGTGCTTGCGGCAAATACAAACGGATCCGCTATAAAGGCATCGTTTGTGACCGTTGCGGCGTGGAAGTAACACGTTCAAAAGTGCGTCGTGAACGCATGGGACACATTGAATTAGCAGCACCAGTATCACACATTTGGTACTTCAAAGGAATTCCTTCACGGATGGGTCTTGTCTTAGACATGAGCCCACGTGCATTGGAAGAAATCATCTACTTTGCTTCATACGTAGTGATTGAACCAGGAAACACCAGCCTTGAGAAAAAACAACTATTGACTGAACGGGAATACCGTGAAAAACGTGACCAATACGGTCAAGAATTTTCAGCAGCGATGGGTGCCGAAGCCATCAAACAATTATTAGATGGCGTTGATCTTGAAGGCGAAGTTGCTGAATTAAAAGAAGAATTGAAAAACGCAACTGGTCAAAAACGGACCCGTGCGATCCGCCGTTTGGATATCTTAGAAGCATTCCGTGCTTCAGGAAACAAACCAAGCTGGATGGTCATGGACGTTATCCCAGTTATCCCGCCTGATTTGCGCCCAATGGTGCAATTAGAAGGTGGACGTTTTGCCACAAGTGACTTGAACGACTTGTATCGTCGTGTAATCAACCGTAACAACCGTTTGAAACGCTTGTTAGACTTGAATGCACCAAACATCATCGTTCAAAATGAAAAACGGATGCTGCAAGAAGCAGTCGATGCCTTGATCGATAACGGTCGTCGCGGCCGTCCAGTTGCAGGGCCAGGGAACCGCCCATTGAAATCTCTTTCTCACATGTTGAAAGGGAAACAAGGTCGTTTCCGTCAAAACTTGCTAGGAAAACGGGTCGACTACTCAGGTCGTTCAGTTATCGTCGTTGGTCCATTCCTTAAAATGTACCAATGTGGTCTGCCAAAAGAAATGGCGATCGAATTGTTCAAACCATTCGTGATGCGGGAACTTGTTTCTCGTGAAATCGCGTCAAACATTAAAAATGCCAAACGCAAAATCGAACGTCAAGAAGACGAAGTTTGGGATGTTTTAGAAGATGTCATCAAAGAACATCCAGTGCTATTGAACCGGGCACCTACGCTTCACAGATTAGGTATCCAAGCATTTGAACCAGTCTTAGTTGAAGGCCGTGCCATTCGTTTGCACCCACTTGTTTGTGAAGCCTACAATGCCGATTTCGATGGAGACCAAATGGCCGTTCACGTACCATTGAATGAAGAAGCGCAAGCAGAAGCACGTATGCTGATGTTAGCAGCCCAAAACATTTTGAATCCAAAAGACGGAAAACCAGTTGTAACACCATCTCAGGATATGGTCCTAGGGAACTACTACTTGACGATGGAAGAAGAAGGCCGTGAAGGGGAAGGCATGATCTTCCGTGACATGGACGAAGCAGTTACGGCATGGCGCAATGGCTACGTGCATTTACACACACGGATCGCCATCAATCCAAACACTTTAGGGGACAAACCATTCACGTCTGAACAAAAACAACGTTTGATGGTAACAACAGTGGGTAAAGTGATCTTCAACTCGATCATGCCCCCAGAATTCCCATTCTTGAACGAACCGACAGACTACAACTTGACGGTTCAAACACCAGACAAGTACTTTATTGAAGCTGGTACAGATGTGCCTGCCTTCATCAAAGAACAAGAGCTTGTTGGCCCATTCAAGAAGAAAAACTTAGGAAACATCATTTCAGAAGTCTTCAAACGTTTCCGCATCACTGAAACGTCACGCATGCTTGACCGCATGAAAGACTTAGGATACAGCCATTCAACAATGGCGGGTATCACCGTTGGTATCGCTGATATCATGAACTTGCACGAAAAACATGAAATCATCGACAATGCCCACAAACAAGTAGAAACGATCACGAAACAATTCCGTCGTGGGTTAATTACCGATGACGAGCGTTATGAACGAGTTATTGGTGTTTGGAATGCAGCCAAAGATGAAATTCAGTTAAAACTGATGGAATCATTGGAAGCGAAAAACCCAATCTTCATGATGTCTGATTCCGGTGCCCGTGGTAACATCTCCAACTTTACTCAGCTTGCTGGGATGCGTGGATTGATGGCCGCGCCTAACGGACGTATCATGGAATTGCCGATCATCTCAAACTTCCGTGAAGGTCTATCTGTCTTAGAAATGTTTATCTCGACCCATGGTGCCCGTAAAGGGATGACCGATACCGCCTTGAAAACAGCCGATTCCGGTTACTTGACACGTCGTCTCGTTGACGTTGCCCAAGATGTCATCATCCGTGAAGACGATTGTGGCACTGACCGTGGTCTAGATATTCAAGCAATTCGCGAAGGAAACGAAATCATCGAATCCTTAGAAGAACGTTTAGTTGGTCGTTACACTCGTAAATCAATCATCCATCCTGAAACTGGCGAAGTGATTCTTGGGGTCAACCAATTGATCACCGAAGACCTAGCCAAAGCAACGGTGGATGCTGGCATCGAAACAGTATCCATTCGCTCTGTCTTTACATGTAACACCAAACATGGTGTATGTAAACATTGTTATGGTCGCAACTTAGCCACTGGTTCTGAAGTTGAAGTTGGGGAAGCAGTTGGTACCATCGCTGCCCAATCAATCGGTGAACCTGGTACTCAGTTGACCATGCGTACTTTCCATACCGGCGGGGTTGCCGGAGACGATATCACGCAAGGTCTCCCTCGTGTCCAAGAAATCTTTGAAGCCCGTAATCCGAAAGGACAAGCGGTCATTACCGAAGTTACCGGAGAAGTCATCGATATCTCAGAAGATCCTTCAACTCGGACCAAAGAAGTGACCATCAAAGGGGAAACCGATACGCGTACGTATACCGTTCCTTATACTGCCCGGATGAAAGTAGCAGAAGGCGACTTTATCCATCGTGGTGCACCATTGACAGAAGGATCGATCGATCCAAAACAACTGTTACAAGTTCGCGATGTCTTGTCTGTTGAAAACTATCTATTACGGGAAGTTCAACGCGTTTACCGGATGCAAGGGGTAGAAATCGGTGACAAACATATCGAAGTAATGGTTCGTCAAATGCTGCGTAAAGTCCGCGTCATGGATCCAGGTGATTCAGGCATCTTGCCAGGAACATTGTTGGATATCGCCGACTTTAAAGACCGCAACTACGACACTTTGGTAGCCGGCGGCGTTCCTGCAACTAGCCGTCCAGTCTTATTAGGGATCACGAAAGCATCCTTGGAAACCAACAGCTTCTTGTCTGCTGCGTCCTTCCAAGAAACCACTCGCGTGTTGACCGATGCAGCGATCCGCGGCAAGAAAGATCCACTTCTTGGATTGAAAGAAAATGTTATCATCGGTAAGATCATCCCAGCTGGTACTGGTATGCCTCGTTACCGTGAAATGGAACCAAAAGAAGTAACAGTTGCCAGCGAAAATGTCTACAGCATCTCAGACATCGAAGCACAAATGGCTGCTGAAGACGCATTGAACAGCCAAAACTAATCAATGCCCAGCACCTGATTGACTCAGTGTGAAGGAAAAGCTTGTCATTCTTCGGAATGGCAAGCTTTTTTTGTTTAGCAAAAGGAGATGTCACGAAAAAGAATGCGCCCTTCTTTCATCTTAGAAAAGGGGGCATTTGGGACGATTAATGAAAGCGCTATTTTTGGAATGTCCAAATCAGTGGACATCGATTAAGAAATATTCGAGCCAAAGAAGGCTATAGTAAAGATACGGAGGGAGACAGTATGAAGCTGAGCAAGAGAGAAACACGTTTGATTGAGCAGTTTATGATACAGGGGATGAATTTGACCGCTAATGAACTAGCCACAGCTGCTAAGGTTTCAACGAAAACCATTTACCGGACGATCAAGCGGATCAATGAGGCTGCTGGTTCAGAAATCATTCGGTCTGAAATCGGCAAAGGATTTTGTTTGGATTATGAAGCATATCTCAGAGGCACGATTGAAAATCAAGAAACGGATCAACATGATGAGCCGCTTGAGCGACGTCATGCGATTGCACTGCATGTATTGTTTAAATCACCAAAGCGTTTAATGATCAAAGAGTTGTTCGCCCCTTACTATTTGAGTGAAGCAGTGATAAGTAGTGATATCAATCGTCTTGCGGAATATTTTCAGTACTTTGAACTCCAGTTGATCCGATCCGATAAGAGAATTGCAGTGATTGGTACTGAAAAAAATATCCGTCGCTGTGTCAATGATCTCTTTACGAAAACCCATGTGTGGAATGAAGAAATGGTCACGCAAAAATATCCCATCAATGCCTTTGATATCAACTTTATTACCTCAATTCTTGAATTCATTGAGCGAAAACTCGCGAACAGTATTGCGTATCCTTACAACATGAATATTTTCTCGCATCTGTATATTCTGATTTTACGAATGAGGGAAGGAGAAATTGACCGTGAAGAGATAATTGAGGGTTTAGATGAGGAAGAACAGCATTTGATTGAACAGCACCAAGAGTTTTATCAAATTGCCCAACAAGTGATTGAAAAAATCAATGCCTATCTCGTGACGGAGCTGCCAGAAAGTGAGGTATTTTATCTCTACCAGTATCTAGTGTCTTCCAGAGTAGAAAACAAACCCTTGGCAATGACCAATCTGACAAAAGAAGCCAGCGAAATCACGGAGTTTTTTACTAAGCAGATGGAAAAAGCACTGGGTATTCAATTGAACCAGCAAACAGACAAGACCGATCTACTTTGCCATATCCAGCCGATGCTCTATCGGCTAAAGAATAAAATTATCGTGAAAAACGGTCTGCTAAATGACATTCAACTAGAGTATCCAAGGATTTTTGAGCAAGTGGCACAAGTCAGCAAGGAAGTGGAGCGAACCTATGGAACGAATCCCATATCGGAAGACGAGATTGGTTTCTTGGTGCTGTATTTTGTGAAATTTAAAGTCATTCGACGGCGCAGACAGCGAGTCTTAATCATGTGCAGTAGCGGCGTAGGAACCTCTGAACTGCTGAAAGTCAAAGTCCAACGGGCATTTCCAGAGTTGGATATCGTGGATGTGCTTTCCGCTCGTATGTACCGAAAGCATGCGCAAGACTACCAGGATATCGATCTGATCTTAACCACCATTAATTTGCCAGTAGAAACGAAGGTGCTGACGATTTTAGTCAATTCGGTATTTACCAAACAGGATGAGAAGCGAGTCAAACAACTATTAGGAGAGATGTAAAGATGAAAAACGAAAGCCAAACGATCCAAGCGTTCAGTATCGCAGATGTAATCAATCCCAATCTTATCAAGATGGAAATGGAAGCGAATTCAAAAGAAGAGGCGATCACTGAACTCTCTGAACTTTTATATGAAAACCAGATAATTACCGATTTAGCAGGGTTCACCCAAGATGTCTTTGCCCGAGAAATGGAAGGAATGACCGGTATCGGACATGGCTTAGCAATCCCACATGGAAAGTCAGACAGTGTGAAAAAGACTTCCTTAGTGATCGGAAAAACCAAGCGTCCGCTTGAATGGGAGTCCATCGATGAAGCGCCCGTTCAAGTAATTATCTTGTTTGCAGTCAAAAATACCGATGCCAATACGATGCATATCAAGCTGCTGCAAAAGGTAGCGATGCTACTAGCAGATGAATCGTTTATTGATCGTCTCGTTGCGTCAGGGACAAAGGATCAAATGATGGCCTTGCTTGCTAAAGATCCAATGGCAGAAAACTAAGAAAGGGGGAGAAGAGATGAAAATCGTTGGTGTAGCTGCTTGTACTTCAGGAATCGCTCATACGTATATTGCTAAGCAAAAAATTGAAACAGCTGCGAAAGAACTTGGTCATGAAGTCCATATCGAAACCCAAGGAACCATCGGGACAGAAAGTGAATTGACAGAAGCAGATATTCAAGCAGCTGATGTTGTCATTATTGCGGCAGATATCAAAATCGGCGGCAGAGACCGCTTTGAAGGCAAGCGAATAGTAGAAATTCCAACTAGTATGGTGATCAAAGCGCCTAAGCGTTTGCTTAAAACGATTGAAGAAAAATTAAATCAGGGATGAATCAATGGATGTTCTGACAATGCAAATTTAAAGGGGGATGAAACAAATGATGAAACAGCTGCAGTTGAAAAAACATGCCTTAACCGCCATCTCGTATATGCTGCCGGTCGTTGTAACAGCCGGGCTTTTGATTGCGATCGGAAATCTTACCAACGGCACAGTCATTGAAAATTACGATGCTGCCTATACGATCCCGGATGCACTGGTCTCGCTGGGCGTTTTAGGGATGGGGCTGCTGGCGCCAGTGATCGCTGCCGCGATCGCCTACTCCATTGCCGATCGTCCAGGAATCGCTCCCGGACTCTTTATGGGACTGATTGCCAATGCGATTGGCGCAGGCTTTTTAGGGGGAATGTTAGGAGGCTATCTCGCAGGTTATCTGGTCTTATTCTTAGTAAAAAACCTTAAAGTACCACGTTGGGCACA
Organism: Enterococcus sp. 2G9_DIV0600; assembly: GCF_002140615.1. Lineage (NCBI taxonomy): Bacteria > Bacillati > Bacillota > Bacilli > Lactobacillales > Enterococcaceae > Enterococcus > Enterococcus sp. 2G9_DIV0600. The sequence continues at coordinate 72,821 of NZ_NGLL01000001.1, forward strand.
AGGTCTGATGCCAATGATGATCGTTCCAGTTTTGTCGACACTGATCGTCGGTGCTTTGATGTTCTTCGTCATCGGTGTACCGATCGTGTGGGCCACTGACGCGTTGACTACCTTCTTAACGAATCTGCAAGGCTCGGGGAATTTCTTATTTGGCGCGATTGTCGGTGGTATGGCTGCCTTTGATTTTGGCGGACCCGTCAACAAAGTCGCCTCGCTATTTGCTGATGGGCTATTATTGGAAGGCATTCAAGAACCCGAAGCCGTGAAAATTTTAGCCTCAATGGTGCCGCCCTTTGGTGTTACGATCTCTTGGGTCCTCTCTCGTCTCTTACGCCGACCCAAATATTCTACGGAAGAAGAAGACAACATCAAGATCGCTTTTCCAATGGGTCTTTGCATGATCACAGAAGGGGTGATCCCGATCGCTGCCGTCGATCCGTTTCGCGTCATTTTTTCCTGTACGGCCGGAGCAGCCGTCGGCGGTGGTCTAAGCATGGTTTGGGGCGTCGGTTCACCGGTACCATCTGGAGGGGTCTTCATCATTCCTGCCATGACGGATCCACTGAAATTTACCATCGCACTCTTGATTGGTTCTGCCATCACCGGTGTTTTGCTCTTTGCATTGAAAAAGGCACCCGTTGAAACGCCCATCGTGGAAGAGGAAGAAGACATTGACTTTTCGTCGATTGAAATTTCTTAAGAAAAGGAGCGAAGAAGATGTATGTATCAATGAAAGAGATGCTGCAAAAAGCCAATCGAGAAAACTATGCGGTTATGGCTATCAATTGTTTTAACCTAGAAACCGCTAAAGCAGTGATCGATGCCGCTGCAGAATCTCATGCACCCATCATCGTGGATTTGTTGCAAGACCATTTAAAAACCCATCTGGATCATCGTTACTTAACCCAGCCGATCATTCGGATGGCGGAAAATGTCAATGTGGAGGTTGCCATCAATCTGGATCACGGACAGGATATCGCCTTCGTCAAACAATGTCTCCATGAAGGGTTCTCAAGCGTCATGATGGATGCCTCTATGCATCCTTTAGAAAAAAACATCGCCATCACCAAAGAGATCGTGCAATTTGCGCAAGCCTATAATGCCAGTGTCGAAGCAGAGGTTGGGGACATGGGAGCAGTGGCTGGGGATCAGTATACTAGCGATGGGATGTATACCGATCCAGAGGAAGCCATCCATTTTATTCGAGCAACCGGGGTCGACTGTCTCGCTCTTTCTTACGGCTCCAGTCATGGGGATTATCCAGAAGGGTACCGCCCGGCATTTCGCTTTGATATCGTTCAAACAATCAAAGAAGCCACTGACCTACCGCTGGTTTTGCATGGTGGCTCGGGAGCCGGTAGAGAGAATATCTTACGTTCCGTGGCATTAGGAATCAATAAAATCAATGTAGGGGCTGATTTTATGAAAGCCCAAAGAAATGCCCTGCACCAACAGCTGGATGCTTGTCCCGAAAGCGATTATCCGACCCTGATCCACCAAACCATCGAAGCAGGAAAAGCAGTCGTCAAAGAGTATATCGAATTATCTGGATCAAAAAACAAATCACTTTAAAAAAGAATGGAGCACACTTATATGTTGATCAATATGAAACAATTACTGACCGTTGCCAAAGAAAATCAATTTGCCGTTGGTGCCTTTAACGTCGCAGACAGTAACTTTTTACGCGTCGTTATCGAAGCAGCGGAAGAAAACGATGCACCAGCCATCATTGCGGTCCACCCAACAGAATTGGCCTTTACAAAGGATGAATTTTTCCACTATGCAGTTTCCAGAGCGAAAAACAGTTCTGTGCCGATCGTGATCCATATGGATCATGGCGACAGTCTGGCAAGTATTATGCGGGCGATCCATTGCGGGTTCAGCTCGGTGATGATCGATGGGTCATTGCTGCCTTTTGAAGAAAATATTGCTCTGACAAAACAGATTACCGAGATTTGCCATCCGATTGGGGTATCTGTCGAAGGCGAGCTGGGAACGATCGGCAATACCGGAACCTCCGTTGAAGGGGGCGTCTCCGAAGTAATTTATACTCGTCCAGAAGATGCACAAGAATTCATTGAGAAGACAGGCATTGATACACTAGCAGTTGCGATTGGAACTGCCCATGGTATTTATCCGAAAGATATCAAACCGGAACTAAAAATGGATGTCTTGCAAGAAATCAAAGATCGTGTCGATATCCCGTTGGTGTTGCATGGCGGATCGGCCAATCCCGATGAAGAAATCGCTCAGGCAGTGGCAATCGGTATCCAAAAAGTAAATATCTCCTCTGATTATAAATACGCCTTTTACAAAAAATGCCGTCAAATTTTAGCTGAAACAGAATTATGGGATCCAAATGCTATTTACCCAGAATGCATTGAGGCAGCTAAAGCAGTGGTTACGCAAAAAATGACCCTCTTCAATGCAATTGGGAAAGCAGCTTTGTATCGCCAGCAAAATATCCAGCCATGGCGTAGTGAACTAAACTAAACAGCAAACAAATAATGGAAACACCCTCGAAAATCGCTAAATTGCGGCTTTTCGAGGGTGTTTTTTTATTGCGCATTCTTTTCTTGCAGCATCCGAATCCCCTTTTCCTGAACCTGCCGAGCGATAAACGCCAAGTCATTCGAAGTTAGGTTGATGTCTGCATAATGAAATAAATTTTTTCTGCAGGAGGGGGTCAGATTGCCGATGATCAAATCATAAGTCTCGTCCAGTTTGGTCAGAGAAAACGAGTCTAGAGGATTTAAGATCGTGATCGTTAGCTGATAGGGAATAAACTGTTGGATTTTCGTTTGGATAAATTCCGTATGGTAACTATTTGTATCATAAAACAAAGCTAAGCGAAAGTCAGCGTGGGCATCGATGATTTCTTTGGAGAAATTTGGAAAAGAGGTATGGAAAATATAAATTAGGTAATTGATTGTACTTGGTCGAATGATTGGCAAATTTGAATGGGTCAAAACCTGAACGATGTCTTGATTGACTGTCTGTTGGACTAAATCACAATTATCAACAAAACGAGCAAAGCGATCATCCAAGATGCAGTAAGGAACCTGCAAGTTGATCCCAAGAAAATAAGAAAAGACCACGGCGTCGAGCTTCTCTTAAAAATTGGCTTCATGGTAGTTGTATTTTCTAAATATACGTTTGGTCATTTGATAAAACTCTTGTTTGGTCTTACGAAAGACATCAGGGTCTTGACCAATGTGGGACGTGACATAACCGACCATTTTCTCGACATAAGCCCGACTGTAGCCAGTAAATTCGCTCAAATCGATTTTCTCTAAGAAATATTCGATGTGGTTCCCATTGGGATTAGAAGCGTATAGACGATCGCGCTTCGTGTTGATGTAGATTACAAAAGCAATTTTTTTGATGTCGGAAAAATAAAGTTTTAGGGGCGTCGCAGCTGCCATGATACGGGCGATCTTCAAGAAATCCTGTTCTTGGTTAATGTTGGCATCCACAAATTCATACTGGTACTTCTCTAAGAAAAAAATCAGAAAAAATTGCCGAATGTTGTGTTCATTTCCTTTTAACTGGATGGGCTTGGTTGCGATGAAGAAATCATACGGTGCCAGAACCAAATTGATCCTCTTGATCAAACGAATGATCGATGACTTGCTTAAATTTAATTCTAGTGCCAGCATGTTATAACTAGTGAAACTTGATGAGAAGAGTAGTTCTAACAATTGGAACGCAGACGAGCGATTTAAAAAATGGCTGTATACGTCTAGTCGAGTAGCGAAAGGATGCAAGTGTAGGCGAACAGCTGAATAATCGTCAAATTGTAAGTCCAGAAACGAAAATTCATTGTCGATTTCCGCGATATAGGTTTTCGCTGCAGACATTGAAATGGAAAATTTCACTGCTAGATCGTGAAGACTCGTCCCCTGATCGTCTAATAAATACTCAATCAGCTGTAGTTTCTTTTGTGTTGTAGATGATAACAATTTCCGTAACATGATGCCCGTCGAGCCCCCTTTTAAGTAAATAGTATCACTTTTTTACATGTATTCAAAAAAATTGCGTGTTGTATTTTTTTTGAATACATCCCACCCCAAAATTTTGGGAAAATAGAAGTGTGGAATAGTAGTAATACGTTTGATACAAGTAGCAAAGACCAAAATGATTGAACCTTAGTGAGGAGGCAAAAAGCAGTTGTTTATTGGGATATATTGCTCACTTTTGAACAATGTTATGCGCAGAGCACTTCCGAGATCAATTGAAAAAAATTTATAAAAAGGAATGAACAATTATGAAAAAACAACTTTCTATCTATATATGTTTGCTAGTCTTGCTTGGTTCCATTTTTTGTGAACCAACGATCATTCTAGCAGAAGCAATCAACGCAACCGAAAGCACCGAAAGAACGACCGAAACGTTAGAAAGTACTGAACCTGTGACCGGAACGATCGATACGGAAAAAGCACCTACGGATTCATCGACAGCGGGAGCAGTTCAGTCAGCAACGAGTCAAGCAGAAGAAGAACAAGCAACCGTTCCTAGTGAAAGTCAAGCAACCCAAGCATCTTCGACACTGAATCAAAACAGCATTCAACCCCGAGCGCCAGATGCTGAGACGGAAACGGAAGCTTCTGCTACCGCTGAAAATCTTAGTGCCAACCTGAATGAACGGGGCGTGCAGCTTTTTGACAATGTCCGAATCACTGACTTAAACGATCAGCCTTTCACTGCCGAAAATCCACCGATGTATAATGACAATATCAAAATTCATTTTGACTGGTCGTTAGCAGATACGGAAGAAATTCGTGCTGGTGATTATTATACGTATCAATTGCCGAATTATTTTGCCATTCATAACACCGTCAGTGGTGAATTGACCCGTTCCGGCGGACAATCGATCGGAAGCTTTACCTTAGCACTCGATGGTACATTGACCGTTACTTTTAATGAGGCGGCACAAACACTTTCCAACCGCTCAGGGACTATTGATCTGATCACTGAATTAAGTGTAAGCACCGTTACTGAGGAAGTGACCATTCCTACCGGGATTTACGATGAAGATGGCCATGAGATCATCATTACATTACCTATTTATGAGGTCGATATCATTAAGACGGGTAACGTGACTTCCAGCGGTTCAGTGGTTTGGGAAATTATTTTTAACCAAACCAGTCGTGAATTGCATGATGTGGTGATTACCGATAAGATGCCACAAGGATTAGCTTATAGTACCTCGACAGGCTACTTGTACGATGAATCCACCGATGAATGGATTCGTACCGATGGCTTATATACGTTTAACAGTGTTAACAATACGTTTACCTTCAATCAAACGGTTAATCAACCGGTTCGAATCGTCATTAATAGTGCAGTCACCGATCCAACGGCTTCTTCTTTCAAAAACACGGCAACAATCAACGGTAGCGATTTTACAGAAAAAACCGCAGAAGCAACGGTTACCTACGATGAACAATCAGAATACAAACGATTTAAAGGCTACGATCCAGAAACGAAACGAGCATCTTGGGAAATTTCCGTTACATTGGACAAAGATCAAGCCAGAGTTTTGGATCAGACCTACTCGGGAACAGATCCTGAAAAAGCCTTGCACTTTTTTGTTCCAGAAACTTTGGTGATCACTGACAAAGACGGTAATCCAATCCCTTCAGAGGATTGGTCCTTTGATGGGACATACCAGCTGGACAAAGAGGGGGAAATCGTACGCTTTGGCATCACGTTTGCCAAAGCTGGCTACTACAAGATCCAATACGACACCCAGTTGTATGAATCGGTTTTAGCCGATACCCGTATATACAATTACGCTTCGATCCGCGACAATCAAAATACCTCGTTGACGGGCAGCGGGACAGTGACACCAACCAAAACGATCGGTGTCGTGAAAACCGCTGGCACTAAAGATTATGAGGCGAAGACTGTCGCATGGAAAATTGAAGCTAATACCAATCAGCAAAAAGTTAGCGACCTGATTATAGAAGACCGCTATCAATTGATCTCTGGCGCAAACAGCAGTGCTTTAGCTTTATTGGCGGATACGTTAATCGTGACAGCCAGCGGGGTGACCGAGCCTTTAGAGCTCAATACCGACTATACGCTAGAGCTGATCACAGAAACGAAAACGCTAGCCGATGGATCAACGAAGGAACTTGAGAGTGGTTTTCGCATCAAGCTGCAAGGAGCGTACCAAACGACCTCGGCAACGATCACTGTTAATTTCAAAACCAGCTTCGATGTTTCACAGCAGATCGCATTAGGAAGTTCTAGCAGCCGGTTTAGTAATGCAGCGTTTGTCCATTATAAAGACGAAGCCGGCAATACGTTCACGGAAGCTTCTGAATCCAATACTTGGATGGATACCAACTGGGTTAAAAATGCCTTGAAATACGGCCTATTCATTGGTGAAGGGGAAGATGTCGCCAAAGCGATTACCGCTGTATTAGGTCGGAATCTAGGAACTATTTTTGATGAGCAGACTGCTTCAAGCGATCAAGTCTATTGGATGGGGCTATTCAATACGTACAAAGAAAAAATCAATAAAGATGCAACCATCACGGACCAGCTGCAAGAAGGCCAAACCTTGAAAGACTTGGCGCTATACACGGTCACGGTAACTGGATATACGACACAAGTCAGAGCACTGAAAGAGCAATTGGTGCTAAACGAGGATTACAGTTACACTTATGACCCTGACACGAAGAAAGTTACGATCACCTTGCTGAAAGAAACGTCAGAAACACTGGCGGTCTTCTTGGCAACGGAAGCATCTGAAGAAGTATTTACCTACAAAAATACTATTACATTGACGGACAATGACACAACGTTGACTGCCGATGGCCAAGTCGACAAGTCTGCGAAAACGGACTGGTTGATGAAAAACGGCAGCCAGAATGCCGAGAACAATCGGTTGCTCGATTGGGAAATCATGATCAACGCGGACAGTCGCAAAATCCACAATGCGGTAGTGACCGATACCATCAACTACAATCAGCACACCTTTTTACGCGATGCCGACGATAACGTGATCGTAGATGTGTATGAAGCGGTCTTAAACAATGGCACTTGGGAAAAAGGGGAAAAAGTCACCTTCACCAACGAAGACAATCCGAAAATCACCTCGGATGTGGTCGCAGGGACGCAATCGTTAGTGATCGCTTTTGAAGAATTGATTGATAAACCGTACTTTATCGTTTATCAAACACAGCTTGATCCCGGGATTTTGAACAATGAACGGGTGGCCAATAGTGTCAATTTGACGGGTAGTGAGATCGAAATTCACACAGTGACCAAAGAAGTTACCATCAAGTCGACAGACGGTAGCGGAACCTCTTCTGGGACGAACGGCTCCTTGACGATCGTGAAATACGATGCCGATGGCACGAAAGAACGAGGGATCGATGAAGAAGCAGTTTTCCAACTAAGCCGCAAAAATGCGCAAAACACCTATGAAGTCATCTTGTCGAATCTGGTGGTGAAAAACAATCAGATCATGGAAAACGGCAACGCCATTGAACGGATCGACAATCTGCGCTACGGCGATTACATGATCCAAGAAATCACCGCACCAGAAGGATATGAACGAGATGCGACTCAGTACACCTTCACTATTTCTGATGAGCAAGTCAATTATGTTTTTGAACTAGCCAATAAGCGAGAAATCAAAGAAACAACCCTTGCCTTGAATGTTCAGAAAATGCTTGATGGACGCGAGTTGAAAGACGGCGAATTTACTTTCCACCTGGTGGATGAAGCTGGCTCTGTGATTTTAACGCAAACCAATGACGGTAACGGTCAAGTTACCTTTGACGCCATCACTTACAACGAGCCTGGCGAGTACCACTATACGATTCGGGAAAAAGCCGGCAACGATCCAACCATCACCTATACTGACAAGGAACTAAAGGTAACTGTGACCGTCACGGAAGAAGACAGCCAGTTGATTGCGAAAGCAGTCTATGAAGGCAATCAAGTCTTTGAAAATGACTATACGCCAAAAGCCGGTAGTGTCGTTTTGAGTGCTGAGAAAGTACTGATTGGTCGTGATTTGAAAGCAGAAGAATTTGACTTCGAGTTAGTCAATGAAGCAGGAACTGTACTTCAAACAAAAGCCAATGATGCAACTGGCAAGATCTACTTTGACGCTCTTCCTTACGATAAAGCAGGTGAATACCGCTATACCATCCGTGAGAAAGCAGGAACTGACGGCACCATCACTTACGATGCAAAAGAACTGGCGGTAGTTGTGACCGTCACCGATGAAGACGGACAGCTTGTGGCAGTTGCCGAATACGAAGGCAACCAAGTCTTTGAAAACGACTATACGCCAAAAGCCGGCAGTGTCGTACTAAGTGCCGAGAAAGTCTTAACCGGTCGTACCTTACAAGCAAATGAATTCGATTTTGAACTAGTCGATGAAGATGGAACTGTACTTCAAACAAAAGCCAATGACGCCACTGGCAAGATCTACTTTGACGCGCTCCCTTACGAGGAAACAGGTGAGTATCACTACACCATTCGTGAGAAGACAGGAACTGACGGTACCATCACTTACGATACGAAAGAACTAGCGGTAGTCGTGACCGTCACCGATGAAGACGGACAGTTGACCGCAGTTGCCGAATATGAAGGTAACCAAGTCTTTGAAAACGACTATACGCCAAAAGTCGGCGGAGTGGTGCTGAATGCTGAGAAAGTATTGACGGGCCGCACGCTGGAAGCCAACGAGTTTGCCTTTGAGCTAGTCGGTGAAGCAGGCAACGTGTTGCAGACGAAAACCAATGACGTAAATGGTCAAATCTATTTCGATGAATTGACATATGGCGAAGTCGGCGAATACCGTTATACGATTCGGGAAAAAGCTGGCGCAGATAGTACCATTACCTATGACACGAAAGAAATTGGCGTTGTCGTAAAAGTCACCGATGAAGACGGGCAACTAGTGGCAAAAGCAACGTATGATGGCAATGCGATCTTTGAAAACGACTATACGCCAAAAGCCGGCAGTGTCGTACTAAGTGCCGAGAAAGTCTTGACCGGCCGCACCTTACAAGCTGACGAATTTGCCTTTGAACTGGTGGATGAAGATGGAACTGTACTTCAAACAAAAGCCAATGATGCAACCGGACAAATCTACTTTGACGCTCTCGCCTATGAGAAAGCTGGCGAATACCGCTATACCATCCGTGAGCAAGCAGGAAACGATGACACCATCACTTACGATGCAAAAGAACTGGCGGTAGTTGTAACCGTCACTGATGAAGCCGGACAGTTGACCGCAGTTGCGGAATACGAAGGCAATCAAGTCTTTGAAAACAGCTATCAACCACAAGCAGGCAGTGTCGTACTAAGTGCCGAGAAAGTCTTAACTGGTCGTACGCTACAAGCAAACGAATTCGATTTTGAACTAGTCGATGAAGACGGAACTGTTCTTCAAACAAAAGCCAACGATGGCACTGGCAAGATCTACTTTGACGCACTCTCTTACGAGGAAACAGGTGAGTACCACTATACCATCCGTGAGAAAGCAGGAATCGATGGCACGATTACGTACGATAGGAAAGAACTGGCGGTAGTTGTCACTGTAACGGATGAAGACGGACAGCTCACGGCAGTTGCGGAATACGAAGGCAATCAAGTCTTTGAAAACAGCTACCAACCAAAAGCTGGCAGTGTCGTACTAAGTGCCGAGAAAACCTTAACTGGTCGTACATTACAAGCAAACGAATTCGATTTTGAACTAGTCGATGAAGATGGAACTGTACTTCAAACAAAAGCCAATGATGCAACCGGACAAATCTACTTTGATGCTCTCACATATGATGAAACAGGTGAGTACCACTACACCATTCGTGAGAAAGCAGGAACTGACGGTACCATCACCTACGATACGAAAGAACTGGCAGTAGTCGTAACGGTCATCGATGAAGCGGGACAGTTGACCGCAGTGGCGGAATACGAAGGCGATCAAGTCTTTGAAAACAGCTACCAACCACAAGCAGGCAGTGTCGTACTAAGTGCTAAGAAAGTCTTGACGGGTAGAGATTTGCAAGCCAACGAATTCGCATTTGAATTAGTGGATGAAGCTGGAAAGGTTCTGCAAACCCAACGCAATGATGCAAATGGAACGATTACCTTTGATGCATTGACGTATGACGATGCTGGGGAACATCGTTACACGATTCGTGAAAAAGCTGGCAACGATGCAACGATCATCTATGATGAAACCACCTATCAAGTAACGGTCACCGTCAAAGATCAAGCAGGAAAATTAGTAGCTGAAGCGGAGCAAACGGCAGACATGGTATTCAACAACCGTGTCAAAGAAGGCAAAACAACGAAACCGGGAACTGGCAACTTACCGAAAACCAATGACACCACGACCGCTGGTTGGGTCGTCTTGGGACTGTTGTTAGTAGTGATCGCAGTAGGCATCTACCTTGATCGCAAAAAACGGACGCCGTTATCATAGGCAGGGGAAGCAACAGAGCAGAAAGAGAAAGCGGGATGAGGCCAACTTGTCCCGCTTTTTCCTGTCCTGTTTTTCTTCACTTCAAAGAAAAAAAGCGTCAAAAGTATGAAACACTAGAAAGCGAACAATCAGCAAACCCAGACTCAAGAAGGGGACGAAGGGCAACTGCGCCAATCGTTTCTTCCAGATGCCTTGATAGCTAAAAAAAGCGAGGAGACCGAGACTGCTGGCTACCAGTAAGAGGGCCAAAAGTGTCTTTGGCGCTAGCCAAGTGCCCCAGCCTGCCAGCACTAAGAGATCGCCGCCGCCCATTTTTTCCTGCCAGACAAAAAAGACCAGTGGAACCAGCAAGCCTAAAGACAGCCATTGAAAAGAAGCGCCGCTTCTAAGCTGTGCCAGCGCTAGCAGTAGGTGGGCGGGGTACAGCAGTTGCGGGTAGACGCTATAGTCTATCAAGTCGGTCAAGCTGAGTAAAAAGGCACTGGTCAGCCAGACAAAAGCCAGGAAGCTTTCTGAAGCATGAAAGGCAACCCCGCAAAGTCCGCCATAGCATATGCAAGCGAAGACCCAATAAAGCGGGGATGAAGGCCATCTTGTAGGAAGCAGAAAAAACCAATGGTTATCCGAAACTTTGTTCACTTTCTGGTAGTGAGAACGAGAATCACTTTTTGGTGGATTCCAAAACAGGGTTTGCAAGAGTAAAAGCCAAAAGAAGCCGAGTAAAGCGCCTAAAAAAAACACGAAAATCGTCATTTTTCGTACCCCCTCATAAAGAAATACGTAAGAGAGTGAGAAATTTTCTCAAATAGATGATTTTGTTGTACTTTTTATTTGTTTCGTATTATCCTTAAAATAGATAATTTAGAGGAGGAATCGTTATGAAATTTGAACAAACAAAAGAAGTATTAAACCAACTTGTTGCTGATTTAAGCCAAATGGCTATGGTCGTTCACCAAACACACTGGTACATGCGTGGACCTGGCTTTTTGACCTTGCATCCAATGATGGACGAATTCATGGATGATCTAAATGAGCAATTGGATGAAGTTTCTGAACGCTTGATTACATTAGACGGTTCACCATATTCAACTTTGCGTGAAATGGCAGAACACACTCAAATCCCTGATGAAGTGGGTAACTGGGACCGCACGATTCCAGAACGCTTAGCTACATTGGTGGAAGGCTACCGTTACTTAGCGGACTTATACCAAAAAGGGATCGAAGTATCTGGTGAAGAAGGCGACGATCCAACCCAAGATATCTTCATCGGCTTCAAAACAGCCATCGAAAAACGTATTTGGATGATCCAAGCGCACTTAGGCGAAGCGCCATTGATCGATCCAGCGAAATCTCGCGTACGTCATTAATCAACAAAAAACCAGCGAAGAATTTTCTTCGCTGGTTTTTTTACTTGCTTGCCAATAATGCTTTGGCGGCTTCAATTTGCTGTGCCACTTGATCAAAACCGGTGCCGCCATACGAATGACGATTTTTGACGGCGGTATAGGAATCAAGTTTTTCAAAAATATCGCTGTCGATGGCAGGATGGATCGCTTGGTAGTCTTCCAAGGAAACATCTTGCAGATAGATGCCTTTGCTCAAACACTCACTGACGAGCTTGCCAACGATCTCATGGGCTTGTCTGAAAGGCACGCCTTTGCCAGCTAAGTAATCCGCTAATTCTGTTGCGTTAGAAAAATCCTTTTCAGTGGATTCTTGCATCCGTGCTTGATTGACCTTCATCGTTGCGATCATGCCTGTCATGATCTGCAAGCTTTTCGTGATGGTTTCGGCACTGTCAAACATGCCTTCTTTGTCTTCTTGGAAATCTTTGTTGTACGCCAGCGGCAAACCCTTCATGACCGTCAAAAGGCCAAAGAGATTCCCATAGACACGTCCTGTTTTTCCACGGATCAGCTCCGCCATGTCAGGGTTTTTCTTTTGAGGCATAATGGAGCTGCCGGTGGAGAAGGTATCGGTCAGTTCCACGAATTGGTACTCGTGGCTGCACCAAAGAATCAGCTCTTCACAAAAACGAGACAGATGCATCATCAATAAAGAGGCGTTGCTTAAAAATTCCAAGATAAAATCACGATCACTGACCGCATCTAGGCTGTTGCTGTAAATATTGCTGAACCCTAACTCTTGAGCAGTGAAAGCACGATCGATAGGGAAGGTAGTTCCTGCCAAAGCAGCACTGCCTAAAGGCATCACATCGATGCGGCTCAAACTCTCACTGAAACGCTCTTGGTCACGCGTCAGCATACTGTAATAGGCTAAGAGGTGATGGGCAAAAGAAATCGGCTGTGCATGCTGCAGATGGGTATAACCAGGCATGATGGTGTAGATGTTGGCTTCGGCTTGTAAAACCAGCGCTTCTCGCAATTCAGCGATCAAAGTGATCACCTCTTGCACGACTTCTTTCAAATACAAATGCATATCGGTCGCCACTTGGTCATTACGACTACGGGCAGTATGCAATTTGCCTGCCACTGGTCCAATCAATTCATGCAAGAATGTCTCGATGTTTAAATGGATGTCCTCATTTTCAATCGTGAAGGTCAATTCGCCAGCGGCTAATTGCTGTTGAATCGTGGTCAAGCCGCCAATGATCGCTTCGCCATCGGTTTGACTGATGATGCCCGTATGGACCAGCATTTTGACATGTGCCAAACTGCCAAGAATGTCTTGCTTTGCTAACTTTTGATCAAACGTGATGGAAGCCCCAAAAGCATCGATCCATGCTTCGTTTTTCCCATCGAAACGTCCGCCCCATAATTTTGCCATATTCTCACCTCAAAAAAAGATTACGGCTGAAGCGGCAGCTTCAGCCGTGCATACTTAAATCAATGTTTCTGTTAGTTGCTGTTGTGCTTGGATCTCAGCGTGCACTTTGCTTGGCAGTCCCCATAATTTGATGAAGCCGATGGCCGCATGCTGATCAAAGGTATCTGCAGAAGTATACGTTGCTAAGTTTTCATCGTACAAACTGTTTTCAGATTTACGTCCTTCACAAATGACGTTGCCTTTGAACAATTTCAAACGCACGATCCCGTTGACGTAGACTTGCGTGCTTTTCAGGAAGGTAATCAAGGCTTCCGTCAATGGATTGAACCAAAGACCATCATAGATGACTTGGGCTAATTGCTGCTCGATGATTGGTTTGAAATGCGCCAATTCCCGGACAAAGACCAAATCTTCCAATTCTTTATGAGCTGTCATCAAAGCGATCGCTCCTGGACATTCATAAACTTCCCGTGATTTGATCCCCACCAAACGATTTTCGATATGGTCAATCCGACCAACGCCATGTTCGCCAGCCATCCGGTTTAGTTTCATGATCAATTCTGCTAGATTCATCGTTTCGCCATCAATGGCGGTCGGTACCCCTTGATCAAAAGTGATCTCAACGATCGTTGGTACGTCAGGAGTATCTTCTAATTCTTGTGTGATGGCGTAGGCTCCTTTTGGCGGGGTTGCCCAAGGATCTTCTAAGACGCCGCACTCACAGGCACGTCCCCACAAGTTTTGGTCGATGGAATACGGATTGTCCAAGTCAGCGGGAATCGGCACTCCTTTTTCAGCCGCATAGGCAATCTCTTCTTCTCGGGACCATTTCCATTCCCGAACCGGTGCGATCACTTTCAAGTGAGGCGCTAAAGCGGAGATCGCTACTTCAAACCGAACTTGGTCGTTGCCTTTACCAGTACAGCCGTGGGCGACGGTCGTTGCGCCAGTCGCTAATGCCAATTCCACCAATTTCTTGGCGATCAATGGACGAGACAAAGCGGAAACAAGAGGATAAGAATTTTCATAAAAAGTATTGCCTTGTAAAGCGATCAAAGCAAAATCTTGGGCGAATTCTTCGCGGGCATCGATGGCATAAGATTCAATCGCGCCAACTGCCAACGCTTTGTCTTTAATGGATTGGGTGTCGCGACCTTCACCGATATCTAGGCAGCAAGCCACCACATCATATCCTTGGTCCGTTAACCATTTAATTGAAACGGAGGTATCTAATCCTCCAGAATAGGCCAATATTACTTTTTCTTTCATACTTATTAACTCCTTTTCCGCATGTTTTCAAGTGATTGAAGCTATCTTATCAGAATAAAAATAATAAATCAAGGGTAAAATTAAATATTTATACATAAAAGTGGTGATTATCAGGTTTTTATACTATTGTCGATGGTTAAGGAAAAGAAGTGGATGCTCACTTTGTTAATGAAATTTTATACATAATATTCATAAAGATATTCAGTTTTAGAAGCCTGCAACAACAAGTTTCGTTTTTCAGAGAAAATAGCAGAAAACGAATGGAGAAAATTTTCAAAAAGAGGCGGAATTACGTTGACATTAGGCTTTATAGAAGGTATTATGTTATATGGTATTGTTTGCCCCACAAGAGCCCCGGAAACTCAAGTGTATGTCAAACATTCGTGAAATTGAATTGGAGGAAAAAATTGTGCGTACAACATATATGGCCAAACCAGGCGAAGTAGAACGTAAATGGTACGTAGTAGATGCAACAGATGTTCCTATGGGTCGTCTTTCAGCAGTAGTAGCATCTGTCTTACGTGGTAAAAATAAACCAACATTCACACCTCATGTGGATACAGGCGATTTCGTAATCGTCATTAATGCAGAAAAAATCAAATTAACAGGTAACAAAGCAAGCGATAAAATTTATTACCGTCACTCAAACTTCCCAGGAGGATTGAAATCAGTCTCTGCTGGAGAATTACGTGCTAAAAATTCTCGTCGTTTGATCGAAACTTCTGTAAAAGGCATGCTTCCTAAAAACACTTTAGGCCGTAAACAAGGAATGAAACTTCATGTTTATGCTGGCGCTGAACACCCACATGCTGCACAACAACCAGAAGTATTGGACATCACAAACTTAATCTAATAGGAGGGAATTTCATTGGCACAAGCTCAATATATCGGCACTGGCCGTCGTAAAAATGCAGTAGCCCGCGTACGTTTAGTACCAGGTACTGGTAAAATTACTGTTAACAAAAAAGATGTTGAAGAATACATCCCACACGCAGACTTGCGTGAAGTAATCAACCAACCATTCGGCGTTACAGAAACTAAAGGTTCATACGATGTTTTTGTAAACGTAAATGGTGGTGGATACGCTGGACAATCAGGTGCAATCCGTCACGGTATCGCACGCGCATTGTTACAAGTTGATCCTGATTTCCGTTTAGCTCTTAAACGTGCTGGCTTACTTACTCGTGATGCACGTATGGTTGAACGTAAAAAACCAGGTCTTAAGAAAGCTCGTAAAGCTTCACAGTTTTCAAAACGTTAATATTATTTATATATCAATGTTTCAAGGCACTTTTCAATTATTTGAAAAGTGTCTTTTTCTTTTTTAAGAACACATATTAATCACATTTATTCAACCCTCTCTGAAAGGCTTCAAAAACAGTTTTATCTACTACATCTGGTGTATTTACATATATTCTCGTAGTAGAAATATCTGAGTGTGTTAAAGCACTAGATATTGATTCATATTTGCTCCACCTTGTCTAGCTATAGTTGCATAAGTATGACGAAGCTTATGTGGAGATAAATGAGCCAATTCAGAATGTCGTCTTTTAATTGAATTGATTCTACAGTTTAGGTAATCAGCGTGAACAAGGCAATTTACTTCTCCGGATGGTTTAGTATAGGTAAAGAGATACTGATCTGATGTTTGTTTAATTTTTAATCTCAACAATTGCTCAGCTTGCACTGACTTCCATTTAATTCTAATGAGTTTGCATTCTCCTCCCTTAAGACTTTTTCTATTTTCTTTTTCATATCGTTTTCGGCTTTAATAGCCAGCTGCCTAGTTGGAAATGTTTTTTGATACTTTTCTGATGTAGTTCCTGTTATTTCTCTGAATTTTTTTGGATACCTCAGATTAGTTTTATATTTTCCATTTGAAAGTTTTGTAGGCAAACTCCTCACTCCTTAAAAAAGTAAGGCAGTATATTTCGCTAATTTTAGTATATGCGGCGAGAAGAAAATTTCAAATTGTTTTAAATGTATTCATGAAATCTTTGATATCTTTTATGTCAAAGCGTACTATACCATCAATTCTTATTACTGGAAAATTGTATATACGAATCCATTTATCTAAAGTATTATTATCAATTCCCAGAAATTCACAGGTCTGTTTTTTATTCAAGTAGACTCTCGACTTTATAAAATCATCTCCTAAAATAATGATTTGGAATTTTTGAATTGCTTTGGGTAAGCGCATAGGAATTTCACCTCCCGCCAGTTTATGGCGAGCCTTACGGAAATATCATTATATACTGCTATTGTCATGGCGTTTTGTTGTTCCAAAATAAAAAGAATCACTAAGTATTTATCTCTAACTAGGTCATGGCGTACTTGAGTTTCTCGCTCGAATAGCAGGGAACGTTATTCAAAAATTATATTTAATTTTCAATGATCAAAATAGGATTTTTCTTCTATTCACCATTAATAACGGAAAACGTGTATAAAAAGACACATCGAGACAAAAAAATATAAAAGGAGTATAATAGTTTTTATATCGTTTTTGAGTGATAGAGAATTTATTATTAGACAGTATGATTCATTTCAACTAGTACATAAATAAAATAAAAGACGAAACAATTGATTAAATAGATGGTTATTATGTAATAATATAAACATAACGAAACAAAAATTATCCAAATCTAATATAGGAGGGCGAAGATGGAAAATTCTCTATATTTAGTAAAAGAACCTAATACTCAGTTGAGAGATTGTTACTTTAATTTTTGTGGATACTCAAAAACAGAACCTAGACATAGTTTTGGACCAGCTATTCGAGAACAATACTTAATACACATAGTGGTAGAAGGTGAAGGCTATTATTCAATTAATGATCAAAAATATTTTCTGAAGAAAGGGCAAGGATTTGTTATCCCACCAGGAGTATCTACTTTTTATCAAGCAGATGAAAAAAAGCCGTGGTCATATGTATGGTTGGGTTTAAGTGGCAATTTTGTAGAATACTATCTAAAAGAAATTGGTGTTGGAAAGGAACATCTTGCTTTTAAAGTCGAAAATTTAAATTCATTTAAAGGATTAATTTTTGAAACCTTATCGTATGATCAGGACAATCTAGTTAGTGAATTGTCCAGACAAAAACAAGTTTATAAATTTTTAGAACTCCTCTTAAGTTCAGCTAGTTATCTGAATGAAGGGATAATTACTAAAAAGATGAATCCTTTTGTTCGTCAAACAATTGAAATAATCCGCGAAAATGCGTATCAAAAATTATCTGTTAAAGATATTGCTGTCAGTCTATCGATACACGAAAATTATTTATCACGATTGTTTAAGAATGATATGGGAATATCAATAAAAGAGTATATTAGTGAAATCAAAATTTCTATTGCAAACGATCTGTTATCATCAACTGAATATTCAATCCAGCAAATCAGTGACAAGATAGGATTCTCAACAGTACAATCTTTTTCTAAAGCCTTTAAGAAAGCAAATGGTGTTTCACCGGGAGTATATCGAAAACGTAGATTAGGTCTAGGAATCATTAATGGTGAATAAACTAAACATTTGATTTTGATAAATATTCGTTACTTTAAACGCTTACTATTTATGTGAGCGTTTTTTATAATGCAATAAAGAAACGGAGGAGAGCTTATGTATATGGATAATGAAATGAATATTATTTATCGATCAGAAAACCAACAATTTCATTTGTTTAATCAGGAGATAAGTTACATTTTTAAGATATCGGAAGATGGTAAATTATTGCATTTATATTATGGAGAAAACTTGCCAGATAGCGATTATAGCCATCTAATTGAAATGCACCATCGACCTATGACTACTTATAGAAATGAAAGCGATTTGCTATATTCGCTTGAACACTTAAAACAAGAGTTTCCTGAATATGGTACAACTGATTTTAGACATCCTTCCATTTCGTTATTACAGAAAAATGGATCTCGTTTAACAAATTTTGTATATCAAGGGTACGAAGTGGAAGAAGGAAAACCTAAACTAGAAGGTTTACCTGCTACCTATGTTGATAATAATGATGAAAGCAAAACATTGAAAGTTTATGTTTTAGATTCAGTTACAAATGTTCAAGTAGAATTATTATATACAATTTATAGAGATTATCCTGTTATTACTCGTAGCGCGCGAGTTATGAATAAAGGAAAAGATATTCAAATAATCGA
This sequence comes from Enterococcus sp. 2G9_DIV0600, assembly GCF_002140615.1. Taxonomy (NCBI): domain Bacteria; kingdom Bacillati; phylum Bacillota; class Bacilli; order Lactobacillales; family Enterococcaceae; genus Enterococcus; species Enterococcus sp. 2G9_DIV0600. The sequence goes on from NZ_NGLL01000001.1 coordinate 91,493, forward strand.
GAATATTAGCAGTTTATCATTGGATTTACCCGATGCAAATTATGAATGGCAACAATTATCTGGTGCTTGGGGAAGAGAAAGAACTATTAAGTCGCGTACTTTACAACAAGGAATTCAATCAATTGAATCTACTCGAGGTATTTCAAGCCATCAGCATAACCCATTTGTTACTTTAAAAAGAAAAAATACTGATGAAAATCAAGGAGAAGCTATTGGTGCAGCACTAGTTTACTCAGGAAACTTCTTAATTCAAGCAGAAGTAGATACATGGGATGTTACTAGACTACAAGTTGGCATCAATCCATTTGGATTTAATTGGAAACTCAATCCAGGAGAAATATTTACAGCACCAGAAGCGATTCTGGTTTATTCAAGTAAGGGTTTAAATGCCATGAGTCAAACTTTTCATCAACTATTTAGAAAACGCTTAGCTCGTGGTAAGTGGCGAGAAAAAGACCGTCCTGTCTTAATTAATAATTGGGAAGCAACATATTTTGATTTTGACGAAGAAAAGTTGGTAAATATTGCTAAAAAAGCATTTGATGTTGGTATTGAATTATTTGTATTAGATGATGGCTGGTTTGGAGAAAGAGAAAACGATTGTGCAGGATTAGGAGATTGGCATGTAAATCCTAAAAGACTACCTAGAGGAATCGGCAGCCTTTCAGAAAAAATTCGTAGTTTTGGTATGAAATTTGGTTTATGGTTTGAACCTGAAATGGTGAATAAGGATAGTGAGTTATATCGCACACATCCGAATTGGATTATTTCTACACCTAATCGAAAACCTAATCATGGTAGGAACCAATATGTATTAAATTTTGGGTTAGATGAGGTTGTTGAAAATATTTTCGATCAAATGTGTAAAATCATTGATGAATCAAACTTAGATTACATTAAGTGGGATATGAATCGTCCATTGACTGATGTATTTGACAGTCACTTGTCAGCAGATCAACAAGGAGAAGTATTCCACAGATATGTACTAGGCGTATATTGCTTATATGAAAAACTTATAACAAAATATCCTAACATACTATTTGAGTCTTGTTCATCAGGTGGTGGGCGCTTTGATCCTGGAATGCTTCACTATGCACCTCAAGCTTGGGCTAGTGATGATTCAGATGCAATTGAAAGGTTAAAAATTCAATATGGAACTAGTATGCTGTATCCTCTTTCGTCTATTGGTGCTCATGTATCAATTGTTCCAAATCATCAAACAAACCGTATAACACCTATAAAAACTAGAGGAAATGTAGCTTTTTTTGGTGCATTTGGATATGAGCTTGACTTAAATGAATTAAGTGAAGGCGATTTGAGGATTGTAAAAGAACAAATTGCCTTTTATAAAAAATATAGAACCATAATTCATAATGGTACTTTTTATAGACTATTATCACCATTCAATGATGATAATCAAACTGCATGGATGGTTGTTAGCCATGATAAGAAGACTGCTATTGTAGCCCATTACAAAACATTAAATGAGGTGAATGCTCCATATCGCCGGTTGAAATTGAAAGGGTTAGATAATGACGGATTTTATAAAATAGGACAAAATAGTTTGCAATCTGGAATAGAATTGATGAGAGCAGGACTAGTCTGTTCAGATGCATCTAGTGGACAAATAAATGATCAGAATCGACGCCCAGAAACATTTGATTTTGATTCTAAAATTTGGGTTATAACACAGGAGGAAAAGTAGAGATGAATAACCAAAAAAGCTTACTTCAAAAAGGAGCAATCTTAAGTATTTCACTAATGTTAACAAGCTCTCAAGCAATTAATGGTGTTATTCCACAAATGAAACAGTCTTTGGGGATATCACAAAGTCAAAGTGAACTTTTAGGAACTGCACCAAGTATAACTGTTATTGTGTTTATCTTATTATCTAGTTACTTTGCCAAAAGAATAGGAATGAAAAATACAATAATTTTAGGTTTATTATTAGCTGGTATAGGAGGAATTATCCCAGTATTTACAGCTACCTTCCAAACCGTTCTTATTAGTCGAGTAATATTAGGAGCCGGTTTAGGATTATATAATTCATTGGCTGTGACATATATCAGTTCTTTATATTCTGGCAATACTAGAGCAACACTATTAGGTATTAGAAATTCAATGGAAGCTTTAGGTCAGACAATTCTTATTTTTCTTGCTGGAGTTTTAGTGAACATTAATTGGACGGCTTCTTTTTTAGTCTATGCAATTGCGTTTCCTGTAGCTCTCTTATTCGCGCTAAAAGTTCCTGAAATTAGAGATGAAAATAGCGTCATACCTGAAAATCATGTAAAAGAAAAGATGAATCCAATGGTTTTTGCTCTAGTCCTATTTGCAATCTTACTCGTAATGAATAGCATTGCTATTTCTGTCCGATTTGCATCGATTGCAACTGAAATTAAAGGGGTAAACTTTAATGCTAGTAACTATTTAGCTCTAATGCCTATCTTAGGAATACTAGCAGGATTTATGTTTGGACCAATAAATAAGTGGATAGGAAAAGGAACCCTATACTTGGGAATTATATTCTTTATAATTTCAAATTTGTTAATTGCTACGTCAAATGGTAATATGGCGTTCCTGCTAACAGGTTTATTTTTATCAAGTATAACAGGATCATGGTGTTTCCCATTTATCTTTAGTAACTTAGATAAAGTAACTACAAAGGATACAATTAATTTTGCTACTTCATTGATTTTTATTGGCTGTAATATTGGCAATTTTATAGCTCCTATTTCTATGCAACTAGCACAATTTCTAACAAAAAGTACCAGCTTAACTGCTCCATTTTTTGTATTCGCAGGAATATTTATTGTCATCCTATTTGTAACATTTTTTGCGTCAAATAAAAAAAATACTAAAGTAATAAC
>NZ_NGLL01000001.1:100178-151805 GCF_002140615.1 Enterococcus sp. 2G9_DIV0600
TCCTTGACCATAGAATATATAATCAAGAGTGGGGAAGTGTATTACAACATATTGATTCAAGTGATTTATATAAAGAAACTGCATTGACTAGTGATCGTGGTTGGGCAAATGATACAATTGCTGATGGATGGCTGATTGCAATAGCCAGAAGAGAGCGATTTACAATCGTAACAGATGAAACAAAGAATGCAAATATAAATAGAATTAACCCTTCTAAAGCTTGTAAAATTCCAGATATTGCATCTGATTTAGGAGTCCGATGTATAACGATGTTGGATTTTTTTAAAGAGATAGGATTAAAAATATAGAAAACCATTAATATTAACGATTGCTTTTAGTTGATGATTTAGCTCGAATTTTTTTGAAAAATTGATATCATCGATTTCAAATTTGTTGAAATCAACTGAAATTTTTAAAATGTTAATTGCTGGATGCGTTGTGAGTTTATTCGCTTATAAATACAGTAAAACTAGCAAAGAGTAAAAAATCTAAACATATATATAAAGAAGTACTCAAAAATGATTCTTTTTTGAGTACTTCTTTTTTATGTATTGATATCTTACTTCTCTCGCAGCTTTTCAACTAGAAATACGCAACCATACCACTATTCTATTTTCGAGATAACTGTTCACTAATCAAACGATTCGTCACTTCAAACGCCGTAGTGATGTTCTTTCGCTCTTCCCTAGAAAGTACTTTTCCTGAGAAGGTTAAGTTAGGTTCTTTTTTTAGGAAATCAAGAAACTTTGCCATTTGTTTAGAAATATCTTTTTGACTGCTATTTCGATAGTCTAAGAAATTCTTTTGCAAATCAGGGATAGCTTCGGTTTGATTATCAAGAATTAAATCTGTAGACACATGAAATATTTCTGCTAGTTTTAAAATCTCGGTATCTCTTAACGGTCGCTCGCCTCGTTCAATTCTGCCGAGAACATTTTTATTAAGGTTCATTAGCTTTGCCAGATGCGCTTGAGAATAATTTTTACTTTCTCTGAGATTAATCACATTTTCCCCTATTCTTGAGGGTTCGTATAAGTTCTCTCGTTGGGACATAAATTCTGCACCTCTCATACCGGTTTTATAAAAGCGTATCACAGAATACAAAATAGGTATGTTTTGTATATAAAATAGATTTTACCGTTTAAATATCTATTTTGTTGTGATAAAATAAGTTGTATACAAAATAGATACGTTTTTAATTAAACCTTTTATAGGTTAAAAATAGAAATGAGACTATGCGCTGAGAAATACATTCGATCAATATATTTCCATGGGAATCAGCTGTTGCCAGTTACTTTTTTATCATGAGTTGTCAAATCAATCAGATAATGCAAGTCCATATACAACACTAATTTTTAAACTTACCAAGGAACTTCATGATTAAGGTAAAGTTCAATAGAATATGCTCATAGTCACGAACTGGAGAAGAGTTTCATCACACACCTAAGACTTTCCTAACAGCACCATAAAAACTTTGATCGATTATAGCATGTGAAAGAGGAAGGAGGACTTTTCTATACGTTACCACTTTATTTTCAGACAAAGTTTGCGAGAAAGGCTTAGGCTTTATTTGATTTTTAACTAAACAATTACTAAGGAGGAATTTATATGAGAAAAAGATTGTGTTTACTAGGGGTAGTTTGTTTTGTCAGTATCATGTTTCTATCGGCTTGTTCCAATGAATCAAATCAAGGGGAGTCTGGCAGTAACGAAGGAAAAGTTTCGCTAACCATGACAGCCTGGGGAAATCCCGCAGAACAAGAAGTATATCAGCGAGCGATTGATGCCTATATGAAACAAAATGAAAACGTATCCATTGAGCTGATTCCTGCTCCTGGTGATACGTATACGCAGCAATTACTCACGCAGTTGCAAGGAAGTCAAGCTCCTGACTTATTTTATGTAGGGGAGGTGCAAATGGCGCAACTGATTGCGACGGGGCGATTGATTGAATTGACAGATTTCTTGGAATCAGAGGATAGCTATGTCAAAGTTGATGACTTTGCCTCAGGAATCTGGGGACCTGCTCGAAGAGGGGAGCAAATCTACGGTGTTTCTGTCGATTCGAATCCGATGTTGTTGTATTACAACAAAAAGGTGCTGGAAGAAGCAGGACTTGATCCTAACGAACCACAAAAATTATATGAATCTGGAAATTGGACTTGGGATAATTTCCAAAAGATAAATGAGACGGTCACTGCTAATGGAAAATATGGTCATGTCCTAGAAAATGGTGCGCATCACTACTTCAGTTGGCTGTGGTCAAATGGGGGAGAAATGTATGGGGACGATGGTTCGTTTATTTTACCTGAAAATGAACGAGGAATAGAAACCTTTGCTTATTTGACGAAAAATGTAGTTGACGGGAATTTCACCTATGCCGGGGCTTTGCCAGAGGGGCAAGGTGGGGACGCCATGTTTATGTCCAACCAAACAGCCTTTGTGTCAGCAGGGCGATGGTTTACACCAATGTTCAGCGAAAATGAGGCATTAGAATTTGATTACATTCCATATCCTACTAACACAGGTGAACAAATCAAGCCTAGCTTTATTGCAACCGCGTATTTAGCAGTAGGTGATCATTCAAAAAATAAAGAAGAAGCGTTGCGCTTTCTATCCTACTATACTTCGGAGCAAGGACAACGGGATCGGTTAGAAGATGAAGGGAATGCTGTTCCTTCTGTGACGACAGCAGATGACATCATTGAAAATGCTACGATACCTGAGCATGCCAACTATTTAATCGATGCCAGAGATATCGGTAAAGTAGAAGATAAACAGGCATTGGTTCCAGGACTAAGTGATCAATTAGAAAGTATTCTGGATCTACTCTTCTTAGGGCAGTTAGAGCTTGATGAAGCTGTAGTACGTTTGGAAAACACAGCCAATGAGTTGATCGAAGCCAATCAACCGTAGCAATACTTATTGGATGAGGAGGTGGTAGGATGAGGAAAAGCACAACAAAATGGGCCTGGTTATTTCTAACGCCACAATTAGTGGGGCTCATCATTTTTTCTCTGATTCCAGTGGCAATAGCAATTGGCTTGAGCTTTATGTCATGGGATGGATTTGGTGCTCGGACATTTGTAGGGATTCAGAATTATATCAATCAATTTGCCAATCCTGATTTTTGGACAGCAACATACAATACATTGCTCTATACCTTATTCACTGTTCCGATCGGTCTGAGTTTGGCACTGGTATTAGCGGTCGTTTTGAATAAACGTACTGGAAAAAATGTGTATCGATTGTTCTTTTTCATGCCGGTTGTGACAAGCTCAGTCTCTGTGTCCGTCATGTGGATGTGGATTTTAAATGGTGATATTGGGATATTGAATCAGGTATTGGGGATGATCGGTATCCAAGGACCTAATTGGCTGACGGACACTCGGATCGTGATGCTATCTATCGCTATGTTAAGCATCTGGTGGCAACTAGGTTACAACATGGTAATTTTTTTAGCAGGTATTCAAAATATCTCCAAATCCTATTATGAGGCCGCTGAAATGGATGGAGCCAGTAAGTTGCAGCAATTTTTTAAAATCACCTTACCGATGCTTTCACCAACGACATTCTTTCTATCCATTATGGCGATTATTAGTTCGTTTCAAGTGTTTGACCAAGCGTTTGTTCTTACTCGAGGGGGTCCGGGGAAAGCCAGTTATACACTTGTTTATCACATTTATCAGCAGGCCTTTATTGATTTTCGTTTTGGGTCAAGTTCAGCAGGTGCGGTTATCCTATTTGTAGCGATTTTGGTTCTTACATTGATTCAATTTTATGCGCAAAAAAGGTGGGTTCATTATGAAGAATAAGAAAATTAGCGTAGGCAAATTGTGCTTACACGGATTACTAGCAATCGGTTCTTTTTTGATGGTCTTTCCTTTTCTCTGGACGATCGGTAGTTCCTTAAAAAACATGACACAGATTTTTGCAATACCACCTGTTTGGTTCCCGAATCCGATTGTTTGGCAAAATTACCTTGATTCATTGCAAGCGATGCCTTTTGGTCGCGCCTATTGGAACAGCTTCTACATTACGATCATCGTCGTTGTTAGTCAGCTTTTTACTGGATCGATGGCTGCTTATGCTTTTGCAAAGTTGAAATTTAAGGGCTCCGAGGCTCTGTTTCTGCTATTTTTAGCGACAATGATGATTCCTAAGCAAGTCACCATGATTCCATTGTATTTGATTATGGACAAGTTAAGTTGGTTAAACACGCATTTGCCATTGATCATTCCTGGTGCTTTATTTAACGCCTTTGCAGTTTTTTTATTGAGACAATTTATTCGAGGAATCCCCAAAGAATTAGAAGAGGCGGCAGTGATGGATGGTGCGAGCATCCCGCGTATTTATTGGAGTGTCATATTACCATTGATCAAACCGGCGCTTGCAGCCATGACGATCTTTATCTTTATGGGCACGTACAATAACTTCATGGATGCATTGATTTATCTTTCAACGCCTGAAAAATTCACGGTTCCTTTATTGCTAAATAACTTTAAAGGACTCTATGTGACAAATTGGTCTTACATGATGGCAGGTGCCACGATTTCTGTGATTCCAATTATTCTGGTCTATTTGTTCGCCCAAAGCTATATTATTGAAGGAATCACATTGACAGGGATCAAGGGATAGATAAAAAGGATGATTAGTAAACGAAAATCAATCAACTGGCACAGTATCTAGAGTGGATAATGAAATTTGCGTACCTCAACATTCTCTGGCTAGGGTTTACCCTTTTAAGCGGTGGTCTCTTTGGATTTTTTCCAGCTACGATGACTAGCTTCATTCTGTTAAAGCGCTTCGTCGTTGAGGGTGAAACCGAATGGACAGCGCAGGACTTCTTTAGTTGCTATAAAAAAGTATTTTTTCGTAGTAATAAATTAGGATGCATCTGTTGGTTGATTCTCGGCAGCTTAGGGATCAATTTTCACATAGTTTTAACCTCCGAAGAGCCGCTGTTTATCGGTCTACGCATTCCCATACTATTAGCGATTATTGGTACTTTATCCATGCTTGTCTATGTGTTTCCTATCAGTGTTTATTGGGGAAGATCGATGTGTCAGACCTTTTTTTCGGCAGGATGCTTTGCACTGACATTTCCAGTTCAAACAGCCAAGGTCTTGGCTTTGCTTATTTTCATAGCGTGTATAGGGTTTCTTTTTCCGATGTTTCTGTTGTTCTTTTCTGGAAGTGTATCAATGTATCTAGTGTTGAAAAATTATGTCTTGTTACAGAAGAAAATAGACAAACAATCGATGGAGTAAATGTTATCAATAGGAAAATAGAAGATGGATTTTTCGAGAAAATATGAAAGAGATTGAGAGGAACAAGTATATGGTTAAAATTACATTTATTGGTGCAGGAAGTACGATATTTGCAAAAAATGTGTTGGGGGATGCGATGCTGACCCCAAGTTTATCTGAGGCTGATATTGCATTATACGATATCAATGAACAGCGGCTTAGAGAATCGGAGCTAATGTTGAGAACTATCAATAAAAATGCCAATCATGATCGGGCAAAAATCCGAACCTATCAGAATCGCAAAGAAGCTTTAACCGACGCAGATTTTGTCATTAATGCAATCCAAGTAGGCGGCTACCAGCCATCTACAGTGATTGATTTTGAGATTCCCAAAAAATACGGTCTAAGACAAACCATTGGTGATACCATGGGGATCGGTGGGATTTTCCGTACCCTACGGACATTGCCAGTGATGCTAGAGTTTGCAAGAGAAATGGAGGAGGTCTGCCCTCAAGCTTGGTTATTAAATTACACCAATCCAATGGCGATGTTGACGATGGGGATTTTGAAAGGAACGAAGATTAAAACTGTTGGACTCTGTCATAGTGTGCAAGTTTGTGTGTCAGAGTTGTTTAAGCAACTTGGGATTTCAGAACAATATAATGCTGATGAATTTCAGTGGAAGATCGCCGGGATCAACCATATGGCTTTTTTACTGGAATTGACAAAAGACGGGAAAGATTTTTATCCAAAAATCAGAGAACTAGCAGCAGCAAAGCCACATCCTCATCAAGATTCGGTGCGTTTTGAATTGATGAAACGTTTTGGCTATTACATTACAGAATCCAGTGAACACAATGCAGAATATCATCCTTACTTTATTAAAAAATTGTACCCAGAATTAATCGATAGTTTCGATATTCCACTAGATGAGTATCTACGCCGCTGTGAAGATCAGATTAGTGACTGGAATCAGATGAGGGAAAGTATTGTTATGAATGGGGAATTAACCCATACTCGCAGTAATGAATATGCGTCATATATTATGGATTCAATTGTAACTGGTACTCCTTCTGTTATCGCAGGGAATGTTTTGAACAAAGGTCTCATAACCAATCTTCCTGAAGACTGTTGTGTCGAAGTTCCCTGTTTAGTGGACAAGAACGGCGTTCAACCAACCTATGTAGGTCAACTACCTACCCAGTTAGCAGCGTTAAATCGAACAAACATCAACGTACAAGAATTAACAGTCGAAGCTGCATTGACGTTGAATCGGTCGAAAATCTATCAAGCAGCTTACCTAGATCCGCATCTTTCTTCGGAACTCTCGCTAGAAGCAATTACTTGCCTAGTAGACGAATTAATTGAAGCCCATGCAGGTTATTTGCCAGAGTACAAATAGAGAAAGTTCGGCTTTAGTCTATGGTTATGTTGCTGGAAGTTTATAAAAAGAAGCGAACTCAAAAATTGTAAAATAATTTTTGAGATTCACTTCTTTTTTTTGTTATATTAGGAGTTATGGCACAAAGATGTTCACTTTGTTGATGAATTTTTTTTGTACTTGCGTAGAAAATGGTCCAACACAAAAAGTTCGTTCAATAGAAAACCTGAGAAATTTTAGACCGAATCTTTCTTTTAATACTAATCTGAAATGATACGAAAACAAGTACTTCGTTATTTAATCACAGATCATTCATATGCAAAAGCATTTCGTAGCTGAATGTTGAGATTGACTAAGTATGGGGCTGCTATAGGAGGAAAGCGCAAGCATCTCTATATAAAACTTGATTACTTGAAAAAAAAGCTTTGTATTGATTTGGAGTAAATTCACAATTTTTTTGAATATCTTTAGTTTTCCAAGATTCCCCTATAAAGCTCATCTAACAGCTCCTAACCTTATATACATTTACATATCTAACTCTTATCTTTTCGCTTTTAGTTAGTTAAAAAGCGAAAAATAAATGTGAATCCGAGCTATTTTTAAACAATTAACCAGATAATCTTCCGATTGGAACGGTTAAACAGTGAATGATTGATAGAAAAGAGATTAGGGAATGCAAGTTGTGATAAGTAAACTCATAAAAGAAGAATGCTAGAAAAGTAGAGAAAAATAGGATTAATGAAATAATCGAGATCCTTATTTTTTAACAATTTTCGAAAACCATAAATGAATTGAAGGAAGCTTAGTGTGGGTGAAAGAATAATTACAAAAAAATATTGACTTAAAAAAATGGCTATGGTAATCTATAAACGAAAATAGTGGGAACGTTTCCAAAATGAATCTTCGTTAAATTTTTATTTTTTTAAACAAAAATGGAAACGTTTCTAAAATGTATTGGGAGGAGATCGAATTGGAAAAGACATTGGGACCAGGTGGTGAGATAAGGGCGGTACAACGGGATAAAAAAAATATCTCGAAGTGGGAAAAATTAAAGAAACAGTTGCGGCGTGATAAGTGGATGTACTTGTTGCTCTTACCAGGTATCATCATGACGTTTATCTTTAAGTATGTGCCAATGTACGGTGCTGTGATTGCATTTAAAGACTATAATCCTATGCTAGGAATTTTGGAAAGTCCTTGGGTAGGACTTGATCACTTTAGGGAATTTATTAGTTCACCAAATTTTACGCTTTTGCTGAGCAACACATTAAAAATTAGCATTTATGGTTTATTGTTAGGTTTTTTTCCACCAATTATTTTAGCACTGAGCTTGAATCAAATTATCAATAAAAAAATAAAACAGAAAATCCAGTTGATTCTATATGCGCCGAATTTTATCTCAGTAGTTATTATCGTGGGGATGCTGTTTTTGTTCCTATCCGCAAATGGACCTATTAATGGGTTAGTAGAAAAGGTTACGGGGCAACCAATTATGTTCATGTCTAATCCAGCTTATTTCAGAACGATTTATATTTTATCTGGAATTTGGCAAGGAATCGGCTGGTCATCCATTCTTTACACCGCGACGCTGGCGGGAGTCAGTACCGATTTATATGAGGCAGCAAATATCGATGGGGCAAATATTTTACAAAAGATTTGGCATATCGATTTGCCTGCATTGAGGCCTGTGATGGTGATCAGCTTCATCTTGGCCGCCGGCGGTATTATGAATGTAGGATATGAAAAAGCCTACTTGATGCAAACTTCAATGAACATCCCTGCCTCAGAAATCATTTCCACTTATGTATACAAAGTCGGCTTGCAATCAGGTGATTATGCCTACTCTGCTGCTGTTGGTCTGTTCAATATGATTATTAATGTCGTTTTATTACTGATTGTCAACAATATAACCAAGCGGCTAAACGATGGTCAAGGCTTATAATGAAAGGAGAAAATTATGAATAGTGCTTTATCAAAAATCGACCGTCAAATCTTATGGTTGAATCGAGTGATTGTAACTTTTTTAGTCGTCATCACCATTGTTCCTCTGATTTATGTACTGGTAGCTTCTTTTATGGACCCAGCTACTTTGATCAATAAAGGTATAAGTTTCAATCCGAAAGATTGGACAATACAAGGATATCAACGGGTATTTGCAGATGATTCCATTTTACGCGGTTTCGTAAATTCGTTGTTTTACTCTTTTAGCTTCAGCTTATTGACTGTATTTATTACGATGATCACTGCGTATCCTTTATCTCGACCTAACTTGGCTGGGAAAAAGATTATTATGACTTTTTTTGTCATTACAATGTTCGTTGGTGGCGGCTTGATACCTACCTATTTATTGGTAAAGAACTTGGGCATGTTAGATAGTGTATGGGCGATTATCATACCAGGTGCTATAAATGTGTGGAATATTATCTTAGCGCGTACCTATTTTAGTGCTTTGCCAAAAGAACTTTCTGAAGCTGCTACTATCGATGGCGCCAATGACTTGCAAATACTGTTCAAAGTCATGCTTCCATTAGCTAAACCAATTATGTTCGTATTGTTTTTATATGCCTTTGTTGGGCAATGGAACTCATATTTTGATGCCATGATTTACATCAAAGATCCCGACTTACAGCCGTTGCAACTCGTATTAAGAAATATTTTGATCCAAAACCAACCCTCACAAGACATGGTGGGAGCCAATACAGCCATGGCAGAAATGAAACAAATTGCTGAGTTGATTAAATACGCAACGATCGTCATTTCTAGTCTGCCATTAATCATAATGTATCCTTTCTTCCAAAAATATTTTGATAAAGGTGTTTTAGTTGGTTCCGTTAAAGGGTAAGTATTGTTCACTATTTGTATGAATAAAAATTATAAAGGAGATTTTAAGATGAAAGCAAAATGGATGCTGCCAATCGTTTTTACTTCCGTACTAATTTTGGGGGCTTGTGGAGGCTCAAAAGAAAAGAGTACATCAAGCCCTGATTATGAACTAGAAAATGTCTCTTTTCCATTGAAAGAAAAAGTATCTTTAAAAATGATGTCTCAAAGTGCCCCTTTGGCTCCCAATGATCCTAATGACAAATTTATTTTCCAACGGTTAGAAGAAGAGACCAATCTCCATATTGATTGGACAAACTACAGTAGTGATTTTGCCGAAAAAAGAAATTTGGATATCGCTAGTGGGGATTTACCAGATGCCATCTTCAACGCCGCTGCAGGTGACTATGATTTATTAAACTGGGCGGAAAGTGGCGTTATTGTACCGATTGAAGATTTGATCGAAGATTATATGCCAAATCTGAAGAAAATTTTTGATGAAAACCCCGAATACCGACAAATGTCTACTGCACCTGATGGTCACATTTACTCTATGCCTTGGATTGAAGAATTAGGCGAAGGAAAAGAGTCGATTCATACAGTAAATGGGATGGCTTGGATCAACAAGGAGTGGTTGGATAATTTGGGTCTTGAAATGCCGCAAACCACTGATCAGTTGATGACTGTGTTGGAGGCGTTCAAGACGCAAGATCCAAATGGTAATGGTGAAGCAGATGAAATTCCTTTTAGCTTTATTAACAATGGAGGAAATGAAGACTTAAAATTTTTAATGGGGGCATTCGGTCTAGGTGATAATGATGACCACTTAGTCGTTGATAACGATGGCCAGGTACAATTTACTGCTAACAAAGAAGGGTATAAAGAAGCCATCAAATATTTCAATGAAATGAATAATAAAGGTCTTATTGATAAAGAGGCTTTCGAACAAGATTGGAATACGTATGTTGCCAAAGGAAAAGAACATAAGTATGGCGTGTATTTTACTTGGGATAAAGCAAATATCACGGGTGCAGATGATAGTTATGACGTCTTGCCAGTCTTAGCGGGACCAGATGGAACGAAACACGTTACTCGTACGAATGGCATGGGTTTCTCAAGAGATCGTTTCGTAATTACTAGTGCGAATAAAAACTTGGAACTTACAGCTAGATGGATAGATAAAATGTATGAACCGTTACAGTCTGTCCAAAATAACTGGGGAACCTACGGTGATGAAGCACAGGCCAATATTTTTGAATTAAAGGATGGTATGTTAAAACATTTGCCTTTAGAGGGGACAGCACCGGGGGAACTAAGACAAAAAACCGAAGCTGGAGGACCATTAGCAGTTCTTGATTCTTATTACGGCACAGTCACTACTATGCCAGATGATGCGAAGTGGCGTTTAGATTTAATGCATGATACGTATTTGCCATATATTACGGAAGACAATATCTATCCACGTGTCTTTTTAGAAAAAGAAGATACAGACCGATTAGCAAAAATTGAAACAGATATGTGGGATTACATCTATCGCAAAAGAGCAGAGTGGATCACCGGCGGTAAAATCGATGAAGAATGGGAAGAATACCTTGCTGAATTGGAACGTGTAGGTTTGGAAGAATGGATTCAAATAAAGCAAACTGGCTATGATAATTTTTTGAAGGGAGCACAATAAGTGTTAGTAGAAGAAACGGCGATTTTGGATAAAGCAAATCGATTTATTGAAATGATGCGAGGAAAAGTTAACCCTCAGTATCGACAAAACTATCATTTTTCCGCACCCATCGGGTGGATAAATGACCCCAATGGGTTTATATATTACAAAGGGCATTACCATCTCTTCTATCAATACTATCCTTACGATAGTCGATGGGGGCCCATGCATTGGGGACATGCGCGCAGTAGTGATTTGGTCCATTGGGAAGATCTACCAGTAGCGTTAGCCCCAGATCAACCTTATGACAGCGGCGGGTGTTTCTCAGGAAGTGCAATTGAAAGAGACGGAAAACTATATTTATTTTATACAGGCTGTCAAGAAATTGATGGTATTAGCCATCAGCATCAATGTTTGGCGGTCTCTGAAGATGGTATTCATTTTAGCAAATACAATGGTAATCCTGTGGTAGCAGAAAAACAGCTAGGTGAAAATGGGCTGATACAAGAATTTCGTGATCCTAAAGTAATTGTTCACAACGATGCTTACTATATGGTAGTAGCTACTAAATCTACACAGTCTACTGGTAGAATAGTGATGTTTCAATCGTCAGATTTGTATACTTGGCACTTTTACTCTGTGTTGCTAGAAGGGACTTCAGAGCAAGGAATAATGTGGGAATGTCCTGATTTATTCCGTTTAGACGGACGAGATGTCTTAATCATGTCTCCGATACAAATCAAGAAGAACGGACTGGAATATCATAATATCAGTTCTACCATGGCTTGTATTGGTGAGGTAAACTGGGGAACAGGTCAGATGATAGTTGATAATTTCCATGAAATGGATTTTGGAATGGATTTTTATGCACCACAAACAACAACAGATCATAATGGTGGACGGGTGATGATTGCTTGGATGCAGATGTGGGATCGTACATTGCCTACACATGAGTTAGGCCATCTTTGGGCAGGCTCTATGAGTTTGCCCCGAGAGTTAAGAGTGAAAAAAAATCGATTGGTACAAAAACCCATCTCAACTGTATATAGTCATTTAGTTTATCAACAAGGCAGTGAAAATATCGCAGTGACTGACACATCAGTCGTATTTCGAAACGCACTGTCGGATTCTTCATATTTACATCTAGTCGCAGATTTGGAGAAAGCAGAAGTTTTTACAATTGAATTACTGCGGTCTAAGACGGATTGTCTCAAACTAACTTATGACACTGCTAAACAGGTTTTTGAATTGGATCGTCAGAAACTAGGAAGAGAGCTTACAGGGGCGGAAGAAGAATCTCTGAATGTCCGAAAAGTTGAAGTACCTTTGATTGATAATCAGCTCGTTCTTGAGATTTTTAGAGATACCTCATCAGTTGAAGTCTTTATTAATGGTTTAGAAGTTATGACGGCTACTTTCTATGAGCTGGAAAAAGCTCGAGATATCTTGTTTCATTCGATTGGAGAAAGTCGTATTCAAGCTTTTGAAACAGCGAGTGTGAAATAAATGTTTGATTGCTTAGGCGGTGTATCAATTATTTAATAGGTTTTGAAGGATAATATTTTTAGAAAAGAACAGATAGCTAGATTTCCCATGACTTTGCTATTAGTATTTTGAAAAAATTAGTAATTTATGACAAAATTCATTATACTAAACTTGTGCAGAAATGTGAGGGATCAACTATGAAAGCAACAATGAAAGATGTCGCAAAATTAGCAGGTGTCGGGGTAGGAACTGTTTCCCGGGTATTGAATAACGGCTCTGTTAAAGCTTCTACTAGAGAAAAAGTTGAAGCAGCAATGACAGAGTTAAACTATCAACCAGATTTTTATGCCCGGGGGTTAAAGATGAAGCATACGAATACGGTTGCTTTGATTCTACCCACTGTATGGCATCCATTTTTTGGCGAATTTGCATACCATGTAGAAACAGCATTAGAAAGACAAAACTACAAGCTTTATTTGTGTAACTCCAGTGGGAATAGTGAAAAAGAACAAGAATATATCCAGATGGTCAGCCAAAATAAAGTAGACGGCATCATTGGAATTACTTATTCAGATATCGATGAATACATTTCGAGTAATCTGCCTTTTGTTAGTATTGACCGTTATTTCACTGAAGAGGTGATTTATGTGACCGCTGACAATGCGGCCGGTGGACGTTTGGCTGCAAATGAACTTTATCGCCGAGGATGTCAGAATGTAGCATATATCGGTGGGTACCAAGAAACACCGAATGAAACGAAGAGTCGTCGAAAATATTTTGAGATCGAGTGCCGTCAACTGGGGATTTCCTATAAAGCGTTAGATATGTTAGAACCTTTAGACCATCTCTCAGAACGTGTAACAAATTTTTTGTTAGAGAATCCCGATATCGATGGGATTTTTACGATCAACGATCCGATGGCATTAGCTGTCATTGGTATGCTTGAAAAAATAGGGAAAAACGTACCAGAGGATGTCCAAGTTATCGGATTTGATGGTCAAAAGATGACAGAAGGAGACCCTTATCTCGTCTCAACAATTGCCCAACCTACAAAGCAAATGGCGGAAGTGGCAGTGGCAAAATTAATTGCTGTCATTAATGGAGAGACAGTAGAAAAACGTACCGTATTGCCGATTGAATTTGGCGAAGGTGGCACAACGAAACCTTTAGTGAGAAACGATTTTGCTTAGTGCAAATACGTTTCTTTTTTTGAAGATAAGTGAATGAAAGGTGTAGATAAAATGTTATATGGTGGAATTGAAGCTGGTGGAACAAAGTTTGTCTGTGGGATTGGTAATGAACAATTACAAGTGATAGAACGGAAAAGTTTTCCTACCACAACACCAGAAGAAACGATGAAGCAAGTGTTTGATTTCTTTGATAAGTACAAAGGAAATATCGCATCAATTGGTGTAGGAGCATTTGGGCCAATTGATATTCAAATCGAATCAAGAACTTACGGATATATCACCAACACCCCGAAGTTAGCTTGGCAAAATTATCATTTTGTAGGAGCTTTGGAAAACGCCTTGTCGGTTCCCATCTATTGGACTACCGATGTAAATGCTGCTTGTTATGGAGAATATATGGCAGGGTATGGAAAAGGTAAAAATAGTGTTCTTTATTACACCGTTGGTACTGGTGTTGGTGGTGGTGCTGTAGTCG
The DNA here is from genome assembly GCF_002140615.1 of Enterococcus sp. 2G9_DIV0600. Lineage (NCBI taxonomy): Bacteria > Bacillati > Bacillota > Bacilli > Lactobacillales > Enterococcaceae > Enterococcus > Enterococcus sp. 2G9_DIV0600. The sequence goes on from NZ_NGLL01000001.1 coordinate 114,436, forward strand.
ATGGAAAAATAGTCACAGGTTTCAGTCATCCTGAAATGGGACATATGCTCCTACAACGTCATAATGAAGATCAATTTGAAGGAATCTGTCCTTTTCATCATGATTGTTTGGAAGGGTTAGCCTCAGGCCCCGCGATTGAAAAACGTTTTGGAAGAAAAGCCCAGACCATTTCATTTGATCATCCTTATTGGGCGATTGAGGCAGATTATCTTGCTCAGTGTGTGTATAACACAACTTTACTATATGCACCGGAAGTAATAATTTTAGGTGGGGGTGTAATGAAACAGCCGCAACTACTCGAGTTGATTCGCCAAGCGTTTAAAGAAAAAATGGGTTCCTATGTGGATGCCCCTGCTCTTGAAGAATACTTACTAACTCCAATGCTTGCTGACGATGCAGGTTTGATCGGCTGCTTAGCTTTAGCAATAAAGAAGTTGGAACAATAGCAGCATGTTAAAGAACGTGCGAGAGAGTTTTTATAGCAGTTAGGATAGATAAAAAGGTTAACTAAAATGAGAGCTAGAAAAAAGGATGGCTAATAATAGATGTTCATATATATTTTTTTGCGTAATCGACTGTCGCAAATAAGAATTTTTTCTTTCGTTCTCGTCTTCAGTTATATTGTTATCTAGCTGCCTCAAAATTACTTCTTAGTGCTTGGTTTTTGTTTTATCACAGATATTCATTATAGAAAGACACGATGTGAAAATCTATTATTCTCGGTAGTTTATTGCTTCTAGTTGGGATGATTGCGTAGAAACTTAACGTCAGTTAAAGTGCGTCACGAATAGTAGTAACGAGAACTAATGAGACATTAGAATGTTATAAGAAACCCGTCAGAAGAGTCTACCTGACGGGTTTTATAATTATTAGAAGGCTTGCTATTCCTCACATCTTCGCAATCTTCCGCACGGTATTGATAGTCCGAATCGTAATCTGTTTACCGACGCTGGTGCTGGCTGTTTTTTTCCACCAATTGGTTTTTTGATAGTCTTTGCGGATGTAGGACCAGAAAACGACGTCTTTGTAAGGGAAAACCTGTTCAAGGTCGGCATTTGGAGCCCCGAGTTTTTCAGATAACACCTCGTAGGTCAGTGAAGGCATCAAAAAGATCAGGTTGTCATAGATGGTTTTATCTTCCGTTCCTGACCAGTCAGGTCTATGGGCCAAGCGTTCCTGCAGATCTGTTTGGCCAATTATATAAATAGCGATATCAAAGGAAAAGTACCGTTTGATCATTGCTTTAATCATTTCGGCAAGGGCTTGTGGATCATACCCTTCACTGGAAAAAATCACATTGCCGCTATTCAAATACGTGACCACATCTCTAAACCCCAGTTCTTCAAAACCGGCTTTCAATTCTTTCATAGAAATTTTGTTCTTTCCACCGACATTGATGCCTCTTAATAAAGCGATGTATCGTTGCATGGCTAGACCCTCCTTTAAAACGCTTCTTTTAGCTGATTATAGAATGGATGGAGAAGAAGCACAATCCTGGCTTCTCAGCTGCCCAAAATACGTGAGCGAGAAGCGACGAATGCAAGCTTATTGGTGGAGTGGCTGTGGCGCATGCATTTTTGCGCTGCTAATTAGTAAAAACGAAGAAACAGCCTGGAAATGATAACAACCCTCACAAATCTGCTCAAGCAAGCGAATTTGTGAGGGGCACTTTCAGTCGTTTTCTCTGTTTCTGGCTTCGTTGTTAATCCACCGCAATCCTCACAGACACGGTCTGTACGGGGACATCATAAAAGGGATCTTCTCGTCGGCCTAAAAAGTCTTGGGCTTGTTGAGGGAAGAGGACGTACATCAGCACGTCTTCTTCGCTTTTGGCATACTCAGCGATTTCTTCCCGGAAGGCTGGCAGTTGTGGCGCCAGTAGATCAGCTGGTCTAACGGTGATCACTTCGGCATCTCCGATGATTGTTTCTTTGATTTCGTCGCTGATGGGTGCTGGCGATTGACCGTAAAGTCCTTTAACGTAATCTTTGATCTCACTTGGGACAAGTTTGTAGCGTTCTCCTGAAATCACATTCATCAAGGCTTGGGTACCGACCATTTGCGACAATGGGGTCACTAGTGGCGGATAGCCCAAGTCAGCTCTGACTTTTGGTACTTCTGCTAAGACTTCTTCATACTTGTCTTGCAATCCTTGTTCCGTCAATTGGCTGAGTAGGTTTGACAACATGCCACCAGGTACTTGATAGATCAGGGTTTTAGGTTCGATATCTTTGACTTTCGGATTCAGTAGTCCTTCTTCACGGAAGCGATCACGAACGGGATTGAAGTGTTCCGCGATCTCAGCGACTTTCTGCAGATCAAGTCCCGTAGCAAAGCCGCAATCTTCTAAGGCGATTGCCACAGATTCGGTTGCTGGCTGACTGGTACCGCCAGCAAAAGAGGAGATGGCGGTATCAATGATGTCTGCACCGGCTTCCGCAACTTTCAAGTAAGTCATCTCAGCGATGCCGCTGGTGGCATGGGTATGGACTTCTAGCGGCAGATCGACGGCATCTTTGATTCGGCTGACCAGCTCATAGCCGGTTTGCGGCGTCAAAACGCCGGCCATATCTTTGATACAGATGGAATCGGCGCCGAGGTTTGCCATTTTGTTGGCAAGGTCAACGAAGTAATCCACGGTATGGATCTGGCTAGTAGTATAAGAGATTGCCGTTTGACAGTGTCCACCGGCTGCTTTTGTGGCATGGATGGCGGTTTCTAAATTGCGGACATCATTTAAGGCGTCAAACAAACGAAGAATGTCGATGCCGTTTTCGACCGATTTGGTCACAAAGTCAGCAACGACGTCATCGGCATAGTTTTTGTAACCTAAGAGATTTTGTCCCCGTAAGAGCATTTGCAATTTGGTCTTTTTCACTTCTTTGCGGATCGCCCGCAATCTTTCCCATGGGTCTTCATTTAAAAAACGCAGACAAGCATCGAAGGTTGCGCCGCCCCACATTTCAAGGGCATGATAGCCTGCTTGATCCATGGTTTTTAAAATCGGTAGCATATCGCTGGTAGGCATTCGCGTGGCGATCAGACTTTGTTGGCCGTCCCGCAAGACGGTTTCGGTAAGTTGGATTTTTTTCATTCTTTCACTCTTTCCTGAATGATTTTACGGATCTGCTGCTGCATATCTGCTACGCTATGAGTTCTAGAACGGCCACAAACTTTGGCATCTTGTTCACAGACGTAGCAGCTTCTTGCCGGCAGTCCGATTTCGGTGCGGCTGATAGGTAAAAGCTGGTCTTGGTTTTTGGCTAAGACATCCAGATCCACCAATCGACCATAAGGATGATGGGTCTCAATCTGAACCATCATTCGTTTTAGTTCATAAGGATCTGTGGGCAGTACGAGATAATATTCCGGTCCAGTTTCCAAACTACGGTAGAGGTTTGCCAGTGGAATCAGTTCCTTGACGGCCTCTTCGATTTCCGTAATGAGTTCTTCAAAAACGGCGGTCAATGGGACAGAATTTTTCACGGGACCGGGAATATTCATGGTGGCAACAAGCAATGCCGCTTTTTCATCCGCAGCGAGAAGCTCCCGTTGAAGGGAGCTTCTATTTTCTCGCGCCTGCAGCATATCGGTTAGCGTCACAGGGTTTCCTGAAAATAGGGCATCAGACATTTTTGACCACATCAATGATCGTGCCATCGCGGTATTCGATCAAAGCGACGGTTTTTTCCCCGTACTTGATTGGTTCGGGTTGACCGACAATGCTGTAGGCTTTTTCTTTTAATTCTTCAATAGTGTATTGGGGAATATCCAATGCTTCAAAATGGCTGATCAAGTCTTTGCGAGCAGGATTGATGGCGATCCCGATTTCCGTAACGACGACATCAATACTGGCACCCGGAGTGACGATCGTGTTGACGGTATCGACGATCGTTGGGATCCGTCCCCGCACAAGAGGAGCGATCACTAAGCTCATTTTGCACGCCATACTAGTATCTGAGTGTCCGCCAGAAGCACCGCGGATCACACCGTCAGAACCGGTGATGACATTGATATTGAAATCCGTGTCGACTTCCAGTGCGGAAAGAATGGCGGTATCCAATTGATTGATAAACGCCCCTTTGCTTAATGGTGAGGCATACATATTGGCATCGATCTCGTAATGGTTGGCGTTTTTCCCTAGCGATTGTGCGGAAGGATGATCAAAGTCTTGGACATCGATCAGTTTTTCCACTAATCCTTCTTCTAACAGTTCCACCATGGCATTGGTAATGCCGCCGAGGGCAAAGCTGGCTTTGATCTCATCTTTGATCATTGCTTCGCGTAAAAAACGAGAGACGGCTAATGCGGCACCGCCCGTTCCAGTTTGGAAGGAGAAGCCTTGTTGGTAGTAAGGCGAGCTGGTGATGACCTTGGCTGCATACTCAGCAATCAGTAATTCCTTTGGATTTTTGGTAAAGCGGGTCGCCCCTTTTGCGATCCCTGCAGGATCACCGATGGCGTCGACTTCCACGACATAATCGACATCCGTTTGGGGAATGCTGATTGGGGTATTTGGAAACGGCACAAGGGTGTCGGTGATGATCACGACTTGGTCGGCGTATTTTGCATCGACCATCGCATAGCCCAATGAGCCGCAGGTTGCTTTTCCGACGGTGCCATTGGCATTGCCATACGCATCTGAGCTAGGCGCCCCTAAGAAAGCGACATCGATGTGGATATCGCCGGCGGCAATGGCACGAGCCCGACCGCCATGAGAACGGATAATGACCGGTGCATCCATAATGCCTTCGGAGATTGCGGCACCGACTTTGTCCCGCAGACCGCTGGAGGTGATATTGGTCACGACCCCAGATTTGATATGTCCGATCAATGGTTCATGAACATTCGCGATGGAACTAGGGGCAATCGCAAGATTCTTGATGCCCATTTTTGCGATCTCGTCCAAAACGAGATTCATGATAAAGTCCCCTTCGCGAAAATGATGGTGGAAGGAGATCGTCATGCCGTCCGTTAACCCTGTTTTTTCAATGGCTTCACGAATACTGCCCAAGACCTTGCTTTTGCCCGGCAGGACTGGCTCGATCTTGCGACTCGCTTCTTTGTAGCCATGGATATTGGCCGTTTCATTTTCAAAGACCCCGTATTGGTTGGCATAGCATTCAGGGATGTCTTTTCCTGCTTTGTTTAACACCATAATTACACTTCCTCCTCGGTAATCAATTTCGCTGCTTTGGCAAGGGCGATCACGCGTTCCGCTCGCTCAACGATTGGTTTATCGACCATTTTGCCATTCAAGGAGATCACACCAGAGCCTTTGCTTTCGGCTTCGCGAATGGCCCAGATCACTTCTTTGGCCTGCTGGATCTCGGCTTTTGAAGGCGCATAGATCCCATTGACTAGGGGAATCTGCCGTGGATTGATCACTGATTTTCCGTCAAAACCAAGCTGTTTGATGCGGGTCGTTTCAGCGATAAAGCCATCTGTATCATTGATATCAGAAAAGACGGTATCGATGGCGGCGATTCCCGCAGCTCTAGCTGCATGCAAGATCATACTGCGGGCAAACAACAATTCTTGCCCATCTGGGTAGCGACGAGTCTTCATATTGGTGACATAATCTTCTGCCCCTAAAGCGATCCCGATCAAGCGCTCGGAAGCTGTGGCGATGTCTCGGGCATTTAAAACGCCTTCGGCCGACTCGATGGCAGCCATCATTTTGGTGGTTCCTACCGGTAGATCATTGTCTTCTTCTACTTGTGTGATCACAGTGGCAACGTCAATGATGTCTTGGGCGGTTTCGGTTTTCGGTAGACGAATGACGTTGACCCCCGCTAGGACCATCGCTTCGATATCAAGGGCACCCACCGTGTCGAGGCCGTTGATGCGTACGACGGTTTCGATGGCAGAATAGTCAAAGGTTTTTAAGGCAAAATGCACCAGTGTCCGAGCGGAGTCTTTTTCATTCAAGGAGACTGCATCTTCTAAATCAAACATGACGGAATCGGCGCCATACAATGGTGCATCTCGTAGCATGGCAGCGTTAGCTCCTGGTACAAACATCATCGTTCTTCTTAAACGTTCCATGTGTCGATCTCCTTCCAAGCATACTGTTCTTGTTCGGCTGCCCGATGAACGGCGGTCAGAGTTCGGGCTTTGATGGTACAGTCCAATGCGCCTTTATCGGTGGCGGTGATTTTGGCCTGTGTCACGCCTAGATGGTTCAGTGTCTCAAGGATGACGGCGCGAATTTGTTTGCCGAATTGTTTTTCGACACTGCTATCGAGGGTCAGCTCGATGGTTTGGGTTGTGGTAGGCTCGATCGCGATCAAGATATCACTGGATTCAACGGAGCCGGCAACCGCACTTTTTTTGATTTCCACTTATTATCACCTCTAAATATAGTTATGCTGCATTAAAAATGTGAACGTTGTTTCTGGCAAAAATTGCTGCAAGGAAGGTAAATCTTTTTCTGCAATCGCTTTCCTAACTTTAGTAGCCGAAACGGTTGATTGGTTGATCTTCAGACGGTCGATCACGATCAGTTTAAGCTCGGGAGAAAAAACGGTAGCCATCGCCTCATTGTAGAGTTGGGTCACGGGCGAATAAGGCTCTGAGCCTACAAAACGCGTGGTGATCGCCAACAGCGGGGCAATTTTTTCTTTGAAGAGGGTCGCATCAAAGGCGGCTTGTTTTTTGGCGATCGCCTCAGGTGCTTGCTCTTTCAAGAAATAACTGGGAAAAACTGCCGAAGAGACGAGATAGTTGTTGGTCGGCAGCACCGTTACATTTGACAGGTGAGCCACGCCCTCCGTCACCATCTGCAGCCGTTCACTGGCAGAAAATTGTGAACGGTCTTCTGACAAAACGAACACATAAACCTGCTCTTTTTGACTCGCAGCTGTTTCAACTAAGTACAAATGTCCTTTGGTAAAAGGATTGGCGTTCATCAAGATCGCGCCGTTTTTTTGTCCGATTCGCAGCCGTTGCAGCTGTTGGGCATAGCTTTCATAAGAAGGGACGCCTTGTTCCATGAACAAGATGTCTTGTGCTGCCAGTACTTCATGAAACCCGAGGGATTCAAAAAACAGGCGATTTTTCGGTGCTGTATAGACGAAGGACTTGGTATAGCCCTCGTCTTTGATATGATCGCTCAGGTGCGAAATCAATTGCGTCAACAGCTGTTCGGAGCGTTTTTTTTCACAGACCACCACATACTTGATGATATTGGCATAGCAAGAAGCAGTAGCAATCAAGGTTTGCTGGTCAAAAATGCCCACGGTATAGGCTACTTCTTCACCGACGGCTAAGCCAGCATGAGTGATCAATTTTTGCCATTGCAAAAAGACTTCCGGATCTTTTTGCAGCCAGATTCTTTTTAAGGTATACATACAATGCCTTCTTTATTTTTTTACTGGAAAGAGCTTCGACAAAAGCAAGGATGCGAAGTAGATGATCAGGATCACGACAAAGACGCCGCCCCAACCGAATAACAACAATTCAAATGAAGTCAGTAAATCTTGACTCATAGTTTTCCTCTCCTTTCTAGTAACCTAAGCAATCAGTGCCAGCAGTAAGCCACCAGCGATGACCGAAGCAATCTGTCCTGAAACGTTGGCACCGGCTGCATGCATCAAGATAAAGTTTTGCGGATCTTCATCTGTCGCCATTTTTTGGATGACCCGGCTAGACATTGGAAACGCAGAGATTCCGGCTGCGCCGATCATTGGGTTGATTTTTTCTTTACGGAACAAGTTCAGCACTTTCGCAAACAACACGCCGCCGACCGAGTCCATAATGAAGGCAACCAGCCCTAAACCAATGACCATCAATGTATCGACTTGTAAGAATTCTTCATATTGCATTTTCACAGAAATTGATAAACCTAGGAGGATACTGATGATATTCACCAGTTCGTTTTGAGCAGTGATGGACAAACGATCCAAGACACCACATTCCCGCAAGAGATTTCCGAACATCAAAAATCCGACCAATGGCAATGAAACAGGCGCAATCAACCCTGCTACGATCGAGATCACGATTGGGAACAAAATTTTGGCCGTTTGCGAAACTTCTCCGGCACGATACGTCATACGGATTTTTCGTTCATGCTTGGTCGTCACTGCTTTGATGGCTACCGGTTGAATGATCGGTACTAGCGCCATGTAAGAGTAAGCTGCCACCATGATCGCACCCATATATTTCGAGTTCAGCGTATTTGCGACAAAAATCGACGTTGGTCCGTCAGCGGCACCGATGATCCCGATGGAAGCTGCGTCGTTTAAATCAAAGCCAAGCAGCACGGCAACGATGATCGTAAAGAAGATCCCGAATTGCGCAGCGGCACCAAACAACAAAAGAAATGGATTTTGCAGCAATGGACCGAAGTCGATCATCGCACCAATCCCGATAAACAAAAGCAAAGGGAACAATTCAGTTGAGATCCCCATATCAAACAATACTTGGAACGGGCCAGCTTCTCCACCAGCACTTAACACACCTGAGTTCGGGAAGTTCACTAACAACGTGCCCAATCCCATAGGGACTAACAAGGTTGGTTCATATTCTTTCTTGATCCCCAAATACATCAATAGACCACCGATGAACATCATAACGATCCGTCCCGGCTCTGATCCTAACCCGACTACACCTTCAATTAACGTTTCCACTACGTCACTTCCTTTTCAATAAATTAGCCGATCGTAATCAGCAGTTCTCCTGGGTTGACCATATCGCCCGCATTGACTGCAATGGCAACCACGGTTCCGGCTTTTGGTGCCACGATCTCATTTTCCATCTTCATGGCTTCTAAAATCATCAATGACTGATTTTCTTGTACAGTATCACCTACATTGACCAAGAGACGTAAAATCGTTCCCGGCATCGGAGAATGAATCGGCTCGCCGTCAGCAGGGAGCGTAGCTGGCGCTGGCTGTGGTGCGGCTTCTGGTTCTGGTGTGCTGACTGGCTCTGGTTGAGCAGGTACCGCTGCGGGAGCCGGTGTTGGCACTGCTGGGGCAGGAGCGGTAATTTGCGGCGCACCGATTTCTTCCATTTCGACAAGATATTCTTGCCCATCGATTGCTATTTTAAATTTACGTAACATGTTTTTCCCTCACTTGTTTTCATTTTTTTTGGCTATTTTTTTGATTGTGAACTGAGAATCAGGCAGCTCTCCGGCGGCAATACTGGCGGCTATCAGGGTGACTCGCTTAAATTCAGGATTGCGTTTCTCAATTCTACGAATGACAAACTGACTTTCAGGGGAACACTCGGCACCTAGTGCGGCGGCTATCAGACTGACTAGTGGATAATCTTCTGCTGGCGCCGGCTGATAGCTCGACATTTCTTGCCAAACAGATGTGGGTGGATCCGCTATCATTTCCCTTGGCTTCAGAGGAGGACTGACAGGCGCATCTGGTTCATCATGCGTTTTTTTGAACAATCTTTTAATAAGATTCATGGGCTTCTCCTTTCTCAATGATTCGTTCTCTTTCATTATAGAAACTCCTGTTCAATCAGCGAGAATTATTTCAGCTCAAAATTGTTTTTTCGGTGTTCCTTTTTTGAGAAAAGAGCGAAAAACCGAGATAAACGTTGTTTTATCAAGGTTTTTCTTGCGTTAATATTCTGTTAAGAACTTTTTAAACGAAAAATAAGATTTGAAAAGAGAAATTGTTTTTTTGCTGTTCTTTTTGTAAACGGGTCTTTTTTTCTAATTCTTGATTGTTTATTCTTAGACGTGTAAAGCATTCAATAACATTGTTTACTTTAAGAAAAGAAAAATTTTCACAAACTAGTGGCGCTTGTCACTAATAAATTACGGGCCTGTAATTTTTTTAAAAATGTTTTTTGATAACGCTTACACATTTCGATGCATGAAAGGAAGAAGAAAATGTTCTTAACAATTTTGTCCTATGCCATGATTATTGTCTTCATGTTTGTCATCATGAAGAAAAAAATGTCACCCTTTACATCCTTAGTAATTATCCCATTACTATTTACCCTCGTTGCGATGGTTGCCGGTGTTTCCGAAAAAGGCAACATCGGAGATTTTGTTCTTGAGGGAATCTCCACTACAGCCAACACAGGGATCATGTTGCTGTTTGCGATTTTGTACTTTTCCATTATGTTGGATGCCGGTTTATTTGATCCAATCACGAAAAAAATGATTTATTTTGCCAAAGGCGATCCGATGAAAGTCTTGATGGCAACGGCAGTCGTTGCCGCTGCAGTCTCTTTGAACGGTGATGGAACGACCACTACCTTGATCTGCTGTTCTGCGTTTATTCCCATCTACAAGAAGCTGAATATGAAAATGATGAACCTTGGTGTCTTGATTATTTTGCAAAACACCATCATGAACTTATTGCCATGGGGCGGACCGACTGCTCGGGCAATGGCGGTGTTGGAAGTTGATGCGGATATTCTTTCTTATTTGTTGCCAGGAATGATTTTGTCTCTGTTATATGTGATTTTCTTCGTAGCTCGCAGAATGGGGATCCAAGAACGGAAACGTTTAGGGGTTACGGAACTGACGAACGATGAGATTTTAGAAATGACGACTGTGACTGATCCTGATACATTAGCGATCCGTCGTCCGAAAAACTTTGTCTTCAATGGTATCTTAACGATCGTCTTGATTGGCTGGTTAGTAGCAAGCTCCTTTATTTCTAGTATCGCTTTACCACCAATCTTGTTATTCCTTGTAGGTACTTGTATCGCATTGATGGTCAACTACCCAATTTTGAAAGATCAATCGTCACGGATCGGTGCCAACGGCGGCGACGCCGTGCAAGTCGTAATTTTAGTTTTTGCAGCGGGCGTCTTCATGGGCTTGTTCCAAGGCTCAGGGATGGCAACGGCTTTGGCGAATAGCTTCACGCAAATCATCCCTAAACAATTGGCTGGTTTCTGGGGATTAGTCATTGCCCTGATTTCTGCACCTGGGACCTTCTTTATTTCCAATGACGGATTTTACTTTGGGGTCCTGCCAGTCTTAGCAGAAGCAGGTCGTTCGTATGGTTTCACCAATATGCAGATGGCCTTAGCCTCTTTAATGGGCCAAGCGTTCCACTTGTTAAGTCCATTGGTTGCCTTCATCTACTTGCTGTTGCGCTTGACGGGCTTAGATATGGGACAATGGCAAAAAGAAGCTGCGAAATACGCACTGGGGATTTTCGTGATCTTCGTCGTTACGATCGTGCTATTAGGTCACATGCCGTTTTATATTCCACAGTAATTTCATACAGAAACTATCGAGCAGGCTGCCATTTTGCTCGGTAGTTTTCCTTGTTTATCGATAAACTTATTTTTTCCCAAAAATCTCATTTGTTTTTAGTATGATAGGAGTAAATCATGAATCCAATTATTGATGCAGTAAATAAAAATCTGGATCTGACCAAAAATAAACCATTAAAAGATTTGATCTATGAAGCGTTCAAAAAAACCATCATTTTAGGAGACATTCCCGCAGGCTCTCGCATCAATGAGAAAGAATTTTCCGATACGCTAAATATCAGCCGAACCCCGATTCGTTACGCCATGACTCAGCTGGTGGCTGAAAAACTGGTGGAGCATGTGCCAAAAATCGGCATCGTTGTAAAAGGGATCAGTATCAAAGATGCCTATGAGATTTATGATATCCGTAAATCATTGGATACGTTGGCGACTATCAAAGCAATGGCCTTGATGAGTGAGGAAGATTTCCGGGAGATGCGCTGCTTGTTAGAACATGGCGAACAGCTGAATCGTGAGGATGATGTGGATGGGGTCTTGAAAAACTTTTCTGACTTCAATGCGTTTATTTACGAAAAAAGCCAGATGCTGCGGTTAAAAAGTATCGTGCTGGATCTGCAAGCGTACCTCGTGTATTTCCGCGACATTGCGATTCGCTCTTCTAGAAGAAGGGATGCGGCATTGGCGGAACATTGGCTGATTTATCGCGGCATGAGAACCAATGACACGGAACAGATCACGTTGTTGACCCATGAACATTTGGATCATTCCCTGCAATTTATTCTTGCTGAAATGGAGCGAAGAAAAATTGACTGATTCCCGTCTTTTTACCGCCAGCAACTATGCAGTCAATGCGCTGCATTATGAGGTAGTGTTAGCTCCCAAGCCTGGTTTAGTAGATCCTTGCTCATCCGGTGCGCATCAGGACATGAATGTGTTTACCTTTATCAATAGTATCACTTGTTTGGCGCCGTTTTTTCAGCGCTATAGCCAAGCCGGTTTTGCCCATACAGGCTCGCTGATCCAGCTGTTTGACCAGTTACGAGGCATCGGTCAAGAAGCAGAAGAAGCGATGCTTCAGGCAACCAAAGGCATCAATACCCACAAGGGGGCGAATTTTTCCTTTGCAGTTTTGTTGGGGGCAACAGGAGTCTATTATCAACAAAATGGCAAGGCGGAGCTGACGGCTGAAGATACCAATCAGATCCTGCAGCTTGCTGCCGATATCTGCCAGCATTTGGTCAAGCAAGACCTGCAGCAAATCACCCACAAAGACCAGTTGTCTTACGGAGAAAAAAATTATTTGACCTATGGCACGATGGGGATTCGTGGAGAAGCTGCAGCTGGGTATCCAACGGTCAAAAAACTGCTGGAGTACTTGCGGCAGCAACCACAAAAAACCTCCGTTTCCTTGTTGCGAGGGTTGGTCTATCTAATGAGTGAAACCGAAGACAGCAACCTCGTCCACCGAGGCGGCTACGAGGCGATGAAGACCGTGCAGCAGGAGATGCAAAAAATTCACCAAGCCAATCTGTCGGATACAGACTTGCTTCGTGAATTAACGACCTATGATCAAGTATTGATTGCACGCCATTTGAGTCCCGGCGGCTCGGCGGATCTTTTAGCCTTGGCCCTTTATTTCTTGCAGCTAGAAGGCGTCTCCTTCTGGTAAAAAGGTATAGCCGATCCCCCAAACGGTTTTCAAAAAACGGGCTTGCTTCGGCTCATCTTCAATTTTGTTTCGCAGATGATTGATAAAAACCATCACGGTATTGGCATCGAATTGGCCATCTTGCCAAACATTACTGTAAATCTGTTCTTTCGAGAACACTTGATCCGGATTTTCCATGAAAAAGCGCATCAGCATGATTTCTTTTGAAGACAACTTGATGGGCTGATCATTTTTGAAAAACTGATAGCGTTTTTGGTCAAAACGAAACATGCCGCTGCACAGATCTCCTTCCGGTTTAGCGATCCCTTTTTCTCGCAGCACGTTGCGGCGATCTAGAATCGAAACGATTTGTGCTTTTAAGAGTGCCGGTGAAAAAGGCTTCGTAATGTAGTGATCAGCGCCGATCTCATAGCCGTTGATCATATCTTTTTCGTCACTTTTACCGCTCAAAAAGACGATCGGCACCGTGGGGTTTTCTTCTCGAATCAGTTGTGCCAAATGATAGCCGTCATTTTCATGCTCCAAACTGATATCCAGTAAAAAAAGATCAAAGCTGACACGAGAATTGATCGCAATCGTTTTTTCAACGGAATCAGTCTGGTAGATCAAAATGCCCGTCGACTGTAAAGATTTCCAAATCAGCCGCCGAATGGCAGGGTCATCATCAACGATTAAAATTTTTTCATCTCGCAAAATATCCGCCTCCTGTATCAATAGTATTATAGTAAATATGAAAGGGGTTTACAATGAAACCGCCATCAAAGTTTTGGCTGTATTTAAGCGTGGTCGCTACCTTATTCATTACATTGATTGGACTTATTTTTACCTTTACAAGTTATAAAAGCGCACAAAGACAAGCTGAAACCGTCGGGTTGCGGCAGTTAGAAACGGTCAACCAAGCGGCGATCAAGCTGATCAGCCGTAGTATCGAATCGTACCACATGGCTCTTGCCAATTATGCCGATGACCACCTCGAAGGTGCCGCCTTGGCTGACTTGCAGCGGCCCTTAACGTTACCAGTGATCAATTCCGCGAACAATGCCATGGTCGGATTGTTTTTGATCGACCAACAAGGTCAGGTCATCGCCCAAAATACCGCAACGGCGGTCAATAAACCAGAAGACCCGCCGGTGCAAGAATTGTTATTCAAAGACCCATCCTTAGACAAAGTATTGGCAGGACGGCAAGTACAAAATGGGCAAGTCTATTTCGATGGTAAAGAGGCCTATCTAAATGTGTATCAGTCCCTAACCCTTGACGACAAAGAAGCGGTTCTTGTGATGCCTTTGAATCTACAGCGCATGTATCATCATGAATTTACCACCGATCGCAATGTCTCCGGCTATACGATGGTCAAAAACGCCGATATGCGGATCGTTATGCACCCATCGGACGAACAAATTGGTTTTTCCATCGTTGAGAGCCGCAAAAAAGAATTTCCAGAGCTGGATTTCACCGATCTTGAGCGCTTGGAGCAAGAACAAATCGACAATGAAGCAGGCACCTCTGTCTATTATTCTTATTGGTGGAATGAAGAAACATTGCAAAAAGTACTGAAATTGGCTGCTTATCAATGGATCACCATCGGCGACAGTCGGCTGATCGTCGCTAGCAATGCCGATTTTTTGGAGCAAAGCGGTCTCTTTTTACAAGACAACTTGATTTTGATCGGCCTACTGGGTTTGTTGTTTGTCATTATGATTTTATTGACCGTCCTGATCAAAAACTACATGAAACGCAATCAAGCCTATGTCGAAAACCAAGCATTGAAAGAACGACAACGGCTGTTAAAAGAAAAGCACGAAATCGAAAAAAACATTTTGCAAGAATCAAAACTGGAAACCATTGGCTTGCTAACGACCTCGATCGTCCATGACCTAAACAACTTTTTGACGCCAATGATTGGTCATCTGCAATTGCTGATCGAGGAAAACCAACACGATGAAGTCTTAGTGGAGGACTTGCAAGAAGTCTGCAAAGCGGCGGAAAAAGGCAAAGAGTTAGCCAGCAATGTGCTACGTTTTTCGAAACTCGAAAGTGCCGATAAAACTGTGCAGTCGATCGCTACTACCTTGACAGAAGCCATCGATACTATGCGCGCACTGTTGCCAAAAGCCTTTTCCCTTACGTATGATATCCAAGAAGCGGGATATGCCGTCTACGAGAAAATCGATCTGCAAGTGATCATTTACAATTTGTTGATGAATGTGTACCAAGCAAATGCCGATTGCAGCATTCGATTGAGTCGCAGTTCGACAAAAACCGCCAACATTCCGTTTCGTAAGCAAGCATTCCCAGCGCAACAGGAATTTGCTTTGATCGAAATTGCCGACAACGGTCCCGGCATACCAGAAGCGATCCAAGAAAAAATCTTTACCCGTTTCTTCACGACCAAGAGTGCCACTGGTGGTACTGGTCTAGGACTCTTTACTGTCTCTTCGATCGTGGAAAAAAACGACTGGTTGATTGATGTTACGAGTACGCCTAAAGGAACCACCTTTTATATTGGTATTCCTCTAACTGATCCCGAAAAAGCCACTGAACCCAACTGATCCGACGGGCTAGTTTCAGTGGTCTTTTTCTTGGGCATGCTGGAAGGCATTGATTTTTTGCAGGACTAGCAAGACCAGTACCAAGACAAAGATCGCTAAAGCAAAAAATAGGGCATCGTTCGCCATGCCTTGCGTCAATAATAACTCGCGCAAAATCGCAGTGATACTGATCAAAATCAAGTAACGGACGGGAATATGGTGTCCGTCCTTCATATACCGCAGCAACATCAAAATGATTTCTAATAAAATGAATAACGTGGCAATTTCTTCAATCAAAAAGGACAGGTGGGGCGCTTCGCTTAAAGGAAAGAGCGTCGTGCTGATCATAAAAATCGCTTTTCCCATAAAAATCAAGACGACAACGACTAAGATCGCTAACATGCTATCAATACAGATACTGATCACTCGCTCGAACATCCGGGTCAATTTTTCCATTTGCCACTCCATTTCTGCTTTTTCTTTTATTATACAAAAGAAGGCGTAGGACAAAGGGAAAAGAACAGAGAAAGAACAATCGCGGCCATATCTTTTTGACCACAAGCTTAACGGTCATTCTATGGGCATGTCTTTTGTGATAGCTTTCAATAGCAGAAAGTAGCGAGGAAAATATAGTATCTTTTTCCGATAAAATTAGAAAAAGATGAGAATATATAGTTAAAATATACACAAATTATTACGAGACACTTAGTTTCTTTTTTTGTTACAATGGTTAAATAGAATAGAGCGCTGTTGAAATGTTGCTTAAACAATGTTTTTATCGCTGTCGAATAGAAAAATAGTCCGATCGCAAGATATTTACCATTGTTAATAAAGTAACAAGTTGGGCAGAGTTCACAAGAAAAAAGCTTCTTTTCTCATCATATATGACGGGGATCAGTGAGGAGAAAAGAGCAAGAAAAACGGAGGGAAACAAATGAAAAAAAGTGGATGGTCAAAATGGGTGATTGGGGCAGCCTCATTATTGTTGCTTAGTGCATGTGGTGCCGATGGCGGAACAAAAGCCAGCAGCAGTGCGGCAAGCTCTTCTTCAGAAAGTGAAGTCACTTCAGGTGCTTCCCAACAAGAGTATACCGATCCAGCAGAGTTAAAAGATCAATATGATATCGTCATCGTTGGTGCTGGCGGTGCAGGGATGGCAGCAGCCTTGTCGGCTAAAGATGCTGGAATGAATCCAGTCATTTTAGAAAAAATGCCGATCGCAGGCGGAAATACCTTGAAATCTTCTGGCGGAATGAACGCATCAGAAACCAAATTCCAAGAAGCCCAAGGTATTGAAGATTCCAATGAACAATTTTTTGAAGATACCCTTAAAGGTGGTAAAGGAACCAACGATCAAGAATTGCTGCATTATTTAGTAGACAACTCTGCTTCAGCGATTGATTGGTTGGATTCAATGGGGATCACTTTAGACAATATCAGTTACAGTGGCGGTGCCAGTGTGAAACGGATCCATCGTCCTCATGACGGTTCAGCAGTCGGTACGTATTTGGTGGATGGCCTGTTGAGAAACATTCATGAGCAAGAAATTCCTTTGTTTGTAAATGCTGATGTGACAAAAATCAATGAAACAGACGGCAAAGTCACTGGCGTCAACGTGAAAATCAATGGCGAAGAAAAAGAAATCGCTGGTGATGCAGTGGTTGTTACTACTGGTGGTTTTGGCTCCAACAAAGAACTGATCGAAAAATATCGTCCAGATCTGAAAGGCTATGTCAGCACGACTTCTGAAGGAAGTACAGGCGATGGCATCAAGATGATCGAAGAATTAGGCGGCGCAACGGTTGATATGGATCAAATCCAAGTCCATCCAACAGTGGTTCAAGATACAGGGATGTTGATCAGTGAAACCGTTCGTGGAGAAGGCGCCATTTTGGTGAACCAACAAGGGGAACGTTTCTACAATGAATTAGAAACCCGCGACAATGTTTCAGCTGCTATTACGGATCTGCCAGAAAGCTATGCCTACTTGATTTTTGATAATGCGTTAGCAGGTAGAGCCAAACAAGTCGATTACTACAAAGAACAAGGTGTAGTGGTAGAAGCTGACACCATCGAAGCGTTAGCTGAAAAAATTGATGTTGATCCAGCAACCTTGAAGAAAACTTTAGATACATGGAACCAAGCAGTGGCAGACAAAGCCGACAAAGATTTCGGTCGTGAAACGGCGATGGACTATGATTTGACGGAAGGACCATTCTATGCGATTCAAATTGCACCTGGGATCCACCATACAATGGGCGGCGTCAAGATCAATACGAAGACCCAAGTGTTGAAAGAAGATGGCACACCAATCACTGGCTTGTATGCAGCAGGTGAAGTGACCGGCGGTATCCACGGACAAAATCGAATCGGCGGCAATGCTGTAGCCGACATTATGGTCTTTGGTCGCCAAGCAGGCGCGCAATCCTCTGACTATGTGAAAGAAAACGGGAAATAAGCGGCTGTTTTTTCCTGAAAAAGATCGTCTATAAAGAAAGAAACTTGGAACGAATCCTCTTAAGTGATTAGGAGAATCGTTTCAAGTTTTTTTGTATTTCTCACTGAAAGGACGGAAAACTAGTCATTATAATCTTATAATGATTAGGTCATTTATTATACATATATAAATAAACTATTTTTAAATGGAGGGTTTGCTTTTCACTGAATCGGAATCAATGAATAAACGGATAGGATTGGTTTATTCGATGATAAAAAATTTTAGGAGGCAGAGTATGAAAAACGCATTGGTAAAATGGTCGGTCGGGGTGGCAATCTTACTTGGAGGGACCTTGTTCTTCACGGGGAAACAAGTATTTGCTCATGGTTATGTGGAATCACCTGTCAGTCGGGGCTATCAAGGGTCTTTGGATCGCAATACGTTAGGGTGGAGCGCTGCGTTTGAAAAATATGGCAATGTCATTTCAAACCCACAATCATTGGAAACTAAAAAAGGCTTTCCAGAAGCAGGACCAGTAGATGGTCGTATCGCTTCAGCAGATGGTGGACTCGGACAAATCGGGGACTTTGTTCTTGATGAACAAGGAACCAATCGTTGGACCAAACAAGACATCAATCAAGGACCATTGCGGGTCAATTGGCATTATACAGCGCCTCACAAGACCACAAAATGGCATTACTATATCACGAAACCAGGTTGGGATCAAAACGCGCCACTTTCAAGAGATAGCTTGGAATTGATCGCTACTGTGAATCACGATGGTTCGGCTGCCAGCAATAGCCCAAGCCATACCATTACTATTCCAGAAAATCGTCTCGGTTACCATGTCATTTTAGCGGTCTGGGATGTTGCAGATACGCCAAATGCCTTTTATAACGTGATCGACGTTAACGTTTCTGGTTCAACAGTCATTCCCGAAAAACCAGCAGCACCAGCAAATGTCCGCTCAGAACGAGTGACTAGCAGCACGGTGGCTTTAGCATGGAACGGTCAAGCCGATGCGAAAGAATACAACGTGTATCGCGATGGTGCCTTAGTGGCAACGACGACTGAGCCAACTTTTACCGACACACAATTAAAAGCCAACACAACCTATAGCTATCAAGTAGAAGCAGTTGGCTTTACTGCGTTAGTTTCAGAAAAAAGTGCTGCAGTGAAAGTGACTACCTCAGCAGATAATCAAGTCGAAACACCTTCGACACCAGGCAACCTGCACCAAATGAGCGTGACAGACAGCAGCGTGTCCTTAATGTGGCAAGCATCGACTCATACAAATGGGATCGCTGGATATGACGTTTACCGCAATGGCGTCAAAATCGCTACAGCCACAGGGACAACCTATGAAGACACGAATCTAGCAGCGAATACAACCTACAATTACCAAATCAAAGCAATCAGCAAAACGGGCGAACAATCCGCTTTCAGTAACCAGCTGAGCGTGAAAACCAATGCCAAAGAAGAAACGGAAACACCTGGAGGCGGGGAGTCAGAATACCGTGTGTGGAAACTAGGTACATTCTCGGCACCAGAAGTGTATACAAGTGGTGAAATCGTGAGCCATAAAGGCAGCAATTATGTCGTGATTAACACCCACTCAAATTACGGGGACACCACTTGGTCTCCTGATCAAGCCCCAACCTTGTTTCAGAAGCTGTAAACCTTGAATGAATCAGTAAAGCAAGAGCAGTGCGGAGGCACTGCTCTTTTTGGCTCTTTTATGAGGAAATGATTGAACCTTTGTTTGATTCGTGCAACCAATTGGACGAATTCGTTTGAGGAATGCAAAAAAGTGCTGCTATGCATCATGCGTAGCAGCACTTGTTTTTAGTTTTAGATCAAGAATAGAAGAAACGGATCAAGATTCCACCTAGAATCAGCACGATCGCACCGCATAAACGGTTGGCCATTTGGGCAAAAGCAATCATTTCCATTCTATCAGAGGCAGACAATACAGCGATATTACCTGTTCCCCCCATCGAGTTGTTGATCATACCGGCGCCAATTGCGGTTTCAACGGGGTACATCCCCAATACCATCCCGAAGAACCAGCTGGCAGCCCCCATAGATACGACACTGGTTAGGCAAAGCACGACAAATTGCCAAGTAAAGGCAGAAGCCAATGTTGACAGATCGATCAATGCTAAACCAATCCCCGCCAAGACTGCGTGGGTCAAATTCGTCATCACAACATTGTTGAACATCACCACAGAATCTTCGAGTTTCTTAGGGACAATGTTCAAGGCTTTCAGAATAAAGACAATCACGATCATAAAGGCATACTCGTGAATTTTAGGGAAAAAGTCGCTTAAAATCGCACCAACGACCAACAGTGAGAAGGAAAAGAGCATCCCGACCCCGATTTGTTGGGCATCAAGCGTTATTTTTGGTTTTTCTAATTCTTCTTTGGTGGCATTGATCAGGGTACCATGGCCATTGTATTTGGTTTTAGCAAAGGCCTTAGCGATAAATAAAGCACCAATAATGGCAAGAATATTCCCGAAAGTAACTGCTGGCGCTAATTGAGAAAAGATGGCGGCTTGATTGCCGTTTGCCAAGCCATCGGCATAAATTTGTGAAAGTGGGGTGATTCCCGCACCCATCCCGCCAGACATCATTGGTAGAGATACATACATCACCGAATCAGCAAAGCCATTGCCTAGCAGCATCCCGACAAGGCCGACGGAGAAAAAGCCTACTACCATGGTGATCAAAGCAACAGGAATGAATTTCGTAGAAGCCTTCACCAACAAATTGCGGTTCATACCTAAAATCGAGCCGCAAATCAAAGCGGCAATATAGAAATCAAGAAAACCAAAACCGCCCCCCATGAAGTCACTGACCGCGTCAATGACTTTCGTGGGAACGAGATGGAAGGAGGCTAAAAGGGTGGCACCAAGCAGGGTAAAAACTGACCCACCGCCAAGATAAGAGTTCATGATCGGGAGTTTTTCCCCAATGAAATACAGCAGGTGTCCTAAGGCAACTAGTAAAATGGAGATCCCAACCATATTTAATGGCAACTTGTCTAAGGCAATCGCACTGAATATGACAACCATGAAAAAGAGATACAAGGGAAGACTAATTCCCGAAATCGTCATCGTTTTTAATTTATTCATTTTTCAGACCTTCCTAGTATGTTGGATACCATTTCAGATTTTGGACAGCTTTTGCCATATCGGTTTCTTGCGCTTGGGCTAGTCCTTGTTCTTTGGCTTTATTGGCAACTGCTTCAGCCACTTTGATAGAAACGTCCGCAACGTATTCAAATGGTGGAAGAACAGGTGCTCCGGGTTGGCTTAAATCAACCAAACCACTTAATGAGTGAGCAGCGGCACCAATCATTTCGTCGGTCAAGAGAGAGGCTTCTGAAGCCAACATACCTAACCCTAGACCAGGATAGATCAAGGCGTTGTTTGCTTGACCGATTTGGTAGTCGACCCCTTTGTATTGGATCGTTCCTGAAGGGACACCGGTTGCCACAAAGGCTTTTCCATCAGACCATTCGATTACTTGTTCAGCCGTTGCTTCTAATTTTTTGGTTGGATTCGAGATAGGGAAAATCACTGGACGAGCTGTGTTTTCACACATCGCTTCCACAACTTCTTTGGTAAAGGCACCGGCATTGGTTGAAGTACCGACCAAAATCGTTGGTTTTGCGACTTTAATGACATTGATCAATTGCGTCATATCGCCAGCATTGGCAAAGTCAGCCCGTTTTTTGGCAAATGGTTTTTGTGCAGGAGTCAAATCGGACATATCATCGAACAAAAGCCCTTGTTTGTCAACCATAAAGAAATGATTGTAGGCTTCTTCTTCTGAAAGACCTTCGCTGACCATTTCGGCATGGACACGGCTGGCAATCCCGGCACCAGCGGAACCACCGCCATAACATAAGTAGACTTGATCCGTTAATTTTTCACCTGTAATATCTAATGCGCCGAAGATACCGCCCAGTACAACGATTCCCGTTCCTTGGATATCATCATTGAAAGTTGGAATCGATTGTTTGTATTTGTCCAAAATCGTTGCAGCATTTGAACGACCAAAATCTTCCCAATGCAAGTAAAGTTTAGGGAACAGTGATTCTGCCGTTTGAACAAATTGATCGATGAATTGGTAGTAGGCATCACCGTAGACACGTTCTTGACGATTGCCTAGATACAAATGATCCTCTAACAATTCTTTACGGTTGGTCCCAGCATCGATCACGATTGGTAAAACAGAAGCAGGGTCGATCCCAGCAGCTGCTGTATAAATCATCAATTTACCGACAGAAATATCGACACCTTGGACACCCCAGTCACCAATCCCAAGAATTCCTTCAGCGTCAGTGGCTACGATCAAGCGAATGTCCCGATCGCCAGCGGCGTTTTTCAACGTTTCTTCGATGTTTTCTGGATGATTGATATCTAAGTATGCTGCATATTGAGGATCAACGAATAGGCGGCTGTAATTTTCAATGGTATCAGCAATCGTTGGATCATAGACGATCGGATTGAATTCAACGATATGTTGGTTGAACAAATAGTAGAACAATGTCCGATTGGTATTAAAAATCTCCATTAAAAAGTGACGTTTTTCAATGTCTGATTCTTTGGTGACATATTGCAAATAAGCTTGTTCTGCTTGTTCTTCGATCGTTTGCACGTGTGGGGGCAATAAACCGATCAATCCTAGTTCTTTTCGTTCTTCTTGTGTAAACGCGGTTCCTTTGTTTAAAAATGGGTTATTTAAAATGTCATGTGCTTTCATTATGTTCCTCCAATGGATATATTTTGAGTACTCGTTCATTTCCATTAGCTACTTTAATCCTCGGACAGAATTATAGTCAACTATCGGTGGTATAATAAAAATTATTTATAACAAAACCGCTGCTAGTTTAAACCGGTTAAGGGAGGAATCAGACGATGAATATACGAGATTTAGAATACTTTAACGCTTTGGCAGATATGCTTTCTTTTACCCAAGTGGCGCATAAATTTGCCGTCAGTCAACCAACCGTCAGCTACGCTGTCAAACGCTTGGAAGAGCATTATGGCTGTGATTTGATCGTGCGAGAAGCCTCGCATCGCTCCATCTCATTGACCACTGAAGGGGAAATTTTGAAGGCTCATGCGCAATATATCTTAGATGAATTTGTGACCTTGGACCGAGCCATCGACCATGCTAAAAACAACCGGACCCACATCGGTTTGCCGCCAATCATTCGTTCCAAAGTTTTTTCAAAACTCATAGATGAAAAAGAGATCATCCGCTTTATTTCGAAATTTCACTTGGTATCTGGGGGATCCAATGAATTGCTTTCAAAACTATTGTCAGGAAAAATCGATTTTAGCTTGCTGGGCAGTGTCAATCCCCTCGTCCACCCGAATCTGCAGGTGAAGTTGCTGCACCAGCAAGAGTTTTTTATCTTTGTGTCAAAAGAAAACCCATTGGCAGGAAAAAAGGAAATCTCATTTGAAGAAGCTGCCGAATATCCCTTTATCCTGCTGGAAAAAGGCTATACCCACATGCGCGCCTTTCAGAATTTAAGTGAGAAATCAAAGAAGAAGCCGGAAGTCCCCTTTTATTTTTCAGACGTCCAGACGATTGGCCAGCTGGTCAGTTCCAATATCGGCATTACCTTGATGACGGAATTTCCTGTGTTTCAAGAAATGGAAGGCTTAGTGAAAATACCGCTAGTCCCTGAAGATAAGGAAATTTTTTATATTCAATATGCCTATTTAAAGAGTGCGATGTTGAATCAAGAGGTTCAAAAGGTGATTAGGATCTTGGATGAGCTGTCTTGGGAGGATGAAGGGTGAAGAATGGGGATTTCTTGAGGTAAGAAAAATCTTTCAAAGTAGATAAAACGAGTGAATGGTTCCTTTATTTTAGCCCTTTTTATCGCATGAATAAACGCTAAAAACCTTGATAAATATCGGTTTTTAGCGTGGGTTTTGGTATAATAAGGATACAGTAAAGTTTGTGACGGTGGCGCTTTTTTTGAAAGTGAGGTGGTGCATTATGAATGTACTATCGAAATCTGAAGAAAGGAGCAGTCTTTTGCAAGGTGTAGATATAATCGGCATTTTGTTAGCAATAGCGCCTGTTTTATTAGCCTTTATTGGTTTAATCGAAGCATGTGTGAAACTAGCAGATACGATTATAAACACTCGTTCTTCTGAGCGTAAAAGCAAGAAGAAACGAAAAAAGAGTGCAAAAAAATAACCGTCCTCTTTAGCCAGGCGACGATTATTTTTTAAAAAGTAATTAAATCTGGCCACCGTCTTAAGCGGTGCTGTAGGGGGGTTGTTCGCGCAACTCCTCTTTACACAGTAATTATAGCAAGATTTCGGTGAGATATCAATCATTGACGCTATAGACGTGTTTTGCACGTCTATTTTTTTGTCCTCCTAAGTGGTGGGGAGCAACGATTGGTCGCTTTGGCGTATCACTTGTTTACCAATCAAGATTTCTATGGATTCGAAGATGGTAAGAGGTACAATAATTCTCTGTTAGAAGCATTTTCTGGTGTTGATGAAGCTGGTTACCAGTTGATCAAGAAAGTGATTTATCGTAGACTACAGTTTTATTCATTAGTCTTAATTATTGTGTTCAGAAACACGTAACAAAATCTAAGTTCAGTTATTCAGTCGGTATTAAGTTAGGGTAAAATTTATGATGAAATCGATCAGCCTATAAATCAAAAAGATTACCAAAATACTGACCTTTTATTTTCAAGGGATTACTAAAATAGATAACCATATTGTGCAAAAGCAAAAAAGATAGATCGAAGAGGCTGGTGGAAAAATCGAATCTTTAGAAGAGTGGGTCCCTCTCATGAAAAGATGGGGGGCAACAAATAGAAAGACGAATACGGTAGAATAGCATGTTTTCAGGGATGTAACATGATAATTGCGTGCCTGTTTTGTCGAACACAATGTATAATCCTACTTGACTGATATAGTAATCAGAAAAAATCGGAGATGATCATTGTGAAGAAAATTATTTTAGGGATTGCAGCTGTTCTATCTTTATTAATGGGGTGTAGCAGCTTCAGCTGAAGAATCAGAGATTTGGGTTTCTGAGGGAATTGAAATTATTAGTGATGTTGAAACGGATGCCGATTTAAGCGATCAACCAATTGAAAATATTGGCATAACTATCCCTGGGTTGACTAGAGGAGCTAATGTGCCAAGTAGCAATTGGAACATAGCCTCCAAAGGTAAATATTCCCTTAGTGGAAGTAGTGATCGAGGGGGATACGTGTATTCTTCTTATACATTCAAAGGAAAAACTTCTTATACCGTATCGATTAGTAATACAGGAAAAAATGTTATAGATATAAAGTGTAAAAATAGTAGTACAACGTATATTTCTTTTTCTGTCAAAGCAGGGAAAAGCCGGACAGTAACCTGGAATGGAATTAAATCTAGTACAACTTGGTATGCTCAATTTTATAATGGTAACTTGATAAACAATTCTTACTCGTTTACAGGTACAATAAAATACTTAGAGCAATTTATGTTTTACAAAATCAATTGTTAAATGGTAATTGCTAAACAAACGAACCCTTGGAGGATAAACTTTATTTATGGAAATCGGAAAAATGTTACGCCAAAAGAGAACTGATTTAAATTTAACACAAGAAGATATTGCGAAGCAGTTTAATGTTACACGTCAAACTGTTTCTCGCTGGGAAAATGAATTATCATACCCTAATATAGATACTCTTGTAGAACTTAGCATTTTTTTTGAATTTTCCTTAGATGAAATTTTACGAGGTGATTCTGTAATGGTAAAAGATTTCGCACAAAAGGTTAATATGTCAAAAAAATACAAAGGATTGAAAATAGCGACACTTTGTTTAACCTTATTAATTTCTATATTTGTTTTAAACTATTTTTCTCCCTCAATGGATATTGGTAAAGACGATGTAGATTCTGTTACTGTTACTAAATCAAAGGATCACACTAATGTTGAGGTTCAATTGAATCTCAATGTATTTGAACAACCTGAAGTCTGGGAATATTATCCGGATCTAGAGGATGGAAAGGGGATTATTGAAGTCTCGAAAAGGATACAGCTACAAGCTATTTTTAATCCAAAGAAGAGAGTGAATCTAGAAATTCCTAATGATTTTCTATCTGATAAGGAAACTATCAAAATTAAAAACACGAATTATACCATCAATTTAGAAACAGGAACTGTAACTAACTAATTCTCTCGTTGAGTATTACTTAACGAACATATAGTGCACGTGAGAGTATCCAGGTAATGTCAACCTATGAAAATCTTCCCCTTATTTAATAGAGTGTATTGTAAACCCAAAGGTTGTTTTACCCACAAAATAAAGAGTGTCCAGAGTTATTATCTGGGCACTCTTTATTTTGATCAACTTAATATTATAAATTTAACATCTGATCTAATAAACTATGCTAGGACGGGAGATACTAATCTATTTTACCTCTATCGATTGTTCGTAAAAATCTGAATCACTTTCAATATAGTTAGTTATATTATCCAAATCATTTTTTATATCAGTAATAATCTTCTGCTCATTACTCATTACGAAAACACCTAACTTGTTTTTTTCTTCAGAACTGTAGGGGATGAATGCAACATATTTTTGATCAGCCGTAAAAGTACTAGTATCAGATAATTCTTCACTACCTGAAGCCGACAATGAGACTTCAAATTTATTGTTTTGAGTGGTAAAAATCAATTCTAATTCTCTGCTTTGGGAGTTATTTACAAATTCCGAAGTAACTATTTCTGTCGCTTCTTCAGTCTTTAGATTAGTAGACATGATATGAATGGATTGCCCCGCTTTTTGTTCTACTTTAAACCTTGCGTTATCGCCATCAGTTCTCATACTATCGATGCTATCTCCCGTAGGATTAGTAGCAGAATCACTTGTAGCACTTACTTCGATACTGGAACTACTCGTTCCGTTATTGTTATTTCTGGAAGTACATCCCCCTATAACCACAAGTACTAGTAATGCTGAAATACTTAAACTGATTTTTTTCATTATAAATCCCTCCTTGTTTTATAATATAAATCTTATTTATTCTATTATATAGGGTTAAATCCCAAATATGCAAACAAATAAATTTTGTGTTTTTAAAATAGAATAAAAACATTTAAATGTATTTGAAGCGAAAAGATATTTTTTGATTACAATCAAATTAGTTTGATGGATATATTTGGAGGTAATCATGAAACAAATCGTTCTTGCGTTTTCCGTTTTGTTGGTCGCGTATTTTTGTTGTCAGATAAAGGTGCAGCTAGTCAAATTGAGAGAACTGACGAAATTAATTTTTCAGTTCAAAATATTGATACTGGGGAGTACGCAAATGAAAATGTTGAGATACTAACTAATAAAACGTATGAAGTACCTTCTTTAAGATCACGTATGATAACCGATGGCAATGTTAGCGAAGAAAAGAGCTACGTTTCTGAGTTTGAGATTGAGTTTACTCCTGAAGATGAAACTATCGGCGATATGATCAAACCATTTGCTAGTAATGATAATGAAACAAATTCAACTGGAGCTGTGAAAGTACTCGCAAGAATTACTTATACAAAATCTGGAGACAACATTAAAGTAACTAGCGCTTCTTCCAGATTTACATTGACCAGTTCCTTTGCAAGTGTTTCAAGCAGAAACTTAAAAGTTCAACAGGGTTTTACCAATGCCTTAGAAAGAACGCCTACTTCTAATTCATTAACCACGTATAATACTGGATGGGGATATGTTTACAATTATGGTGGAGCTGCTACTGCAAAAACTACGGTATCAGGAACAGTAACAATGTCTGGAATGGCTAGCTATAGAGTTTCTGCAACAGCCTCTAGATTATAAAAAAGGAGAACACAAATGAAAAAAATACTTATCACTCTTATCGGATTTGTCTCATTAACAATATTGTTTGGAAATACTTTACAGGCTAAAGCCGATTCTCTAGCAACTATTCCTACAGTTGAGGCAAAGATTACTTCCGCTGAAGGTGCTGTCGGAGAAGGAAGTACGCAAACAAAAGTTATCGAACATAAGGAATTAACTTATTTAAGTAAATTTTCAATAGTTCCTGCATTTGAAGAAAAGAAGTATGAGACTACTATAGAAGTCGACTATTACTTTACTCCTGATGAATCTGATAATACTAATATTTCCCCATTATCTACTAATACTGGTTCAGCTAATAATGGTGTTGCGAAATCGAGTATAACGTTGACCTATTGGATTTCTGGTAATACTATCAAGGTTGAAAAATGTCATGGATCCTGGAGCAAAGCTTCTACCGCATCAATTATCGTCTCCGATCGTTATGTAACTTATAGAGGACCAAATGTTCAACAGACTGCATGGAAATATCCTACTAGCAATACCTTCTCTTATAATACTGGATGGGGATATGCTTCCCAAAATACAGCTGGAAATGGACGTGCATACATGTCTGCTTATACCAGTATTAGTGGTATGGGAAGATTATTCTTGGAAGCAGCACTAAACCTGTAATTGCTTGAAAAATATTTGATTATAATAATAAATATCCCTCGCCAGATTCACTTTATTGGCGAGGGAATTTGGGTGTCCAAAATATACATATAAAAATTTGAGTTTTGGTCCTTATTTTTTGGAAGGCGTATCTAATTAACTTATGTCACGCCCCCATTTTCATTTTACCAATTATATTTTGTTGTTAGTGTTACAGTGTTGTAGCCTGATTTTTTAAACTGATGATACCCTAAAGATTTAGGGCTAGTGTGCAGTATACCAAACGTTGCTTGAGCGCTTCCATATTTGCTATTTTTTACTGTATTCTGATCGCTGTTTATGAGTTTTTTTCCAGATGTATAAGACTCACATTTCGACCAGATAGAATCTTGTTTTTGACTAGCAGTTGAAGTAGCCACAAAAACTAGATTAGATTTTGATAGATTTCCTTTTACTGAAATAGAAGAGCGTGTGCGTGCGTTCGCCATTGTTGCTTCGTTTGAGTCAACAACTTCAAGTAGATTTCCTTGTTCGCTTGCAAGAGATGTCGTTGGGGCAGTGAGTGCTATGGTACTTAGAAAGAGTGTAAAAAGCATAATTTTTTTCTTCATTACTTATTCTCCTTTATTGATTTGCTCTAACTTCATGAGTGACTGTTGAATAGCCTGACTTTTTAAATGTCGAATTTGCATAGGTATAGTTTTTTGAAACACTTACTGGTGCATGATTTGTTTTAACAGAATTATAGGCTGTTTTTGTTTTAGTAGAGGACTTATCATTTTTCAGTACACCGTTTGAATTGTAAAGTCGTGATCGTACAAAGATACTGTCCATCATTTTAGCAGCTTCTCCAGTTGCAGAGGACGCTGCACTTATTGGAGCGAGTGTGTAATGGATTGTAGCAGTAGTAGTACACTTGATGGAAGCCCGTGAAACTCCACCAGCCATGGAGCTGGAATCACTATTCGAGACGACTACTTCTTCTAGAATTGGTTCTTCTTGAATATTTCCACCTTCTTCAGAGGCGTATGCAAAACCTGGTAGTGTCGTGAGTGGTAAGAGGCTCAGTACCCCCATTTTATATAGTACTTTTTTCATTATGATGACCTTCTTTCTTTTTATTCTCAAAGTTACCTTTCAAGATGAAAACAATAAATAATACTGCTTTCACGAAAGAGAAACTGTGATTTACTGTATCCAAAGGAACCTCTTTTGCTAACAATAACTGGAAAATAAATGGCACAACTATTGGCGAGATTATGACGTATATACAATATATGAAATATGCGAAAATTAAGTTATTTACAAGATTTGCTGTTTTTTTCATATTTTTCCACCTACTTACTATTTTTTATGAGGATAGGATTTGAGAAATCAATCTCAGTAATAGAATATATCCCATCGTTCATTTGATATGGCGACAGAACATCAACTAATTGAAAAATACTGTTTTCTTTTTTTGTGAAGGGAATTTTAATCGGAATCCTATACAATTTATTATCAGAGATTTCATACACGGTGTTTGGAGGCAGTTCGTTTTTTTCTATGAGAGAGCCATTTACAAAGGAAAGGATAGAGTGTCTGCTGTTCTCATGACTAGTTTGTCCCAAAAGAAGCTCCACACTGTCATTAGATCTTTTTTCAAGTTCGAGGATCGCTTCATTTGAAGATTGAACATTTACCATTGAAATTCTGGCATTGTAATCGTTCGTATCATTATCATTAAGAAATTTAATGGACTGAGGATAGGTACTGTTATTAGTCAAATTGAATCTTAGTCCCATAACCGAGTATTCTAAACTTCTTTCCAAGGTCATCGAGTCGTTCGATTTCGGATATTTAAAAAGTAAAACCATTAGTTCGTTTCCCTCAGAAATATTATCTATTGAAAGGTCTATATTTATTTTCTGTTTATTGGTCAATGAAAACATGTTTGCCGAAGTAACTTCTTTACCATTAACTTCATAGGGAATTTCATGCAAGTCCTTTAAAATGTTTAAGTAATAAAGGTATTGTCCCTCCATATCTTGGATAATTTCAAGATCCCCTGAAAATGAAGATGAGCCGCTTTGGTTTATTTGTGTACCTACATCAACTATCTGACCATTACTATCACGTAATCCATAACTTATGGTGTTTTCGAAAACAATAGTTTGAGTTTCTTCGGACTTAGGATTAGTTAATAAGAGGCCGGGCAAAACTAAAAAAATAAGTATGGATAATGCAACTATTGAAAGTATGGTAAACAATAATGACGTTTTTTTATTTTTAAATATTCTCTTTTCCATCATTCACACTCCTTTTCCATTTACATTTTCATAATGCCACATATCTATTTACTTTAAAGGACTAATCTATTTACATTTCAGGTTTACGAAGGGATGTAAACCTGAAGTTTACGTAGTGTAAATAGAACGATACTTATAAATGCCATTATTACAATGTATACTAAGAGAAAAATTTAGAATAGGAGAACGAAATGAACAAAATATTTGCGTTATTTATATTAGGGGTAGGTATTCTTTTTTTTCCAGCCACGGGACTTGCGCACGAAAATGAGGAATTAGTATTTGACCTTGATTCAACAACTATTAGAAGCGAGTCATCGTATATAGATGACTCGGGAGAAACCATTGAACTAATGATTGAAAATATTTCATCCGGTACTAGGGTAGGTAAAGGGACATACAAAGTCTCAAAAAAAAGCACGGGTAATTGGTTAGTGTCGTACAATGTGACTGTTAACTCGAACAAACAATTCACATCTGCAACTAATTTAAATATGACCACTTATCAAGGAAGTATTACTTCAAGTTCTTTGAGTAGCAATTCATCAAGAGCTATCTGTAATTTCAAACACAAGATTGGAACAATGACTTCTAATGCGAGCGTGACGACGACTATTTCAAATGGTAAACTGGTTGTAAAATAATAAGTAGGTGTATTTAATGATGGAACTCGGGGAAAAACTTAAGTCACATCGAGAAAACAAAGGATTCTCACAAGTGTTTGTAGCTGAAAAGCTTAATGTTTCAAGACAATCTATTTCAAAGTGGGAAAATGACCGAGGCTATCCTGACTACGATAACTTAATTCTATTGAGCCAACTTTATGAAGTTTCTATTGGAGAGCTACTCGATGAGAATGAAAAATTGAAGAAAAAAATTGAACATAATAATGAAGATATTGCTAGTAAGAAACAGAAGCTCAGACTTTTAAGAAATACCTTGGGAAAATATGAAAGTCTGGTTTTAATCGGTCTTTCAGCGTTAGCATCGTTCATATTTCCAGTAGGCATTATTGTGTGTATGTTCGTATTTGTCAGAAATAAGCGCTGTAATTCATACTACAAATTAATTTGGCTTATCAGCATTTTAGCACTGGCGTTAAATTTATATGCTGGATACGGACACTTAGCAAATTATATGGGTTGGGGATCAGTTTCGATCGAACAGATTGAATAACGTCAAAATCAGTAGGAGTAAGAATGAAAAAACGAAATTTACTTACTGTTTGTAACGAAAGAAGAAGCGTCAATCAGCAAAAATTAAACTATGCGGAAGAATTTCTTCTATTTAGGGGTAATACTCAGGAAGAACTGTATTCTGATAAAACATTTCTTACACTGATTGATAAAGAAAAAGAATTAGTTCAAGAAAGAGATAAACTATTAAATGAGTAGTCCCATTCTATGGTGAAGACAATTTTAATTCTGAAGGTGTAATAGTAACTACTAAAAATAACCTTTTCGTTTACCTTTAGTAGTAAACCGATGATGTAAACTTTTTGTTCCTTACATTTTTTTCATATTTCAAGGATACTTAGTATATAAAAAATGAAAGAGGGATCAAAATGAATAAATCTATCGTAACAACTATGTTAACAGCAATAATTGCATCCACTGTATTTACAGCTTTTGGTGGTGCAGTAACTTATGCTAAAGCAGAAACAATGGAAGAAACTAACGAACTTATTCTTCCTGACGAAAATGCACCAATTTTTTCGGACGAAGGAGCAGAGTACTTAAACATTCCTGAAATTAATCTTGATAATGATACGAACTTGTACTCGAAAGGTATACAAGTAAATACTAGGGTAGCTCAATATAGAATGTGGAGAATTGAATCGAAAACATCAGCTGGTACATCCTATGGCGCATGGAGAAATGGACCGTCTGGAAAGGGAAAAGCAACATTGTCAGCCACTAACTCAAATACTTCTAGTAGATCTGTTTCGTCTTCTATTTCAGGTAGTTATCCAATTGGTGCCGATAAAATCGGAGCATCGTTGGGAATTACAATTGGGCAATCAAAGACTTACGGAGTATCTTATTCTATAAACATCCCCGCAGGTAAAAGACAACAAATAATTTTTAGACCAGTGTACAAATCTACAAAAGTAGTACAGCGTGAATATATAAGTGGGGTCAAAACAAAGACAACTAAAACCGCTACTGTAAAAACCTTTGGTCATTGGGATTACTCATTTAAAAACCTCTAAGGAGAAAAAGATGGAGAAACAATACATTTATAGTTTATTTATCGGATTCATTCTATTTTTTCAATTACAATTGATCAGTTACTGCAACTATCTTTTGGTTAAACAAGGTACAGTCAATGGTGTTTTAGATCCTTATTTATTACTAAAAACGCCATTAATCGCTATCCCCGTCTTGTTTATTTTATATTGTGCATATGGTATTTATAAAACGATTAAGAAATGATAATAAATTAGTGCGCGTGTTAATTCTTCCCCAAATTAACATAATCTCGATATGGAATTCAAAATTAAGAAAAATTATAAAACTGTGGTTACCATTAAAATTGGAGTGTTCAGAAAATGACTGTTTTCTGGACATTCTTTTCTTTGAACAAATTTCTATGAAAAGTATTCTATATAGTGCACAGAAACTCGTAACAAAATCTATGTTCAGCTGAAAATAGGAGACGATGAATTTTAGAACAGTTCGTTACCGGAAGAATATCCACGAAGTTTCAGAGAAAAGCGATAAAAACATAAAAAATCTTCTAGACTCATTCAAATCTATCGAGTATTCTGTTAGCAATTGTGAGTAAGGAGGTGTTTAATAGGTGTTGAAGAAAAACAAGTTGGAAATAGGCACTATTTTTATAGGAATACGTGCATGAAGTTTGAGATTAAACGATTCGTCATTCCAATAGGTGAAACCGATAATATTAGTCTAGCATTTATCAAGTCCGATAACGGAATCTTATATAGAATCAGTACATAGGTGAGGTGGAAGAAATGATTCAAGAGTTGAATCGGTTGATGACGTATATCGAAGAGCGATTAACACAAGAGATTTCACTGGCAGAGGCTGCTAAAACGATGGGGTTATCTGAATACCATTTAAAGCGTACGTT
This sequence comes from Enterococcus sp. 2G9_DIV0600, assembly GCF_002140615.1. Classification (NCBI taxonomy): domain Bacteria; kingdom Bacillati; phylum Bacillota; class Bacilli; order Lactobacillales; family Enterococcaceae; genus Enterococcus; species Enterococcus sp. 2G9_DIV0600. The sequence continues at coordinate 148,166 of NZ_NGLL01000001.1, forward strand.
TTCATTTATTGCTGGGATTTCATTAGTAGAATATGTTAGAAATCGACGGTTGGCATTGGCTAATAGTGATTTAATCAACGGTGAATCCGTAACAGAAGTAGCCTTTAAATACGGCTACCAGTCCGTAGAGGGATTTTCAAGAGCATTCCGAGAATGGTCAGGCTTCTTGCCTTCCGAGATTATCAAAAATCAGTTTCAAAAGTCTTTTCCTCCACTATCCTTTTATATTAATGTTAAAGGAGGAGTTTCAATGGATTTTAAAATTGAAGAAAAACCCACATTCAATTTAGTGGGTGTCTCAAAGCGTGTTCCCATACAATTTGAAGGAACAAACAAGGTGGTTCAAGAGCTGGCACAATCAATGACGGAAAAGCAACGAACAGAAATGCGTAAATTAGGGAATATGTATCCTAATCAGGTGTTGAACGCTTCCTACGGGTTCGATGAAGGAAGGATGGAGGAAACAGGAGAACTAACACATTTCATCGGTTTTGCGACAACACAAGAAAATCTTTTTGATGATTTGGAGCAACTACCTATTGCGAAACACAAATGGGCGATTTTCCCAAATAAGGGACCATTTCCTCAGACTTTACAAGATACTTGGGGAAAGATCTACTCTGAATGGCTGCCCTCTTCAAACTACGAATTGGTCCAAGCCCCAGAGCTTTCTTTTACAAACTATGATGAAGGGCTAGAAAATTGTTACAGTGAGATTTGGGTTGCAGTGAAAGAGAAGGAAGCAATTCTTTCAATGTAAAAATATAATAAAGATCATCATTAACCAGAATAAGTCGGCTTTCAGATAACTTATTCTGGTTCTTTGAGTGTCAATATATAGATATGATGTAGCTATTTAGAAAAAAGAATTTTTGAATACTCTTTTTTTCTTTCAGACTTCTTTTTAAGTAAGGTTTTGAAGTGCGAGTTACAGGGTCAGAAACTTAATAGTTTTTGATACGTTGGTAAACACTCGGTATAATAGGCTTGAGAGTCTTCCATAAACTTATTTCATAAAGTTAAGAGGATTTTGCATGATTTTAGATAACATTTTGGTTTAACCAATCAAGCTGCATTAGACAAGGCTGAAGAAAAACTAAGCAAGCAAAAAGCGAAGGAATTATATGATTCAGGAAAAATAAATGAAATCGAAGTTGGCACGTTTAAAGGCTTAGCTGAAATTCATGAGTTTCTCTTTTCAGAAATCTACGATTTTGCAGGAAAAATTCGAACAGTCAATATCACAAAAGGAAATTTTCAATTTGCGCTGGTCATGTACTTGGAGCGTTCGTTAAAGCATATTGATCAGCTGCCGCAAACTTCTTTTGAAGAGATTATCAAGAAATATGTAGAGATGAATATCGCTCACCCTTTTCGTGAAGGAAATGGTCGGACTACTAGAATTTGGCTGGCTCTCATTTAAAAAAAAGAATTGCAGAAAGTTGTCGATTGGTGCTTAATCAACAAAGAAGACTATCTTTCCGCAATGGAGCGCAGTCCAATAAATGACTTAGAAATATGCTATTTAATTTCTAATGCTCTGACTGATAAAATTGACGATCGTGAGTTATATATGAAAGGAATCGATGTTAGCTATTTTTATGAAGGGTACTCTGAATATACGATCGATGATTTGTAAGAGCAGGTGGATCAAATGACAAAATATGGCTATGCACGTATTTCAACTACTTCTCAAAGTACGAAGGAGCAGATTCAACAGCTGCTTGAGAACGATGTTAAGAAGAAGAATATTTTTTCTGAAAAATTTACAGGTACAAAACGAGATCGGCCAAAGTTCAATCAGCTTTTGGCTGGTCTCAAGCCTGGAGACGAAATCGTTGTTACGAAACTTGATCGGTTCGCCCGTAATACACGGGAAGCTTTAGAAGTCATTGAGCCTTTGCTTGATGAAACCGTTACGATCAAGGTTTTGAATTTAGGGACAATTGAAAATACGTTGATGGGGAAAATGATCGTCCGCATCTTGAGGAGTATTGCTGAAATGGAACGTGCCATGATCGTAGAACGTACTCAAGAAGGAAAGATTTTTGCTAAAAAGAATAATCCGAACTTTAAAGAAGGACGCCCGAAAGCTACAATTACTCCAAAGAAACACCATGCATATGAACTTCTTATTTCCGGCAAATCATACAAATAAGTAGAAGCTATCACTAGGTTTAGCCGCAGTACACTTTTTAGAATAAAGAAAAAAATTGAAGAGGATGAGTAAAAAAGTATCAACTATATTAGGATGACTAGTAAAGGAGGACTGGTTTAGCGATGGATATCACCTATAGAAATCTAAATCTGAGTGAGGTTCATTTATTTTGGGATTTGAAAAAGTTATTGGATCAAGAAACTAGGTATATGATGTATGAACCGTCAGAACGAGTGAAAGATGAGGAGAGTTTAAATCAGATTGAAGAGAATATTAAATCAGCCATTAAAAAACGTGACTTTCTTAAGGTAGCATTGAACAATAATAAATTGGTAGGCTATCTATCAGCAGAACGTGGAATTTTTGCTAGAAATCAACATGTAGCCTACTTAACTATTGGAGTATTAAAGGACTATAGCGGACAAGGTATTGCGAAAAAGCTATTTGTATTATTAGACTCATGGGCTAAAGATAATGGGATTGAGAGAATAGAGCTGACAGTTCTTTCACATAATAAAAGAGCCGTTGATTTATATACTCATAACGGTTTTGTTATAGAAGGTGTACGGAAGATATCAATGAAGATAGATGGAGAAAATAAAGATGAGTTTTTTATGGCAAAATACTATCATTAGTTTTATGAAAGTAATAATTCAAATGTTGATTGGACCTACAAAGAAAAGAAGTATCTGCTTTGGTTGTGCCAGTTAGATATAGATACCTATGAGACCTTTGAAATGATTCTGGATAAAATTAAGCATATTTGTTTGTTACTTCCTATTCTTCTTATACAACATATATTCAGTGACTACAGCTGCAAGCATATAAACGACGAGACATAAAACAGTATAGACCCCATCTCCAATGAATCCATTCCTATTAAATAGTATTACGATGAAAACAAAAATAAACGACATAGGGAAAAATGTTTTTTGAGCGAACCTCCAGTTTTGATCGTTAGACATACTTTGTTTAGTTCTGTAGCCGATTAGAAAATTTGGTGATGAATTTAATTTGAAAATACTCGCAAGTGATGCTAATAATGAAAGCGTCAGCATAAATAACCCAATATCCACTATGTACCCTCCTTGTTATAACATATATATTAATATATATTAATTGTATCACAGAAAGTAATCGAGTGTCTTTGTGGCTGAAGATGTCCAACTTATTTTTAAGCATGTTATCAATAAGTTTGAAAAAGGTGAAAGTATCGAAGTGAATCTGTTTTTAATAACTTGAAAATTAAATTTCCGAAATATGGTTAAAATTTATAATGAATAGAAAAAAATTAAAGATAGTGTAGCAAGCCGACTTATATTAGTCGTTATTAGCAAGCAAAGCGTTCCCTTTCTTCGCAGTTAGGGAGTGCTTTTATGTTGTAAAGCTAAAATTTTTCTGCCGCTTCCAAACATGGATACGTCATAGATATTAGAGAAAGATTACTTTGTGAGAATAATAGATGCAAAATAATATGAGTAC
>NZ_NGLL01000001.1:154472-157450 GCF_002140615.1 Enterococcus sp. 2G9_DIV0600
AAAGATTACTTTGTGAGAATAATAGATGCAAAATAATATGAGTACATTCCTAATTATCATCAAATCCTTTTGACATTTTGATACACTAGATGAGACAACTTGCCCCTAAAAGGGGGTGGTGCTTTTATGCTTCAACAAATTCTCACGTTGGTTATCGCCCCAATTTTTTGCGGATTGGATCTGGAAATGATTTCTCGTTGGTTAGACGAGAAAGTCGATGACTAAGAGCTAGTTGTCATTAACCCACACGTTCCGAGTCGCAATGAACGAAAAGAAGCCAGACCTATTGGCAGTAGGGCTGGCTTTTGTGCTTCTATGCTCGAAATTCTCACGTTTCGCAAATCTATTTTATCATAGAATATTGAAAAGAACTACCTAGGTCGTTTTTCATATGAAGCGCAACTAAAGATGAACCAAACGGTCCATAATGGTTGCTGTAGCATTGGATCTTTAAAATTTTCTTCCCATTGGTCAAAAGGAAAGATTCGTTGAAATGATCATTTACCCAGTTACTGTTCGCTTTGAGAGTAGAATGAATGAGCTTGATTAAAAGAGACGCAATCAAGCTCATTCAAGGTAGGTGAGTAGAATAGTGAGGTACATATCGAAAATTATTTTACATAATATGGACTCAAATGTGTTTTTCTAACTAGGATACCAGAATAAAGTGCAATATCCAGCAAATCTAATCTGGGTGTTTTTGTTATGTACTAAAGGATAACGTTGACTTATAAGTTAGTTTAAGTTAGTATGTAAATAAGCTTACATCGGCTTAGAGGGAGGCGTATTTATGATTCAAAAGAAAAGGCTTGAGTTAATTTTGGAGGAATTGAAGTCGCGTGGAACTCTTAGTTTGAAGGAAATCGTTACCTTAACAGGTTCTTCAAGAGATACAGCAAGAAGAGATATTGTCAAATTAGCTCAAAATAATGCTATCGATCGCACATATGGTGGAATTAGTTTGCCCAATACCTTTAGTCGTTTAGATGAATATCTTGAACGTACTGAAGATCTTAGTGCTGAAAAAGATATTCTAGCAAAAACTGCTAGTAATTTAGTAAAAGATAATTCCCATATTTTTTTAGATATTTCAACAACGGTCAGTTGCATTCCTAGACATATAAGACCTTATGAGAATATCGTAGCAACGACAAATTCATTAGATATTGCCGATCAACTATTGAGAAATACTAAATGTAAAACTAAGATTTTAGGTGGAACCATCGATCCTATCAAACGAAATGTCGTTGGAACGAAACCAATGCTGGAACTGGATTCATTTATCTTTGATGTTGCTTTTATGAGTGCCGCTGGAATCACAACTTCAGGTATTTATTACGCCTACGATGAAGATATAGATTTCAAAAAGAAGATAAGAAAACAATCCAAATTTGTAGTTTTACTAATTGATAATACAAAAATCGGCTTAAGTCATAACTATAAAGGTTTAGATTTCGAAGATATTGATTTTCTTGTTGTAGAAAGTCGTCTACCAGATGATTTAGAAAGAACAATATCAGATAGTAATGTCTCTATAATAAATTCAAAGTGGGTGCAAACATGATTAAAACGGTGTTATTTGACGTAGATGGAACAATCTTAGATACAGAATTTGTTATGATTAAGTCTTTACAAAAAACTCTAAAAGAAGAGAAAAACTTGGATGTTCCAGAAGAAGATTTAGAGTATATCTTAGGGATACCAGGAAAAAAAGCAATTGAACGGTATTCATCATCTGGAGAGGAAGCTGATAAGCTACATGCATGTTGGTCCGAAAATGTTAAACAATACTCTCATCTTGCGACTTTGTTTCCTCAAGTGGAAGAATCATTGACTAAGTTAAAAGAAAATGAGATACAAATTGGGATTGTTACATCCAAAACAAATGAAGAAATGGAAAATGAATTTGAACATTTTGGTTTAAGTAAACTTTTTGATATTTCAGTAACTGCCTCTGATACAACGAAACATAAACCTAATCCTGAACCAATTTTATATGCATTAAATAAATTAGGAAGTTTACCAGAAGAATCAATTTACATAGGTGATTCTATCTATGATATGCATAGCTCACAATCAGCTGGAGCTAAATTTGCTTTAGCAAAGTGGGGAGCAAAAGAAAATCCACTATTCTCAAGTGCAGATATTAGTTTAGAAACTCCTCTGGAAATATTACAACACTTAAAATAGATTACTTCCTAAAGAAATTACTTTATTTCATTAACGGTTAACATAAGTGAGGATTATTTCCAGTGATTGTTGTAGCAGGAATTTAAAGCCCTGAATTGTGAAATGAGATTGGTCTATCTGCGAATGCCTTGTCATTAGTATGTATATGAAAATTGAAACTGGATATAATAGAGCAGATCACGAGCGAACGTTATACAAAAACAATCACATGTTGCACTTAATCCTAACATTCGACATATGTTTTTTTTAAAATTGAAGAAGACAACTTGGGTTTAAGTTTCATCTCCCTGAGGCATGTCTATATCATAAAAATAACCAAAGAAGAAAAAGTATAAATCTTATCGATTATTTTATTGATATAATATACAAAATCATGATATTCCTGCGTATTCATTCATTTATAATTTAGTTCCCCTTGCAAAAGTAAACCGCTTTCTATAAACTAGAAGGCGAATAGAAATCAAAAAAATAGGCACTTCGTATCGGTGCTACCAACACCAATACGAAGCCCTGATCAGTCACACCAATACCCGGATGACCAATCAAGTTGCCATAGTTGATACCCGTAGGCATCAACGTGTTTATTGTACCGAAAAAACGCCTTCATTTCTAGTAGGAGTATGCATTTTTTTCGACAAAAACACAAGAAGCCTAACGCTTATTTAGCTATCTCACAGGCATTGGACAAATCCGTCCAATGCCTTTTTGCTGTGAATCACTACGATTGACTCACGAAGTGAGACAGAGTAGATGATGAACAGTACTAGGCGAGTGCAAGGGAGCGTAGT
>NZ_NGLL01000001.1:157550-159026 GCF_002140615.1 Enterococcus sp. 2G9_DIV0600
AATAAGTTTGAAAAAGGTGAAAGTATCGAAGTGAATCTGTTTTTAATAACTTGAAAATTAAATTTCCGAAATATGGTTAAAATTTATAATGAATAGAAAAAAATTAAAGATAGTGTAGCAAGCCGACTTATATTAGTCGTTATTAGCAAGCAAAGCGTTCCCTTTCTTCGCAGTTAGGGAGTGCTTTTATGTTGTAAAGCTAAAATTTTTCTGCCGCTTCCAAACATGGATACGTCATAGATATTAGAGAAAGATTACTTTGTGAGAATAATAGATGCAAAATAATATGAGTACATTCCTAATTATCATCAAATCCTTTTGACATTTTGATACACTAGATGAGACAACTTGCCCCTAAAAGGGGGTGGTGCTTTTATGCTTCAACAAATTCTCACGTTGGTTATCGCCCCAATTTTTTGCGGATTGGATCTGGAAATGATTTCTCGTTGGTTAGACGAGAAAGTCGATGACTAAGAGCTAGTTGTCATTAACCCACACGTTCCGAGTCGCAATGAACGAAAAGAAGCCAGACCTATTGGCAGTAGGGCTGGCTTTTGTGCTTCTATGCTCGAAATTCTCACGTTTCGCAAATCTATTTTATCATAGAATATTGAAAAGAACTACCTAGGTCGTTTTTCATATGAAGCGCAACTAAAGATGAACCAAACGGTCCATAATGGTTGCTGTAGCATTGGATCTTTAAAATTTTCTTCCCATTGGTCAAAAGGAAAGATTCGTTGAAATGATCATTTACCCAGTTACTGTTCGCTTTGAGAGTAGAATGAATGAGCTTGATTAAAAGAGACGCAATCAAGCTCATTCAAGGTAGGTGAGTAGAATAGTGAGGTACATATCGAAAATTATTTTACATAATATGGACTCAAATGTGTTTTTCTAACTAGGATACCAGAATAAAGTGCAATATCCAGCAAATCTAATCTGGGTGTTTTTGTTATGTACTAAAGGATAACGTTGACTTATAAGTTAGTTTAAGTTAGTATGTAAATAAGCTTACATCGGCTTAGAGGGAGGCGTATTTATGATTCAAAAGAAAAGGCTTGAGTTAATTTTGGAGGAATTGAAGTCGCGTGGAACTCTTAGTTTGAAGGAAATCGTTACCTTAACAGGTTCTTCAAGAGATACAGCAAGAAGAGATATTGTCAAATTAGCTCAAAATAATGCTATCGATCGCACATATGGTGGAATTAGTTTGCCCAATACCTTTAGTCGTTTAGATGAATATCTTGAACGTACTGAAGATCTTAGTGCTGAAAAAGATATTCTAGCAAAAACTGCTAGTAATTTAGTAAAAGATAATTCCCATATTTTTTTAGATATTTCAACAACGGTCAGTTGCATTCCTAGACATATAAGACCTTATGAGAATATCGTAGCAACGACAAATTCATTAGATATTGCCGATCAACTATTGAGAAATACTAAATGTAAAACTAAGATTTTAGGTGGAACCATCGA
>NZ_NGLL01000001.1:162516-273620 GCF_002140615.1 Enterococcus sp. 2G9_DIV0600
ACCAAACTAGGAATCACTACGATTGACTCACGAAGTGAGACAGAGTAGATGATGAACAGTACTAGGCGGACAATGGGGAGAGTCGTCCTAAAAAAACTGTCGGTTCCACAAAAATGGTACCTGCGCAGTACCATTTCCGCTCCCTAAGTCTAAGTATCTAGCTAATACGAGGACAACGACTAGAAGTTGGCAGAAAAATAGGCAGTCATAGTTGATTCTTGAGGCAAAGAACGACGTTGAATGAAGAAAAAGAAATACCATTGCCAAAAATGGTCAAAATAAGCGTTCATGGGTCAGCCTTTTATTCTAGATAAAAAAGGAAATTTTTGATTTCTATTCGTAAGTATAAACAATGGTTTCACTAAAAAGTCAAAACAGCTAAAGGAGAGTATATGGATAACTACGAAGTGAGTTTTACCCTGATTCTACATGCGGGAAATGCAAAATCAGCTGCCATGATGGCGATTGAGGCGGCCCGCGAAGGAAATTTTGAAGAAGCACAACGTTTGTTAGAAGAAGCCAAAAAGGAGCGTCAGCAAGCCCATCAATGTCAAACCGATTTGGTACAAGCGGAAGCCAAGGGAGAAAAAACGGAATTATCTATTATATTGATACACGCTCAGGATCATTTAGCAATGGCAATGACCGCCACAGAACAAGCAGCTGAGTGGCTTTATTTATACCAAAAAATTTCTGAATTACAAGGAGGAGTTTCATCATGAGAATTATGTTAGCTTGTGCTGCCGGAATGTCCACTAGTATTTTAGTTGCCAAAATGGAGGAAGCTGCAAAAGAACAAGGAAAAGATTATAAAATTTGGGCGATCGATCAAAGCATGATTGAACGAGAATTAGGCAACTTTGATGTCTTACTTTTAGGACCGCAAGTACAACATACGATGCGTAAAGTGAAAAAAATCGTCAATGATACAGTGCCAGTAGCAGTCATCAAAGCAGTCGACTACGGTCGGGGCAATGGAGCAGCTGTCTTGAAGCATGCGGAAGAGTTAGTAAATGGAGGACAAGGATGAGCGCTTTCGATAAATTCGCTGACAGTGTCAGTATCATTGCAGAAAAAGTAGATGATAACAAATATTTAGGTGTCGTAAAAAATACCTTTACCGTGTTGATGCCCTTCATTATCGTAGGCTCTTTTGCAACATTGGGTAATTCATTGTTAACGAGTGAAACCACAGGGCTGGCACAGTTTTCTGCCCTAAGTTTTTTAGCCGTTATGGAACCAGCCTTTACCGCCATCAACTTTGCGACGATGAATACCATGACGTTAGCCGTAATCGTCATCTTGGGTTGGATTTTAGGCGAACGTAACAATGAGAACGGTATCATGTGTGCAGTGGTTTCCTTGAGTGCCTATGTTTCAGTTGTACCACAGGGACTTGAGACGGTCGTTGATGGAGTGGCAGGAATGGCGGCTGGGCTGCCAGTAGAAACCTTGAATGCTGGCGGACTGTTTATCGGTATGATTTTGACGATGGTTGCCGTAGAATTCTTTTGCAAGCTGAATAAGATCGAGCGTCTGCAAATCAAAATGCCGCCGAGTGTTCCTAGCGCCATCAGTAAGTCCTTTAGTGTGTTGGTACCAATCTTTATCACATTGTTTGTGATTGCCATTGCTGGGCGGTTGTTTGAATTGGCATCAGGTCTCTACATCAACGAAGCATTGTACCGCTTCTTGCAAGCCCCATTGGAAGGAATTTTACAGCATCCAGCCGGGATTATTGGTTTAGTGATCATTTCTCAAGTTTTTTGGCTAGTGGGTATCCATGGAGGACTCGTTATTTCTCCAATTCGTAATCCAATTTTGATTGCAGCATTAGCCGCCAATATTGCTGCCTATGAAGCAGGACAAACACCAGATCAAGTCATCACGATGGGTTCTTGGGTAACTTTCCTAGTTGTCGGTGGTGCAGGATTGATTCTTTCTCTGAATATCGGCTTATTGATGTTTTCGAAAAAAGATGACTTACGAGCTGTCGCCAAAATTGGTTTAGTTCCTTCTTTATTTGGTATCAGTGAACCCGTTGTGTTCGGGTTACCGCTAGTATTGAACCCGATTTTTGCGATTCCCTTTGTTCTTGGAAGTGGACTTCCAGCGGCGCTGTTATTAGCTGCCAATCAGTTTGGACTAATCGGCTCGAACATTGTGGATGTACCTTTTGGCTTACCGATCATTGTCGGTGCCTTTCTTGGCTGGGGAATCAATGGAGTCATTTTACAATTGCTGATTATTGTAGTCGGGGTGTTCATTTATTTGCCATTTATTTTCTTGAGCAATCGCCAAAGTGAGTTAGCTGAATAGTAAGAGGATTCTCAAGATGGGTCTGTTTAAGAATACAAGGGAATAGAATGAAGGAGGAGTTTTATGACAAAAAGTTATTTTCCAGAAGGATTTCTATGGGGCGGTGCGATTGCAGCCAATCAAGCAGAAGGGGCATGGAATGTTGATGGCAAAGGCATGTCGGTTGCAGATGTGGCACTATACAAGCCTGACGTTTCTGTAGAAGACTATAAGAAGCAGTGGCATGTCGATGAACAAGCCATTGCTGAAGCGATTGCCGAAAAAGGGACCGGTAATTATGCAAAACGTCGTGGCATTGATTTTTATCACCGATATAAAGAAGATATCGCATTGTTTAAAGAAATGGGCTTTAAGGTATTGCGAGTATCGATCGCATGGACGCGGATTTTTCCTCGGGGCGACGAAGCAAAACCAAATCAAGCAGGATTAGCATACTATCGAGATCTTTTGACTGAGCTGAAAGAGAATGGCATTGAACCATTGGTGACGCTTTCTCACTATGAAATGCCGCTACATCTTGTCACCGATTATCAAGGGTGGGTCTCTCGAGAAGTCGTTGATTTCTTTGTCAAATTTTGCAAGGTCGTTTTTGCCGAATACAAAGACCTAGTGACCTATTGGTTGACATTCAATGAGATCGATAGTGTTTTTCGTCATCCGTTTACGACCGTGGGCGTAGTCGAAGAGCGTTATGAAACAAAACAAGCCGCAGAAGCCGCCATCTACCAGGCCTTGCATCATCAATTTGTGGCAAGTTCGTTGGCAACCAAGTATGGGCGTTTATCAAACCCACAAGCAAAAATCGGGGCGATGGTCACTAAGCTCATGACCTATCCAGAAGATTGCCATCCCGAGAATATTGCTTTAGCAGAAAAAGCCAACCGAGAAAATCACCTGTATTCTGATGTACAAGTCTGGGGAGAATATCCGAAATGGCTTTTGCGAGAATGGCAGGAAAAAGGCATTGAAGTGGCGATGGAAAACTGGGATTTGGCAACGATCAAGGAATACACAGTGGATTTTCTTTCCTTCAGTTATTACATGTCCCTAGTAGTTTCAAAAGATGCCGAACAGCGAGAAAAAGTCAGCGGCAACATTGCGACAGGGGTAAAAAATCCCTACTTACCGATGACAGAATGGGGCTGGCAAATTGACCCAGTCGGACTCCGAATCTCATTGCTCTCCTTGTATGATCGCTATCGAATCCCTTTGTTTATTGTGGAAAACGGCATAGGCGCAGCAGATGAAATCGATGAGAAGGGAGAAATCAATGATCAATACCGCATTGATTATTTCAAAGCCCACTTTGAACAAATCAATTTAGCCCTAAAAGAAGGCGTTGACCTGATGGGTTATACCTCATGGGGCTGCATTGATATCGTCAGTGCCTCGACGTCGCAAATGAGTAAACGCTATGGTTTTATCTATGTTGATGCTGATGATGAAGGAAATGGCACCTACGATCGGAAGAAAAAGAAATCCTTTGATTGGTATAAAAAGGTGATTGCGTCAAATGGGAGTGATTTGGCATAGGGTACTAAGACGAATTTCGCAGGCTAGGAAACCTTTCTTTACCTGTTGGTCTAAGCAATCAGTCTTTATTAATTTGGTTTTGAAATTAAAGATAAAATCGGTTAGTATTTCCACTTGGAATGTTTGCAAAAGGAGAGTACAGAGAAGTTTTTCTCGGTATTCTCCTGCTTTTTTGAGACAAGCTTATTCAATACACCCATTTCCTAAGAGTGAGCAATAAAGTAAATCAAGCCCATTATTGTTGCATATGCAACAATAATGGGCTATTATAGTGCTAGATAGGGAGGGGATAGTTCGTGGAGGATATACTTCGTGAGATAGGTTCGATCAGTAGAATGTTGGAATCCATTGCTAATATTGAATTTAAAGAGGTTCAACTCAGTAAAGGACAATACATTTACTTAGTTCGTATATTTGAAAATGAAGGAATTATTCCTGAACGATTAGCCGAACGGATCAAAGTTGATCGCACGACTTTGTCCCGGGCGGTAAAAAAGTTAGAGGAAAATGGGTTTATTCTAAAAGAGTCAGACAAAGAAAATAAAAAAATCAAACACTTATACACAACCGCCAAAGGGAAACAAGCGGTTCAATTAATCATAAGAGAAAATAACTATTCAAATAAAGTAGCGATTCAACAGTTATCTGCTTTAGAAAGAAAAAATCTTGCGGAAATGCTGAAAAAAATAAAATCTTCGGTAGAAGTTGATTGGGTCAACGTCAAGAATGGGATCAAAAGAAACTATTAAACGAATAACGCCGCTGGGGAGATTGGATCTGATTGAATGTACATTCATGCTACCTAGGGTAGGAAGCACAGGTAGCTGATATTTTGTTAAAAAGGATATAGCTCGGCTGGCTGCTGAAAAAACAGATATCCTGAAAAATAAAGGACATGAATTTGTTCAAATAAACTAAGTAGGAGTGTAGAGAAAGTGAAGAAAATAATGATCGATCAAGAATTTTGGGCGCTATTTCCAGAAGCCCAAATCAACTGCCTTGTTGTAAAAAATATAAACAATGTTGCCGATGCTGCACACGAAACGTTTTTTACTGACTTGCTAAAAAGTAGTAAAGAACAAGCAAAGCGCTACTTAACGACCGACACCTTCAGTGAAAACCAAGTGATCCAAGAATGGCGAAGTGCTTTTCAGCAATTTAAAACGAAAAAAGGGGTACGCTCTTCCATCGAAGCACTGTTGAAACGGGTGAATCAAGACAGAGAATTTTCTCCCATCAATCCTTTAGTAGATATTTATAATAGTATTTCCTTGAAATATGGTGTCCCTTTAGGCGGAGAAGACCTCGATACAATCGTTGGCGACCTTCACTTAGGCGTTGCAAAAGGCGGCGAATCCTTTTTCCCTTTAGGTGCAGATACTGATTCCCCAGCTTTGGAAAAGGAAATCATTTACTATGATGAGAAAGGGGCAATTTGTCGATGCTTGAATTGGCGGGAAGCCCAACGTACGATGCTAACAGAAGAGACCACCAATGCTGTTTTATTCATTGAATCGATCAATGAAACGCAACGGGCTCGTGCGAATGAAGCAATCAAAGAGTTAAGTCAGTTGGTTCAAGAGTATTTTAACGTAACAGGTAATGATTATGTGCTAAGGAAAGAAAATCCTGAAATCATTTTTTAAAGGCGTGCTTCTTATCTTTAGGATAAGGATGTACACGTACTTTTTCTCGATTTTGCATACCATTCTCTCATTTTGATTGATTAGTCATCTTGAAAATCTTGACCCGAATATTCGGATGTGCAATAATTAGGTGGAATTTAAATAATGACATTAGATTTGTTCGCCGGAATAAATCTTATTGAAGTCAGAAAAACTAACCTTAGGCTTTTATGGTTAGTTTGTCTGACTTCTTTTTTGTTTTAGGAGGTATAGGCAGATGTTAAAAGAACAATTGAAAGAAAAAGGAAACAGCCCTAACCAGTTGGGACTTTCCAGCAAAGAAGCAGAAATGAAGCTAGAAAAATATGGGTTTAATTCCATAGAAAGCGAAGAGGAGAAGCACTTTTATGACTATTTGAAAGAGTCGATGAAGGATATTACCATCTTGATATTAATCGTTGCAACACTCTTATCTAGTTATGTTGCATTTCAAAACCACCCTGATGATTTTACGGAACCAATAGTCATCTTTTCAATTGTCATTCTTAATCTATATTTGTCGATTCGACAGCAAAAACATGCGGAAAAATCAATAAGTGAATTAAATAAGATGAGTGTTCCCGTAAGTAAAGTATTCAGAGATGGGGCGTTAAAAGAGATTGAAAGTTTGAACATTGTTCCTGGTGATATTGTTCAGTTGGCATTAGGGGACCGTATTCCAGCAGATGCTAAGCTTTTAACGAGTACTAATTTCTTTGTTGATGAATCGTTTCTAACTGGTGAAAGTGAACCAAGTGAAAAAGACCCCACCTATATTTCTTCTAGTGAAGATTCTTTAGGGGACAGAAAAGACTTGGTTTTTTCTGGCTCATTAGTAGTCACAGGAAAAGCAAACGTTCGAGTTGAAAAGACAGGAATGAATACAGAAATTGGTAAAATATCGAGCTTATTAAGCAAGGAAGAAACAACCATAGCACCTCTACAAATAAAAATGCAAAAACTTGGGAAAGTTCTAGGACTAATCGCTATTCTCTCTGGCTTTCTAGCGATTGCTATAGGAATCAGCAAAGGATTGTCTTTAGAGACCAGTATCATGACCGCAATATCAATGGCTGTTGCTGCTATTCCAGAGGTTTTGCCAGTCGTAGTAACAATCTCTCTAGCTGTTGGGATGAGGAATATGGCACTGAAGAAAACCATCGTTAGGACTCCTTCAACAGTAGAAACCGTTGGAGGTGTTTCAATTATCTGCTCAGATAAAACTGGAACAATTACCGAAAATAAGATGATCGTGAAAGAAGTTATTATGATGAAGGATAGACTGACTTCCTGCTTAGAAATAACAGAAGAGAAGGAAAAAAATCTCTTATTTCTCTTCTATCTTGCTAGTTCGATGGAAGAAAATGCAACAGTAACCAGTAATCCAACAGAGTTGGCGATCAGAAAAAAACTGGCATCGCTCTTCACTAAAGAGGAACTAGGTAAAGTCGCTTCAACCTTTGAACAGATTCATGAAATTCCCTTTGATTCAAAACGAAAAAGGATGACTGTCTTATATAAAGTAAACGACCAATATGTTTCTGTCACAAAAGGGGCTTTTGATCGCTTGGATCTCATTGATGCGAACACCCCTGCCTACTTGAATAAGCATGATGAGTTGGCCAATCAAGCATACCGTGTTTTGGGCGTTGCTTATAAAAGATACGATGAAAAACCTACACGTCTTACTGAAGAAATTCTTGAAAGTCAGTTAGAGTTTGCAGGATTTGTTGGGATTATCGACCCAGCTCGGCCCGAAAGCTATACGGCTGTTTCTATTGCAAAACAAGCAGGGATTCAAACCGTAATGATCACAGGGGACCACTTACTGACAGCAAAAAAAATCGCAGAAGATGTAGGAATTCTCACCGATGGGAAAAAAGCAATGACCGGAGCGGATTTACATGAAATGAGCGATGAAAAATTAGCCCATGTGATTGATGACTATCGAGTCTTTGCCCGTACTTCCCCAGAAGATAAAATTCGAATCGTAAAAGCATTTCAAAAAAATGATGAGATTGTCGCTATGACTGGCGATGGTGTCAATGATGCACCTGCATTAAAAGCAGCTGATGTAGGGATCGCAATGGGAGGTGGCACAGAAGTAGCAAAGGAAGCTTCTGATATGGTTTTAGTAGACGATAATTTTGCGACGATTGTTCAGGCGGTTGAAGAAGGACGACGGGTATACAGCAATATCAGAAAATCATTATACGCGATGCTTGGTTGCAATATTTCTGCACTGACGATCGTTTTAATTTCCTTGCTCGTTGGGTGGGGAGCACCTGTTACAGCGGTTCAATTGTTAATCATAAAAGTAGTTGCAGATGGAATCCCAGGAATGAGTCTTAGTATTGAACCAGTCGATAAAAAAGCAATGGAGGAAGCCCCGATCACTAAATACACGAGCATTTTTGCGCAAGGATTATTGGTAAAAATTGTAGAAATTTCAATTGTTTTTACAGGCGTCACATTAGGCGCGATTCTAATTGGACGTCTAGAATCGATAGAGGTTTCGCAGACAATGACATTTATTGTATTGGGATTATCAACTATTGTGCATATGTTTAATTGTAGAAGTAAAGAATCTATCCTGAAGCTGCGTTTTTTGAGCAATCCGTTGTTAGTAATGACAACCTTCATAGGTGCATTGATCATTATCTTGTTAGTAACGATTCCATTCACGCAAACCATTTTTGGCTTTGTCTCTCTTCGTGCAGTTGACTGGCTATGGGTAATCGGCTTATCCATTTTTCCTTTAGTGTATATTGAAGTGAAAAAATAATTTGGCTTGTTTTAATGTGAATGATAGGAAGAGAATCTTCTATTAACATATTTTCTTGAGAAATGAGGGAGGGCAAAAACTGGGAAGTCTTTGCGTCTCCTTTAATTATTTACAGATGCTTATGATTTCTGGTTTGATATTATTTAGAAGATATCAGAATGCACAACAACTATTGTTGTAAGGAAGGATTCGGTAGTATATTTCAGGTAAATCACCAGAAGTAGCTAAAAATCCCCTCTATTCTACTCTCTTTTTCAAGAATTCCTGTTAAATGGTAGGTTTTATGTCAAAATGAAAGGTAGAAATCGATGAGGAGTGGTCAATATGAAAGAAACGATATTAGCAATAAAGCTGAAAGAATATAGAGAAAAAAACAAGCTAACGCAAAGTATGCTAGCAGAATTATTAGAAGTAAGTGACAAGACAATCTCAAAATGGGAGTTAGGTGCTACCTACCCTAGCAAAAAAAATATGATCAAAATAGCCGAAGAATTGGATATCTCATTAGAAACATTACTTTTGGAAGAAACTAAGAAAGACAATGAGAATTTAAAAGTAAGTATCAAGTATGGGGTGATTAGTTTTTGCTTGCTCTTTTTTGCCACGATGATCGTTACTTCGTTCAATCAAGACTTCAGCACGATTATGAATCTTTCTATTCAAGAAAAATTTGGTGTGCTTTTAAACACTGCTTTAAAATTATTGAGCATCTCGGTGCCGCCAGCGATCATCATTGGCTCCGTGTTTTATTTTTATATCTTCCCTAAAAATAAAAAAGAGAACTAACCATTTCCTCGGTTTCGACAGAAATGGTAGATTAGAGTATAGGAATCAAGTAATGGACAGAAAAACGCATTTTAGATAAAAAAGAATGCTCAGTCTGGCTAGTGTGAAAAGCGCATAAATTTTATAAGAAGGGGAGAACAGGATGGGATTCTTTGGTAAAAAGAAAGAAGTCAGAAATTTAACGAAGGAAGAAGAAGCAGAGATCAAAGAAGAAATGGCACGACAAATGCTTTCAAAAAACGAAAATGATATTGGCATGGTCAAGAAAATTAAAGTCCTGACAAACATGAGTACAGGACAAGCGAAAGACCTATTCCTGAAATTCAGGGATGAGTTAACCGAGAATTAATCGGATAGGGAATCAGATAGCGATTGCCCTTCATGAAGGCGATATTTTGCTTATTATGTTTCTTTCAAAATTGAGATGAATAGAAAGGGAGAATAGATATGAAGAAAAAAAACTCTGAAAAATGGTATTTTTGGGTACTTGTTGTCATAATGGGTGTTGTCTTTTTCTATCTTACTAAGTAAAGAGAATGAATTTTCTTGAAAATAAACACTTACTAAGAATGACTATTTTTTAAGTTATGAATGGATGATGATTTTATGAAAAACGAATATGGATTTACCTTGATTTCAGTTTTAACTATGTTATCCATTACATTATTACATTGATGAATGAAGCATCCAGAGAGCCATTGTTTTCTGAATGCTTTTTTCATCTACAAATCATTCTTTGAGAATCCGGCTGTTGCGAAAAATCAGTGATAGTGTATTAGAATATATGATGAATTCTGTTGAAGGGAGCGTTCATTAAATGGCTCGGGCGATTAATTCCCTGTAGGGTTTCCATTAAAAGGACCACTTACGACGACTTTTCCCAACATATGGCCACTTTCGACATCTCTCGTTGCGCGCTTCAAATTTGCCGCGTTGATTCCATCCGAATAGACTTTGCTTAAGGTTGTTTTTAGTGTCCCTTCATTTGCTAAATCAGCAATCATTTTTAGCGCTTGTCCTTGTGTCTCGATTTGATAGTCGTGGTCTGTTTTAGCGAACATATACTCCCAATCAAAGCTAACAGAAAGGTTTTTCCATACACTTAAATCGAGGGGCTCGTGAATGCCAACGATCGTGCCCACATGACCATAAGGTTTTACCAAATGGCTGATTTGATCAAAGTATTGGGTGATGTCAAACAAGACAGCGATATAATCGACATTCGGAACGCCTAATTCTCGAAAGCTGTCTCTTAGGTCGTGATGGTAGTCTAAAGGATGGTCAACCCCGGTTTTTTTAAGCCAGTCAAAATTTTTTGAACTAGCGGTAGCATACACTTTTAGACCTGCCCAATGAGCCAACTGATTCAGTATCGATCCGACGCCACCCGCACCATTGATAACGAGAATACTTTTCCCTTGATTGGCGTTTTCTTTAGGAGTCAAGCCGAATTTTTCAAACAGCAATTCATAAGCGGTTAATGCAGTCAATGGGAATGCAGCAGCCTCTTCGTCTGTTAAATTTTTAGGGGCTAGGGCAACGATCCGTTCATCGACTGCTTGATATTCTTGATTGCTTCCTGATCGAGTGGTGGTTCCTGCATAAAAAACCCGATCACCAACAGTAAATTTCATGACATCTCTTCCGACAGCGACCACTTCTCCGACCGCATCAAAACCTAAGATACGCAGAGCATTTCGCTTGCGAGTCGTTTGCCGTAATTTGGTGTCGACTGGATTGACCGAAACGGCTTTGATTTTTACTAATAAATCACGAGGACCTGGAACAGGGATTCCTTCTTTTTGGTCAATAAAACTATGCGTAGATTCAATTGGCAGGCCTTCGAAAAAGCCTATTACATTCATCGTTTTCTGTTCTGACATCTTAATTCCTCCTTTTCTGGATAGAAAATCGCATTAGTTCTTTTAAGTATTGCCCTCCATTTGGATCAAGACCGGTTAGTTTGCTTTCGCAGGACCTTTCCCGATAAAAATGCGGAACAGACTGTAAGGCTTCTCTCTCAGGTCTTCTCCTTTGTGAAAACTAGCCTGCCGTTGCAGCTGGTTGGCGTTAAAATATAAGTATTGATCTGGTCCAATAGATAAAGTATCTGGCCATAAAATACGCGAATCGTGAGCCAAAGTTTCCATAGTACCATCCGTGTGAATCACACGAATGCTGTTGTTTTCATAGTCGCCAGCATAGATCGTTCCATCTTCTGCCGTAATCATGCCATCGGAGGCGCCTTTTTCGCCCCAATCTTTAACATGTGCTTCTAACGCAGGATCGTCAATTTCTTTGTTGAAAATTTTATCAGTTTCAATTGAGTATAAATGTCGACTGGATAAAGGACTAAAAAACAAGGTTTTTCCATCGGGAGAAATCGCTAGGCCGTCAGCTGCCACTTGCCAAGGCGAAGTTGTTCCATCAGCCGAGCGATTTAACAAAATCTCGCCTTCAACTTTAGGGATAAAGGCTGGATCAACCGCGGTGGAGGGGGCGCCATCTAAAATACGGAACGCATCGCCAGTACCTAAATCGAGTACGATCAACGCACCAGGACCGGTAATAGAAGAATCGGTTATATAGGCTACACCTTCAGAACCGCGGCGTAAATCAATTCGAACATCATTCAAATACGTAGAGTCTAGGACGACATCCGGTGAAAAAGTATAGACTTTGCGAATTTGATTGGTACTTAAATCTACAGCAACCAGTTTTGCCCCACCCTTAACAGGAACGGTGAATTTGGGTGCAGCGGTATCCAATACCCACAAAGTACCAGCACCATCAGCAACAATACTTTGTACACTTAGAAATCCGTTTTCCGGATTTTGAGGATCAAATGCATTCGCTTCTTGGCTAGGATAAGGAATTAATTTGCCGTCTACTCGTTCAACGACTGTCGCGGTTACTTGGTCTCCCCATTCAGGAAAATTAATAAAGATTCTCCCGGTTTCCGATAAGCTAACACCGGTAGGCATCGCACCATAAAATTCATGGACTTGCTCTAGTTTGCCAAAATAGTTTTCTTTTGCAGCATTCATTACGTATCTTCCTCTCTGAGCTTTCCCTATTTCACTTCGACTTCAAAGTTCACAACACCACGAGCTAGGACATGTCCAAAGGTATTAAAAATGAAAAAGGCTGGGGTAGAATCCTCAGGAATTTCAACTTTCTCAATAGCCAATGCCCAAACCGTTAAGAAGTAGTGATGAACACCATGACCTTTGGGCGGCGCAGCACCAATATATTTTTTCATGCGGGCATCATTTGGTAATTGAACGGCTCCTTGTGGCAGCTTTGCGTTATCGCTACTGCCGGCTCCTTGTGATAATTCCTCTACAGAAGCGGGGATATTCATGACTGCCCAATGCCAGAATCCGGATCCAGTTGGTGCATCAGGGTCGTATAAGGTAACCGCATAGCTTTTCGTATTGCTTGGTGCACCGGTCCAATGAAGCTCTGGTGAAATGTCTTGTCCATCCTCAATCCCAAAATCGCCAGACATAAATTTCTTATCCATAAGTTTCCCGTCAACAATGTCCTTACTGGTCACGTGAAACGCTGGCACGTCTTGTAATCCTAAAAATGGATCGTTCATACTATCTCCTCCTTGAAACGTGTTTTTGTAACAAGGACAGCGTAATCCTCGGTCAATGAAATGTAAATTAGGGAATTTTTTTATACCACAATTAGAGGTGAACGAGTATAAACTGACTTAAGAAGCCTGCTTGCCAGTCTTTATCCGATCTCAAATGGACTTGACCGTAATCAACTAGCCAACCATGAAAATTTTGTGCTTGTTCATTGGTAAATGTATCCGGTAATTCGATCATATTTTGAAGAGTGAGGTAAGTAAGCGGCTCATTTAGGCCTAAGCGACTAAAAATTCGTTGTGCGTATTTATCAGCGATAAACACGACCTTATTAAACACAAAAACCATTAGTACATCTGCCGTTTCATAGCCAACACCATAGATAGCTAGCAACTCTTTTCGTAACTCAGCCTGTTCTTTTTTCTGTAGAATACCGATATCATAGTTGTAGCGCTGAAACCAAGAAAAGATTTCTTTTATCGCGCGGGATTTATTTTTGTAGAAACCACTGGGCCGAATCAGATCCTGAAGAAGGAACTGATCAATTTCTGCCAATCTTTTCGGAGAAAAGCCAATCTCTCTTCTGATGTTTGCTAAGGAATAGGCCACATTTTTCCAATTGGTATTTTGAACCAAAATTGACCCGACAACGATTTCCCATGGATTTTCTGTATCCCACCACGTTGAATGTTCCATTGATGTGCTTAATGCTTCATATAATTCTTCAATATTTTCAATCTTTTTCACGTTAAAAACCTCATTTTTACTAGCAGTCGCGATCAATTGCAAGTTAAACATTCTTCTTCAAGTAATCCCGCGTTTTTGTGATTAAAATCTTCGCCCCAGCGATACAATAATTCAATGATCTCTTTTAAAGAGTAGCCATAATCGGTCATTCCATACACAACCTGTAAGGGTTTTTCCTGAACGACCTTACGATAGATCAATCCATCCTTTTCTAAATCTTTCAACTGCAAAGAGACCATTCTTCTAGTGATGCCGGGAATCAGCTTTTGTAGTTCGTTATAGCGAAGTGCCCCATCAAACATCAAATGATATAAGATAACGCTTTTCCAACGACCTGAAATCATTTGTAAAGTCGATTCGACCGCGCAGCCATTTTCGCAATTGTATATTTTTCTTGTCATCTTCCGTTGTCTCCTTTTCCGTATGTCTGAGAGTATCATAAGGATTTACTTACTATTTGTAAAACAATTCATCTCCTAATCGTAAGAAGGCAATAAGAAATAGACGTATAAAAAAATTCCCTAATGTACAATTCTTTCTTTTGAATCTATAGTACACGAGTAAGCAAATTTATTACCTTTACAGCTATCTCAAGTAATCCTAATAAACAACTTGCAAAAAACATTTAGGAGAGATTTATTATGAATAAGAACGGTGCAGACTTGATTATAGATACATTGATTAAAAATGGCGTGGAATATGTCTTTCAATTGCCAGGCGGCAAGTTGGGTCCGCTATTAATGGCTTTGAAGAAACGTGAAGAGATTAAAGTTGTTACGGTAAGACATGAACAAAATGCGGGTTTCATGGCACAAGGAATTGGGCGCATGACTGGTAAACCTGGTGTAGTGATGACTACGTCAGGACCGGGGGCTTTGAATTTGGTCACACCTTTAGCTACGGCGACTTCTGATGGTGACCCGGTATTGGCTATTGCCGGACAAGTTCCACAAGCGAAGTTAGTAACACCGTATCCTCAAAATCCTAATATTTCTGGCGTAATGAATGATTCAACGATTACTAAATATGCCAAGGAAATTCAGCATACCGATGCCCTTGCGGATGAAGTAGCGAATGCGTATGTCTCAAGTATCAATGGCAATCCCGGGGCCGTTTTTATGGATATTCCAGGTAATATTCTGTTAGCTGAGACTACTAAATCTGGTTTGGCTTTTTCGACCTTAGTGAATCAATTGGACAATACGATCAGTGACGAAACTGCCATTCTTAGTGCAGTTGAGAAAATCAAAGCGGCAAAACGCCCAGTTATTATCGTTGGTGCTCGGGCAGCCGACGATAATGCGGCGGCTGCCATTCAAGCGTTCGTTAAAAAAACGGGAATTCCGGTCGTGGAGACGTTCGAAGCTACAGGTCTATTGACGGACGAGTTTTCTCAAAACTATGTGGGTCGAGTGGGGCTGTTTAATAACCTGCCTGGGGATGAACTAGTTTTTAACAGTGATTTAGTGATTACATTGGGATTAAATTTGGTTGAATACTGGGCTTCTGTTTGGAATACCGATAACAAGCGCATTATTGATCTTGATACTGTAGTGGATCATTTAGATGAAACTTATCTCCCTGACACCATACTCTTAGGCAATATCGCAAAAAATCTAAAAAATATTACCAATAGCATAACGGAACAAGCCATTACGGATGAGTGGAAAATGGTGGTCCATGACTTGCAAGAAAAATTGACAGCGAAGAAAAAAGTACCCAGCCAAACAGCTGAGGATGCACTACATCCATTGGAAATTGTTGACTCTTTGCAAAAAATAATCGATGCTCATCCAAATACGACCGTTATTATGGATGGAGGAAGTCATGAAGTGTGGCTGGGTTCGTACCTAAAGGTGTATCGGCCAAAACATTTCTTAATGTCTGATGGGGAACAAACCTTAGGCGTCGGTCTTCCTTGGGCGATTTCAGCAGCATTGTTGCGTCCTGAGGAAAAGATTTTGTCTTCAGGTGGGGATGGCAGCTTTATGTTTTCCTCACAAGAATTAGCTACAGTAGCCCATTACAATTTGAATATTGTGCAAGTAATTTGGGTGGATAAAGAATACAACATGGTTGAATTCCAACAAGAACTAGACTATAACGGACAAAAAGAAGGGGTCGATATCGATTATATTGGGTATAAAGAAATGGCTGAAAGCTACGGTATTAAAGCAGTCCGTGTACGTTCTAAAGAAGCTTTAGATGCTGCGTTGAAGGAAGCATATGCTACGAGTGAACCAAGAGTGATTGAAATGATCGAAGACAATCATGAGAATATTCATTTACGAGACAAAGAACCGTTTAAAAAGTACTGAATCTTTTTACTACGGACCACAAAACATGTCCTAGAAAAGAATGGCAATCCACCCTTGCTAAGCTAAAGAAAAGAAAATTTTTTTGCAATAAAAACAGTGCCTGACTAAAAATATGAAGTGGAATTTTTAGAGAAGCTAGGACAGAATCTTTCATAAAATGCCGTTGGTAAGGACGATGATTCGTTTGCTGCTAGCGGTATTTTTGTTAGCATCCCCTCTGATTTTTTCGGAGAAAAGGTCTGCCATTTCGGCACTGTCTCAAAAAAGCACATCGATACTCTAAATACGGTGGATAGCGGTGATTTGGATACGCGTTTCTAGTCTTCATAGAGGCAGATTTCAAGTAAGTCGAATGAAGGAAATTAAGCGCTTCCTATGTTGTTTGATGGAAGGATTATTAGTGAGAAGACTCCTTTACCCAGCTAAGGAATGACTTCTGTAGAATGGTTTCCTTGTTAATTGTTGCAAGCATAATGTGTAAAAATATTTTAAGCTTCTTTTTTTACCGAAAGGTGTGTATAATAAGATGACAAAGCAATAAAGTGTATGCTGAAAAGAGGTCTCTTATGAAAAAATTTGCACTCGGCGTTTTTTGTTTCAGTCTTTTTATCACGGTCGTTGGCTTTTTTTTACAAACGATTTTGATCCCTATTCAAGATTTTGACACAATCAGTCAAGAAGAACTTAAGAATATCCAACTTGACCTTGCTATTAATTATCCGTTAGGAATTGGTATGCTCTATGTCGGACTTCCTTTGTTAGTATGCTCCAGTGGTTATTTGGTTTATTGTTATTTTAGAGATAGGAAGAACTGAAAGAAGAGTAAAACTATCTGGAGTATAAAGCTTTCGTTCAATAGGAGGGATAAGTTGAAAAGAGGGTTATTTTTATTGTTTTATGTCCTATGGAAGGGGCTAGCAATACGTGGCATTCCTTCTTCTTATGCAAGATATTTGATGAGTTATAATCATTTCGGAGTAAAACTATTGTTCGTTTTACTTGGTATCCTCCTTTTCCATAACTATTTAGTAGAGAGTTATCAAAAGCTAAATAAAATTGCGCTAATAAAAATCGGTTTCATCGTACCTACTAGTATTATCCTCACTATCGGTTTAATTAATGTTCTTTTATTTCGTGATCTCAATGCGTTGATTTTTGTTTATCCCTCAGATCAAAGAACCCTTGCCTTTGTATTTGATGCTCTTTTGCTAGCACCTGTTTTTGAGGAAATGCTTTATCGCTACATACTGATTTATGTTGGAGAAAAACGATGGTTGAGAATCATCACTGCTGTCGGAAGCCTCTTGCTTTTTACTCAGAGTCATATTGTAAATGCGAACGGGAATCTTTTTGCTCTTTTTCCCTACTTTGTCATAGGGTTTTATTTGACGAGCACCTATTTACGTAGGGAAAATATTTGGGAATCCATTTTTGCACATAGCTTCTATAATTTCGTTGTGATGGCAGCAGCTATCTTGATTTAAAGATTTCTTTTATTGTTTCCCCTTAAGAGTAGAAGAATTGGGGGCAATTTATCTATAGGTACGTATAGAATCTCTAAAACATATTTGGTGAAAGGAAATTTGAGAGGCCAGATAAGCGTCTTAGGCTTGTTGCTTTGCACAGTTCTTATCTACGAATGTCCGTCCTTCGTCACTTTGTAGGTCATCATTTAGGACCCACGATTAAGTATGAAAGGCAGTTATTTGATCCGTGCAGATTCACTAGCCGGAGTTCCAAAAACAGTTTCATTTTTACAAAGAAAAGTGACGACCTACCATTCAGTAAGAAACAATATAAGTCCGCCTCCTTTTGCAAGGGGAGCGGACTGGTATTGGTTTTCTTCAATAAAAACCTATTAGCTTTCAGTATCTAACATCCGATTCATAAACCATTCCACTTGTTGGGGAGCATCGTGGTCAAAGAATGCGGACTCTTTTTTATCTAAAGCGGCTATTTTTTCAATGTCTTCCTGGGAAAGCTCAAAGTCAAAAATAGCAATGTTTTCAGCCATCCGTTCTGGACGAACTGTTTTTGCTAAAGCGACAATCCCTCTTTGCGTCAACCAGCGAAGAACAACTTGGCCAACCGTTTTGCCATATTGCTTGCCAATTTCTGCTAATGTCGGATTGGTAAATAGGTCATGGCGTCCTTCTGCAAAAGGTGCCCAAGCTTCAACTTGGACGTCATATTTATCATGCCATTCCTGATCTTCCACTCGTTGATTCCAAGGGTTCACTTCGATTTGATTGATTTGAGGTTTCACCTCATTCAAGCCGACAAACTCGATCATCTTAGCTGATTTGAAATTTGAAACGCCAATTGCACGTAATTTCCCTGTTTTTTGAGCAGCAGCCATTGAGCGCCAAGCACCATAAATATCTCCATATGGTTGGTGAATAAGATAAAGATCAAGGTATGTCAACCCCATTGTGTCAAGCGAATGTTCAATCGTTTCTTTAGCTTTTTCTTCGGAAGCTTGGAGAATAAATAATTTAGAGGTGACAAAAAGTTCTTCTCGAGTTACTAGACCTTCAGTCATGGCGCGCTTGATTCCCTCGCCTGTTTCTTTTTCATTTCCATAAATAGAAGCAGTGTCGATCAGTCGATACCCAGCTTTGATTGCTTGGTAAACAGCTTCTGCTGTTTCTTCCAAAGGGATTTGATAAACGCCAAATCCTAGTTGTGGCATGGTGACACCATTATTGAGTGTGATTGTTTGCATAGTGTTTCCTCCTCTAATTTTCATTACATGTTCTATCCTAAACCTTGGAGTTGGGTCTATAGCAAGTAAAAGGTGTTACTTTTTTCGTTCCCATAATTTTTCCACTTTATCAGGGGGCATATTTCCTGCTCTAAATTTTGCGATATGCTCATCATACGTTTCTATCTTATAAATAAGTAGGTCTCTTACTTCCTGCATTGCTGCTAACTTTTTCTCTAATTCTTCGAGTTGATCGGCTAAAATCTGTTTCTGAGCTGTTTCGACGTTTTGACTTTCACGTACTTGTGCCAATTGAGCAAATTCAATTAGGGATTCGATCGACAATCCTGCATTTCGTAAATGTTTTGCTAAATAGATCCAGTTTAGATAATTTGTTGTGTACACCCGATAGCCACTCTCATTGCGTTGGACAGGTGGAATCACACCGACTCGTTCGTAATAGCGCAATGTGTCTACGCTCAAATCAAACATTTCCGCTGCTTTTTTTATATTCATCGTTGGTTCTCCTTATCTTTTCTATAAGTAATCATAAACCCTGAAGTGGACTCTAGGGCAAGTGGTTTAAAATCGTTTGTTTAAAAGAATATATTTTGTTCGTTATGGCGACTATTCGGGAAGAAAAAGCTACAAGTATTTTTATTTCAACAGAATGATTTGAGAAATTATCAATATTGAAAGCTCCTTTTTTAGTGTGTTTCAAAGCAAGTCATACTCTCTTAGAATTGATTGTTTCGTTATCTATTTGAGCGCGGCAGTTTTTATCCATAGATTTTAATTAAATTCATCTCATGTTATGATGATGATGAAAATTTTTAACTTGGATCAAGGAAACAATCGGTTCTTGTTATGCAAAACGAAAACAAGCTGATGAGAGTGTGACTATTCATGAATATAAAAGAAGTAAGTAGTATGAATCAAAAGTTAGAGCAACAATTAATTGAAGTTTGGGAGAGTTCTGTTAAGGCGACGCACACCTTTTTGTCAGAGGCAGAAATCCAGGTCATTAAGCAATATATTCCAGAGGCATTGCATCATGTGCCACATTTGATTGTCGTAGAAAGTGAGCATGGAGAGCCAGCTGGCTTCATGGGGATCTCGGATCGAAATCTTGAAATGCTTTTTATAGCAAATGAACAAAGAGGTAAGGGACTAGGAAAAAAACTCTTAGCTTACGGGATGGAAAACTATGCTGTAAATGAACTGGGAGTAAATGAACAGAATCCTCAGGCGAAAGGATTTTATGAGCATATGGGATTTGAGCTATACAAAAGAAGCGAGTTAGACGAACAAGGAAACCCTTATCCAATTCTGTATATGAAGAAAGTTGATAACAAGTAGCTGTTTTTTTAATTCTTTGTTTTTGAGGATTGCTTGGCTGTATGCCTAGAAGCTCTAAAATTAGATTGATTGAAGACGATTTTAGAAACAAGATAATCGTCGCAAGCTTTTTGTTTTCAGCAGTCGTTATATACGACTGTCTATCATTCATAATTTTATAGGTCGTCATCATTTAGATTATGCTGGTAATGTGAAAGGCTGCTACTCAAGCAAGTCACCTTCATTTGTAATGCCTCCAAAAACTTCCCAATTTGAGTGAAAAGATAACCCCCAAGCAGCCTCCGAAAAATAGTTTCGGAGGCTGCTTGGGGTTTGGGGCTTAGCTAGCTAAGTAATGATCGATCACTAAAAAGTGATCAAGAAACAGAATAGGCATTTTTTTCTTTTCAATCAAAAAATTTTGATCATTTTATCAAGCAGAGGATGGCACAAGTAAGTAGAAAGTAGGTAATGCCTATTTTTTGTGTTCAGAATGGGGAAGTAGATTTGTCTAGGATACGCGTGAGGATAAACGTTTTGAGGATCATTTGTTTTTGACTTACCTATGTGCCATCACTGCGGAAACCCTGTGGATGAAGGCGTCATGTACGACACCAGATATTCGGATGAGAGCTAAAGACGTTTGATTGCCTGTGCCTGACATGCTTTTTCTAACCGCAAAGTCGTAGGGGCTAAAGAGCTACAGCGCTAAGAAAGATGACTGCCCCGTGCGATTTTGGGTGTTTTTTGAACCCTACAAGCTGCTATTGCTGCGCGTCTATTCGTCGCAAGCTTGGAAGGTTTTCTCAGAAAATGCCCGTCAGCTGCCAACAGGCTGTCTTTTGCATCAGGAAGCATCAGCGTTCCAACAAATCTTTTTGATCCAGTAGGCGCCCACTCATTTTGGGCAACTTCTATCCGAGAAAACATTGCGTTAGAAGTATGTCTGTCCGTCCTTTCCAGATAAAAGTCAGCTGAAAGAGGGCTGATACCTAACAAAACGGCGGTTAGGACGACCACAAGCGCTCTCAAAAAAACTCAGTCCTTTCTTTTCAATGGTCATTGTTCTTATCTGCACTTCATGATAGCACCGAAACGCGAATTATTTTTCGCGTTTTTTTGTTTTTAAAATAAAAAATTAGGTATTCGCTTTTTTTGGTTAAATGGTATACCTGAGATGGAATAAAAATAATAAAAGAAAGGACAGGATTTACAATGAAGAAAACATCATTAGTTGCAGGTTTCGTTTTAGGTGTAGGCGTTTTGTTTACTCTAGGTGCATGCTCAACAGTAGAAGAATCAGGGGAAGTGGTCTCTGGATCAGGAACGGAAACGTTGATCAGCGATTCGTCAGATGAAGTAGTTGTGGGAAGTGAAAAATTGAGTGATGACGGGTATTTTGAAGAAATCGTAACTAAGGGAATCGATCCGAAAATCAAAGACGTCGTTTGGTATGAAACGAATTATGAAAATGCTGGTTGGGATCACATTCGCTTTTTAGTGAATCATGTAAAAATCGTGAATGTAGAAGAATTCAAAGACAAAGACAAAGAATACAAAACATTGCTTTCACTGAAATATCAATTGTTTAATGAAGATTCGAAAGACAAAAAAATCAAACCTGACAAAGCATATTTGGTGTTGAATGATGGTAAGAAAATTGAAGCGGAAGTATTTGTGGACTATTTAGATGATGAAATTTTGACCCATGACAAACACAAAGATGGCTTTATTCACTTTAAAGTAGCACAAGAACAAAGTTTGCCAGCGATCAAAGCAATCGAAATCGAATTTAAAGCAGATGGCGATCTGACACATACGTACCATATTGATCTTTCTTCCGCTGCTGAAAAATAGTATCTAACGATAGGAGGTTGAAAAAAATGGATACTAGCAAGAAAAAACTATCATTGTTGAGTTTTTTTGCGATAACTGCTTCAATGGTGATGACGGTATATGAGTATCCAACCTTTGCGACATCGAAGATGAATCTAGTTTTTTATTTACTCGTCGGCGGTTTCCTCTGGTTTATCCCTGTAGCCCTTTGCTCTGCGGAGATGGCTACTGTAAAAGGATGGGAAAAAGGGGGACTCTATACCTGGGTCTCAAAAACATTAGGGAGAAAATGGGGCTTTGCTGCCATTTTCTTCCAATGGTTCCAAATCACGGTAGGCTTTATTACGATGATTTACTTTATTGTCGGGGCGCTTTCCTATGCCCTAAATTGGCCGGCTCTTAATACGAATGTTTGGCTGAAGCTGATTGCCACTTTAGTGATCTTTTGGTTGATTACGATCTCGCAATTTGGCGGAACAAAAAATACTGCGAAGATTGCCAAAGTAGGGTTCTTTGTGGGGATCGTCGCAACAGGGATCATTCTTTTTATCTTAGGAATTGTCTACATTGCTCAAGGGAACCCCGTCAAAGTTTCTTTTGGATCAGGCGCTTGGATTCCTGATTTCACGAAAATCAATACGCTGGTCGTTTTTGTTTCCTTTATTTTGGCCTATGCAGGGGTTGAATCTTCTGCCAGTCACGTAAAAGATATGGACAATCCTGGAAAGAATTACCCGAAAGCTATTTTGATTTTAGTTGTAGCAACGATTCTTTTGGATACGTTAGGTGGGGCAACGGTGGCTGCCACGATTCCCCAAAATCAATTGTCTCTTGATACTGGTGTGATCCAAGCCTATTCTTATTTGATCCATCATTTTGGCGGCGGAGAATGGCTGGTTCGCTTGATTGCCGTGGTCATCTGTTTAGGTGTCATTGCAGAAATTGCTGCTTGGGTGGTCGGCCCATCGACGGCGATGCTTGAAGCAGCTGAAAATGGCTTGCTACCAAAACAAATGGCCAAAGTCAATCAACACAATGTCCCAATCAATATCGTTTTGGTACAAGGCATCATTGTTTCCATTTGGGCGGTTGTCCTGACATTAGGCGGTGGAGGCGCCAATCTATCCTTCTTCGTTGCGATGGCTTTGACGGTCTGCATCTATCTGGTGGCTTATGTCCTCTTGTTTCTTTCCTATATTAAATTAGTCAAAGAAAAAGACGACTTAACAAGAACGTATCATATTCCTGGTGGGAAAAATGTGAAAATTGGTGTTGCGATGGTTGGTTTGCTTGTTTCTATTTTTTCTTTCTTTATTTCCTTCTTTCCACCGAGCGATATCGGCTCCGGAAAGGGCGGAACCTATTTAGCCATCTTGATCATCAGTTGGCTGATTATTGTCGTGATACCGTTTGTTATCTATAAATATGTAGGTGAAAAAGCAAGCGATAAAAAATAAAAAGCACAACCTATGAGGAGGAGAGCTGCATGTTATTTAGTAAAAAAAATCGAAAAGAAGCCCAATATTTGGAGCCTATCTATGGGAATGAGGCAATGGATCAAGCGATCCCTATGTACAAATTACCAAAAGAGTCCTTGGTACCGCGGGATGCCTATGAATTAGTCAAGGATCAATTGATCGATGAAGGGGTCTCAAGACAAAATTTGGCGACGTTCTGTCAAACCTACATGGAACCAGAAGCAGTCAAAATCATGAGTGAAACCCTTGATAAAAACGCCATCGATAAAACCGAGTACCCACGGACAGCAGAAATTGAAAACCGCTGTGTCAATATGATCGCTGATTTATGGCATGCCCCAGAAGCGTCCGATTTTATCGGTACATCAACGGTAGGCTCAAGTGAAGCGTGTATGCTAGGTGGATTGGCCTTAAAATTTGCTTGGCGCAATCGGGCAAAAAAACTTGGCTTAGATATCAATAAACAAAAACCAAACTTAGTGATTTCTTCTGCCTATCAAGTCGTTTGGGAAAAATTCTGTGTCTACTGGGACATTGAAATGCGAACGATCCCTATCGATGAAGAACATGGCAGCATCAATGTCGAAAAGGTCACGGACTATTTAGATGAATATACGATCGGAGTCGTCGGTATTTTAGGGATCACTTACACTGGACGATACGATGATATCAAAGCACTAGATAAGAAATTAGAGGAATACAACAAACACACCGACTACAAAGTCTACATCCACGTGGATGCGGCTAGTGGTGGATTGTACACACCATTTATGGAACCAGAACTTGAATGGGATTTCCGTTTGAAAAACGTTCGTTCCATCAGTACGTCTGGACACAAATATGGGTTAGTCTATCCTGGTATCGGTTGGGTGCTTTGGAAAGAAAAAGATTTCTTACCAGAAGAGCTGGTCTTTAAAGTAAGTTATCTTGGCGGTGAAATGCCAACGATGGCCATCAACTTTTCAAGAAGTGCCAGCCAAATCATCGGACAATATTACACCTTTATCCGTAATGGGTTTGAAGGCTACCGCTTGATCCACAAAAAGACCAGTGATGTTGCCCAATATTTAGCAAAAGAGATTGAAAACATGGGTTACTTCGATATTTATAATGATGGTTCACGGTTGCCGATCGTCTGCTACAAATTAAAAGAAGATGCCGATATTTCTTGGAATCTGTATGATTTGACGGATGAATTTGCGATGAAAGGCTGGCAAGTCCCTACCTATCCATTACCTGATAATCTATCACATATCAATATCCAACGCTTTGTCTGCCGGGCAGATTTAAGTATGCAAATGGCAATGGATCTGGTGCAAGACATGCAAGAAGGAATCGAGCGATTGAACAAGCGACCAAGCCGTCATGTTTCATCCGACCAAACCTATGGCTTTTCACATTAAGAAACGGTATCGCTAGAAACCCGTTCATTGCTTTTTTCAATGAATAAAAAGACCCTTTATGAAACGTTTTTTGCAAGACTGAATGAACATTGGTTTATAGAAAAATCAAAGGCGGTTGCATCGACTGCCTTTGATTTTTTTGTTTGTAAGAACGGGTAAGCACTTGATAGTGTCGTTTTTTAAGAGAAAGTAAAAAAACAATGCTTGATAATTTCATTTATTGACATTTCTGGCTTGTGATAGTATTAATTATTATGGTCTAAATATATTTTTTTAGAGAAGAACGTTTTACATAAACAAAAAGGAAATCTTGAACGTTGTCATGAGGGAATTCTTAGGGGAAATTCGTCTTGCATCGAGGGTTTTTGTTTGTCAGTCATGGTTTGTTGGGGAGTAAGTGAAGGAAAAGTATGTGTAGAAAGGGCCTGTTTTTACTGCGCTTGTTTGTTTCATAAGTAACGTACTGCTATCTTTTTCTGTAAATTGGTTGTAACTATTCTGAATGAATATAGATTTACACTGGAGGAAAAACAGTCATGTATAAAGAAGACTTACTGGATAAGGACTTGAAATTAGAGTATATCTTGCTCAAATTTTTGTATTTATCGACCGGTCATATCAAAAAAAGTGATGCGTGTCGGGAATTAGAGATTACGATGCCGACCTTGACGAAATTATCAGAGAGCCTTCAACGGCAACTAAAAAATGAGAAGGTCTCATTTATCATCAATCGTTATACGTTGGAACTGCAAGTAACCGATAGTGTTTCACTGGATGATTTGACCGACACGCTATTGAAAAAATCTGCTAAATATCAAATCATCCATTATTTGTTTCAACATGCAGGATATGATGCCTTTGTCTTGGCTGATGAATTAAACATAAGTGTGGGGACCCTCAATCGATTGATTGCTGAGTGCAATCAGTTGTTGCAGCATTTTGAATTAAAGATCAGAAACAAAAAACTAGTTGGAACGATGACACAACGCATTTATTTTTACTATAATTTTTTCAAAATGGGTGCAACAACGATCGATTCTGTTTTGATCGATGACCTGGTTGCGGAGTTAGCGAAAAAAATAACCTTATCGATTGCCCAACAAAAGCAGCTGAAGATCTGGTTGTATGTGATTATGAAAAAAGTCACGTCTCACACGACCTTGGGAAGTTTAAGTCCGGAAGAACAAACCAAAATCGAGCGTTGCCAAGAGATGCCCCTCTGTCACTTTATTCGACAGATCTATGCTTCTAAAAAATGTATCTGCTCAGTAGATGAAGCGAAGATCGTGCCATTCTTTATCTGTCTCTTCCTCATTACGGTGGGCGGGATTCCTTACGAGGAACTTCGCTTAGGACTGTACACTAATAAAAATCCCGTCTTTGAGATCACCGATGAAGTCATGGCAGCAATCCAGTCCATTTATCGTCTTGATGCCTCGCATACGACGATCGATATCAAAGCCAATGTCTTTTCCTTAATCGCACAAGTTTATTACTTTCATGGAGTGAATTATTCCATCGATCGAGTCACGCTAAATTATTACCACAAAATGTTTCATAATTCCTTGCGAGATCAAGTGATCTCAGACATTCTGGAACACATTATTGCACCGACCAACTTGTTTACGCCCACGAAACTCAACTATCTCAAGAAACGCCTAGTCTTTTTAATTTATATGTTATCACCTAAAGAAGAATATCGGGTACGGATCGGGGTCTTAAATATGTGCTCCAGTCTTTTGGCGGATGCTTCGATTTACTTGTTAAAAAATGAACTAAAAGGCAAGCAAAATGTTGTTGTTTTACCCTATACTCCGGACGAGACATTTGACTTGTTGATTTCCAATGCCAATCTCCCCCAATTAGGGAACAATTATGACCAATTTTATCAAGTGACCGCCATTGGTGCCGATTTAGATGTCAATCAGGTTTCTGCGATCGTCGATCAAATTGCTTATTCTAAATATCATTCTTTTGTGGTGTGAGCCATCACTTGTTAGTTAAAAAGCAGCGAGTCAACGGATAGGTGATTCGCTGCTTTTTCAATTATCTGCGAAGTAGGGAAAGGAAAAGGCGCTTGAATTGCTCTTGTCATTGATGCCGAGATGAAAACAGAGTCAGTCAAGCAGCTTTCTGCTAGATAAATGTGTCCAGTATCCTTGTATACGTATCGCAACAGAGCAGAAGACATCAATGAAACGAACAGAAGGGATTCAAAATGCTGGTTTTGGAAGGATGTAAAAAAAGACCCACACAAAGATGTGAGTCTGCAGTCGTTAGTTGGCTCTATCAATATCAACAAACCGACTAGCTATATTTTTCCAAAAACGGAAGTGTGATAAAATAGAATTCAACTAATAGTTTAGTTCTGATTTTCTCTATTCCGCGCTCCGTTCATCGAAAAGTTAATCTCAAGGAAGTTATATTAATGTTCGAGAGAAGAAAAAATCAAACAATTAAGGCAATCTAAAAGGATGACTCAAAAAAGCTTAACAGAAATTCTGAACGATAATTTTTTTTAAGGAACTAATGAAAGCGTTCTAATAAGCGCTGAGATAGAACTCAACCAATAGTTTAGTCCTCATTCCCTCTATTCAACGATCCGTTCATTGAAAAGATAATCTGAAGGGAGTTATATTAATGTTAGATTTAGGAAAAAATATCAAAGAATTAAGACAATCGAAAAAAATGACCCAAAAAAGTTTAGCAAAAATTTTGAACGTTACGCCACAAGCTGTATCAAAGTGGGAAAGAAATGAGAGCAATCCAGACATTCAGACGCTTATATCTTTGAGTAACTACTTCAATGTTTCTGTTGACGAGATTTTAGGAAGGAAAAGACCTACTTTTTTTGAGACTCTTTTTTCTAAAAAGAAAGGATACCAGCACATGGAAAAAACAGGAGATTTAATTAAAACAAAAGATTCAGAAGAAGAAAAGAAGTGGAAAAAAGTTGTTATTTTTGATATCGTCTTTAGCTTCATTGCGGACCAAGGGCTTTTACAAACGCAGGCTTTAAGTAGGAAACTGGAGATGCTTATGCAGAAAAGAGGACAGAAAGTTTTAATTGAGACCTATAATTCGAATCAGGTAAATCAATATGGCGGTGAAGCCGATCTTATTTTGCTGACTCCATCTTTCGGGTATGCGAAAAACGAAATTGAACAGAATTTTCCTACAACACCAGTCATAGCTATTTCAAAAAAAGATTACGGGATGCTTAATGTTGAAAAATTGTACAAAGAGATAGAAAATGCATTCGATCGATAGCGGATCTCAAAAGATTTGCTATTTTTGTTTTACGTTTCACTTTGGGACTTTGGTTGGTTCAGCAACCTTATCCGCTATTTCGTTTAATTGAGTTTCTGTTCGTAGACTCAAAGTTGTGCGGCACCACTTCCTGCACCTTGTCATTACTGTACTCGGCTTGTGGTTCGCTGCACTTGCCAGTAACTATCTGCGAGTGGTTTTGTACCAGCTAGATAAGTGCCATCCATGTCCAGTAGACTCAAAAAAAGATGAAAGTCATTAGCAAAAAAATCTGAGCCAGAATGTGATTTTTTCTGACCCAGATTTGATATTGTGCAACTCATTAGTCCTTATTAACAAAAGCTCATTAGTTCTGATTTTCTAATTTTTCTAGAATCTTTTTGGGAATTGCGTCTTTTTCAACGCCATTCGGGCCTTTTATTGTCCGCTTTTCACTGATCACCGCTTTTACATATGAATTTGGTGTTAGTGGTTTTGCGTTATCTTCTGATAATGAAACCTCGAGTGTTTGTGTGCTACCATCTTCTTTTACAAGGTTTAACGTGTAATCGTAAGAATACCAAGGCGACTGGTCGCCGATGCCACTTTTACTTTCATGCTCTACCTTAGGCGGAATCTCAGATGGGACATACGCGTAAGCTGTTTGTCCTGAGTAGGTGGATTGATAATATTCATAGCCTTTGTATCCGGCAAACCCTAAAAGTACGACTAAGACGAATCCGATTATTTTTTTCATATAAACCATCCTTATCCTCAAATATGGAGATATTATAACAGAATGGTTCTATAGATGACCTTTCATCAAACGAACAGTTTTGCAAGGAGAAACGTTACTAGCCAGTCTAGGAAAGGTGGGGAACGTCGCTAATAAAGGGTTCTATCTATAAATCGTCAGGGGATTGTTGCTTAGAGTGACTAGAAATAAGTGCGGAATCAGGCGAAAAGACCTTAATAAAAAAACACAGCATGTAAAATGTTTCTTTTTTGTATGCTCACCAGCAGACTATTTGATGAGACGTGCCGTTTGTTTTTTCACTATTGAAAGGCGAAAAATGGCGCACCAGTTTAATAAAAAACCAGCAAAGGCGCTCCGTAAGAGGAGCGTCTTTGCTGGCTTTTTTTCTACCGATAATGTTTGAAAGCAGGCCATGACAGCTGCTCACGGCTCGATTTTACTATACAAATCGAGGGCTCTTTTTCTGGCTTCGTTGTGATCAACTATAGGCAACGGATAGTTGGTGCCTAAAACTACCTTTAGGTCGGCTTGTTCTTCGTCAGTCATCAGGTAAGGTTCGTGGATGAATTTTAGCGGCAACTGGGCGAGTTCGGGAACAAATTGTTTGATAAACGTCCCCTCTTTGTCGAATTTTTTCCCCTGAGTGATGGGGTTGAAAATTCGAAAGTAAGGAACCGCATCGGTGCCAGTCGAAGCTGCCCACTGCCAGCCGCCGATATTGCTGGCAGCGTCGTAGTCGATCAATTGTCGAGCAAAATAGGCTTCTCCTTGCCGCCAGTCGATCAATAAATCTTTGGTTAGAAAGGAAGCGACGATCATCCGTAGACGGTTATGCATCCAACCGGTTTGATTCAGCTGCCGCATCGCGGCATCAATGATCGGATAGCCGGTTTGTCCTGCTTGCCATTTGTTTAGCGCCTCTTCATCCTTTTGCCAATCCATGTTTCGATATTTCTCAATGAGTTCATAGTTTTTTTGCTCCGGATGAGTGAAGTAGATCATATGATAAAAATCTCGCCATGCCAGTTCTTTTAAAAAGGTCGCTTTGCCAGTGCTGGGTGGCATTCCTTGGCAAGCGGCCCAAACCTTCCGAATAGAGAGTTGTCCAAAAGACAAGAAAGGAGACAGGCGGCTGGTTCCTTTGATCGAAGGGAGATCACGGTCTTTTTCATAGGCGGCCAAACGCTTTTGCACAAAGGCCTGCAATTGTTTATGCGCATAGTCTTCCCCAACGATCGTTGAAAAATCGGTCTTTCTATTTTTTAGCAGCTCAGCAAGCAGCGCTGTCCCTGCTTTGAAGTGAGGGGCATCATAAAAATGAGCGGCTTTTTCAAAATCAAGGGCCTGCTTTTGATAGACCGGTTTGGGCAGCTGGATCCATTTCTTATAATAGGGCGTAAATTTTTTGTAATACGTCCCGTCCTCTTTGGTGACTTCCGTTGGTTGGTGCAGATGATGTTCTTCAAAGAAATGGACAGTGACGCCTTTTTTCTCGACCAATTCTTTTATATAGAGGTCGCGGTTACGACCAAATCCACGGTTATCAAAGTTGAAGTACAGTTGGCTCCATTCTGGATAGTGAGCGAACAACTGATCAAAGGCTTCTGTCAAAGTCCCCGTCAAGAGGTGGATCGTCAGATTTTGCTTTTTGGCAGCCTCGATAAAGTGAGCAACCGCGCTAAAAAAGTAATCATGGCTTGGTGCATCGGGGAGAAACTGCTTTTCATTGAGATGAAACACACACAACAATTGGTCGTTTGCTTGAAGAGACAAAAGCGCCTCAGTAAGCGCCGTATTGTCCTCTAAGCGCAGATCCTTTCTAAACCACATCACATGAATTGCCATAACAACCTCCTTGATAGTATAACCGTGCTAAAAAAACGATCGGATTTCGTTTATAGTAATGGAAAGATGGGATTTATTCAAATTTGGCGATTGTTTCAGCTAACCAGAAATCTTGGCAATCGTCCGTGACTGTAGAAAGCTTATGGAACAAGGAGATAAGTCGCTTTTCAATAGCCGATCTTGTAAACAAAAAAATCGAACACAGAACAAGAGTCTGCGTTCGATTCTAGCAATCAACAAAATTATTTCATTTTCCGTTCATCTGGCACGATGTCTTCTTTTAACAACCATTTGTGGAAGAACCATTCTGCCGCACCGATCAATACTGCTGGGATCAATACTAGCATCCAGATGTCATTTGTATAGTCCATATAAGTCAGATACAGCCATAGGATAAGGGCTGTTGCGCCGGCATCTGCGATCGTTGCCGCAATGTTACCGATCTTCCGCAAAATGACCAAGTCGCCTAGCACATAGATCATCACCACAATGATCACACCGACGATCGTCGAGTCCATAAAACTGACATCATAAATCCCCGACAACACAATCCACAAAATCGCCCAAATCATTAGTGCTTTAACAACCAACGCTTTTAGATGTTTCATTTCATACACTCCTTTTTATTATTTATTCCAAAAGCAAGAAGGTCATCTCAGTGATAACCTTCTATTTCAAGGCTATCATCTGGCATTTTTTGTGTCAAAAAAAATGATTGGGATGGTTTTTTATACTAATTTAAGCACAATTGCTTGACGAATGGTCGTGAATAGTTTAAACATTTTAAGGAATAATCAGTGGGATTAGTTTGTTAAATGAAAGAAGAATAGGGTGGATTTTGTAAGGAGAAAAAGTATCGGTACAGTATTTACTGGAATCAAACAATTTAACAAGGCAATTTAAATGGAGCGACCCGCAAAAGTCAGATTTTGATCTGCTTTTTGAGGGTCGCTTTATGCCGTCTTCTTATTTATTTTCTCCTAGCGGCTCGAAAATAATTGATCCCGGTTCCTGCAAATACTACGAAACTAGCCAATAGGAACAAAAATCCTACGGGGATTAGATAGAAATTTTCATGTAAAATGCCGGATTGATCGATGTATTCCACGGCGCTTGCTTTGATGAAGAAGCAGGCAAAGCCGAATAGTAGTAAAAATGTTCCGATCAAGGTCGTGATCAAATTGAGTTTGGCGCGTCGAGTCTCGCTGCCGTCTTTGATTAGTTTTTCAGTGATCTTGTTCACTTGAGTTCCTCCTAAAATCAATTCATCAAGCGAGAGTTGAAAAATCGTGGCGATGGCAATCAACATTTCTAAATCTGGTAGATTGCGATTGTTTTCCCAGTTCGAAACGGCTTGTCTTGTCACGTGTAGTTGAGTGGCAAATTGTTCTTGGGTCAAGTTATTTCTTGTGCGTACTTCTTTGATTTTTTCGCCAAATTCCATCTTTTTTTCCTTTCGCTGATGTGACTTAAGCATAGTCGAAACCCACGCTGATTCCAAGAAATCAGGGCTTGCTTCTTGATAAATCAAGGGAAAGTGGTGCTTGCGTCGTTTTTTATCTGCTGTTTTTTTGAGAGGAGCATCGTTTTTATTCTGAGGTCGTGAAAAACGTCTTTGACGAAGTGACCTTGTAGTGTGTTATTTTTTACTGCATATCTTTTTGTTTATTATAGCACTGAGGCTGAGGGGAAGGAAATATGTGGCTTTTTTTCCTCTTGCTTGATTGGTACATGTCCGATACATGACAGTTTATCGAGTGGGGAGCAACGCAACAGCAAGTTTCTTTTCTTAAAGAAAATCACTTAGTTGACAAATAGGAAAATATCTTGTTTAATATACCCCGAGGGGTATACGAAAGGAGCAAGAAATGTTTTCACTATTTAAGCGCATACCAAGTATGTCAACAGCTGATTTACAAAAAGAAGGAGCCAAAGAATGGACGGTTCTGGATGTACGCACGCCGGCGGAGTACCGCAGTGGGCATATTGCCTATGCGAAAAATGTACCGTTAAACAAGATTGCGGGCTTCACTCAAAAAGGTGACAAGAAACTGGCAGTCATTTGCCAATCAGGGATGCGAAGCAAACAAGCAGCCAAAATCCTAAGTAAAAAAGGTTTTGATGTGGTCAATGTTCGCGGTGGCATGAATCAATGGCGGGGAACAACCAAAGGAGGAAAGTAACGATGGAAAAAATAGTTATTGTTGGTGGGGTAGCAGGGGGAATGTCGGCAGCCACGCGCTTACGTCGACTTAAAGAAGCAGCGGAGATCATTGTTTTTGAAAAAGGGCCCTTTGTTTCTTTTGCGAATTGCGGGCTGCCGTATGCTATTTCTGGTGAGATCAAAGAGCGAGACGCCTTATTGGTCCAAACACCTGAGGCATTAAAAAAACGGTTTAACCTAGATGTGCGGCCTCTTCATGAAGTGCTGGCGATCCATCCGCAGGAGAAAACGGTGACAGTCAAAAACGGCGAGCAAATTTTCACGGAATCTTATGATGCGTTGATTTTATCACCGGGGGCAAAACCGCTAGTACCGGCGATCAAAGGGCTAGAAGAAGCAACCAACGCCTTTTCTTTGCGCAATGTTCCTGACTTAGACCAAATCATGGCGCATCTTGAAGACAAAAAGCCTCAAAAAGCGACGATCATTGGCGCTGGATTTATTGGGTTAGAAGTCGCTGAAAATTTACATAAAAAAGGCCTCGAAGTTACGATCGTAGAAAAAGCACCCCACGTATTGCCACCTTTGGACGAAGAGATGGCGGCGTATGTCAAAAATGAATTGATCAAGCAAGGAGTCAAAGTTTTGACCTCGCAGTCAGCGACCGCTTTTGAAAAAGCAGGGCAAGAAATCGTTCTGGAGGATGGCACGGTCCTGGCTTCAGACGTCACGATTCTTTCGGTAGGTGTCCAACCAGAAACGGATTTGGCGAAACGTGCTGGTATTGAATTGGGACGCCGGGGGGGTATCCTGGTAGATGAGCAATACCAAACCAGCAAGAAAGACATTTACGCGGTGGGAGATGCCATCGTTGTGAAACAACAAATCACCAACGAAGACACGCTGATCTCCTTGGCGTCACCAGCCAATCGCCAAGGCCGGCAAGTTGCGGATGTGTTGGGAGGATTGGTTCGCAAAAACAAAGGCAGTATTGGGACGGCGATCGTGCGCGTATTCGATCTTGCCGCAGCGTCTACTGGGTTGAGTGAGCGCAGCGCCAAACTGGCGGGGCTAAATCCTCAGGTGGTTCATCTTTCAGGCAAAGACCATGCTGGGTATTATCCTGATGCGACGG
The DNA here is from genome assembly GCF_002140615.1 of Enterococcus sp. 2G9_DIV0600. Classification (NCBI taxonomy): domain Bacteria; kingdom Bacillati; phylum Bacillota; class Bacilli; order Lactobacillales; family Enterococcaceae; genus Enterococcus; species Enterococcus sp. 2G9_DIV0600. The sequence continues at coordinate 196,177 of NZ_NGLL01000001.1, forward strand.
ATATTTATTTGAAATTGATTTTTGATGCTGATACTGGAAAAATCTACGGTGCGCAAGGCATCGGTGCTAAAGGGGTCGATAAACGGATCGATATTTTGGCAACAGCGATCAAAGGCGGCTTAACGATCTTTGACTTGCCTGAACTGGAATTCACCTACGCCCCGCCTTTTGGCTCAGCCAAAGATCCAGTGAATATGATTGGCTATGCGGCGATCAATCTGGCAGAAGGAATCAGTGAGAATATCCAATGGCACGAATTGACGGAGGCCTTAGAAAACGGTAAGCAGTTGTTGGATGTTCGTTCAGAGATGGAATTAACCAATAATGGGCGTTTTCAACAGGCACGCCACATTCCGTTGGATGAATTGAGAGATCGGTTGTCTGAATTGGATCCAAGCGTTTCATATGTCGTTACGTGTCATAGCGGATTGAGAAGCTACATTGCCGAACGCATCTTAAAGCAAGCGGGCATCAATTGTCAAAACCTCGATGGTGCCTTTTCGTTGTATAATACTATTAAGCCGGAGATGATTATTCATGATTAAAGCCATATCTATGGAGGAATTTACCCAAAAAGAAAAACGTGAACCACTTGAGATCCTTGATGTTAGAGAAGTTGATGAGTTTGCACAAGGACACATCAAAACAGCACAAAACCTACCGTTGAGCGAGCTTACGGAACAAATCAGCGACTTAGAGAAGGATAAAAATTACTATGTCATCTGTCATTCAGGGGCTCGTTCGCAAATGGCGTCTGAGTTTTTGAACCAGCAAGGGTTTCAAGTGACCAATGTCCTCGGTGGCATGTCAGCATGGAGAGGAGAAATCAAACGATGACCGCATGCAACAAAGATATTTTGAATCGGTTAAAACGAACCGAAGGCCAGTTGCGGGGGATTCAAAAAATGATCGAAGACGAGAAAGAATGCGTCGATGTCATCACGCAATTGTCCGCCGTCAGTTCCGGCGTCAACCGTATCATGGGGATCATTGTCGCTGAGAATTTGAAAAATTGTTTGGAAAATCCAGACAGCGACACGGAAACCCAAAAGCAGAAAATCGATCAAGCTGTTCAGCTGATCGTGAAGAAATAGCGGGATTTTTGAAAGGTTTGTCGTGTTTTTTATCATCCCATAGAAAAGGTTCAGAAGAGCAGTGTGTTCTTCTGAACCTTTTTACTCTTCATCAGTGAGTGCTTGTCGACATCAATAGAGGAAATAAGCGGAGATTGTCGGTATGTTTTGTTTTATAATTACGAAGGAATATACACCGAGAAGGCTGTATGGTTAAATGGAGGGAGAAACGTCAAAACGCCCGATGGGTCGTTGCGTATTTATAGCGACCAACGATCGCTTTTCTTGTGACTAAAATCACAATAAGCGATTGCGTGTTGCGCATTTATGGCGAAGGAGAGAGGAGAGCTTCTTGAACAAAAAAATACAGTCTTTTACATTACCCTTGATTGCTTCCAATTTGTTTCAAATCATTATTGCGCAAGTTTCATTAGCGATTATTTCAAGAAGATCCACGGAAGCGTTGGCGGCGATCGCGCTGATCGACGGGTTTCTCTATGCTTTTGCGGGTATTTTAGGTGCGATTGGCCTTGCTTTTAATATTTATGGCGCAAAGGCAGTCGGACAAAGAGAAGAGACGCAGTTAAATGATTATCTGTCGTCGGTTCTTTTTCTAGTAGTCGCGATCGGCGTGAGCTTTTTCTTGATTTTCCTGCTTTTTGGACGGGGTATCTTGCAGGTTGTCTACGGATTTAGTGGGGAGCTGCTAAGGACCGCAACATTGTATCTTGCAATCATGTCTCCCTATATTTTACTTACGTTAGTCACGTTTGTTTTTACTAGTCTTTTAAAAATTGAAAAGAAAACGAATTACATCCTCGGTGTTTCCATTATTAGTGCGTTGGTACAGGTGTTGCTTAGCTATCTATTGATCAACGGCAATCTCGGTTTTCCCGCAATGGGGGTCTTAGGCAGTGGCATCGCAAATATGCTTGCGACTTTGTGCTTGCTGGGGATTTATGGGGTTCTTTTACGAGAAAGTCTAGTCATGGGGCTGAAACAAAGACCACGAAAACGCACCTTTTTATTGAAAAAATCGGTCCCTTTAATGATTCAGGAATGCTTTGAGGGTTTAGTCTTTATTATTGCTTTTGAAGCTTTCGTCTCACGATTGGGTGTCAGTACGCTGGCAGCCTATGCGATCGGCAGCCAAGGATTGATGATCGCACGTTTGCCTGCTTTGATGTATGGCAACGCAGTGACCGTCTTTGCTAGTGAGGCGAATGGTCAGAACAATCGTCAGAAGGTTTTAGCAGTGGGGAAAAGTGCCTTCGTTTCTTCTTTTGTGGCTTATGTTGGAATCGCCAGTCTGATCTGGGTCTTTCGTCCTGCTTTTTTTCAGTTGTTTACTACAGATGTCGCTGTTTTAGACTTGTTGCCAGCTATTCTACCAATTATGCTGGGGATAATGCTCGTCAGTCCGTTATATGAAATCACAAAATACCTATTACAAAGTTTGGAGTGCAGTCGCACGGTTTGTGTGTTGACAGGATGCGTCAACAGTCTTGTTTTAGTGGGAATCATGGGCTTTTGGCGCAGTGGGCAGCTGAACTTTTTCTTCCTCTACTGTCTATATGGCATGAATTTCCTGATTCTCGGTAGTTTCTTTGCAGGGCTGTTTTATTGGACGATCAAGCAGCGTGATCCTCAGGGCAAAGGACGCCTTTGAGGGTTAAAAAGCGAAGGTGCTGCTGAGCCTTCGCTTTTTCGTCGCCTACAATTGGACAGGGGAGATTAATTGTGGGTGACTTCTTCGTAAAAGATAGCATTGCGTTCTGCAATTAGTTGGGTTTCCCTTCGCTCTAATTCAAGAAAGGTTTCGTCTGCCAGCAATTCGGCAGCAGAGAAGCCGGCCGCCAAGAAGTTTTCGGCATAGGTCAATTTTTGATTCGTAATGTTTCTTCGTTGCTCGGCAATGACGAGCAGCTGTTTCACATTCATACACTCACTCCATTCTTATATAAAAAGCAAGTACTAAAAGAGGACAGCTAATAATACTTGCAAGTCAACGGTGAAGGCGGGATATCAATCATGCTCGGCTATTCATAAAAAAGAGAAAAACGGCAGGTTCATTTCTGATTGGTCGTTTTATACGAAAGCTTTATACTAAGTATAAAAAAATTTCCCCTGTAGTAACAGAACCTAGTCGTTTACATAAAGCAACCATTGGTTTACATTACTCGGACAAGTGGGTGTTACAAGAAAATCAAGTAATTTTTCCAGGAAAACGGTGGAATTTGACGACAAAAAAACCTGCGGCCGCATCAAGCGGAAGCAGGTTTCACGGGCTAGTAGAAATAACTTAAACGGTTTGTTTTGCTGGGCGCAGCAAGACTTCGCTGATCGCCACATGTTTGGGCTGCTGAATGGCATAAACCACGGCATTTGCTACATCTTCTGGCGTTAGGCTGTTGCCTTCTATGCGTGAGGTTTCTTTCAAGGCTGCTTCTAGTTGAGCATTGCCGACGGTTTCAAACAATTCCGTGGAGACCATTCCCGGAGAGACGATGGTTGAGCGAATGCCATGTTCACGTTCTTCTTGGCGCAAGCCTTCCATGATTGCACGAACTGCAAACTTTGTCCCGTTGTACACGGCAGAACCTGGGTAAATGACATGTCCGGCAACTGAGTCAGTGGCGATGATCAAGCCGTCTTGCTGTTTTTGCATGATGGGCAACACAGCGCCGATCCCGTTCAATACCCCCATGATATTGATATCCAGCATTTTTTGCCAGCTGTCATAGTTCAACTCTGCCAAGTTTCCTTGAGGCATGATGCCAGCATTATTGAAAAGGACATCAATCCGACCAAAGGAGGTCATGGCTAAATCAATGACTTGTTGGACTTGTTCGCGATTGGTGACATCGGCTGTTTGATACAAGACATTTTCTCCTAGTTTTTCAGCCAGTGCTTTGATGCGCTCTTCACGGCGGGCAGCGATCACTACTTTTGCCCCTTGCTCGGCTAGTTTAACGGCAGTCGCTTCCCCAATTCCTGAAGAGGCTCCCATAATTACGATAACTTTTTCTTTAATTTCTGTCATTTGTATTTCCTCCAGTGAATGATTTTTTTCATCGAATCCTGCTACTGCCAATGCCAAACCTGTGAAACGATAGGTGATTGACAGTACAGTGCTTGCGGTGTATTTTAATTGTAGAACCTGAAGTTAGGTTTAGGTCAAGCGATAAACAACATTTTTTTAGGAGCGATGCAAGTGAGTTACTCGATTGGTGAAGTATCAAAAACAACTAATATTCCCATATCGACACTACGTTACTACGATCGAGAGGGAATGTTTCCGAATATGGCCCGTAGCAATGGCGGCATTCGGGTGTTTTCAGAAAAAGAAGTAGCGGCGATCAAAGTGATCGATTGTTTAAAAAATACCGGCATGCCCATCAAAGACATCAAGAATTTCTTGGATTGGGGCGAGGAAGGCGATGCGTCTTTGCAGAAACGGCAGCAGCTGTTTCATGAACGCTTGGAAGAAGTCACAAAGCAAATGGCAGCCTTGCAAGAAACCATGAATACGATCAAATACAAATGCTGGTACTACGATACAGCAATGGCAGCAGGCACCGAAGCGGTAGTAAAAGAGCTACCGCTAGAAGAAATACCAGAAGAAGTCCGGGCATACAAACTGTAAGCAAAGAGAAAAACCACCTGCTGTTTTTGCAGGTGGTTTTTCGATTGTACTAGTTTTGCTGGGAAAATCAACCTTGCCAGTTGCCATTTTCTAATGAAAGACTGACAATCCCACGAAAATGGGCTCTGTTATTCAGTAGCGCTACTCAATAACCCCCACTGGAATCAAATAGCGGGGTTCATTTTCCGTCGGCAGTTGTAATAATTCTTTGAGTTCATGATCCGTGAAGGCGCCGATCGGCACAGCGCCTAATCCTAACGCTTGGGCTTGCAAAAGGACGTTTTGGGCGGAATGTCCGACTTCGATATAGGCATAACGTTCGATTCCTCGGTCCCCATAGCGCTCGATCAGTCGTTCATAAACCACTGTATAAAGCAATGTAGCAGGTGCTCGTTGGATCGCTTGCTGATCCAACGAACCTTCCGCCAATGCGGTCCGAAAATCGCCGGCAAGAACTTTTGCTAAGGTATGCTGCTCAGGTTGATACAGATAAAGCCCTGGCTCAAGCCCCGTTACCTGTGTAACCACGACATAGAGGTCTAAGGGATACAAGGCACCAGCCGAAGGCGCTGTCCGGCGACCATCTTCTGTAGTGACACCGGCAGCGGCCCATAAAAGCTGTGCCAGCTGTTCTTGTGTTAGCTCGGTGTCTTGAAAATCTCGTTGCGAGCGCCGATTGAAGAGAGCTTCCGCCACACTGGTTTCCCCATCTAAGATCGGTTGCGGTAATGGAAAAGTTTCATAGGAAACCTCTGGTTCAAAAGGAGTGACCGTGTCGGTAGTCGGTTGTTCTTCAATCGGTGTCTTATCCGCACTGCAGCCAGTGAGGAGTAAGCCCAGCACCAAAAGAGCGCCTAAACGAGCAAAGCGAAATCGTTTGTAACGGGTCATGAGGATTCCTCCTTTTTACTATGGACTTCGTGTTATTTATAAGTATAACAAGGATTGCTTTTTCATGCGCTTTTATTCAAAAATGTGTGAGCAGTGGCAACCGCATCAGCTCAATCAGGTCATAGGGAAAGCAGACTTTTTAATATTTTCTAAAGGCTTTAAAAGTATTGCCATCGAGAAATCGTCTAGATTCTGTTCTGGCTCTTTCAATCAATGATCATTGGAAAAGAGTGTAGCAAATGCCAGAGTGTTATCTAAAGGAAGAGAATCATCATAAGATGGAGAACTGCCCTTTAAGGAGCTTTCTGGAATCAATAAAGCCCCTTTGTCTCTTGCGACAAAGGGGGCGGGGCTAACTATTCATTTCTGCGACTTCTTCCTCCATATCAAATTCCAACTGTTTGGCAGCATTGAGCTGGTCGCTATAGTAGCTGGCAAGCTCTTCAGCAGATTGCGGTGTTAGATTGTTGAAGGCAAAAGTCACATAGGAGCCATGATCCTCTAGACAAATCGAATTGATAGTGAAGCGACGCTTATCATCGTAAAAGACGTAACTTTCACCTGGTACGAAGATTTGCTCGGGATGAGTCCGGACACGGAAGCCATTGAAACTCATTTGATACATTTCGAACGTCTTCGCATCATAAGAAAGCTGACGATTGATGGCGATACTCAAGGCTTCACTATCACTTTCGATAAAACGGTTTTTCCCGATCAAAATGGCATAAAACAAGCCATAGAGGTTATAGATCGACCAAATCAAGGTCACGATATAGCCGAATTCATAGCCTTCTCCTCGGTACAAACGATACCCAGCTACCAGACAGGCAAAGGAAATCCAAGTAAAGAGGATGATGTGGGGCAAGACGGTTCGCCAATCAAAGGCGTTGCTGCCGACGATCTCTTTTTTGGTCACGTTGAATTTTTTCTGTGATTTCATAAATTCTTTGATCAATGCCCCAGTGTGGATAGGAGCGACAAAGCAATCATAGATGTGGGAACTTGTCAGGTTCCTGATCTTAGGGACATACAGCCGAAACGACAGGGAAATCATAATGAAAGGCGGTAAAAAGAACAACAATAATTGGTGATTGTTGCTTCTGACGATAAAGATATCAAAAACCATAAATAAGGTTGGTGCCAATAAAAAGATGATTTTTTGGAAAGAGGTAAACCAATACAAATAGGAATTGTAATAACAAAGTTTTTGCATAAAAGACAACCCTTTTAACCGGCGCGGTTTGAAGTGGTCAAAAATTTGTTTCGTTCCTTGCGCCCACCGAGTCCGTTGTGAGGTCAGCTCTTTGGCAGTGTAAGGAGTGATCCCCAAGGCATAGGCTTTATTGATAAAAATCGTTTCATAGCCGGCGTCTTGTAAAAGCATCCCGGTGGCCATATCTTCGGTGATACTGCTGGTAGGAACGCCGCCGATCTCTTCAAGGGCACTGCGACGAATGATGGCATTGGTACCGATATGGATCAAAGCATTCTCACGAGAAAGTGCTGGTTCTAGAAAGCGCATGAATAATTCCTGTTCGTTGTACATGGATTTGCGCAGTAATTGAAAGGGATCTTTGTTATAAAATGTTTGTGGATATTGCACCAATGCAACTTTAGGATTGCGAAAATAGTCGACAGCTTCAAAAATAATGTTCTTTTTTACGATAAAGTCAGCATCCAGAAGCAAAATCAAGTCACTGCTAGTTTGGGACAAGGCATAGTTGATATTCCCAGCTTTGGCATTGGCATTTCCTTCGCGGGTCAAATAGCCGAGATTCATTCGCTCGGCCATTTCTTTTAGTTCCTCTCGATGGCCATCATCGCAGATATAGATTTTTTTATTGGGGTATTTCAAGGCTTTGACAGCTAATGCTGTGGCGATCACCAGCTTGATGTCTTCATTGTAAGTGCAGATAAAAGCGGCGACACTTGGCAAGAATTCTTCTGCTTCATCCCCCTCGTAGCGGTATTCTTTTGAGAGCTTATTGGAAAAAAGGTAAACAAAAAAGCCATAGACAAATAAACCAATGACTTCCGCAATATAGAGAATGATCCCAAATACTAGTGAAGCAGAACTATCAATCGGGATCGTGAAAAATAAACGCCAAACCAAGTAAATAAGCAGAAAAGCAATCGTGATCTTCGAAAACAGCTGTTTGATGCGATTATTTTTCTTTGCCAGGAAATACAACAAGAAAATGACCAAAAACAACCCAGATAAATAAACCAATTCCAAACCAATCTCCTCCTTTGTTATACTAAAATAGTAATAAGTTTTTAAAAATAAATCAAAGTAAACGATTGCATGTTTTTTAACATGTAAGAAAGAAGAAGGAGGACAAGTACGAAGAAGTGAAAAAAAGGCCAAACAAAATCCTCCAGCAACGAATTGCTGGAGGGCTTCATTTAATTGGCAGCTGCCAATGCTGCTTGGTTTTGTTTGGCATGATAGGCTTCCACGTCTAGGATTGCTTGTTTGAACATTTCTCGCGTGATCTCATAAGGCACGTGGACGATGTCATTGGTGGTCATTGCTTTGTCTAAGATTGCCTCAAGGTCGCTGGTGTCGTTAAGGCCCATATCAGCTAAGCAAACCGGCAGTTTGTTTTCCTTCATAAAGGCGTAGATGCGCTGGAAGAGGGCTTCTTGCTGATCTAGCTGCAACAAGGCCAAAACGCCGTAACTAACGGAAGCACCATGTAAATAGTCTTCCATTTTTTCCAAAACGGTCGTTCCGTAGTAAAAGGAATGAGCAAGGGCGGAGTTGTAATCATTGATGACTAAGACGGAAACTAAGCCGGTGGTTACGATGATATCCAAGACGACTTGCTCAATGGCATAAGACGGCTGATTGGCGGCACTGTCTTTCAAGGCTTGTGTGCCGTATTGCAATAAGCGTTCCGTGCACATTTTGCCGATTTGGATGCCTAACCCATCGGTGTAATCTAACTGATCGCCCCGCGCTGAAAATGTCGATTCGATCTCTTTGGAGAGGGCATCGCCGATTCCTGCCCATAAGTACTTATCGGGGGCCTGGGCGATGATCTCACTGTCGATAAAGGCATGGGTCGGTGGTTGCGAAGGGAAAAACAGCCCTTGCATCTCGCCGTTTTCTTTATAGATGACACAGACCGCGGTGACTGGTGAGCAGTTGGAGCCGATCGTTGGGAAGGTGAAAACTGGTTTGCCTGCTTTTTCTCCAACCACTTTGACGGTATCGCAAACGCGGCCGCCGCCAACGGCGAATAGAACATCGGCGGCTTGGACACTTGGATGGGCTAACAGCTGATCGACGTTTTCATAGGTCGAGTTGCCGCCGTACCACAAGGTATCCGTCACTTTGACTGCTGACGTTAAAGCGGCTTTGATCTTGTCTTCGGCTTTTTCAAGGGCGGTTTTTCCGCCGATGATCACGGCATTGGTGCCGTATGGTTTTACGATGTCATTTACTTTTTCGTAGGCGTCCGCCCCGATTGTGTAGTTTGGCAAAAAGATACTTTGACTCATACTGTTCTCCTTCTTTCTTGGCCACGAGATTGGCTAAAATTGGTCCGGTAATTTGATGGATCACCATGCCGACTGCGGCAGGGGTAACGGCTGCAGCAATGGCGGCAAAGTGGGCATTGGCTAACGAGATCGCTAGGCCGGTATTTTTCATTCCTAATTGAAACATGATGGATTTGGCTTGGGTGGCACTGACGCCCATCACACGGCTCAGACCATAGCCTGCGCCGTAGCCGATCAAGTTATGGAGCAAGACTAAGAAAATCACGATCAAGCCAGATTGGACGATCACAGCACCGTTGCGAGCGACAGTTCCGGCAACGATCAATAAGATACTGACGGAAGAAATCAACACAAATGATTGTAGGAATCGCTCGATGTGCTTGGCAATGAGTTTGTGGACGATCACCCCTAAAATGATCGGCAAAAGCACCATCTGCAAGACAGACAAGAGCATTTCCCAGAAAGAGATCTCGGTGTACTGACCAGCCAAGATGTAAACTAAAAAGGGTGTAACGACGGTCGCTAATAAGGTCGATACCGTGGTCATGGAAACGGTGAGGGCGACATCGCCTTTGCCGATAAAGGTCATGACATTGCTGGCGGTTCCACCAGAAACGCAACCTAGTAGGACAAACCCGATGATCAAACCGGAAGAAAGACCAAACAGCTGCGCTAAGCCGTAAGCCACCAAAGGACTGATGGTGAACTGGAAAAGCACTCCTAAGATGAATGCTTTGGGCTGTAAGACGACCATTTTAAAAGCAGCAACGTTTAAAGTCATCCCCATACAAAACATGATGATGCTCAGAAGAATCGTTGTACGAGGCGGAATCCATAAGAAGGGTTGCGGGAAGAAATAAGAGACGATCATCAATAAAATCATGATATAGATCAAATACTTGTTTACAAAAGCAGCGATCGTGTTGACGGTTTTCATAAGAAAAAATCATCCTTCCTTTTTCTGCTTGACCAATCAAGTGTTCAAACAGAAGGGGTCTTTAGAATAAGTGCAGTGCATAACCGCGGGGAATCGGCAGCAGTTGTTCAATGAGCGTTTGGGATCTATCTGACATCAATGTGTCAGCTTGCAAAAGGCCGCTTTCTTGAAAATGGGTAAAAAAAAACACTCCATCTCAAGAAGCTGTTCTTCTTTTTGGATGCAATGTGAATAGGGACTCTTTGAATGTATAAAATCAAACAGTCCCGACTATAATAATAAAATAATTCGTTTGCTAACATTGGTGCGGGTCATATACGCCACCGTCCTTTTCTTTATTTGGAATTTTCTAAATATTTAAATTATTTCTACCTAGTCTACAAAAGAGTCAAGGCTTTGTCAATCGTTTGAGAAAATTTTTTTCATTTTTTTGGGTGTTTTTTAAAAAACATGGGTTTCTATGGGGAAAAACAGCAAGAATTGGTTTGTGCTGTGCCTTTTTCCCTTTTTTTAGGAACAGAATAGTTGTTGGATCTTGGTTTTTGTCCTACGATGATACTAGCAAGAGTTGGAAAAAGAAACGAGAGGAGCAAAAAAAATGAAAATTTTTGTCGTTGGTGCTACTGGACGAGTAGGTCAAAAATTGATCGACTTTCTAGAAAAACAAGGACACATCGTTTATGCTGGTGCGCGCAGCAGTGAGAAAATCACAGAAACGGAGACGATCAAGCCCGTGTTTTTTGATTTACACACGGAACCGGAAGAGATGGCGGCCAAATTCGCAGATGCGGAAGCGGTATACTTCGTGGCGGGTTCCCGAGGCAAAGACTTGCTGCAATCCGATCTGTATGGTGCGGTGAAAGTGATGCAAGCCGCCGAATCAAAAGGAATCAAACGCTACATCCACCTTAGCTCAGCCTATGCCTTAGAACCTGAACAGTGGCAAAGGGAGGGCATGGCGTCATTGATGGATTACACGATCGCCAAGTTGTTCTCTGATCGCTGGCTGATCGACAATACCGCACTAGACTATACGATTTTGCAGCCGGGTGCGTTGAAAGAAACTCCAGGATCTAGTTTGATTGAGATCAGTGAAACGACCTCTGGTGCGATCCCCATCGAGGATGTCGCCGTCTTGTTAGGTGAAATGCTGGAACGTCCAGCAACCTATCAAAAAGTCATCAAAGTCCAAGCTGGGGAAACACCGATCAGCGAGGCACTGGATCAGCTTTAAGGCGAGCCTTTGGGAGCTTGAAGAGAATGTACTGAAGGAGCTGCACGGCAGCGAATCGTTGTCGTGCGGCTTTTTTCCTAAAAACTTTGAGATGCCCCTTCATTGCTATGAAAGCGATGACTCTTGACTTTGGAAAAATAGTTTGTTACGCTTATTGCTAACTTTAGAGGGGGTGGTAAACGAATGTCAAGCGACTCGAGTGACGGTGAGCAGAAACACTATTTTGACTTACCTTACTTTTTAATTGAATAGGAGACCAACAACAGCGCGTTATTTAGGAGCAGTTTCTAAATAAGGGGCTTATTTGTGTTATCCATCAATGAAAAAAGAAAAGGAAGAAGAATAAATGAATAAAAAAGAGTTTCAATTATCAGTGTCAGAAACAATCGAACAGTATCAGGTGCCCTCAATCGAACAAGGATTAGATGAGGCGCAAGTAACCGAGCGGTTAGAAACCTACGGATTGAATCAATTAGCGGTCAAAAAAATCGCCAAGTGGCGTTTGCTGCTGCGACAATTCCATAACACGATCATCTACATTTTGATTTTCTCCGCCATCTTAACGCTGCTGATGGGGCATTTCTCTGATGCGGTGATCATTGGCATCGTCGTACTGGTCAATGCATTGATCGGTTATTACCAAGAAGCCAATGCTTCCGATGCGTTAGAACGGATCAAAGAGATGCTATCAGCAGAAGCCACGGTCTATCGGAATGGGATTCGGCAAGATATTCCAGCTGCCGAAGTCGTTCCAGGGGATGTCGTATTCCTAGAAGCTGGCGACAATGTGCCTGCGGATCTGCGGATCATCGAAGCCGACAACTTGCGTATCCAAGAATCTGCCTTGACTGGTGAAGCCGATTCGGTGGAAAAAATAACAGATGCCTTAGTGGATGAAGCAACCCCATTAGCGGAACAACGGAATTTGGCATTTGCTTCGACGTCCGTGACGTCAGGAAGTGGGAAAGGGATCGTGATCGCTACTGGCGCCACGACTGAGATCGGGAAAATCTCAGCTGAAGTCAATCAAACAGAAGAACGAAAAACGCCGTTGATGAAAGAGATCGATGGACTGGGGAAAGGCATCACCTATGTGATCATGGGCGTGGCGGTCTTGCTGTTTATCGTCAGTTTGTTCCAGCAAACCTATGCGATCTCTGTCCTGTCCTTAGCCGTTGTCACCATGATCGTCGGCTCGATCCCAGAAGGATTGCCAGCAACGACCTCGGTGGTTTTGGCGATGGGTGTCAGCGACATGGCAAAAAACAAGCACACCATCATCAAAACACTGCCGGCGGTTGAAACGCTAGGCTCAGTGGATGTGATCGCGACGGATAAAACAGGTACCCTGACCAAAAATGAAATGACGGTCAAAGACATCGTATTGGCTGAGCAGGAATATGAAGTGACGGGTGACGGCTATGCGCCGGTGGGAGAAATTCGTCCAAAGCAGGAGGATGTCCACGCGCAAGACACCTTGCAGTTGTTTTTGGAAGCTGGTTACGAAGCCAACGATACGGTATTAGTCCCAGAAGGAAATCACTGGACGATCAATGGGGAACCAACAGACGGCTCCTTTTTGACGCTGTATCATAAGCAATTTGCCTATCCGCAAGCACCCGCTTACCAAGAGCTGGATATGCTGCCCTTTGATTCGGACAACCGCTACATGGCGAAACTAGTGGCAAACCCTGCGGGGGAACGCTTGCTATTTGTTAAAGGCTCCCCAGATAAATTGTTTGAAATGGTACAAAAACAAGCGGCGCCTTTTGATGAAGCCTATTGGACAGGCCATGTCCGCCGCTTGTCGGCAGAAGGCAAACGGGTGGTAGCGGTGGGCTATCAGAAAGTTTCGATTGATCACATTGATGAAACGATTTTTGAGCAAGGGCTGCAATTACTAGGGATCGCCGGGATCATCGATCCGCCGCGAGAAGAAGTGATCGCTTCCCTGAAGGAAATGAACCAAGCCGGTGTTCAAGTAAAAATGATCACGGGGGATCACCCTCTGACTGCCAAAGCGATTGGGGAAAAGCTTGACTTAGCGGATGAGATTCACGTCGTGACTGGTGCCGAGTTGGATCAGATGAGTGAAGCTGAATTTCAAGATGCTGCCTTGTCGAATCAAGTCTTTGCACGAACCACGCCGAAAAATAAATTGGACATTATCAGAGCGCTGCAAGCCAAAGGCAAAGTCACGGCGATGACAGGGGACGGTGTTAACGATGCCCCTGCGTTGAAGCGGGCGGATATCGGTGTAGCGATGGGGATCAGCGGCACGGATGTAGCCAAAGACTCTGCTGATATGATCTTGACCGATGACAATTTCGGTACCATGTCCTTAGCGATTCGCGAAGGACGCAGGATTTATGACAACATCAAAAAGAGCATTCTGTTTCTGTTGCCGACATCTTTTGCCGAAGGGCTGATCATTGCCTTTACGATCATGATGCAAAAAGAATTGCCGTTGCAGGCGACGCAACTGCTGTGGATCAACATGGTTTCTGCTATTACGATCCAGTTTGCGTTTATCTTTGAACCAGCAGAGTCTGGGATCATGAGCCGCAAACCGCGAAAGACAGGCAATAAATTGTTGAATCGCCACGATATTTGGCAGATGGCGTATGTATCGATCTTGATGGCAGTCATCAGTTTGATCGCCCATGACTGGCTCTTGCTGCAAGGCGTCAGCGAAGCCGTTGCCAGTACCATGATGGTCAATATCGTGGTCTTGAGTAAGATTTTCTATTTGTTCAACATCCGTACCAGTGCACCAGCATTTTCTAAAGCTTCCTTCACCAATCCAAAAGCGTTCGTGATCATTGGTGTGATGCTGGTTCTACAACTGTTATTGACCTATGTTCCATTTATGCAAAGCGCCTTTCATACTGAGGACATGTCCTTGATTGGCTGGGTCATCTCAGCAGCTTCTGGGATGGTCGTCTTACTCGTGACGGAGTTCGATAAATGGCTTCGTTCGAGAAAAAATATTTAACCTAGGTTTTCTCGTATTTTTTTACAGGCAAAATCACCTTGCTGCAGCTTAGGAAAATGGCGGAACGACAAGGGATTTCTGTTGTCGTTGTTTTGGAGTTGCCAAAAGAAAAAGCCAAGAGGAATTCCTATCGGCTCGTGATCAGCCCTATTGACAAACAAAAATGGTCGGGCTAAAATGCACATGAATTGAATAGTATTCTTCGGGGCAGGGTGTAATTCCCGACCGACGGTGACAAGTACAATGCTTGAAGTCCGTGACCCGCATAGCTATGCGGTGGAGCCAGTGTGAATCTGGCACCGACAGTGAAAGTCTGGATGGGAGAAGAAAAACCACAAAATTTCAAGGGGCGCAGTGCGTCTAAAATTGATTTTTTGCCGGTCTTGTTTGTCTATGCCTCGTGAGATTCTCACGAGGCATTTTTTTATTGAAAGGAGGAAGGAAGATGCATAACGAATACATGCGTTTGGCGATCGCAGAAGCCAAAAAAGGGCGTTACCAAACCTTTACCAATCCGCTAGTGGGCGCTGTGATCGTCAAAGAGCAACGGGTCATTGCCAAAGGGGCTCACTTAGTCTATGGGCAGCCCCATGCGGAACGAAACGCCATCGAACAATGCCATTCCTCCGAAGACCTAATCAATTCGACTTTATACGTGACGTTAGAACCTTGCAACCATCAAGGAAAACAGCCGCCTTGCACCCAGCTGATCATCGACAGCGGCATCGAAAAGGTAGTCATCGGCCAGTTAGACCCTAACCCGATCGTGGCTGGACAAGGCAAGCGCTTTTTAGAAGAACAGGGCATCGACGTGTTGGTGGGTATCGAAGAAACAGAAGTGCGCCGTTTGAATCCACACTATAATTTTTACCACCAGCATCAGCGACCATACGTGGCATTGAAGCAAGCGATCACTTTAGATGGTCGGATCGCTCATGATGCGTTAACCCGCAGTGCGATCACTGGTTCAGCGGTTTGGCAACAGGTCCATCAAGAACGTGGAGACTACCAAGGAATCTTAGTGGGCAGTCAGACGGTGTTGACGGATGATCCCACCTTATTGACCACAGTTGAAACTAGCTTTCCGCCGATTCGCATCGTGTTAGACCGTCGGGGGCGAACGCTGTCGCAACCCCATTTGGCATTGTTTGCCGATGATTCGGCACCTGTGTGGATTTTTACGCAGCAGACAGCTGTCAGTGACTTGCCAGCGCATGTGTCAGTGATCCAGCTGGAAGAGTTGACGATTGTTGCATTGTTGAAGGAGCTTGCCGCACGACAGGTCCAATCGCTTTACGTAGAAGGAGGCGCTGCGATCCATGATGCCTTTTTAGCCAGCGGACTGTGGCAAGAAAGCATTACCTATGTGGCACCAAAGTTTCTTGGGGGCAATAGTCTCGCAAGTTTTACCAGTGTGCGTACCCCGAAACAGCTGCAGCAGCTAACAGAGGTGACGGTGACGGCAGTTGGGGAAGATGTTTGCATCCGAGGAAGGAGGCCAGAGGAATGTTCACAGGATTGATTCAGGAAAAAGGCCGCATCAAAGAGATCCGCAAGCAAAGCCGCACGATCCAGCTAACTTGCAGTGCGTCGGAAGGCTTGTTGGCGGATTACCAGATCGGAGACAGTATGGCGATCAACGGGACGTGTTTGACGGCGATCGCCAAACAAGCAACGACGTTTACGGTGGATATCATGCCAGAAACCTTTCAACGAACCACCTTTAAACAACTCTCGGTGGGTGCCGAAGTCAATTTGGAGCGAGCGATGGCAGCAACGCAGCGTTTTGAAGGCCACTTTGTCGCTGGCCACATCGATGTAACGACTCGTTTGATCCAGAAAAAGCAGTTGGAAAATGCCTTGATCTTGACATTTGCTTACCCCACCAGTGTGCAAGGGGAAATCATTCCGCAAGGGTCGATTGCGATCAATGGCGTCAGTTTGACGGTCACCCAGACGACGGCACAGGCCTTTTCCGTTAGCTTGATCCCCCATTCCAAAGACCAGACGACGCTGGGGCAGTTGAAACAAGGGGAGTGGGTCAATATCGAGACGGATATGATCGGGAAATATGTCAAATACCAACGAAAATGAAAGAAGGCAGACGATGCATAAAGTAGAACAAGCAGTGGAATGGTTAAAAAAAGGCGGCTTAGTGATTGTCGCCGATGATGAAAATCGGGAATCAGAAGGAGATTTGATTGGGATCGCTGAATACGCAACGCCAGAAGCCGTCAATTTTATGGCGACTTATGGCCGTGGCTTGATCTGTGCACCCATCTCACAAGCGATCGCTGAAAAGCTGGCATTGCCTGAGATGACCGCCAATAATACGGATGCCTTTGGTACCGCGTTTACCATCAGTGTCGATCACGTGACGACGAGTACGGGAATTTCTGCGAAAGACCGGGCAGTGACGATTGAAAAATTGGCTGATCCTGCGTCACAGGCTGCGGATTTTTATCGCCCTGGACATATCTTCCCATTGACCGCTCAACCTGGTGGCGTGTTGGAACGCAGAGGACATACAGAAGCAGCTGTGGATTTAGCAAAGCTTGCTGGCAGCGTGGAAGCAGCCTACATTTGTGAGATTTTAAATGAAGATGGCACGATGGCTCGGGTCCCAGAATTGAAAAAATTAGCAGAAAAATGGCAGCTGCCGTTTTTGACCATTGATGAGTTGGCGGAATATCTACGAGGAACTGCACCTATCACGGTGGATCTGCCAACGGCTTATGGGGCGTTCCAATTAACCTTATTTGAAGATGAATTCGGCAATGAACACCTTTTACTAGCCAAAGGCGAGATTCAACATACTACCGAGCCGCTGTTACTACGGATCCATTCAGAGTGTTTAACAGGCGATGTCTTCGGCTCTCATCGCTGTGATTGTGGCGAACAGCTGCAAGAAGCGATGCGGCAGATCGAAGCAAAAGGCCGTGGTGCGATTTTGTATCTACGCCAAGAAGGCCGCGGTATTGGCTTGCGGAACAAGCTCCGTGCCTACCAGTTGCAGGAACAAGGATTGGATACGTATGAAGCAAATATTGCATTGGGTTTTGCAGCAGATGCTCGTCAATACACGTTTGCTGCCGATGTTTTACGTTCCTTAGAAGTGCAGGAGATTCAACTGATGACCAATAACCCTGACAAAGTGAAGGAATTAGAAAGCTTAGGGATCAAGGTAGCAGAACGGGTTCCGCTGGAGATGCCCGCGCATAAAGAAAACAGCAGCTACTTGAAAACGAAGAAAGAAAAGTTTCACCATTACCTATCTATTTAATCAACCAAAGGAGAATGAGCGATGACAGTATTTGAAGGAACGTTTCAGGGAGAGGCAGTCAAAGTAGGGATCGTAGTCTCACGATTCAACGAGTTTATCACTTCCAAGTTAGTGGAAGGCGCCAAAGACAATTTGGTGCGTCATGGAGTCAAAGCAGAAAACATCGATGTATATTGGGTTCCAGGTGCTTATGAGATTCCGTATATTACCAAAAAAATCGTTGACCACAAACAATACGATGGGATCGTGACATTAGGTGCCTTGATTCGCGGAGCAACGACCCACTATGAATTGATCTCAAATGAAGTGGCGAAAGGCGTAGCCCAAATTGGTCTGAATGCCGATATTCCGATCATGTTTGGTGTGTTGACGACTGAAACGATCGAACAAGCCATTGAACGGGCGGGAACCAAAGCTGGCAACAAAGGCAGTGAAGCCGCTCAAGGTCTTTTGGAGATGATTTCGTTGAATCAGCAAATCCTTGGCAACGCATAGGTTTCACGTTCGAACAAAGGGAAGCTAGCAAGAAAAAGCCTGCCTAAGCATAGGCATTAGACTGGAGACAGACTTCGTACAAAATGAAGTCTGTCTTTTTTTCATCATTAAAAAAAATGGATCATTTTGCCAAAGGATTCGCTTCTTCACGGGTACCGTGTTTTCGATAGGTCAATGGAGAGGAAAACGCCCATCAATCACGAACATTAGAATAACTCTTATTTAAGGAAATTTTCAGAAAATTATTTACATTTCACAAAAGGTTCCTTATAATGACTCTATTCATTGAGAGTGATTCTCATTTGCAAATAGATGTCAAAGCAGCACATGGCTTTGGCGCTTTTCATGAGAAGCACTTTTATAAGCGAAAAAACGCACAGATGCTTCTTTTACGATGGCGGCGAGGCAACAGTCAAGGTTGTTTTTGCTGTGAAATCAGGAGAGGTTCGTGCTGAATAAAGGAGAATCACATGTCGGTAGGGTTGATTAAATCAAATCGTTGGATGGTTTCGACAATCATTTGCTGTGTTTTAGTTGTCGCCATTCTCTTATCTGCAGGAATTGCTTTGGCAAACGGGCAAGCCAATATCACCCTTGGCGAAGTTTACCAAATTCTCTTCTATAAAATCAGCCATGGATTGGTTGGTGATCTTTCAGGCATTTCAGACGCAAACATCAATATCGTCTGGTTTGTTCGGGCACCGCGGGTCTTGCTTTCTATTTTTGTGGGGATGGGGTTAGCGATCAGCGGGGCAGTGATGCAGGCGGTGGTCCAAAATCCGCTGGCAGATCCCTATATCTTAGGAATCTCTTCTGGCGCATCCTTAGGGGCGACCTTCGCCATCTTAGTCGGTTTTGGCGGCTCGGCGCTAGTCTTACAACTGGGCTTATCGTTTGGTGCCTTTGCAGGAGCGGGGATTGCCACTATTTTGGTGCTGCTGCTTGCCAGTATCGGTGGGAAAATGACTTCCACAAAACTTGTGCTGTCGGGGACGATCGTCAGTGCCTTATGCAGCTCTGTTTCAAACTTGATCATCTATCTGGCTAGCAATGCAGAAGGTATGAAGACTGTGGCGTTTTGGTCGATGGGCAGCCTAGCCTCGGCTTCTTGGAACAAATTGGGCTTTATCGTGGTTCTGGTTTCTTTGATCACGCTCTTCTTCCTGACGCAATACCGTGTTTTGAATACGCTTTTGCTGGGGGATGAAGTTGCCTCCACCTTAGGGGTCAAGCTGACCTTCTATCGGCGTTTTTATATGCTGCTAGCAGCGCTATTAACCAGTATCATCGTTGCGAATTCTGGGATGATCGGCTTTGTCGGCTTGATCATTCCTCATATCGTACGTGGAGTCAGCGGGTCGGATCATCGCCTGTTGATGCCATTGACCGCTTTGACAGGCGCGTTGTTTTTGATTTGGGCGGATGTGATCGCCCGCTCGACCCTGCAAGGAGTCGAACTGCCGATCGGGATCATTACAGCGCTGATTGGCGCACCGATCTTTATCTATATCATTGTCAAACGACAATACAACTTTGGGGGGTGACGGAATGAAATTAGCAGTTGAAAAGCTCAATCTGACGATCGGGGATCAGCAGATACTAAAAGACATCTCCGTCCAAACCGCACAAGGGCAATTTGTCGGCTTGATTGGGTCCAACGGCAGCGGCAAATCTACATTGTTAAAAGCTATTTACAAAACGTTGAAACCTGACAGCGGCGACATTTATTTGGGTGAGATGAATATTTTGAAAAGTTCCGAAAAAAAAGTCGCCCAGCAAGTCAGCGTCGTCAGTCAATTCAATGAGTTGAGCTTTGATTTAACAGTAGAACAAATGGTGCTTTTAGGCCGCACGCCCCACAAAGGTCTATTGGAACAAGACACCAAAGCAGACCATGAGCTGGTCACTGAAGCCTTAGCCAAAACAGGGTTAAGTGCCTACAGAAAACGCAGCTACCTCTCATTATCAGGAGGCGAAAAACAGCGGGTCGTCCTTGCTCGTGCCATCACCCAAGAACCGAAATTTATGATTCTCGATGAGCCGACCAATCATTTGGATATCCGATATCAACTGGAAATCTTAGAGACCGTCAAGCATCTGAAAATTGGTTTGTTGGCGGCGCTGCACAATTTGGAACAAGCAGCCAACTATTGCGACATTATCTATGCCTTAAAAGATGGGCGGGTCGTAGGGTATGGCGAACCAGAAACGCTGCTGACAGAAGAACTGATCGAAGAAATCTATGGCGTGAAATGCAGTATTTACCATCATCCGATCACAGGCGGATTAGGGTTTCATTATTATTTTGAAAAGGAGCAAACAGATGAATAAATGGGGAAAAATGATTGGGGTAGGATTGGCAGTCTTTACATTAAGCGCTTGCGGCAATACGAAGGATGAAGGAACTTCGGCTTCTTCCTCACAGGCAGAAAGTACGTATCCCTTAACCATTAGCAACTACACCAAAGCAGAAGGCGGTACGCAATGGACCGCCAAGGACCAAACCTTTAATGAGGCACCGAAAAAAGTCGTAGCCAACACACGACCAGCAGCGGAATTGCTGCTGCATCTCGGCCTCAAGGATCAGATTGCGGGTGTCGGTGCAACCTTTGGTGCCGCCGATGAGGAAGTTGCTGCTGATTATGCAGAACTAAACGACCTGGGCAGTGACTACATCAGTAAAGAAACGGCGCTAAGTGTGGATCCAGATTTGATTTTTGGTCGTGGGGGACTTTTCGATAACCAAGATTGGGGCGTCGGCACCGTTGATTCCTTAAACGAGATGGGCATTCCGACTTACGTCCAAGAAACCTCTGTCACTGGGGCGACGTTTGATTCCGTTTATCAAGACATTGAAAACCTTGGTAAACTCTTCAATGTTCCTGAGGCAGCGGCTGCTTTTGAAAAAGAATTAAAGGACCGTCAGAGTGCCTTGGAAGAAAAAGTAGCAGACAAAGAAGAGCAAACCTTTGCCCATCTCTTTATGTCTGATCCAAGTGTGGTCAGTGTCTATGCCGCTCAAGACGAGTCTTTTTTCAACAGCAACTTTGATATGATCAAACTGAACAATGTGTTTCAAGACTATTCAGGAGAAGTCAGTGTCGAAACCTTGATCGAAACGGATCCCGATGTACTGATCGTCGGCGACTGGTCAACGATCGAAGGCAGTGTTTCTGGTCAAGAAATCATTGAAGGCTTGTACAAAAATGACAAACTCTCCAGCATGAAAGCCATCAAAAACAAACAAGTCTACAGCATGGACTACAATTATCTCTTTGGCTACGGCTACCAAGCCTTGACTGGATTGGAAGAACTGGTAGAGCAAATGGCACAATAAACACCTCCATTGCATAAAAAGGAGAACCAACTTTTTATATAATAGAAGAAAACCAACGTTTCACTGGCCGATCGACCACAGAAACGTTGGTTTTTTGTATTTAAGAAAAGCAACCTTTGCCGCTGCCCGTTCCGCAACAAGTAGCCCGTTAGCTGTTTTTTTCTGTCATATGGTTCATTTGATAGCGAGACAATAGCTTCTCTTTGTGTTTTTGCATGATCGTTTCTAGAGAAATATCGTATTTATCGGCGAGAATAAATAAGTTATCCAGTACATCGCCCAATTCTTCCGTCAGGTTTGCCAGTTTTTCTTCTGGCAAGCCTTCTTGTTCATCGGGACGGTCACGACCGATCTCCAATGTCCGAATGGCACGGCTCACTTCCCCGACTTCCTCTGCTAAAAAATTCGCCCGAATAAACGGATCGTACTGATACCAGTTGCGGGCTTTGTAGAAGTCACTGATAAATCGTTGATACTCCTCAATGTTCATAAATTTTTTCCCATCCTTTCCCAGAACCTTTATCAGAATCATGATATACTATTTCAAAATGATTGAGAAGGATGATGGAGAGTTTTATGAAAATTGCAGTCTATTGTGGTGCCAGTGTCGGTAATGAACCTAGTTTTGCAACAGCCGCCCAAGAATTGGGGCAGTGGATCGCTTCACGAAAAAATACGCTAGTTTATGGCAGCGGAAAAGCCGGCTTGATGGGCGTGCTGGCAGATGCTGTCTTAGAAAATGGCGGTCAGGTGATCGGGGTGATCCCAACCTTTTTAAAAGATCGGGAACTAGCACATCCTGGATTGACCGAACTCTATGTCGTCGAGACGATGTCAGAAAGAAAACGAAAAATGTTCGAATTGTCGCAGGCCTTTGTCGCACTGCCAGGTGGTCCGGGTACGCTGGAAGAAATCACGGAGATGATCTCGTGGTCAAGAATCGGTCAAAACCCGAATCCTTGTGCTTTTTATGATGTGAACAACTTTTACCACGCAACGAGAGCCTTATATGACAACATGGTGGAAAATGAGTTCTTGACGCAGGCCGATCGCGAAAAAATCGGCTTTGCGCAAACAACGAATGAACTTGAAGCCTTTATTCAAGCCTACGAACCGCCAGTTATTCGGCAGTATTAAGCGTCTGTTGCAAAAGAGCAAGGCGAAGCACCGGCGGGTGTCGTCTTGCTCTTTTGCTTCTTTGACGCATTCTTAGTATAATGGGGTTTGTTTTGCAAGTGGGGTCATAAAATAAGATCCTTGGACAAAGAAATGGAGCGTAAATCATGACAACAAATTTTTGGGCTGAATTGCCGAAGCCTTTTTTTATTCTAGCACCAATGGAAGATGTCACCGATGTCGTTTTTCGGCATGTCGTTCAAGCTGCCGGCGCACCAGATGTTTTCTTTACGGAATTTACCAACTCCGATAGTTACTGCCATCCAGAAGGACGCGACAGTGTGCGGGGACGTTTAGTCTTCACCGAAGATGAGCAGCCGATGGTGGCACACATTTGGGGAGATAAGCCAGAGTATTTCCGTGAGATGAGTATCGGATTAGCCGAGATGGGCTTTAAAGGGATTGACTTAAATATGGGCTGTCCAGTGCCAAACGTTGCCGGACGAGGCAAAGGCAGCGGCTTGATCTTGCGACCAGACGTTGCTGCTGAGCTGATCCAAGCAGCCAAAGCTGGCGGTCTGCCGGTCAGTGTCAAGACGCGTTTGGGCTATACCGAACTAGGGGAAATGGAAGCCTGGCTGACCCATGTCCTGCAACAAGATATCGCCAACCTTTCGATCCATTTGCGAACCCGCAAAGAAATGAGCAAGGTCGATGCCCATTGGGAATTGATTCCTGAAGTGGTTGCCTTGCGGGATAGAATCGCCCCACAAACGAAGCTGACGATCAACGGCGATATCCCTGATCGTACCAAAGGTTTAGAGCTAGCAGAAAAATATGGCGTGGACGGAATCATGATCGGTCGGGGCATTTTCAAGAATCCCTATGCCTTTGAAAAAGAACCGAAAGAGCATACCTCAGAAGAGCTATTAGGCTTGCTGCAGCTGCAATTAGACTTGCAGGACCATTACGCCAAAATGGTGCCACGCTCGATCGCAGGATTGCATCGTTTCTTTAAAATCTATGTCAAAGGCTTCCCTGGAGCCAGTGATTTGCGGGCAAAATTGATGAATACCAAATCAACCGATGAAGTTCGACAACTGCTGGCAGAGTTTGCGGAGAAAAAGAACCACGAGGAAAGTATTGAAGCGTAAGTTTCAATGCTTTTTTTGTTTTTGGTTGCTGTACCCGCTCTATTGTCAATCCTTCCTTGACAATAGATAGGTACCTATGTAAAATGGAGAGCGGACTTTTAACTAGGTACCTATCTAAATAGTGAAGAGGCGAAAGGAGCTGAAGGTCGATGGTTTCCGAACAAGAAATCGTGGAACGATTGTTTGAAGTGTATAAATTAAATCGGCGGTATGCGGAACAAAAATATGGGCGCTTTATGCCAGGTCGGGGACAGTTCAATTGCCTACTGGTATTGGACGAAAAAGGGACGTTGACTCAAAAAGATCTCGCCGCGTATTTAGCGATTCGTTCGACATCCACTGGCGAACTACTAAAGAAACTGGCTGAAAAAGGGCTGATCCAAAAAGAAGTCGATCCGAAAGATAAACGCAGCCATTTGATTTCGCTGACAGAAGCAGGCAAGGAAGAGGCACAGCGAATGAAAGAAAAACGTAGCAAGGCGCACCAAGAAATGCTGACCTATTTGACGGCAGAAGAAAAACAAGCCTTTGGTCAAGCCTTAGCAAAAATCGAACAGTTTTATCTTGAGAAGGAGGCGGACGTTGATTGAGTGAAACAGTCCAACGAACGGAACGTCAGCGGACGCTGATTTTTATTAATTTAATGATTACATGTATTGCCGTATCCATGTTAGCGACCGCCTTGACGACGGCTTTACCCGCCATTGTCACTGACCTGCAGATTTCTGTGACTACGGGACAATGGCTGACTAGCGGTTATTCCTTGGCGATGGCGATCGTTATGCCCTTGACGGCATATCTTATGAATCGTGTACCAACCAAAAAGCTGTATCTCGCTGCCTTAGGAATTGCGTTGGTGGGTTTGCTGCTTTGTGCTGCAGCGCCCAATTTTCTAGTCATGATGCTTGCGCGTATTTTGCAGGCCGTAGGCAATGGAATCTTGACCGCAATGGCGCAAGTGATCCTCTTATCGATCTATCCGATCAATCGCATCGGTGTGGTGATGGGCTGGTATGGACTCTCAATTACCGCGGCACCCGTGATCGCACCGACTCTTGCTGGGCTGATCGTGGACCGGTTGAACTGGCATGCAATTTTTTATATCGTTGCCGTGATTGTTTTGATCTCATTGATTTGGGCCATAAAGGTTTTTTATGATGTGTTGCCAGTAAGCAACAGCAAATTTGATCAGACCTCTTTTGTTTTGAGTGCCTTCGCTTTTGGTGGGATCACTTTAGGCTTTGGCAATATCGGCAGCTATGGCTTTTTCAGCTTGCCGGTTTTAGGAACCTTAGGGATCGGTTTGGTAGCAGGGGTCTTCTTTGTCTTCCGTCAGTTAAGAGCGGAAACCCCATTTTTGGATCTGCGGGTCTTGAAAACAAAAGAATATGCCATCAGTGTCTTTGGCAGTATCATGCTTTACTTGGTCTTGATGGGTTCGGCGATGCTGATGCCGCTTTACGTGCAGTCGATTTTAGGCAAATCAGCGACGATCTCAGGGTTAGTCGTTTTGCCAGGTTCTCTGGTCTCGGCTTTTTTAAGTCCCGTGGCTGGGCGAATCTATGACAAAGTCGGCATCCGTCTGTTGACGCTTTTTGGCGGCGGCTCACTGGTCTTGAGCAACATCGGCATGTATTTCATCCATATGCACACGGGTATTTGGGTAGCAGTGGTTTTGAACATGCTGCGCTGTGCCGCCACCGGCTGTTTGTTGATGCCCTTTGTGACGTGGGGAAATAAAAATATTCCGCCGCAGCTGACGGCGCATGGAACAGCGTTATTGACTTCTTTGCGAACGGTGGCAGGCGCCATCGGGACAGCATTATTTGTCGGGATCATGAATAGTGTGGCGCAAAAAAGCACGACCTTAACGGGGACGAGTGCACTGCTTCATGGGATGAATGTTTCTTTCTTATTGATGACGATCGCTTCTGGTCTGCTGTTTGCAACGGGGCTATTTTTGATTCGTGATCAGAAGCCAGAAGCCGTGTGGCTAGAAGGGGCAGAAGAACCACTGGAATAAAGAGGGGCACCTTTCTTTGAAGGGTGCTTTTCTTGATTTATTTCATGAAACTCTATGAAAAACCAAAAAATTCGATATAATAAGATAACTTATGGTTTAGGAGGAGTATTTTTTTTCAGGAAAGACTTGCTTTCATGGAAAAAAATCAGGGAGAAAATGAAGAATAAAGGCGTTTATTTTGGGTTGTCTGCCTATGTCTTGTGGGGCTTGGTCACACTATATTGGAAAATAATCGTTGGGGTTTCCCCGTTAGCCACGATGTGCTACCGAATCGTGTGGTCCTTTGTTTTTATGGTGTTGTTTATCGTGCTTTCTGGGAAGAAAACGCAATTTTTACAAGAAGCGCGTCTGCTGTGGAAGAACAAAGCATTTGCTGGACTGATCGTTTTAGCGTCTGTGCTGATCTCCATCAACTGGTTCACTTTTATCTTCGCGGTGAGTGCGGGCCACGTGATGCAAGCCAGCTTAGGCTATTACATCAATCCGCTAGTCAATGTCTTGTTAGCAACCGTTTTTTTGAAGGAACGTCTTAGTCGTACTGGCATGCTGGCGTGTCTGCTGGCAAGTATCGGGGTAATCTTATTATCGATCCAAACAGGAACGATTCCTTATGCCTCACTGATCATGGCCTTTTCCTTTAGTACGTATGGCTTGATCAAAAAAAGGATCCCCATTAGTTCGGTTACTGGGTTAACGATCGAAACGATGGTGATTTTCCCCTTTGCGCTCGTGTATATTTTAGGATTTTCAACCGTCGGCTTTATGAATTATCCCTTGCAAACCAATCTCTTATTGATGGGTGCCGGGATCGTGACGGCTATTCCGCTGTTGCTGTTTGCGGAAGCCGCGAAAAATGTTTCTTACATTACGCTTGGGTTTATTCAATACGTCAATCCGACGATCATGCTTTTGTTGGCCATCTTTTTGTTTCACGAAACCTATTCACTGGCCCAATTTTCCGCCTTTGCGTTTATTTGGCTGGGGATCGCGGTCTTCACCTATGGTACGTTAGGCACGGCGATGAAAGAGCGGCGCATGGGACAGCAAAGAAAGCAACTCTGATAGATTAGGAATGGCTGCAACTGGGCCGTTCCTTTTTTGATTAAAAAACAACTCAATTTAGATAGTGAAGGATGTTGCAAGGAGAATTGTTCAATGGTATAACAAAGGAAAAGCACGTTGCAGAAATTCTGATTGAAAAGGGTTGCATCTGCCACAGGGGTGTGTTATTATTCTTTCAGTTACAAGGATTGTTACTGTTCGGCAGGCAAAACCAGAATTGACCGTAGCGCGCTAATGGGGAGATTCTAGGTTTTTTTATTTTGGAGTGAGGGAAAACGATGGTTATTGGGAAAATTTTAAATAATAATGTCGTCATCTCGACCAATGATGCCGGTCAGGAAGTGATCTATATGGGTCGTGGCATTGCGTTTAAGAAGAAGGTCGGCGATCCAGTGGATGAAGCCTTTGTCGAAAAAGAATTTGTGTTAAAGGATACCTTTACCGCAAATCAGTTTCAGCAATTGTTTTCAGACATTCCTGTGGAAGAAGTCGAAGCCGTCAAGCAGGTGGTGGATGATGCGGAAGCATCCTTGGGGATCGAGCTGTCGCCAAATATTTATTTGACACTGACCGATCATATCCATTATGCGCTGGTTCGGGCACGTGAAGGCATTGAGCTGCCGAATCCATTGTTGTTTGAGACCCGCAAATTTTATCCGAAAGAGTATGCGGTTGCAGCAGATGCCGTTGCTTATTTTGAAAAAGTCTTCGGGATTTCATTGCCGGAATCGGAAATTGGCTTTATCGCCTTTCATATCGTCAATAGCGAACAAGCCAATGGTACGATGGAAACCACGATGCAAGCGGTAGAGATCGTACGTGACGTACTGGCGATCATCAGTCGCTTTTATGGACGAGTCTTTAACCCAGATTCCTTGAATTATCAACGGATCACCACGCATTTGCAGTATTTTGCGCAGCGCTATTTAAGCGATGAACTTTCGGGGGAAAAAGATGAATTTTTATTTGCCCTTGTGCAATCGAAGTACCCTAAAGCGTTTCAAACGGTCCAACGGATCAACGAATATTTGATCAAAACCTACGACAAATCGATCGGTGAATCAGAAATGATCTACTTAACGATCCATATCGAACGTGTCGTCAATGATCAAACCAATTAACATTCAATCATTAACGGATTGTTACTGTCAGGCAGGCAATACCCAGATTGAAAAGACAACAGTCAGCGAGGAAAAAACTCGTTAGACGGTCGTTTTTTCAATCTGGGTTTTTTTATTAAAAAAAGGAGTGTTGAAAAAATGAGTTCAAATAAAGAAATTGCCGTTCGCGTCCTCGATGCGGTGGGCGGCAAAGAAAATGTCAACAGCGTGGTGCATTGTGCGACCCGCTTGCGTTTCAAATTAAAAGATGAGAACAAAGCGGATACGGCACGCTTGAATCAAGACGACGACGTGATCCAAGTCGTTCAAAGCGGCGGACAATACCAAGTGGTGATCGGCAGTCATGTCAGCGACGTTTATCGTGAATTGAATGGAGTAGCGAACTTCGATGGCGAAGCAGACAGCAAAGGCGACAAAGGCAACCTGTTGAATCAACTGGTGGATATTATTTCGTCGATCTTCACGCCGTTTTTAGGCGCAATGGCAGGTGCCGGTGTCTTAAAAGGATTTTTAACGCTGGCAGTCACCTTGAATTGGCTGGCAGCTGATTCTGGGGTTTACACTGTATTGTATGCGATTGCCGATGGGTTATTTACCTATTTACCAGTGATGTTGGCTTTTACTGCAGCGAAGAAGTTTCGTACCAATGAATTTCTAGCGGTTTCCTTAGCGATGGCATTGGTTCATCCAAATATTACCGCTTTGGCTGGACAAACGTTGAGTTTCCTAGGCTTACCGGTCATTATTGGTGCGAGTGCTTATACGTCTTCCGTCATTCCGATTATTTTAGCGGTCTTTTTACAAAGCTATGTGGAGCGTTTCTTTAAAAAAGTCATTCCTAGCTTCTTACAGATCATCTGTGTACCTTTAGCGGTCTTCTTGATCATGGCGCCATTGACTTTTATTGTCGTCGGTCCACTAGGAACGATTTTAGGAAACTTGTTAGGTAGTGCTTACGACAGCATTTACCACTTTAGCCCACTGATCGCCGGGGCTGTCATGGGTGGTTTATGGCAAGTCTTTGTGATGTTTGGCATGCACTGGGGCTTTGTACCGATCATGATGTTGAATCTCAGCCAAACCGGTGTCGATACGATGGTGCCGATGCTGTTGCCAGCTGTCCTTTCTCAAGGGGGTGCAGCGCTAGCAGTATTCTTTATGACAAAAAATGTGAAATTGAAAGGGTTGGCCCTTTCTTCAACGATCACCTCAATTTTTGGGATCACAGAACCGACGGTGTATGGGGTGACCTTGCCATTGAAAAAACCATTTATTGCCGCGTGTATCAGTGGTGCCATCGGTGGTGCCTTCATTGGCTTCAGCCAAGTCGAAAACTATACCTTTGGGTTAGTCAGCTTGCTAAGTCTGCCGTCCTTTATCCCACAAGATACGAAAGATCTAAGTGGTCTGATCGCAGCTTCAATCGGAACGGCTATCGCTTTTGGCGCCGCGTTTGTCTTGACCTTCTTCTTACGTTTTGAAGATCAGCCAACAACCGATGCCAGTGCAGCACCGGCAAAAGAGCCAGTTACACCCACAGATAGTTCGTCTAAAGAACGTGTGATCCTCAGCAGTCCGTTAGAAGGCAAAGTGGTTCCCTTAGCAGAAGTCAAAGACCAAGTCTTTTCTTCTGGTGCATTAGGAAAAGGCATCGCCATCGAACCGACCATCGGGGCTTTGTATGCGCCGGCAGATGGCACCATCACGACGCTCTTTCCTACCGGCCATGCCGTTGGTTTGACCACCACGGATGGAGCAGAAGTCTTGATGCATATTGGTATGGATACCGTGGAACTAGATGGCAAAGGCTTTGAGGTCTTTATTAAACAAGACGATCAAGTCAAACGCGGTGATTTGTTGGTGAAGTTTGATCTAGATACGATCAAAGCAGCCGGCTTATCCACGATCACACCAATCGTTGTGACGAATACCCCGCAATATTTAGATGTGATGGATATGAATCAAACCGATGTCTTGCAAGGAGAAGACTTCTTAGCCATCGTAAAATAAGCAAAAGAAACCCGATCCTCGACTGAATATCAGCAAGGATCGGGTTTTTTGTAAGAAAATAAGGCGCAGTTGCCCTTCTCGCTTGCCTGACATGGTAGCAAACGCTTGTCACAGCGCTAGTTAAGGGCAAGACCAACATCAGGAATGCCTACTCAGGGAAAACCCGAACATTCTTGGGGACTGCTCCCTACACATGGCTTAAATTTTCGGCAAGCGACTCTAAAGCGGGGAAATCGAGAATCGCATAGCCCTGTTTTTGTTTTTCGATCAGCTTGTCTTCTCGAAAGCTGGTAAAGGTTCGCAGCAGGTGGCGATAGCTGACATTCAAGATTGCGGCACAGGTGGTCAACTGAAAGGAGAAGTGTTGATTTTCTTGATGGGCAAGAATAAATTTGGCCAACCGTGTCTCTACAGGTTCCGTCAATGAATTCGCTAAGTTGATCCCCGAATTCAAGCGGGAACTGAGCAACTGACAGATGGTTTGCAAAAAGCGGACGTCTTGTTGCAAGGTGCTGCGGTAGCGATTCAAAGGGATGCAGACGCAGACGCAAGCAGAAGCGGCTTTGACACTGCTTTTCGGCAAGAGTTCCCATAAAGAGGAAGCTTCCCCTAAAGGTGCAGCCGGCTTGGCGTAATCAATACAAATCGTTTGGGTATCCGAAGAGAAGGAATAGACCATCACGGTTCCTTCTACGAGAAAATACAAGTATTCAGAAGGCGTGCCCGTTCGAATCAGGTGCTCTTCTTTTTCAAAGGAATGCAAAGTGGCCATCGCTAACAAATCATTGTCCATATAAGATTGCAGATCGTATGTGTCAATGTAATTACTGAGGCGTGCGGTATCATCGATTTTTTTCATGGAAATCAGCCACTCCTGAATGGTTTTCTTTAAGTATAGCTTAGTTCCCCTTTTGACTCAACACGAACGATAAATAAAATCTAATGTAAATTGTATGTAAAAATAAGGTAAAATAGGACATGTGTCACTTCATTTTGAAGGGATACTTGGTATGATTTGAATGTAAGAAAGCTTCAAACCATTAGGAGGAGAAAAAATGCCATTGAAACGAATTGTTAAAGGAATGTTAGGAATTGCGTTAGTTGCAGCATTGACCGGCTGTGGGAATGGGAGCAGCAGCAGCGACAGCAGTGCCGCAGCCGAAAAAGAAAAGCTGGTGGTACAATTCGTACCGACCAATAATGACGGCTCGATGCAAGCCAAAGCAAAACCGTTTGCTGAGTATTTATCAAAAAAATTAGACCGTGAAGTAGAAGTAACGTTAGCAACGGATTATTCGACGATCGTAGAAGCGATGGCTTCTGGACAAGTTGATTTAGGGATCATGCCGCCAGCCGCTTATGTTCAAGCCAAAGACATGGATGCAGCCGAAGCGATTTTGACTTCTCAATTAGGTGCCTATGATCCAGAGACCGGCTTGCCATTAGAAGGGGAAAAAACCAATACCTTCAAAGGGGAGATCTTGGTCCGTGCGGATAGCGATATGACAGAATTGACGGACTTAAAAGGGAAAAAAATCGCTACATTGAGTCCGAACTCTGCCAGCGGCTATATTTACCCAGTTGCCGAGTTGAAAGATGCAGGAGTTGATCCAACGACGGATGCTACATTAACGACGGTGAACGATATTCCAAGTGAGATCACTGCAGTCTTGAATGGTCAGATGGATGCCGCCTTTGTGTTTCAAGGGGCACGGAATGTCTTTGCGTCAAGCTTCCCAGATAACGATTTATTCGAAGATCTAAAAGTTCTTTACTTAACCGAAGGGGACATCCCGAATGACGCCATTGCCGTTCAACCGACGATGGATGCTGAACTAAAAGAGCAGATTAAAGAAGTGTTCTTGAACATGGCAGATGATGAAGAAGGCGCCGAAGCAATGAGCTTGTGGGGACACCAAGGGTATGAAGAAGCAGCTGATTCTGCTTACGATACCATTCGCGATTATACACAACGAGCAGCAGAGTAAAAAATCAGGGATTGCGATAGAAGGATAACGGGACACGGAGATGTGCAGCGATTTACTAGGGGAATAGGTGGAATACGCAGTACCAGTGCATTTTTTAGTGAAATAGACCGTGACCGATTGGGGAAACTTTGCCGCGGTCCCTACATAATGGAGAAAACAGATGATAACTTTTGAGAATGTATCCAAAGTCTACCCAAATGGGGTCAAAGGATTACAGAACATAGATGTAACGATTGAACAAGGAGAATTTGTGGCAATCATTGGTTTGAGTGGTGCTGGTAAGAGTACCTTTTTGCGCTCGATCAATCGCTTAGTGCCAATCACTGAAGGAGATATTCGGGTAGATGGCAAATCAGTCACGAAAGCCAATAAAAAAGAATTGCGCTTGATTCGCCGACAAATCGGATTGATCTCCCAAAGCTTCAATTTGGTCAAACGTAGTACCGTTCAAAAAAATGTTTTGTCTGGGCGTTTGGGGTATTACGGGACCTGGAAAAGTATTTTAGGGTTGTTTACGAAAGAAGACTACGAAAGAACGAAAGAAGCGCTAGCGACTGTCGGCTTGTCAGACAAACTGCAAACGAGAAGCGACCAGTTGAGTGGTGGGCAACAGCAGCGAGTATCCATCGCCCGTGCCTTGGTTCAACAAGCGCCGGTGATTTTAGCTGATGAACCCGTGGCATCACTAGATCCCATCACGACAGAGAAAGTGATGGAGGATCTGAAGAAGATCAATCAAGAAATGGGCAAAACGATTGTCATCAATCTGCATTCGATTCCCTTGGCTCGTCAGTATGCGACAAGGATCATTGCCTTAAAAGCAGGTGCGATCGTTTTTGACGGCAACGCAGCCGCTTTGACAGATCAGCGTTTAGAACAAATCTATGGCAAAGCAATTTTTGAAGAAAAGGCAGGAGAAATCGATGAAACTGAAAGAAACAGTTCATTTTAATTGGTACAAACACCTGCTGCTGGTTCTTTTATTGCTGCTCTTTTTTCAAAGCAGTGCCTGGATCACGGGGGCTGATTTTGCCCAAGTGTGGTCGAATCGCAGCCAGATGACGGCTTTCATGGCTCGGTTTTTGCATCCGGATTTTAGTTATTTACCGCAACTGATGATGCCCTTGATCAAGACATTGCAGATGTCCTTTTTAGGCACCGTTTTAGGAGTAGTCGCAGCAATACCGGTGAGTCTGTTGGCGACGACAGTCGTGACAGAAAGCCGTTGGGTCTCTGTGCCGATGCGTTTTCTCTTAGGGCTGGTGCGGACGATTCCCAACCTATTGTTGGCGGCATTGTTCGTAGCGATTTTTGGGATCGGTGAAGCCACTGGTGTTTTGACCATCGCGGTCTTTACCTTTGGTATGGTTTCACAGCTGATGTTCCAAGCGATCGAAACCATTGATTTTGCGCCAATCGAAGCAGCAGCGGCGGTAGGGGCAAATAAATTTCAAGTGACTGTTTGGGCGATCATACCTCAAGTCATCAGCCAGTTTGCCAGCTATACTTTTTATGCCTTTGAAGTCAATGTTCGAGCTTCGACGGTGTTAGGATATGTTGGTGCCGGCGGGATCGGGGTCATCCTGAACGCCTCATTGGCATTATTGAATTATGAACGGGTCTCAATCATTATCTTGACGATTTTGCTAACGGTAGCGATCGTTGATTTTCTCAGTGAGCGGGTAAGGAGGTCATTCCTATGATGATCAGAGAAGTGAAGAAAACGACTTGGCTATTATGGGGACTCTTTGCTATCTTACTGGTATTATCCGCAGCGACGCTGGATTATTCCGGATTGAGTACTTTTTCCTTAGCGATGGGAAGAGATGTCCTTCAAGGGTTGAGTCAGCCAGACTGGTCTTTCTTTTACGACGGTAGCGGGGAGGATCTGTGGAGCTTATTGTTACTGACGATCGGCATCGCTTGTCTAGGAACGATGATCGCAACAGTCTGTGCGATTCCAGTGACCTTGCTGAGTGCCGCCAACCTATGGACCTCGACACCATGGGTCGCAAAAATCGGCAAAATGATCTGCAATATCTTGCGGGCATTTCCAGAGCTAGTTTATGCGATTATTTTTGTCCGTGTGGTAGGTCCGGGACCTTTCGCTGGGGTTATGGCGATCGGTGTCCACCAGATCGGTATGCTGGGCAAGTTGTTCACCGAAGAAATGGAAGCCATGGATGAGCGCTTGACGGAAGAGATGCAAGCAGTTGGTGCCAACTTTTGGCAGACGATGTTTTTCGTGCGGGTCCCTTACTTAGCACCCATCTATAGTTCCTTTGCATTGAATCATTTTGAAATTGCGGTCCGCAGTGCGGCAACATTAGGATTAGTCGGTGCTGGCGGGATCGGTGCACCATTGATTTTTGCTATTCAAACCAGAACCTGGAGCAAGGTAAGTATTATTTTGTTGGGCGTCGTTGTGACCGTCTTCTTATTAGACCAGTTGACTGGAATCATCAGAAAGAAATTGAGATAAACCTATGAATGTATTGCATATATCAGATATCCATTTTCGAGAAAGTTACCTGCCTTGTGAAGAAGGGTATCAAGGAATGCTGGCAGCCATGCAAAATCCCTTGATTCCTCTGGAAGAGTGTATCCAGGATGCCAAGGCGCGAGGGGCGATCGATTTGGTGGTGATCAGTGGCGATTTGACCGAAGATGGCGCGCCTGCCGATTATGCCTCTTTGAAGCAATATTTAGAAAAAGCCTTTGGCTCAGTGCCGATCGTGGTAACGCTAGGTAATCATGATATCAAACGGCATTTTCGCCAAGGCTGGCAAGGCAAGTCAGTAGAAACCGCCAGTGATACACCTTTTAATCAAGTCTATGAAACGGAGACATTGGCGATCGTGACTTTCGATAATTCCTGCTATGGCTATGCCGACGGTATCGTAGATGAGCGACAGTTTGAATGGCTGCAAGCCACGCTGGCACAGCTCAAAGAGAAAAAGATCGTTTTTGTGACACACCATCATTTGTTGCCCGACCAAGCAAGCACGCCGGCATGGGCCGGTGCCAATCGTTTGGTGGCATTATTGCAGCAGTATCAAATCTCTTGTATTCTCAGTGGACATACCCATCATGCGTTTACGGGAACGATCGCAGGGATTCCTTACTATACTGTGGCAAGTATGTCGTTTGTCGGGGAAGATGAAGGCGATGGGATGGTCCGTTTTGAAGAACGCTATGGATACAATTTGTATCGTTTCGAGGAAGGTGCATTGGTTCATCAATCCTCAGAAAACTATCGACCGAACCGTGTATTGATGCGGGTCAACATGCAAGGATAAAAAACAGACGTTCCGTCAACGCTGCCTTTAGCAGCAGAAAAGGAACGTCTGTTTTTGTGTAAAAAAGGCTTAACCTTGATTGCCAAAGGTTTTGACAACTTCAATCGTGCCGTCGATATGGAAAAACAAGGTATAGTTTTCTTCGGTTTTGATACCGTCAAAGCGGCGAGCATAATACGTGACCGCATCTTTGAAGGTTTGTGGGGGAACCCCTAAAAAATCAGCGCATGCCGCCAATGTTTTGCAGCCTTCTTCAAAACAAGCGATGATATCATAGGGCGTGACCACGATCGCAGAACCAATGTCGCGGGCTTTGCGTTCTTGTTTGCGCTTTTCGTTGGTGTCTTGGGCGGTAATGTCGCCAGCACTGGTCAAATAATGACCGATTTCTTCACCGATGGTGCTCAAGAGGTCTTCTTGTGATTGGTCAGGGTTCAAGTAAATATGGTGATCGATGTACAATCCTTGCTGACCATCAGGCATATTTTTATCGAAAATAAAGTGCAAGTCTGGGTAGGCGGCCATCAGTTCTTCTACTTTATCCATTTCCATCATTCCTTTTGGGCGTGCCGCTGTTTTATAAATTCAATATAGCTGAGGATGTCTTCCATCTGCTCATCGGTGACGTCATCATCAATATGGGCCGCAACGGTTTGAACTTTTGCAGAGGGCGGAGTAAAGCCTGCCGGGACTTGTCTGCCTAATAAAAAATCGGTGGATACTTGAAAAATCTCCGCGAGTTTGACGATGGTCTCGCCATCGGGTTCGTTACGATCATTTTCGAAATGCGAATACGCTGCACGGGTGATCCCTAGCTGATCTGCGATCTGCTGTTGGGTTTGGTTGGTTCGTAGTCTGAGTGTTCTTAGCCGTTCGCCAAGCATGAGTGATCGCCTCCTTTTTTGTAGTATAGCACGTTGGATATAATTTGTATCTATTTTTGTATTATTTGATATAAAAAATATCACATCAGTTGACGATACGAATCGTATCTTTTATACTGGAAACAGATGATATGAATCGTATCAAAAAGAATGGGGGAGAATCATGGATACATCGATCGTAACAGTTGTCTTGCCGTCACTCATTACTGGTGTACTTACTTATTTGGCTACCCGAGTATCCAGCAAAGCGAATTTGGAACAAACGAATATCGAAAATGCCCAAAAGCTTTACCTGAAATATGAACAGATCAATCAAGAATTGACCCATAAAATCGACCAGTTAGAAGAAGAAGTCCAAAAGACCGCCAAAACCTACCAAGAAGAAGTCTTGGTCTATCAAGGAAAGCTTGCTACTGCCCAAAGCGAACGGGATTTTTTGCGGGCAGAAAATCAGGTGCTGAAAGAATGGCAGCGAGTAAATCAAGTGCCTGGGACGCGTGAAGAGAAGCAACATTCAGCCGTTGGCTAATAAAAAAAACTGCTTATCCATCAATAAGCAGTTTTTATTCTTTAATTGATCATTTGTTCATTCACGTAGGCAGCATAAAGCGGGTGATTGCTGATCAATTCTGCATGGGTACCTTGACCGGTAATGGTACCTTTTTCTATAAAGTAAATTTGATCGGCATCCACGATGGTCGATAAGCGATGAGCAATCACTAATGTCGTGCGCCCTTCCATCAAATGATCCAACGCCCGCTGGACCTTTTCTTCCGACTGAGAATCTAGGCTGGCGGTCGCTTCATCCAGCATCAGCAGCTTGGGGTCTCGCAAGAATGCTCGTGCGATGGCGATCCGTTGTTTTTGCCCGCCAGATAGTTTGACGCCGCGTTCGCCGATTTGTGTTTCTAGTTTTTCGGGGAACTCTTGGACGAACTGATCGGCATAAGCCAATGCCAGTCCTTGCCACAATTCCTCCTCTGACAGCGTCCGTCCCAATCCGTATTGCAAGTTTTCCCGAATCGTACCAGCAAAGACCGCACTGTCCTGGGAAACGTAGCCGATCTGTGACCGCCAGTCCTGCAGATCAATGTCAGCTATCGGCTGTTCACCAATCAGCAAGAGCCCGCTGGTGGGTTCATAAAAGCGTTCTAGTAAAGCAAAAATCGTGGATTTTCCACCGCCGCTTGGTCCCGCAAAAGCAATCACGGTGTTGGGCTTGGCTTCAAAAGAAATGTTTTGCAAAATCGGCCGTTTGGGATCGTAACTGAAATCGATCTGTTCTGCCCGTAAGACAGCGCCATCGATGGCGGCTTTGGGTGCTGCCTGGATCGGCTCCAGCGGCGTATCCAAAATTTCTTGGATCCGTTCCGTAGCACCCATCGCTTTTTGAACTTGCGAAAAGAACATCGCAAACGTCGTCACAGGCGCAATAATATTAAAGAGATACAGTAGAAAAGCGATCAATGCGCCACTCGTCAAGGTGCCGGCTTGCACACGGATCGCGCCATAACCGAGGATTCCCACGAGTAAGCCCAGCATGGCCGTCGTCATGATTGGCTGCAAAATCGCACTGACTTTCGCATCCTTGACCCCGAGGGTAAAAATTGCCCCAATGTTGCGCCGACCGTTTTCTTGTTCACTGGCTTCTCCGTTGCTGGCTTTGATCAAACGGATCTCTGAGAGTTTTTCGCTGGCATCCGCATTGAAATCGGCGGTCGCTGCTTGCAACTGGCGTCCTAGTTTCGACATGATCTTGCCGATTGGCCACATGATCAAGGTGATCAAAGGCACCGCACTGAACATGATCGCAGCCATCTGCCAATCCATCAAAAACAAGATGATCATCGAACCGACCAATTGGATCAAGCCAGTGACAAAGCTGGGAAATTGCGAGGTGACTAGTTCTTTGATCACTGACGTATCATTGACGAGTCGCGAACTGCTTTCCCCCGACTTGTGGTCATCAAAATAGCTGACTGGCAAATGCAGCAGATGTTTCCAAAGACGTTCCCGCAACGTTTTCACAGCACTTTCTCCCACATAGCGCAAGAGAAAGCCGCCTAAAGTCCCTACACCTAATTGCAGCACAAAGGCTAGGATCAAAACGACCAGCATGGAGGTGCTGAACGTGGGGGTGCCGCTGGCATCGACCAGCGTTTTCGTCAGCTGCGGCACGACCAAACTGGCGGCACTTGTGATCAGGCTAAAGAGCATCCCTAAAAGAAACAAGCCTTTCTTAGGATTGACACTGACGATCAGGTGGATAAAGTCTTTCATTTTAAATTTGTTTTTGTTCACTGTTGGTGTCGTTGTTTCCATTCGTTTTCCTCCGCAGCAAGCAAGATGGCTCACCGCTTTTTCTTTTTAACTAGGTGTTATTAGAAATCCTGCCAATCCTCCTCGGCTGCTTCGTCTTTAGAAGCGGAAGTCGGTCTTGCTTTGCGGTCTTGTCCAAACCCGTAGGCATCAAAAAAGTTGCCTTTTACCCATGTGTACCGTGGATCATTCGCCTCGCTATTATCAAACGGCCCAAACGGCCCAAACGGCTCAAATGGTCGATTGCCAACCATGCCGCGATGTCCAGGAAACGGCATTTGCCGCATGGCTTCCTTGATCTGTTTTTTCATTTTGCGTCGCTCATCAACGCCCATTTCTTGCCAAGTATCTTTCATTTGTTGCCTCATTTTTCGACGATCCTCATTCGACATTTCCTGCCAATTTCCGTCCCATTGCTTCATCATTTCTTCCCGAATCTCTTGCATGGCTTGCAAACGATCCATTGGGTCAATAAAGCGTTGTGCCTGCTGTTGGAAGTCCGTCTCCCACCCAGCGGCAATGTTTTCAAGCAGACGAGCAAATTCGGTTTGTTCCTCCTCTGAGAGCCCTGCAAAAAACGACTGACTGCTGGCTGCTTCTTTTTGTGCCAGTAATTTTTCCGCTTTTTTTCTTCCAGTTTCTGTCAGGTAGATTCGTTTGATCCGTTTGTCGGCTGCATCTTCTTTGCGCTGGATATCCCCACTGTTTTCCATTTTCTTCAATAGTTCTGCCAAGGAACTTGGCCGTAAATCTAAAACTTCTGCGAGGTAATTTTGTACCAAGCCATCTTCTAAGTTTAAAACGGCAAGGACGCGTTGCTGTCCAGAAAGGCGTTGGTTGTTTTGGCTCATAAAGGCATTGCTGGCTTCGCTGATAAAACGAAGCTGTTTCATTAAGTGATCGGTCATTGTACTCATTGAGAACACTCCTTTTAGATTATTGTTCGGTACCTAACGATATCGATGGATTGATTATAGTTCGGTGCCGAACAAATGTCAAGAGAAAATAGTTTGTTTTTTTCTAACAAAAAGTAAGTAAAAGGATTGACTTACTAAAAGTAAGTTTGGTATGCTGAGTCCATCGTTTAAGAAAACACAATAAAAGGAGTACAAAAGAATGGTCTTTGGATTTGGGAAAAAAGAACAAATAATTGAAAAAGAAGTGATTAAAGAGGTGTATCGCACCCCAGAAAAGAAAAAAGCGCAAAAAATCGGAATCATCGTTGGCAGTACGAGAGAAGGCCGCGTGAGTCCGCAAGTAGCCAATTACGTGTTACAAACAGCACGAGCACATAACGACCGCTCGTTTGAAATCATTGATATCAAAGACTACGACTTACCCTTTATGGGTACAGGCGAAGCGAACCAAGCGTGGAACGAAAAAATCGCTGAATTAGATGGCTACATCTTCATCGTGCAAGAATACAATCATGGGGTCTCGGCTTCCTTGAAAAATGCGTTGGACAGCGCCCGCGAGGAATGGTTCAACAAAGCAGCAGCAATCGTCAGCTATGGTTCAGCAGGAGGGATTCGGGCCGCTGAGCAAGTTCGCTTGATTTTGGCGGAACAAAAAGTAGCCACGGTGCGCACCAATCCTGCTTTCAACTTATTTACTGATTTTGAAAACTTTGCCACCTTTACCCCTGGCGAGCATATGACTGCAGGAATGAACGACATGTTGACGGAATTATTGGACTGGGCAGACACATTTGCCAATCGTTAAAAAAACAAACGAAAACAATCTTAGGAGGAACCTATCATGAAATTTGGTATTATTTTAGGCAGTACAAGAGAAGGACGCGTAAGTCCGCAAGTCGGAGCATATATTCAAGAAATTGCTACTCAACGGTCAGAGCATCAGTTTGAGATCGTTGATGTAAAGGCATTTGATTTACCGTTTATGGGAACGGCTGAGCCAAATATGGCATGGAACAAAAAAATCGCTGAGTTAGATGGCTATATCTTCATCGTGCAAGAATACAACCACGGTTTTGCAGCTTCCTTGAAAAATGCCGTAGATTCTGCTCGGGAAGAATGGTTTGATAAAGCTGCTGGGATCGTCAGCTACGGTTCTGGCGGTGGGATTCGGGCCGCTGAACAATTGCGCAACGTATTAGCTGAACAAAAAGTTGCCACCGTGCGGACCAACCCAGCCTTCAACTTATTTACTGATTTTGAAAATTTCAGTACCTTCAAACCCGGTGAGCACATGGCTGCGGGTGTCAATGATATGCTAGATGAATTGTTGTTGTGGTCAAAAGCTTTTGCCACGATTCGCTGATCTGTTTTAGGATGTCACCATTTATCATCGATCATTTGCTGTTTCATTCATTGAATGGAGCAGCATTTTTTTGCGTTTCCAAGGGATGGTTTTCACTGGAAAGGCTATTTCACTGAAAGAATGACTAAAAATCGGGTATACTAGAAGAGCAGAAGATGCGGGCAACTGCGTTCGATTTTTCCAAAAACGAGCACGCAACCAGTAACAGAGGAGTGAACAAGAGCATGAATCTACTTTTTGCGATTGATGATCGATTCAGTGAACAATTAAAAACAACGTTATATTCAATCAAACGTCATACGACAGCAGCATCTTTCGATGTCTATGTTTTACAAGAAAAAGAATTGAGACAAGGTGCAGAGCTAGAGGTCTTTTGTCAAAAATTGGCGATGACCTATCATCCCGTCATCATCGGTTCTGGTTCGATCTTTAAAACGGCACCAGTTAGTGACCGCTACCCAGAGTCGATCTACTATCGATTGTTGGCACAAAATTACTTGCCGCAGCAGGTGGAAAAAATCCTGTATCTAGATGCGGATATTTTGTGCATCAATGATTTGCGCCCCTTGTATGAGCTGACGTTAGGGGATTTTCTGTATGCCGCCGCCAGCCATTCTAAACTGACAGAAGTGACAACAGTCATCAATAAAGTCCGTTTGCGCAATTATGAGTCGGAAGGCTACTATAATTCAGGTGTTTTGCTGATGAACGTGCACCAGCTACGGCAAGAGGTCAAAGAAACAGAGATCGCAGCCTTCATTGAGAAAAATCATTTGAACCTCTTTTTGCCGGATCAAGATATTTTGAATGGGTTATATGGCGATCGGGTGCTGGCGATTCCTGATCAGCTCTATAACTATGATGTACGGAAAAACCGTACGTATGAGACGATTAGCCTAGGGGAATGGAGTTTGGATTGGGTCATCGAACATACCGTTTTGCTGCATTTTTGCGGCAAAGAGAAACCATGGAAGAAAGGCTATCGCAGCCGCTACGGTTCGTTATACAAATATGTAGAAAATGAACGGCGGAAGTTTGAAGAGGAACAATCAAAGTAGCTGTCATTGAATATAATCAAAATTACCTTGAAAGAAACGTCCACACGGGCGTTTCTTTTTTTAAGCGTTCTATTCTGCTTTTTTTCGATTCGATGGTACGATGAAACGAGAGAGTCATGAAAAAAAGAAGGAGTGGAGAACATGAAGTTTTTAATTTGGCTGGTCTGTGTGATCGGCATTGAAGCAACAGGAATCATCTCGAGTTTGTTTGCAGGGGACATTGCCGGAACGTATGCGCAAATGGAAAAACCCTTTTTGGACCCTCCTGGCGGGATCATTGGGATCGTTTGGACGATTTTGTATGCTTTTATGGGAACGGCGTTGTATCTACTGATCGTAGCCAAAGTCAATCCAGCACTTAAAAAAAATGCCTATATCTTTTTTGCGATTCAGCAAGTATTAAACTTCTTGTGGAGTATTGTTTTCTTTGGCTGGAATGCTTACTGGGCCGGAACCATCATTATTGTCTTGTTAGTGTTATCAGTGATTATCTGTATGATCCTCTTTGCCCGTATCGACAAAAAAGCGATGTACTTGTTTATTCCTTATTTGATTTGGTGTTTGTACGCAGGCTACTTAACGATCGGCTTAACTTTATTGAATACCTGATAGAAAAACCCTCTTCCAAGCGTCGTGTTGGAAGAGGGTTTTTTCTTTTAGATATAGTCTTCAGTCAATTCCATAAAGCTGGCAACATCTTTTAGGACCATGTCGATCCCTGCTTGCCAGAAGTCTGGTTTCGTTAAATCGACACCAAGGTGTTTTTGTGCCAATTCTTCGGTGGTCATTGAAGCAGTATCTTGCAATAAAGCAATGTATTCTTCTTCAAAACTAGACCCTTTTTCATTGGCATACGCGTAGATCCCCATACTAAAGAGGTAACCAAAGGTATACGGGAAGTTGTAGAACGGCACATCGTCAATAAAGAAGTGCAATTTGGCTGCCCAGAAATGTGGGTGATAAGTCGCTAACCCATCGGCATAGCTTTCTTTTTGCGCCGCTGTCATCATTTCCGTGATTTGTTCCGCTGAAACCAAGCCTTTTTGACGAGCTTGATAGAAGCTGTTTTCAAAAATAAAGCGTGCGTGGATGTTCATGAACATCGCGATCGCATTTTGCATTTTGGCATCCAATAGATTGATTTTTTCTTCTTTTGTTGTTGCTTCTTTAAGGGTTGCATCCGCAACGATCAATTCAGCAAAGGTACTTGCTGTTTCGGCAACGTTCATGGCATAGTTGCGGTTTAATTCCGGCAGCTCCCAAAGAACGCTGCTGTGAAAAGCGTGACCGAGCTCATGGGCGAGCGTCGCTACTTCGTTGACTGAATTGCTGTAGGTCATGAAAATACGTGACTCTTTGGTTTCTGGCAAGCTGGTGCAATAGCCGCCAGGACGTTTGCCTGGACGATCTTCTGCTTCGATCCAGCTTTTTTCAAAAGCGACTTGGGCAAAGTCAGCCATTTTCGGACTGAACTTACGGAAGTTGGTCAAAATAAAGTCAGCTGCTTCATCAAAGGTGTAGGTTCTTTCTTCCATGTCCCCAAGAATGATTGGCGCATCTTGGTCTTGCCATTCCATTTTTTCTTTGCCGAAAAGCTGGGCTTTGCGGGTCAAGAAATCAACGATCGGCTGTTTGTTTTTTTGGATCGTGCCCCACATAGCATCCAATGTCGCTTTTTGCAGACGATTGTATTCTAATGGTTCCTTCAAGTAATCAGTGACACCGTGAAGTTTGAAGGTAGAGAGGCGGAAACCGTCTAAGTGGTTCAAGGTATCCGCAAAGAGGTCTTCTTTTTCTGCCCACGTCTTTTCCCAAGTATCGAATAAACGCGCACGAACTTCCGGATCAGGATCGCCCATCATTTTATTGAAGGCTTGACCAGCTGACAACTTGATCGTCGTGCCGTCTTCTTGCTGGAAAGGAATTTCGATTGAGGCAACGATTGTATCGTAATGTTGGCTCCAAGCATTCAAGCCATCTAAATTTAAAGTGTTGATGATGGTTTCTTCTGCCTCGGATAACAATTCTTTGCCGTCGCGGCGAATCTCGCTTAAACGAAAAGCGACAGATGCTAAGTTTTCTGCTTTAACTAGTGCTGTCCAATCATCCTCAGAAATTTCTGTCAATTTTTTTGAAAAAACGGTTTGTGCTGCTTGCAGTGCTGGCAATTTTGCATAGAGGTCACCCGTCAGGATTTTGGCTTTGCTGTCATTGACATTGGCTGAAAGCAAGGCATTGATAAAGCTACCACATTGTGAAAATCCTTGACTGATAGTTGCGGATAAATCAAGTAACTCTCCTAATTTTGCTGCATCGTCTTCGCTGTTGGGCGACCATGCATCGACTGTTGTTCGGTAATTTGCAATTTGTTCTTCCAGTTGGCTCATGCGTTCTTTTAATTGAACAGAATCGCTGCCTCCCGGAAAGATTGTTTCTAGATCCCAATTGATTGAATAGGTCATTCCTATCAAACCCCTTTCTTTTCCTTCGATCTTATTAAGTATAGCATAACGAAATTTGGTCGCAACCATCAGAATCCTTATGAAATAAGGGTTTTTGATGAAACTATATCAAAAGCAAAAAATGGAATGTATATCTCCTTGATCTATTGATAGGGCGGAAAAACGTCAAAAATAAAAAAACTATTACATCCTCATCAAATTCTTAGAAAAAAAACGATGGATAAATATTACATATGAAAAAAAACAGCGAGTAAAAAAACGTCTGAAGAGCGATATTCGCTTTTTCATGCATAATGCCAAATCCTTTGCGAAAAGAACACGAAATATACCACTACGAAAGCGTATACAATTAGGTAGCATAGAGGCGTAAACAGAAGAAGGAGGAAGAAAAATGCCAAATGCTATTCATGTTTTTTCAGAGATTGGACGCTTGAAGCAAGTCATGCTTCACCGCCCTGGTCGGGAATTGGAGAACCTTGTTCCTGATCATTTGAACCGCCTGCTATTTGATGATATTCCTTTTTTGGAACAAGCCAGAGCAG
Source organism: Enterococcus sp. 2G9_DIV0600 (assembly GCF_002140615.1). Taxonomy (NCBI): domain Bacteria; kingdom Bacillati; phylum Bacillota; class Bacilli; order Lactobacillales; family Enterococcaceae; genus Enterococcus; species Enterococcus sp. 2G9_DIV0600. Next base: position 240,893 of record NZ_NGLL01000001.1, read on the forward strand.
AACATGATCGGTTTGCGGAAGTCCTACGTCAAAATGATGTGGAGGTGTTGTACCTAGAAGATTTAGCTGCTGAATCGCTCACGTCACCAGAAATCAAACAGCAATTTCTCAAGGATTATTTAGCGGAAACAACGATCCAAAGTCCCGAGATCATCAAAGAAGTCACGGATTATTTTCTGTCTTGTGACAATGATCGGGAACTGATCGACAAAACCATGGCTGGTTTAGCCAAAAATGAACTGGAGCTGCCAAACACCCAGAGCCTCGCTGGGACCGTGGATGATCAATACCCATTTCTGATCGATCCAATGCCGAATTTGTATTTTACGCGCGATCCTTTTGCGACGATTGGAAACGGCGTTTCGTTGAATCGCATGTATTCAGAAACAAGACGGCGCGAAACGTTATACGGCAAATATATTTTTGCTCATCATCCAATGTTTCAGCAAAATCCGCCTCATATGCTTTATGATCGCGCCCAACCAACCCGCATCGAAGGTGGCGACGAATTGGTTCTGTCAAAACATGTGTTGGCGATTGGTATCTCGCAACGAACGGATGCCGCTTCGATTGAGCAGCTGGCCCGCAAAGTATTCGAAAATGAGCCAAGCTTTGAATATGTCCTAGCGTTTGACATTGGTCAAGAGCGCAAATTCATGCATTTAGATACGGTATTTACAATGGTCGATCATGACAAGTTTACTATCCATCCAGAAATCGAAGGAGAGCTGACGGTTTATTCAATCTCACGAGCAGGTGATGGGGTGACGATCAAAGAAGAAAAGGACACGTTGGAAAATATTTTATGTCGCTATCTAGAACTGAATGCGGTTGAATTGATTCGTTGCGGTGGCAGCGATTTGATTGCAGCGGCTCGGGAACAGTGGAATGACGGTTCGAATACTTTAACGATCGCACCTGGCGAAGTCGTCGTATATGACCGCAATACCATCACCAATCAGAAGTTGGCAGAAGCCGGCATCAAATTGCACAAAATCTCCGGCAGTGAATTGGTTCGCGGTCGTGGCGGCCCTCGTTGCATGAGCATGCCATTTGTTAGAGAAGATATTTAAATCAGAGGAGGAATCATCGATGGAACAAGTATTTAAAGGAAGAAGTTTTTTAGCAGAAAAAGATTTTACGAAAGCCGAGTTAGAATACCTCATTGATTTTTCAATCTATTTGAAACAGTTGAAAAAACAAAATATTTCTCATCGCTATTTGGAAGGCAAGAACATTGCTCTTTTGTTCGAAAAAACATCGACTCGGACACGGGCGGCCTTTACGACAGCTGCCATCGATCTTGGTGCCCATCCAGAATTTTTAGGCGCGAATGATATTCAGCTAGGCAAAAAAGAATCCGTCGAAGATACAGCAAAAGTTTTAGGCAGCATGTTTGATGGCATTGAGTTCCGTGGGTTCAGCCAACAAGTCGTTGAAGATTTAGCCAAATTCTCCGGTGTTCCTGTTTGGAATGGCTTAACCGATGAATGGCACCCAACCCAAATGATCGCTGACTTTATGACCATCAAAGAAAACTTCGGTACCTTGGAAAACATTACGCTAGTTTATGTGGGTGACGGTCGGAACAATATGGCGAATAGTTTGTTAGTGACGGGGGCGATTTTAGGGGTCAACGTTCGTATCTGTGCACCAAAAGAACTTTTCCCAGCGCAAGAAGTGACAGATTATGCCAACGAATTTGCTAAAGAATCTGGCAGTCAGTTGATGGTAACAGACGATATCCAAAAAGGTGTTAAAGATGCAGACGTCTTGTATACCGATGTTTGGGTGTCAATGGGGGAAGAAGACCAGTTCGAAGAGCGGGTGAAGCTGTTGAAAGATTACCAGATCAACCGCGAAATGGTGATGGCTACCGGAAAACAAGACGATGGCTTGATCGTGCTTCATTGCTTGCCAGCGTTCCATGATACGAATACGACGTATGGAAAAATGATCGAAGAAAAATTCGGCATTTCTGAAATGGAGATCACAGACGATATTTTCCGTAGTCACTGGGGTCGTCAATTTGAAGAGGCTGAAAACCGGATGCACTCGATCAAAGCGATCATGGCAGTAACCTTAGGCGATCTATTTATTCCTAGAGTGTAAGAAGGAGCAGTGAGCAGATGAGTGAAAAGAAACCAACGATCGTTGTCGCCCTTGGCGGCAACGCCATCTTAGCAGAAGATGCCAGTGCCAAAGGGCAAAAAGAGCGGCTTAAACAGACGGTCGAGTATTTAATTCCCCTGATCCAAAAAGACGTTCATTTGATCATTACCCATGGGAATGGGCCCCAAGTGGGAAACCTGGTTTTGCAGCAGCAAGCGAGCGATTCTAGTAAAAATCCAGCGATGCCTTTAGATACCTGTGTCGCCATGACCCAAGGCAGTATTGGCTATTGGTTGCAAAATGAGCTGAGAATCCAGTTGAAAGCCGCTCAAATAGCGAAGCCGGTGGTGACTGTGGTCACGGAAATTACAGTCGATGCCCAAGATCCAGCATTTGCCCATCCGACAAAACCAATCGGGCCTTTCTTAACGGAAACGGCTGCCAAAGAAGCCATGGCGGCAACAGATGCCATCTATCGTGAAGATGCTGGTCGTGGTTGGCGGAAAGTCGTAGCCAGTCCTGCACCACAAGCGATCCAAGAAGTTGCCAGCATCAAAGCGCTGATTGAACAAAACACGATCGTCATTTGTGCAGGAGGCGGCGGCATTCCCGTGTTAGACAATGGTCTGGGTGTTGAAGCCGTGATCGATAAAGATTTTGCTTCTGAAAAATTGGCTCGATTAGTCGATGCGGATCAGCTGATCATTTTAACGGGCGTAGAAAAAATCGCTTTGAACTTTGGTAAGGAAAATGAGCAGTGGTTGGATCATGTGACCGCCGCTGAATTGGAAACCTATGTCGATGAAGGCCATTTTTCACCAGGTAGTATGTTGCCGAAAGTGCAAGCCGCTTTGAATTTTGTCAAAATGGGGGCGGAAAAACAGGCAGTGATTACTTCTTTAGACAAGCTGGCGGACATCGAAGACGCTGGTACGCAGATCACCTGGAAATAAGCGAAGCAGCAAAGCAAGACCCAAAACATTGGAGTGAGAAAAATGATCGACCACCAAATAAAAGATCCATCAACAAGAGTGAACAGCTTTCAATGGCTGGAAGAAGAAAATCAGCAGCGGTTGAAAGAGCATATTTACTGCCGTACGTACAAAAAAGGCCAGGTACTTTTTTATGAAGGCGACGTAAGAGATCGGATATTCCTCGTGATAGAAGGACTTGTGCGGATCGAAAAAACCGACGGAACTGATTCCTATTGTTATGTAGATTTTGTTGGGCCTGATCAGTTATTTCCTTTGATTGGCTTGTTTGAAAGAGACAACTATGATGTATCGGCATTCGCTGCAACAGACATTGTCGTGCAGTTTGCAGCGATGTCGCTGTTTGAACCGCTAGTTGTTTCGTCTACAAGTCAGTTGCTGTGGCTCAATCAGCAACTGAGCCGTCAATTGGAAAAACAAAGACGCCGTGTCGAGTATTGTGTCACCTCCAGTGCGCAAACAAGAGTCGTCAATACGATTGGTCTTTTGATGATCGAGCATGGGCAGACACAAGGTGAGCAGATTCGCATCCCTTTTCCCGTTTTTATCAATGATATAGCCAAGTACAGTGGAACGACGCGAGAGACAGTCAGTCAAACGCTCAAGGCGCTCGTGCATAAAAGAAAGATTTACTATCGCTACAAAGAACTCATTATTTATGACCAGGATTATTTTTCTCATGTTGCCAAATAATGGCTGGCAGCAAATAGGATTGATTCAATAAAGGGGGAACACAGATGAAAAAAAAGCAAAAAGAAAAAAAGTCGCTGACATCGTTCAGTATCTTATTTCTGATCATTATCGCCTTGACGGTCGCTTCCTGGCTTTTAGCAGGGCAGCCTTTTGCGCCTTCTTTACCAGCAGGCCAAGAAGAGATGGTCAGCCAAGTGGTAGGTGCCAAGTTTTCTGATTTCTTTATGGCGCCTTTTAACGGATTTCGTGATGCGATCGAGATCTGTGTGTTTATTCTCTGTTTAGGTGGTTTTTTGAATATCGTCACGCGAACAGGCGCTTTGGAAGCCGGGATTCAACATTTGGTCAAAAAACTCAAAGGCAATGAGTTGATTTTGATTCCGATTTTAATGATCCTGTTTTCGATCGGCGGCTCCACTTATGGAATGGCGGAAGAAACGATTCCTTTTTATTCCTTATTAGCAATCACGATGGTGGCATCAGGTTTTGATACGATCGTCGCAGCAGGAACCGTTATGCTGGGTGCTGGAGCTGGCGTGATTGGCTCCACCGTCAATCCCTTTGCGACCGGCGTTGCGATGGATGCCTTGCGAAGCATCGATATTGCCCCAAACAACGGCACGATCTTAGTAGTCGGGGCAATGCTTTGGTTAGTCACGACCGCATACTGTATCTTTGTAGTGATGTCTTATGCCAAAAAAGTCAAAGCTGACAAAGGGTCGACGATCTTATCGCTGCAAGAGCAAAAAGAAATGGAAGAACATTTTGTCAAAGACACGAACGAAGCCTTGGTGTTTACGCAAAAACATCGCCTGATTTTGACGATTTTTGGCTTATCCTTTGTGATCATGGTGGTTTCCTTGATTCCTTGGGGCGACTTTGATATCCATGTGTTTGACGGTTGGACCGCCTTTTTGACCGGCAATAGCTTCGGTGAATGGTATTTTGGTGATTTGGCCATGTGGTTCTTCTACATCAGTATCATTATCGCGTTGATTCAAGGGTTCTCAGAAAAAGAAATCGTGACCAACTTTATTGATGGGGTCAAAGACATTTTATCAGTGGTCTTGATCATCGTTGTGGCACGGGGTGCTTCCTATATTATGCAGACGACCTACTTGGATCTGTTTATTTTGGATCGGGCTTCTCATCTTTTAGAAGGCTTATCGCCCGTCCTGTTCGTGATTGGCGCCTACATTTTGTATTTGCTCTTATCGTTCTTGATTCCATCAACTTCCGGACTAGCGTATGTATCGATCCCAATCATGGGGGCCTTGGCGCAAAGCATCGGACTCAATCCGAACGTTATGGTGATGATCTTTACTGCTGGTTGCGGATTAGTGAATTTGATCACACCAACTTCTGGCGTCGTGATGGGGGGATTGGAGCTGGCTCGGGTCAACTATTCCACTTGGACCCGCTTTATGCGCAAACCGTTACTTGTGATTGGGGTTTCGAATCTGCTGATCTTGATCTTCTCGATGCTCTTCCTATGATAGGCAATCTGTCTTGCTGCTCCCCCACTGAGTGAGAGGTTCTGCTTATTTAATAAGATCTGAGAGGAGCTGATTGAACAAATGAAGAAAAAAGAGCGTCAAGTGATCATCAAACGTCTTTTTGCGGAACACCGTATCGAATCTCAAGAAGAATTGATGAACTTATTAAAACAAGAAAACGTTACAGCAACCCAAGCGACGATTTCCCGTGATATGCGAGAAATGAATATTGCCAAAACCTATGCGAAAAATGGTCGTCCTTATTATTCGATTTTTGAATCAAAAGAGCGCAATTTGGAGGACAAAATTGCTTTTTCTATGTATGAATATTTAAAAGCGATCACGCAAGTCGAGTTTATGGTGGTGGTGCATACTGCGGGAAATGGAGCAGATGTCATCGCCAACTACCTAGATGAGATGGAGCTACCGGAGATCGCCGGTACCATCGCAGGTTTTGATATCCTATTGATCATTACCCCTTCAAAAGCTGCTGCTGAAGCCGTCGTTCGCCGCTTAAATCATTATGTCGAGGGCTATGAGATGGGTACAAGCCTCTTCAAGGATGAACCACAGGTCTGAAAATAAGCAAAAACTTGCAGGTAGGCAGCGATGTGTCGCTTAAGTTGTTTCAAAAGAAGTATGTCAGCTCTATAAGGATGAACAAAGCTGTTTTTACTGACTAGTGAATGATGAAAAAATCCGTGCGTCGAACAGAGATAGGTTCGACGCACTTTTTTTATAGGTAGAACATGGTTAAGCAGGAAGGTCACGACAGCAGTTGGTTATTATGGGAGAGTGCTGAAAGGAGACGGTATTATTGAATCAGTTGGTCACTGATCTTGTAGGATCAACGGTCTCGAGATAAAAAAAGTGGCCATTTTCATAAGTAAAGACCATAAAACCGCAATTAGCCAATCGTAAAGGGGGAACTTCATTTGGAAATAAGTGTTTGAAAAAATAAAAGATTGCTCCGTTGTGGGAGACAACTAAGGTATTGTCAGCTTTGGTAGTGGTCATGATATCTACAAGCTCGGCAAACATTCGTTGGCGAACTTCAGCAGCAGATTCTCCGCCGAAGGATTGATAAAAATGTTCGTAAGCTTTTGGTCCTTTCGGCTGCAAGTGGGTACTTTCTCCCTCGAATAGACCAAAATTCATTTCTTTCAATCCTTTTCGGCGCTCATAGTCGGTTGTCCCGCAAATTATTTCTAGTGTGTCACAGGCCCTTTCTTGAGTCGATGCTACTGCATGGCCGAAAGTTAGTTGGTTTCTTGCAAAGTAAGCTTTTGCCTTATGGGCTTGCTCTTTGCCGGTCTCCGTTAGGGGAGAATCACACCATCCTTGTACTTTGCCAAGTTTGTTGAAAAGAGTTTCTCCGTGGCGCATTAAGTATAACCGCTTCATAATCATTACTCCTTTTTTACTATTGTAGCTGTTTGAGTGTACTTGAAGTCAAGGGGAACAAGCCTTGTTTTTTTGTGACCACAAAAGCCATATTGAACCCTTAAAAAATGGATAAGCATTGTTTCTAGCTGCGTAATTTTGAGCAGACTATTTATTAAGTGGATACATCACTTATCTTAGGAAAGATCAAGTGATCACCTAATCGCCAGAAAGTCTATGCCTAAAAAGCATAGGAAGGCGTTTTTTAAGCAATAGACATCGCTTTTTGTTTGAATTAAAATTCAGCTAACAAAGAAAATAGTGGGGAGTGATCAGTAAAATGGAGTATACCAAATTAGGCAATACGGGTTTGGATGTTTCCAAAATCTGTTTAGGTGCGATGAGTTTCGGTGACCCAGTCAATTGGATACACAAATGGGTTTTGGAAGAAGCTGACAGCCGTCCAATCATTAAAGGGGCACTTGACTTGGGAATCAATTTTTTTGATACGGCGAATGTTTATTCAATCGGGCGTAGTGAAGAGATTCTAGGTGCAGCATTGAAAGACTATGCTAAACGGGATGAAATCGTGCTGGCAACAAAAGTACATCAGAAAATGTTTGATGGCCCTAATGGCGGTGGACTTTCTCGGAAACATATCATGTCCCAAATAGATCAGAGCTTGAAACGTTTGCAAACAGACTATGTTGATCTATACATCATTCATCGATGGGATTACAACACACCGATCGAAGAAACGATGGCAGCCTTACATGATGTGGTCAAATCAGGAAAAGCTCGCTATATTGGCGCATCAGCGATGCATGCTTACCAATTTCAAAAAGCCAATTATATTGCTGAGAAAAATGGTTGGACCAAATTCGTTTCTATGCAGAATCATTTAAACTTGATCTATCGTGAAGAAGAAAGAGAAATGATTCCTTATTGTGAATCAGAAGGTATCGCTCTTACACCGTACAGTCCATTAGCCTCTGGTCGTTTGGCCAGAAGCAACAATGAGTCATCAAAACGGTTAGTGACTGATGAGGTTGCTCGCTCCAAATATGACGAAACCGCAGATAAAGACCAACTGATTATTGACCGCGTTGGAGAATTGGCTAGTCGCTATGGTGTCAGTCGAGTAGAAATCTCTCTAGCTTGGTTATTCAGCAAACCAACTCTGGCAGCACCAGTGATTGGCGCGACGAAAATGTCTCATGTTGAAACAGCAGTTAAGGCGACAGGCATTGCTTTGGATCCCGCTGATATTGCATATCTCGAGGAGCCTTATGTTCCTCATCGAATCGTTGGGTTTGAATAATTCGTTTCCTTCTAGGTTATGGTCTGAGAAATTAGAAAAGTATCTGAATGGCATGAAAAGCTGTTTCAGATACTTTTTTATGTTTTTTGAGGAATCGCTTTGAAAGAGAGACTCTAAAGGAAGATCGTTTTTCATCGAAACGCTGAAGGATCAATAGAACGCTCTTTTTGAAAAACAGTTGCATCACCAAATGAAAATGGTAAGATAGGAAAATGAGGAGTGAAAATTATGAAAAAATTACTGAAAGAACCGAATTTTTACTTTTGTATCGCAGTTGCGGTCATGGTCATCCTCTTTATCAGCTCTTCACAAACCTATGAGCAGCAATCGCAAATCGGGTTGCTTTCACGAATCTTAAAAAATGAACCATTGAAAGAGTGGCTAGAGAAGATTTCTTTTTACTATGCTGGTTCGGAGATCAGTATTGCGGAAAAAGGCTATTTCTCCTTTGTGGAATTTTTCATTCGTAAAGGCGCACATTTCTTTACCTATTTTGTCCTAGGGGGCAGTTTGTTTTTCGTGCTCGTTTATCGCCGTATGCCGTATTGGCTAGCCGCTTTTTTTGCTTGGTTGGCAGCCACCGGCTATGCTGGGATCGATGAATACCATCAAATGCTGACGGGAGGACGGACGCCGCTTTTTCAAGATGTCATGCTGGATTCAGCTGGAGCACTGACCGCCGTTCTTTTGGGGTGGTTGATTTGTCAGCTATCGAAAAAGTCACCTAAACGCCGCAAAACATAACGAGTTGTCGGCGTTTTTAAGCGTTATGCTGTTAGAAAGTATAAAAAACAAGAGGCGAAACCAATGGAAAAAAGTTTGAGTAGTGTCAAAGGCAAAACCGAGTTTGTCGTGCATGAAAGTTTGCCGGTGGGGGTTCTTCTCGCGATGGCTGGCGGCTTTTTAGATGCCTATACCTATCTCTTTCACGGTGAAGTGTTTGCGAGCATGCAGTCGGGGAATGTTATTTTGTTAGGGATCAATCTTTCAACGGGGCAGTTTGAACAAGCCTTTCGGTATCTGCCACCAATCTGTATGTTTTTAGTGGGGATCGTGGTGACGAATTATCTGCAACATCATTTTCCGACTGGTGGTTGGATCGTTTGGCAAAATGCTGCGTTGATCTTTGAAGCAATCGGTATTTTGGTTCTGGGCTTTTTTGCGCGTTCTTTACCCAATGTCCTGGTTGATTCCGGATTATCTTTTTTTGCAGCGATTCAATATGCCGCCTATCGGCGCTTGGCAGGGATGCCCTATGCCACCACGATGACCACTGGCAATTTACGTTCGCTGGCTGATTACTTGTATTTGCGCTGGTTTAAGCAGGACCGATCAGTGACACCCAAGATCATTTCTATTTCCTTGATCATCGGCGGTTTCTTTTTTGGGGCGGTTTTAAGCAGCTTGCTAGGAATTTTCTTATTCCACCGGACCATCTGGGTGGTTTCAGGAATTTTAGCCCTGGTGTTGGGAATCACGATCCACAGTCAAAATAAAGAATAGAAAAAAGACATTCTGATATGCTCCCCCTATATAGGACACTGAAATATAAAGTGGCTTATATAGGGGGAGTTTGTATGTCTAGAGGAAAAATGAAATTAAGTTCAGAAAAACGGCTAGCTTTTGTAGAAAGAGCTTTAAGAAATGAAGCTAGCATAAATAGCCTGGCCAAAGAAGCACAAGTAAGTTTCAGTACGATAGAAAGGTGGATCACTCTTTATGAGAATGAAGGACCCACAGGTTTACTCCCTACAAAAAGGAATCAATCATACTCAACAGAGTTGAAACTGAATGCGGTCCATGATTATTTAGCTGGAACACATGGTAGCTTAAGAGCTGTCGCCAAGAAATACGGGCTTCGTAACAAAAAACAATTAGAAGACTGGTTAAAGATATATAATACTCATAGAAACTTCAAATCAGAAAGTGGTGGAAGTAGAATGAGTAAATCCAGAAAAACAACATTGAATGAACGAATTAAAATTGTGCATGACTGTATTATCAACGGTCGAGACTATGGGAAAACCGCGATTCAGTACCAAGTCTCTTACCAACAAGTTCGGAACTGGGTGTTGAAATACGACGAGATGGGAGAAAAAGGCTTAGAAGACCGTCGAGGGCAACGAGCGGGAAGTAAACCTGCCAGAACACCCGAAGAAGAAATGCGCGATAAACTGGCTCAACAAGAACGACGGATCAAGTTGCTTGAAATGGAAAATGACCTGTTAAAAAAAGTCAGCGAGTTAGAAAGGAGGCGGGATTTGAATTAGTTCGTCATACGTTTGAATACCAATCGATCAAAGAGCTGCACGAGACAAAAAGCTATCCAATTAACACCATGTGTACCCTGCTCCATGTCACAAGATCGGCCTATTATCGTTGGTTAAAAAATCCCAAACTGCCTGAAGTGGTATTGAATGAACAGTTGGCTGACCTTGTTCGTTATATTTATGAAGCAGACAACGATAAAGGATATCGCAGAATCTGTGAAGATCTCGTGAATGATTATGGCTTTCAAGTGAATGACAAGCGTATTCTTCGAATCTGTCGCAAACTTCAAATCCAATCAACCATCAAGCATTCAGGCAATAGTATCACTAAGGCATCCAAGACTCCGTATCATATTGCGAAAAATTATTTGAATCGAAAGTTCAATGCGGATCAACCGAATCAAAAATGGCTAACAGATGTGAGTGAATTCAAGTATTATGAAGGGGCTGAAGTGAAGAAAATCTATTTGAGCGCTATTCTCGATCTCGCCGATCGTCGCATTGTTTCATTTGTCATCAGCGACAAAAATGACAATAAATTAGTCTTTGATACCTTCGATCAAGCAGTCGCCGCCGAACCAACCGCTCATCCGCTATTTCATAGCGATCGCGGATTTCAATATACAAGTAAAGTTTTTTGCACAAAGCTAAAGAAAGCGAAAATGAAGCAGAGTATGTCTCGTGTCGCCCGTTGTACCGATAATGGTCCAATGGAAGGCTTCTGGGGAATGCTTAAGCGAGAAAAATATTATCGGCGAAAGTTTATCAGTAGAGAAAGTCTCGTTGAAATGATCGAGAAATACATGAACTATTACAACAATGGTCGCTATCAACGATGTTTGAAGAGCAAAACACCGATCCAAGTTCATCAAGAATTATTAATGGCAGCTTAATCACTCCCCCTCTTGGACAAGCGAATAGAATAAATCCGCTTAACCAAGAAGGAGGCCAGTCGAGCAAAGTTGAGGTTAAACAAAGTAAAAAACATAAAAACTGCCTACCGAATTTCGGTAGACAGTCGTCAAAATAATTTTATTCTATTTCATTGTCCACTTGACGGGGAGCCCAGCATTCCCCGGTATGTCTTTTTTGTCTTACTTTTTGGTGCTCGCGCGTGAATCTTTGAGATAAAGCGCTATTTCTACCAGCAATGCTGCTAGAAGATAGCTGCCAAGGACGGCTAGCTGGTAAAATTTCTCTTCAATCAGCTCGTTGCGCTGCAGCACAATGACCCCACCTAGAAAGAGCATCGCCAAAAGGGAGAACCACTGCTGGGAAAAACGCCAATTGCTGACACTGGCTGTACTGCGCTTGGTGCGAAAGCCGAAGATATAATTGGGTTCTTCTCGGTAAAAGAACAGGAAGACGATGAAAAAAATCCCCGTAAAAATCAACAACAAAAGGCCAATATCGATCGAGATCACTTCCTTTCAAGCGAGGTTTGTTGGGAAACCAGCGAATAAAGAGGATTATCTATTTATTGTACTCGCTGTAAAGAGTTCTATGAAGGTGAACTATTGAAAAAATAGATAGTTTTGCGTAAATAAAAAGGGAGGGCGCTATAAGTCGCCATCCCTTTTTCAATTATCCGCGTTGAAATGGTCCTTTTGGTGCAATCAGTTCAAGATTGGTACCGTCTGGATCTGTAAAGTAGGCAACTCCTGTCCCGAAGCCGCTTTTTAAACCATCTTGTTCTTCAAAAACGATTGGGGTACCGTCAGGTTCAACCCCGATGGCTTTTAGACGAGCAACGGCTTCATCAATATTTTCGACTTCAAAACAAAGATGCATGGCACTGATTTGCTCATTGGAATAGCTAGCTTTGTTGGATTTTGGTTCGACGTATTCTAAAAGGTCGATGTTGAGATTGTCTAAATGAAGATTGGCGTATTTGATCAATGTATCCTCTAAACCTTGCGTTTGCGCCATGCGTTTGCCACCGATCGTATCTTGATTGGCGATTTTCTTTCCAGTTAATGCTTCATAAAATTGGATGGAACGTTCGAGATTGCTGACGGTGATTCCCACGTGGTTCACCATTGAAAATCCTGTGTTTGTGTTTGTCATTCTACTTCCTCCTAAGGTTTTGTTTAGTATATAGTGTGATTAATGAAAATCGAATGTGTCTGGATCTGGACCCACTCGCAGGTCCTCATTTAATGTGTTCAAGCGGGCCATTTCCTCTTCTGATAAACGGAAATCAAAAATCGCTGCATTGGCGATCATTCGCTCAGGGTGTGTCGATTTGACATTGACTAAGATTCCTTGTTGGATAGCCCAGCGTAAAAGCACTTGTGCCGCTGATTTTTGCTGTGCATCGGCGATCGCCAAGACGGTGTCATCTGTCAGCAGTTTGCCTTGCATCAAAGGTGACCAGGCTTGGATCGCAATCCCCTTTTCAGCACAAAAGTTCCGCAGGTCATGCTGCGTCAGTTTGGGATGCAGTTCGATCTGATTGACGACAGGAACGACCTTAGCAACGGCCAATAATTGCTCCAAGTGATGAATCTGGAAGTTGCTGACCCCGATTGCTTTGATTTTTCCTGCGGCATACAAGTCTTCCAATGCGCGCCATGACTCTTGAAATGCCTGATTTCCCGGCCAATGGATCAAGTACAAGTCGAGATACTCGAGGTTTAAGCGGGCCAAACTTTCATTGAAGGCGTGGATCATTTCATCATAAGTTAAATGATCGTTCCAAAGTTTGGAAGTGACAAAGAGTTCTTCACGAGACAACCCCGTTTCTTGTAAGCCTTGTTTGATTCCTTTCCCTGTTCCTGTTTCATTGCCATAGATAGCCGCCGTATCAATCAGGCGATACCCATTGACGATGGCCTGTTTCACGACCTCTGCTGTTTCAGCTTCAGGGATTTGAAAGACACCTAACCCCAAACCGGGGATTTTACTGCCATTGTTCAGTGTAACGGTATCCGATAATTTTTCGATCATAAAAACATCTCCTTTATTTTTTTCTGTAATCATCATATAATGAGGAGGTAAAGTTGTATAGTACGTACTTTTTTGTTTGATACACACCTTTTGGTAACTTTTGTATGTGAGCAAACATGATGAGGTGAAAAAAATGGAAGAAAAAATTTATAATATTGGTGTAGAAGCAACAATGGATGTCATCGGCGGGAAATGGAAACCAATCATTCTTTGTAATTTACGCCATGGGGAATTGCGTCCTAGTGATTTACGGCGGAAAATTCCTGGCATCAGTCAAAAAATGTTGACGCAGCAATTGCGGGAATTAGAAGAGTCTGATATCGTTACCCGCAAGTCCTATAATCAAGTACCACCCAAAGTTGAGTATTCCTTGAGTGAATATGGAGAAACGTTAGGCGGCTTATTGGATACCCTTTGCCAGTGGGGGACGATGCACGTCGCCGCGCTGCAAGACAAAGGAGAGCAAGTTACTTTGTTAGAACAAGAAGAAGCGATGGTCTAGCAAAGGGCAAGTGGCATGAGAAAAGGCCGGTAGAAACCATTGGTTTCCGTCGGCCTTTTTAGGTTATGCTTGTTGGATCAATTCTAGAATGGCTTCAGTATTCATGCCGCTGTAATGATTGACAGGAAACGACAGGCGTTTGATGCGCGGTGGGATAGCTTGTTGGATCATTGGATCTGTTAAAGAAAGCAAGGGGTCGACCAAAACGATTTTTTCTTGCGAAAAACGATAACTTGCTAGTCGTTCCGGTGTCAGAACCGTCACGCTGATTTGATCCTCAGAAAGCATTTGGATGTTGCGGGCAAAAATTTTAATCAAACTTCCAGCCAAAGTAGAACGATCGATGAAGACGACTTTTACCAAAATGATTCTTCTTATTAATTAATGTAGTTAATTAAGTATATTAATTAAATGACGCTTTGTAAATAGGAACATGGGGGAAATAACAAAAAAAGCCGCAAAAGAATTTTCTTTTGCAGCTTTTGGTTCATCTATAAAAAGGTCTGACTCTTTTTTCGGTTAAATCACGATCACGGGTGTCCCGACTTCGGCTTTGCTGTACAATTCTTTCATGACGCCTGGCGGAGTATTGATACAGCCGTGAGAGCCGCGGGTTTTCCAAAGATCACCACCGTATTCCGTTTGCCAATCAGAATCATGGATTCCGACACCGGTCCAATCAATCGGCATCCAGTAATCAACAGGGGACGCATAATCTTCACCGGTCAAGGTTGCATCTTCTTCTTTGTTCCAGACATAGAAGACACCAGTTGGCGTTGGTGTAGCTGGTTTCCCAGAGATAATTTTCGTATCTAGCACCAGCTCGCCATCTTTGTAATACCACATGTGTTGGTTTTTCAAATCAACTTCAATATACGTGTTGCCAAATAACGGGCTGCCAGCATCGGTGCTTCCTTGAGCAATCGGTGTGCGGGTGAAGTCTTCGCCGGCTTTTAACGCCTCGATCAATGCTTCTGTTTCCGCATCGGTTTGGATCGTCCAGCTGAGGGTGCCGGCTGGAACTGTTACTTCGCCTTGTTTGGTACTCTTGAAGGTCGAAGAATTGGTGCTGGTGTTGTATTGCTCACCGATCGAAGCGACATAGCTTCTTACTTTGTCTTCGTCGATCGTGGTGTTGCCATCTTTGTAAGAGAGCCAATCCATGATCGATTCTCTTGGAATTTGAAACGTGTTTCCGTTGATCGTATAATTGCCGGTTACTTTGGCGATTTTATTCAACGAATCCATTTCTTTGGTTAGATCAGGATCATCAGCGGTCACACTTGGTTTTGTGATGTAATCGCCGAGATTTAGTTCCTTTTCGCCGCTGACGATGGCTTCTTGTAAGTCAGCCACTGCTTTGTCCACATCAATGGCATCGCCGTCAACTTCTGGTTTGATAGAAAAACCGTCTTCGCCTTTTTCCAATGTTGCATCGGCAGACTTGGTACGATCCTCATTTAATGTTTCTAGTTCCTTTTGAATCGTGTCTGTTTCGCTGTTTAGCGTATCTTGATCTACCGAGAGATTATCCAGTGTTTTTTCTTCTGCAGCAGAAACGTAAGCCATTCCCCAACTCCACTGGTTCTGTTCATCTTTTAACGATTGTAGCTCATCGGTGAAATCCGTCTGTAAACCAAATTGAGCAAGGTTGATTGTCTTCCATTCGCTATCGCCTTCTTTGATGGTGAAATCTTCTTGCGAATAGCGGTCATGCAGCAGGGCATTGGCCTCAGCGACGGTTTTGTTGCTGATATCGATGCCCTCAATTTCAGTCTTTGGTAAAAAACGGTTTGCATAATATGTACTTCGGTAGGTATAGCCGCCAGCGATCACTACTAATAAAGCAGCCACAACGATCAGAACAATTTTCTTGGTATTGTTCTTGGCGTCAGTATGTTTGTTTGAACGAGTCATTCAACTACTCCTTTTTTCTAATGGCATAATAGATAATAACGCTTAAATCATACCATATTCCCCCAGGAAAGCGAATATGGCAAATGAAACTTCCATGAAAAATAGAAAATTCTTAAACTATCTTTAGCTAAGCTGTAGAAAAGCATTTCATTGCATAAAAAAACTGAACGAACCGGCAGCAGGTCATCTTGATCAAATTGTTCTGAAAAAGAGTAAGCTGTAAGGTTCGTTCAGTTGCATGGTTGATTAGCTAAACGAAGTGAAAGAAATTATTGATTGTCTTCTGCATCTAGTTTTGCAAAAGCTTCATCAAGAATATCTTTTAATTGTTTTGCAGAAGCGGCCATCCGGTCTTTTTCCCCATCCGTCAATGGGATCTCAATCACTTTTTGGATCCCTTGGGCGTTGATGACTGCAGGCGCACCGATGTACAAGTCGTTTAAACCATATTCGCCATTCAT
This sequence comes from Enterococcus sp. 2G9_DIV0600, assembly GCF_002140615.1. Taxonomy (NCBI): domain Bacteria; kingdom Bacillati; phylum Bacillota; class Bacilli; order Lactobacillales; family Enterococcaceae; genus Enterococcus; species Enterococcus sp. 2G9_DIV0600. The sequence continues at coordinate 256,989 of NZ_NGLL01000001.1, forward strand.
ATACACAGATAGTGGTAAGACAGCATTTTCATCGTCTAAGATCGCACGAGTGATCCGTGCTAAAGCTACTGCGATCCCATAGAAAGTCGCACCTTTTTTCTCGATGATGGTGTAGGCTGCATCACGAACGCTGAAGAAAATGTTGACCATGGCTTCTTCATCGATGTCTGGGTTATTTTTGACCCATTCATAGATTTGTAGGCCAGCTACGTTGGCATGAGACCAAACAGGGAATTCTGAATCGCCGTGTTCCCCTAAGATATAGGCATGGACGTTACGGGCATCGACATCGACCAATTCAGCCAATGCTTGACGGAAACGGGCAGAGTCTAATGAGGTACCTGAACCGATAACGCGTTCTTTCGGGAAGCCTGAGAATTTCCAAGTAGAATAAGTCAAAATATCGACTGGGTTTGCTGCAACTAAGAAAATTCCGTTAAAGCCTGAATCAACGATTTGGGTAACTACTTCCCGGTTGATTTTCAAGTTTTTATGAACCAAATCTAAACGGGTTTCGCCTGGTTTTTGAGGCGCACCAGCAGTAATAACGACTAAATCAGCATCATGTGCATCTTCATAAGAAGCGGCATAGATTTTTTTAGGGGAAGTAAAGGCCAAAGCATGGGACAAGTCAATTGCGTCGCCTTCTGTTTTTGCTGTATTTATATCAATGATTCCGACTTCTTGCGCAATGTTTTGGGTCACCAGCGCAAACGCGTAACTAGAACCAACCGCACCGTCTCCAACAAGAATTACCTTTTGGTGATCTTTTTTGTTCGTTTTTGCAGTCATCTGTGTATCATTCCTTCCGCATAATTGTTTTACTCGCTATCATCCTACCATTTTCAAGTATATTTGTCATGTGATTTGCACAACAATATTACACAAAATATCACTGTTTCAGTTGTAAATGCTTTCTTTGTTATTACGTCAAAAAGAAGATATACCAACGTTTTATTAAGATTCGTTAAGAAAGATAAAAACTGAGCAAGAGGACGCCACCATAACAGTCCATTTCGTGTTATAATTACCTAAGCAAAAGAACTGGGCGCATTTGTGTGCCCAGTATTTTGTGTTTGGATAAGAAAACCGATAAAATAGATGAAGAATCAGCTTGAAACTAGAAATAATGGAGCGTAACTAAAAAATGAAAATGATTGTAGGCTTGGGAAATCCCGGCAAAAAATATGAAAAAACCAAACATAATGTTGGCTTTATGGTAGTGGATGCGTTGGCACAAAAGTACCAAGCAACCTTTAAAAAGTCGGCTTTTGAAGCAGAGGTGGCAGAGTTTTTCTTGAAGGGTGAAAAAATTCTTTTGGTCAAACCGCAAACCTTCATGAATGAATCGGGTCGTGCGGTAGGTCCGTTGATGACCTATTTTGGCATCTACCAAGAAGAATTAGTGGTGGTCTATGATGACCTTGATTTAGCATTAGGGAAAATCCGCTTGCGCCAAAAAGGCAGTGCAGGTGGTCACAATGGGATCAAGAGTTTGATCGCTCACTTGGATTCGACAGTCTTTGACCGGATCAAAATCGGGATCGATCGGCCGCGACAGGGACAAACCGTGGTCAATCATGTCCTGAGTCCTTTTGCAAAAGACGATCTGCCGATCGTTTTACAAAGTATTGATAAAGCGGTCGAGGCAAGTAGTGATTACTTGACCAACGGCGACTTTCTTGCCACAATGAATCGATTTAACTAAGGAGGGCCGAGATGGATTTAATTGAATTAATAAATAAAGTGCCGACAGTGGCGGCTTGGCATACAGGTTTACGTGAACAGGCCCCCCGGCAATTATTGACCGGTCTAGCTGGATCGGCAAAAACATTGGCGATCACCGGTGTGTATCAGGCATTTCAAAAGCAAGTGATCGTGGTGACACCAAATCTCTATTATACAAATCAACTAGCCGAAGATCTGCGCAATGTGACGGAAGATGTCTATGTTTTTCCAGTGGATGAAGTGTTGTCAGCCGAAATGGCTTTTTCTTCACCAGAAGCACGAGAAGAACGAGTGGCCGCGCTGAATGCTGTTTCGCAAGGAAAAACCGGGATCTATGTGTTGCCGGTGGCGGCTTTGCGAAAGTATTTGCCTGAAAAGAAAACCTGGTTAGCCAACCAATTTCAATGGCAGATTGGCGATGAGATCGATTTAGAGCGTTTGCCGCAACAATTGATCTTGATGGGTTACGAACGGCAGTCAATGATTGGCAAACCCGGCGAATTCAGTATTCGTGGAAGCATCCTCGATATATACCCATTAAATGCCGAATACCCCGTACGGATCGAGTTGTTCGATGTGGAAATCGACTCGATGCGTTCTTTCAACGTGGAAACGCAACGCTCAGTGGAAACGCTGCAACAAGTGGCTATTTTACCCACTACTGAATTAGTTTTCTCAGCGGAAGATTTAGCTGCGGGGCAAAAGCAGTTGCAAGAATTATTGAACAAGCGGTTGGCAGTCACCAAAGAAGCAACCGATCGTGCCTTTTTAGAAGACTATTTCGGCCAATTGGCCTCCCAATGGCAAGCGGGGATTCCTGGTGAAAGTGCCCGCTATTACACGGATTTGCTTTATCGTCAGCAAACAAGTGTCTTAGATTATTTTTCTGAAGATGCCTTTTTAATGATCGATGATTATGCCCGGATCATGGAGACCAATCGTGAGATCGAACGGGAAGAAGCGGAGTGGCATACCCAAAAATTAGCGGAACTGCGGGTCTTTTCTGAACAGCAATTCGGGATCGATGTCCATCAATTGCTGCAAAAAGAAACCTTTGTGACCAGCTTCTTTTCTTTATTCCAAAAAGGAATGGGGAACATTCGCTTCCAAGCGATCCATCAATTCCAATACCGGCCGATGCAGCAGTTTTTCAGCCAAATGGGTCTCTTGAAAGTTGAGATCGATCGCTGGGAGAAGCAACAGCAAACGGTGATTTTTCTGGTCAGTGACCAAGAACGGGCTAAGAAGTTAGAGCAAGATCTGCGAGATCATGATATCTATGCCGTGCAGACGCAACAAGACCGTCTGTTTACGGGACGCACCCAAATCGTGGTGGAACGTTTGCAAAGCGGTTTTGAAATGCCGCAAGACAAGCTAGTGGTGGTTACGGAAAAAGAAATTTTCCAAAAGATGAACAAAAAAAGAGCCCGCCGGCAAAATGTCACCAATGCGGAACGTCTCAAAAGCTACAATGAGTTAAAAGCCGGCGATTATGTCGTCCATGCGAATCATGGGATCGGGAAGTACATCGGCATGGAAACCTTAGAAGTCGATGGCGTCCACCAAGATTACATGACGATCTTGTACCAAAACGAAGACAAGCTCTTTATTCCAGTCACCCAATTGAATTTGATTCAGAAATATGTGGCTTCCGAGTCGAAAACACCGAAAATCAATAAATTAGGCGGCAGTGAGTGGGCGAAGACCAAGCGCAAAGTGACGGCTAAAATTGAAGACATCGCAGATGATTTGATTTTATTGTATGCCAAACGCGAATCGGAAAAAGGCTATGCCTTTCAACCAGACGATGCCTATCAAAAAGAATTTGAAGATGCTTTTCCGTATTCGGAAACCGATGATCAACTGCGCAGTACGGCAGAGATCAAGCGGGATATGGAAAAAGAAAAACCGATGGACCGCTTGTTAGTCGGAGATGTCGGTTTTGGGAAAACAGAAGTGGCGCTGCGGGCTGCTTTTAAAGCAATCAAAGAAAGCAAACAAGTGGCTTTCTTAGTGCCGACAACGATCTTGGCGCAGCAGCACTATGAAACGATGGTCGATCGTTTTGAAGGATTCCCCGTCAATGTTGGGGTGCTGAGTCGTTTTCGGACGAAAAAACAGCAGAATGAAACGATCGAGCAAGTGCGCAAAGGGCAAGTCGATATTTTGGTGGGGACCCACCGATTATTGTCAAAAGATGTCGAGTTTGCTGATTTGGGCTTGTTGGTGATCGATGAAGAACAACGTTTTGGGGTCAAACACAAAGAGCGCTTGAAACAACTGCGTTCGCAAGTCGATGTGTTGACGTTGACGGCAACGCCGATCCCACGAACATTGCATATGTCAATGCTGGGTGTGCGGGACCTATCTGTGATCGAAACACCACCGGAAAATCGTTACCCGATCCAAACCTATGTGATGGAGATGAATCCAGGAGCGGTGCGAGAAGCGATCCAACGGGAGATGGCCCGGGGAGGGCAAGTGTTTTATCTCTATAATCGTGTCGATACGATCGAGCGAAAAGTCGAAGAACTGCAGGCGTTAGTGCCAGACGCACGAATCGCTTATGCTCACGGGCAAATGACCGAGATCCAATTGGAAAATACCCTGTTTGACTTTATTGAAGGGCAATACGATGTGTTGGTGACGACGACGATCATTGAAACCGGTGTGGATATTCCCAATGCCAATACGTTGTTTGTGGAAAATGCCGATTACATGGGGCTTTCGACGTTGTATCAGTTGCGCGGCCGTGTCGGTCGGAGCAATCGAGTCGCCTATGCGTATTTCATGTATGAACAGCAAAAAGTGTTGAACGAAGTCAGTGAAAAACGACTACAAGCCATTAAGGACTTTACGGAGTTAGGTTCAGGATTCAAAATCGCGATGCGCGATCTTTCGATTCGGGGAGCGGGAAATCTATTGGGGGCGCAACAGCACGGCTTTATCGATGCAGTCGGATTTGATATGTACTCGCAAATGCTGTCGGAAGCAGTTACCCGTAAGCAAGGGAAAAATACCCAAACAGAGAAAACGACTGTTGAGATTGATCTGGGGATCGATGCCTACTTGCCGACTTCGTATATTGAAGATGAACGGCAAAAAATCGAGATCTACAAACGAATTCGTGAGTTGGAATCCCAAGAAGCAGTCGATGAACTTCAAGATGATTTGTTAGACCGTTTTGGAGAATACCCTGTTGAAGTGGCGCACCTCTTAACGGTGGGCGAGATCAAGATGAACGGCGATCGCGCCTTGTTAGAAACTATCCGTAAGCAGCAACAGACGGTGTCGTTTACTTTGAGTAAAGTCGGCACGAAAAATTATTCGGTGGAGCAGCTGTTTGAGGCATTAAAAGCCACTAAATTAAAAGCCACGATGGGTGTCGATCATGAGCAAATGACCATCAAATTACAGATTCCACCAGTGATGAAAGAAAGCACCTGGCTATTAGAAATCCAAGATTTTGTCAAAGCATTACGGGAACAAAAATACGCCAGTCAAGGCTAGAAAGGAACCAGAGGGATGCCGAAATCACAATTGAAGCGTACGATGGAAGGGGCGTTTATTTTAACGATCGCTTCCTTTATCGCAAAAATCTTAAGTGCCGTTTATCGGGTCCCTTTTCAGAACCTGGTAGGGGACGAAGGGTTTTATGTGTATCAACAAGTCTATCCGATTTATGGATTGGCAATGACTTTGGCGTTGTCAGGTTTGCCACAGTTTATCTCCCGCATTGTCGCTGAAGAACCCGATCCTTTGAAAAGCAAGGAACGGCTACAAGCTTTGACGCCTTATGTGCTTTGGTCGGCGATCGGCTTATGGGCTATGACCTTTTTATTTGCCGGTCCAATCGCGCAAGTGATGGGGGACTACCAACTGTCAGGCTTGATTCGAGTCGTTTCCTTTACCTTCTTGTTTGTCCCACCTTTGACCTTTTATCGAGGAATGTTTCAAGGAAATTTACAAATGGTGCCAACCGCAGTTTCCCAAGTCGTAGAGCAGCTCCTTAGAGTCGGGGTGATTTTAGGTGCTGCGGCAGCTTTCCAGCAATTGGGTTGGACGGTTTATCAAACGGGGACTGTCGCCATGATGGGTGCCTTAGTCGGGGGGCTTGCGGCGTGGTGGATTTTAAGTTACTATAGCCGACAAATCAACGGCAAACGCTTATCGTTATGGCATAAACCAGTCACTAGTACAGGAGAAAACACTGCTGTTTTATCAGCCTCCTTGAAAAAACGGTTCTTCTTAGAAGGCGGTCTGTTGACGATTTATAGCGGCTATTTGATCTTGTTCCAGTTAGCGGATTCGTTTTTGTTGACCAATGCACTGGAAGCAGGTGGGTTGACGGCACAAGCAGCTCGGATTTCGAAAGGGATCTATGATCGAGGACAACCCCTCGTCCAACTAGGTCTTGTGGTGGCGATGGCGTTGAGTTCGACGTTTTTGCCAACATTGACCAAGTATTTGACGGTAAAAAATCAGCAGCTGTTTGAAAAGTCGGCAAAAATGTATTTACGCCTAACGATCGGGATTGCTTCGGCTTCCGCCGTAGGCTTAGCGATTTTGCTGCCTTATATCAACTTTGCCTTATTCAAAGACGGATCTGGCAATGCGGCGCTGGTATTGTTTGTCTTTTCCATCGCTCTGATGGCGACGATCCAAGCCTATCAAAGTATTCAACAAAGTCGCAATACCTATACCTTCGGCTTGCTCGCTGCGGGGATCGGTCTTTTGGTCAAATGTCTATCGATGTGGCCGCTGACCGCTTCTTATGGGACTGCAGGAGCAAGTATCAGTACGCTGTTGGGGTTAGGCGCGACCTTATGCTGTTTTGTGGTTTCCGAACAGCGTCGAGCACAAAGTAGCATCAATCGCTTTTGGTATGAAGGAAATTATGGAAAAAAATTATTTATTTGTTTAGGGATCATGGCAAGCGTGCTATTCTTATATTATAGCTTCGTGGCAATCTTATTGAACGGTCCTTTGACCCATCGACTACAGGCGTTGCTTTTTTGCCTAGGCGGTGTCGGTCTGGGAGGCGCAGCCTTTATCGGGACAGCGATCAAAATCAAATTGTTAACGATTCGCGAATGGCTGTTAGTTCCATTTGGAAAGAAACTATTAAGAAGAGGTGAAAAACATGAGATTAGATAAATTTCTTAAAATCTCCCGCATCATCAAGCGTCGCTCTGTGGCCAAAGAAGTGGCAGACAAGGGACGAATTCAGATCAACGGCAAATTAGCCAAGTCAAGCAGTGACGTCAAAGTAGGCGATACTATGCGCATTCAATTCGGGAATAAGGTCTTGGAAGTAAAAGTCAATGAATTGCATGAATCGACGAAAAAAGAAGACGCTGCAAAAATGTATGAGATCGTTTCAGAGGAAAGAATCTCAGAAAATGCTTGATTTTTACGGCATTTTCAGTTAGACAAGCTTTGCGGATGTTGGTATAATGTAAAAAACAAAGACAGCGACGGGAGCGAGTTCAGGTGGCAAAAGAATCAAATAAAAAAATAGAACTATTGCAGACCGATTATGCGAAAGAGCAATTTGCCAAGTTTGAAAAAGAGCGGCGGCAAGTCGTGTTTCGTCGACGTCGGCTGGTGGCGTTTTTCGTAGCGGCATTAGCGATATTTGCGATCGTAGGCATTCAGATGTTCAACGATCAAATGCGCCTGCAAAAGCTAAAGGAATATAAGGCGGAAACAGTCGCTGAACAAAAAGAGGCTGAACAAAAAGTGGCTTCGTTGGAGCGGGATGTTGCCTTACTGAAAGACGATGAATATGTAGCGAAATTGGCCCGGAGCCGATTCTTCTATTCAAAAGATGGCGAAAAGATCTATCCGGTCTTGCCGGACGGAACGGATTCTCAGAGCACGAATGAAGGCTCTTCACAAAGCGAGCAAGAATCATCATCCACAGAGTCACAAGATTAAGCAATGTCATACCTACTCAGCGCAGTAGTTTGAATTATTTTAAATGGGTAAAAATTAGGAGGAACATTTTTTATATGTCAATCGAAGTTGGAGCGAAACTAAAGGGCAAAGTGTCTGGTATTACAAATTTTGGTGCGTTCATTGATCTTGGTGAAGGGAAAACTGGTTTGGTGCATATCAGTGAAGTATCAAACGGATTCGTCAAAGACATTCACGACGTGTTGTCTGTTGGGGATGAAGTGACAGTACTTGTTACGGCAATCGGCAACGATGGGAAAATTGGACTATCGATCCGCAAGGCAGAAGATAAGCCGGAAGAAAAACGTGAATACCCGAAAAAAGAATTCAATCGACCAAATCCGAAAAAATCTTTTTCACGCAATCAAACTACGAATGTAAATAAACAAGACTTCGATTCATTGATGAGTTCTTTTCTAAAAGATAGTGATGATCGTCTTTCATCATTACGTCGAAATACAGAAGGAAAACGCGGTGGCCGCGGCGGACGCCGTAACTAAACATGAATAGCAAGTTGGAAAAAGCTGGAACAAAACTGTTGGTTCGTTTTGTTTCAGCTTTCTTTCTTGTGGGTCTACCGAAGGAAAAGGAGGTCATAAGATGGTCATTCAAACCGTTCGAGGGCAAATCGCTGCTATCGATCCGGAAAAAAAACGCCGCTTTTTGCTGGCGGTATCGACGGGCGTCGACTCGATGGTCTTGTTGCAGGTCTTTTGTCAGTTGTTTCCCGAAATGCAAAAAGAGCCATGTTTTGGCGTGGCACATGTGAACCATCAATTGCGTCCAGCATCTGCTGAGGAAGCGGCTTTTTTACGGCAGTACTGCCAGGAACGCGGCATTCCTTTTTATGAGCGGTGTTGGGAAAATCCGCCAGAAACCGGCGTAGAAGCTAGCGCTCGCGACTTTCGCTATACGTTTTTTGCCGATGTCATGTCCCAAGAAGGCTATGATGTTTTGCTGACTGCCCATCACAATGATGACCAAGTAGAAACGATGCTGATGAAGATGATGCGAGAAGGCCGCTTGCAATCGGCTGGCGGGATGCAGCAGCAGCAGCCTTTTCACACAGGAGTCCTGTTGCGGCCGCTGCTTAGTGTCAGTAAGGCAGCGATTTACGACTATGCGCAAGCACAGCAGATTCCCTACTTTGAAGACGAAAGCAATCACGAACCGCTGTATTTGCGAAATCGACTACGCCAGCAAGTAGTGCCGGCATTAAAAGCGGAAAATCCGCAACTGCTGCCACATTTTCAACAGCTTTCTGTAGAAATGCAGTTCGCCAATCAGATGATCCAGCAAGAGCAGCAGCAATGGTTGTCTGCGTTCGTTCAACAGCAAGCTGCTCGCTTAGTGATCGATCTGCAACAGCTGCCGAAGTTTTCGCCGGCGCAGCGCTATTTTTTCTATGCTGGGATTTTGCAGCAAGCAGAAGCTTTTACAAAGCAGCCACTCAATCAAAAACAGCTGCCGCAGTTATTGCGTCTGCTAGACGAAAAGAAAGGGCAATGGCAATTGGCATTGCACAAACAGTGGCAGTTGCGGCGCAGTTATGACCAATTATTATTGGAACCTGTAGCTGTTTCCCAAAAGCCTGCAACGCCGTTGACAGAAGTCAGTCAGCGTCTGGTTTTAGGGGAGGGGATCTATCTTTCTGAAAAGGAATGGATTGGGTATTTTCCGATAAATGAACAGCATATTCCCAAAAAAATCACAAATTGGTCAGAGTTTTCCCAAGATTTACCGCTAAACTATTCCTCTGAGCTGATCGTACGTAAGCGTCAGCCGGGAGACCGAATCCGCTTGGCGCGTGGCCTGACCAAAAAGATCAGTCGTTTTTTTATCGATTCAAAAATTCCTAATGAAGAGCGAGAAAAAAGTTGGGTCGTCACAAACCTTGATAAACAGGTGATTGCCTTGCTACCTCATGCATTTTCCTATTTGAGTATTGCGCCAGAAACTGATAAAATACACTACATACTTCTTTATAAATATCAGAAGTAAGAGTTGGAAGGAGAACTTTATGCTAGATAAAGATATTGAGAAAATTTTGATTTCCCGTGACGAAATCAAAAATCGTTGTGTGGAACTTGGTCAAGAATTAACGGCGGCTTATGCGGATAAAAATCCTCTAGTCGTAGGTGTACTGAAAGGTGCCGTTCCTTTCATGGCAGACATCGTTCGTGAGATGGATTGTTACTTGGAGTTAGACTTCATGGATGTCTCGAGTTATGGCAATGCCATGATTTCATCTGGAGAAGTCAAAATCATCAAAGATTTAGATACAAATGTTGAGGGCCGCGATCTTTTGATCGTTGAAGACATCATTGACAGCGGTCGCACGTTGGCTTATCTGGTAGATCTATTCAAATACCGTAAAGCGAAATCAGTGAAAATCGTGACGTTATTAGATAAGCCGGAAGGCCGTGTTGTTGAGATCGATGCTGATTACGTCGGCTTCGATGTGCCAAATGAGTTTGTTGTTGGATATGGACTGGACTATGCAGAGCAATATCGAAACTTACCTTACGTTGGCGTCTTAAAACCTAGTGTTTATCAGTCAAATTAGTGACTGTTCTAAATCAATTGTGATACAATTAAATGGTCAGGATTGATAAAACAAAATAGCCAGGGAGGTACGCATGAATAAGAAAAATAACGGTATGGTAAAAAATACCTTATATTATGTACTTGTCTTGTTGGCAATGGTCATGGTCGTTTATTTCATCTTTGGAAATGGCAATCAGCAGACCCCAACGATCGAGTACTCCACGTTTACAGAACAACTGAAAGACGGGAAGGTCAAACAATTTACTGTCCAACCCGCTAACGGTGTTTATCGAATCGTGGGTGAATACAATGAAGAACAAACTGTCAGCAATGACAACAGCTTGTCTGTTTTAGGCAATACACAGGCAAGTTCGACCCGCTTTTCAACGATCATTTTACCAAATGATTCTACGCTGAGCGAAGTCACCAGTCTGGCCTCAGCACAAGGGGTCAAAACTACCATCGAAGAAGAATCCAACAGTGGTATTTGGTTATCGCTTTTGGTTAGCTTCTTACCACTTGTGATCATCATTTTCTTCTTCTATATGATGATGAGCCAACAAGGCGGCGGCGGTGGCGGTGGCGGTCGTGTGATGAACTTTGGCAAATCAAAAGCCAAAGAAGCGGACAAAAAAGCCAACCGCGTACGTTTTTCAGACGTAGCCGGTGCAGAAGAAGAAAAACAAGAGCTTGTCGAAGTCGTGGAATTCTTGAAAGATCCTCGACGTTTCGTTGAATTAGGTGCTCGTATCCCAGCAGGTGTCTTACTTGAGGGACCTCCGGGAACCGGGAAAACGTTGCTAGCCAAAGCCGTTGCCGGTGAAGCTGGCGTACCATTTTACTCGATCTCTGGTTCAGATTTCGTTGAAATGTTTGTCGGTGTCGGTGCAAGCCGGGTGCGTGACTTATTTGAAACAGCGAAGAAAAATGCACCAGCCATCATCTTTATCGATGAAATCGATGCTGTCGGTCGCCAACGTGGTGCCGGTATGGGTGGCGGACATGATGAGCGGGAACAAACGTTGAACCAGTTACTAGTTGAAATGGATGGTTTTGATGGAAACGAAGGCGTGATCGTCATTGCCGCAACGAACCGTTCGGATGTTCTAGATCCAGCGTTGCTACGTCCAGGTCGTTTTGACCGTCAGATTTTAGTTGGTCGTCCAGACGTGAAAGGCCGCGAAGCGATCCTCCGTGTCCATGCCCGCAACAAACCTTTATCAGATGATGTTGATTTGAAAGTCGTTGCCCAACAAACACCAGGGTTTGCCGGTGCGGATCTGGAAAACGTCTTGAACGAAGCGGCATTAGTTGCTGCTCGTCGTAACAAGAAAAAAATCGATGCTTCAGATATCGATGAAGCAGAAGACCGCGTGATCGCTGGTCCTGCGAAGAAAGACCGTGTCATCAACAAACGCGAACGTGAAATGGTTGCTTACCATGAAGCAGGACATACCATTGTTGGTTTAGTCTTGAGTCGTGCCCGTGTGGTACACAAAGTAACGATCATTCCTCGGGGACGTGCGGGTGGTTACATGATCGCCTTGCCGAAAGAAGATCAATTCTTGATGACCAAAGAAGATATGTTTGAACAAATCGTTGGGTTGCTTGGTGGACGTACGGCAGAAGAAATCATCTTCGGTGTACAATCAACAGGTGCTTCCAATGACTTTGAACAAGCAACTGCGCTTGCAAGAAGCATGGTGACAGAATATGGAATGAGTGACAAATTAGGTCCAGTTCAATATGAAGGAAACCATCAAGTCTTTGTCGGTCGTGATTATGGTCAAACAAAAGCGTACTCTGAACAAGTTGCCTTTGAAATCGATCAAGAAGTTCGCAAGATTTTAATGGATGCCCATCAAAAAGCCCATGAAATCATTGAAGAACACCGTGCACAGCACAAATTGATCGCTGAAAAACTGCTTGAACATGAAACATTAGATGCCAAAGCAATCAAATCCTTGTTTGAAGAAGGCAAAATGCCTGAAGGAACCGAAAGCTCTGAGTATCCTAGTGAAAAAGCCCAAACGTTTGAAGAAGCAAAACGTGCGCTGGAAGAAAAAGATGCAGAGAAGCAAGCTGCAGAAAAACACAGCGAAGATGCACCATCAAACGATTTTGATCAACAATTGGAAGACGTTCGCCGCAATAGCGAAAGCCAACCGACTGATCAAGAAAACAAAGATGATAACGCCTAAAACAAGACGTATCAAGGCGCCGAGGAAACTCGGTGCCTTTTTGTTTCTATTTAAGAAGACTTTCCTTAAATTCAAACACATTCAGTTGAAAAAAGCGGCGCTTCCTAGTATGATTCATTAATGAATAAAAAGGAGAATCAAGATGAAGGATTATTTAGTAAAAGCACTAGCATATGACGGCTTCGTCCGAGCATACGCCGTATCGGCAACAGAAACGATCGCCGAAGCACAACGACGTCATGAAACATGGAATACGGCATCTGCTGCTTTAGGGCGAGCGATGGTGGGAAGTTTGTTATTAGGCAGTACCTTAAAAGGGGAAGACAAATTGACCGTCAAAATTCAAGGAAATGGTCCTGCTGGGGCAATCGTCGTAGACAGCAATGGCCGTGGGGACGTAAAAGGATACATAAAAAATCCGCAGATCAGTCTGCCGTTGAACCCTCAAGGGAAATTGGATGTTCGGGGCGCAGTGGGTGACCAAGGGATCTTTACCGTAATCAAAGACTTAGGGCTAAAAGAACCCTTCTCTGGACAAACACCGATCGTCTCGGGGGAGCTTGGGGAAGACTTTACTTATTATTTAGCAGTGTCAGAACAGATTCCTTCTGCTGTTGGTCTGAGTGTATTAGTAGAAACCGATGATTCGATTCGGGCAGCCGGTGGCTTTATGCTACAGATCATGCCTGGTGCCAGTGAAGAGATCATTGATGCCATCGAAAAACGTTTGGGAGAATTGCCTCGAGTATCAACCTTGATCGATGAAGGCCAATCACCAGAAGAGATCTTAGTGACATTGTTGCCAGACACGACAATCGAAGTACTAGAAAAAATGCCCGTCCAGTTCCACTGTGATTGCACGAAAGAAAAATTTGCGACAGCGATCATCACCTTAGGGGCTGACGAGATCCAAGCGATGATCGATGAAGACCACGGGGCAGAGGCAGTCTGCTCATTTTGTGGCAACAAGTATCATTTTGATGAAACGGAATTGGCGACGTTGAAGAAAGAGGCGGAAGCGTAAGTGAAAGATAGACAGACATGGCAGATCGGCTCGGTTGAGATTCCCAACCGCGTCGTCGTTGCGCCAATGGCAGGGATCACCAATTCTGCGTTTCGTGTGACAGTCAAAGAATTTGGCGCGGGTTTAGTCGTCTGTGAGATGATCAGTGATCGAGGAATTCAACTGCGTAATAAGAAGACCCTTGAGATGCTGTTTATTGACGAGACGGAGCATCCTCTTAGTATTCAGATTTTTGGTGGGAATAAAGCATCCTTAGTAGAAGCAGCGCAATTTGTCGCAGAGAACACAACTGCCGATATCATTGATATCAATATGGGGTGTCCTGTAAACAAAATCATCAAAGCAGAAGCTGGTGCGAAGTGGCTTTTAGATCCCGACAAGGTTTATGAAATGGTCCATGCTGTTTCCAGTGCGATCGACAAGCCCGTTACCGTCAAAATGCGGATCGGTTGGGATGAGCAGCACGTCTTTGCGGTTGAGAATGCCCAGGCCGCGGAGGCAGCGGGTGCCGCAGCAATCGGTATGCATGGCAGAACCCGTGTACAGATGTATGAAGGATCGGCTGATTGGGACGTGTTGAAACAAGTGAAGCAAAGTATCACGATTCCCTTTATGGGCAACGGCGATGTCAAAACCCCTGAAGATGCGAAACGAATGTTGGAAGAAGTCGGCGCCGATGCAGTGATGATCGGACGGGCAGCCTTAGGCAATCCGTGGATGATCCACCGCACCAAGCAATACTTAGAGACAGGCGAGTTATTGCCGGAACCAACACCACGAGAAAAAATTTCGACAGCGAAACTTCATTTAGAACGTTTGGCTGATCTAAAAGGGGAAAAAATCGCTTCGCGAGAATTTCGTCAACATGCTGCGTACTACTTAAAAGGTATTTCGCGGGCAGCCAAAGTCAAAGCGGCAATTAACCAAGCGGAAGATAAGCAGACGATTTTTGATTTATTAGATGCATTTGTGGAAAAGATCGAAAAACAGCCGCTAGCAACTCTTAAGGAATAAGAAACAAATCAAGTCGATTCGAAAGTTCGGCTTGATTTTTTGCGTCATCATTGGCATTATAAGAAGGAAACCCAAGTTAAGAATGGAGGAAAACTCGTGACAGAGGAACGACAAACACAAGAAGAATTGAATGATCAAATGTTGGTTCGCCGTGAAAAGATGGAAAAACTACGGGAAGAAGGCATTGATCCTTTTGGCAAGCGATTCGAACGCACCCATAATTCTGCCGAGTTACATGAGTTATTTGATCAAAGAACCAAAGAAGAATTAGCCGAAATGAATCTTTCAGCAAGCATTGCAGGAAGAATCGTTACAAAACGTGGAAAAGGTAAGGCTGGTTTTGCGCATTTACAAGACCGCGAAGGCCGTATTCAAATATATGTACGTAAAGACCAAGTAGGGGATGAACCTTACGAAGTATTCAAACACGCAGACTTAGGTGATTTCTTCGGCGTATCTGGTGAAATCATGAAGACCGATACCGGTGAAGTGACCATCAAAGCCAAAGAAATCGTGATCTTATCAAAAGCATTGCGTCCATTGCCTGACAAATACCATGGCTTGACGAACGTAGAACAACGCTACCGTCAACGTTACTTGGATTTGATCAGTAATAAAGAAAGCTTTGATCGTTTCATGAAACGAAGCCAAATCATCAGCGAAATTCGTCGTTACCTTGACGGTCATGGGTATATCGAAGTCGAAACGCCAGTATTGCATAATCAAGCAGGTGGTGCAGCGGCTCGTCCCTTCATTACCCACCACAATGCCTTAGACATGGATCTGTATTTACGGATCGCTCTTGAGCTTCACTTAAAACGATTGATCGTGGGCGGCATGGAAAAAGTCTATGAGATCGGCCGCGTTTTCCGAAATGAAGGGATCGATACGACCCATAATCCTGAGTTTACAATGCTAGAAGCGTATACGGCATATACAGATTTCAAAGATGTGATGGATCTAACCGAAGGCATTATCCGTAATGCTGCTGAAAAAGTCTTGCATACAGCAACGATCCAATACGACGGACAAGAAGTCGATCTAGCTAGCGACTTTGCACGAATCCATATGGTCGATGCAATCAAAAATCAAACAGGTGTGGATTTCTGGCAACCAATGTCCGTTGAAGAAGCCCGCAGCTTAGCGAAAGAACATCATGTTGAAATCACTGATGCCATGACTGTTGGCCATATCATCAATGAATTCTTTGAGACATTTGTTGAAGAAACGTTACAGCAGCCAACCTTTGTCTTTGGTCATCCAGTGGAAGTTTCGCCATTAGCGAAAAAGAATCCAGAAGATGAACGCTTTACCGACCGCTTTGAATTATTTATCGTTGGTCGTGAATTTGCGAATGCCTTCACGGAATTGAATGACCCAATCGATCAAAGAGAACGTTTTGAAGGGCAAGAAAAAGAGCGCGAAGCAGGAAATGATGAAGCCCATGGGGTGGATGAGGATTTCTTAGAAGCACTTGAATACGGTATGCCGCCAACTGGTGGATTAGGGATCGGGATCGATCGCTTAGTGATGCTGTTGACCGATGCACAATCGATTCGTGACGTTTTATTATTCCCAACAATGAGATAAAAAAACTCCGTCCACTCGCAAGAGATGGGCGGCTTTTTTCTTGTCTGCTGGATCAGGGAGAAAAACAGCGAGGAAATAGAGGGAAATACGTTAGGGCAGATGCTAGAAAACGGATTAAATGCGAACGATAAAAGCTGGATCCAATGCGATTAGACGGGTTTGTAAAAATTGAAAAAAGCCATAGAAAATGATTGACCGCAAGGGATTTAGTTGGTATATTATTACATGTGCCAAATGACTAAATGAATTCCTAAAAAGAATTGAAAAAAGTAGTTGACGCACAGCTCGACAGATGATATTATAACGAAGTCGCAATTTTAAAAAAGTTAATTGATGTTGATACATCAACAAAATTAATTAAAAAAAGTTGTTGACAAATAACAAATCATTTGTTATTCTAATAAAGTCGCTGAGACAGCCGCTACGAAGTTGAAAAACAACGAGCGAAAAAAACTTTTAAAAAAGAGTTGACAATCAAACGTCGCTCTGATATGATATAAAAGTTGCTAACACAGCACGGTAGACCTTTGAAAACTGAACAAAGCAAGCAAACGAACCAATGTGTAGGAC
>NZ_NGLL01000001.1:274529-971356 GCF_002140615.1 Enterococcus sp. 2G9_DIV0600
TTTAATTACTGTAAAGTAATTACTTATCGCGGGATGGAGCAGTCTGGTAGCTCGTCGGGCTCATAACCCGAAGGTCGTAGGTTCAAATCCTGCTCCCGCAATCGCTTTGTTTAACGGCAAAGCAGCAATACAAAGCTTCTGGTTTGGTAGTTCAGTTGGTTAGAATGCCTGCCTGTCACGCAGGAGGTCGCGGGTTCGAGTCCCGTCCAGACCGTTGTTTTTGGCTCGGTAGCTCAGTTGGTAGAGCAATGGATTGAAGCTCCATGTGTCGGCAGTTCGATTCTGTCCCGCGCCATAGGAATGCGGGTGTAGTTTAGTGGTAAAACTACAGCCTTCCAAGCTGTTGTCGCGAGTTCGATTCTCGTCACCCGCTTTGCATTTTTTATTTGGGGCCTATAGCTCAGCTGGTTAGAGCGCACGCCTGATAAGCGTGAGGTCGATGGTTCGAGTCCATTTAGGCCCATTACATTTTTAAACTGGTCCGTTGGTCAAGCGGTTAAGACACCGCCCTTTCACGGCGGTAACACGGGTTCGAATCCCGTACGGATCATGCAAACACTCTTGAGAGTGTTTTTTTATTACCCAAAAATGATCTTTTTATCATTTTCTCAAGCATGAGCAGTCAAAATTTGTTATAATCAGTCCGTTGCAAGTTCCCGAAAGGATTCGCAGCTGCGAAGATGCCTTGTAACCGAAACATATATTAGGGGGAATACAAAAATGACAGAGAAACACTTATTTACATCAGAGTCCGTTTCAGAAGGACACCCAGACAAAGTAGCCGACCAAATCAGTGATGCCATCTTAGATGCGTTACTTGCCGAAGATCCAATGGCACGGGTCGCTTGCGAAACGTCAGTTACTACCGGACTGGTTTTAGTCTTTGGAGAAATTTCTACTTCTGCTTATGTAGATATCCAAAAAGTCGTCCGAGAAACCATCAAAGAAATCGGCTATACACGAGCAAAATTCGGCTTTGACGGCGACACGGTTGCTGTTTTGGTAGCGATCGATGAGCAATCACCAGATATCGCTCAAGGCGTTGACGATGCTTTAGAAAGTCGCGGAGAAACGGATAAAGAAGATATCGGTGCCGGTGACCAAGGCTTGATGTTTGGTTTTGCCGTTGATGAAACACCTGAATTGATGCCTTTACCGATCGCCTTGAGCCATCGGCTGGTACGTCGCTTAGCAGAGTTGCGTAAAAACAAGGAACTAAGCTACTTGCGTCCAGATGCAAAATCACAAGTAACCGTTGAATATGATGATAACAATCAACCACAAAGAGTGGACACCGTCGTTATTAGTACCCAGCATGATGATGCGGCTGATAATGAAACGATCCACCGTGATGTCATCGAAAAAGTGATCAAAGAAGTGATCCCTGCCGATCTTTTAGACGAGCAGACAAAATATTATATTAATCCTACTGGTCGTTTTGTGATCGGCGGTCCTCAAGGGGACGCCGGTTTGACTGGCAGAAAAATCATCGTTGATACTTATGGCGGCTATGCACGTCATGGCGGCGGTGCGTTTTCTGGAAAAGACGCAACCAAAGTTGACCGTTCAGCTAGCTATGCGGCTCGCTACATTGCCAAAAACATCGTAGCAGCAAAGCTAGCCAAAAAAGTGGAAGTCCAATTAGCCTATGCGATCGGTGTGGCACAACCCGTGTCGATCAGCATCAACACTTTTGGTACCGGAACCGTCAGCAATGAGCGCTTGATCCAAGCGGTACGGGAAAACTTTGATTTGCGACCAGCAGGAATTATTGAAATGTTAGATTTGCGCCGTCCGATTTATCGTCAGACTGCCGCTTACGGACATTTCGGTCGTACAGATATCGATTTGCCATGGGAACGCACCGACAAGGTGGCGGCACTTTTGGCAAGTGTGAAGGATTAAAAGAGGCGACCTCTATTGATGACTATCAATAGAGGTTCTTTTTTTTGGAGTAAAAGGAGGAGTTACATGCGAACCAATGTAAAATTAGTCACCATTGCAGTTTTTGTCGCAACGTTTATGACCGCGATCGAAGGAACGATCATTACGACAGCGATGCCTACCATCGTCAGTTCATTGAAAGGAATCGAGATCATGAACTGGGTCTTCTCGATCTATCTTTTGACCAGTGCGATGTTGACCCCGATCTACGGCAAGTTTGCCGATAATATCGGCCGCAAACCAGTCTTTTTATTTGGTACGCTGCTGTTTATTATCGGGTCGGCGTTTTGTGGGATGGTCAATACGATGTTGACGTTGATCATTGCCAGAGCGTTGCAAGGATTAGGCGCAGGGGCCATGATGCCCGTTGCCCTAACGATCATTGCGGACCTGTATCCTGTTGAAAAGCGGGCGAAAGTCTTAGGGCTCAATAGTACTGCTTGGGGGATCGCCAGCGTCGTCGGACCCTTAGCCGGTGGCTTGATCGTAGATACGATCGGCTGGCATTGGATCTTCTTTATCAACGTGCCCATCGGATTAGGGTTGATCGCCTTGATTTGGTTTTATTTTCATGAAGAAAAAAAAGCCTTTGCTGCAGTCAACATTGATTATGCAGGCAGTCTCTTGTTGATGTTGACGCTAGTAGGGCTCCTGCTAGGCTTCCAGTTGCTGGGAGATTATGGTATGAGTCTGCCTGTCATCGGGCTATTCGTTTTTTCTGTCCTTACGTTCATCGGCTTCATTCAAGTGGAGAAAAAAGCAACAGATCCGATTATTGATCTGAAGCTGTTCCACTCAAAATTGTTTGTGGTGGTCAATATCGTAGCAGCTTTGGCTAGTGGCTTCTTGATGGGGATCGATGTTTATATCCCAATGTGGATGCAAGGGGTCTTAGGCATGAGTGCGGGGATTGGCGGGCTTGTGTTGGCACCGTTGTCGATTCTATGGATGATTGGTTCCTTCTTAGCCAGCCGTTGGTTGACACAACACAGTGTCAGTTGGGTCTTGACGGTTAGCTTAGTGATCACGGCTACCGGTGCTTTGTGGCTCTTTTTGACACCGGCACAGACGTCATTCTGGTTGTTCTTGGTGATTTCTTCTATTACGGGCGTCGGTTTAGGGGCAACGATGGTGGTTTGTACCGTTACTGCCCAAACCAGCGTTGCCCCCACCCAAGTCGGCGTGGCGACTTCTTTTAATACGCTGCTGCGCACGATCGGGCAAACCATCATGGTGGCGGTCTTCGGTATCGTTTTAAATACCAGTAATAGCATAGGCTTAGCACAGGCGCAAGTCACTGACAGCAGTGTCATGAATCAACTGGTAGATCCAGCCGCCGCGTGTCAGCTGCCAACCGCCTTATTAGGACAATTACGGGAGATTCTTTATAGCGGTCTACACTGGGTTTTTGGGATCGGTGTTTTACTCATTGTGATAGCGATTGGTTTGACCCGCACGATTTCGCGAGAATCTGGTACAATATAAAAAAAGGATCGCAGGTGATTGTATGGCTTTTTTACAAGCAAATATCTATTCAAATGTTCTTGAAATGGAGGTAATGATCGATGTGATCTTGCCTCAAAGTACCAAGAAAAAAATCGGCACCCAAAGCCAATCGACGGGCACAGATCTCCCAGTGCTTTATTTATTGCATGGGATGAACGGAAATCATAGTGTCTGGCAGCGACGGACGTCGATCGAGCGGTATGCCGCAGAGTATCAACTAGCGGTCATCATGCCGTCTACTGATCTGGGTTGGTATACTGATACGACCTATGAAATGAAGTATTGGACGTTTATCGCCGAAGAATTACCACAGATTTGTCATGAGCTGTTTCCTCAGCTGACGCAAAAACGAGAAAAAACTTTTGCAGCAGGTCTCTCGATGGGGGGCTATGGGGCTGTAAAACTTGGGCTGCGCAAGCCTGACCAGTTTGCGGCGGTAGCCTCTTTGTCTGGGGCATTAGCGCTGGCTGAAAGTATGGATTCCTTGCTGCAGCTGCGAAGCCAAGCTTATTGGGCAGGAATCTTTGGCCCTTTAGAGCAATTCAAAGGATCTGAAAATGATTTGATCCATCTGATTGAGACCATCGATCCAAGCACCGCGCCGCGTTTTTTTATTAGCTGCGGAACCGAAGATCAACTGTACCCGGCAAGTGAGTATGCGGCGGATAAGCTGCAAAAACGCAAAATAGCCGTAACGTTTGAATCGGGAACTGGGGATCATGATTGGAATTTCTGGGATCAATGGATCCAACGAGTCTTGCAATGGCTTTTTAGCGAATAAAAAAAACCATCAGTCGATCGACACCTTAACGTGCCGAGGACTGATGGTTTTTTCGTTCGATACAAAATAAGATCGGCGGGTGGTTGCGCTGATTGATAAATTGATAGGAAAGGACATTGAATGCCTCTTGCGGCAGCTGCTGACAAAAGGAGTGGACTTCTTTCAGCTCTGCTTCGCCGCCAGCGTGTCCATAATAGCAGACGAGGATGATTCTACCTTTCGGGGCTAAACGTGTCAGTAAAGCTTCTAAAGCCGTTTTCGTTGTATCAGGCAGCGTGATGATCGCTTTGTCCCCTTTAGGCAAGTAGCCTAAATTGAAAATGGCGGCGTGAACCGGACCACTCACAATATCTGCCAACGTCTCATGGCCTTGATGGATCAGCTGGACTTGCGCCAACAGCTCTTTTTCAGCCAACCGCTTTTTGGTAGCTTGCAGGGCTTGTTCTTGAATATCAAAAGCAAACACCTGACCAGTCGGTCCAACTAAGGAAGCCAGTAATTCCGTGTCGAAGCCGTTGCCCATCGTGGCATCAACGGCGGTTTGTCCCGGTTGCAGAACTTCTTTTAAAAGGGTGTGGCTATAGCGCATGGCGGTCGGCAGCATCGACTGGCTCCTTTCGCACATTGAATTTTCCTTGATAGGAGTTGCGGCGTAGCATTTCTTGATCGATCTCATTCAAGACTTCCCATTTTTTCAAACTCCACATTGGACCTACCAGAGAGTCCCATGGTGCATCGCCTGTCAAGCGATGAATGATGATCTCTGGGGGGATCATCTCCAACTGATCACAAATCAATGACACATAGGTATCGCGCCGCATCAATTGCAAACGTCCTTCATGATAATCCCGCAGCATCCGAGTATTGCGCATCAAATGCAGCAAGTGCAGTTTGATGCCTTGAATATCAGAATCTTGAATGGTGCGGCGGACGTTTTCTTGCATCATCTCGATCGTCTCGCCTGGTAGGCCATTGATCAAATGGGTACAGACACGAATATTGTGTTTGCGCAGGCTGGCGACGCCGTCTAAGTAAGTTTGATACTCATGGGCGCGGTTAATGGCGTTGCTCGTGGTTTCAAAAGTCGTTTGCAGTCCTAATTCGACCCATAAATAAAAGCGTTGATTGAGTTCTGCCAGATAGTCAACGACATCTGCTGGTAAGCAGTCTGGTCGGGTCCCAATGGAGATCCCGACAACACCAGGTAGTGTCAGCACTTGCTCGAAGCGCTCGCGGATCACTGCCACCGGTGCGTGAGTGTTCGTAAAGTTTTGAAAATAGACAATGTATTTGTCCACTTGCGGCCACTTTTTGTGCATCATGGCGATCTCTTTTTCAAACTGCTCTGGCAGCGGGGCTTCAGGTGCTACGATCATATCACCAGAGCCGGACACGCTGCAAAATGTACAGCCGCCTTTGGCAACGGTGCCGTCACGATTGGGGCAGTCGAAGCCGGCATCAATGGGGACTTTAAAGATTTTTTCGCCAAATTCTTGCCGCAAAGCAAAGTTCCACGAATGGTATCGTTTGTTTTTATCTTCTGCATAAGGAAATGGATTCATTTTTTTACCTTCTTTTATAATTGTTTACGGGTGAAGCGCCAGACAAAGCGTTTTTGCAAGTAGTAAGGGTAGGTCAACAGCAGCCATGAAAGGCCGACACAAAACCCACCTAACACATCGCTGGGAAAATGCACGCCAACATAGATGCGGCTGATGCCGATGCAACCGATCAATAGGCCTAACAGAATGCGGAGTCCCCATTGCCAAAAAGGCTGCTTGAAGAAGACCGGGACCAAGAAGAGCAATGTCCCATAAAAAACCATACTGCCCGTCGAGTGTCCGCTGGGGAAACTGAAACTTGATTCCGTGACTAAGTGTTCAAGGGTTGGTCGCTCCCTTAAAAAGACGAGTTTGATCAATGGATTAAAGAGCCCAGCAATCCCGATGGTGCCGATACTGAGCCATAGTGCTTCTGCATAATATTTGTTGATCACTAAGACAGCTAAAACGGCGAGAAAGAGCAAGATGATCGTGGTAGGGTTCGCAAATTTTGTGACCCATAGAAAAAACGGTGTCCAAAACGGGTAGCCGCTGCGGATGATGCGAGTCAAGGTTTCGTCAAAGGAGACCAACCAAGTAGGATAAAATTTCACGAGATAGCCGAGAAAAACGAACAGCAGTAAAAAGCAGCTGCCGGCAAATTGAAAATATAGTTTTTTATGCATGGAAAAGCCTCGTTTCTAGAGAATTTCTGTCCCTACAAGCAAAGAGACATCTAGAAGGTATTATAGCATTTATCGCACGACGGAAAAAGCAGGGGACCAATCAAGGATTCTCCCACTTTCAAAGAATAGCTTTCGTTTGGTTAAATACAAACTCTTCATTTCAATAAATGTTTGTTTGATTACAAAGAGTTTACAGTTTCTGAAATCGGCTCAAATACCTTTTATAAATTCTTAAGAAATTGTATACTTAATCTACGTTCACTATAAGGAAAAAACGGAGGAATAACGGACATGAACACGAGTCAATCAAGAAAAGTACATCGTCAAGCAGACCAATCGGGCGATAAGTATCGAGTGATCAAAAAAAGTGCAGTTGTTTTAGGAACGACACTGACTGCTTGCTCTGTTGTAGCTCCATTGGTGTCATCGGTTCAAGCAGAAGCCGTAGAGACCTCGATCGCCCAAGTTTCTACTAGCAATTTTGCCGCGCCGAATACTTCCGCATTTATTGCTGAAATCGCTACGTACGCTCAGCCCGTGGCACAAGCCAACGATTTATATGCTTCTGTGATGATCGCACAAGCCATTTTAGAAAGTGGTTGGGGCCGAAGCAGTTTATCAAAAGCACCAAATTATAATTTATTCGGGATCAAAGGCAGCTACAACGGTCAAACCGTTTATATGAGTACCTTGGAGTACTTGAACAATCAATGGTTGACTATGAATGAACCTTTTAAGCGCTACCCATCTTACACGCAATCATTCGAAGATAATGCACGTACTTTACGCTCAACCTCTTTACAAAGCGGTGTCGCTTATTATTCTGGCGCTTGGAAGAGCAATACGACTTCATATCTTGATGCAACCGCATGGCTAGCAGGTCGCTATGCGACTGCACCAAACTATGCTTCTTCCCTGAATGCCGTGATCCAACAATTTGGTTTGACGCAATATGACACACCAGCTTCTGGCAATGCCGGTGGTGGTGCCACAGCTAGCGCATCAACCAATACCACGACTACAACGGCAGCTGTTAGCACGAGCGGCAGTCAAACCTATACAGTCGCTTCAGGCGATTCGGTCTGGTCGATTGCTAACAAACATGGCATCTCCATGGATCAGTTGCGCAGTTTGAACAACATCAAAAACGATTTTGTTTATCCAGGGCAAACGTTGAATGTCAACGGCAGCACCCAAAGTACTTCGACAACTTCAACAGTATCGATCGTTAATCGTAATACTTCAGCAACTACATCAGGCAACACCTATACCGTAGTTTCTGGCGATTCGGTCTGGTCGATTGCCAATAAGCATGGCATTTCGATGGATCAATTCCGCAGCTTGAACAACATCAAAAATGATTTTGTCTATCCAGGGCAAAAAGTTGTCGTCAGCGGTGGATCGTCTACGAATACCAGCAGTACTACGACCGTCAGCACTGCATCAACGGCTAGCCAAAGCAGTGGCGGCACCTACACGGTGGCAGCTGGCGATTCGGTCTGGTCGATTGCTAACAAACATGGGATTTCCATGGATCAATTCCGCAGTTTGAACAATATTAAAAACGACTATGTCTATCCAGGACAAAAGGTGATTGTCAGCGGTAGTTCCGCAACGAGTACTACAACAAGCACGACCGTCAGCAGCCAAACCAGCAGTAGTGTTGCAGGCAATACCTATACGGTGGCAGCGGGTGATTCAGTCTGGTCAGTTGCCAATAAACATGGGATTACGATGGATCAATTCCGCAGCTGGAACAACATCAAAAATGATTTTATCTATCCAGGACAAAAGGTGGTCGTTAAGCAAGGCGGCACGGCAGCTACCACCAGTACTTCCACGACAAATGGTTCTTACAAGGTCGCATCGGGGGATTCCGTTTGGGGAATCGCAGATAAGTTCGGCATCACGACGGATCAATTTATCCAATGGAACAATATTCAAAATAACTTTATTTACCCAGGACAAACAGTTAGGGTAAAATAGATTGCTATTCCTAATGATTTTTGTTAGGATAAGTGCAAAGAAACTTTCACGTTTGAGAAGGAATAGTAGAAGTACGGTGGGACTTTTAGAGAGTGCATGGTTGGTGGAAATGCACAGCACACCTTTCGAACTCGTCTTCGAGTGATATCTGACTGAACCTGAATTGGCTAGGCAGATACGGCGATGGCCGTTAAAACATCGAGGTCTGCTTTTTTGAGGAGCAGATAAACTTAGGTGGTACCACGTTGATAACGTCCTATAAAAATCATAGCGATTTTTATAGGACTTTTTTTAAGTTTTGCTGGTTGATTTGACGAGCAAAACACCAATTTTTAGGAGGAGTCCATCGTGAATTACAATCACAAAGAAATCGAAAAAAAATGGCAAAAATATTGGGCGAAGAAAAATGAATTCAACACCCATGATGAGCCGGACAAACCAAAATTTTATGCGCTAGATATGTTCCCATATCCATCTGGACAAGGATTACATGTCGGACATCCAGAAGG
The DNA here is from genome assembly GCF_002140615.1 of Enterococcus sp. 2G9_DIV0600. Lineage (NCBI taxonomy): Bacteria > Bacillati > Bacillota > Bacilli > Lactobacillales > Enterococcaceae > Enterococcus > Enterococcus sp. 2G9_DIV0600. The sequence continues at coordinate 283,483 of NZ_NGLL01000001.1, forward strand.
CTATACGGCTACGGATATCTTGAGCCGCTTCAAACGCAGCCAAGGCTACAATGTACTGCACCCAATGGGCTGGGATGCCTTTGGTCTGCCTGCCGAACAATATGCACTAGACACAGGAAATGATCCAGCGGAATTCACAAAGAAAAACATTGAGACCTTCCGTCGTCAAATCAATTCGTTAGGGTTCAGCTATGACTGGAATCGTGAAATCAATACGACAGATCCTGAATATTACAAGTGGACGCAATGGATCTTTACCAAGCTTTATGAAAAAGGGTTAGCTTATGAAGCCGAAGTTCCGGTAAATTGGGTACCAGAGCTTGGAACTGTGATTGCCAATGAAGAAGTCATTGACGGCAAGAGCGAACGGGGCGGCTATGATGTGATCCGCAAACCGATGCGCCAATGGATGCTAAAAATCACGGCATATGCTGATCGATTGTTGGACGATTTAGAAGAAGTTGATTGGCCAGAAAGCATCAAAGAAATGCAACGCAATTGGATCGGACGTTCTATCGGAGCCAACGTAACGTTTAAAGTGGCAGGGATGGAAAATGACTTTACCGTCTTTACGACTCGACCAGATACCTTGTTTGGTGCGACCTACGCTGTATTGGCACCAGAACATGAGCTAGTGGCTCAAATCACTACCCCAGAACAAAAAGCAGCCATTGATGCCTATGTAGAAGAAGCATCGAAAAAATCTGATTTGAACCGAACAGATTTGGCCAAAGAAAAAACCGGTGTCTTCACTGGTGCCTATGCCATCAATCCCGTGAATGGCAAAGAAATCCCGATTTGGATCGCCGATTACGTTTTGGCTTCTTATGGAACAGGTGCGATCATGGCGGTTCCTGCCCATGACGAACGTGACCACGAATTTGCCAAAACATTCGGTTTAGAGATCATTCCTGTATTGGCAGGGGGCAACGTGGAAGAATCTGCCTATACCGAAGATGGACTGCATATCAATTCAGACTTTTTGGATGGGCTAGACAAAGAGACAGCCATCGAAAAAATGGTCGCATGGTTGGAAGAAAACCACGTTGGGAAAAAAGAAGTCAGCTATCGTCTTCGCGATTGGTTGTTCTCTCGTCAACGGTATTGGGGGGAACCAATCCCAATCATCCATTGGGAAGATGGGACGACCACAGCGCTTTCTGAAGATCAGCTGCCATTGCGTTTGCCAAAAACCGACAATATCAAACCAAGCGGTACTGGGGAATCGCCATTAGCTAATGTCACGGATTGGGTCAATGTCACCGATCCAGAAACTGGGAAAAAAGGACGTCGCGAAACCAATACGATGCCACAATGGGCAGGAAGCTCATGGTATTTCTTACGCTTTATCGATCCTCATAATAAGTCTGTTTTGGCAGACTATGATAAATTGAAACGCTGGATGCCAGTCGATATTTATATCGGTGGGGCGGAACACGCTGTCTTGCATTTGCTTTATGCTCGCTTCTGGCATAAATTCTTGTATGATATCGGTGTCGTACCAACGAAAGAACCATTTGAAAAATTGTTCAACCAAGGGATGATCCTTGGGGAAAACAATGAAAAAATGTCGAAATCCCGCGGCAACGTCGTCAATCCAGATGATGTCATCAATCAATACGGTGCAGATACTTTGCGTCTATATGAAATGTTTATGGGACCATTGGATGCATCGATCGCTTGGAATGAGAACGGCCTCGAAGGCAGTCGCAAATTCTTGGATCGCGTGTGGCGCTTGATCGTCGATGAAAATGGCAAAATGCGCGACCGCATCACGACATTCAACGATGGCAAATTGTCGAAAGTGTACCATCAAACAGTTAAGAAAGTGACGGAAGATTTTGAGCAGCTGCACTTCAATACGGCGATTTCCCAATTGATGGTCTTTGTCAATGAAGCCTATAAAGCCGATGCCTTGCCTTACGAATATGTCGAAGGATTTGTGCAGCTATTGGCTCCGATCGCACCGCATATCGGGGAAGAGCTCTGGTCGATCCTCGGAAATGACAACGGGATCTCATATGTGCCATGGCCAACCTATGACGAAAGTGCCCTAGTGGAAGATGAGATCGAAGTCGTCTTTCAAGTCAATGGCAAAGTTCGTGCCAAAGCAATGGTGCCAGCGGATGCCGAAAAAGCAGTGCTTGAACAATTGGCGCAAGAAAACGAACTTGTCCAAGAACAGCTCCAAGGAAAAACGATCCGCAAAGTGATCGTCGTACCGAATAAATTGGTCAATATCGTTGCAAACTAAATGCTAAAAACGTAGCTGCCTAACAGATCGACAGTCTGTTAGGCAGCTTTTTGGTAGCGACAAAGAAAAAAAGTGTTACTGAGTGGTTCTCAGCAACACTTTTTTGTTATTTTTTGCGAATGATCCCATAGAACAAAGCGGCTGTTGCGACCAATGGAATCAAGATCACTAATAGAAAGCCGTTTGGATACGTAGCGCGAGTGAAAATTTCTGATGAAGCATCACTTCCGCCAAATAGATGATTGGAAATCATGAACTGAGCCATCATAGCAACGATTGCGACAAAACCAATTGCAGCACCAGTACCGACGAATAATTTTTTCTTTGCGTTGTTCATTACATTTGCCCCTTTTATAGTCTCTATGTATCATTATACAAAATTTGGATACGTGTTCAATCTGATTTTGTCAAATAATTGATTCGTAATACACTTGAAATGTTTCTGACATATTTAAGCGCCAAAAAAGCCAAAATTCCGCTTGTTAGCGATCATATTATTCGCTGATCCTCACAGACTCTCGTATAATAAAGAAAGAGAAAAGAAAGAGGGGACGTACATGGAGTATCAATCATTTGAAGGCCAAACGGCTTTTTTTGAAGATTATGCACGGATTGCCAAACCTGGCTATGAAGAAGAGGCAGTCACTGCCGATGTCTTGGAACAGTTGAATCAACAATTAACAGAAGAAGAGCTGTTTTACCGTTTAGCAGCCGAAGATGCCAAAGAAGGGCAAGTCTTTCTGTTTCCTTTCAGCAAGCGAATGTTTACCGAAGACCTTGACGCTGCCATTTCAACAGAATTCCGTTATGATGGCGCACCCTATGTCTATGAGACTTACGAAGACGAACAACCTTAATCACGCAGAAAAAAGCTTTCAGATGATCGGTTAAATCATCTGAAAGCTTTTTTGGTTGAGGCATTGCTATTAATGCTTGGCTTGCTGCTGCGCTAAGGTCAAGTCACCAATGTAAGGGACTTTTTTTCCGGCAACTTTCAAGTATTGTTCGGCACCTTTGCCCGCAATAATCACGATATCACGACTGTCTGCTTCAGCAATCGCCGATTTGACGGCTTGTTCCCGATCCATCTCAAGAATGACGGCAACTTCAGGATTGATGATAGCGTCGGCGATCTCTTGGGCAATCGCCGATGCTTCTTCAAAATCAGGATCATCGCTAGTCAGATAGACTTTGTCCGCATATTCTCCTAATGCTCGTCCCATATCTGCTCGGCGAGATTGGGCTTTGCCACCAGCACTACCAGTGACAAAAAGCAGGCGGCCATCTGGGCGCAATTGACGGGCAAGTTCACTTAATGATTGGAAGCTAAGGTAATTGTGGGCATAATCAACAATCATGACCGCCCCATTTTCTTTTTCTAAAACGATCATTCGTCCAGGGATGATTACTGTCGGCAGGACTTTCTGGGCGTCCTCACGAGAGGCACCCGCTAAGCAGGCAGCCAAAATCGCCGCTGCGGCGTTCTCATGGTTGAAAGAACCTAAGATCCCCAGTTGATATTCACCAGAGACTTGCAAGACATCAGAAGTAGCTGTCAGGGCAAAACTCTTTAGGTCCATTCCTTCTTGAACGACATAATCGGCGTCTGAACGTCCGTAGGTGATATAAGGAACTTGATGGACTTCACAAGTTTCTCGCAGCAAGTGGTAGTGATCGCTTTGCCGATTTAAAATCATTTGTTTGCTGTTGCGGATCAGTTCCCGTTTGCAGTAAAGGTAATCATCATAAGTCGGGTGTTCCACCGGTCCAATGTGGTCAGGCGAAATATTCAAGAACGCGCCAATATCAAAGGTAATACCGGCGACCCGTTTGGTTTTATAGGCTTGGGAAGAAACCTCCATCACAAGATGGGTCAGGCCGTTTGCGACAGCCTCAGCCATCATTTTATAGAGATCCAGTGTTTCGGGGGTCGTTAACACTGCTTCATTAAAGGTTTTTCCATCGACTGAGTTTTCCTCAGATGAAAAGAATGCTACTTTTTGACCCGTCGATTCTGCTAAAATCGCCCGAGCAAAATAGGCGCAGCTGGTTTTGCCTTTTGTGCCAGTGATGCCGATGGTCACCAGCTGTTCTTGCGGGTTGCCATAAAACGCTTGGGCGATCACTGCCATCGTTTCTCGAATGTCCGTAACAATGATCCCGTAGGTTGCGAAGTTGTCATAAGGTGTTTCTGAAATGTAGCACTGAATGCCTTGATCAATGGCGGCGGCTAGGTAGCTTTCTTTAAAAGAAGCCCCTTTACAGAAAAAAAGCGTCGCCGCATCGGCTGTTCGCGAGTCGTAGCTTAATGAGGTAAAGGCAAGATCAGTCATTTCTTGCGGCACGGTATAAACCCAATCAGTGGGGGTGATGATTTCTTTCAATAGGTTTTCCTGCAATAAGAGCTTGCGGATCTGGGGCACGGTAATGAGTTCCTTTTGCATCGTTGTTCTCCTTCATTCCTCTAAAGATTTCTCTTATTATAGCATAACTCCTAAAAACCGCCGTTTGGGAGAGAAAAGTTTTCTTTTTTTTCTCCTTATTTTGAAGAAACTTTAAGATGTTGCAAAAATAGATTGCGACCAACCCTTTTTCGAATTAAAATGGAAGGGATATGTTTGTAGAAAGTTGGAGATAATGGCGATGGATAATCACATGCGTTCAGTGTCAAAAGAATTAACTACACAAGAAAAAATGGCTCAAGGATCTGCTTGGATGACGATGGGAAATATCGGCTCACGTTTGCTTGGCGCCATTTACATTTTACCCTGGTATTATTGGATGGGGGCAAATGCTGATAAAGCAAATGCGTTATTTGGAATGGGCTATAATGTTTACGCCTTATTTTTAATGATCTCCACTGCGGGGATCCCATCGGCAATTGCCAAACAGATTTCTTTTTATAATTCTCGCCAAGAATACCGCACGAGCCAGAAACTCTTTTTAAGAGCCTTCCAATTGATGGCAGGCTTTGGCGTGGTGACCGCCGGCATCATGTATTTGGCAGCCCCATGGTTGGCAACGGCTTCAGGTGGTGGGGAAGAATTGATTCCTGCAATGCGCTCATTGAGCATTGCACTATTGGTCTTTCCTTGTATGAGTGTCATGCGAGGATACTTCCAAGGGAATCAAGACATGAAACCTTTTGCGATCTCGCAAGTGGTGGAACAAATCGCCCGCGTCTGCTATATGCTTTTAGCGACCTTCATCATTATGCGGGTCATCGAAGGCGAATACACGGCAGCAGTGACGCAATCGACTTTTGCCGCCTTTATTGGTGTCTTAGCAAGTATTTTGGTTTTAGGCTATTACTTCCAAAAGCAACGGGTGCGGATGGATGTCTTAGTCGATATGAGCAAAGAAGAAACCGTGCTGCAAACCAAAGAATTGGTTTTAGCGACCATCAAAGAAGCGATCCCTTTTATTATCGTTGGTTCTGGGATCACGATTTTAAAATTGGTGGATCAGTACACCTTTGTACGGATCATGAGTAGTTTTACTGAATTTTCAAATGACCAGCTCTTAGAATTAATGGCGATTTTCGGTAGCAATCCTGATAAGTTGACGATGGTCGTTATCGGATTAGCTACTTCCATGGCTTCAACAGGCTTGCCTTTGATCAGTGAAGCAGTCGCCAAAAAAGACAAAAAGAACTTAGCTAAATTGATCAGCAACAACTTGCAATTGTATTCCTTTGTAATGTTCCCAGCGACCTTTGGGATGATCGTACTGTCTTATCCCCTATATACCTTGTTTTATCGCCCAGATGCGTTAGGGGCGAGCGTCCTAGTCGCTGCCTGTCTGTCTGGACTGGTCTTAGGCTTGTTTATGCTTAGTTCCAGTATGCTTCAAGGAATGTACCACAACAAAGAAGCCGTTATTTTCTTCTTTGTAGGGTTGCTGGTGAAAGTGATCTTGCAATACCCAGCGATTCGGTTGTTCCAAGTTTACGGCCCATTGGTTTCCACCACGATTGCTCTAGGGATCGTCTGTTGGCTAAATATTCGCAAGATGATTCGCAAAGGCCATTTCAATGTAAACTTGACGTTGCGACGGACGTTATTGATTGGCGCGATGACGATCATTATGGTGATCGCAGCGTTGATTGCCCGCCAACTCTTTGGGCTTGTCCTCAGTTCTGAAAGAAAAGTTCAAGCCTTTATCTTGAGCTTGCTAGTAGCAGGAGTCGGTGGCAGTGTGTACATCTACATTGCGCTGAAATTACGTTTAGCTGAAAAACTGCTCGGCTCATCAATGGTTCGTTTGCGCCAGAAACTACACATCAAATAAAACCAGAAGCAGTCGCTGAGCCTCCATTGCGAGACCTTGGCGGCTGTTTTCCATGAAAGGAAGAAAGCAATGCGTTTAGACAAGTTTTTAGCGGATATGGGTTATGGCTCCCGCAAAGAAGTGAAACAGTTGATCAAAAAAGGTCTCGTGACCGTCAATGGACAAGTCATCAAGAGTGACAAAGCGCAAGTACTAGAAACACAAGATACCGTTTGTTTTGAGGGGGAACCCATCGTCTATCAAAGCCAGTTTTATTATTTGCTGAATAAACCCGCTGGAGTGATTTCGGCAACTGTCGATTCCTATGAAGAGACGGTTTTAGATTTGTTTTCTGAAGAAGCATTTCGCGAAGATTTGTTTCCAGTAGGACGGTTGGATAAAGACACCGAAGGCTTTTTGCTGATTACGAACGATGGCGGATTGGCGCATCAATTATTGTCGCCTAAGAAGCATGTGGAAAAAGAATATTATGCCCAAGTCGAGGGGATCATGACAGCGGAGGATCAAAAAACCTTTGCCAAAGGCATCAAATTAGACGGCGAGTGGACCTTGCCGGCTGAACTGCAGATCCTCAACGTCGATGAAGAAGAAACGCGCAGCGAAATCAAACTGATTCTCCATGAAGGCAAGTTTCATCAAGTCAAACGGATGGTCCAGGCAGTAGGAAAAGAAGTCGTTTATTTGAAACGGATTCGCATGGGAGGCCTGTCCCTGCCAGATGATTTGGCATTAGGCGAGTATCGGGAATTAACTCCTGAGGAATTGGCGAAGCTGCAAGAGCGAGGATAAGACGAGCGGCGAGCTAAAGAAATTCTTATAAAAGTTGTTATTCGGCTGCAATATTTGTAAAAAAAGCCCGTTTTATAGGTAATTTACATGAAAAATTGCAACAATAGACTTTAAACTGTTGGAAAAACCCTCTTTTTTTTCATGAATAAGCATGTTACAGTAGCCAAGCTACTAAAAAAAGAAGGAGTTACCTCATTGAAGAAAAAGATTTTTTTATTGCTCGCCCTTACGTTCCCCCTTTTCCAGCCAGCTGTCAGTTATGCTGCTGAAACCAAGAGCAGCGAGGAACTGACGGTTTTGACCACAGAACTAGCCTCTTATGAAGAAGAAGTCACGACTAGCCAACAGAAAGTCACAGCGCTGGAAAGTCAATTAGCGGATTATCAGGAAGAATTAAGCCAATTGGCAGAAGAAAGCAAGGAAATTCAAACGCAGATCACTGCACTGAATGACCAAAAAGCCCAGCATCAAGAAAGCCAAGCGCCAAGCAGCCTGGTAGTCGATGGACCGCAAGCCACGATTCAGCAACTACGCAAGTTTAGTGAACAACAAGCGGCTTTACGGGAAGTGAACCAACAATTGGCGGAAAAAGAAGCCCAACAGCAACGAATCACTTCGTACCAAACCTTGACGCAAGCCCAATTAGTACATAGTAAAGAACAACTAGCAACAGCCCAAAAAGAATTGCAGAGCCAACAAGAACAGCTGCAGCAGACCCAAGCGCAAGTACAAGACTTGCAAGAAAAAGTGGACAAAGAAGCAAAAGCCGCTGAAGAAGCAAAACAAAAAGCCAAAGAAGCAGCAGAGAAAGCGGCAGCCAGTGAATTTTCACTGCCAATCACGGGCGCCGTGTCGATCTCCAGCGGTTTTGGTACTCGAGCTGACCCAACTGGTTTTTCAGGGACGCAGCATGACGGGATCGACTTCACAGGTCAAGCGGGGGAGAAGATCGTCGCCGCTCGTGATGGACAGGTAGAAGATGCTGGCTATGGCCCAAGCACTGGAAATTACGTGATTTTGGCTCACGATAACGGCTTTTACTCGTATTATTTTCATTTAACAGCTGTCAGTGTCTCGAAGGGGGCGACCGTTGCAGTCGGCGACCAAGTCGGTACGATGGGGACGACTGGAAATTCGACAGGCGTCCATCTGCACTTTGGACTAAGTAAGACGTTGTGGTCAGATTTCGTTGATCCAGCAGCTTACTTGCCGCTATAAGCCAAAGCTCCGAGTAGAAACATTGAAAACAATCATCTGAAACCAAAAAGCATGACTGACAAGAGGGGGTTCCTCAAGTCGTCATGCTTTTTTCGTTTACCACAAGCCCGGTTGAGCGATGATCACTAACTGTTCTTTGGTAAAGGGATGCTCTAGATGCAATTCGTAGCCATGCAGCAGCAAACGCGGCGCTGGTTTGTTTTGGTAAAGCGGGTCACCAACGACTGGATGACCGATGCTGGCAAGGTGGACGCGAATTTGGTGGGTCCTACCCGTATCTAACACACAATATACATCGGTTGTCTTTTGTTGGGCGTGGGCGATGGTTACATGGGTGACGGCGGACTGACCGTTGCGGGGGTCAATGATCCGCTTGCGCCGATCGTGACGGTCACGACCGATTTTTTTGGCGATCGTTTGATCTTGCGTAAGTTTGCCCCAAACCGTGGCTTGATAGCGGCGGAAAATCTGTTTGTTTTCCAACATTCGGCCCAAGATCGGCAACACCAAGGGATTTTTTGCGAATAAAACGACACCGCTGGTTTCTTTGTCTAGACGATGGACCACATAAGGCTGCTGCTGTTTCGGCGCAAGGTAAGCAGCGGCATCATTCAACAGGGTATCTGCTTCTAATGGCTGATTGGGGTGCGTCTTGACCCCGGCCGGCTTGTTCAGTACCAATAAGTGCTCATCTTCAAAAAGTACGTCGACTTTGTCTGCTTGACCTAACTGGATCGGCTGGTAGCTGTAATCACTGTCTTCAATGATCAAAGTGATTTGATCGCCGCCACGAACTTCTTGATGAAACATCGCAGGCTGCTGATTGACGGCCACATTTTTCCGTGTGCGCAGAAAATGGCGCACTTTTCGTGGGACGAGCCACTCCTGTTCCAACAACTCGCGAAGCGGCATGGGCGGGTGATTTTCGGGTAAAGTCATGGTGTATTCCATAAAAACGTCCTTTCTTTGCTGTTCGCTACCGACTATTATAGCATCTTTAAGCTTTTCTTATAAAAAAAACAATAAAAAACAGAGTATTCAATGCTAGAATAATAAAGCATTCTTTTCGAATGAAATTACGTCTAGAGCCGTATAAAAAAGAAAGTCATTTATGCTACACTTAACCAAAGGAGCGTGAAGTAATGGATTGGAAGCACATCCTTCACAAAATAAAGACCGGTTGGCTGACCTTTTGGCGCTGGTTAAAACCATATTTGCAGCAATTTCATCAATGGCGCAAACGGGTTTGGAAAAAATACCACGTAAATAAAATTTTTATTTTACTTAGTTTAGTTGCTATTTTAATCATGAGCGGGTATTTGTTTTATATCGCCAAAAATACGAAAGTTAGTGAATTAGAGTCAGGTCTGAAAGAATCAACGGTGATTTTTGATGCCAATGGCGATGAAGCAGGGCAATTGTACTCGCAAAAAGGCACGTATGTTTCTCTTGATGCCATCTCCAGTGATGTAGTCAACGCCTTGATCTCAACCGAAGACCGCAACTTCTATAATCACCACGGGTTTGATATCAAGGGGATCGCTCGGGCAGCCCTACGCATGCTGGTCAACCGCAGTGCCGAAGGCGGTGGGGGAAGTACCATCACCCAACAGCTTGCCAAAAATGCCTATTTGTCCTTGGATCAAACCTTTAGTCGAAAAGCCAAGGAGCTTTTCTTAGCGATCGAGATCGAGAAGAAATATTCCAAAGATGAGATTTTGGAAATGTATTTGAACAGTTCCTATTTCGGTAACGGGGTTTGGGGCATTCAAGATGCCTCGCTAAAATATTTCGGTGTCAATGCTTCTGAACTAAGCGTGGGAGAAGCTGCGACGTTGGTGGGGATGCTCAAAGGTCCTTCGATCTATAACCCGATCGACAATCTGGAAAACGCCACGAACCGTCGCGACACCGTCTTGAGTTTGATGGTGGATAACGGCAAGCTGGACCAGTCCGTTGCTGACCAGGAATCACAAGTTGCCTTAGCCAATTTACTGTATGATGGATTTGGCAATTCAGAATCTGGCTATAAGTATCCTTATTATTTCGATGCGGTCATCGATGAAGCCGAATCCTATGGGTTGGACGCCGATGATGTCATGAATCGCGGCTACAAGATCTATACAGCGCTGGATCAAAACTACCAAGCGCAAATGGAAGCTGCCTATAAAAACGATGCCTTGTTCCCTGAAAATGCCGCTGATGGCACGATGGTGCAATCTGGCTCTGTCGCACTTGATCCGAATACCGGTGGGGTGCAAGCGGTGGTGGGTCGTCGTGGCGAGCACGTCTTTAGAGGCTTTAATTTTGCCACGCAAATGAAACGTTCACCAGGCTCCACGATCAAACCAATCAGCGTCTTCGCCCCTGCCCTAGAAGCTGGGTTTGAACCCGATAGTATCCTGAAAGACGAGCCCCTGGATTTTTATGATGCTCAAAACTTTGATGGGACCTATGCTGGCGAAGCAGTCATGTATCAAGCCCTCGCCCAAAGCTTGAATCTGCCAGCAGTTTGGCTGCTGCATGAGATCGGCTTAGATCGCGGGTATAGCAAAGCACAAGAATTCGGTCTTTCCTTGACCGAATCCGACAAATATTATGGTTTAGCATTAGGTGGTTTGGAAAAAGGGGAATCACCAATGACGATGGCAGCAGCGTATGGCGTTTTCGCAAATGGTGGGTATTACTACAAACCGCATTTGATCACCAAAATCGTTGATTCTACCGGTGCCGTGATCGTTGACAATACGTCTGTGCAAGGCAAACGGGTGATTTCTAAAGAGACCGCTGATAAAATGACGAGCATGATGCTGGGCACCTTTTCTAACGGGACGGGTGTTAGTGCTAGTCCGTACGGCTTTACGATCGCCGGTAAGACGGGTACGACAGAGACCAACTTTGATGCTTCTAAGGTCAATGACCAATGGATCGTCGGCTATACCCCTGATATGGTTCTGTCAACCTGGCTAGGATTTGAACATGTGAGTGAAGATCATTACTTAACGGGAACTAGCGGACAAGTCGTTGGGAAAATATTCAAAGCAGAGGCCGAAAGCTTACTGCCTTATAGTCAAGGCACCCAATTCCAAGTTGCAGACGCTTATTGGACAGGCGGAAAATTGATGGCAGCCGATGAAGTATCAGATCCTGAGAGCAGTACGTCACAAAATGGCAATGATTGGCAGAAAACCATCGATGACTTTGCCGAAAGCGCCAAAGAAGGCATGAAGGAATTCGGCAGCAAGATCAAAGAAGGAACGAAAGAACTGTTTGGCGGCTTGTGGAATTCCATCAGCGGAAATTAAAGGAATTAGGCAACTGCTAGTCTAGAACCTGAGAAGAATGGTATACTAGAAAAAAAGAGGAGGCGTCAAAATGGCAAATATTTATGATACAGCAAACCAATTAGAACGTGAATTACGGGAGTCAGAACAATTTCAAGATCTGAAAGGTTCTTTCGACCGTTTGAAAGCAAATGAAGAAGCCTATGCGTTATTCAAAGAGTTTCAAGAGTTGCAACAAAGCCTGCAACAAAAAATGATGGCTGGCGAAGAAATGACGGAAGAAGAAGCGCAAAAAGCCCAAGAATTATCGCAAAAAATTCAACAAGACGGCATCGTTTCTGACTTGATGCAAAAAGAGCAAGCCTTCAGCTTAGTAGCCAATGACTTGAACCGTATCATCATGGGTCCTGTAAGAGATCTATACGAAGCGTAATCGCCATCAGACAAAGACCAAAGAAGCTAGTGAATCTTCAGAGCAATCGGCTGCAACTGCAAGAGCCGTTTCCAAAGAAGTTTCAAAATCGCTTCTTTGGTTTTTTTTATGAAAAAGGCGAACAAATTTTCGTATTTTGCTGACGAAATGCCTGAGAAATGTTATGATAGAAGCATTAAGGAGGGAGAAAGAAATGCGATTTTTACATAGTGCAGACCTGCATATCGACCGGTCATTTGAAGGGGTTCATTTGTTATCTGAAAAAGTGAAGACCCAACTCCCTGCCATCAATCAAAAAATCATCCGTAATTTGGTGGATGTTGCCTTAGAAAAAGCGGTCGATTTTGTTTTGCTGGCTGGGGATACATTCCATCAAGCACGGCCGAGTCTAAAAGTGCAGCATGACTTTTTTGCCCAACTGCAACGACTAGGGGAAGCACAGATCCCAGTCTATATGATTTTCGGCAACCATGATTATTATGATCCGCAACGGTATTGGTTTGCTTTTCCAGAAAATGTCATTCTCTTTTCATCAGAAGAAGTTCAAACGGTTCAAGGAACAACGAAAAACGGTGAAACCTATGCCATCAGTGGATTTAGCTACCAACATCCTTGGATTACTGAAAATAAAGTAACAGAATTTCCTGCAAGAGCAGCGGTGGATTACCATATTGGGCTTTACCACGGGGACCAATCTGGTGAACGGTATGCCCCCTTTTCAATCAGTGAAATGAAGCAAAAAGGCTATGATTATTGGGGCTTGGGGCACATCCATGTACCTAAGACGCTCTCAGAGCAGCCACCGATTCTCTATCCCGGTACACCTCAAGGAAAGACCAAGAAAGAACAGGCGACTGGGGTGATTTTGGCAGACTTATCACCGCAAGGACCAACAGTCAAGCGCTTGGAGATCGCGGAAATCGCTTGGCAAAAGCAAGTGGTCTCCTTAGCGGATGTGACTGCCTCGAATGCCGTATTGCCAGCGATCATTGAGCGCTTAAAAAGTCCTCGTTCGCGCTTGCTGCATCTGGTGTTGACCGATGTGCAGCAGCTGCCGCCAGATTGGTTTCCAGCTGCGGAAAAAAATGAATGGCTGACCTACCTCAATGAACGGTTGGCACAAACAGAGCCGCTGCAAGTGATCTATGCCCTTGAAGTCGAGCAAGCCAATGAAGACAAGATCGCATTGGCGGTATCAGAAGATTATATGCTGCAGTTTTTAGCGATGTATGAGTCACCAGAGATGTTTGCGGACCGACTGTCGGATCTATTGCGGCATCCGCTGATCCAGCGGGGGATCACCCATGAATCATTTCAAGAAGAAGTCTTGCAGCAAGCCAAGCAATTGTTGAAAGACGACTTTCAATGGGAGGAGCAGTCATGAGAATTTTAAAAGCAGAGATTACCGGTTTTGGGAAATACCATGAACAAAGCTTTGCCTTTCATCCGCAAAATCAGCTGCTCTTTGGGCACAACGAGATCGGAAAATCGACGTTGTATCAATTTATTGCCGCCATCTTGTTTGGCTTTCCGAAAAAGACAGCCAAGAAAAAAGACTATACCCCCAAAAACGGTGCTGCTTACGGTGGCAAGTTATGGTTGGCGCTGGAACCCTTCGGCGAAGTGATCGTGGAACGCTATCGGCAAGTGGACCGTGGTCGTGCCAAAGTCCATGTCGCTGGCCAGACGGTCGATGAGCAATGGCTGGCACAACACCTGCAGCCCCTCAATCGAGCATTGTTCTTCGATGTCTTTACTTTTCAGCAAGAGCAATTGACCCAGATCGATAAGCTAGAAGAAAATGAGCTGCACCAAGTGTTGATTTCTCTAGGGATCAGCGGCAGTCAAAAAATGCTGCAGCAAGTGGCGCAATATGAAACCATCAATCAGCAGCAATACAAGCCACGAGGGCAAAAGCTGCCTTTGAACCAGGCGTTAAAACAATTAGAAAAACTGCAAAAAACGATTGCGGAAAAAGAAAGCGAAGAAAGCCGCATCCAACAGCAGTATCAGCAGATCGCCCAGCTGCAAGAACAGATCCAAGACTTGCGACACCAGTATCAAGCATTGAATGACGCCTATCAGGAAAATCAGCAGCAGCTGAGTCATTGGGGTCTTTATGAAGAGTGGCAGCAAATGGCACCAGCAGATACGTTAGCCGATCCTCAGCAAGTCCAAGCCATCAAACAGTTTTATCAGCAGTATCAGCAGCTGACGGAAGAAATTCGCAAAAAAGAAGCTGAATTAGATCAGTTGGAGCAAGGAAAAGAATCAGATAAGTATTTCTTTTATCTTGATCATGAGCACCAAATCCATCACTTGCTGCAGCAGCAAGTGACGATGGCGCGTTTGGCAGATCGTGAAGCAGCGGCCAATCAACAAGAAACTGTCGCCATCACAGAGTTGAATCGCTTGATTGAAAAGCGCCAGTGGAGCAGAGAATCGCCGCCGCTAGTAACGGCTTCGATCCATGAACAAACCACACGTTTACTGCAAGAACGTGTGCAGTTAGAAGAGCTCGAAAAGCGCATGATGCGTTTAGAAGAAAAAGCGCAGCCTTTGCAAGCCACCGCGGCCCGCTTAGAACAGCAGCATCCTCAATTGATTGGCCGCAAGCCCGTTTCTCGCCCACTATGGCCGCTAGGGATCGTCGGTGGGCTAGTCGCAGTGATCGGTATCTTTTTGCCGAGTCCCTGGCGCTGGCTTGCATTAGGTGTGGGGATCGCAGCGATTATCGGCAGTGTTTTACCGCTGATGAAAGCAGCGCCAAACAAGCAGCAAGGCATCAAGCAAGAATGGCAGACGATCCTCATGCAGCTGGATCTACTGGGAGAAGAGTTGGCACAACTGGAAAATGAACAGCAGCAAAAGCAGCAGCAGATCGATCGTGCCTACCAAGCGTTGACACCCTTTTTTGGTGATTTGCCGGTGGAAAGCTGGCAGGCGTATCTATTGGCCTATGATGAAGATGTTGCTAGCTATCAAGCCTACTCACAACAACGCAAACAAGCCTATCAAGAACGGCAAGCCGTCGCAGAAGAACTGGTCCCCTTTGAGGAGCAGTTCCGTCCGTATGCGGAGTGGCTGCCGCTGCAAAACAAAACAGTGTTAGAAAAAGCAGCGATCTTACAGAAATTTCATGAAGAGATGCAAACGATCAAGCTTTCACGGCTGCAACAACCTAGTACACTGCTGGCTCAACAATTGAACCGCACCCGCAATGAACGCGACCAGCTGCTTTCCCAGGCCAGTGCGCTCTTGCAGCAACAAGGCTTAGATCACCCCGCAGAAATCAGCCTCTGGTTGAAGCAATGGGAAGCGGCGCAGCGCACGCAGCAGCGAGCAGAAGAATTGGCGGAGATGTTAACACCGATCTATCCCAAACCAGTGACACAAGCAGAATTGCTGCAGCAAAAAGACCAGATCAAGCAGCAGCAAACACAGCTTCAAGCACAAATACAGCAGTTGACAGAGCAAAAACAGCGCTTGGAATTGGAAGCAGCAGCTAGTCAAAAAAACGGCACCTTGAATCAGCTTTATCAAGAAGAAAGTGAGCTGAAGGCGGTCATTGAAGAACTCGCTGTGGCATGGGGCAGTCGTCAGTTGGCGGCTTCAATTTTGACGGATGTCACGACCGAATTGTCAGAACAGCAATTGCCGCAGCTATTGTCAGCCGCTTCGACTTATTTTGAACAGCTTTCAAACGGACGTTATCAAAAGATTCTTCTGGAAAATGGTCTGTTAGTAGCGGCAAATGCCAGCGAGACCTTTTCGATCATCGACTTGTCCACAGGCACGAAGGATCAGTTGATCATGGCGTTACGTTTCGGTTATCTAGCGCTGCAAAAAAATCATCCGTTGTGCCCGATCATTATTGATGATGGTTGGTTGCATTATGACAGTGTTCGTAAGGAACGCTTCGCTGCGCTGTTAAAAGAGTTTGGTCAAAGTTATCAAGTAATTTGTTTGTCTTCTGACCAAGAAATGGTAAGCTATTATCAGAAGTACCAGCAGCCTATCCAGGATCTGAGTAAAGGAAGTGAAAGATTTGGCTGATCGGCCAAATAAGCCCATGAAAAAAATTCGTGAATTAACTGTTGATGAAACGTTTCAACTTTTCTTACTGATTAAGAATGCCGATGTACGAATCGCGAAAAACGGCAAAAAGTTTATTGCCTTCACCTTTCAAGATACATCTGGCACGATCGACGGAAAGTTCTGGGATGCATCAGATGAAGAAATCGCCCGTTTTGAACCCGGGAAAGTAGTACTACTAGATGGGAAACGGGAAGTCTACCAAGGCAATCCCCAAGTCAAAATCATGCATTTGCGCTTAGCGAAGCCGGAAGAACCCCATGAACCAAGCCAATACATGGAGAAAGCGCCCTTGCGAAAAGAAGAGATGGAAGAAGAAATCAGTCAAACCTTGTTTGAGATCACAAATCCTCATTGGAATCGCATCGTCCGTTTCTTGTTGAACAAGTATAAAAAGGAATTCTTTGACTTTCCAGCTGCGAAACGCAATCACCATGCCTTCGCCAGTGGATTGGCGTATCATACGACAACTATGCTGCGGTTAGGAAAAGCGATCGTCAAAGAATACCCTGAATTAAATGCTTCACTGTTGTATGCGGGCATTATTTTGCATGATTTAGGAAAAGTAATCGAGTTGACAGGTCCCATGACGACAGAGTATACCTTAGTAGGGAATCTAGTAGGGCATCTCGTCTTAGTGGATGAAGAAATCACACAAGCCTGTATTGCTTTGAAATTTGATGATAAAGAAGAAGATATCGTTGTTTTGCGGCATATGGTCTTAGCTCATCATGGGTTGCTAGAATATGGGTCACCTGTTCGGCCCCGCATAATGGAAGCAGAAATCCTCCATCAGATCGATAACTTGGATGCTTCCATGCAAATGATGCTGACGTCAATCCGTTTAACGGAACCTGGTCAATACA
Organism: Enterococcus sp. 2G9_DIV0600; assembly: GCF_002140615.1. Taxonomy (NCBI): domain Bacteria; kingdom Bacillati; phylum Bacillota; class Bacilli; order Lactobacillales; family Enterococcaceae; genus Enterococcus; species Enterococcus sp. 2G9_DIV0600. The sequence continues at coordinate 300,712 of NZ_NGLL01000001.1, forward strand.
CGGATCGTATTTTTGGCATGGACAACCGGAGTTTTTATGTACCGAAAGAAGTGTAGCAGCGACGTTGCAGCACGATCAACCAAAGTGAATGACGGAAAGAACAAAAACCACGCTAGGCTTGCTTAGCGTGGTTTTTGTTAGCTGCTGGAAAAATTTGAATCGTAGATAGAAAGCTAATCGGTACAAAAAAAGAAGCACCGCTATGACGGCACTTCTTTTTTCGTTTATTCAGCAGAAGAATCTGTAGCACTTTCACTCGTTGCAGTAGAATCATCGGTTGCATCAGTAGCAGAAGAATCTGCTGCTGAGCTGTCCGTTGCATCGGTTGCAGAAGAGTCAGCGGTTGAATCTTCTGTTTCGGCCGCTGTGATGTAATCAGAAAGCAAGTCTGCTAAATCAGAGTCTTTCATTTTCACGTTGGCTGCTTGCAATTCTTGACCGATCGTTGCTGCCACGAATGTTTGATCATTCAATAAGGTGTTTTGAGCGATCTCAGTCAAATCATCTTTGTATTTATCCATGTCGTTGCCTTTGTCTTGGTTTTTCACCATTTTCACGATGTAGTATTCTGTCGTGTAAGTTGATGTGTTGGTGGCAGAGATCACTTCAGAGATTTCACCATCTTTTAAGTCAAAAGCGGCTGTTTTTACTTCATTCGGTACAGCTGATGAAGTAGAATCGAATTTAATCGTTCCGCCATCTTCTTTTGTGGCTGCATCGGTTGATTTTTCTTTGGCAATTTCACCAAAATCAGCATCATCTTTTTTCACTTCTTCTAAGACATCTTTGGCATCATCTTCACTTGCTACTTTGATGATTTGTGCCTCTACCTCTGGGTGGAAAGAATCCCATGCTGTTTTCATGTCTTCGTCAGTAATATCCATGTTGGCTTTTAAGCCTTCACGTAAAGCAAGTTGTTGCTTCAATTCTGCCCGGTAAGACTTCACCGTATAACCAGAGGCAGTCAAGGTTGATTCAAAGGAATCATTCCCACCGTATTGTTCAGCCATATTGTTGAATTGCTCATCGATCATGTCTTCGGTAACATCATCACCATATTTTTCAGTAAAGACTTTTAAGACGATCATTTGACGCAACGCATTTTGGTTTTCTGAACTTGTTTTTGCTTGGTCATAAAAATCTTGAACAGTGATTTTACCGCCCTTCATTGTTGCGATTTCCTCACTTGAATTACCACAAGCCGCTAATGCAAAAAGACTCATTGCACTGACTGCTACTAAAATTAATTTTTTCTTCATTCGTTTAAGCACTCCTAATTCTAAAAAAGATTCATAATAATCACTGCACCTACTATACCACTTCTAGAAATGGTTGGGAAGAAAACAGTGGATGTTTCAAACAAAATTCATAAAAACTACAAATTTTCAATTTGTTTGGTATCCTCTGCGCTTTGGGCTTGAATCGTCGTGATGTGCTGATTCAACTGCTCCATTTGGGTTTTGATCCGAGCAAGGCGCGGTTGCGCTTGGAATTTGAAGGCTTCCAGATCTTTCGTAAAAGATTCGGTCACAACGGGGATGGTTTCGTCGATCGTTTTGCGGGTCACCATCACAGCATCCTTTAGCTGTTTAACGCTGTCATTGAATTCTAAGGTCGCTTCTGTCGTGTCATCTAAATAGCGAATCAATTCTTCACGAGTTTCATTGCCGCTTTTCGGTGCAAAAAGCAAACCACCTAAGCCGCCGGCGATGGAACCGAATAATAGTCCTTTAAGAAAATTGCCGATCATTTAATCCACCTGCTTTCCAATTTTTTCGGCGATTGCCGCTAGTTCTTCCCCCGTGTAGTTGTCTGCGTGATTGCCAAAATGGATCTTGAAATCATCGTCTTTGCTGTAACGAGGAATCAAATGGACATGGGAATGAAAGACCGATTGGTACGCCAATTCTTTATTGTTGTTGATGATATTTAAGCCTTCGATCTCAGGGAATGCTTTTTCGATCGCTCGAGCAATCTTAGGAATGCGGGCAAAAACCGCTGCTGCCAACGTTTCATCGTACTCAAAAATATCCGTCACATGAGTTTTGGGGATCACCAATGTATGACCCGGGGTGACTTGGGAAATATCTAAAAAGGCATAGACTTGCTCATCCTCGTAGACTTTGTAGCTAGGAATCTCACGATTGTTGATTTTACAAAAAATACAATTTTCCATTGTAAAAAAACCTCCTTGATCTAGTACCTCTACTTTACCATATTTTGCTTTTTTTCGTCTGATTTCCTCTTTGAAAAAGTCGGAACAAGGCAACTGTTCCTTCAACAAAGGCGCTTTTTTAAAGAAATGCGAAAAGCGAGCGAGAAACGCTTGCATTTAGATTCCAACAACCCTAGACTTAATATCAGAAATCATTTGGAAAGAAGGAACCTATGAAACCGATCATTAGAGAAACCTTACAGAAAAAAACAACGACTTCAGCGAAGCTTCGCTACTTAGCCTATGCCTATAAAGAGTGGTTGATCGCGATCACGCTGTTTGTGGTGTTTGCTGTTTCAATCACTTATTCTCTGACACGTCCGCAAGAAGAAGTAGTCAATGCCGCCATTGTCACTGAAACAGCAATGGACCCTGCGGTGCAAAGTGAATTGGAAGAAGCCGTTGAAGCATGGGCGATTGACCAAGGGTATCAAAAAGAAGAGCTGAGGATCAGTCTGGTTTCTTATGCTGAACCAGCCGCTGTCCAAGCATTTACCACCCGTCTTGCTGCTGGTGCGATCCAAATGGTCGTCTTTCCAGCCAGCGAAGCACAAACGTGGCAAGAGCGCTTTGGCAGCCAAGAACTGCCGCAAGACCCCATTACAGTGGGAGAAAACGAATTTATCTTGCAAGTTACGAATAAAGAAAAATAAATAACTGTTTTGCCAGCTGACTGAATTGAACAAAAAGAGCCTACGTTGAAAAAGTGTCGTAATTAGGTGAATCGGAGGAAGAAAATGACTTTACAAGTAGCAAACGTGACAGGCGGCTATAATCAACTGCCAGTCTTAAAAAATATTGATTTTACGATCGGCGATGGGGAACTCGTCGGCTTGATCGGCTTGAACGGGGCAGGAAAGAGTACGACGATCAAAGAGATCATCGGGTTACTGCAACCTCACAGCGGCACCATCACGATCGATGGCCTGACCCTGAAAGAAAACCCAGAGCAATACCGCAAACAAATCGGGTATATCCCTGAAACCCCTTCTTTATATGAAGAATTGACCTTAAGAGAGCACATCGAAGTGACGGCGATGGCCTACGATCTTCCGCAAGGAGAAGCCATGAAGCGAGCAGAACGCTTGTTAAAAACGTTTCGTTTAGAAAACAAACTCGATTGGTTCCCAGCAAATTTTTCAAAAGGAATGAAACAAAAAGTCATGGTGCTCTGTGCCTTTTTGATTGAACCAAGCGTTTACATCATCGACGAACCCTTCTTAGGATTGGATCCTTTAGCGATCAATGCATTATTGGAACTGATGAATGAGATGAAACAAACTGGAGCATCGATTTTGATGTCCACCCACATTTTAGCAACCGCAGAGAAGTATTGTGATAAATTCATTCTACTGCATAACGGTGAGATCCGCGCACAAGGGACCTTGGCGCAACTAAGAAGCCAATTTCAAGCACCGGAAGCCTCCCTTGATGATCTGTACCTCGCACTGACAAAGGAGAGTCAAGCATGAAGCAGTTTTTCTCGCAACGCTTACAGCGGTATCAAAAACAGATGACACGCTATTTGCGCTATGTCTTCAATGATCATTTTGCTTTGATCAGCACCTTTTTAGTCGGAGGCCTCGGTCTTTACTATTCGGAGTTATTAAAAACATTGCCGCGGCCGTTTCCCTTAGGCGGCGTCATCGTGGTGGCTGTTTGGTTATTTGTTTTACCGTTAGGACGCTTAGCGACATTGACAAAACCGGCAGACTTGATTTTTCTTTTAGCCAAGGAAGGACAAATGACAAGTTACCTCAGCCAAGCGTTACGTTATTCCCTCTGGCTGCCCTTTGGGGTTTTATTTTTAACCGTAGGGGCAACAATGCCTTTGGTCGTGGTCACAGCAAACAGCACCTTTGCCTCATTCCCATACTTTTTAGGGATGATGTGGCTCTTAAAACTGGGGGATCTTTCACTACAACGGACCCGTTTGTATCAAGAAACCCAGCAGCAAGTCAAACAGCAGCGAGGCATCTGGTTGGTCAGTGCGCTAGTTGCTGCACTTGCTAGTATTTATGTAGTACCTTGGCTAGGCTTGGTGATCAGCATCCTCCAAGCAATCTGGTTCCTCTTTGGCGTGAAATCTAATCGTCAGCTTTTAGATTGGGACTATATGATCCAAGCCGAACAGTCACGCTTAATGCGGATCTATCGGTTTATCAACTTATTTACAGATGTTCCCCAAATCACGACGGAAGCCAAACGGCGCAAATACCTCGACTGGTTGCTGGCAAAGATCAAACCAGCCCAAAGCAATACGTATCTCTATCTTTACTTGCGCCGAGTGATTCGTGGTGGGCAATACGGCGGCCTTTATGTCCGCTTATCCTTGATTGGTGGGTTCGTCTTGTTCTTTGTCGATGAGCTTTGGATCAGTCTGCTGATTGGCTGCTTGTTTCTTTATCTGATCGGTTTCCAACTGATTCCTTTGATCAATGAATTTCAATACATGGTTTTGACCCATCTGTATCCCGTGCCAGAAAAACAAAAAGCCGCAGCGATCAAAAAAATTCTTGGGGCACTCTTACTGGTGACCGCAGTTCTTTTCGGCGTGATCTGTTGCTTGCGCTTGCCTTTTGTTTGGCAAGGCGGTATCGCGTTTCTTGGCTTCTTAGGGTTTGCGGGTCTCTTTTTAGGCATCTATTTACCAGGGCGATTAAAGAAAATGCATGCTTGATCCACAAGTGGCTTCTCTTACAAAAAGCGAACGCATATGCGCTTGACGGCGACCCTTTAGGAAGCTAGAATAAGAGGTACTGCGAAATAAGGAGAGAAGCTAGGATGGATATTCGCTTGGATCAAGATTGGCGTATGCGGCCGATCAAAGGCGACACCGGGAAAGCCTATATCGGGCTCAAGGACAACGACAAAGTCTTTATCAAACGAAATACGACCCCGATGCTTGCGGCACTCTCTAAAGAGGGCATTGCACCCAAACTCGTCTGGACGAAACGGACGGGAAATGGCGATACGCTCTCCGCACAAGAATGGCTGGATGGACGGGTCTTAGATCCCGATGAAATCGGCCAAAGAAATGACGTCATTGATGTGTTGTATCACTTGCATCATTCAAAAACACTAGCACAGATGCTAAGTAAAATAGGGGGACAAGTCAGATCGCCTGAACAGATGCTGATGGATTATCAGGATCAGCTACCTTCTGCGGTCGCCCAAAACGGTTTTATTCATTTGGTCACCGAGTATTTAAAAGCTAATATTCCAGCTTTTGACGAGCAAAAAGCCGCGGTCGTCCATGGCGATGTCAATTATCGAAATTGGCTAGTTTGTCAAAATTATTTATATTTAGTCGATTGGGATTCCGTGATGTTTGCAGATCCAGCAATCGATATCGGGACTATTTTAGGTCACTATGTGCCGCTATCCAGCTGGTCTCATTGGCTGGTGCGCTATGGTATCCATAGCAGCAGCGAAGTGATCGAAAAGATTTATTGGTATGCATTGTTGAGTATGCTGCAAGAGGTCAAAAAATATTATCTGCGGGGCGATTACAAAGCCATGAATGCAGAGATTTTACAATTAAAACGAATTTATAGTGAATGAAGAGAAGATGGAGCGAGGCAATTTGGTTCCATCTTGTTTTTTCGGAAAGGAAGAAACATGAGAGTAAGAAAACGTGCAGGTGCAAAAGAGCTGATTGAAGCTCATCCACAATACGTCGTTGCAGAGCCTACCGAATGGAAAGGGCGTTGGCATGAACGCTTTGGCAATGATCATCCGCTACACATCGAAATCGGCATGGGAAAAGGCCAATTTATTACAGAAATGGCGAAAGCTCATCCCGAGATCAATTATATTGGGGTAGAGATGCAGATCAGTGTCGTTTCGATCGCATTGGATAAAATGATCGAGCAGGAGATCCCAAACTTGCAACTGCTGCATGTGGATGGTTCGGCTTTGACCAACTATTTTGCGGACAATGAAGTAGACCAGATCTACTTGAATTTTTCTGATCCATGGCCTAAGAAGAAGCATGAGAAGCGCCGTTTGACTTCCAAAGCCTTTTTAGCGGTGGACGAGCAAATTTTACGGCCCAATGGCGAGATCCATTTCAAAACGGACAACCAAGGATTGTTTGAGTATTCCTTAGCGAGCTTTTCTCAATATGGCATGATCATCAAACAAGTTTGGTTGGACCTGCATAACAGTACCTTTGAGAATAATATCATGACGGAATATGAAGAAAAATTCTCAAGTCGCGGTCAGCGAATCTATCGGGTGGAAGCCCAATTTGTGGCAAAAGAACCACAGAAATAAACGAATGATGAAAGATGAAGCAAATTTGCTTCATCTTTTTTTCTATTCTCAAAGCGTTTGCGTATTTCTTTTTAGGAGGGATAAGTCGTGGATATTCAAGCATTCTCAGACGAGTTGATTCTTTATGGAAGACAAGAACGCATGCAGGATCTGGCCATTTTGCCTAGCGGTTCACAGATGGAGGTGATTTTCAGCAAAAGCTATCTCAGAGAGTCCTATCAAGTGTTGACGAATGAAGAAGCCCAACAGCTGATCACTCGCTTCAAATTTTTAGGAGGAATGGAGGTGGGAGAGCGACGTAAAGCTCAGTTAGGCGCAGTCAGTTATCCGATAGATCATCAGCTGCAGCGGCTGCGCATCTCAACAGTCGGTGACTACCAAGGGCGTGAAAGTCTCGTGATGCGGTTTCTTTATCCCTTGACTCAGGAGCATCTGCGCTATTTCTTTGCAGAAGATGTCCAGCAGATCCAGCAGGGGACCAAACAAAGAGGGCTGTATTTGTTTTCAGGCCCCACTGGCTCAGGAAAGTCGACCCTCATGTATCAGTTAGCACGGGCAACCAAGGGGCAAGTCATTACCATTGAAGATCCCGTCGAGATCGAAGAGCCGCGCTTTTTGCAGCTACAAACTAATTTGAAGATCGGGCAAGATTATGATGAATTGATTCGCTTGTCTTTGCGGCATCGTCCGGACCTGCTTTTGATTGGCGAGATCCGTAACAAAGAAACGGCGCAAGCCGCTGTTCGAGCCGCTCTGACAGGTCACCGAGTATTTGCCACGATCCATGCCCGAGGTGTAGCAGAAACCAAGACGCGGCTGCTGGAATTGCTCGGGACAGACGATCGTCTGGCACATGCGCTGCAAGGGATCATTTATCAGCGATTGCTGCCAAATGAAGCGAATGAACCTCATGGATTGCTGGCGTATCACTTTTATGAGGGGCAAGTGGAAAAACAGTGGCAACACGTACTAAACCGAGTGAAAGAAAGTGGGTGGATCAGCGATGAAGTTTATGAAAAAGAAGCCCCAGCTACCACGCCGTGCAACTGAAGCCCTCTTAGTCACCTTCACGGTGTTATTGGAGAGTGGCTTTTCCCTACAAGAAAGCCTCCAAGTGCTGCTGCGCAGCCGCCAGTTTTCTGAACCTGTGATCGAACAGCTGATTGTCCATCTTGCCCAAGGGCAAAGCTTTGCAGCAGCGGTAGCGCCGTTGTCGTTATCAGCTACTGAAAAAAGTCAGCTTCATTTAGCAGAAAGGCATGGGGATCTCACGGCGACCTTGCGGCGGATGGTCGACTACCACACATTGGTCAACAAGCAAAAACAGCTGCTGTACAAAGTAGCTGCCTATCCGCTTTTGTTACTGGTCTTTTTACTAGCTGCGCTTTTTGGGATGCACCGCTTTTTATTGCCCCAATTGTTAGCCTCTGGCATGATCGACGAAGGTCATTGGGGCATTCGCGCCATCACTTGGGCACCCGCAGTACTTATCCTCTTCTTGTTGTTCAGTGGGCTGCTTTTTATGATCAGCCGCTGGGTGTTTGCCCGCCGCACTGCCTTGCAAAAAGCTGTGTTTTTCAGCCGCCTGCCATTGTTCGGAGCATTGTACACGAGTTATCACACGAGTTTTTTCGCATTGGAATGGGGCAAGTTGTTTCAGCAAGGGTTAGATATCCAACAGATCATTGAGTGTATGGAGCATACCAATAAAGCTACCTTGATCCAAGAATTAGCACGGGAGCTGCGAGTAACCTTGACGTTGGGTGGACAACTCCCAGAAAAACTTCGGCGTTTTTCGTTTCTCACACCAGAATTTTCTTTGATCGTCTTTCAAGGAGAGGTGCAGGGGAAGTTAGGAGAAGAACTTTTTCTATACAGTCAATTATTGATGGAACGCTTGTTTCAGCGGATTGAAAAAGCCATCCACTGGATTCAGCCCTTGATTTTTTTATTAGTTGCTTTGATGATCGTTGGGATCTATGCCGCTATGTTTTTACCAATCTATGGAAATATCCAAGGAGTGATCGAATGATAGAAAAGAAAGTAGCATCTCCTCGCAAGCAGGGGATTTGGCGTGTCAAAAAAGGCTTTACATTGGTTGAAATGCTAGTCGTTTTATTAGTGATCAGTATTTTGGTTTTATTGTTTGTCCCAAATCTTGCCAGTCAAAGAGGAATCATTGATGAGAAAGGAAATGCGGCGATCGTGAAAGTAGTGGAAACCCAGATCGAACTCTTCCGTCTGAATGAAAATCGGGAGCCTTCGAGAGAAGAATTGATTGCTGAAGGGTATGTATCTGAGGAACAATATGCGATTTATGAGCAGGGGAACTGAGGATTGTCAATGGCGCTCTTTTGCTGGGTTTACCTTAATAGAAAGCCTTTTGGTCCTTCTTGTCAGTAGTATGTTTCTCTTTTTTCCTATTGTGGCCATTGAATACTATCAGCAATCTGCCGAAGTCTTAGGCTTTTGTGCTCGCTTAGAAAAAGGGCTCTACACTTTACAGCAAACGGCCATCATCGACAACACACAAACCCGGGCCGTCTATCAAGCAGAGCCAACGCCAACTGTTTCATTTTATGGCGCTGCAACTGAGCCGGTAACGAAGATTGAAGTTCCTTCACAGCTAGAGGTGCAGGCGTTTCCCGACATCCTGTTCAGTAGTCAATCTGGCAACAACAGCAGTCTGCGAAAGATCGTTTTTTATTGGCAGGAGAAAAAGCAAACCATCAGCTATAAGTTTTTATTTGGGAGTGGCCGTTATGAAAAAATCGTTGAATAGCGGGTATATCTTGGCCGAAAGCCTGATGGGGTTTGGGGTGTTAGCAACGTGTATCTTATTGTTTTTAGTGATGCAGGCTGCTGTACTTGCTCAAAGTGCGGCATTGCAGGAAAAAGCCCAGATGATGAGGGTGCTGTATGAAGAAGTCCAGAACCATTCCTTTGATTCTTCAGCCATCACCTACACGACGCAGCGTCAGGCGGTCTATCAAGTTCGCTTTTGGCAAGCAGCGCAGCATCAACAGGCACGCATCCAAAGTGGCGAACAGCTCTGGGAGATTTTGTATGAAGAGTAAAGGCTTTACTTTGTGGGAGTGCCTGTTGTCTTTATGGGTATTGGCGATTTGCTTATTGATGATCAGTGGGATCGTCAAGCACCTGGCACCGGTCAATCAGCAGATCATGGCTCGCAAAGATCAAGAGTGGCATGTGTTTTTGCTTCAGCTGGAACGGGAATTAAGTACCTGTACCTATCTATCAGTCAGCGAGACGACGCTATATTTGCGAAGCAGTCAAAACAATTCGGTAACGATCGATCGCATCAATCGCGTGCTGCGGAAACGGGACAACAATGGCTATCAACCACTATTGACAGAAGTAGCGGATGTGTCTTTTGAGAAAATTGGCGCAGCGATCCGCTTTACCGTTTCCTTTGAGAATGGAGAGCAAAAAATTGGGCAATGGAAAATACACACACAAGAGGCGGCATAAGGGCGGTATTTTATTGACAGCACTATTGTTTGTACAGCTGATGAGTTTGATGCTATTACTGGTGTTAGAAAATAGTCGGACAACGGCACTTTTTTATACAAAAACCATTGAAACTTATGAAGCTCGCATCATGAGTGAACTGTTCCATGCGGAATTCTTGCAAAACGAAATGGCTGATCAAGGGTCACGTCTTTATAATGTGGGAAAGTTGACCTATGAACGGCAAGGACAGGTCTTACAGATCGAGTGCCATGTCAAAAGCCGCCGCTTTACATTTACCTTTTTGTTACCCGAAGAACAGCCTGAAATAGACACAGAAGACCAAGAGGAATAGTACAGGGAAAGGATGGTTGTTTCGACCATCCTTTTTCATACAGAAATAGAAAAAGAATGTTTACAGCTTCACAAATTATTCTAAACGAAAGCGATTGATTATTTTGGATGAATCGGCTAAAATTAAACAGGTATATATGTTGTTATAGTTTTGAAAAGAGGTGCAAGATGTCCGCAGAAAAAATGGAAACGTCTTTTCATTTGACCGTTGAAGCGATCCAATTGCTTCAAAACGCATTGGAAACGTCTTTTTTTGATGCTTACGTAGAGACGATCGAAAATTTTGTTGATCAATACCAAGTTCGTGTGATCGATGGGGTACCTGATGAAGCAACTGCTGCTCGTTTAGAAACCATCTATCAAGAAATTCGAGCAATGGAACTATCGGCAGAAGAAAAACGCAAGCTTGCGCAGTTGGTTTTGCTCAAAGGCAGCCAAACGGAGCGCTTGCAGGCCAATCACCAACTGACACCAGATAGTCTTGGGTTTTTATTCGTTTATCTGATCGAGCAACTAAGCAGTGCCGATCAACCAGTGAAACTTCTGGATTTATCGGTAGGCATGGGGAATCTCTTATTGACAGTCTTGCTGAATCTACAATTAGCCAAGCGGCCAGTAGAAGGAACCGGTGTGGATATTGACGAAACCTTGTTGGCGATCGCAGCTGCAACGGGGGAATGGACCAAAGCGCCTTTGCATTTGTTCCATCAAGATGGCTTACAAGAGCTATTGATCGAACCAATGGATCTGGCAATCAGCGATCTACCGGTGGGCTATTACCCACAAGATGAAAAAGCCCAAAGTTTCATTACAGCGGCTCCTGAAGGACACAGTTACGCCCATCATTTGCTGATGGAACAAGCGATGAACTATGTCAAAGCAGGTGGGTACGGTTTGTTCTTGGTACCAAGCAACTTCTTGGAAACAGAACAGAGTGAATTTTTGAAAAAATGGCTGAAAGAAAAGGTTTATTTGCAAGGAATGATTCAGCTTCCTGAAGAACTCTTTAAAAATGAACATTCACGTAAAAGTATTTTGCTTTTACAAAACCATGGAGGGATAAGCAAACAAGCAGACGAAGTCTTGCTGGTCAAGCTAGCCTCACTGAAAGAACCAAAGAACATCACAAAACTTTTTGAACAATTTGCGGCTTGGAAAGCAGCAAATCTGTAATATAATTCGGATAAGGAGATCATCATGTCAAAAACAATCGCAATCAATGCTGGAAGTTCAAGTTTAAAATGGCAATTATATCAAATGCCAGAGGAAACAGTTGTCGCTAAAGGAATCGTTGAACGAATCGGTTTGAAAGATTCTATCTTTACCATCAAATATGGGGAAGATCAAAAATTCGAACAAATCATCGACATCAACGATCACGAAGTAGCTGTAAAAATGTTATTGGATCAACTGATCGAATTAAACATTTTAGGTGCCTATGATGAAATCACTGGCGTCGGTCACCGCGTCGTTCACGGCGGAGAAGATTTCCCTGATTCAGTTGTGATCACAGACGAAGTGATGGAACGCATCCAAGCATTGGCTGAATTTGCGCCATTACACAACCCAGCAAACTTGATGGGGATTACTGCTTTCAAAAAAATCTTGCCAGAAATCATCAGTGTCGCTGTTTTTGATACTTCTTTCCATGCAACGATGCCAAAACACAATTACCTATACAGCTTGCCATTAGAGTACTATAACGAATTTAAAGTACGTAAATACGGCTTCCACGGTACAAGCCACCGTTATGTTTCTGAGCGTGCAGCAGAAATGTTAGGCAAACCAATCGAAGAATTAAAAATCATTACTTGCCATCTAGGGAACGGTGCGTCGATCACTGCGGTTGACGGCGGAAAATCAGTAGATACATCAATGGGATTCACGCCATTAGCTGGTGTAACGATGGGCACACGTTCAGGTGACATCGATCCTGCTGTTTTGCCTTACTTAATGGAAAAATTAGATTTGAATATCGATGAAATGGTGGATGTTTTAAACAAAAAATCTGGTTTATTAGGCTTAACTGGTATTTCCAGCGACATGCGCGATCTAGAAGCAAACTACGACAAAGAAGAAGTCAAAGTTGCTTATGACGTCTTTACTGACCGCATCCGTAAATACATCGGTGGCTATGTCACAACCATGAATGGCGTTGACGCGATCGTCTTTACTGCTGGTATCGGTGAAAATGATGCCCACGTCCGTAGCGAAGTCATCAAAGGCATGACTTGGTTTGGTTGCGAATTAGATGCCGATCAAAATGCAAAACGCGGCGAAGAATTAGTGATCTCAACTGAAGAGTCAAAAGTCAAAGTGCTTTTGATCCCAACAGATGAAGAATTAATGATCGCTCGCGATGTGGAACGTTTACGCGGCTAAGCCAAAGCAATCCTTAAATAGAAGAGGAAGCATATGCAAGAGGAAATACTTGCATGTGCTTTTTTGTAGGAAAATCCCAAAAATGGTGTCAGAGGTAAAAATTGGTGAAGACCAGTTTCTAATTTTTTAAACAGAATATTTAATAATTATACATATGAAAAGTGGTTCATACTGGACTTATTTAGAAGGCTTCTCATTTTACTTTCATTTGAATTTAAATTTCCCTCCTTTTTTACAGGATGTTCTCAGGGAAATACCCTTGTAAAAGTTGCCAAATGGGAATAAACTGGCATTTGTGAATTTTCAGAAAAATTCCGCTATTTTATTTTCACTAATTTTTATAAGGGGCCATTCATATGGAAAAAGAAAAAACATTTTTAGGTCAGCCGCGTGGGCTGTCGACGTTATTCTTCACGGAAATGTGGGAACGATTCAGTTACTATGGTATGCGGGCGATTTTGGTGTACTTCATGTACGATGCAGTTGCCAACGGCGGCTTAGGGTTGCCAAAAGGAACGGCTGTGGCGATCATGTCGATTTACGGTTCCTTAGTGTATATGTCAAGCATTGTTGGCGGTTGGATCTCGGACCGTCTTTTAGGATCAAATAAATCCGTTTTTTATGGTGGGATCTTGATCATGTTAGGACACATCGTCTTGGCAACACCTTTAGGGATTCCAGCGTTGTTTGTGTCCATGATGCTGATCGTCATCGGAACCGGACTCTTGAAATCCAACGTATCGGGTATGGTGGGGCATTTGTACAGCAAAGACGATATCCGTCGGGATGCTGGTTTCTCGATTTTCTATATGGGGATCAATATCGGCGGCTTGTTAGCACCGATCATCGTTGGGATCTTAGGACAAGAAGTTAACTACCACTTAGGCTTTTCCGTTGCTGCTATCGGGATGTTTATCGGTTTGGTGCAGTATTATGTGCAAGGAAAAACCACGTTGAAAAGTGTAGCGATCGCGCCAACGAATCCTTTATCGGCAGCCGAAAAGAAAACCTTCTTCCGAGCAGTCGTTCTGGTTCTTCTCGCATTGGCAGTGTTGTTTGGCGCAGCAGCTGCAACGGGGCATCTGACGGTTGATTTCTTCATCAACTTTATCAGTGTTCTAGGTATTTTCTTACCAATCTACTACTTTACCAAAATGTTGCGTTCGAAAGATGTCACACCAGATGAAAAGAAAAAAGTATTGGCCTACATTCCGCTGTTTTTGTCAGCGATCGTCTTTTGGTCCTTAGAAGAACAAGGCTCATCGATCTTGGCATTGTTTGCCGCTGACCGTACGCAATCAACGTTATTCGGCATCAATATTCCAGCAAGTTTGTATCAAACCTTAAATCCACTTTTTGTTGTCTTACTGACACCTGTCTTTGTTTGGTTGTGGACCAAACTAGGTTCTCGTCAACCGCGGACAGAAGTGAAGTTTGCCATCGGTTTAGTCTTAGCCGGTTTGTCTTTTCTCTTATTGATGCTGCCAAGCCTTTTGTTTGGAGTAGAAGAACGGGTCAGCCCATTATGGTTAGTATTGAGCTTCTTCATTATGATTGCTGGGGAAATGTGTCTTTCACCGGTGGGCTTGTCGGTGACGACCAAACTTGCGCCGAAAGCCTTCGAAGCACAAACCTTGGCGATTTGGTTGTTAGCAGACGCGTCTTCACAAGCCATCAATGCGCAAATCGCTCGGTTCTACACACCGCAAACAGAAGGGATGTACTATGGCATCGTCGGCGGAGTAGCCGTTGTTGTCGGCATCATCTTGTATTTAGCTAGAAAACCGATCCGCAACTTGATCGGCAACATTCATTGATCAAAAAATAAAAACTTGATTTTCCGCCTATGCATGGATTGAACAACCCATGCATACGGTAGGAAAATCAAGTTTTTTTGTTGCAAATCAATGTCTTAGTCAATTAAGGGACTCAGAGATTGGCGCGTGATCTGCTGCTGTTCAATAACTAAGGCTTCTTGGAAGTGCTGCTGTAAAAAGTAGCGGTCATGGCTGACTGCCAGCAGGGTCCCTTGATATTCTTGCAACATTTCTTCAATTTCTTCTCGGGCATAGCTGTCGAGGTGATTGGTTGGTTCATCCAAAATCAGGACGTTGATTTTTTCTAAAAAGAGTTTCAGTAACGCCAAACGGATTTTTTCACCACCAGATAAATCTTTGATTCGTTTGGCCACATCACTTTGATAAAAACCGCTTTTAGCTAATTGTCGGCGAGCCGTTTCTTCGTTTCCTGTCAACGTCTGTACGTAGGCCAACAAACGGCTCTCGGGGGCGGCAAACTGCAGTTGCTGGGGCAAATAGCCGATTTGTAAGCTGCTGCCGCGCTTGATGGTGCCGCCACTGGGAATTTCCTCACCGAGGAGTAACTTGAGTAAGGTTGATTTTCCGGTACCATTGTCGCCGATGATCGCTAGATGCTCCCCACGGTAGACCGCAAAACTGCTGTCTTTGAATAGGAGCTGATCGGCATATTGCTGGTGCAAGTCGCGAACGATGAACACCTCTTTGCCCGATTTTCCGCCATTTGCCAAGCCTTGCAGCCGATTTTTCGGGGGCGCTGGCGGTTTGACCAGGGTTAGTTTCGCTAGGCGGCGCTCCAATTCTTTGGCTTTTTTGAAGAAGGCCTCATTGTCTCCTTCATTGGCCCACTGACGAAATCGCCGAATCATGACTTTCAGTCGCTGGACCTCTTTTTGCTGCAGTTCGTAGTTTTTGGTCAGCTCCGCCAAGCGAGCTTCTTTCAAGACACGAAACCGGCTGTAGTTCCCGGGATACTCAATCAAGGCGCCTTCTTCCAGTTCCCAGGTCTTGGTGGTGACTTGATCAAGAAAGTGCCGATCGTGAGAAACGACTAGGATCGCTTTTTTCGTATTCTGTAAATAATTTTCCAACCAGCGGATACTTGAAAGATCCAAGTGATTGGTTGGTTCATCCAGTAACAGCAAGTCAGCATCGGCAACTAGCACTTTGGCTAAAGCGACTTTGACCCGTTCGCCACCGCTAAGCTCTGTTAGCCGTGCGTCCTGTCGATGGGGAATTCCTAAGCCTTGTAAGATCGCGGAAATTCGGTCTTCTAATCCATAACCGCCCAACTCTTCAAAGCGCTGCTGCAACTCGCCATAACGGATCAGACATTTCTCTAAATCAGTATTGGGTTCTGCCATCAAGGCTTCGTAATGACTCATTTGTTGTTTGAGTTCTTGAATGTTAGCAGCAGAATGGAGCAGGTAGTGGATAACGGTTGCTTCAGAAACGGTCAGCTCTTGCTCGACCGTCCCGATCCTTAAGCCTTTTTGGCGGCTGATAACGCCGCTATCGACGCCTTCAGCGCCAGTCAAGATTTGTAAAAAGGTTGATTTGCCCGTTCCGTTGATGCCGACTAGGGCAATTTTTTCCCCAGCTTCGATTTGGCAGGATAACTCCTCAAATAACGGATTCCCGCCGATGGTTTTTTTAATAGCAATTGCTTGTATGATCATGATCTCTCTCCTTGAGACCACTCAAAAAGGCCATGGTTATCCATGGCCAGTGTTATTTAAACTCAGATTCTTTCGAGAAAAATACCTTGAGATGGCCATTGATTTTACGTAAATTTCACTGTTTTGGACAGACTCGTCCCGTCAACAGCAACTGTAAAACCAATTGCATGGCTAAATGCGATATGGTATCGTTGGTAATTTTCATTACTTGTTATTTTAGTCATGCGCATCATGGTCGTTTTCCCTCCTTTGTGTCTTTGTCTTTTCAGTGTACCTGAAAGTATCAGAAAGTTCAACCAGGACTGGCGGTTTCTTAGCGTTCCTCGATGCGTAATTCTGTCAGAGAGCTTTCTTTCATCTGACCGATGACCAATGGAACGGTCTCATGAACCACATCACTGTATTCTAAGCCGAACCAGCGTTCAGGTGAAATGGTATGGCGTTTGATAAAAAGCTTCGTCTGCATGACTTGCTTCTGCCATTTGCTTAATGCCGTTGCATTCGACAGCTCTTCTTCGATCATCACGAATTGGAAATCACCCACATTGCGTCCAGGCGTTAAGGAGTAGCGTTGCGGCTGCAGCGGCAAGCGACCATCTTTCATCAATTCTTGAATGATTTGGCGAATGTAGAGATTGACTTCTTGCGGCACCCGAAAGCCGAGATAAAGCTTTAGTTTAACGATAAAATCGGTATCTGCCATCGAAACTTCATATTTTTTCGTATAGGGTTCATCGGTGACTTCCACATTGACGAACCAATACACTTTGGCACGCTTCGGCCGTTTGTCTAAAATGGAATAGATGAACTGCTGACCGATCTGATCGTCTTGCAGTTTAGGAACCATGAAGACGACATTCGTCTGAGATAATGGCAAAGAATCATCTTCCCGCAACTGTTTCAATTGAGGGATGTAGGTAGAAAGTGCAACTTCTTCGGCAGCATTTTCTTGAATACGATTGCCCCATTCCCAAATCAGCATCACGCCGATGATTAGGCAGGCTAGTAAGATGGCAACGTAACCGCCGTGGAAAAATTTGGTCGCACTAGAGATAAAGAAAATGCCTTCGATCGCTGCAAAAAAGAGCGTGATGAACGGTGCCAAGAAACGAGTCTTCTTGTTTTGGTGCAAGTAGAAATAGAGCAAAACAGTGGTCATCAACATCGTTACCGTAATGGCCAATCCATAAGCGGCTTCCATATGCGTAGAAGTCCTGAAGAATAAGACCACGCCAGAACAGGCGATCCACAGCAAGGTGTTCAAGGCAGGAATATACATTTGCCCGATAGACGCCCCCGGATAGATGATTTGCATCCGCGGCAATAGTTTCAACTTGATGGCTTCAGAAACCAAGGTAAAGGAGCCAGACAGCAGGGCTTGCGAAGCAATGATGGCAGCGAGGGTGGCAAAGCTGACACCAAAGACTGTCCATCCTTGCGGCAACGCTTGGAAAAATGGATTCAAGTTTTCGATTTCTTGATAAGTCGGGTTTTGATAGACTTGCAGCAACCACGCCGCTTGACCAAAGTAATTCAGCATCAAGCAGATTTTGATATAGGGCCAGCTGGCATAAATGTTTTTCTTACCCACGTGACCTAAGTCCGAGTAGAGGGCTTCTGCACCAGTCGTTGCCAAAAAGATATTGCCGAGAATAAAGAGCCCGGAACTGTTATCGGGACTAAAGAGCAGATTGATTGCATACCGGGGATCAAGGGCGCGAATCACCGAAAGGTCACCGGCAAAGTTCATCACCCCGACGATGCCTAAGAAGGTAAACCAGCCTAGCATGATCGGTCCGAAGGCTTTGCCGACAAACTCAGTCCCAAAGCGCTGCAGGGCAAAGAGGACCAATAAGATTGCTAAGGTGATGCCGACGATGATCGATTGGTCATTGCCGAAGCGATCAAAAAAGACTGGAATCCCTCGTAATCCTTCGATGGCAGTGGTCACCGTCACGGCCGGCGTCAACACGCCATCTGCTAGCAGGGCTGCGCCCCCGATGATTGCTGGAATAATCAAATAGCGGCTGTTTTTACGAACTAAGGTATAAAGGGAGAAAATCCCGCCTTCTCCATGGTTATCCGCGTTTAATGCGATCAAGACGTACTTGATCGTCGTTAACAAGGTCAGCGTCCAAAAGACGAGCGAGACGCTGCCTAAGATAAAATCAGGTGTTAAGGTGCGTAGTCCGCCATTGTCCTCCACCAAGGCTTTCATTACGTAAAGTGGGCTCGTACCAATATCACCGTAGACCACCCCCATGGCGACTAAAAGTCCGCCGGCGGTCACTTTTTTCATTTTGCTTGAACTCATTGACTGTTTTCCCTCCATTTTAAACTGCAAAAAGACCTAAGCGGCCCCTTGCCACTTAGGTCTTGCAAGAAACATCTTAAACCAGCGGATTCCCGCTTGCTGTTGATCTAAGATCATGGAACGATCCATGTGCTACTCCCCTAAAGTGCTCTTATTATCTTTGTTTTTACAGCTCCTGTCAATTGATTTGTTAAAAATGGCAATAAACATTTTTCATTTCCTGCTTTTCAGCGTAAGATAACAATAGGTATGGAATAAGGAGGCAGGAAAATGATTGAGATCAAGAATCTGACGAAACAGTATGGACCAAAAAAAGCGTTGTCTGATCTTTCCCTGACGATCCGTCAAGGGGAGATCTTTGGCTTTCTGGGACACAACGGAGCAGGGAAGTCGACCACGATCAAAAGCTTAGTGAGTATTTTGCAGCCAACAAGTGGAGAAATCTATTTTGATGGTCAATCCCTCGTGGAACATCGGGAAGCGATAAAAAAACAAATTGCTTATGTGCCGGACACACCAGATTTGTTTTTACAGCTAACAGCAGGGGAGTATTGGGACTTGATTGCCGCAGCGTATGAGGTGCCAGCAGCGGAAAAGGCTGAGCGTTTGCAAAAATTAGGGCGCTTGTTTGATATGCTGTCTCATGAAGAAGAGACCATCGCCAGCTTTTCCCATGGAATGCGGCAAAAAACACTGCTGATTGGGGCATTGATCCCCGATCCAGACATTTGGATCTTGGATGAACCATTACAAGGCTTAGATCCCCAAGCGGCGTATGATTTAAAAGAAATGATGAAACAGCACGCTGCCAAGGGCAAGACCGTGATTTTTTCCACCCATGTCTTGGACACCGCCCAGCAGTTGTGTGATCAATTGGCGATTTTGAAAAAAGGCGAGCTACTGTACAATGGCTCAGTGGCAGATTTGCTGGCACAGCATCCGTCGCTTTCTTTGGAAACGATCTATCTGCAAATGACTGGGAGAAGTCAAGAAGAAGCGATTCTTGCAGAAGCGGAGGAAGCGTAGATGCGAAAACAACAATTTCTGACGCTGACCTCCGTTAATTTGCGGTATGCCAATCCCCAACTAACAGACAAAGCCCGCAAAAAAGGCAAGGCTGGTTCGACCTTGACCAATTATTTGTTGTTTCAATATGCGCTTTCTGGGGTAGTGTTTCTGCTAGTCTATGGGTTGACGATGATCACATTGGATTTTAGTCAGATGCCGGGCTTTTTTACCGCTTATGTCGCTTTGTTCGGGATCTTAGGCTTTTCCCAAGGGATTTCGTCTATTTACAATGTCTTTTTCGAGAGTCAAGACCTGCCAGCGTATTTGCCGCTGCCCTTTCGACAGAGTGAAATTTTTCTGGCAAAAATCGTGGTGGTATTTCTCACCGTTGCGCCGTTTATTTTTCCTCTGTTGGTCTTATTTCTCCTGACAGGGATTCGGGCAAACGTCTTTTTCTTGCTGATGATCTTATGGGCGTTTTTGCTGTTCGGCTTGTTTTTAGTCTTGATCTTCAGCATTTGCAGCTTGATCGTCTTCAGCCTGACGCGGACCAAGTTTTTCTTGAAGCATAAAAAATTGGTCACTAGTTTATTGCTAGGCGTGACGATGCTGGTTGTTGTGATCGGGGTCTTAATGATGAATCAGGTGAATACTTATGAGACAGACGTGGTAGATCGGGGAGCGATCAGCTTTTTATTGCCCTTTTATTATGTGATGGTGGCACCGTTTCAAACGAATGGTTTGCTTAGCTTGCTAGGGATCATCGCCACAGCAGGCGTGCTGCTTTTTGCCCTCTATCGATTGATCTTGCCGAAGTTTTATGAGCAAGTGGCAGCCGCGGCGCCCAACCAAGGGAGTGTTCGTCGGAAGCATAAACCCAATCAAGGCTTGGGACAGCTGTTGTTTAATTACAATTCGCAGTTGATCCGAGATCCGAATTTGATCATGCAAGTCTTTTCTTCTTCGTTGCTGATGCCCATCATTTTCTTAGTGTCCTTTGTGTTTACAGGAGCGATTCAGTTAAGTGAATTGGATGAGCGGTTTATCGGTGTCGTTTTTGTGGCGGGGATCGCCTTGGCAGCATTGATGGTCAACCCGACTTCTTTTATCAGTAATTTGATCTCACTGGATCAGGAGAATTTCTTGTTTGTCCGCTCCTTGCCGCTATCGATGAAGCGCTACTTGCGGGAAAAATTCCGCTTTGGTGTCGTTTTGCAGCTGAGCTTAACGGCAGTCATCGTGCTGGCAGCAGTCCTTCTGTTCAAAATGCCGCTGATTTTGGCTGTCTCTTTTCTAATCGGGGCACTTTGGAGCAGTTTTCTTTTGTGCTTGAAATATTTTGCTCGTGATTATCGATTGCTGCTTTTAGATTGGACCAATATCAGTCAATTATTTACGAGAGGGGCGGGGAGTCTTGGGTTAGCCATTGGAACGATCGCAACGCTGTTTCTTTCCATCATTGTTATCATCCTTTACGGCTTTGCTGCGACTTCGGTTGATTTTTGGTTATTGAATGGTCCGGTTTTCTTCGTGATCCTCTTGACCAGCGGCCTCTGGATAGCCCATTATCAATACAGATTTTGGCGTCGTTTTTCCTAAGGGAAACGACGCTTTGCTTTTTTATTAAACGACGGGTAAATTGACTATTTATTCAGAAAATTCAGAAAAACTATTTACAATCAAAAGGAAACATGGTTAGATAGGAGTACCTATTACTTTGCTTTCATTTTTTGCTGTACAAGTTTGGATAACCGACTTGTCAAAGAGCTGTGACCAAAGGCAAAAAGACCAATGAGACCTAAGTGCTCGTTGCCTCTTTTGCTTTTGTCACGGTTTTTTTTGTACAAAAAAACCTGCCGTTCGTCGGCAGGTCGTCTCACTATCAAGCTTTGGTGTGGTCTTTTTCTGGGATTTTGTTTTCTAGATCTGTCCGTACGACTAACACATCACAGCCAGCATGGCGAATGACATACTCAGACACAGAACCGATAAAGATTCGTTCAACCGCATTTAGCCCAGTGGCACCGATCATAATCAAATCGATGTCGTGATCTTCGGGCAATTGTTTGGCAATGATCGGTTTTGGCGAGCCATATTCGATCACTGTTTTGACAGCAGTTACTTGGTGTTTGCGGGCATAATCCTCATAGTCTTTCAAGGTTTGTTTGGCCATTTCGGTTGCTTGCTCAGCAAGCATGCCGTCAAAAGAAGAAACGGTTTGAAAGGCCCGAGTGTCGATCACATGTGCTAAAACTAATTCAGAATCATTCCGCTGTGCCACGTTCACGGCTTTTTTGAAGGCTAATTCGGACTCGCTGGACCCATCGACGGCTACCATGATTCGTTGATATTGTTGTAACATAAGAAACACTCCCATCTGTTATCTTCTACTTTTATTGTAATGCTTTTTTCTGGAAAAAGAAAACCTAATCTTCCTTTTTTTTCATTTTTTGTGCCAGCAAGATGCTGAAAGATGCGGAAGAGAGCAGCAGCAAAGCCAAATAAAACAAGGCAATCAGCTCCCTATCGACAAAGCCCACAACCAATGCCACCACGCCTAAAAGGAAATGAATGAGGCTATAGGTTTTTAAGAAGACCTTATTCGCCTCGGTGGTAGGGATCAAAGTGAAAAAAATCGCTTGTTTGGCATAAAGCAAATAACTGGTGCCGAATAATACGAGTGCCACGATCGTAAATAATAGAAGAATCATAAACATACGCCATCCTGTCCTAAGTTGATAGGTTTAGTATAGCGAACCCTAGAAAGAATAGCAAAAGCCACCTTTACTTTGATATCGGAGAAGGACGTTGCATGGTTTCTATCGGCTAGAAAACGCAAAAAAGCCATCTGTTAAAAACAGATGGCACATTCTAAAAAGAATGGGTAATATCCGTTGATGCCGTTCTTTTTCCCATAGTATTGATCCCGCAAATTCTAGCAGGTGGGTTCCACGGTCTAAGCTTCGAACTACCAAAGGAAAAGGCATGTTACCAGCATTGACACAAGACGGATCCCAAGATATCAATAAAAATGTTCGGTCAACACACAAAAGGGACAACTCGTACATCACAGAATTCCCACCCTTATAGTAGCATAGGAATGACGAAGGTGCAATAAAGTTGTTTGAAAACGATACCAAAAAGTTGCTATTTTTCCTAAGCACCTAGTTTTTTTTCTTTCGCTGCTGCAATTGTTGATACCGTTGGCCTAGTGCTTGCTCATATTTACCGGTGGCTTTTGGTTGGTAATAATGAGTATTTTTCAGCTTATCAGGTAAGTATTGCTGATCGACCCAGGCATCATCAAAATTATGCGGGTATTGATAGCCAACACCCCGATTCAAGCTTTCGGCACCTTTGTAATGACTGTCTCGTAAATGATCCGGGACATCGCCAGCTTTGCCGCTGCGAATATCTGCGATCGCTGCATCCAATGCCATGTAGGCAGAGTTGGATTTGGGTGACAGACATAGATCGACCACTGTATCGGCTAACGGAATCCGAGCTTCCGGTAAGCCCAAACGTTCAGCGGCTAACACAGCATTGACGGTTCGAGCAGCGGCTGCTGGGTTAGCTAAACCGATGTCTTCATAGCCGATGACCATCAAGCGCCGACAAATGATCGCCAGATCGCCTGCCTCTACTAAACGACCTAAGTAATGCAGCGCACCATCCACATCACTGCCACGAATCGATTTTTGAAAAGCAGAGATCACATCATAGTGCGCATCCCCATCTTTATCGTGGGTCAATGCTTTACGCTGTACGCACTCTTCGATGATTTCTAAGGTCAAATGAATAATGCCGTCTGGTCCTTTTGGTGTGGAACGGGCAGCGAGTTCTAAGCCATTTAGCGCACTTCGTAAATCACCGTTGGTCGCTCGCGAGAGATGCAAGCGGGCATCATCGGTCAATACGATGGTTTCTGATCCAAGTCCGCGAGTTTCATCTGCTAAGGCTTGATCAATGGCAGTCAAAATATCTTCTTCTTGGAGCGGTTTGACTTCAAAAATCTGTGTCCGACTGCGAATCGCTGGATTGATCGTAATGTAGGGATTTTCCGTCGTGGCACCGATCATAATGATCTTGCCGCTTTCTAAATGGGGCAGTAAAAAATCTTGTTTTGTTTTGTCTAGTCGATGGACTTCATCCAGCAATAAAATGACAGTACCGCTCATTTTGGCTTCCTCTGCCACGATTTGCAGGTCTTTTTTTGTATCTGTGGCGGCGTTCAGCATGCGAAACGCATAGCGTGTCGAGCCGGCGATCGCACTGGCAATGCTGGTTTTTCCGGTTCCCGGCGGTCCGTATAGGATCATCGAAGAAAGCATTTTGGCTTCGACCATTCGGCGAATGATTTTCCCCGGGCCAACCAAATGCTGCTGTCCGACGACTTCATCTAAGTTCCGTGGCCGCATTCGATAAGCAAGTGGCTGCTGCATAAAACGATCCTCTCCTTTTCCTGTAAGTATAACATAAGAACGTACATTCTCATAAACAAGCTGATTTGCGCCCTTACGGAAACAAAAGGGCCCTTATTTTCCACTCAGTCAGCAAAAATCAGGATCGTTGAAAAGAAATCGTTGAGATCGTCGTAACTCTGTAGTCAAAGATAGTAAGTTCGCCGAGAATTGTGTAGAATAAAGAGGGTGATGAGAATGGATGAATTAATGGCACTTTTTGCGACACAGCCGACAACGACCATCGCACGTGCCTTATTAGGGATGTATTTGGAACATGAGACCCCAGTAGGAACATTAGGTGGGTATATCGTGGATTGTGAAGCGTATTTAGGTCCCGATGATCTGGCGGCTCATAGTGTGGGTATGCGAAACACACCAAGGGTTCGGGCGATGTATCAGGAACCCGGTACGATTTATTTATATACGATGCACACGCATCGAATCGTCAACTTTATTACGCAACCAAAAGGCATCCCACAAGGAATCATGATTCGCGGGCTAGAACCGGTGGATGGGATTGACTTGATGGAACAACAGCGACAAAAAACGGGACCGGATGTAGCCAATGGCCCCGGGAAACTAGTGCAGGCACTACAAATTCCAGCTGAGCTTTACGGCGAATCGATTTTTACGAGTCCGCTGCATTTGGTTCCTGAGCGCCGACGTACCCCAAAAGAAATTTTGGCATTGCCTCGGATCGGTATCCCGAACAAAGGGGAATGGACCCAGATGCCGCTTCGTTTTGCAGTGGCTGGCAATCCTTATTTGACAAATATACGAAAAACCGCTGTTCAGCAAGACCATGGATGGTGTTAAGAAAGAAGGAATAGTGATGGCGAAAGAAACGATATTGACTTACTTAGATCAGCGATTAACAAAAAAAATCACCGACTATGATGTGGCGATCGATTGGGATGCCAAAAATCATACGATCGAATTGGTGCTGCGCTTGTTTGCCGAAAATCCTCACCACGTGCAGATCGACGATGCACAAGGTGTAGCATCAGAAGAAGCGATCATCGAATTTGAAGATGGGATTTTGCTGTATGATCCACAAAAATCAACGTTTGATGAAGAAGATTATTTAGCAACGATCCCTTATGCAGGGAAAAAAGGGATTCAAAAAGCCTTGTTAGACGGATTGGTTGATTACATTCAAGAAATTTTAGAAGAAGGTCAAAGCGATCTGCTTGATTTCTTGAACGATGACAGTGAAGAAGCGATCTTTGAATTGCGATTCAACGAAGAAGCATTTGTGGAGAAAATGACGAACTATCAAGCCGGGGCTGGGGAAACCATGATCCCGTACCCTAGTTACTAAGGAGAACGAACATGAAGTGGAATGAAGTAACCGTAGCGACAGCTAGCGAAGCAGTGGAAGCAGTCGCCAATATTTTAATGGAACACGGAGCAAGTGGGGTAGCGATCGAGGACGTTTTAGATATCGAAAATTTTAAAAGCGATGCATATGGCGAAATTTTGGATAAAGAAACCTATACGACCTTAGAAGAAGGCGCCCAAGTCAGTGCCTATTTCCCAGAGACGATCTTTTTACCAGAAGTGCTACCGACGATCAAAGCAGCCATTGACCGTCTGCCAGAGTATGGTTTGGCGATCGGCAAAAACACCATCACAACGAGCGAGGTCGTGGAAGAAGCATGGGCAACGGCCTGGAAAAAATATTACCATCCAGTCCGTATCTCCCGCTATCTGACGATCGTGCCGAGCTGGGAAAACTATCAACCGCTGCAAGAAGAGGAAAAGATCATCACCCTTGATCCGGGAATGGCTTTTGGGACCGGCACACATCCTACAACACGGTTGACATTACAAGCCCTAGAAGTCTACTTGCGAGGCGGTGAAACCGTCTTAGATGTCGGGACGGGCTCAGGCGTGTTGAGTATCGCCAGTAAATATTTAGGTGCCAAAGACGTGTTCGCTTATGATCTAGATGAAGTCGCTGTGAGGTCCGCCCAAGAAAATATGGCGATGAACCCTATTGCTCAAGATGTGACTGTCCAAGCCAATGACCTTTTGCAAGGAGTGACAGTCCCTGCTGATCTTATCGTTGCCAATATTTTAGCGGACATCATTTTATTGATGATCCCTGATGCGTGGCGTCTATTGAAGCAAGAAGGCACCTTGATCGTTTCTGGGATTATTGAGACGAAAAAACAATTAGTGATTGATGCCATGATCGCACAAGGCTTTGAGATCGATCAATTGTTCAATCAAAAAGACTGGTATGCGATCGCCTTTAAAAAACCAGAGGTAGAGTAAGATGCAGCGATATTTTTTACAGGAGCCTTATGAAGCAAAAGCGGTGTTTGCCGTTTCGGGAGAACCTTTCCACCATATGATCCGAGTGATGCGCATGACGCCCGGCACGAAAGTCGGTTTAGTCTTTGAGGATCATTTGGCGATCATCGCCAAGATCAAAGAGGCGGATGAAGAAACGGTTTACTTAGAGGAAGTCGAAAAAGAACAGCAGGACAAGGAATTGCCGCTGCAGGTCACGATCGCTAGCGGCTACCCGAAAGGCGACAAGCTGGACTTGATCGTTCAAAAAGGCACGGAACTGGGGGCTGCAGCCTTTATCGGTTTTCCTGCGCAAACTTCGGTCGTGAAATGGGATCAAAAGAAGTTACAGAAAAAGCAGCAGCGGCTGCAAAAAATCGCCCAAGAAGCGGCGGAGCAATCCCAACGGCAGATCGCACCAGCCATCACACTGCTGGATAACGCCAAAGCATTTTGGCAAAGCCTCAGTCAGTATGATGCGGTCCTAGTGGCTTATGAAGAATCAGCCAAGCAAGGAGAAGCAGCGATGCTGCTGCAAGTGATCACCGCATTGCCCGTTGGTAGCAAAGTTTTAGCGATCTTTGGCCCAGAAGGCGGTCTGACCCCCTCCGAAATCGAAGAAGCCCAGGAAAACAACGCCAAATTATGCGGGTTAGGCCCTCGAATTTTACGAACAGAAACAGCACCGTTTTATTTTTTAAGTGCTGTCAGTGTGTTAACGGAATTAAAGAGGATGTGAGTTGATGAATAAGAACCAAGAAGCAATCAGTGTCCGTTTGTTGACGGCCGATCTGACCGACTGGGTCTTGAAGGATTTTATCAATCAATATAAGACGGCCTTAAAGGAAGTCGTCGTTTTGCCTAGTGCCATTCGGCGGGCGAAAATCTTGGCACAAGGCTCTTCCCTACAAATCGGCGCAGTGATCGATTACCCCCTTGCCCAAGGAACACTGGCAAAGGTAGCGTTTGAAATCGGTCGGGCGTTTATGGAAGGTGCCGATTTTTTGGAAGTCTGGCTACCGGCTTCTTCCTTCATGGAAAATGATCGTGGCTTTGCAGAGTTGACCGAAACGATCCGCTCCTTGACCTTGACAGGAGGGGAGATCCGCTTAGCTGTTCAGACCGAAATCATGAATGAATTAACGAAAATCCAAGTTGCACAGCGCTTGAAAGAAGAAGCTTGGCCAAAGATCGTTTTAGGGCAAAAACAACCACTAGCAGAAGCATTGCATGACGTGAGCTTGTTCTCCTTAGATGGTGGCAGCCAACTGTCGATCCAGATCAATCCCGATACGGTCGATGAACAAGCTCTGGAATCATTACGAGCTGCCGGCGCTGAGAAAATCGGGCTCTCGTATCATGTTTTTGAAGAATTGCTTAAGGACCAGCCAGCACCCGATATGCTTTGAACAACAGCGATTGAAAAATAGCTGAAAAATTTGTATAATAATACTACTAAATAAGAACTGCAGGTTAGACAGGAGTCCCATGCTTAGAACGTTTGTCCGCAAGGCTTTGGGTGCGTGACGAGACGTTAACAGTGACTTCTGTCTGCCTTTTTGATAGCACAAAAAAGAAGAGCAGGAGGCGGAATGAATGGCAAAAGAAGTTATATTGACCGGGCCCAATGTCATCAAATTGGTCGCTCATTATATGAGTGAAGAACACGTTGCCTTTGTCCAAAAAGCATTAGACTATGCGACAGAAGCCCACAAAGAACAATTCCGTAAATCCGGCGAGCCTTACATTATTCATCCAATCCAAGTTGCGGGGATCTTGGCAGAATTGCAGATGGACCCACATACCGTTGCAACAGGTTTTTTGCATGATGTCGTCGAAGATACTGATGTGACGCTAGCCGATCTGAAAGAAGAATTCGGTGCCGATGTAGCGATGCTAGTGGATGGCGTGACCAAGCTGGGTAAGATCAAGTACAAATCTCATGAAGAACAATTAGCAGAAAATCATCGAAAAATGTTGATCGCCATGGCGCAAGATCTACGGGTCATCATGGTCAAGCTGGCTGACCGATTACATAATATGCGTACGTTGAAACATCTGCGGGAAGACAAACAACGCCGTATCGCCCAAGAAACGATGGAAATCTATGCCCCATTGGCTCATCGTTTAGGGATCAGCCGCATCAAATGGGAATTAGAAGATATTTCTTTGCGTTACTTGAATCCACAGCAATATTACCGAATCGTGCATTTGATGCAGACCAAACGAGAAGAACGGGAATCCTACGTTTCCGAAACCGTGGAAGAGATTCGGATCGCTACGGAAGAACTAGATATCTATGCTGAGATCTATGGTCGACCAAAGCATATTTACTCGATCTATCGCAAAATGAAAGACCAAAAGAAACAGTTCAATGAAATTTATGATTTGTTGGCGATCCGAGTGATCGTTGACTCCATCAAAGATTGTTACGCGGTTTTGGGAACGATCCATACAAAATGGAAACCAATGCCAGGGCGGTTCAAGGACTATATCGCGATGCCAAAAGCCAACATGTACCAATCACTGCATACGACGGTTATTGGTCCCAAAGGCAATCCTGTCGAGATCCAAATTCGGACCCATGAAATGCATGAGATCGCTGAATTTGGGGTTGCTGCGCACTGGGCCTATAAAGAAGGCAAGACGGAAAAAGTCAAAGCCGACAAGATGACCCAACAAGTTGGCTGGTTCCGCGAAATCTTGGAACTACAAGACGAAAGCTATGATGCTTCTGAATTTATGGAAGGTGTCAAAGGCGATATTTTCAGCGACAAAGTCTATGTATTTACGCCAAAAGGTGATGTGACGGAGTTGCCTCAAGGCTCCAGTCCACTGGATTTTGCCTATAGCATCCATACCGACATCGGTAACAAAACCACCGGCGCCAAGGTCAACGGCAAAATGGTCCAATTGGACTACAAGCTAAAAAATGGGGACATTATCGAGATCTTGACCTCACCAAATTCCTTTGGGCCAAGCCGCGACTGGGTCAAACTAGTGGCTACCAGCAAAGCGAAGAACAAAATCAAACGATTCTTCAAAGCCCAAGATCGTGATGAAAACATCATCAAAGGGCATGAGGCAGTGGTTCGTACTTTACAAGATATGGGCTTTGTGCCAAAAGAATTCTTGACGAAAAGCAAAATGGCGGAAGCTTGCGAACGGTTCAACTACCAAACAGAGGATGACTTGTTTGCCTCTGTCGGCTATGGGGAAGTCAGTCCCACGACCTTAGCCAACCGTTTGACCGAAGAAGAACGGCGGGAGAAACAAATCGAGAAGCAAAAGCAGCAAGTCCAAGAGATGATCAATCAACCGGCGAAAAAAGAACCAGAAAAAATGAAGGTTCGTCACGAAGGCGGCATTGTCATTGAAGGGGTCGATAACTTGTTGATCCGCATCTCCCGCTGCTGCAATCCGGTTCCTGGGGATTCGATCGTCGGCTATATTACTAAAGGGCGGGGAATCTCGATCCACCGCAGCGATTGTCCCAATGTTCAAAACAAAGACGCCGCGAACCGTTTGATCGACGTTGAGTGGGAAGATGCCACCGACATCAACAAGGAATACGATGCCGATCTTGAGATCTATGGCTATGATCGTTCTGGTTTACTCAACGATGTCTTACAGACAGTCAATAGCGTCACCAAGCGTTTGGTAAGTGTCGAAGCCAAAACCAACAAAGACAAAATGGCAACGATCCGCATCACGGTGGCGATTCAGAATTTGACTCATTTGAAATCGATCGTTGATAAGATCAAACAAATTCCAGATGTTTACAGCGTCAGACGTACGAAGGGATGAGAAAGAATGCGGGCAGTGATCCAGCGAGTCAGTCAAGCAAGCGTGTCGATTGAGGACAATGTCGTCGGTGCGATCCAACAGGGATTCATGGTTTTGTTGGGGATCACCCATGAGGATACAGGTGACGATGTGGCTTATCTCGTAAGAAAAATCAAGAATTTACGGGTTTTTGAAGACGAAGAGGGCAAAATGAATCGGTCACTGGAAAGCATAAACGGTTCCGTCTTGAGTATTTCACAGTTTACCCTCTATGGGGAGACGAAGAAAGGCAATCGCCCCAGCTTCATTCAAGCGGCACCGCCAAGTATTGCGATCCCGCTTTACGAAGCCTTTAATGAAGGCTTAAAAGCCGAAGGGATCACTGTTGCTACCGGGAAATTTGGCGCAGATATGCAAGTCGCCTTGGTCAATGATGGCCCGGTGACGATCGTGATCGATACGAAAGAAAAATAAGTGATACAAAACGAAGGATTTTCTCGCTGGGAAATAGTGAGAAAATTCCTTCGTTTTTTTATCCTCTCGAAAGCGCCAAGCGTTTTTGATGGACTCTATGTGAAATCTGAGTTGAAATCGGGAAATCTTACAAAACTGTTAGCAAAAATCCCGTTCTTTTATTTGTTATTTAACATCTTTTTCTTGTTCTTTTATAAGGGTTTTTAAATGAAAATATCGTTTGAGCTCGTTTTTTAATATTTCAAATTCGAAAAACAATCCTTTATTGCGATTGTTCTTAAGGGAGAAGTATGGAATAATTGTTAAAAAATAATGTCACTGGAGGAAATAACAATGAACTTTTGGCAGCGTGCATTAAAAAGTATCACCAGAAGAAAAGGGAAATCATTTATTTTATTTTTAGTTCTATTTATTTTAGGCAATGTGATCGCTGGTGCTGTAGCAATTCAACAATCCACTGCCAACGTGGAGCGAGAGACGAAACGCAAAATGGGGAACGTAGCTACGGTGGAAATGGATTGGGAAGGTTTTGAAAAAGACAACGCAGATGTTTCGGATGAAGAGCGGTCTCGAGAGGATTTTTATCCGAAACCACCAGCATTGGATGTTTATGAGCAAATCGGTCAGTTAAGCTATGTAAAATACTTTGATTACCAAAATCAAGCCTGGTTAGAAACAACAAAATTGAAAGCCTATACGCCAGAGGATGGATCGGTCGGCATGGGTGGCAACTATTTCACCTTGAAGGGTGGAAATTTGGTTGAACCATTAGACATGCAAGAAGGCTTGATTCGCTTGGAGGAAGGCGAGGGATTGACAGAAAAAGATGTCAGTGAGTTGACGAACGCGGTATTGATCAGTAAAGAGATCGCAGAATTGAATAACCTGAGTGTCGGTGATCAATTGGTGTGGGATACACGGGCAGAAGTCATGATGGAAGAAGGCTCAAGCGAAGCAGTGAGTGACGATAGTGAGGATGCGACGGACGAAACAGCTGAAAGTGGCAATCGTGTCGCAACCTTTGATTATCCCGTGACCATTGCAGGGATCTTTTCTGTCGTTAAAAAGGATCAAAGCAATCAAGGCAATTCATCAGATCAGAGCAATTCTCAAAATAGTGATCAGATATGGCAAGTGATGGATCAAATCAACACCTTTTATGCTAGCAATAATTTAGTGCAAGATTTTAACAAATTGCAGTCTGAAAAGCTTTGGGGTCAAGAAGTGATCGAAGAAGAGTCAGACGCCTATTATCAGCCGATCTTTGTCCTAAATTCAACGGATGACGTCGAAGCCTTTAAACAAGAAGCCGGTGCCTTATTGCCCCAATACTATCGTGTCATTGCCAATACGGATCAATACGAGCAGATCGCCGGTGGCTTTACTCGTTTAGGGGTGATCGCAAATTACATCGTGATCATTGCATCGATCGCAACCATCTTTATCATTTCCTTAGTGGTCCTACTTTTCTTACGAGATCGGAAACAAGAATTAGGCATCTATCTCTCCTTGGGGGAAAGCCGTGGGAAAGTCATTGGACAGATCGTAATTGAAGTCTTGCTGGTTAGTTTAGCCGCACTGCTATTGTCCTTAGTGACCGGGAACTTATTAGGTGGGGCCGTTTCAAATACCTTGATGCAAAACGATTGGATGAGCAATCAAAATGATATGGGCGGTGTTTATTATGGCGGTTTGATGGCAGCTAATATTGATTACATGGATATCAAGAATGCCTATCAAGTGTCCTTCTCAGCAGGCTACATCATCACGTATCTGCTGTTAGGTCTAGGAACTGTCTTACTCTCAGCGATTTTACCGCTATTGTATATTTTACGCTTGAATCCAAAGAAAATCATGATGTAGGAGGAACCAACGATGACTTTATTAGAAACCAAAGCAGTCGATTACTATTACCAAGACGGCGATCAGCGTCGCTATATACTGAAAGAGACCTCTGTTTCTTTTGAAAAAGGGACTTTCTATGCCATCTTAGGACAATCTGGTTCGGGAAAAACGACGTTTTTGTCCTTGATCAGTGCGTTGGATAGTCCGAAAAGCGGTCAAGTACTTTATGAAGGCACCGATATCGAAAAAATCGGGCATGAGAATTATCGCCGCGACGACATCAGTATCATTTTCCAAAGCTATAATCTGATTCCCTATTTGAGTGCAGTCGAAAATGTCTTAGTGCCGATGGCGATTACGAAAAATCAGCTGCCAGACAATCAACGAGAATTGGCGTACAATTTGCTGGATTATATAGGCATCACTAAAGAAAAAGCCGATCGTCTCGTCAATCAATTATCTGGTGGGGAACAACAACGGGTAGCGATCGCCCGGGCGTTAGCCACCAATGTCGATATCATTTTAGCGGACGAACCAACCGGGAATTTGGATGAAGAAATGGAACAAGAAATCATCGATATCTTTAAAGAGCTGGCACACGTCCACAACAAATGTGTGATCGTCGTGACCCACGCCAACGAGATCGCTCAACAAGCGGATGAAGTCTTGTATTTACGTAAAGGTGTGTTGAGCAAACATGAGTGATTTTTTATCAAATTTTAGCCCGGACAACTATGATGGCAAAAAGAAACCCACGCCCGATCGCGAGAAAAAAACCAGCGAACCTATCGGAGATCAAAACGCAAGTGGCGCGGAGCAGGCGGGCAAACCAGCAGAGCCGACGACGGTTCACCAATCAGAAGAGTCGACCGCTAGTGAGCCACTGAGTCGTTCGGCAGCCCGTCAACAAACACAGACGACTGAAGCAAAAGCGGCGAGTTCTTCGACGGAGAAGGTAGCATCAAAGGAACCAGTCAGCCGGTTTGGGAAAGAAGAAACGGAATTTGATCCGACCTACAAAAAGCGTAAGCAGAAAAAAATCTTGCTGATTGCCCTACTGACCGCCTTGGCGGTTACCGTGATCGGGATCGTCTATTATCAGATGACCCATGTGAAGGTGCCGGATTTCACTGCCCAAGATCTGTCAGAAGCGCGGACGTGGGGCATGGAAGAAGGCGTCGCTATCAAAGTGGAGCAAGAATATGACTTTGACAAAGACGTCAACCAAGTAATCGACCAAAGTGTTGACCCTGACAAAAAGATCAAGAAGGGTGCCACATTGACACTGACGGCGAGTCTCGGGCCTGATCCTGAAGAACGCTTAGAGCTGCCAGATTTTTCAGCGATGCAAGTGACCGAAGCAAAAGAATGGATCGCCAGCAATAAAGCCGAGAACCTCTCTTTGATCGAACAATTTGACGACAACGTAGCAGCAGAAGCTTTTATTAAACAAGAAGCAGCCAACAAAGAGCTTGATTTAGCCGAATACAAACGCAAAGACCGTTTGAGTGTCTATTATTCAAAGGGCAAAGAAGTTTTTGAAAAAAATATTGAAGTACCTGATTTTACAGGCAAAGCCAAAAGTGAAGCTTCCGAATGGGCGAAAAAGAATGACTTGAAATACAAAGAAGAAACCGTCTTTTCTGACAGTGTCGCCCTAGACCTGGTGGTTTCACAAGAACCAGTCAAAGGCAGCAAACTTGCGAAAAAAGAAGAATTTGTGGTGAAGGTCTCAAAAGGCCAGGCTTTGACCGTTCCAGATTTTTCACAATACACGATCGAAGAAGCCCAAGGTCTAGAATCGAAGATCCCGCTGCAAGTCAGCACGGTCTATTCCGATCAAGTGGCGTATGGTAGTTTCTTGAGTCAGTCGGAGGAAGCCGGCAAAGAATACAGCGAAAGCGATACTTTGCCAACTGTCAAAGTCGTCTACTCATTAGGCAGACCGTATTTGAAAGACATCCGTTTCCAAGCAACGGAAGGCGACTTGCCAAAACTATTCTTTGATGAATACAAATCAAAAGGCGCCAATGTCTATTACGAAATCTACTATATCGATTCGGCGGAACCGAAAGGAACCGTCGTTGAAATGAGCCGCTACGGCGAGTTTATTCCCTTAGAAACGTGGATCACTATCGGGATCAGTCGTGGCAATCTGCAAGGCAGTACCCAAACACCGCCGGCAGATGATGGCGGTGACGATACCGATGAACCGATCAGTACCGCTGGTTCAAACGCTACCGAATAATTCCTACCAAGCGCTTTTTCAAACCGCATCAAAAGGTAAGCACCCTTCCTTGGAAGGGTGTTTTTACTTACTAATTGTAAAAAAAAACACGAGCGAGCCGCTTGAAATCGCTGGATCGATAAAGTAAACTTGATGGTAACGATAAAAAATGGCTCCGCAGTGCCATCTATAGAAGGGACGAAACAAATGATAAAAAAATTACTCGCGAATGTTGGCAGCTATAAGAAGGACAGCTTGCTGACCCCTGTGTATGTAGCAGGAGAGGTTGCCTTAGATGTCATTATGCCCCTGATCATGGCCATGATGATCGACCAAGGGATCGAAAAAGGAGACGCCGGTGTGATTCTAAGAGATGGCGGCTTGCTTTTTTTATGTTCCTTGATCGCATTACTTTTAGGAACGCTTGGCGGACGAACCGCAGCGATCGCTTCGGCTGGTTTTGCCCGCAACCTGCGGCACAATCTGTTTCGCCGAATCCAAGATTTTTCCTTTTCAAACATTGACCGCTTTTCTTCCTCCAGTTTGATCACCCGCTTGACCACTGACGTGACCAACGTCCAAAATGCGTATCAAATGATTATTCGTATTCTGGTCCGCAGCCCGTTAGTTCTGATTTTCTCACTTGCAATGGTTAGCACCATCAGCCCAGAACTTATGACGATCTACTTAGTTGTTTTACCGATCTTAGCGATTGGCCTTGCCTTAGTGATTCGTTTTGCCCACCCACTGTTTTTAAAAGTATTCCGCATTTATGACCGCTTGAATAATGTGGTGCAAGAGAATTTACAAGGGGTTCGTGTCGTGAAATCGTATGTTCGGGAAGAACAGCAAGAAGAACTGTTTGGCGAAGTGTCCACCGATGTTTATCGGAATTTCACGCTGGCGCAACGGATCGTTTCCTTTAACATGCCATTGATGCAATTTGCAGTCTATACATGTATGCTGCTCTTGTCATGGTTTGGTGCCCAGTTGATCGTGGAACAAAGTAGCCTGACGACTGGTGAATTAGTCAGCATGTTCAACTACACGATGCAGATTTTGATGAGCTTGATGATGATGTCGATGGCTTTCGTGCAGATTTTGATCGCACGAACGTCGGCAGAACGGGTCGTGGAAGTATTAGATGAAGAAAGTGACTTGAAAAATCCCGCCGATCCGGTCAAAGAGATCAAAGACGGCTCCATCGTTTTTGAAAATGTTGGCTTTAGTTACGCCAATGACAAAAACAAGTTGGCGCTGACGGATGCGAATCTACACATCGAATCCGGTGAAGTCATTGGGATAATTGGTGGAACCGGGAGTGGGAAATCCACCCTCGTCCAGCTGATCCCGCGCTTATATGATGTGATTGAAGGGCGTGTCATCGTCGGCGGTCATGATGTTCGCGACTATGATTTAGAAGCATTGCGGGACCAAGTAAGTATGGTCTTGCAAAACAACGTACTCTTTAGCGGCACTATCAACGACAATTTGCGTTGGGGCAATGAAGAGGCATCGGATGAAGAGATCCAGCGCGTGGCAACGATCGCACAAGCCGATCCCTTTATTCAAGAGTTTCCTGACAAGTATGAAACACAGATTTCGCAAGGAGGAAACAATGTTTCCGGTGGGCAAAAACAACGGTTGACGATTGCTCGCGCCTTGTTGAAGAAACCGAAAATCTTGATCCTCGATGATTCTACCAGTGCCGTCGACACCAAAACCGATCGCAGTATCCGCGAAGGCTTGAAACGAGAAATTCCGGGAACGACGACGATCATTATTTCTCAACGGATCAACTCGATCGAAGACGCCGATCGAATCATCGTAATGGATGATGGCAAAATCAATGGCATCGGTACCCACGAAGAATTGTTGGCAAACAATGCCATCTATCAAGAAGTGTACCATTCGCAGCAGAAAGGATTTGGTGAAGGTGAAGAATAGACAAGCAGCAAATCCCAAGCGCACATTGAAACGTTTATTGCGAACGATGTTTGGCGACTACAAAGGACAACTCCTGTTCGTCGTGGTCATGATCTTGTTAAGTGCCTTTGCCAACGTACGCGGTTCGTTGTTTTTACAAGTCGTGATCGACGATCATATCACACCCCTCTTAGGGCAAGCCAATCCTGATTTTGGCGGCTTGTTTCGGGCGATCGTTCAAATGGCGATCATCTACCTGATTGGAATCTTGGCCGCACTGACCTATAACTTTATGATGGTCAAAATCAGTGAAGGGACACAGAAAAAAATCCGGGACCAAATGTTCACGCATATGCAGTCTCTGCCCGTCGGCTACTTTGATGCCCGCTCAGATGGCGACATCATGAGCCATTTTACTAATGATACGGATACATTGCGTCAAATGATCTCTCAAAGTATTCCGAACCTGATGATGGCGGCAGTAACTTTTTGTTCCGTCTTTATCGCCATGTTCTCCATCAGTGTCCCATTGACTCTGTTCGTGATGCTGTCGGTTATTTTGATGCTAAATGTGATCCGCATCATTTCTCGCCGCAGCGGCCGCTTCTTTGGCGCCCAGCAACGAGATTTAGGCGCTGTCAACGGGTATATCGAAGAAATGATGCACGGGCAAAAGGTCGTCAAGATCTTCAATCATGAAAAGATCGTCATGGAAGAATTTGATGCCTTAAATGACCAACTACAAGAAAGTGCCACTAAAGCCAATGTCAATGCCAATACCTTGATGCCGATCATGATGAACTTACTGAATGTCCAATATGTCTTGATCGCCATCATTGGTGGCCTGTTTGCCATCAATGGTGTTTCTGGACTAACGGTTGGGATGATCGCTTCTTTCTTGCAGCTGAGCCGTTCATTGAATGGTCCTATCAGCCAAGTGTCACAACAAATCAACTTTGTGATCATGGCGTTAGCCGGTGCTGAGCGAATTTTCAACCTATTAGATGAAACGCCAGAAATCGATCATGGCTACGTCACACTGGTCAATGCCAAATGGTCCCAAGGTCAGCTAGTTGAAACCAAAGAACGAACCGGCACGTGGGCGTGGAAACATCCCCACGAGGATGGAACCATTACCTATACGGAAGTGACGGGAGACGTGCGGTTTGAAGACGTTGATTTTGGTTATGTCGACAATCAACTGGTCTTACATGATATCAATCTTTATGCAGAACCCGGACAAAAAGTTGCCTTTGTCGGTGCCACAGGTGCTGGTAAGACAACGATCACCAATCTGATCAATCGATTCTACAATATCCAAGATGGGAAGATTCGCTATGATGGTATCAATATTGAAAAAATCCATCTGGAATCCCTGCGCCGCTCCTTAGGGATCGTTTTGCAAGACACCCATTTGTTTACCGGAACGATTCGCGAAAATATTCGCTTTGGGAAACTAGATGCTAGTGATGAAGAAGTGCTGGCAGCTGCGAAATTAGCCAATGCCGACATGTTTATCAACCATTTGCCAGAAAAATACGATACCGTGATCACGGGGGATGGCGAAGGACTTTCCCAAGGGCAACGGCAGCTGTTGGCCATTGCTCGCGCAGCGATCGCTGATCCACCAGTGATGATCTTAGACGAAGCCACCTCAAGTATCGACACCCGTACAGAGCGGATCGTCCAATCAGGGATGGACCGTTTGATGTCTGGACGGACCGTGTTTGTGATCGCCCACCGATTGTCAACGATCCAAAACTCCGATGTCATCATGGTAATGGATCATGGCCGCATCATTGAGCGGGGGACCCATGAAACGCTATTGGCTGAAAAAGGCACCTATTATCAGCTATATACTGGAAAAATCGAATTGGATTGATCCTGCCAGTGCTATGGCTCAAAGTTGGAGCAGCTGGAGAGCAACCTATTTTCCCACTATTTGCAACGACCGATTGGCAATAAGCCAATCGGTTTTTTTGCGCAGCTCGAAAAAATGGTATACTGTCACTGAGACAGCCGTAGAACGGCGGCAGCACGTAAGCAGTTGTGCTGCGAAAAATGGATTCCATGAGGTGAAAACATGAAACTAGCATTGGCAAAGATCGTTTTAGATGATGAGTGGTATGAAGTGGTCCAATCGGAAAAAGGGCTAGTATATTTTGGTCGGCAGCAGGATCATCATGAATTACTCAAGTTCTTTCCGCTGGCTGAAATCAGTGATACAGCTGACCTTGATTCAGTAATTGAAGCGCAGCTACAAGCTTATTTCGCAGGTGAACCAGTGACATTTACTTTTGCGTTTGATTTTGTCGGGACGCCGTTTCAACAAACCGTTTGGCAAGCACTGACCCAAATTCCTTATGGACAAACGACTACGTACAGTGACTTGGCGCTGCGCATCCAACGTCCGACCGCTGTTCGAGCTGTCGCCAATGCAGTGGGGCGTAACCCGATGATGATCGTGGTTCCTTGTCATCGTGTGTTAGGAAAAAACGGCCGCTTGACGGGGTATCGGGGCGGGTTAGCAACCAAACGCCGATTACTGCAACTGGAAGGGATTCCTTTTAAAGAATAGATGAAGCAAATTATTTATAGTAAAAAATACTAAAAAGCAATTTCATTTCCTTGTTTCTCTGGTATAATAAAATTGATTCCGGTTACAAGAAGGGGTGGAGGAAATGAACATCGTTGAATTACAAAATGGTTCTGATATTCGGGGAATTGCGATCGCCACTGAAAAAGAACAGGTGACACTGACGGAGCAAGCGGTCCGGCAAGTTGCTTCAGGCTTGCGCAACTGGTTGGCAACAAAGGGCAGCGGACCTTTTCGCGTGGCAGTCGGTCGTGACAGTCGCTTGAGTGGTGAAGCACTGCAAGAAGTGTTGATGGCACAGCTGCAGCAAGAAGGCGTGGCAGTGATCGATTGCGGCTTGGCAACGACACCAGCCATGTTTATGAGTACACAATTTGAAGATTTTGACTGTGATGCCGGTGTGATGCTGACAGCGAGTCATTTGCCTTATTACTTTAATGGAATAAAAATTTTCAGCCGCCAAGGCGGTGCGGAAAAATCCGATATCCACTATATTTTGACCCACACTACCGTTCATGAGGCAGCGGAAAAAGGAAGCTATCAGCAAAAAGACCTGCTGACGCCTTATGCCCAAGATCTGCTGCAAAAGATTCGCCAAGGAATGGGCACCAATACCGAAAAACCATTGGCTGGATTAAAGATCATTGTTGATGCAGGCAATGGTGCCGGCGGCTTTTTTGCAGAAAAAGTGTTAATTCCGCTGGGAGCAGATACGAATGGCTCGCAATTTTTAGAACCAGATGGGCATTTTCCTAACCATATTCCCAATCCAGACAATAAAGAGGCGATGGCGAGTATCCGTGAAGCCGTCTTACGAGAACAAGCCGATCTAGGCATTATTTTCGATACCGATGTCGACCGTTCAGCCGTCGTGACCAAAAGCGGTGAGCCATTGAACCGCAACAATATGATCGCTGTATTAAGCAAGATCATCTTAGCGGAACACCCTGGCACACGTATCGTCACCAATTCGCCAACCTCCAATCATTTAAAAACCTTTATCGAAGCACTGGGGGGACAGCAAGTACGCTATATTTCTGGCTATCGTAATGTGATCAACAAAGCGATCGAACTGAATGAAGCAGGACTGGACACACAGTTAGCCATCGAAACCAGCGGGCATGCCGCGTTTAAAGAAAATTTCTTTTTAGATGACGGGGCGTACGTGATCGCCAAGCTCTTGATGATGCTGCCACAATTACAACAGCAAGGCACGACACTGGATGAGCTGATCGCAGCATTGCAACAACCCGCTGAGAC
Source organism: Enterococcus sp. 2G9_DIV0600 (assembly GCF_002140615.1). Taxonomy (NCBI): domain Bacteria; kingdom Bacillati; phylum Bacillota; class Bacilli; order Lactobacillales; family Enterococcaceae; genus Enterococcus; species Enterococcus sp. 2G9_DIV0600. The sequence continues at coordinate 341,105 of NZ_NGLL01000001.1, forward strand.
CCAAGAATTGCGCTTTGCGATCCAACAAGCCGACTATCAAGACTATGGTCGCCAAGTGATCGCTGATTTAGCCAATCATTTGATTCCAGGCTGGCAGATCGATCCAGAAAACGAGGAAGGCATTCGTATCAATCTAACGGGTCCCTATGGTCAAGGCTGGTTCTTGCTACGAATGAGCCTGCACGAACCATTGCTCGTGCTGCAGATTGAAAATGACGAAGCAGGTCATCTACCGGCAGTCGTTCAAGCGATCGGTCGCTTTCTATCGCAGTATGAAGCCATTGATCAAAGCAAGCTGACACAGTTTTTAGCACAGCAACCAAAAATTTGAAGAAAAGCAGGGAACTAAAATGGTGATTTTGATGCTGCTGATCATGGCAGTGACATATGGTGTGAATTTTTTCTTGTTTCGTTACTTGAACAAACGACCAAAAATCGATGTCGTTGAACGGTTATCGATGTTATTAGGTGTCAACATGAGTGTGCTTTTTTTCGATGGGATCTTATTGTTTATCGGTAAATTACTGATCGAGACGGTAGAGATCATCGAATAACCAATAGACGTTTTTGCTTTGCCTCGCCACTGGCTTCTACCGTCAGTGGCGAGGTTTTTTAGGGTTTGCTAAAAACGGCGATTAATGTTCGCATTCGTTTTTGATATTTGATAAAGTAAAGAGGAGAAAATTACGCAAAGTGAGGGAATTCACGGATATGGCAAAAATAATGGTAGTAGAAGATGAAGCGGTGATTCGCCAACTAATTATCGAAGAACTAGAAAAATGGCAGTTTGAGACCTTTGGCACCACGGATTTCCATCAAGTGTTGACTGACTTTGAAGAACAAGAGCCCCAACTGATTTTACTGGATATCAACTTGCCGGTTTTTGATGGCTACTATTGGTGTCAAAAAATCCGCGAAGCTTCCAAAGTACCAATCATTTTTATTTCTAGCCGCAACACCAATATGGATATGATCATGGCCATGAATATGGGAGCGGACGATTTTGTGACAAAACCTTTTGAGATCGACGTTCTGATTGCAAAAATCAATGCCTTATTGCGCCGTTCCTACAACTATGTAGAAAGCAGCAGCGAAACATTAGTGCATAACGGTTTGACCCTCAATATCGACAACAGCAGCATGTATATCAATGGCGAAAGCATCGATCTTAGCAAAAACGAATACCGCCTGCTGTATATTTTGATGAAAAATCACGGCAAGATTTTAAGTCGGGAAAAACTCTTGCGGGCCTTATGGGATGACGAGCGTTTTGTAGATGACAATACCTTGACGGTCAATATCAATCGTTTGCGACGAAAAATCGAACAAGCGGGGATGAATGGCTACATTGAAACCAAGGTTGGTCAAGGGTATATCGTACCATGACAAAGTGGCGGGTTTTGCGCAGTTTTTTGAAAGATCGTTGGCTGCTGTTTATCGGTTGGCTAGTCTTTTTCGTGTTGACGGTCTTAGTTTTTTGGCTGACTCCTCATTCCCCAATGGATTGGGGCACAGTCGGGTATCTCTTTTTGATGCAAAGTGTCTTGATGGTGTTCTTTTTAGCAATCAGCTACTTATCTAAGCGGCGCTTTTGGCAAAAAATCACCCCCAAGCCCGGAGACAGCTTGCTGCAAAACTACTTGCAAGGAGCACGCTCGGCAGAAGAAGAACGGATCGAATCCTACATCAATCAGTTGATCCGAGAGCACCAAGAATTGATGCAGCAAGTGGTCAGCAATCAAGAAGAGCAAAAGGAATACATCGATTCGTGGGTCCATGAAATCAAAGTCCCGTTAGCCGCCTCGCGGTTACTGCTGCATTCGATCGAATTTGATATTCCTGATGAAAAATTTATCTTACTAGAAAATGAATTGAACCGTATGAATGAATACGTCGAGCAAGTCTTGTACGTCGCCCGTTTGGATAGCTTTTCAAAAGATTATCTGGTCCAAGAAATTTCATTGAAAGCCGTCGTTCAGCCGGTTTTGCGCAGTCAGGCCAATTATTTTATCCAAAAGAACTTGCATTATGCTGTTGAAGGCGAGGACCAGCAAGTGTTGACCGATGAAAAATGGCTCGGCTTTATCTTTCGCCAACTGGTCAGCAATGCCGTGAAGTACACACCACAAAATGGACAGCTGACGATTCGGATCGAAAAAGATGCCCAAGGGACCTATCTCCACTTGCAAGATAGTGGGATCGGCATTCCTAAAGAAGACATGCGGCGCATCTTTGATAAAGGCTTTACGGGCGAAAATGGGCGCCAAACGGACACCCACTCGACGGGATTGGGGCTCTTTTTAGCGAAAAGTTTAGCGAAGGAACTAGGCATCGAGCTAACGGCTTCGTCGACAGTTGGAAAAGGAACCACCATGACGCTGTTCTTCCCGTTACTAAGTTATTATGAGGAAAAACGCTAATCTGCTTTTTTTCGAGTATCTTTTTGTGTTTATTGACAAAAATCACTTGTCCCTAGAACGTTTTCACTGATACACTAAAGCCTGTGTTTAAAATTGAATGGTAAGGATGAATGAAATGGAGATACTCGTTGCATTAGTACCAATGTTTGCTTGGGGCAGCATTGGTTTGGTAAGTGCCAAACTTGGCGGGGATGCGAACCAGCAAACGCTAGGAATGACGATTGGTGCCTTTTTCTTTTCTCTGGTCGTATTTTTTGTGACGATGCCAGTGATTGATGGAAAGGTGATTTTGATCGGTCTTTTGTCTGGTCTCTTTTGGTCCGTCGGTCAAAACGGTCAATTCCATGGTATGAAATATTTAGGTGTGTCTGTTGGCTTACCGCTTTCAACCGGCATGCAGCTAATTTTAAATACGGTCGCCGGTGCATTGTTTTTCGCAGAATGGACCCAGACCCGCGATTATGCGCTAGGTGTCACCGCCTTGATCCTATTGGTGATCGGGGCTTATCTGACCGCTCGCCAAGATGGCGAAAGTCCGGTAGAAGCCGGCAGCAAGATGCTTGATTTTCCTAAAGGATTTCGGTCCTTGATTTCATCAACGATTGGTTACGGCGCCTATACGATTTTGATTACTTGGGCAGGATTGGATCCGCTAGCGATCATTTTGCCGCAAAGTATCGGAATGCTGATCGGAGCTAGTATGTTTGCTTTAAGAAAGACGAAGGTCGATCGTTTTGTAGGGAAAAATACTTTGTCAGGGTTGTTATGGGGCATCGGCAATGTCTGCATGCTGATCACGGTTCAGCAAGTCGGACTCGCGGTGGGCTTCTCATTGTCGCAGATGGGGATCATCATTTCAACGCTAGGCGGGATTTTTATTCTCGGCGAAAAGAAAACCAAGAAAGAACTGCGTTATGTGGTGATTGGTTGTCTGCTGGTGATTATCGGCGGTGTTTTGCTAGGGTATATGAAAGCAACATAAACGTATATGTTTGAGGAGGAATTATGGATTTATTTCGAAAAAAAGTCATACAACGGGAAAGTGTGACGAATTTAAAAAAAGAGTTGAAGTTAAAAGATTTGATTATGTTGGGGATCGGCGCCATTATCGGCACAGGTATCTTTGTTGTTACAGGGACTGCTTCTGCTGAATATGCCGGACCGGCATTGATTCTTTCCTTTGTTGTAGCTGGTATCGTTGTTGTGTTATCAGGGCTTTCTTTTGCGGAATTTGCTTCTCGGATCCCTGTTTTAGGGGGCGCCTACTCGTATTTATATGTCGTTTTTGGTGAATTTACCGCGTGGCTGGCAGGCTGGTTTTTGATTTGCGAGTTCTTATTGGCCGTTTCTTCGGTGGCATCTGGCTGGTCAGGCTATGTGCAAGGCTTTTTGGCCAGTGCGGATATCCATTTACCAACCGCTTTGACTGGCGGTTATGACCCAAGCAAAGGGACCTACATTGATTTGATCGCTGGTTTAGTCATTATTTTTGTAACCTTATGGGTTAGCCAAGAAGCGAAAAAAGCGTTACGTTTGAACAATGCCATGGTATGGGTGAAATTCGGCGTGATCGTCTTGTTTATCGTCTTTGGTGCTTTTTTCGTGGAACCAGACAACTGGCAGCCTTTTATGCCCTTTGGGTTTTCAGGCGTCTTTAATGGTGCAGCGTTAGTCTTCTTTGCTTTTCTTGGCTTCGATGCTGTCGCAATGGCGGCGGAAGAAGTCGAAGATGCCAAGAAAAATGTCCCTCGGGGGATCATTGGTTCGATTGCGATCGCAACGGTACTGTACATCGTTGTTACCCTGATCATGACAGGGATCGTGCCGTTTGCTGAATTAGGAGTCAATGATCCGGTGGCTTTTGCTATGCGTTATGTCGGTCATGGGGTTGTCGGATCAATCATTTCCGTAGGGGCGATCTTGACCTTATTAACAGTGACGATCGCTATGATGTACTCCTTGGCGCGTCTGTTATATGCCATCAGTAAAGATGGGTTATTGCCAAAAGCCATGCAAGCCATCGATCCAAAACATCAAACACCAAAGAAAGCGACCTATATCGCCGGTGTTTTTGCTTTCTTCTTTGCAGCAGCTTTCCCATTGAATATCTTAGCAGAATTGACCAACATTGCGGCATTGTCGTATATGATCTTGATGTCCTTAGGGATCATCAAGCTGCGGAAGATGATGGGCCCCCCTGCTAAAGGCGAATTCAAAGTACCACTGGTACCGTTATTGCCTTTGTTGTCCGTTGCCAGCTGTCTCTTCTTGATGACACGCCTGAAAACGGCGACTTGGATCGTTTTTGGGATCTCCTTAGTGATCGGAATCGCGATCTATTTTGTATATGGCTATCGTAACAGCGAATTAAATGAGAACATTGACGAATAGGATTGTGAAAAGGCAAAGACCCGGATGCGGTCTTTGTCTTTTTTTGTGTAAATATAGCCGAGCTTCCTATAAGCAGCGTTTTAGGAGGCTTTTTTTGTTATTCAAATAGTGGCCATTTCTGGTGCTGATCATTGCAACGACAGTCTTTCTTGATCAAACGTCCTCTATGAATCTGCTTTTTTTGAGAAATTTTCCAAATGACAGATTCACTAAAGGTTCATCCAGTATGCTTTTGTTAGAGAAAAAAAGAGAGGATGTTGGCAATTGAATTATATGAAACGGGCATGGCTGAGTGTGACGAGAAAGCGAGGAAAATCTGCAATATTGTTTGCTGTTATTCTAATTTTAGGAAATGTGATCGCTGGCGCAATTGCGGTCAATCAGTCGACTCAAAATGTCGAAAAGCAGATCAAAAACCAATTAGGTTCCCTCGCAACGATCGATATCGACTATGAAGCCTTGATGGCAAATAGTGAGGGCGGCGCAAGTATGGAGGAGATTCAGCCGCTGCCGGAGGAGCTGATCAAACAAATTGGCGAGCGCTCGGAAGTCAAACAGTATGACTATTTGCGAGAAGCATCGATTGCTGTTGAAAACTTCAAACCTTATCGTTTTAGTCCTCAAGAAGATGATGACAATGTCATGATCGTTGGGGGCATGCTTTCCTTGATCCATTTAGCAGGAACCAATCTCTTAAAGCCGCTAGACTTTGAAGAAGGCACGGTGAATTTAACACAGGGACGCTTCTTCACTGAAGAGGAACAGCGTACCGGAAAACGTGTGGGGTTGATTTCTGAAGAGTTGGCTCAGGAAAACGGCTTAGTCGTTGGTGACACCATGGTCTTAGATGGACAGTTTATCGACTATTCGTCTGGTGAGGAGCCAGAGAAACAAAAAGGCAATGATTACCCAATTGAAATCGTCGGAATCTTTAAAAACACAAATTTAGAAAAAGCGAATGAAAAAAATGATAATTCGAGTTCGTCCTTTTTTGATGATAGTCCCTTCAATCGGATCTATATGCCAAATGATGCTGTGAAAACGATTGTTGAAGAGGAACGTACGGGACAACAAGTGGCATTTCCAGCGACAGATCCTGGTTCTGATAAGGATTTCTTTACCCCGCAATTTATTTTGAATCAACCAGAAGATGCAGAACAATTCAAACAAGAGGTGACACCACTCTTGCCAAATGGCTATAAGGTCAATGCTTCTACGGATGAGTATGACCGTGTGGGAACCAGTATGAATCGCTTATCACAAATTTCCTCGTATGTCGTAGTGATTGCGGTGATTGCTTCCTTGATTATTATCTCCTTGATTATTGTGTTGTTTACCCGAGATCGTAAATATGAGTTAGGTATCTACCTTTCGTTAGGGGAACGCCGGAAATACGTGTTTGCACAAATCGTGATCGAACTCCTGTTGATTGGTATCAGTGCAATGCTGATCTCCTTGGTTACAGGGAATATGCTGGGCAAGATGGTTTCTGAATCTTTGTTAGCCAGCAGTATGCTAGAGGCAAACCAAGCAGGGATGGAACAATTCTTTGTGGGTGCACCGAAAATCGACCAAGCGACGATCAACGAGGCGTTTCGCGTTCAAAATACCTTATCTTATGTGATCGCCTTTTTAGCGACTGGGATCGTGACGATCTTGCTTTCGGCAGTGGTGCCGCTGTTGTATATTTTACGGTTGAATCCGAAAAAAATCATGCTGTAAGGAGCGATGAACATGGCAATTTTAGAAACAAAAGACATGACGTATTACTACCAAGATGGCGAGAATCGCCGGAAAATTTTAGATAAAACCAATATCTCCTTTGAAAAAGGCAAATTTTACACGATCTTAGGAAAATCAGGCTCAGGAAAGACCACTTTTCTTTCCTTGATCAGTGCATTGGATCAGCCAACCGATGGGGAAGTGTTTTTTGAAGAAAAAAATATCAAAACGATCGGTTATGAAGAATATCGCCGCAACAAGATCAGTTTGATTTTTCAAAGTTACAACTTGATCCCTTATTTGACGGCTTTAGAAAACGTCCTTGTTTCAATGGCGATTTCAGACAACAAACTACCAGATCAGCACGATCAAATTGCGTATCGTTTGCTGGACTATATCGGCATCAATTCCACGAAAGCCGATCGTTTCGTCAATCAGCTTTCCGGTGGGGAACAGCAGCGGGTCGCCATCGCTCGTGCCTTAGCGACCAATGTTGATATCATTTTAGCCGATGAACCTACCGGGAACTTAGATGAAGGCATGGAACAAGAAATCGTGGATATTTTTAAAGAACTAGCGGCGATCCACAACAAGTGCATCATCGTAGTGACCCATTCGACTGAGATTGCCAAGCAGTCAGATCAGACATTTTACTTAAAAAAAGGTGCGTTGACAGCCTATGAGTGATTTTTTATCAAAGTTTGAAGAAGAACCGAAAGAGCCAAACAAGGAATCAGCTACAGCTAAAGCACCTTCTTCCCGTGCTTCCCGCAAAGAAAAGGGTTCAGCTTCTTTAGAAGAGGGGATCGAACACGATCCCTCCTTCAAAAAGAAGCGGCGGAAAAAAAGGCTGCTGGGACTAGCTGCCCTGCTCGGACTCTTTATACTCAGCGGCTTTTTATTTTTCCAATTGGCGTATGTCCGGTTGGATAACTTTGTGGACAAAGAGATCTCAGAGGTCAGGGAATGGGCGGCGGAACATGATCTTGCGGTTGCTGTCACACCAGCTTATAATGAAGCCCCAGCCAATCAAGTGATTGCCCAAGAAGAAGCTGCCAGAAGCCGAGTCAGAAAAAGAAGCACGTTGCATCTAACGGTTAGCCAAGGACCAGATCCAGAAGAGAAATTGGCGTTGCCAGACTTTATGGAAATGACCAGAGACGAGGCAGCAGAGTGGATCGAAAAAAATCAAGCCAGCAATTTGACGATCGTCGATGAATACCACGATGAGATCGAGGAAAAAGCACCGATTCGAGTAGAATTTACCAATAAAGAAGTCTCACGAGAAAACTATCATCGTCGAGATGTCGGACGAGTCTTTTATTCAAAAGGCGAAGAAACCTTTGAAAAAGATATTGAGGTACCTGACTTTAAGGATAAAACCCGTTCAGAGGTAGAAACATGGGGGAAAGTCCATGAGCTGGACCTAGAAGTCAAAGAACAGGCTTCAGACACTGTGGAAGAAGGCAAAGTCATTGAACAAAGCGTGGCACCAAAAGAAAAAATCGCGAAACGGGATGCGTTTCAAGTAACGATTTCCCTAGGAAAAGGAGTCACCGTACCGGACTTTTCAACGATTTTACCAGATGATGCCCAGGACGCTGTTGAGGGCGTCAATGTACGGGTGCGGATGCAGTTTACTCAGAGTCTGGCTTACGGACAGCTGATCTCCCAAAGCGAGTCCGCCGGGACAGTCCTGACTAGCAAAGATGACCAAGGGATTGACGTCGTCTACTCCGCAGGTCAACCGTATATCAGAGATTATCGTCGAGGAGAATACCTTGAAGGAGATCTGCAAAAGCTTTTCTTTGATGAATTCCGTTCAAAAGGGGCGAACATCAGCTATCAAGTCCGTTACGTCAACTCAGCAGAACCCTACGGAACGATCGTGGGGATGAGCAAGTTCAATCAGTTTCTGCCGTTAGAAGATACGATCACCTTTGATATCAGTTTAGGCAATCAGACAGCCCCAGCGGCACCTGATCCTGAATAGTCGCTTTCTTTTTTTAGTCAACCTGCAAAAGGAGGAAACCCATGCGTCATCAAGAGAATTTTCAAGAACTTAGGAAAAAGCTGTTTGTCTTTTTACTAAGCGGTATGGTAGCATTGTTGCTACACATGTGGATTCATCAATCAAGTGTACACATGCGGATCGTTTCAACAGAACGTTTTATTGGAGAACAATTGGAATGATCCTAAAGGAATGATTGTGCTTACCGAAAAGTGATTGAAAAAAGAAATGATGAGTGTAGAAGGGGGACTGACCGATGCGGATCTTATTCGTAGAAGATGAGCCATCGATCGCAGAAGCGGTTGCCAGCTTATTGAAGAAACACCATTATTCCGTTGATTTGGCCTTTGACGGCGAAACCGGATTAGATTATGCTACGAGTGGTGTATATGACATTCTCGTTTTGGATATCATGCTGCCAAAAATCGATGGGATCACATTGCTAAAGACGTTACGCAAGAAAAACATCCGGACGCCGATCATTATGTTGACGGCCAAAAGCGAAGTCGATGACAAGGTGCTTGGCTTAGATGCAGGAGCCGATGATTATTTGACGAAGCCTTTTCAAATGAAAGAGCTGCTGGCGCGGATCCGTTCGCTAGGCAGAAGAAAAGACTTGGATTACCAAGAAGACCAGTTAGCATTTGGCAATGTGGTCTTGGCGCGTAATGAGCTGCAGTTGGCTACGAAGACCAATCAAGTGGTGCTGTCACCAAAAGAAATGAAACTGATGGAGCTATTTTTAGCCAGACCTAAAGTGATTTTATCAAAAGAAACCATCATCAATAAGATTTGGGGCTTTGATCCCGATGTGGAAGAAAACCGTGTTGAGATCTATGTATCTTTGCTGCGAAAAAAACTGACGCTGCTAGAAGCGGATATCGGCATTCGCACGATCCGCAATGCCGGGTATATTTTGCAGAGCAAGGAGCCGCCATGTTAAAAAAATTGCGAAATAAAATGCTATGGTTCAATATGGCATTGACCTCGATTATTGTCTTAGGTGCCTTTACCTTTATCTATATTTTGAATGCCACGCAAATCGAAAATGAGATTCAATCACTAATCTCGCAAGAAGCAAACAGTTTAGGTGCGGCACCTCTAGAGGAGGACGAAGTAAGGCAATCACTGACAGAACCTGAGTATCCAATGATGTTGACCATCACGAATAGTACCAGTGAGTTCAGAGAAATCGCTCTAGTCGACGTGGATCAAATGGATGTCGTGATTCAAAGTATTGATGAGAGCGTCGATCAAAACGAGCTTTATGAAGCATTGGTCGATGCAGCGACGAAACAAGGGGAGATTCCTAACGAAGTGAAGGTGAATGGCCGAAATTGGCGGTATGCGCTCTTTTTAGTGACTTCTTTCAATCAATACTCAATCAATCACGATGCAATAGGGGAATATTCCACCAGTATCAATAATTACGAGCCATTTTATCAAGTGCTGTTCTTTGACGTCACCGACTACAAAACCAGTCTAAGCAACTTAAGAAACACGCTTTTGCTCATCGGCGTTTTAGCTTTAGCCAGTATCTATATCGCTAGTTTTTACGTCGCCAATCGAGCCTTGCGACCAGTTGAACTGGCTTGGCGCAAACAAAAAGAGTTTGTTTCTAACGCTTCCCATGAGTTGAAAACACCACTGGCAATCATTCAAGTTAATGCCGAAGTATTAGCTGGCAGTCCAGAAGAAACCTTGGAAAGCCAAATGAAATGGCTGGAAAACATTCAGTTAGGTTCCGAACGGATGGATGAGCTAGTGAATAGCTTACTGCTATTGACCAAATTCGAAAGTGCCGAGCAAGAAGTCGTGCGTTCGGTGATTGATGCCACTCAAGTCGTGCAAAGTGTTTATCAAAGCATGGAGGCCATTGCGCTGGAAAAAGGGATCCACTATCAGGAACAGATCGCTAAACAGGTTAGCCTTGAAAGCAATGAGCAAGCCTTGCGGCAATTGACCATGATATTGGTAGACAATGCCTTGAAATACACGCCCGCTGGAGAAACCGTCACAGTGGCACTCGTTGAACGCCAACGAAAAACGGTGCTGCAAGTCTCCAACAGTGGTTGTCCGATCCCAGAAGAAACAAATCCCTATGTCTTTGACCGCTTCTACCGCGGGGATCCTTCTCGCAACCATCAAGACGGTGGCTATGGGTTAGGTTTAGCCATCGCCAAAGCCATCACAGAAATGTTGCAGGCACAAATCAGTTTGACGGTAGACCAAGAAGGCGTCAATCACTTTGAAGTTTCATTTCATTGAGATTGGATCGCTGCCTTCACTTAAATAAAATTTTTCAAAAAAAGAGGACTCCATGAATGGAAGTCCTCTTTTGATAGGTGAAATTTACTTGTTGCTAGTTAAATCCAATAAGCGGTCTTTCAAGTCTTCTTCTAGATGACCCAATTCCACTTCGGCAGCACGACGTTTTTCTTTTCCTTCTTTTTGGATCCGTAATGTTTCTTGGATCGTTTCCACAAGGTCGTTTTGTGTTTTTTGCAAGGTTTCGATATCGACGATGCCGCGCTCGTTTTCTTTCGCTGTTTCAATAGCAGAAACTTTCAACATTTCTGAGTTTTTCTTCAATAGATCATTGGTGGTCTCAGAAACTTGGCGTTGTGCCGTAACTGCATCTTTTTGACGCAATAAAGTCAAGGCAATGACCACTTGGTTTTTCCATAGTGGGATCGCTGTATTGACAGAAGCTTGGATTTTTTCTGCTAACGCTTGGTTCGTGTTTTGGATCAGGCGAATTTGCGGTGCCTGTTGGATCGTGATTTGACGTGCCAAGCGCAAGTCATGAGTCCGTTTGTCTAAACGATCAAGAAATTGCGTGTAATCGTTGGCGATCTGTACGTCCATTTGATCATTCGTTTCTTCTGCTTTTTTCATGGCTTCAGGAATGATTTTGGTTTGCAATTCTTGCATCTTCAACTCGCCAGCGGCAATGTAGATGTTCAATGCATCAAAGTAATCTTTGTTCTTTTGATACAACTGTTCCAACATCATGTTGTCTTTTAGCAAACCGTCTTTTTCTTTATCCAATTTGACGGCGATCTTGTCGATTTGGGCACCGATTTTTTGGTATTTAGCGGTGATTTCAAAAATGGATTGTTTTACTTTACCAAACATTCGCTTGAATAAGTTGCCTTCCCCTGCACGCAGTTCGTCTGGATTGGCTTCTTGCAAGCGATACATCAACTCCGTCAATGAGTCGCCCACAGGGCCGATATCAGCTGCTTGGACATGGTTCAACATGGATTGGGAAAACTCTCCAAGTTTGGTTTGGGCAGCTGCACCATAGGTGATGACCGCTTGCTGGTCGGTCGCATCGATCTTGCTGGCTAATTCTTGGGCCTGTGCTTGACGCTCTGGCGGTAATTTATCAATCAAACGCGGTGCCGTTTGCTGTTCTTTCAGCTGACTGATTTCCGCTTGTTGAGTGGTGGTCAAAGTGTCGACAGGGGTTGAAAATGGGTTGTTCAATAAATCGTCAAGCGTATCCGTTACGGGTTTTGCTTGATTTGGTGTTTCACTCATAATAACTCCTCCTAATAATTGTCTGCTTTCGAAAAAAATCTAGCCTGGGCTAGATTTTTTTTAGATTCTTTTCTTGTTGCCAATCAGAATCTATCCCTATTCATTATCTCGTTTTATGCTTTGTTTGGCAATGGATAACTCAACATCCATGTCATCAAGATCGTCTGCTACAAATTGGGAGTAGTCTTTGGCGATCAAGGAAGCCATTTGCTCGATGATTTGGGTGCTTTCTTCGATTTTATCATAGGTCTCACGACTTTTGATCTCATGGCTATTGATTTCAATGAACTTATCGGTCAAATCGACCATATTGGGCAAGTGGGTATAAAGGAAATGACTTGCCAAAGGCAGCTTGGTTGGTTCTTTTACGAGTTCTTTGAAAAGAGCTTTTGAGGCACGCAAAGCATCGTGACGCAAGTCAATGGCTTTTAACTTGTTATTGCTAGTGATATTTTTTTGGTATTTATCGATTTGGTGTTTCGTCTGATTCATCGTTTCCCGGAACAATTCGATCTCACGAGTAGTCATCCCGCTTTTCAAGTAATGGGCTTCTCTTTCTCTCGTTAAAGAAGGCAAAACTTGTGGATCGGTTGCTGGAACTTTACGTCCTCTGATACCGACGTAGACTAAAATCGCACCGACGATTAATAATAGGCTCGCAAATGAATCGCCTACTACGTTAAAAATAATACTGATGAGGACGATCGCACCAACGATCAGCCAGATGTTTTTTTTCATTTTTCCTCCTCCTAAAAATCTCTTGGACAAGTAGATTGGGTTATTCGACATCTTTATTTTAGCATGTTCACTAAAAGAAAAATATCAGACTTGGGGTGGATTTTCCGATATTTAGTAAATTCATAAGCTTTCTTGCTATTTCTTAAGAAGATATTTTTTCTAAATTATGCTAAAGTGTTTGATAGATAAGACGTATGAGGAAAGTTAGGTGTCGATAGATGTTAGAATTTAAAGATTTTGAAGAAAAAACGATCCAACGAAATGAAATTTTCCATGGCAAAATCATTGATGTAGTGGTTGATGATGTCTCCTTGCCAAATGGCGGGACCAGCAAACGAGAACTCGTCTTTCACCCAGGCGGTGTGGCCGTGATCGCCTTGACGAGTGAGAACAAGATGCTGTTCGTTCGCCAATTCAGAAAACCATTAGAGCGAGTGATTTTAGAGATACCAGCAGGAAAAATCGATCCAGGAGAAGGTGCTCGTCCGGATTTGACTGGTGCCCGGGAATTAGAAGAAGAGACCGGCTATCGTGCAAAAACGCTGGAGCACGTTTCTTCTATGTACCTTTCACCAGGCTTTGCGAATGAAATCTTGCACGTCTATTATGCGAAAGAGCTGGAAAAAGTGACCAATCCATTACCGCAAGACGAAGACGAAGTGCTGGAAGTCTATGAATTGAACTTAGAGCAGGCACAAGCCGCTATCGCTGATGGAACGATCTGTGATGCGAAGACCGTGTTTGCGATCCAATTTTGGGAGTTGCTGGAATTGAAACGGAGGAACGGACTTGCCTAAAGAACCATTGATCACCCGCAGTGAGCTTCGACGCCGACGCGAAGAAGAACAAGCGGCAGCTGAACGCAATCAGCAAATCGTAGAAAAACAAAGCAAGAAAGAATGGAAACAAAAAGAAAAACAAATCGATAACCACTACCGAAAAGTCCGCAAGAAAAACAAAGAAATCACGAAGACCCGTGCGGGCGAGAACCAAAAATCTCGGGATCTGAATCGCTTTTTAATGAAAGCCATCGTGATCGTCACTTTATTGTTAGTCGTCGTCGGTTTAGCGATCTTTTTGTTGTGATTCATCTAGTACTAAGAAAAAGCCGTCTCTGCATCTTCTGCAAGTGCGGCTTTTTTGTTATTCGGTCGGCTTTTTCAAAATAGCTAAAAACATGGCAGCTGGCTGATTCATGAACAAATGATCCGCTTCATGAAAAACGGTAAAGGAAGTAACTGCAAAACCAGTCGTCTCAGCCAGTTGAGTCAATGCGGCAGGATCGAACCCATTATGAACCAGCGGGTGAGACACGGCGGGATTTTTGAGGAAATCCACTAGATAAAGGGTTCCTCCCAGCTGCAGCAAGGCGTATAGTTTTTCCATCATAGGGGCTGTGTCAGGAATATGCAGCAAGACGAGGGATAGCAGCACCGCGTCTGCTTTTGCTTGTAAGGATTCTTGCAGCAGATCGTGGACAGTTGCAGAAGCATTGGCCAGCTGCAGTTGGTTGATTTTTTTTTCAGAAACCTCGATCATGTTAGGGGCAGTATCCCAGATAGCTAAGTGCTGGACATAAGCTGCTAAGGGCAGACTTACTAGGCCGGTACCGCCGCCGATATCGATCAGAGTTTGGTGCTGGTTGTCTTTAAAATAAGGTTCAAGAGTTTGGGTGACCAAGTGTGCTAACGCGATCCGTTCAGGGGTATCGTATTTTGCTGCCATGGCGTTGAAAATTTCAGACATAAGTGCCTCCTTTTATAATGACAAAAAACTGTTCGTTTCGTCAAAACTAGTTTATCATGAAAGGAGAAAAACACGTCAGTAGATACGTGGGAATTTCTGTTGTTTTTCATTTTAAAGGGTGAAAAATAAACGAGAAGCAGGAGGCAAACACATGAAAATTGGTATTATTGGTGCAATGGAGGAAGAAATCAAGGCGTTGCGGGAACAGTTGATTTCACCGCTTTCTTGGGAACGCGGCGGCGCACTATTTATTTCAGGAAGTATCGGCAATCATGAAGTGATCGTCGTTCGTTCAGGTATCGGCAAAGTTCTGGCATCGATCACCACTAGTTTATTGATCCAACAATACGGGGTCAATATGGTGATCAATACTGGATCAGCTGGTGGGATCGGTGCCGGTTTACAAGTAGGGGATTTAGTGATCTCAGATAAAGTGGCCTATTTTGATGTCGATGTGACGGGCTTTGGTTATGAATATGGCCAGTTGCCTGGTGGGATGCCTTTGTATTATGAAGCCAGCCGCTATTTGATCAGTGAGATGACGAAAGCCGCAGAAGCGACCCATCATACCGTGAAAAAGGGACTGATCGTTACCGGTGACAGCTTCATTCATGACCCGCAAAAAGTACAGGAGATTTTAGGACATTTTCCAGATGCCTTGGCTTGTGAGATGGAAGGCGCCGCGATCGCACAGACCGCGCAGCAATTCAATATTCCTTTCTTGATCGTGCGCGCGATCAGCGACACCGCCGACCACGCAGCAACCGTCTCTTTTGATGAGTTTATCTTAGAAGCTGGCAAGCGTTCCGCTGAAATGGTCTTGGCATTCGTTGAAACATTAAAGTAACTTAAAAAACAGGAGAGCCGATCCGTACGAGGAGGAAGGAAGCATGAGAGCATTACTATCCATTGATTATACGTTTGATTTTGTTGCAGATGAGGGACGATTGACCACGGGTGCTGCTGGGCAAGCGATTGAAGCTGCCTTAGTAGCTCGGACGCAAGCCTTTATCGAAGCCGGTGAGTATGTCGTTTTTGCCATTGATCGTCATGAGGAAACGGACAACTATCATCCTGAAAACCGCTTGTTCCCACCCCACAATCTTGCGGGCAGTACGGGGCGACATCTCTACGGCCGTCTAGCACCGCTTTATGAAAACTATCAGGAAGCGCCAAATGTCTATTGGATCGACAAGCGCCATTACTCCGCGTTTAGCGGTACCGACTTAGACATCCGTCTGCGGGAAAGAGGGATTACGGAATTGTACCTGACCGGCGTTTGTACCGACATCTGTGTCTTGCATACAGCAGTGGATGCCTATAATTTAGGCTACCAACTGGTGATCGATGCAGATACCGTTGCCAGCTTTGACGCGGTCGGACATGAATGGGCACTACGCCATTTTGAAAATACCCTAGGCGCGAAAATCATTTCTGCGAAGGAGGAAGCATAAATGGGATGGATGGATCAATTAAAAGCAAATTTCAGTTTCAGTGAACTGACTAGCCTTTATCAAGCGTATCAAAAAGGGGATCTTGATGTGAAGGCGTTGTTGAACAATGACTTCTTACAAAAGTATACGGATTTTCAGAACTTGGATGAGTTTATGGCTAAATTAGGCATCCAGAATGAAAACCAAATCTTCGACTTTCTAAAAGACCGCCCCAATCGGCAAAAAGCCGATCAAGTCGTCAATGAGCATTCCCAATTCGATTCTGTGATCAGTATGATGAAAAAAGCTTTGCAGAAATAAACAATTGGCGAAGAAAAAGCGCAAGCAGAAAAATCTGCTTGCGCTTTTGTTTACCAAATCTGCACACGATCTTCTGGTGCACGATACATCGGGTCACCAGGTTTGATATCAAAGGTTGTATAGAATTCATCGATATTTTGAACTTGGATATTGGCCCGTAGTTTAGCTGGTCCGTGGACATCGATCGACAGTAAGAGCTGTTGGTATTGTTCTTTGGCTTTTGTACGCCAGATCTTTGCCCAATTGGTGAAGAAGTCTGCTAAAGAAACATCGCTTTCTTTTTGCGCTGCTTCTAGCGCACAGCTTAGTCCGCCTGCATCGGCGATGTTTTCAGAAACAGTCAATGTGCCGTTGACGGTACCGCCGGCAAAGGGCAGGCCATCAAACTCGTCGATCATCGCTTGAGCTAAGCGTTCAAAGTGTGTCAAATCTTCCTCTGTCCACCAATTGTTTAAATTACCATATTCATCAAATTTTGCCCCGTTGTTGTCAAAGGCGTGGGAAATCTCATGAGCAATGACCGCGCCGATCCCCCCATAATTTGCGCTGGTGGATTGTTCCAAACTATAAAAGGGCGCTTGTAAGATTGCCGCTGGGAAAACGATCACGTTTTTAAATGGGTGATAGTAGGCATTTACGGTAGCGGCGGACATTTCCCATTCCTCACGATCCACAGGCTGCTGCCATTTTTTGAAGGCATCTTCTCGGAACAAACGATTGAAATGCAGGGCATTCGCCAGCAGACTTTTCTCTTCATCGGTATGCAACTGGTCATAAATGACAGGAACTTGATCAGGGTACCCGACATGGATGCCTAAACGATTCAATTTGATAATCGCTTTTTGGCGGGTTTCTTCACTTAACCACGTGTTGTTGCGCAAACGCTCTTGGTAGACAGCAATCATTGTTTCCACCATATGTTTGACGTCTTTTTTCGCTGTTTCCCCAAAGTACTTGCGTCCATAATAATCACCGATCACTTGACTGAAATGACCCATCGTTAAGTAATAAGCCGCTTTTTGTTGGGGAGCCGCTTCATCGATCCCTGATAAGTAGCGGCTGTAGGTTCCGCCTAACTGACGCAATTCTTCACTCAGATAGCTAGTATAGCGCAAGCTTTGGTTGACGATCATCCAGCCTTTCAAGAGTTCAAAATGGCTATCAGAAACAATAATGTCAAAGGCTTCAAAGTAAGCGGGTTCCGTTACGATCAGCTCTTCTGGTGTCCCTGGTAAAAGGGCCGTCAAGAGTTGTCTAAAATCGATCTTGCTGGCTTGCTTTGCAAATTCCTCCAAGGAGCGAGGATTGTAGTTTTTGCTATAATCCGCACTTTCTTCCGCACTGCGGACATGAGGAGCGATCAATTTATCAAATGCGATCGCTTGCTCTACCAACGATTCCGCTTCTGCTTGGTCTTTTCCGTAAGCAACTAACACGTTGACGGCCATCTCAAAGTAGACTTGCAGCATTTCGCCTGCTTGGGGATTTTCTGTGTAATAGGTTTTATCCGGCAAAATAGTAGCAGGCGGATAGACCGACAAAGTATTCATTTGCGCATTTTTCATGTCTGCATCGACATCTAGTTGGAAAGGCAAGGCAATGCCCTCTAAAACGAAACTTGCCAGTTGCTGATTCAATTCCTCATAAGAAGGCAACGCTTCGATTTTTGCTAATAGTGCATTTGCTTCAGTAGCGCCAGCTGCCTCTCGTTGGGCAAAATCGCTGGCTAAGCGGTAAAAAGCCACAGCATCCTTCATGCGGCCTTTTGGCGTAGCATGGGGATCGTGTGCCATATTTTCAAATTCTGCGATCATTAAGGAATCGATTCCGTCAACGAGATCTTGGAATCCACCCGTAGCGGGTTTATCTGCTGGAATAACAGCGGTCTCCAGCCACTCGCCATTTACATAGTCATAAAAATCATCTTTTAACAAGGTTGTCATGTCTTTCGCTCCTCTCGCTTTCTACTATTATGAAACAAAATCTGTAAGGACGCAAAGAAAAGTTTTCTAGGCGAAAAAGGGTTTTGATCCAAGTAGGAGGAGAATCTAAGGTATAATAAGAAAAAAGGCAGGTGAACGAGATGGAACAAGTAGAGTGGAAAGGGATCGCCGAAGAGCGGTTTCGTCCGTATAAGCAGTGGGTCACTCCTTCAGGGTATTTATGCGGCACCTATGCGGCAGCCGTCTTTTTGGCCTACTATCAAGATTACATCGACGAAACGATCATCCCAAAAGCATTTCGTAGAAAAAAACAGCGGGATCTGACAGTAGTGACGGAAATGCTGCGGGTGCTGATTCAGCCTCATGGGTTGCCGACGATCGCTTGGCAGGTCAGTCATGGATTGACTCGGTTTTTCGATCAATTCCAATTGCCTTACCGCGGACGTGCGACTGTTGTTGGCGGCTGGCATCGAGCGTGCAAACGAATCGATGAAGGCAAACCGGTGATCATCGGTATTTTGAAGCCTTTAGGCAGCACGTATGGCAATCATTGGGTCGTGGCTTACGCCTACGCTGAAACCGCCAGCGGAGAACGCTATTTTAAAATTCACGACAACTGGGGCAACTACAAAAAAGTGATTCCCGCCAGTTGGGTAAACGGTACCGTCACACTTCCTTGAACGAGACGGTTAAAAAAACAGTCACTTTGTGCTAGAATAGAAGAAAACAACCACATTCATTGGAGGCAATCATGGGCGAAAGTTATAAAGATAGTTCGTTGAAAATTTTTAGTTTAAATGGAAATTTACCATTAGCAGAAAACATTGCGAAAGTTTTCGGTACAGAACTAGGGAAGTCAAAAGTGACACAGTTTAGTGATGGAGAGATTGCCATCAATATTGAAGAAAGTGTGCGGGGCGACCATATTTATATCATTCAATCGACGAATGAACCCGTCAATGATCACTATTTAGAGCTATTGATCATGATCGATGCGATGAAACGGGCTAGTGCGAAGACCATCAATGTCGTTTTGCCTTATTACGCATATGCACGGCAAGACCGAACCGCCAACCCGCATGAGCCGATCACTGCAAAATTGATTGCCAATATGCTGGTGGAAGCAGGGGCTTCTCGAATCTTGACGCTTGATTTGCATGCCGTCCAAGTTCAAGGATTTTTCGACATCCCAGTGGATAATCTCTTTACGATCCCATTGTTTGCCCATTACTATCGCGAACAAAAAATGACGGGTGACGACTATGTCGTGGTTTCACCAAAAAACAGCGGTGTCCAACGGACCCGTAGTTTGGCAGAATACTTAGATACAGCGATCGCGATCGTCGATCAAGATGAAGCCGATGGCGGCTATGTGATTGGTGATGTTGTTGGGAAAAAATGTATTTTGGTTGATGACATTTTAAATACCGGCCATACATTGGCAAAAGCGGCAGACTTGTTGAAGGAAGCTGGTGCCAGCGAAGTGTATGCTTGTGTCTCTCACGCCTTGCTTTCACCGCCAGCTAAAGAAATTTTGGATCAATCAGCGATTGAAAGTATTTGTGTCACCGATTCTTGCTGGACTAGCGAAGAACGCCATCCAGAAAAACTGCACTACATTTCTTGTGCTGAATTGATGGGGGAAGCCGTTCGCCGCATTCATGAAAATACACCAATGAGTCCATTGTTCCGCTTGGAAAGCAAAGAGTATAAATAATAATATGAAAAGCACCCGCTATCCTTAGGGACAGCGGGTGCTTTTGCATGTAAGGGGAAGTGGATCAGACCCAGCGAATCAGTTCAACTGGTTGCGGTTTAAGACCGTTTCTCGTTTGATCAGCTTATGTGGTACGACCAGCTGTACGCCGTTTGAATCTTCGTGATTCAATTGCGCCATCAGCCGTTCGGTAGCGATTTTTCCTAAGGACAACACGTTGATATCGATACTAGTCAAATACGGATGGGTCAAAGTAGCAAAGATCGAATTGTTGAAACTGATGATGGATAAGTCGTCGGGGACTTTGTAGCCATACATCGTTGCTAATTGAATGATCCGCACAGCGAACAGATCATCGATCACGACGATGGCTGTTGCTTGGGATTCTTTGATCGTTTCTTCAAACGTGACGTAATCTTCCGCTTTTTCAAAGGTCAATGCTGGATAAAAGGGGAGATTTGCCAGCATCATGGCTTTTTGGTAGCCGAAGAAACGCTCGAAATACAGGTTTTCATGGGTCGTATTGGTAGCAAATAATATCTTCGTATGCCCTTGGGCGATCAGATGCTCAGTTGCTTGCTTGCCTAACAACTGGTTGTCATTATCGACAAAAACGATTTTGTCTTCATTGCTGTATGGTTGACCAATCAAGGTAAAAGGGACTTCTTTTTCGACCAGATAGTCGATGATGGGGTCTTTTTCATCGGAATAGACCAAGATAAAGCCATCTACTTGTTTTTGCAGGTGCATCCGTTCCACGTTTTTTAGTAATGTAGCAAAGTCACGGGCGGAGGCAACTGCAACCGTCATTTGATGATGGCGGGCCTCTTCATTGATGGCTTCGATCGTTTCTAAATAAAAGGGGTTTCCTAGTCGTTCTTTCGAATCAAGAGGCGGCAAGATCACGCCAATGGCACTGGATATCTGTTTGCCGAGATTTCGAGCCGCAAGATTGGGGACATAGCCCATTTCTGCCATTACTTTGCGCACTTTCTTCTTGGTATCTTCAGAAATGCTGGGATGATCGTTTACGACACGAGAAACCGTGGATGTAGCGACGCCAGCCTTTTTGGCGACATCTTTGACCGTAATGCTCACTGATTTCCCTCCTTTTTTAGCTTATAGTATCACAAAGTGTCGGCACAAGGGTAGAGCCAATCAAAAGAAAGAAGAAATGCAGACATTTCTTCTTTCAGAAGGCTTGTTTAGTTGATCGCTGTACTGATTTCGTCTTCTAAAACATAGTCTTTGCCATACAACTTGATTGGCAATGCCTCACCGCTGATTTTCTTCAAAGTCACCGTTGACTCATTGACGGAAACAAAGAGCAGACGTCCACGATAGTTGATGTGGAAGGCGTAGCGGCTCCAAGTTTTAGGTAAGAATGGCGCAAACCCTAAGTGATCGTGATCAGTTTTCATTTGAGCAAAACCTTGAACGATCGCTAACCAGCTGCCGGTCATAGAAGTGATGTGCAAGCCATCATCGGTATCATTGTTGTAATTGTCCAAATCAAGACGAGCAGTCCGCTCATACATTTCCAACGCTTTTTCTTCCATGCCTAATTCCGCTGCTAAAATCGCATGGATACTTGGAGAAAGGGAAGATTCATGCACTGTCATCGGCTCATAGAAATCAAAGTTCCGTTGTTTTTCTTCTTTGCTAAATTGATCGCCGAAGAAGTAGATCCCTTGCAAAACATCGGCTTGCTTGATAAAGCAAGAGCGCAAGATATGATCCCACGACCAATTTTGGTTTAACGGCAAATGTTTTGGATCAAGATCGGAAACGGGCATCAAGTCTTTGTCTAAGAAGGTATCATGCTGGACGAACACACCAAGATCTTGGTCTTCTGGGAAGTACATATTGTCGATGATGTCTTGCCATTTGGCTTGTTCTTCGTCAGAGATCGTGACAGTCGCTTCGTCTTTGAAGGCTTCATAGCTGGCTAAGGTATAAGCTAAGACCCAAGTAGCCATTTTATTGGTGTACCAGTTGTTATTGATATTGTTTTCGTATTCGTTTGGTCCTGTAACGCCATGGATCATGTATTTTTGCTGGCGTTTTGAATAGTGGACACGATCTGCCCAGAAACGTGAGATCGCGCTTAACACTTCTAATCCTTCTTTTTTCAGGTAACTTGTATCGCCAGTATAATTCGTATAGTTGTAGATGGCATAAGCGATGGCACCATTTCGGTGGATTTCTTCGAAAGTGATCTCCCACTCATTGTGGCATTCGATCCCAGTGAAGGTCACCATTGGGTAAAGGGCACCTGCTAAGCCTTGTTTTTGCGCATTGATATGGGCTTGCGGCAATTGGTTGTGACGGTATTTCAACAAGTTACGGGTCACTTCTGGTTTTGCTAATGCCAAATACAATGGAACTGCATAGGCTTCGGTATCCCAGTAAGTCGCACCGCCATATTTTTCACCAGTAAAGCCTTTCGGTCCAATGTTCAAGCGCTCGTCTTCGCCATAATAGGTTGAAAACAATTGGAACAGGTTGAAACGAATCCCTTGTTGCGCTGCAGCATCGCCTTCAATGATCACATCGGCTAAATCCCAGCGGGCTTTCCAAGCAGCGACTTGTTCTGCACGCAATGCATCGTAATCTGCTTTGTATAAAGTGCCTAATTCGGTGACTTTTGCTGGATGATCATGAGCGGGAACATCACGACTCGTAACGATCAAGACTTCTTTGATCAATGAGAAGGTGTCACCGGCTGTTCCAGAAAAGGCAAAGGTATCAGCAACGCAAAGCTCGCTTTTCACGGAATCGATCGGTGTTTGGCTATGACGCATAGCAGAAGTGACAGTAAAGCGTTCAATGTCAAAATTATTTTCTACGGTCCGAGTGGTCAAATAATGGAAGGTTTCGGTTTGGCCATGAGCCAATTCTTCCCAGAAACGTTCGTCGTAGTTGCTGTCTTCGTTATGGACATTGTTATCTAGTTTAGAAACGACTTTGATCTCAGCGTCGCCTTCAATGATCTCAGCGTCCATCTTAATGAGGGCAAGTTCACGTTTTACGATGCTCAAGAAGCGTTCAAAAGAGAATTTTACGGTGGCGCCTGCCAAAGTGACAGTAAAGTTGCGGCGTAAAATCCCGGTTTCCATGTCTAGTTCTAAACGGAAATCACTTGGGCTGATTTTTGCTAAGTCGACTAATTGGTCATTGACAAATAGGTCCATTGCAATAAAGTTGACCGCGTTGATCACTTTGCCAAAATAGTCAGGGTAGCCGTTTTTCCACCAGCCGACACGGGTTTTGTCTGGGTACCAGACACCAGCGATATAAGTACCTAAGTGATGATCGCCGCTGTATTGTTCTTCAAAGTTGCCGCGCATTCCCATGTAGCCATTCCCGATGCTTGTTAGCGACTCTTGCAGTCGACGATTTTCTTTATCTAAGGTAGATGTCGCGATTTTCCATGGATCGATCTCGAACAATCGTTGGATTTTTTTCATGAAAGTCCCTCCAGAATCTTTTTGATATCTCTATCATAAGCGCAAACGATTGCATCGTCAAGTGAAAGTTGTTGCGTTTGTAGATTTTCCTGTTGGGAAACATAAAGAAGGAAAGATTCAGTTAGATAAAGGCGAAAAAGCGAATAGAATACCTTTTGATATTTCTGGGTTTACAAAATCTTTTTTCTCCGTTAGAATGAAATCATTAAGAAACCGATTGCGTAAATCGATTCAGGGAAGGAAGAAGGAAGATGAAAAAATTATTGAGCTTCGAATTTTGGCAAAAATTCGGAAAAGCGCTAATGGTGGTTGTCGCTGTTATGCCAGCCGCTGGTTTGATGATCAGTATTGGGAAAACGATCCCAATGATCAATGCCGACTGGGCATTTTTGATCACTACAGGAGGCGTCATTGAAAACATTGGTTGGGCAATTATTGGTAACCTGCACTTATTATTTGCATTAGCTATTGGTGGTAGTTGGGCAAAAGAGCGAGCTGGTGGGGCATTTGCTGCTGGGATCGCCTTTATTTTGATCAACCGGATCACTGGTTCGATCTTTGGCGTGACAAGCGCGATGTTAACCGAAGAAGGCGCCTTCACCCATACGTTGTTTGGGACAAAGATCATGATCGACGGCTTCTTTACTAGTGTACTAGAAGCACCGGCTTTGAACATGGGCGTCTTTGTCGGGATCATCGCCGGTTTTGTGGGGGCAACAGCCTATAACAAATACTATAATTTCCGCAAATTACCGGATGCGCTTTCCTTCTTTAACGGCAAACGCTTCGTCCCTTTCGTGGTGATTGCCCGTTCAGTGGTCGTCGCATTAGTATTATCGATCGTTTGGCCTTACATTCAAGCCGGTATCAATAATTTCGGTTTATGGATCGCGCAATCACAAGAAAGTGCGCCCGTTTTAGCACCGTTCTTGTTTGGAACCTTGGAGCGGCTGCTCTTACCATTCGGGCTGCATCACATGTTGACGATCCCGATCAATTACACCGAATTAGGTGGAACTTACACGATTCTTTCTGGCGCACAAGCCGGCACCCAAGTCTTTGGACAAGACCCCTTATGGCTTGCTTGGGCAACGGATCTAGTGAACATGCGCAATGCTGGCGATACGTCACAATATCAATTTTTATTGGAAAACTTTGTTCCTGCCCGCTTTAAAGTTGGACAAATGATTGGTTCATCTGGGATCTTGATGGGCTTGTCTTATGCCATGTATCGCAATGTCGATGCGGACAAACGGCACAAATATACCTCTATGTATTTATCAGCTGCTATCGCTGTCTTCTTGACAGGGGTAACGGAACCGTTGGAGTTCATGTTTATGTTTGCTGCCGTACCGCTTTACATCGTTTATGCAGTCGTACAAGGGGCGGCGTTTGCGATGGCGGATATCGTCAACTTACGGGTCCACTCTTTTGGGAATATCGAGTTGTTGACCCGTACCCCAATGGCGATCAATGCCGGCTTAGGACAAGATTTGATCAACTTTGTGTTAGTGACCATCGTCTTTGGTGTTGGGATGTATTTCTTGGCCAACTTCTTGATCAAAAAATTCAACTTTGCAACACCAGGTAGAAACGGCAACTACGAAACAGAAGGAGCCAGCGATGCGCCAGCAACAGCTTCGGCGGATGGCAATTTGAACCCAGATTCGCAAGTCGTGAAAATCATTCATTTATTAGGCGGACGTGAAAATATCGCCGACGTTGATGCATGTATGACTCGTTTACGGGTCTCTGTGAAAAATCGAGAAGCGGTCGGCGATGAAAAAGCGTGGAAAGCCGCAGGGGCGTTAGGCTTGATCGTAAAAGACAATGGCGTGCAAGCAGTCTATGGACCGAAAGCAGATGTCTTAAAATCAGACATTCAAGATATCTTAGATTCTGGTGTCACGATTCCCGAACCGACTGCTAGTCAAGCACCAGTAGAAACGACTACCCATCAAAGCCAAGGCGTGACAGCTGAACTAGCTGCTGTTGCCACTGGAGAAGTGATGCCGATCACCTCTGTCAAAGACCAAGTGTTTGCGGAAAAAATGATGGGTGACGGTTATGGTATACGTCCAGAGCAGACGACAGTTGTCGCACCAATCAGCGGGAAAGTCACCAACATCTTCCCAACGAAGCATGCGATCGGCTTGCTTTCTGATGAAGGCATCGAAGTATTGGTTCACATGGGATTAGATACCGTTGACTTAAACGGTGCACCCTTTACGGTAGCTGTCACTGAAGGACAACAAGTGGCGGTGGGTGACAAGTTAGCGGAGATGGATCTCGCTGCAGTAAGTGCTGCTGGCAAAGACACCACCATCGTTGTAGTGTTGACCAACAGCGATCAAATCGATTCCTTTGAATTGACCCAAATCGGCAAGCAACAAGCAGCCGCAGTTGTTGGAATCGTAAAACTATAATAAAATGACAAGCGGGTCGACTCTTTTGTTGACCTGCTCTCTTTTATTTTAAAATGGAATCGTACAAGCAAACCGAGAGAAGGAGCCTTATTCATGAAGGTATTAACATTGAACACCCATAGCTGGTTAGAAGAAAATCAGCTAGAAAAATGCAAAATGATCGCCAAAGAGATTGCAACAGGCGACTATGACATCATCGCCTTGCAAGAAGTCAACCAAACGATCGCTGCTCAAACCATCGTTCCTGATGGGCTTTATTGCCCAACAGATACGCTGGTGGAAATCAAGGAGGACAATTTTGCTTTACGCCTAGTGGAAGAACTGCAACTGTTAGACTGTGATTACTATTGGTCATGGACTTACAGTCATGTAGGCTATGACATTTACCACGAAGGCAATGCCTTATTGTCCAAACAGCCCATCATTGCCAAAGAATACCTTGCTTCACAAGCCACGGATGTCTGGGATCATACCACACGCAAAAACCTGAGCGGCGTGACTGAAGCCGATGGACAGATCGTACAAGTCATTAGCTGTCATTTTTCTTGGTGGCAAGACGGTAAATTTGCCTACGAGTGGCAACAGACAGAAGCATTTTTAGCAGAACGGGCTGATACCTTATTGATCCTAGGTGATTTCAACAACGATGCCGCCAGTTCTGGGCATCAACTGGTCCTTGACAGCTCCTTACAGCTGCAAGACAGCTTTTTAACGGCTGCTGAAACGATCGGGGAAGCCTCTGTCGTTAAAGCCATTGATGGTTGGCAAGACAATCGAGAAGCGTTGCGAATCGATTATGTTTTTACATCCAAAGACCTGCAAGCAACGGAATATGAAGTCGTTTTTGACGGAACGCGTACTCCGATCGTCAGCGATCACTTTGGAATCAAAGTGGTTTTTGCTTCAAAAACAGAGCCAAACTAGCAGAAACGACAGCAAAAAGCAGTGCCAACCGGCACTGCTTTTCTTTTTGGGGAAGTTAAATCGCTGATCGAACAAGGAGGAAAAAGAATAAGCTCAATAAAAGAATGAATGCTAATGCCCCATAGGTAAAACTCTTTTCGCCCCAGGTTGCGTTTTCCTCCTGACTCGAAAGACTTCTTCTTGTAAAAAAGACGAGTCCTGCGCCGATGACATTCGCTGTCAGTAACTGCTGGAAGAAGATCAGGAATAAATACTGTCCCAAAAGGCCTTTTTTACTCATGGAAAACCGTTGGATAAAGTACAGGCAAGCCCCTTGCAGCAAAAGGAGACTACTTAACAAGACCCCTAAAGCGGCTAACGGTTGCGAGTTGAGGTACTGGGCAAAGGTCATCCCATGGTTGAAGGCAGTCAAGGAAAGATAAAGATAGTAAGCACCGGCGATCAAAAGCCAATAACTCAGTAAAATCAATGGAAACGCCCATTTTCGTTTAGTCATGGTTGCCCTCCTGTAAAGTGAATAGTCCGTAGGAACGGATCAAATAATCAATCAAGCAGCTCAGTCCGATCAAAGACTGGCTAGGGATTTTCTTGCGACCGATTTGAAAAAAATCGCAATAATAGGTCAGGTGAAACGTTGAATGGCGAGCAAAATAATTATCTCCTGGCGCACTCAATGTCAAAAGGGGAATCTGACGAATCGCAAAAGTCGTCAGATTCTCTTTGACGTTTTCTGTTTCGCCGCTGAGTGAGGCGATGATCACACAATCTTCGGTAGTGATCATCGGCATGACCATATCAAATTCCGTTTTGTTCGGCAATACGATCACTCGTTTTTCCATAGAAAGCATCATTTTGGAAAACTCCTCCAGTGCTTTTTTTTGGGAAAACCCAGTTGGGTAGCAGTAGATGGTTTTGCTGCGGTCAAACAAGCGGTTGAGGGCAGCTAAGTCTACCGTTTTTACATAGTTGAGGGTGGCGAAAATATCCTCTTGTTGTTTTTCAAAAATCGTTTTTTGCTGCGAAATCGTTGTTATCTGTTCTTGCTGATGCCGTAGAAAATATTTGAACTCGGAATAGCCAGAAAAACCAAGTTTTTTCGTCAACCGTAAAATAGATGACTTTGAGACGTGAACCTGCTCGGATAGCTCGACGATCCCCATAGATAGAACAGTATCGCCGTTGGAAAGAATATAGTTCAGAATGCCACGATCAAGTTCACTTAACTCTGATTGGTGCTGTTGAATCAAATACTGTAATTTCACAAAAACCCCTCCTTATGGATTAAGTATAGCTGAAAAGCCAGGAGGGGAGGCGAAGAACGCTGGCTAGTGTAATTCTGGCCAAAAGGCTTGATTTGCTTCAATCAATTCATCGAGTAATTCTTTGGCTACACGGGCATTTGGTACCACTTTTGAAAGAATCAGTGCTTGCCATAGCTTCTGATAAGAACCCTCTGCCCAAGCTTCCACGACTAATTTTTCTACGGCTACTTGTTGTTCCATCAATCCTTTTTGGAAGCGAGGGATCTTGCCTTGTGTGATTGGTTCTGCTCCGTTACTGCCGACGATACAAGGCACTTCTACCATTGCCTGCTCATCAAAGTTGACGATCGCTCCTTCGTTAGGCACGATCAACAGCATTCGTTCTTGCGTGTTATAAGCAATCGCTCGTGCAAGGTCAACAATGTAGCTGGCGTGTTCATCCACTTCAAGCGTGGTGTCAGTCGCTGTTTGGTTTTCTACGATGCGTTGGCATTCACCAAAGACGTGTTTTTCGCGACCAGCCATGACTTCATTTGCCCGTGTAAAAGATGGGTTGGTGTGCGCCACTTCATCTTGAGGGAAAAAGTAATACTTCAAGTAGGTATTTGGCAAAGTGGATGGATCAACCTCGTACACTTCTTTTGCTTTGGCAAAGGTGTGCATCCAGCTAGCATCAGCATGTTGGCTCGCTTCGATCTCTTCTGGCAATGAATAGCCGTATTTTGCCACATGCGCCTGAATCTGCGGCAGCAAATCATTGCCAGCTTTGTCTCGTATATCTGTCCACCAGCCAAAGTGATTCAAGCCATAATAGCGAACCACCAATTCTTTGCGAGAAGCTAAGCCGATCGCTTGCGCCATCCGTTCTTCGATTCCCACTGGCATATCACAAATATTAATGATCTTGGCATCAGGGCGTAATTTACGAGTCGCTTCTGCGACGATCGCTGCGGGATTGGAATAATTCAACATCCACGCATCAGGAGAATATTTTTCCATATAATCGACTAACTCCAATACACCGCCGATAGAACGCATCCCATAAGCGATCCCGCCAGGACCACAAGTTTCTTGGCCGACCACACCATATTTCAAAGGGATTTTTTCATCCTTTTCGCGCATCGCATACAAGCCAACTCGGATATGCGCCATCACAAAATCGACATCCTGAAACGCGGTTTCGGGATCAGTGGTTGCTAAAAAACTGATTTCGGGTGCGCGTTCTTTCAATAAAATCTCACAAGCTTGTGCCACCTTTTCTTGTCGTTCTTCCAAATTGTCGTAAAACTTGATTTGGCGAATCGGGAAACGATCCAAGTGTTCCAAAAGCATCAAGACGATTCCTGGGGTAAAAGTACTGCCGCCTCCGGCGATCACGATTGAAAATTTTTTCATTTTTGTTTCCTCCTTAGTCTGATACAGCTAATAATTTTTCGAATTGTTCTCTCACTTGTGGCACATCCAGGCCAACAATCACTTGGAAGGCGTTGCCGTTGCGAACGACACCATGGGCACCAGCGCCTTTAAAGATATCATCTGGCAGCACTTGGTCTTGATCTTTGACGGTGATTCTTAGGCGAGTGGCACAATTAGTGACTTTATCAATGTTGTCGCGACCGCCAAACCCTTCTAAGTAGACTGCGGCTTGTTCAGTATAGCGATTGGCACCAGCAATCACTGGCGTTCCAGTGTTGGCTTGTTTTTCTTTGTAATCTTTTTTGGTGTACAGTTTGACTTCGCTATTGTTTTCTTCCCGTCCTGGTGTGGCTAACTTAAATTTGAGGATCAAGAAGCGGAAAACAAGGAAATAAAGGGCAGTAAAGGCTAACCCGATCACCAGCTGCGTGAAGATCATACTGCGATGATTTTGAAATAGCGGAATCCAGACCTTCGCCAACAGATCGATCAAGCCGCCCCCCATATCTCCAACGACCCCGAAGGCAAACATCGTTGCCGCCATGGTCGCTGCTAAAACAGCGTGCACCGCAAAGAGGGGTGGTGAGATAAAGAGGAAGGTGAATTCCAATGGCTCAGTGATACCAGCTAAAACGGCAGTTAAAGTGGCAGGGATCAAAATCGCTAAGACCTTCTTTTTGTTTTCAGGCTTGGCTGTGAAATAAAAAGCAGCAGCGATCCCTGGTGCAGCAAAGATCTTAGAATTGCCATGTAAAGCAAAGCCCCCTTCAGGGAAAAGCTCTTTCAATGGTCTGGTGGACTGGGCAAATTCTTGTAAATGTGCCATCCAGTATTTGGAGATCCCTTCTTCGACGACAGCGGGACCAAAAACAAAGGGGGTATACACGAAATGATGGAGACCTGTGGGGATCAATATTCGCTCTAAGAAAGTATAGAGCCAGACCCCAAAGACCCCAGCACTTGCTAGAAACCCTTGCATGGACCCAATGCCAGCTTGGACTTTTGGCCAAATCAATGCGATCAAGAAAGCAACTGGCAGCATCAAAAAGAATCCGAGGATCACGACAAAGGAAGAGCCTTGGAAGATTCCGAGAAAATCAGGCAGCTTCGTATCGAAAAATTTGTTGTGAAGATAGACGACAATCGCCGAAATAAAAATTGCTCCGATAATACCAGTATCTAATGTTTTGATGCCGGCGATCATTTTCAAGCCACTCTCACCGCCGGGATCAGCTGCAAAGTTGACACCGAAGAAGTTGCCAAAGTACTCGATCATGCCAGAAATAAAATAATTACAAGTAATATAGACGACAAAGGCTTCCATTGCCGCTCGCGCATTGGCTTTTTTTGCGAGACCGATCGGTAATCCAATGACAAATAATAATTCCATTTGGTTGAAGACCGTCCACGCACCGTTTTCAATGATCGTCCAAATGTTGTACCAAGTAGAGCCTTCAGTGGCGATGCTCCCCACAAGCATCGGATTTTTAAAGATAATACACAGCGCGACCATGATCCCCGAAAATGAAAACAAGAGAACCGGGGTAAACATCGCACCGCCAAACCGCTGAACTTTTTCCATCATAATTTCTTAACATCTCCTTTCAATTTTTACTACAACCTCAGTATAGAAAAGAAAGATAGCGGTTACAATGAAACAAGGCAGCATAGGAACGTAGAAGCAAACAAAGAGAAAAGGTGGCAATTGCGGGGAAATTTCCCATAAAAAAACAAACCTGCGAAAAACAGGTTTGTTTGCTACGTACGTGTATTTAAATTTCGACGTTGCCATAACGATTGGCAAGGGCGGTGCGGATCAAGCGCTCTGCCAAATGCTCATTTCTTGCAAGGAGCGGTCCGTGGAAGTAAGAGCCGAACACATTGCGGTAAACTACGCCTTCCGTTTGGTCTTCACCATTGTTTCCTTGTCCTTGGATGACTTTCCCCAATGGTTTTTCCCCTTTACCTAAGAAAGTACGGCCATTATGGTTTTCAAAGCCATAATAGGTCTCATCGAATTCTTCATTGTGGATCACGATGTCACCGATGAACCGGTTGTTTTCTTGGCTCAAGGTGTAATGATCCAAGGCGCCGATCCCCTTGATTTTCTCGCCGTTGGCACCGATGTAGTAATGACCTAGCAATTGATAGCCGCCGCAGATCGCCAGCATGACGCCATCATTTTCGATATAGCTGGTCAAGGCTTCTTTTTTTGATTGGATATCTTGTGAAACGATCACTTGTTCAAAATCTTGTCCCCCACCGAAAAAGACGAGATCATATTTTTCAGGATCGAAGGGCTCGTGAATGCTGACGACTTCTGCGTTGAAGGTCACGCCTAATTTTTCGGCCACGTAGCGCAGCATCAAGAGATTGCCGTTGTCGCCATAAGTATTCAAAAGATTTCCATACAAGTGGGCAACATTCAGTTGATACTTAGTCACGACTCATTCCTCCTTTGATATAGCCTTTTTCCGCAAGTTTTTTGCGTAGCTGCAAGACTGCAGTGTAAGTCGCTAAAATATAGACTTTTTCTGTAGGTAAGTCTGCGATTTGCTTGATGACGTCATCAAGTTCAGGGGTTTCAATGATTTTCTCTTCAGGGATCCCCGCAACTTTTAGCCGCAACGCCATATCTTTGTGACGATCACCACCAGCGATCACTTGAGGAATCCCCATATCGGCAAACGCTTCATGGTCGCCATCCCAAATCCAGCTGACGTCGATCCCATCTGCGTAGTTGGCATTCAACAAGCTGACTAGCGAGAAAGGATAGGGCGACAGGCCGATCATATCGATGACTTGGTTCAAACCAACAGGGTTTTTAACTAAGACTAACGTACATTCTTTGTCCCCGATGCGGATCACTTCTTGGCGACCAAAGACTTTTTCGTCATAGGCCAAACCAGCTTTGATTTTTGCAGGTGCTACGCCATAATATTCCGCAACCGCAGTTGCCGCCAGCGCATTGTAGACATTGTACATCCCACCGACTTCGATGCGATAGTCATTGCCATCGATCACAAAATCAGCAGAGGTGTTGTCCATTGCGGTCATTTCCGTCAGTTTATAATCCAATTCTGGTCGATGGA
The DNA here is from genome assembly GCF_002140615.1 of Enterococcus sp. 2G9_DIV0600. NCBI lineage: Bacteria > Bacillati > Bacillota > Bacilli > Lactobacillales > Enterococcaceae > Enterococcus > Enterococcus sp. 2G9_DIV0600. The sequence continues at coordinate 373,683 of NZ_NGLL01000001.1, forward strand.
AGCCGCAATTTGGGCAGTAGTATTTTCCAAGATTGGCATAGGTGATCATTTTATAATGCAAAATGTGATGACACTCAGGACACAACACGCCATCCGTATTGTAATGGGCCATCTGCTCTTCATCTGGTAAATGATCAAATCCATAGTATTTCCGCGGATTGACAGTTGCTACCGAATTGAACAGTGGCGAATCCCCATTGCAGAGGATCGTTGCTTCCGGTGAGTTTGCGGCACCTTCAACGATCATTTTATAGGTCGTATAAATCTCGCCATAACGGTCCATTTGATCACGGAAAATATTGGTGAAAACGAACAATTCCGGTTTGATGTACTTCGTTACTTTGCTGAGACTGGCTTCATCGATTTCTAAAACCGCAAATTTTTTGCCTTTTTTAGGGCGTGCCGATAGAAAGGTTGAAACGATCCCTTGGACCATATTGGCGCCGGTTGGGTTCGTCAATACTTCATCAAATTCTTGGCGCAAAATATTGACAGTCAAGGCAGTCGTCAATGTTTTGCCGTTAGTGCCTGTGATCACGACGACTTGGTAATCTTTCGCCAAATGATCTAATATATGTGGATCAACTTTTAATGCTAATTTACCAGGCAGGCTTGAGCCACCTTTGAAAAAGTTCTTTAATACCCATTGAGAGGTCTTACCGACTGAAACAGCCAGATGACTTCGTATTCCCATAATGTAACCCTCCATTAGAGCGAATGCTTTCGTTGTGCAAATTCAATTTATCATACCATATACCAAGAAAAAGGTTAAATTGCTTTTGCGATTCTTTAAATTTCTGCAAAGACCATGTTGATAAACGGTTCTTTCACTTGAGCTGATCAAAGGCTTGAAAAGCAAAACAGCAAACCTTCTGTCAGGTTTGCTGCTGCTTTAACCGATAATGATTTTTTCCGTTGGGTACTCGTAACCTAAGTCACGTGTTTCTTTTGGTACGAATAACATCAAAGTGTACAGCATACCGACACGGCCAATAAACATCAAAAGAGCAATCACGAGTTTGCCAATAGTTGATAAATCGCCCGTGATTCCTAAAGAAAGCCCTGTGGTTCCAAAGGCCGAGGAAACTTCAACAATGATGGCAATCAAAGGGATATCCTCGATGGCGGTCAAGAATAAGACACAAAAGAAGCACATGCCCATCGAAAGCATGAAGACTACCACCGATTTGCGGACGTCATCTTGATCGATGCGGCGACCAAAGATATTGATATTATCCTCACTTTTTAAGAAGGCATAGAGGTACAGCCCAATGATGGCAATGGTCGTCGTCCGAATCCCGCCACCAACAGAGCTGGGACTACAACCAATAAACATCAGCAAGGAGAAAACGATCAACGTCGTGGTTTGGAAGTTGCCTAAGTCATGGATCTGCAAGCCAGCATTCCGCGTTGTCATAGAATAAAACATGCTGTTCATCCACATACCACTAAAGCTGTAATCTTTGAATAAATAATCTTTCTCAAGGAAAAAGATCGCTAATGTGCCGCCGACAAAGAGGATCACGAAAGCCAAAACAGCAATTTTTGTGAACAAAGAAAAGCGAAACGGCAAGCGGCGGCGTTGTTTTTTCATTTTAAAAAGGACCCATTCCCGAAAGTCCATGATCACTGGAAATCCGATCCCCCCGATAAAAATCAAAATCATGATACACGTCAGGAAGAAATAATCATGGGAAAACGGCAAGATGGAATTGCCCGTCACATCAAAGCCAGAGTTGGTCACAGCAGAGATCGCTTGATAAAACCCATAAAAGATCGCGTCTCGCCAATTGTCATAATACCCGTAAAGATGAAAATAAACAGCGAAGATCGTGCCTGCTACCAACTGACAAACTAAAATGATGGTAAACGTCGTTCGAATCATCCGAACGATCCCGCTAAGCTTCGGCTGGTTCATATCCGTCATGATCAACTGGCGCTGCTTTAAACTGATTTTGCGCCGTGAAACGATCGCAAAAAAGGTCGAGATCATCATGATCCCTAAACCACCGACTTGAAAGAGGACTTCCAATAAAATGACCCCGCGGTCGTTAAATACGTCATTGATTGGGAAGGTAGTCAACCCTGTGACACTGACCGTGCTGACCGCCATAAAGAACAGATCGATAAACGCGACATGAGAGCCGGGTTCCCGAAAGAAGGGGAGTGAAAAAAGCCCCAAAGAGACCACCGTCATCACGATATAATAAAAAACGATCACTTGGATCGAAGACACATTCTGGGAAATAAATGTTTTGCTCCTGCGCTGTGTCAAGCGAGCAAAGCGGGTAAAGTTCATTACAAAAAACCCCTCACTAAATAAACTATCCCCAGTATACCAAAGAACCAAGTAGATTTGAAAGAAAGCAGGATAGAATTTATGAGCGGCAGAAATTGTGCAAGGAAAAGCTTTTGGAAAGTGTCGTTGAGAAGAAATGATCAGGCTGTGGTTCTTGCGGCAGCTTGATTGTTTAAGAAACTTAAAAACTCGAAGCAAATCAGTAAGGATTTCGCGATTTCAGAAGAAATCGCTAGCAATTTATGAGAAGATAAAAGAAGTAAAAGATAACAGCGACGATCCGCACGGAACAATAGCGAGAAAGCGGACAAAAAAGCGTATCAAATTTTTTGACAATCGAGACGGAAATGGGGAAGATCATGAAAGACGTAAAAATTATTTTTTTCGATGTTGATGGCACACTGATCGATATGAGCAAAAAGCAAATCTCTGAAAGAATGTTAGCCACATTAAAAGCCTTGAAGAAGCAAGGGATCCTGTTGTGCATTGCGACTGGCAGAAGTCCCATCGCGTTGCCGCAATTTGAAGGCGTGACCTTTGATGCGTTTTTGACCTTTAACGGATCGTATTGTTTTAATCAAGCCGAGGGGATCCACCAAAACCCCATTCCTAAAAAAGATGTTCAGCAAATCATAGAAAATGCCACGGCACTCAAGCGTCCAGTAGCGATCGCTACGAAGGACCGAACGGTTGCCAATGGCAAAGATGCTGATTTAGTTGAGTATTTTTCCTTTGCCCACCAAGAAGTGATCGTGGCAGAAGATTTTGATGAGGTGATCCAGCAGCAAGACATTTTCCAAGTGATGCTTGGCTCAGGGAAAGAAGACTACGCCAAAGTGATGGCAAATACCACAGAGGCGAAAATCACCGCCTGGTGGGATCGGGCAGTCGATATTATTCCAGCCAGCAGTGGGAAAGGAAGCGGCATTGCCAAAATGCTGGCTTACTATGGCTTGGATAAATCCGAAGCCATTGCCTTTGGCGATGGCAACAATGACATTGAGATGCTAGAGGCAGTCGGCTGGGGTCTCGCAATGGCCAATGCTTCGGACGAGTTAAAAGCAATCGCCGACGAAGTGATCGGTCACGTAGCCGAGGAAGGCATTTATCAATACTGCTTAGAAAATGGGTTGCTGGGTGAAGCCGTGCAGTGATGGGCAATGCGCCAGTTGTGGTTGCCCACTAAGAACATGCGCCGCCAGGATCGCTACTGGGTGTCTGTTTCATCAAATAAAAAAACTGTTTCCGAAATGCATTAGGGAAACAGTTTTTTTGATATAAAGTTGTTTAGCAATGTGTACGGTTTACAGCGCCTCCACCGCTTCGATCGCCTGATAGACTTTTTCGGGTGTGATCGCAGGATCAATCAAAATAAAGGTTTCTTCTTCTTTGACAGCATAGGTCAGAACCGAGGCGAAGTAATCCCGATCAAGGCGCGTCACGTGGAGATCCTTCAGCTTCATTGGCAAGTGCAAAGCTTCGTAAAACGGCCGTAATTTTTCAATCACATCAAAATCATTGGTATAGGCAAGCTGGACCCAAATGCAGTAGGCGACTTTGTTGCCGTGCAAGACGCTATGGGTCTCACTCAAATAAGACAAGCCGTCATGCAGCGCATGCGCACCGGACGTGCGGCCAAATTCGACTGCAAAACCGCCAACTTCGCCTGCCAAAGCAATGATCGCATCGGTGATGCGGGCAAAGGCGGGGGTCAGCTGCCCGGTTTCTAAGTCTTTGACGGCTTGGATCGCATCGGCAATCAGCAAGTTTTTGATCAAAAGAGCGCTTTGGAAACCTAGCCGTACTAAGGCAGTCTTGTCGTCTTCTGCCATGTTGCGGACGATGGCTTCCATTTCATAATATTTGGCTAAGGTATCAGCGATCCCTGCGATAAAGTAATCAACAGGTGTGGCTAGTAAAAAACGGGTGTCGACGATCGTCATGTAGGCACCTTTTTTGGCATAGTCGATTTTACAAATCGTATGATCGGGGTAATAGGCGACGATCACCGGGGTGAAGGGTGCACAGTTAGAAACCAATGTAGGGATCACGATCAATTCTGCACCAAGGGTTTGGGCGGTGATTTTTGCTGTATCAGCGACCTTGCCGCCGCCGATTGCCACCACGGCATCTGCTTGCTGGATCGCTTCAGCTAAGGTTTGCGCATTTTCATAACTCGATGATCCATCGTAACGGTAGATCGGGTAGTCGAATGAATGAGGGTAATAGTTCGAAAACACATCGAATGACTGCTCCCCAGTAATTACTGCTACCTCTTGGAACTCTCGTAAATACTCTGGCAAATCAGTTAAGACCCCATCGCCCGTAATATAACGGTTTGGACCTGGACGGACTTCATTGGCTAACATCAAACAAACACTCCTTTATAATCGTCAGAATTTTCTAATCAGTGTATCGTGAAAATGCCCTGACTGTCAATTTCCTTTTGGCAAAAAAAAACAGAAAACAGCCGATCTGCTGACGAGGCAGATCGGCTGTTAGTGATGAATTGTAATGAACGTTCCCCAAAAAGTTAAGCCCAGTTTTGGCGAATAAAGCCGGCTCGACCGGAGCCTTCGCTATAAGCATTGTAATGGGCTGCATTTTTTTTGTAAAAATCTTGATGATAGTCTTCTGCAGGATAAAAAGGTTCTGCTGGTTCGATCTTCGTTACGATCGGACGGTCAAAGCGGCCACTAGCTTGCAACTGCGCCTTTGATTTTTCCGCAATCGCTTTTTGTTCTTCACTATTGTAAAAAATCACTGGACGATAGGAATCACCACGGTCGGCAAACTGACCAAACGCATCTGTGGGGTCTGTCTGTTGCCAATAGATGGCAACCAATTCTTCATAAGAGATGACTTCAGGATCAAAGGTGATCTCAACTGCTTCGGTGTGACCGGTGGTACCTGTCGTTACTTGTTGGTAGGTTGGGTTAGGCACATGGCCACCAGTAAAGCCAGAAACCACTTTGAGGATGCCTGGCAGCGAATCAAAAGGCTTCACCATGCACCAAAAACAACCGCCAGCAAAAATTGCCGTATCTTTCATAGGTATTCCTCCTTTGCTTCTATGGTATGCTTCTAGTAGAGAAAAACAAGAGATATGCTTAGAAAACAGGGCAATGAAGAAAGGAAGTTTGCATGGAAAGTATTTTGATTTTACTTCGAGGTAATTCTGGCAGCGGCAAAACCACTATTGCCAAAGCTGTTCAGCACGTTTTTGGGGAAGAGGCAGTGCTGATTTCACAAGATGTTTTTCGGCGAGAAATTTTTTGTGTCAAAGATACCCCTAATAATTTAGCCAGCGGTTTGATGAAAGAAGCTGTCCTATATGCGAAGGGGAAAGTGCCGGTGGTACTTGTTGAAGGAATTTATTCTCGTGAAAAATACCAAGACTTTCTCGACTTTCTAATGAAACTCTTTCCCAAAAAAAAGCTAGTTTATTATTTTGATCTTTCTTTTGAGGAAACGGTCAAAAGACATCAGACCCGAATGCAGCGAGACTATTTTTCCGAGGAAACGATGCGTAAATGGTGGCTTGAGCGAGACTTGCTTTTCCCAAAAGGATCTTCAGAGGAAAGACTGATCAAAGAAGGCCTAACGATAGCAGAAACGGTCGATCAGATCATCGCAGATTATCAAGAAACAAGAAGGAGTGATTGAATATGACGCGAATCATTGAACAAGGAACAGACCAAGAATTGGCTGCGTTAGAAACAGCATTAACAGCTTACACAAAGCACCAAAAACCATTTACACAAACAGAGACCTATCAGAACTTTAGCAGTGTAATCAAAAAAGAGGGTGTGGTGATTGCTGGTGGCATTGCCTACGCCTCAATGTATCATATCGGCTATCTTGACACCCTGTGGGTCAAAGCATCCGAGCGGGGAAAAGGGTATGGCAAGCAGATTCTTACGGATCTTGAACAGCAGTTGAAAGCATTTGGCTGTGAAAACTGTCAGACGGCGACCTTTGATTTTCAAGCGCCAGATTTTTATCAGCGAATGGGTTATGACGAAATTGGGAGAATCGCCCATACGCAAAATCAGCTAACAGAAATTTTTCTAGTAAAGAAATTACATGATTGATTCCAAATTGATTCTCATATAAACCTTTGAACAAGGAAAAAACCAATGAGAGAGGGGCACAACCAATGTTAGATAAATCAATTCCATATGCAGAAATCTGGATGAAGCGAGCGCACAAAAACACACCGATCCAGCCCCTTCAATCCGATAACTATTCGCTACGCAGCTACCAAGCAGGAGACGAAAGGCATTGGGCACGGATCGAAACATCCGTCGGAGAGTTTGACAATGAGGCCGAGGCATTGGCGTATTTTGAAAAGGAATTTATGCCCGAGCAAGCACAGCTAGGACAGCGAATGTTTTTTGCCCTTGATCAATCAGGTACACCGGTCGGTACGGCTACCGCTTGGAAAAAAGCCAAGCAAGACGGCACACTGGTTCCACTAGTCCATTGGGTAGCAGTAATGCCGCAAGCCCAGCGCCAAGGGATCGCTCGCGGCTTGGTCACGCAAGTCGTTTCTGTCTTGGAGGCAGCCAACGAACCGATGTATCTTCATACGCAAACTTGGAGCCACGCAGCAATCAAGCTCTATCAGCAGCTTGGATTTGCGATCATTGCAACGGATATCAATGGGGCTGAAAATCCAGAATACCCACTGGCTTGTCAAGTATTGGCAGAAGTGGCCCAAAAAGCCAGAAACGAGTAAGAGATGCTGGCGGAAAAAAATCCGTTAACTTTTCGTAAAACTCTTGCGTAAAAGGCGGCATGTGTCGAATTTAAGTCTGTAAAAATTCTCCTTTTTCAAGTATAATACCAAAGGAGTATGAGGAAGGATGGGCGAGATGGCACAGCTTTTTTTTAAATATGGCGCAATGAATAGTGGGAAAACGATCGAGATACTGAAAGTTGCTCACAACTATGAAGAACAAGATAAACCAGTCGTGATCATGACAAGCGGATTGGACACGAGAAGTGGCGTGGGAAATGTTTCGAGTCGCATCGGCTTAGAACGAGACGCGATCCCGATTTTTGATGAAACGGATCTGTTCCATTTGATCAAAGACCTGGGTTATAAACCTTATTGTATTTTGATCGACGAAGCGCAGTTCCTAAAGAAGCATCACGTGCTGGCTTTCACCAAAATCGTGGATGAGTTAGGTATCCCTGTGATGGCCTTCGGTTTGAAAAATGATTTCCGTAATGAATTATTTGAAGGCTCAAAATACTTGCTGCTTTACGCAGATAAAATCGAAGAGATGAAAACCATCTGCTGGTTCTGTCATAAAAAAGCAACCATGAACTTGCACTATATCGACGGAAAACCCGTTTACGAGGGCGATCAAGTACAAATCGGCGGCAATGAAGCGTATTATCCAGTTTGCCGCAAGCATTACTTTCACCCGGGAATGAAAAAAGAAGGAGAATAATCAATGTACGATCAGTTACAAGCAATCGAAGACCGTTACGAAGAATTAGGCGAATTACTAAGTGATCCAGCCGTGATCTCTGACACCAAACGCTTCATGCAGCTTTCAAAAGAAGAAGCCAATACACGGGAAACGGTGGAAGTCTACCGCCGTTACAAAGAAGTCGTTGAAGGAATCAAGGATACCGAAGAAATGCTTGGGGAAAACCTTGATGCGGAAATGGCAGAGATGGCCAAAGAAGAACTCTCTGACTTGAAAAAAGAAAAAGATGTTTTAGAAGAACGCATCAAAATCTTGTTATTGCCAAAAGATCCGAATGATGACAAAAACATCATCATGGAGATCCGTGGTGCAGCAGGCGGCGATGAAGCAGCCTTATTTGCTGGCGATCTTTTCAATATGTATCAAAAATATGCGGAAAACCAAGGTTGGAAAGTCGAAGTCATGGATGCCAACGTCACTGGGATCGGCGGCTACAAAGAAGTCATCATGATGATCACCGGCGACAACGTCTTTTCAAAATTGAAATATGAGAGCGGCGCCCACCGAGTGCAAAGGGTACCGTCTACCGAATCACAAGGCCGAATCCATACGTCTACGGCAACGGTCGTGGTTATGCCTGAAGCAGAAGAAGTCGAAATCGATATCGCAGACAAAGATATTCGAACCGATATTTACCATGCCTCTGGTGCTGGTGGTCAGCACGTCAACAAAACAGCTTCTGCTGTTCGTTTGACGCACTTGCCAACAGGGATCGCTGTTGCGATGCAAGATGAGCGTTCACAGCTGAAAAACCGTGAGAAAGCGATGAAAGTCTTGCGGGCACGGGTCTATGACCAAATGCAGCAAGAAGCACAAAGCGAATACGATGCAAACCGTAAATCAGCAGTGGGTACCGGCGATCGTTCTGAACGGATTCGGACCTATAACTTCCCACAAAACCGCGTAACAGATCACCGTATCGGGTTAACTATTCAAAAATTGGATCAAATTTTAGCTGGAAAACTCGATGAAATTGTTGATGCACTGATCGTTTACGATCAAACATCAAAATTAGATGAGATGCAAAATGGCTAAAACCTATCGAGAAGTCCTTTCACGGGCTTCTTCTTTTTTAGAAACGAAAGGGCTGGACGGGTATGCGATCCAATACCTGTTTTTACAGCGAAAAAACTGGCAGCAACTCGATTGGCTGCTGCAGATGGACCAACCCATCCTAAGGGAAGATGAGGCACAGATCGCAGCAGATCTTGAACAGCTGCTACAGCATGAACCCCCGCAATATTTACTGGGGTATGAAGAATTTTATGGGCATCGCTTAAAAGTGACTCCTGCAACCTTGATCCCGCGTCCAGAAACCGAAGAGCTGGTGGAAAAGTGTTTGGCAAAATTACCAGCAGATCAGCCACTACGAGTCGTAGACATCGGCACAGGTACTGGAGCGATCGCCATTGCCTTGAAATTGGCACGTCCCCAGTGGGCCGTAAGTGCCGTGGATCTTTCAGCAGAGGCATTAGCCGTTGCTAAAGAAAATGCGGCAACCTTAGGCGCAGAGATCCGCTTTTTCCAAGGAAATACCTTAGAGCCTGTGGCAGATCAGCAATGGGATCTGATCGTTTCCAACCCGCCGTATATCAGCGCTGAAGAGTGGCCGCTGATGGATATCAGCGTACGGGAAAAAGAGCCTAAAATGGCGCTTTTTGCTCAAGAACAAGGGTTAGCGATCTATAAGCAATTAGTACAGCAAGCACCGAAGTGTTTGGCGCCAAGTGGGCAAATGGCGCTAGAAATCGGCTTTCAGCAAGGACCCGCCGTTCAACAACTGTTTGCAGCCGCTTTTCCCAACAAAGAAGTCACCGTAGTAAAAGATCTTGCGGGTCAAGACCGGATGGTGTTCGTCAGTCATCCACAAGATGTGGATAAATAAATTTTTTTACACAGGAAAAATTGCAAAAACCTTATGAAATGAACGACTTCTAAATAAACCGAGTTATAAACAGGGTTATCCACACTTGACAAACGACTTATCCACAAAATGTGGAAAAGAAACAAGAAAATGTTGATAAGTGTGGAAACTTCTCAAAAAAGGATGTGGATAAATTGTGGAAACAAAAATTTTTAATCAATCACAGTTAAACGAAGCAGCAGCTATTTTAGCTGAGGGGGGATTAGTGGCGTTCCCGACGGAAACCGTCTATGGACTAGGGGCTAGCGCGCTTTTGCCCAATGCTGTTGCGCAAGTATATCAAGTCAAAGGACGACCTAGTGATAACCCTTTGATCGTTCATATTGCCGAGCCAGAGCAGTTGGAACCGTTTGTGGATAACAAGCATCCCTTCGCTGATAAATTGATGGAAACTTTCTGGCCGGGGCCCTTAACCTTGATCTTTTCGATCAAAAAAGACAGTTTACCTAGCATCGTTACTGGCGGCTTATCCACAGCGGCGTTTCGGATGCCCAACAACACCAAGACGTTAGCGTTGATCAAACAAGCCCAACAGCCATTGGTTGGTCCTAGCGCGAATACATCTGGTAAACCAAGCCCAACATCAGCTGCGCATGTTCAGCATGATCTGGCAGGCAAAATTGCTGGCATCTTGGATGATGGGGTGACGCAGATCGGTGTCGAATCAACAGTCTTAGATTTGAGTGACCCAACGGCGCCGCCGGTCATCTTACGCCCTGGTGCGATCTCTAAAGAACAGCTTGAAGCAGTCTTACAAACGAAAGTCCTCGTCGATCAGCACTTAGTAACAGAAAGTGAAGCACCCAAAGCGCCAGGCATGAAATACAAGCACTATGCACCGAATACTAACGTCATGATGGTCAATGACCAAGATTGGTCGGCAGCCATGGCTTGGGCAAAAGAACAGCAGCTTAAGGTAGGTGTTTTAGCTGGACCGACGATCGCCGAGCAAGTCCGCTTTGAAGCGGCAGCCATTTATTTATTTTTTGATGACAGTGTGGAAGCCGCGACAAAAGGGCTGTTTGCGGGGTTACGGGCGTTAGATGAATCGATTGCTGAGCTAGATATCTTATTTGCACCCACGTTTCCAGAAAGCGGCTTAGGGGCTGCTTATATGAATCGGTTGAAAAAAGCTGCAAATCAAAGTTTCTTTCAAGAAAATTAGCAAAAAACCAGAATTCATTATAGGTAGCTTATGAAGAAATGTGATACAATGCTACCATTAAGGTAAAGGGGTGTTGTAAGCATGGATTATCAAACGTTTGATCCCGAATTGTGGCAAGCGATCGAAAAAGAAACGAATCGTCAACAAAACAATTTGGAATTGATTGCGTCTGAAAATATCGTTTCAGAAGGTGTAATGGCTGCGCAAGGTAGTATTTTGACAAATAAATACGCTGAGGGTTATCCAGGTCGTCGTTACTATGGCGGTTGTGAATTTGTTGATGTGGTAGAAAACTTAGCAATTGAACGGGCGAAAAGTATTTTCGGTGCGGCATATGCCAATGTTCAACCGCATTCTGGTTCTCAAGCCAACACAGCAGCTTATTTAGCGTTGATCGAAACAGGCGATACAGTATTAGGGATGGATCTTTCCGCAGGCGGTCATTTGACCCATGGCTCACCAGTGAATTTCAGCGGCAAGACCTATAATTTTGTTAGTTATGGTGTTGATCCTGCAACAGAAGTCATTGACTACAATGTCGTTCGTATTTTGGCGCGCAAGCATCAACCGAAACTGATCGTTGCCGGTGCCAGTGCTTACTCACGTACGATCGATTTTGCGAAGTTCCGTGAAATCGCTGATGAAGTTGGCGCAAAATTGATGGTGGATATGGCGCATATCGCTGGTTTAGTAGCGGCTGGTCTTCATCCAAACCCAGTTCCTTATGCGGACATCACGACTTCTACGACCCATAAAACATTACGCGGCCCTCGAGGCGGTTTGATTTTAACAAATGATGAAGACTTAGCGAAAAAAATCAATAGTGCCGTTTTCCCTGGCATCCAAGGCGGACCATTAGAGCACGTGATCGCAGCGAAAGCTGTCGCTTTTAAAGAAGCACAAGATGCGTCGTTCAAAGAGTACTCTGAACAAGTCATCCGCAATGCGCAAGCAATGGCGAAAGTCTTCAACCAAGCACCACAAGCCCGCTTGGTCTCTGGTGCAACAGACAATCACCTATTATTGATCGATGTGCGTGGCTTTGATTTGAACGGAAAAGAAGCAGAAGCCTTGCTGGATCAAGTCAATATCACCGTCAATAAAAACTCGATTCCTTTCGAATCATTAAGTCCTTTCAAAACGAGTGGGATTCGCGTGGGGACACCAGCGATCACTAGTCGTGGCTTTAAAGAAGAAGATTGTGTCGAAGTGGCGAAATTGATCGTCAAAGTTTTAGAAAAACCAAATGATGAAGCCGTCTTGGCAGAAGTAGCGGCGCAAGTCAAAGAATTGACGGACAACTATCCACTTTACAAAAACAAATAAAATGGGACTGTGACAGAAGTTAAGGTCAGACAAGACGTCTCACGCGTTTTTCTTGCGCTCCAGCTCTTTGATCACCAAAAGTGAAAAAGGGGCTAGAATGAACGTAGAGGCGTGTTACATGCCGTCTTGTCTCCTTCCTTCTAACACAATCCTTTTTTTGAGGAAAAGCAGTATTGCCTAGGGCAGATGGTTGTAACAAGAGCCGATTTGCTTTAAAATAAGAGAAAAACCAAAGGAGATTTTTTTAAATGGGTAAATTTCAAGTAATCGATCACCCGCTGATCCAACACAAATTAACAATGATCCGCGACAAGAACTGTGGAACAAAGGTTTTCCGTGAAGTTGTTAATGAAATCGCAATGTTGATGGCGTATGAAGTGTCTCGCGACATGCCGCTTGAAGATCTAGTGATTGAAACACCAATTGAAGAATCAACACAAAAAACACTATCCGGTAAAAAGGTAGCGATCATTCCGATCCTGCGCGCAGGTCTAGGCATGGTTGATGGTATCCTTGAATTGATCCCAGCCGCAAAAGTTGGTCATATCGGGATGTACCGTGATGAAGAAACGCTAGAACCACACGAATACTTCGTAAAATTACCTGAAGATATCGATGAACGTCAATTATTTATCGTTGACCCAATGTTAGCTACGGGTGGTTCAGCGATCATGGCGATCGATGCACTGAAAAAACGTGGTGCTTCAAACATGAAATTCGTCTGCTTAGTTGCTGCACCAGAAGGCGTGAAAGCATTGCAAGATGCCCATCCAGATGTTGACATCTACACTGCAAATCTTGATGAACGGCTAAATGAACACGGCTATATCGTTCCTGGTTTGGGCGATGCCGGTGACCGTCTATTCGGTACAAAATAAATCAATACAAATACGAAAAAGGCAACTGAAGTTTTGCCTCGTCAATGACGCCATGGAAGAAGATCGACAGCCAAAACGGTTCGATCGGTTATCCATGGCTTTTTTTGCGTTTTTCAAAAAAACAGACAATGAAAAAAGGAGAAAATCAACTGATTTTCTCCTTGCATTAAACGGGTTATAGTTTGGTTAATTGTTTGTAATTGATGATCAATACACCATTACTTTGCGAAACTAATTTCTGGTTTTCTGGGGTTTCGTTCAGCTCGACCACCGCAGAGTTTTTCAACTGCTTTGTGATGGTACCAGTTTGTTTCTTCCCATGGAACGTGAACATGACAGGAGTAGCGACCTCAAACGTTGAACCTTCTTGTGACGGGACAATTGTTGTTTCGAATTTACCAAATGTTGCCATGTAAAAACCTCCTTGATACTTCTATTATATCACAATTTTCGGAAAATTTCAGTAAGTAGATTTTTTTCAGCAGACCTCTTTACAAAACAACCGTTTTTGCATATAATTTTCTTTGTGCCATACAACGCCAGCTTAGCTCAGTTGGTAGAGCAACGCACTCGTAACGCGTAGGTCGTAGGTTCGATCCCTATAGCTGGCATAAGAAATGAAAAACCATGAATCTTCTTTTAGAGGATTCATGGTTTTTCTTTTGTAGGCGATAAGTAATCTAAATTTTTCCTGATTTACCCGATAACTGTTCTTATTCGCCCATTAGCATTACATGGCATGTCCTATTTCGCACACGATTTTGATCGAAATCAACAAAATAGATATAGCCTACAGAGCCGATCTCTAGCTTGCCATTACTTAAAATAAAGCTTTCGCTTGCACCGAAAAAACTCGAGCGAATATGTGCATCGCCGTTTAAAATCGTTGCTGGATCTGTTGGGTAGTTTGGATCGTCCAGACTCATCAAAAATTCTAAATGCTTTGGTCCAGGATAACGATAATCGGTATTTTCTGATAGTTCACGAGGAATAATTTTATCGAGAATTCGGTTTAAATCAACTTGAAGAAATTCATCTCCGTTAAAGTCTATATCATGCATGTATTCTTCAAAGATAACAGAACAAGTCGTATGGGGAGACTGTACGAGACAGATTCCATTTGAAATTCCGCTTTTTTCAACCATTGCTTTCACTTCTTCTGTGATGTTGTGGTAAGACACTCGATTCCCGTTAGAAGTTAACGTCAGTTGCTCTTTTAAAAATTTCACAGTCTTAATCCTCCTTTTTGTGCTTCACCGCTTGTTTGATCATTTCTGTAAGGGTTTGAACTGGATCATCTGCTTGCACAATACCGCTTGTCCCTCCGGTACCATCAGCACCTGACGACAAAGCTTTTTCAACATCGGCAGCACTAGATATACCAGCAGCCTGCAAAATCAGGATTTCTGGATCAATTTCCCGAACAACACGATTTGTTTCCGTCATGTATTGAAGATCACTGGTTTGTCCTGTCCCAATTAGTTCGGTTGGCTCGCAAACCATCACATCGGGTTTTAGGGAAGCCGCGGCTCTCGCTTCACTCAATGAATTCGCACAGACAATTGTTAAGAGACCCAATTCATTTGAGCGCTGAATCGCTTTAGTCAGTTCTTGCAATGTCATGGGGTGTTCAGCATGGTTTAAAAAGGTAGCTTCAGCTCCGGCTTCTGCCACTGCTTCGGGTAAAACATAGCCCATTCCACGACCAGTTTCGATTCCGTCTAAATGTTGGACAGTGACGAATAAATGTGTTGTTGCCTGTTTAATTAAAGAAACGTCTGCATGCTGAACAGTAAATAGAATGTCGATGTCATACAAAGATGACAACTCATCAGCAGCTTTTGCCAATGCCAATGCTTGTTTTCCATAAAGATAGGCTTTGGGATTGATGACAAAGAATGGTGTTCTTAAAGTTCTTTTTTTCATTAGCTTTCTCCTTCACGGTAAGGTTTGGTATGAAAGACTGTAAAATAGTGCTCGAGTGTCTTGGACATTCCATTGCTTGCTGAATGAAGTAAATCGAAATAGTCATTTGGTTGATTTTTGTGAATTTCATTCATAGCAGCAGTGACAAAGTCAGTAAAAATATTTATTTTCCGGATACCTTCTAAGGCACATTTTTCAAGGTTTTCATCGCCAGAAGAGGATCCGCCATGCAGAACAAGAGGAACATTGACGGCATGGTGTATTTCCTTTAAAACGTCAAAATTTATTTTGGGTATCCCTTGATAATGTCCGTGAGAGGTGCCAATAGAAACTGCCAACGAATCAACCCCGGTTAATTTGGCAAATGTAACAGCCTCAGAAGGTTCTGTGTAAATAGATTGACTATTTACGGCTGATTCCAGACTGTTTTCCGACCCAACGTGCCCGATTTCGGCTTCAACAACGACACCATTTTTATGAGCGTAATCGGCGATCTCCTTTGACCGACGGACATTTTCTTCAAATGGCTCCTCAGAAGCATCGATCATTACGGAAGTAAAACCTAGATGAATGGCTCTTTTGATGACCTCTTCATCGGTACCATGATCTAAGTGCAAAGCGATAGGTGCAGTGCTTTTCTTTGCCAAAAATTTTCCAATCATGGCAGCCTCTTCTAAAGTCAACATGTTCATATGGGACTGAGCGAAGGCCAATATCAAAGGCTTGTTTAAACGTTCAGCAGTCTCCGCGTATGTTCTTGCACTAGTTAAGTCGAAAAAATTTGCTGCAGGTAATGCATAATTGTGTTTTTCTGCATGTGCGAATAGTTCTTTTGTTGTGACCAACATAGGGCATTCTCCTTATTCTTTGATTTTCTTTTCGATTTCCGCGTACATTTCTTCTGTACCAATCCCTGTTAAGAGTGGCAGCCCCATAATTACGCGATCTTTGATTGAGTCTGGAACAACCGTTGTACTCACCACGATGTCATAGTTATCAATTTTATTCATCTCATCTGCCACTTTGGATTGATACAGTTTCACTTGATCAGTCATCCCTTTTTCTTTCAGCCATTCTTTTACCTTATTTGTTACAATTGTTGAAGTTGCAACACCTGTACCGCACATAATCAATAGTTTTTTCATTATCATTTCCTCCTATAATTTCGATGTTTGTTTCTTGGGACGAATTTTATTTACATAAATCAATCCAAACAAAACAGAGACGCCAATTATGGCTAAACCGCCCCAGCTTAATATTTTGGTTAAGCCGACATAAAGGAATGTGGTCCATAAACCACCTTCAGCCATAGCAGTGATCATAGAGTTTCCTTGTAGATCAAAGTTTGCGGATCGAGCAGCAGTAGTGACAAGCGGTGCTGCCCACGAAGTAATATAGAGAATGCTTACCATATAAATCGTTCCAGCAATTACTGTTCGAATGATGTTTCCTCCAAAAACAGCAGCCATCAAGCAAATCAGAAAGGGAATGGTTGCTAAATCACCAAAAGGCAAGGTCGTATTGCCAGGTAGAACTACGGCTAACAAAATAGTGATCGGAACTAGCAGCAATGAGGAAGATAGGACAGCTGGATGACCAACCGATAATGCTGCATCCATACCGATGTAAAGCTCTCTTCCAGGAAACCGTTTTTTGACGAATTCATTTGCAGATTCAGAAATAGGCGTTAGACCTTCCATCAGTAAAGCAACCATTTTAGGCATCAAAACCATCACAGCGCCTGTTTGGACGGCTAATTGGCCGACACCTGCTGTGTCATATCCGGCAAGTATTCCCATGATGAGACCAATCAAAAAGCCCATAACAGTAGAGTCACCAAAGACACCAAATTTTTTCTGAATGGTTTCTGGATCTGCTTTCCAATCTTTTAGTCCTGGAATACGATCAAAGAGCCAATTCATCGGAAGTGCAAAGATGAATCCTGGTGCGGCGGTACCATGAGGAAAAGTGATATTAGGAAATCCGTAGAACTTATTAATGATCGGACCTAAAATATCTCCCATTAAAAGAATCATCATCAAATAGATGACGGTGGCCGCGATCCCCATTGCAAAGTCTCCAGTGAGGGCATAAATCAGAGAAGAGATGAAGGCTGCGTGCCAAATATTCCAAATATCTACATTCAATACTTTAGTCAGCCCTAAAATGATGAGTAGAACATTTAGGACCACACCAATCGGAATGGCAAGACTTCCTAAAATCGTCCCGTAAGAAATTGCCGCTGCGGCAGGCCATCCGACATCAATCGTTGTCAAATTTAATCCTAGACGTTCAACCATATGCTGGGCGGCAGGACCCAAGCTGCTGCTTAGAAGGTCAATCACCAAATTCAATCCAACAAACCCGACACCAACAGTTAAGGCTGAAGTAAAGGCTTTGCCAGGCTTGGTTCCCAAAATTATTCCAAAAATAAAAATTAAAATAGGCAAAACAACGATTGAACCTAGATCAACGAACCACTGTAATGCATTTAACATAATTGTTCCTCCTTTTTATTGCAGGCCATTTTTTTCAATAATCGAAAGATACGCTTCTTTAGTCGTTACTGAGGATAGGGCTTCCAAAACCCCTGGTGTTTGAAACATAGAGATAAGATTTTGTAGCATACCCAATTGCTCATGTGGTTCCTTCAATGCAAGCATGAACAACAGAGATACATCGATTTTCTTTTCTTGCGAACCCATTTCAATAAATGAAAGGGGAGAGGCAAGTGACATAAAAGCGACTTGGGATCGTAAAACAAATTTGCTGTCCGTATGTGGGATCGCTACCCCAATGCCGTTAATTTTTAAACCTGTAGGAAAGGTTTCTTCTCGCTGTACGATATTTTGATAGAACTGATCATTTACACAATGAGTTTTGATGAGTTCGTCTGCTAATAGTCGAAAAGCTTCCTCTTTTGTTTTAGAATCTTTTTCAAGTAATACGATTTGGTGATCAAAAAACATGATCAATTTCCTCCTCTTAACAATCTTTGATACAGTTCTTCTTGCGTTTGACTATTAACGATCCATTGAATTTCTTCGGCTGAGTTAAACAATCCGTAAATCGAAGCGATCAACTCTTTTGCCTCGATCATGTTTTCTTCAGCAATCGCAAGCAAAACAATTAGTTGGATTTTTGTGTCTCCCCAAGTAATTGGCGCATCGAGGGTGAGAAAAGCAAGTTTTGTTTCTTTCACTGTATGTGGATCAGCATGTGGAATGGCTACTCCCGTCTTTAAGCCAGTGCTTCCTAGTTCCTCTCGTTCAAATAGAGAATGCTTAAATTTTGTTGTAACAAGCTTTTTTTTCAGATAATCATCTGCTAAAAAATCCAGTACATCTTTTTTTGTTCGAAACTTTTTTTTGACAAAAAGGAAAGTAGGATCTAAATATTTTTGTAATAAAGTCGTTTTCTGGTATTTTTTTGAGTAAAAATTTTTCTCATTCTCATTAAGATTAGATATCTTTGCTGAGATTCTTCCTATTTCTTCGGTAGTAGGAAGCGGCGAAATATAAATAACTGGCGGTGCTGTAATGTCCAATGGAATAGTTGATATGATCAGATCAACAGTTTCAAGAGATGTACTGACCAGTTTACTCAAAGGAATGATCTCCAATACGGTATCAGCAGCGATCGTTTGTTTGATACGGTTAAAAATCAACTCCGATGTAGCAAAACCAGATTGGCAAACAATTAGTATATGGTTAGTAATTTTTATCTTTTCAAAGGCTAGCTGAAAATGGATCGTCAGAAAAGAAACTTCGTCTTCTGTTAATAAGATTTGAAATCGCTCCTCTAAATCTCCAATTGCATATTTGGTCAATGTATACATTGTTGAGTATTGTTTTTTGATACTTTTTATCAGTGGGTTTTTCAATAAAATTCCTGTCTTTGATCGATGGATCATGGGAACGATATGAGCCAATAATGTTTGCAGCAATAATTTATCTTGTGTCAGATCTGCGTTTAACATATGTGACATTTTTTGAATAATTTGTTTCGTACAATTTGTGATAGTAGATTCGTGAGGCTCATCCATTTGACCAAAAGGCTCGATACCGTGTGCTAATAACAAGGAACATACATATTGAATATCTGTATCACTAAATTGAACAGGTAGTTGCTGTTGGATCATTTCAGAAAAATCAACCGCGATCATATAGAATTTCATTCGTCTAAGTTCGTCAAATACTAGCTGCTCTTGTTTTTCAATGTGTTTATCTATAAGAAGTCTTGAAAGAAAAATTCGCAATGAAAGCTTCAAAGATTCAATAGAATAATTATTGACTGGATGGCCGATTGTTTGAGTCATGTCTGAGACAAATTTCTTCGTTAAATCGAGAACCTTAGAGTCAAAGAGATTGTTGACCAAAAGATTTTCACTGGCTTTGGCGTCGGTATACTTCTCTAAAAAAGATTTGAATACGTTTTGAGCAGCAGATTCAACTGAGGTTAGCTTGAGTCCGCTAGTAGTCATTTTTGTTGATACTTGATGGAATCGACAGAAAGCAACGATTTCATCAACATCTTTCTTTATTGACTGGTTGCTAATATAAAAATATTCAGAGAATTCCTGATAATGCATTGGTTTTACTGAAAACAGATAGTTAGCGAAAATAAAGATTTTACGATAATTAGGTGAAAATAGTTCGAGTTTAGTCTCTTTTTTTGCTAACAATCGATAACCATTCTGTTTTGCTGATTCAGAACCAGATAAAAAGATTCCTTTTCTTGGTACTTTTTTGAGAGCTAGTCCCGAATCTTTTAGTTTCTTTTCTAAAGTCGTTAAATTGTTATAAACCGTTTTTTGGGATACATTTAACTGCTTTTGAAAAAAAGAGGCAGGGCGAAACTCCGTTTGTTCTAATAGTAGTTGCAACAGCAGTTGTTCTCGATTATTTAAAATCATTGGTTCACCTCCGGAAGCGCTTCCTTAATTGTATTCTAGTGAAATTATGTGGTGGCGTAAATAACATTTCATTACCACATTAATGTGGTAAATTAGGCTTGTCATGTATCAATTTATATTTTGGAAAAAGTAGTTAAGAGTAGTCATTTGTTGCTATCTATTTGAAACGAAAACTAGGTGGCGATCTATCATGGAGTTAAAGTTGCTTTATTCTGTTACATTGAGGAAAGATTTATCAAAAATAAAGAAGAATACTAAGAATAAGATATTTTATTAAGTAAGGAGAATAGACGAATTCAGCGAGTTTTCATTGAAAAGTATGTCGCTGAACTTCCTATCTAGTACATATACGATCGTTTTACTCTGATTGATCAGATATGAATCAGAATATAGCCCTTCTTTCATTGTAATTCTAAACAATTTCGGATTGTTTTTAACCCTCTTTTCCCGAAAATCATTAAAGTTTCTAAATTTTTTGTGAATGCTCGTGGACAATCCTTTCTTTTCTCCTCAAATATCACTATAATGGATAAAGATTCTACAGAAGAGAGTGTGGACATGGAAAATTCACGAATAAAAACGAACGATAATCGAATTGACTACGGTGTGATTCTACCCGTATTTTTATTATGTCTGATTGGTGTGGCGTCCTTGTATGTGGCGTTGACCCACGATCCAAATAACCCGAATATGTTGCGAACTTTAGGGTTTCAAGCTTTATGGTATGTGCTAGGTATTATTGCGGTGATTATTATCATGCAGATCAAATCAAAATGGCTTTGGAAATTGACTCCCTATATTTATGGAGCCGGATTAGCCGTCATGTTGGCGCTTTTGAAATTTTACGACCGGACAATGGCTGCCTCGACAGGGTCAAAAAACTGGTTCCGTTTTGGGGCCTTTACTCTCCAGCCGTCAGAGTTGATGAAGATCGCCTATATTATGATGTTGGCCTTAGTCGTCACACAGCACAATGTCAAGCATCGGGAACGAGATCTGAAAACAGATGGGTTGCTGATTGCGAAAATGTTGGCCGTCACGATTCCAGTACTGATCCTGATCACCTTGCAAAACGACTTTGGTACGATGTTGGTATTTCTGGCGATTTTCGGTGGGGTCTTCTTGATGTCGGGGATCTCTTGGCGAATCGTTGTGCCAGTGATTGCGGCATTCGTGATTCTCGGCGGCGGAACGATTTTCTTAGTGACTACCGATGTTGGTCGTGAGTTGCTGTACAATACAGGGATCTTTAAAGAGTACCAGTTCGCCCGTATCGATTCGTGGCTAGATCCTTTTCATGATACCCAAGGGCAATCCTTCCAATTGGCGTACGCTCTGATGGCGATCGCCTCTGGCGGGATGTTCGGGAAAGGATTTAATGTCAGCGATGTGTATGTACCAGTCCGAGAATCCGATATGATTTTTTCGGTGATCGGTGAGAATTTTGGGTTTATTGGCAGCGCGTTTGTCATTTTATTGTATTTTATTTTGATCTATCGGATGATCCGCGTATGTTTCGATACCAACAATGAATTTTATGCTTACTTGGCAACTGGGATCATTATGATGATTCTCTTCCATGTGTTTGAAAACATTGGCGCAAACATCGGTCTCTTACCGTTGACGGGGATTCCACTGCCGTTTATTAGCCAAGGAGGATCTGCCCTATTAAGCAATATGATTGGGATCGGTTTGATTTTATCGATGCGCTATCAAGCTGAGACCGCACCAAAAACACTTTAAGGAGTTCACATGATTACATTTTATTGGTACCCAAAATGCAGTACATGCCGAAATGCGAAGCGTTGGTTAGAAGAGCACGAGATTCCCTTTGAAGCGATCGATATGGTGACCACACCGCCTCAACCGGAACAATTGCTGGCTTGGATCCAATCAAGCGAAGCACCGTTAACCCGTTTCTTTAACACAAGCGGCATGAAATACCGTGAATTGCAATTAAAAGAAAAAGTGCCGACCATGACTGCCCAAGACGCAGCCGACGTGCTGGCAACCGATGGTATGTTGATCAAGCGCCCACTGCTAGTTAGCGGCGACCGCTTTTTGATTAATGGATTTAAAGAAAATGAATATGAAGGAGTCTTACTAGAATCATGGAAAAGAAATGCTTAAGAAAAAAAGATAATTTGTGGGTTTTGTTTAACGGGAAAGAATATTGTGTCGGTTTAACAAAAGAAGCGCAAGAAGAACTTGGTGCGGTCACGTTTGCTTCGATTCAAAAAGCAGGAACTGCTTTAAAACAAGGAGAGACCCTTGTTGAGCTAGAAGCGGAAAAAGCAGTCAGTGAATTTCCAAGTCCATTGACGGGCGTGATTTCTTCCGTAAATGAAAAAATCGATCAATCCATTGATACCTTAAATGATGAAGACGAAATGAATGCTTGGCTGGTCAGCTTCAAAGAGGTTGACCCAAGTCAATTTGAAGCTTTGTAAGTCAAATCTGTAAAAACGACTATTTTTTCAAAAAGAATTGACAGTCGGATAAGACGTTGCTATAATTTGCTCAATAAATGAATGCTTTGAAAAGAAGAGTACATGTTCTTAACGTACACAGAGAGCCCTGTTTGGTGCAAATGGGCGACGGTGAGAGGATGGAAGATGGTCTTTGAGCATGATAGGTGAGTGGAAACAAGCCTATCACGGGAGGCACCCGTTACAGTGCAGCAGTATGCGAAGCAATTCAAGTACTGAGCGAGGCTGTTGATGTGAATCGACAGTAAATCAAGGTGGTAACGCGGAAGTTGTGCTTTCGTCCTTTGTAACAGTATAATGTACAGAGGATGAAAGCTTTTTTTGTGTTTAACCAACCAAAGAGGAAAGATGGGAATAACATGGCATTAATCGAATTGTCGCATGTAAAAAAGTCATTCGGCAAAAAGCAAACGGCTGTCCACGCCGTCAATGATGTTTCACTGCAAGTGGAAAAAGGCGATATCTATGGAATCGTTGGCTACTCTGGTGCTGGGAAAAGTACATTAGTTCGTTTGTTGAACGGCTTAGAATTGCCGACAGCAGGAGATGTAGTCATTAACGGTCAAAATATTTTGGCATTGAAAAACAAAGAATTGAGAAACTTCCGTAAAAAAATCGGCATGATTTTTCAGCACTTTAATCTATTATGGTCTCGAACGGTGGCGGAGAACATCGAATTGCCATTGGAGTTGGCAGGCGTTGAAAAAGCAAAACGACGGCAACGGGCGCAAGAGCTGATCAAGTTAGTTGGGTTGGAAGGACGGGAAACTGCCTATCCGGCACAATTGTCTGGCGGACAAAAGCAAAGAGTCGGGATTGCTCGTGCATTAGCGAATGAACCAGAAATTTTGCTGTGTGATGAAGCAACGAGTGCGTTAGATCCACAAACAACAGAAGAAGTGCTGGATCTCTTGCTTTCTATCAATAAAAAATTGCATTTGACGATCGTGCTGATTACCCATGAAATGAACGTCATTCGCAAAATCTGCAACAAGGTCGCGGTGATGGAGCATGGGCAGATCGTGGAAGAAGGATCAGTCCAATCGGTTTTCCGTAACCCACAGCAAGAAGTGACCAAACGTTTTGTTCAGCAAGATTTGGAACCAGAAGAAGATGTCGAAGAACTACGGCAAGCCTTCTTACGAGAAAATCCGCAAGGGCATTTAGTGACCTTGACATTCACGCAAGACAACGCCAATGAACCAGTCATTTCACAAGCAATTCGCCGCTTCCAGATCGATGTCAATGTCGTTTATGGAAAGATCCAACAAACCAATGAAGGATCCTTTGGCGGCTTGACGGTCTTATTGACAGGTGAAGCAAATGAGATCGAAAAAGCGATTACCTTTTTCAAAGAGCAGCAAGTAGGCGTGGAGGTGATTGAACGTGGATAAGTCATTTGTAGAAACCTATTTTAATTTTGAAAAAGTCGATTGGGCCAACATGCAGCAAGCAACCCTAGACACCTTGTTTATGACTTTCTTCTCCATGGTTTTAGTGGTTGTGATCGGTTTGCTTCTAGGATTGGCGCTTTATTCACTAGGGCGTAAACAAACGGCGGGAGCCAACATTTTCTACAATGTGGTTTCCATCATCAGTAACGCCTTTCGCTCAACACCATTCATGATTTTAATGGTTTTGATCATTCCCTTTACAACGTTATTAGTCGGTTCGTTCCTAGGGGCAAAAGCAGCGATCCCAGCATTAGTATTATCGGCAGCACCGTTTTATGCTCGGATGGTGGAAATTGCTTTTCGTGAAGTCAATCCCGGTGTGATTGAAGCAGCAGAAGCGATGGGCGCTAGTTACTGGGAGATCATTTATAAGATCGTGATCCCAGAAAGTGTTCCGGCATTGATTTCAGGACTGACAGTCACAACGATCTCAATGATTGGTTATACCGCCATGGCAGGCGCGATCGGTGCCGGTGGGCTAGGCGCTTTGGCTTGGCAAGAAGGATTTCAACGTGGAAATTACACTGTTACCCTTGTCGCAACAGTGATTATTTTAATTATCGTTTTCATTATCCAAGGGGTCGGCGATTTCCTTGCGAAGGCCACCGACAAACGGTAAATGAAACGAAGAACAAAAAGTGGAAAATATGGGAGGAAATGGATATGAAAAAGATTTTTGGTATTGCAACAACGTTATTATTAACTGCCGCTTTAGCTGCTTGCGGAACGGGCTCAAATTCAGGAAGCTCTGACTCATCTGCGGCTGAGGGAGAATCAACAAAATTAGTGATCGGTGCATCAGTTACCCCTCATGCGGAAATTTTAGAACAAGCCAAACCTTTACTAGCAGAAGAAGGCATTGACCTTGAAATCAAAACCTTCGATGATTATGTGTTGCCAAACAAAGCATTGGAAAATGGTGATATCGATGCCAATTACTTCCAACACATTCCTTATCTAAACAAACAAATCGCAGACAATGGCTATGACTTTGTCAATGCCGGTGCGATCCATATCGAGCCAATGGGTCTTTACTCAAAACGAATCTCTGATATTTCGGAACTAGAAGATGGTGCAACGGTTCTTACCTCCACTTCTGAGTCTGACTGGGGTCGTATCCTAACGATTTTACAAGATGCTGACTTGATCACCTTAAAAGACGGCGTTGATACAGAAACGGCAACCTTTGATGATATTGCTGAAAATCCGAAAAACTTAGAATTTAAACATGACGTCGATCCATCTCTTTTGGCGACTGCTTATCAAAACGACGAAGCAGACCTAATTGCCATCAATGCGAACTTCGCCTTCGGAATCGATTTGAATCCAGCGGATGATTCTGTTTTGTTAGAAGCGGATAATTCTCCTTATGTCAACGTGATCGCTGTCCGCAGTGGTGATGAAGATAGCGACAAAATCAAGAAATTGATCGAAGTGTTGCATTCAGACGAAATCAAAGACTTTGTTGAAAAACAATGGCAAGGTTCAGTGAAAATCGTTGATGCTGACGCACAATAATTTACTGACAGTAAAATGATTTTAAAAAGAGCGTACCGCTATTCAAGCGGGCGCTCTTTTTGTTGGGGAAAGGCAATGATCGGTTGGAAAAAAGAGAGCTCTTGCCAAATGCATTCATAAAGCAAGGGAAGCTCAGGGTGCTTCTTTAAAAGTTTTTCGTAATGGGGAAGCTGTGTCAATAAAGCCTGGACCAAACGTCGGGAACGTTCAGATAAGCGAGGGTTTAGTGGCGGATAGACAAATAAATTGCCTTCCAACAATGCCCCCAGCAGATGGGTTTGAAAAATTTTCGGCAAAAGAACCTCTAACGGCTGTTGGAGCGGATGCTCCAACAAAATCGGCGTGATGATTCGTCGCAAAAGGAAGGCTTCTTCTGTTGGCACATAGAAAGGTTCCAGTGTTAGCAGCTGTTTCCATAAAAATAAGTAGCTGCGTTCATCGACTAAATAAAAACGTGGCACAAAACATGTTGGATAAATTTGCTGAGTAAACGGGGCGGGGGTGCTAGGATAAAAAGCCTTTGCTCGTAACTGATGGATCTTCTTCAGTTCTTGAAACGCTTGTTTGGGGGAAAGCGTTGGGTTTGCTAAGAGGGTAAGGCGAAAAAGCAAATAGCGCAGTTGTCGTTCATTGCCAGTAATCAAAGGATAGCTGCGGCGATCGATAGCTAGTTGATAAGGTGCTAAAAAGCTGGAAAAGGCTGAAAAGCGCCGATGCAAACTGGATGGGCTAAGATAATAGCGTTTGTAGAGATCTGCAAAGGAAATAGTCGGCATTTTTAACAAGAGCAAGAGAAGCTGATAATTCACGCTTTTGTTGAACAGTGCAGCAATCATTTCTGTATGGGACAGGGAGTGGCCGGTTGATGGCTGCTGCAAACGATGGTTTGCGCGAATATGTCCTTGTTCTACATCATAGTGGAAGGAAAGATCCTCGTTTAAATAGCTTGATAACAGTCGACGGATCGTTTTGACAGAGAGATTTTGGGCGGCAGCAGCTTTACTCAAGGGGAGGGGATTTTCGGTTAAGAGTGTTGTGGACAGTCGCAGCATTTGCATAATATCTTTTTCAAGAATATTTTTCAACATCATGCACCTCTTTCAGCTGAATTTTACAACTGTCCTTATTATAAGGGAAATTCACTCGTTATTTTAATGCACAAAAAATAGTCAATAAAACGTAATAAAAAACGAGGTTTTTGTCGAGCATTTATTTGAAATTGCTGCTAGATAAAATTAAATGAGAGGAGGGATGCAAAAAAAAACCACCTTCTAAAACAAAAAGGGTGGTTTTTTATATAGGTATCGTTATAAAAAATCAATAGGAATGGACGTTAACGGGTCTCACTAGGCAATAAAATCGTTTGCCGTTGCCCATCGTCATATACATAGACTTTTTGGGGATACAGGTCGGAATACCGGTACGGTAGATCAACACCAAGTTCGATTTGACTTTGGGCTTGAGAAAAAAGCAGGGTGACACGACCATGATTGTTTTGGACTTCAAAGGTGAGCAGATTTGTCAACGGAATAAACCCTTTTAAATCAAGATCAATGATTAACCATATACTATCGATCAGTTCGCTAGGTAGTGTTTGAACAATACCGCCAGAAGCGTAACGACTGCGGTGATCATCAAATGTTTCAAACATAATAAACCCCTCCTTCAAGTAGGCTTGCCATTAACATCAAATTTGTCTATTTATCATAATGAAGAACCGTCAAAAATGCAACTACTTCTGCTTTTCTTTTTGGTCAGCGACGCATTTTAAATATTCTCTTAAAAATTTGTTGGGATGGTTGGACAAAGTTTTCCAATGACGCCTTTCAGCGGAAAATAGCCAGTTGCAGCGCACTAGCCCTTCGTAAGAATGAAAAAGACTCTTAAAGGGAAAGCCCTTCAAGAGTCTTACATTTCTTAGAACTGTCTGTTGATTGAAGACGCGATTATAAGAATGTCGGTCTATGATTATTCTTCGTCTTCACCGATAACTGCTGGCTCAGCAGCTTCGCCGGCTTCTTCATCTTCAGAGATTTCTTGTGGTTCAGTAACCGCAACGATTTGTTCTTCTGGATCGGTCACGATCGTGTACTCGTCGTTCTTAGGCAGATCAGCCACTGTTAATGAATCACCGATCTCTAATGACGTTACATCGATCTCAACACGTTCCGGCAATTTGTCTGGTGTTGCTGATACAACGACTGTATACAAGTTTTGTGCTAGAACACCACCAGCTTTGACACCAGCAGATTCGCCAATCAAGGTTACTTCTGCTTCTACTTCGGTTTCTTCATTCATATCGACAGATAGGAATTCAACGTGGGTTAAATTGCGTGTGAAGGTATCTGATTGATACTCTTTGATCAGTGTATTGGCTTTTTTACCTTCTAAACTGATCGTAATAACGGTATTCAATCCATTTTCACGCAAGATCTTTTCTAATTCTGCTGCATTGACAGCAATCGGTGTGCTTTCTACTTTGTACCCATTGACAATTGCAGGTACTTTTCCTTCGTGACGCAACTTGTTCCGTAAAGAACGTGGGCGAACTTCTCTTTTCGTAACTTCTAATGATACTGACATAACTCAATTCCTCCTAAAATTTTCTCGTTAATAACGAGATTTTTTAAGCAAATTTTGTTAACTCTGCACATTAAGTGGTACGTGAGTGAAAACACGCAAAAGGGCAGTTGTGTACACAACTGCCCCAGAAAGTTTTGGTTCAACTTTTCTCCACCAGGTCATAACGCTGTGTATGAGAAACTATATTTACTTTACTCTTTAACCTTACGCAAAAAGACAAAGAAAGTCAAATCATATGAAATCCCAGCAGTTTCCTTTCGCTAGATCCTGAGCTATAATAGCCACTATGGAGAAGAACTTATGCGTTTAGATAAAGTGATCGAGCAACAATTGAATACTTCTCGGAAAGAGATGAAGCGGTTGTTCCAGCAAGGAAAGGTCCTTGTGGATCAAAGGATTGAGCGAAGACCCGAGCGCAATGTCGACAGTGCCTTGCATCAAGTCATGGTTGCGGGGCGGCAGCTGGAAACACAGGAACGCTATTATATCGTCAATAAGCCCAATGGTGTCGTTACAGCCAATCTGGATCAACAGCACCAGACAGTGATCGATTTGATTGCACCAAAGGATCAGCACCCAGATCTTTATGCCGTCGGTCGATTGGATCGGGACACGGAAGGGTTGGTATTAGTTACGACGAATGGTCAGTTAGGCTATGACTTGCTACATCCCACCAAAAAAGTGACCAAGCGGTATGAAGTGGTGGTCAATGACTTGGTGACCCCTGAGGATGTGACAGCATTTGCCGCAGGGATCACCTTTCATGGCGGTGTCACTTGCAAACCAGCTGCCCTAACGATCATCGATGCACGAGTGGATCGTTCCTTTGTTTCGTTAGAAATTGCTGAAGGCAAATTCCATCAAGTGAAGAAGATGTTTCTAGCTCGGGGAAAAAAAGTGATTCAGCTGAAACGAACAGCGATGGGTTCGCTGGTTCTACCAGATGATTTAGCAGTGGGCAGTTATCGCTCGTTGAGACAAGAAGAATTAAAAGGATTGGCGGCGCATTTCCGCTGAGAAAGAGGGAGAAAATGAAGTATAAAACATTATTATTTGATGTCGATGACACGATCCTCGACTTTCAAGATACCGAAGATCAAGCCTTAAAAGCACTATTTGAAGCTCATGGCTTGGAAATGACCCCAGAGCGCAAACAAAGCTATCAAACCATCAATCATGATTTGTGGCAGCAGTTTGAGCAAGGAAAAATCACGAGAGACCAAGTCATCAATGAGCGTTTCGGTTTGTTTTTTGAAACGCAAGGCATTCAGGTCGATAGCCCAGCAGTTGAATTGGCGTACCGAGAATTTCTAAATGAAGGACATAAACTGTTAGACAACAGTGATGAGATCTTAGCGGAGTTGGCGCAGCATTTTGACCTATACGTGGTGACCAACGGGGTTTCTGAAACCCAATACCGCCGCTTGGAAGATGCCAAATTAAAGCCCTATTTCCGTGATATTTTTGTTTCAGAAGATACAGGGTATCAAAAACCAATGAAAGAATATTTTGACTACGTGTTTGCTCGCATACCAAACGTAAAAAAACAAGAAACAGTCATCATTGGCGATTCACTGACTTCAGATATCTTAGGCGGACAATTGTCAGGGATCGATACGATTTGGTTCAATCCAAAGAAAAAAAACAGTGGTGAGATTCAGCCTACTTATGAGATCGAACGTTTGCAGCAATTACTTCCTTTATTACAGCACTGATTCTTCAGAAACAGTAGTAATTTGCCGAATTTTCGCTATAATAGAACCAGTGTGAATTTTTTAAGATGAAAGAGGTTAATTGAATGACGAATGGCAAGCCCATTATTATTGGTGTGACAGGTGGATCAGGTAGTGGAAAAACAAGCGTGAGTCGGGCGATCTTTAATCATTTCCCCAACCATTCTATTATGATGCTTGAACAAGACTCCTACTATAAAGACCAAAGTGATCTGAGCTTTGAAGAACGGTTGAACACCAACTATGACCATCCTTTTGCATTTGATACTGATTTGTTGATCGATCACTTGCAGCAGCTGCTTGCATATCAAACGATCGAAAAACCTGTCTATGATTATGTCGCTCATACTCGCAGCGAAGCAACGATCATTCAAGAACCCAAAGAAGTCATTATCTTGGAAGGGATCTTGATTCTAGAAGATGAGCGATTACGTAATTTAATGGATATTAAACTTTATGTTGATACAGACGATGATATTCGGATTATTCGCCGAATCAAACGTGATATGGAAGAACGTGGCCGGACGTTGGATTCTGTGATCGAACAATACTTGACGGTCGTAAAACCAATGTATCATCAATTCATCGAACCGACAAAACGGTATGCTGATGTGATCGTACCAGAAGGCGGCGAAAACCACGTAGCCATCGATTTGATTACGACCAAAGTAGCGACCTTCTTATCCTAAGTTTTTTTAACCGTCGATGGGAATGTTTCTATTGAAAAATAACCATTGATTCATGAAAAACTGCTGATAAGCACTCTTTCTTGAGAAATGCGTATCAGCAGTTTTAATTTTATAAAAAACAGTAGTATTCCGACTAATTTTATGGTAAAGTAATCCTCATGCGACGAGTCGAGAAGGTCTAGCATTAGCTGACCAGATTGATAGCAGAGGCACACCGCGTAAGCAACCTACCGGATTTGTAGGGTGTCGGAATATTCCTTTTGTGGAGATAGGGTATTCTACTAGCAATAGTACTGTGAGTGAAGAAAGCTGTGAACATTTTTGTTCACAGCTTTTTTTGTTTATTTAAGTGAGGGAACAGCGATAAATGGTGGAAGATTCTCCCCAAGGATGGTAACCAGTGCCAATCGGTTCAAAAGCAAACTTCTCATAAAAAGTAGAAAGATCCGTACATAGATACAGAGAATCAAAACCAGCTCCAGCAGCACGTTGCTTGGCTGTTTCGATCAAAAGGCGGGTACCGCCTTGGCCACGCCACAAAGGGTCCACATACAAGGCGCAAAGCCAAGGGGTCAAATCCATCCGACTGATGAAGTCGTTGGGGATCAAGCCGCCGCAGCCGATGATTTGATAACGTCCGTCTGCTGCGATTTCTTCGTTGACCAGCAGCAGCCATTGCGGCAAAGGATTTGCTGAAAAACTATGGGTCAGGCTATCCTCATAAACCATGAGGGAGTTGGGGCTAGCCCACTGATTTTGGAAGTAACGAATGGCTTCTGCTAAGTATTCAGGTTGTTCTTTAAGGGTGATGACCTGCATTTGTTTTTCTCCTTTATCCTTCTTTAGGTAAGCGAATCTGAAAAATAACCCCTCGTGGCTGCAAATCTTTGACCTGGATTTGTCCTTTGTGCTCTTCGATGATTTGCTTGGCGATTGCTAAGCCTAAACCATAGCCGCCGGTCTCCTTGGAGCGGGAACGATCCTCGCGGTAGAAGCGGTCAAAGATGCGAGCTTTCTCTTCATCGGAAATAGTTGGGCCAGTATTTTTGACCTCGAGCAGCCATTGCTTGTTAGAAATCTCCGATAAGAGCGTAATTTTATCACCGCTGCTGGTATATTTTAAGGCATTATCTAGGAGAATCACGAGGACTTGATGAATTTTCTTTTGGTCAAAGCAAGCGGTCGTTTTGGCAAAATTTTCGACAATAAAATGTTTTTGATCCAATTCGGCAATTTCTTTGAAAGGTTTGACTAAGTCATCGATAAACGGAGCTAATTCGACGGTTTCTTTC
Organism: Enterococcus sp. 2G9_DIV0600; assembly: GCF_002140615.1. NCBI lineage: Bacteria > Bacillati > Bacillota > Bacilli > Lactobacillales > Enterococcaceae > Enterococcus > Enterococcus sp. 2G9_DIV0600. The sequence goes on from NZ_NGLL01000001.1 coordinate 405,378, forward strand.
GTTAACAGCAGTTGATTGGAATCACTGCGGGCGATCGTCAGCAGGTCCGCCGTTAAACCAGTCAGCCGCCGGGTTTCCGCTAACGCTTGGGCAATGCTTTCAGATTCTTCAATGATCGTATGATTGGGCTTGGTAAACAGGCGCTCCAGACTGTTTTGAATGATCGTCAATGGTGTGCGCAGCTCGTGAGAAGCATTTTCGACAAATTCTTGTTGTTTCTTCCACGAGGCTAAAATCGGGCGCATGTTCAAGCTGGAAAGCAAGTAGCTGATCCCGATCGAGAGAATCCAGAAAAAAATCATCGATAAAATCAAGATGGTTTGGAAATTGTTCATGGCATTTTTGATTTGATTGGTGTTCGCTAAGACTTGGATATAGCCGACCCCGGCGTCATTGGTTGGGGCTTTAGTGGTGATTGAGCGAAACAAAAGGGTTTCTTCTTCCTCTGACAAGGACTGATCCACCACTGAAAAAGACGTGATACTGTCTAAGTGGCTCGTATCTAAAGATAGACTTGCCAATTGTGAAAAACGTCCGCCTAAGGTCTGTTTGTTTAAAATCTCGCCGTCCTCAGACCAGAGGATCAACTGGGTATTGAAGCGATTGGTCCCAGGGATCTTTGGCATGGCACTATCCGGCGGCAATACCTCTAGATTGGATTGCGAAGCGCTGATCTCTGCTTGGATCAAGCGGGTATCTTTGACTGCTTGTTCCAAAGAAATGTCGGTTTGTCGATAAGCCGATTGGTTGAATAATTGGAGGACGATGGTTCCTAAAAGTAAGAAAACCAAGGCAAAGGCACTGACATTTAGGAGAAAAGAGTGCAGTCGTTGTCTCTTAGTGCGTTCTTTGTTCATAGACTAGGCTCCTTGCATGATATAGCCGACATTTCGCAACGTGCGGATCTCTTTGTCGATTCCTGTCTGGCGCAAGTGTTTTCGCAGATTGCTCATGTAGACTTCGACGACAGTTAGGGTCGTTTCTGAATCAAATCCCCAGATGCGATCAAAAATCTGTTCCTTGGTCAAAATAATGTTTCTATTTTGTAGAAAATAAAGTAGTAGCTCAAATTCTTTCCCTTGAATCGGTAAAAGCTCTCCTTGGTAGCTGACCTCGTTGGTGCCAAGGTTACAGAGCAATCCATTATATTCCAGTGTATTTTCATTGAACAAACCTAAGGAGCGTTTTAGTAACGCTTTGATCCGCATCAATAACTCTTCCCGATAAAAAGGCTTAGTCAAATAATCATCAGCCCCTTTTTGAAAGCCGGTTACTTTGTCTTCTAAGCCGTCTTTAGCGGTCAAAATCAGGACGGGTGTTTGGAGTCCTTTTTTTCGCAATGCTGAAAGCACCTCATAGCCGTTCATCTCAGGCATCATCAAGTCAAGAATAATCAAGTCATAGATCCCCGTTTCTGCCTCGTACAAGCCTTCGCTGCCATCATATGCTTGAGTGACTTCACCGATTTCGCTGATGATTTCTTTCATATTTTCAGATAATGTTTTGTCATCTTCGATTACTAATAATTTAATCATGTTCCCACCTCTTTAAGGATAAGAATAGCACGAATAGCATAAAAAATGCTTAAAAAAACTGTTTTGTCTTAAGCTGCATTTAAGATAGCTGCCGTAAATTCAGTGCATGGATTTCAAGGGAGGAACATTTTATGAAATTAAAAAAAGTCTTTCAAAGAAAAGAGACGAAATATCTATTAACTAAGGAGCAATTTCCAGCATTTCTTGGCGAGTTGCAGCAAAAAATGGCGATCGATGAATATGGGCAACACACGATTATGTCCTTGTATTACGATACCCAGGATTACCGCTTTATTCGTCATTCGATGGACAAACCGAAATACAAAGAAAAATTTCGGGTCCGTAGCTATGGGGTACCGACAGAACAACAGTTGATTTTTTTAGAGATCAAAAAGAAAGTCAGTGGCGTGGTCTACAAACGCCGCGTTCCGATGCCCTATGCTGACTATTGCCGTTGGATGCAAACGGGGGTCTTGCCGTCAATGGAGGAAGCCCCGCAAATCGCCGCGGAGATCCACTGGTTATTTAAGAAAAACCCGGACCTACTGCCGAAAGTCTTGATTGCCTATGATCGCCTGTCGCTGTTTGTTGATGATGATAGTGAATTTCGCGTGACGTTCGATCAAAACATTCGCTTTCGCACCTGTGATCTCATGTTAGGTTCTGGCAGTGACGGTGCGCTAGTCGCACCGGAAGTCGGAGTGTTGATGGAAGTCAAAGCCCTCGGCTCTTATCCAATATGGTTTGTGGAACTACTGAACAAATACAGTGTGCGCAAAGGCAGCTTTTCAAAGTATGCCCAAACCTATCAACGGCATTTATTCAAGAAGGAGGAACGGTTACATGTTATCTAGTCTATTTTCTGGCGATACGAGCACCCTTGAATGGAGTAGCTTATTGATCTGTATCGCCGCCTCATTGCTTTTAGGGTTATTAGTGGCAGCGATCCATATGATCCGCAATGTCTATACGAAAAACTTCGTCATTACCTTGGCAGTCTTACCGATTCTCGTTCAATCGGTGATCATGCTAGTCAACGGCAATCTTGGCACAGGGGTGGCGATCTTAGGCGCTTTCAGTTTGATTCGTTTCCGCTCGGTTCCCGGGGGTTCTAGAGAGATCACCAGCGTCTTTTGGTCGATGGGGATCGGTCTGGCAACTGGGATGGGGTATGTCGGCTATGTGGTCATTTTTTCCATTATCGTGGCGCTTTTCTTGACCCTTTTATATACGGTGCCCTTTGGCGATCGACAAGCTACGAGTGAACGGGAACTGAAGGTCACGATTCCGGAAGATTTGGATTATCCGCAATTATTCGATGATCTCTTTGAAAAATATACGCATTCTGCCAAACTGACATCGGTTCGAACGACGACGATGGGAAGCTTGTATGAATTGCGCTATCAGTTGCTGTTAAAAGACCAAGCGCAAGAAAAGCAAATCATTGATGAAGTTCGGGTTCGTAATGGCAATTTACCTGTTGTTTTAGGCAAGCTCACCGCTAACCGCGATGAGCTGTAGAAGGAGGAACCTTTTATGAAAAAACTCATTTATCCACTCTTGCTCTCATCACTGCTCTTAGGCGCTTGCGGGCAAACCGATAGTACTAGCACGAGCAGCAGTTCCAGTTCCGCAGCAGCTGTTTCTGGTTCGGCCGCAGTGACCAACGTTTCAACGACCCTTGATGATTCTGTGGACTATTACGGTAGTTACGAAGAAGAAGATGTTGATGCTTCCTACGATGAGGCAACTGCTACGCAACTTGAATTGAATGGCAGCGACACGACGGCTGTTGATGGCGTTTCAGTGGAAGACCAAACCGTGACGATCACCCAAGCCGGCACCTATGTCGTCAGCGGGTCGTTAAGTAATGGGCAACTGGTTGTCAACGTCAACAAAGAAGAAAAAGTCCATCTGATCTTTGCAGGTGTCACGATCACCAATGAAGACGGGGCGGCCGTCGTCATCGAACAAGCAGAAAAAGTCATCACGACCTTAGCCAGTGATACGACGAATACTCTGACGGATGGCAGCAGCTACACCTTGGCTGAAGGCGAGACAGAACCAGATGCTGCCTTTTATAGTAAAGAAGATTTGTCCATCAATGGCGATGGGACGCTGGTGATCACAGGAAATTACAGCAACGGACTGCGCAGCAAAGATGATTTGGTTTTAGCAGGTGGTACGATTGAAATCACAGCGAAAAACAACGCCATCAAAGGAAAAGATTCCGTATCGATCTTGGCGGGGAACTACACACTGAACACCACTGAAGGAGATGGTATCCAAGCGAATAATACGGAAGATGAGGAAAAAGGCTACGTTGCGATCGATGGTGGTACTTTTTCGATCCAAAGTGGTCGTGACGGGATTCAAGCAGAAACAAATTTAAGCGTACAATCAGCTGATATTACGATCAAAACGGCTGATGGGGCACAAAGTCAGTCGCTAGTGACGGATGAAAGTTACAAAGGATTGAAAGCTGGCGGTGTGATGACCATCACCAGTGGTACCTTTGCGATCGATAGTGCGGATGATAGCTTGCATGCCAATGATACGATCAACATTGCAGGTGGTACGATCACTGCCAGCAGTGGCGATGATGGGATCCACGCCGACAATGAATTGACGATCTCCGACGGAACGATTTCTATCGAAGAATCCTATGAAGGACTAGAAGCAAGTGTAATCACGATTGCTGGTGGCACGACACACGTCGTGGCTAGCGATGACGGGATCAATGCCGGTGGTGGCAGTGATACGGATGAAACAACGGGACAATTTGGTCAAGACAGTTTTGGTGGCGGCCCTGGCGGTGGCGATACCGCGGATGACAGTAAACAGATCACGATCACTGGTGGAACGTTGGTCATTGATGCCGAAGGGGACGGCCTAGATAGTAATGGCAATGTCACCATGAGTGATGGCGTCGTCATCGTAAATGGTCCAACGACCGGAGGTAATGGTGCTTTGGACTATAACGGCACATTTGAACTCACCGGCGGCGTCTTGTTAGCGGCAGGCACGACCGATATGGCCATGAACGTTAGCGGTGGTAGTCAACAGTCGATCGGAATCAGTTTCGATCAAACCCAATCAGCAGAGACCCTAGTGACCTTAAAGGATAGTCAAGGACAGACGATCTTGTCTTATGCACCAAGCAAAAGCTACCAACACGTGGTTCTTTCTAGCCCAGATTTGACCGATAGCAGCTATACATTGGTCAGTGGGGGAACAAATGATGCACAAGCAGTCTCCGGTTATTATGCTGGCGGAACCCTTAGTGATGGGACAGAATTAGGAACATTGTCCGTCACGGATACGATCGCTAACTTGACCCAATCAGGTGCAACGGCGACAACCAATCAGATGGGCGGTGGTTTTGGTCGTTAGTTGAAGTTTCGCCAATCATCACCAAATGTTTATCCAAAAAATCAACAGATCGCAGGAAGCAGCTGCGGTCTGTTTCTACGATTCAAAAAATCAGGAGATGGTTTAAGTTCAATTTAAGCTAGGATCCTTATAGTCGAAAGACAATAAATAGCTATTCAGGAGGAACAAAGATGAATTTTTTGAAACGAGGTCTTCAAAGTTTATGGGCGAAAAAAGGCCGGAGCCTGTTGCTGATCGCTGTATTTTCTGCAATCTTGATTTTTGTATTGGCGGGTTTGACGATTCGCAGTGCAGCGCTAGTAGCGACTGAAAATGCTCAGAAAAGTGTCGGCGCAACCGTGACGTTGCAAGCCAACCGTGAGCAGGCTTTTCAGCAAAGAAGTTCTTCATCTGACAGCGATGACCAGAGCACCCGACCAGATCCAGGGAGTTTTCAATCGACACCCGTAGCGATCACAGATGCCCAAGCAATCGCTGATTTAGACGGGGTTGCTTCATATAGTTTTGAAGTCAGTACCTCCGCTGATGCCGTCAGCGGGATCGAACCGATCTCTAGCAGTGACTCCTCGACAGAGTCAGAAGCAACCGATAGCAGCGAGTCGGGGCAAATGGGCGGTATGCCAGGAGGTATGCCTGGTGGGAGTATGAGTACAGGTGATTTCCAAATCACTGGCGTATCAACCAGTGCGGCGTATACGACTTTTTCGGAAGGAACAGCGACGATCACGGATGGGGAAGGCATTACTTCTGAGGATGAAGGTACGAACCAAGTCCTGATCGAATCCTCACTAGCTGAAGCGAATGATTTGGCGGTCGGAGATACGTTTTCGATCACTGATGCAGAGGACAATGAAGTAGAAGTGACTATCAAAGGGATCTATGAAACGAGTGAAGTTGGCAACAGCATGAGCCAAATGTTTAACTTTCTCAACCCAGCCAACACGATCTTTGCTTCTTATACCCTTGCCAATACGTTGAGCGGCAATGAGGACACCATTGATTCGGCAACTTATACCTTGAGTGATCCGTCTGAAATGACAGCATTCGTGGAAGAAGCAGAAGGGTTGATCGATACAGAAACCTACAGCATCCAAACCAACGATCAAATGTATCAATCGATGCTGACACCGTTGAATAATGTCGCTAGCTTTGCAAAAAATATTATTGTCTTAGTTGCTGCTGCCGGTATCATTATTTTGACGTTGATCGTGATGATGTCGATTCGGGAACGTCGCTATGAGATTGGCGTATTGCTCTCTTTAGGTGAGTCACGGGCCAAAGTGATTCTACAATTTTTCACAGAGATTTTTGTCTGTATGGTGTTTGCTTTAGGGATTGCGGCCGCTAGCGGCAATCTTGTCGGTAATGCTGTCGGAGAGCAATTATTGGCGCAACAAACGGAGACGACGACTGACCAAGCAGCCACTGAAAACGCTGGTCCTGGAGGCGGGGAGATGCCGCAAATGGGCGGCAATCGTGGTGGTTCTTTCCCATCCTTCACCCAATCAGCAGAAGTGGAGTCCTTAGAAATCACCGTTTCCCCTCAACAAATTGGTCTATTGGCATTACTCGGTCTAGGGATCAGTTTTGGCTCGATCTTACTCTCTTCCGCGGGCATTTTGCGGTTGAATCCGAAAAAAATCTTGGTTTCTTAGGAGGAACGACATGACATTACGAACAGAACAATTAGGCTATTGGTATCAAAGCGAAGCAGAAGCGCTGTTTCGTGGCGTTGATTTGACCTTTGAACCTGGCAAGATGTATGCGATCTTAGGTTCCAGCGGATCGGGGAAAACAACCTTCTTGTCGCTGATCACGGGCCTAGATACCCCGAAAGAAGGAAAGATCCTTTACAACGAAGAAACGTTAGCGAAAATCGGATTGCGGGAATATCGTCGCAAAGATGTTTCCATCGTGTTCCAAGCCTATAATCTACTGCCTTATATGTCGGCACTGGACAATGTGATCACAGCCATGGCGATCGCCAAGTCACAGCAAGCCGATAAAAAGGCCTATGCTTTAGCCAACTTAGCCAAAGTTGGCATCACAGAAGAGCTGGCACTGAAAAAAGTGACCCAATTATCGGGTGGGCAACAGCAGCGGGTCGCTATCGTTCGCGCGTTGTGCTGTGAGCATGAGCTGATCGTAGCCGATGAACCGACTGGAAACTTGGATGAAACGACCTCCAAAGAAATCGTTAAACTGTTTCAAGAAATTGCCCATGAGCAAAAAAAATGTATTATCTTAGTGACCCATGAACAAGAAGTAGCAAAGGCTTGCGATGTCGTTTATGAGCTGAAGGAACGAGCCTTTTCTAAAGTTGATAGGTGAGCTTAACTGCTCGTTAGTGAAAGAAAGATCGTCATTCTAGTTCCCTCATTGAGCAAGACTGAAATGAAAATACCGCAAAGTCTGCTTGCATCTTCTAGGTGCTCCTCTTACAATAGAAGTAATTGTAAACGAAGAAATTTGTGAGAGGAGCAAGCAGATGCGGCTTTTTATTGACGGCGACGGTTCGCCAGTGAAAAATGAAGTGATTGAACTGGCTCAGCAGTATCAGCTGCCGGTAGTGATCGTGACCAGTGTCGATCATTATACGACCAAAGATTATCCTGCCCACGTTCACTTTGTCTATGTCGACAAAGGCTCGGATCGCGCGGATTATGAAATCGTGAAGGAAATAGAACCCGGCGATTTTCTCGTCACCCAAGATTATGGCTTAGCCTCGTTGGTCTTGCCGAAAAAAGCGCGGGTTTTTCACCATAATGGCACAGAGTATTTGCCAGAAACGATCGATTTTTTACTCGGACAACGCTACTTAGGTGCGCAGATGCGTAAAGCAGGCAAGCGCACAAAAGGACCGAAACCTTTTACGAAAGAGGATCGGGAAGCCTTCAAACGAATCTTTGAAAACGAATTGCGACAGACCCTTGCAAAATAAGCACCCTCAAGACCCAGCTTCTGCATGAAACACGGGAATTGAAGGTGCTTATTTATTTCTTACGAAAACGATCATAGAAGTATTTACCAACTAAAGCCACGATCGCGAAAAATGCCAAGGTATATCCGAAGATCCCCATCTGATGGACGAAAGCTCCTTGTTGCGGACTAGCCACCACCAATAAAGAAGAACCAAGGATGACCGCAGCTAGAATAATACCGATCACCAGTCGATTGACCATCTGATCAAAGCGGTCCAATAGCTGTTTTTGTTCGCGGATTTCTAGATTCAACCGGTGTTTACCAGTCGCAAACGTGTCTAAGACAGCCAAGGTCCGATCAGGAAGATGGCTAAGTGCCCGCAAGCTTTTTGCGGTTGCCAAGGCGCTTTTTTTCACCTCATCTTCAATACTCAGCTGCTGTAGGAAATATTTTTGTGCAAAGGGCTGAGTGACTTCCATCATTGACAATTCGGGGTCTAAAGCTTTGATCACACCTTCCAAGGTGCCAAAAGCCTTGATCAGCAAGGTGATGTCTCGATGCATCTGCAGTTGGTTATCATGGCAGATCGTGATCACTTCCGCCATCACTTTTTGCAAGTCGATATCCTTTAGCGGCATATTATAGTAGTTTTCAACAAATTTTTGTAGGTCTTGGTAGAAGGCGACTTCGTCAAAGGAACTGCCGCTGCTGTTGCACAACCGCAAGACAGCTTTACCGACTTCTTGGGTGTCTTGGGTATAAAGAGCAATCAACGCATCGGCTAAACGGCTGCGTAAAGACAGATCCAAATGCCCCATCATCCCAAAGTCCAAGAAAATCACTTGGTAAGGCGGCATGACCGCTTCTTCTTGCCATTTCAACGAATAATCGACACCGCCAAGGACACCGACGCGCTGCTTGACCTGAAATGGTTTTGGTCGATTGGCTTGATCTGTGAAGACATGTAAAAAAAGATTGCCAGGATGCGGATCAGCGTGAAAGAAGCCATCTTCAAAGACTTGCTTCATAAAGTTTTCGACTAATAGCGTGCCCACTTGTTTTTTCACGGCTTTCACGGACTGATTGTCATAAACGATGTCTTGATTGTTGCGGGTCAGCAAGCAATTCAAGCTTTCACCGGCCATGTAATCCATGACTAATACTTTTTGAGTACACCATTCGGGATAAACTTTAGGCAATGCCAACTGCGGGTCTTGGTGATTGTTGCGGTAGAATTCCTGTGCATTTTTCATCTCTTGCAAAAAATTCGTTTCATTGGCAAGGGATCGTCGGACTTCGCTTAGCACGCTTTTTAAATCCACTACATTGGCTTCTGGAATTGCGCGAACCAACGGCAGGGCTTTTTCAAAAAGATCGAGATCCACTTGGATCGCCGCAATGATCCCCGGATGCTGTACTTTGACGATCACTTCTTTGCCGCTGAGCAAGTTTGCTCGATGGGCTTGTCCGATGGAAGCTGAGGCGACTGGAATTTCATCAAAAGCGGAAAAAACTTCCGTTAGCGGTTGCTGCAGTTCTGCTTCCAGCAGTGCTTTGACCTTGGGAAATGGATCACTTTTGACATTGTCCTGTAGCTGCTTGAAGGCATCAACGAAGGTGCTGGAAAGCAGATCATTGCGGACCGAAAGCATCTGCCCGATCTTGATAAATGTTGGTCCTAATTCTTCAAACGCTTGACGCACCATTTCGGGGTGCTGCTGTTTGCTGATATTTTGAACGACTTTGTATTTCAAAAAGACTTGAACGATTTGTTTTAATCGTCCTTTTCTAGAAGGAGCGGTTTGTTCTGTCATAAGTCCCACCTCTTTAAACGTGCCGTGATATATTCATAGTACTGACAAAATGAAAAACATTCAACTAACGACTGTGTAAGCTTAAAGAAATTTCTGCAAGATTTAATGCCGGTCGGTCGATTTTGTGCTAAAATGTGGAAGACTTAGTTTGGTAGAATCAATGAATACAGGAGGAAATTCTTTTGAAAATCATTTTATTATACGGGGGACGCAGTGCAGAACATGAGGTATCACTGTTATCCGCTTTTTCAGTTGTTAATGCTGTATATTATAATTACTACCAAGTTCAATTAGTAATGATCACCAAAGAAGGACGCTGGTTAAAAGGCCCATTATTGTCTGAGGCGCCAACGTCACCAGATACTTTGGCATTGACCAACGAAGAGACCAAAGGGGAAGAAATTTCACCTGGGGCAATTTATGAAGAAAACGCGATCGTCTTTCCATTGCTCCATGGACCAAACGGCGAAGACGGCACGATCCAAGGGTTTTTAGAAACCATCGGAATGCCTTATGTCGGAGCCGGTGTCTTGACTAGTGCCTGCGGGATGGACAAAATCATGACCAAGTACATCTTGCAAGCTGCGGGAATTCCGCAAGTTCCGTATGTACCAGTCTTGAAAAATGCGTGGAAAGAAAATCCGAAAAAGATTTTTGATCAATGCGAAGGCAGTCTCCTTTATCCGATGTTTGTCAAACCAGCCAACATGGGCTCAAGTGTCGGTATCTCGAAAGCCGAGAACCGCGAAGAACTGCAAAATGCGTTGCAAGAAGCGTATCGCTACGATACCCGAGCGATCGTTGAACAAGGAATCGAAGCTCGTGAGATCGAAGTCGCTGTTCTTGGAAACGAAGACGTGCGGACCACCATGCCGGGAGAAATCGTGAAAGATGTTGCCTTTTATGATTACAATTCCAAATACATTGACAACCGAATCGAGATGCAGATTCCTGCACAAATTCCCGAAGAAACACAAGCCAAAGCCCAAGAGTTTGCGAAAAAAGCCTATACAATGCTAGGCGGCAGCGGATTGAGCCGTTGTGATTTCTTTTTGACCAATAAAAATGAGCTCTTTTTAAATGAGCTGAACACGATGCCAGGGTTCACTGAATTCAGCATGTACCCACTGCTATGGGAGAAGACCGGCTTGCCTTATGGGGATTTGATTGAAGAATTGATCCAATTAGGGATGAATCGTTTCAATCAAAGACGTTCGTTCTTGACCAATGTAGAAGCAACAGAAAAAGAAGCAGAAAACGAAGCAGAATAAATAGCAGGAAGAAAGCCAGCTCAACTCAAGGAAAATACTTGAAGCGATCTTGTGCTTTCTTTTTTTAGGAAAAAGGAGCGAACCTGATGAATTTTACTGTAAAAGAAGCCGCTGCCGTATTTGGTCAGCAAATTGAAAATGAAACGCCACTTGCCTCTGTGGAATTCGACAGCCGTCTGATCAAAGAAAACAGTCTTTTTGTTCCCTTAGCGGGGACCCGTGACGGCCATGAATTTGCCCAACAAGCCAAAGACAATGGTGCGATCGCCACACTGTGGAGCCACCCTACGATCGAACCGCCGCAAGACATCCTTGTGATTCCTGTCACGGATACCGTCAAAGCGTTTCAACAATTGGCACGAGCGTATAAAGAAAAGCTTGCACCGAAAATCATCGGTATTACTGGAAGTAACGGGAAAACGACCACCAAAGATATGGTGGAAGCGGTCATGGCCCAAAAGTACCAGACCTATAAAACCCAAGGCAACCACAACAATGAACTAGGCGTGCCTTTGACTATCTTGCATGCGCCAGAAGATACCCAAGTGTTGATTTTAGAAATGGGAATGGATCATGCAGGTGAAATCGAAGTCCTTTCGCGCTTAGCAGAACCTGACGCTGCCGCTATCACGTTGATAGGCGAAGCCCACATTGAAAACTTAGGGTCCAGAGAAGGGATCGCCAAAGCGAAAATGGAGATCACCGCAGGATTGAAAAAAGACGGCTTCTTTATGATGCCAGCTGATGAACCATTGTTAGAGCCCTTTGTTCCCAATTTAACGCAGACCATTGAAACTTTTGGCTTAACTGAGGGAGATCTACAAGGAGACATCGTGGAGGAATCGCAAGATCAGACGATTTTTACGGTAGCAGGTACCACCTTTACCCTGCCGGTCTTAGGCGGCTATAATGTCAAAAATGCCTTGATCGCGATCGGGATAGGACGTCATTTTGGTGTAGCAGATGAAGCGATCAAGGAAGGCTTGGCGCATTTTCAATTGACGAAAAATCGGACCCAATGGGTGACTGCTGGTAATGGGGCAGCGATTTTGAGCGATATTTACAATGCCAATCCGACGGCCATGGGTCTTGTATTGGATAGCTTCCGCAAATTGCCTTTAGCAGGACGACGGATCGCCGTATTGGCAGATATGCTTGAATTAGGACCAGATTCTGCACAAATGCACGAGCAGATGGCCGCACACTTAGACGACTCGTTCCAACTAGTTTTTCTTTATGGCAAAGAAATGCAAGCATTGCAAAAACGACTAGCTCAGTCACCACTTGCTGATAAGGTGCGCTATTTTGCGATCGATGAAAAACCACAGCTGATCGCCTCCTTAATAGAAACTTTAGAACCTTCCGATAGCCTAGTGATCAAAGGCAGCAATGGCATGGGCCTGAGTGAAGTCGTTGATGCACTAAAAGGAATGTAAAAGGGAGTTGAAATCTTGCTGAAACTTTCAAAGCGTGTTATACTTATCTAACGCCGAAAGATGAAGCACAGAATGATTACTGTAAAAAACATTGACGTTTTGAGATAAAATGATGGCTGAGACAAACAACACTTGTTTTAGCCTTTTATAATGCCTTCGTGAAGCGGTTTTTCGGTACCAAGAGAAAGATAAGAGTAAATGGGACTACTCTTGTGTTTCTGAAGAACTAACCTACGCTTCGATGATAGAAAAACAGGCATCGAAAAGATGACCAGCCTAGGAGGATCCATTTGAAATTTAAAGATCTAGAATTATCCAACGAATTATTGACTTCTGTTGAGCGTGCCGGCTTTGAAGAAGCAACACCCATCCAAGAAGCAACGATTCCATTAGCCTTAGCAGGCAAAGACGTGATCGGTCAAGCACAGACCGGTACTGGTAAAACCGCCGCATTTGGTTTGCCAATGTTAGAAAAAATTGACCCAACGAACCATCAACTACAAGGATTAGTGATTGCCCCAACCCGTGAATTAGCGATCCAAACCCAAGAAGAATTGTACCGTCTTGGTAAAGACAAAAAAATTCGTGTACAAGCAGTTTACGGTGGAGCCGATATCGGCCGTCAAATCCGTCAACTAAAAGATCGTCCCCATATCGTAGTTGGTACGCCAGGACGTATGTTAGACCATATCAACCGCCATACCTTGAAATTAGGCACCGTTGAAACACTTGTATTAGATGAAGCAGACGAAATGTTGAACATGGGCTTCTTGGAAGATATTGAAAAAATCATCAGCCAAGTTCCAGATGTTCGTCAAACGTTGCTATTTTCAGCAACAATGCCGCCAGCAATCAAAAATATCGGCGTGAAATTCATGAAAGAGCCTGAACATGTACAGATCAAAGCCAAAGAAATGACCGCTGATTTGATTGATCAATACTATGTTCGTTCAAAAGATTACGAAAAATTTGATATCATGACTCGCTTATTGGATGTGCAAACGCCAGAATTGACCATCGTTTTCGGTCGTACGAAACGTCGTGTCGATGAATTGGCGCGCGGCTTAGAAGCCCGCGGCTATAAAGCAGAAGGTATTCATGGAGACCTTTCTCAACAAAAACGAATGAGCGTTTTGCGTTCATTCAAAAGTGGTCAACTAGATATCTTAGTTGCCACAGACGTTGCAGCTCGTGGATTGGATATCTCTGGCGTGACACACGTATATAACTACGATATTCCTCAAGATCCTGAAAGCTATGTTCACCGGATCGGACGTACTGGCCGTGCTGGAAAAGGCGGAATGTCTGTGACTTTCGTTACACCAAACGAAATGAGCTATCTGCACGTCATTGAAAACTTAACGAAAAAACGGATGACACCAATGCGCCCACCGACCGAAAAAGAAGCATTCAAAGGTCAACTAGGTGCCGCAATCGAATCTGTTGAAACCAAATTGGATGAAAATGGTTTGGATAAATACTTGCAAGCAGCTGACGATCTATTAGAACGTTATTCTGCACAAGATTTAGCAGCATTGCTTCTAAAAACCATGGCGAAAGATCCTGCTGATTTAGCACCAGTCAAGATCACACCAGAGCGTCCATTGCCTCAAGGGAAAAAATCATTCAACAAAAATGGTCGTCGCAGCAATAACAGCAATGGCGGCAATCGTAACCGCAAAGAAAACGGTGGGAACCGTGGCGGCGGCAACGGCAACAAAGCCCGCGGCAACTATTCAAAAGATGGTGCCCGTAAAAACAATCGCCGCAGCAACGACAAAAAACGCGGTTTTGTTATCAGAAATAACCAAGACTAATTAAGTTTGTGGACCTTGTAAGGAAACTTGCAAGGTCTTTTTTTATATAAAAAACAAATGCCAGTGATTGAAAATCTTAATCTCCGTATAAACTCGTCAGATTTGAATGGTAATTCGCCATTTTTTTGGTAGAATGGTAACTAGCTGAACAAGGGCCAATTCCAATTTGGAAACCCCTATCTTAAGTAAAGGTAGCGAGAAGAATGATCAAAGGAATCGGGATCGATGCAGTCGAGCTGCCTCGAATGAAAGAATTAATTGAAAAAAAACCGCAGTTTATAACGCGTATTTTAACAGAGAAGGAAGCAAAATTATTTGCCCGTTTGCCCCTGAAACGTCAAGTTGAGTTCCTCGGGGGGCGCTATGCCTGCAAAGAAGCGTTCTCGAAAGCTTGGGGGACAGGGATCGGCAAAGTTTCTTTTCACGATATTGAAGTCTTGACCAATGAATTTGGTGCACCGATCGTCACCAAAGCACCGCACCCTTTAGAAAAAATTTTTGTCAGTATCACTCATACAAACGATACTGCCTTTGCACAAATTATCTTAGAAGTATCGGATAGCGAGTAATCTGAGTGGAAGTCGTCACTTGGTGAAGAAAATTACGATACTTTATGGACGAACAGACGACTACATAAAACCAACTTAATTTGTTTGTCTGATCAAGCACTAGTAGAAAGAAGGAACTGGAAATGGTGGTTGCTTACCATAGACCAACGAAAGCGATTATTGATACAACAGCGATTACCGAAAACATCAAAAATGAGATTGCTCACTTACCAAGTGAGACGTTTCTTTTTGCGGTAGTCAAAGCTAACGGGTACGGACACGGAGCGGTACAAACGGCTCAAGCAGCCAAAGAAGGCGGCGCAGTAGGTTTTTGCGTTGCGACGATTGATGAAGCGATCGAATTGCGAGAAGCAGGGATCAATGAGCCGCTACTGATTTTAGGAGTTGTGAACGTGCATGACATTCCCTTACTTGCGGAATACGATTTTTCTTTTCCAGTCGCTTCGATGGACTGGTTGGTAGAAGCTGATACTTATTTAAAGGAAAATCCTATAAAGACATCCCTTAAAGTACATGTCAAAGTGGATACCGGCATGGGGAGAATCGGCTTTTTAACCCCAGAAGAAGTGCGTCAAGCCGTTCTTTGGTTGGAAGATCATCCCTCTTTTGATTGGGAAGGAATCTTTACCCATTTCTCTACAGCCGATCAAGCTGATACGACTTATTGGGAAACTCAGCACCAGCGATTTAAAGAAGTCTTAACTGTTTTGCCTTATTTGCCGACATATATACATACAGGCAATAGTGCCACCTCCTTGTGGCACAAAGAGGCTGTTGGGAATATGGTCCGTTTTGGGATCGCGATGTATGGATTGAATCCGTCAGGTCATACATTGAAGGAACCATTCTCCTTAAAACCAGCCCTTTCACTTGTTTCTGAACTGATCCAAGTGAAATTACTTGAAAAAGGAGCGGGGATTGGCTATGGTGAAACATATATCACGCCCCGTCAGGAATGGATCGGCACCGTGCCTATCGGTTATGCGGATGGCTGGTTACGAAAAATGCAAGGATTCTCGATCTTAGTAGAAGGCGAACCTTGTGAAATCGTCGGTCGGGTGTGTATGGATCAACTGATGATTCGTTTGCCACGAGCCTTTGCTGTCGGTACAACGGTCACGTTGATTGGTGAGAATCATGGGAAACGAATTACGATGCAGGATGTTGCAGACCAGTTAGAAACGATTCACTATGAAGTAGCGTGCACCCTCTCAGCAAGGGTTCCGCGAGAATATAAAAGTTAGGGTGGTCCTATGGTAAAAAGGGGAGATATTTATTTTGCCGATCTTTCACCAGTCGTTGGATCGGAGCAAGGCGGAATACGGCCGGTCTTGATCATTCAAAATGACTTGGGCAATCACTTCAGTCCCACTGTGATCATTGCGGCGATCACGGCAAAAATGGCGAAGCCGAAATTACCAACCCACATTGGGATTTCCGCTTCTTGCACAGGGATTGGCAAAGACTCCGTCATTTTGATGGAACAGATCCGCACGATCGACAAAAGTCGGTTGAAAGAAAAGGTTTGTCATTTAGACGATAAAGTGATGTGTGAAGTCGATGCTGCTTTGATGATCAGTATTGGTGTGGAGCCGACCTTTGCCACATCAACGATCGAGGTGTAAAACAGCAATGGGGTATTTATTTTTAATAGCAGTTGTCATTTTATTGATTCTCTTTACTTATAAACATATTCGCCGTTTTCTTTCAGAAACCAAAAAGCGCAATGAAACCATGGAACAAGGGTATTACCTTGTGAGTCATACATATGAAGAGAAACGGGAACAGACCTATTATTATGGCGTTTTTCAACAAGGAGACAAAGAACTAATATTAGAAATGTCACTCCAGCTTTATTTACAGCTACAGCCACCGCAACGGGGGATGTTGACCGCAAAAGAAGGCCGAGTCCTTTCTTTTGAAGGGTGATCTTGTCAATAAAGCAACGCTCATGGGGAAAGAGCCGAAATAAGCAGGAAAGAACCGCTCTATTTTGTTCATAGGAGTAGGTTCGGCTCCTGCTTTTTTTGTGCATGTCTTTGTGAGAGTGTTTCTATGGATAAATGAACCGTTAAACGGAATAAAGGAGACCTTTAAAAAAGAGCAATGCAACAAAAAATTGCTGCTGAAAGACTGAGAGGAAGGGACAAGGCACGGTTGCTTTTCACAAAGAATTCAGTTATAGTATGTAGCGACTAGTTTGAAAAGAGGGAAAAAAGTGAACCCATCGATTTATGGACTTACCAAATCAGATTTATCTTTGTGGATAACTGAACAAAATGAAAAGAAATTCCGGGCCAACCAAGTGTGGGAGTGGCTCTATGAAAAACGAGTAACTACCTTTGAAGAAATGACCAATCTACCGAAGCCTTTGATTGAGAAACTGTCGGCAGCCTTTGTGATCAATCCCCTGAAACAGATGGTGGTACAAGAAGCCAGTGACGGGACCGTCAAATATTTATTCCAATTGCCAGACAATCACATGATTGAAACGGTCTTGATGCGTCAAGAATATGGCATGTCCGTTTGTGTGACGACCCAAGTCGGCTGCAACATCGGCTGTACCTTTTGTGCTAGTGGGTTATTAAAGAAACAACGAGACTTAACGGCAGGCGAGATTGTGGCTCAAATCATGTTAGTGCAACACTATTTTGATGAACGCAACGAGGGAGAACGAGTCTCTCACGTAGTCGTCATGGGGATCGGCGAACCTTTTGATAACTATGACAATGTGATGCATTTCTTACAGATTATCAACGACCCGAAAGGCTTAGCGATCGGCGCGCGGCATATTACCGTGTCAACCAGCGGCTTAGCGCATAAAATCAGAGAGTTTGCGGAAAACGGCTTGCAAGTGAACTTGGCCATTTCGCTGCATGCCCCAAATAACGAAGTCAGAACCTCTATGATGCGGATCAATCGGAGCTTCCCAATTGAAAAACTAATGGCAGCGGTCGATTATTATTTAGAAAAAACCAATCGCCGCATCACGTTTGAGTATATCATGCTGGATCATGTCAACGACCGACCGGAACATGCCCGTCAGTTGGCAGCATTATTGAAGGATAAAAAGAAATTGTCTTACGTCAACTTGATTCCTTATAACCCAGTGAGTGAACATGACCAATATGCTCGAAGTAAAAAAGCCGATGTGTTAGCTTTTTATGACATTTTAAAGAAAAACGGCATCAACTGTGTGATTCGTAAAGAACATGGGACAGATATTGACGCAGCTTGCGGACAGCTGCGAAGCAAACAAATGAAAAAAGAAGCCTCTGCTTCTTAAACATGTAAAATAAAAGAAGGACTGCACAAGCGCAGTTCTTCTTTTTGTTTTTTATTATCTAAACATTTAAAAAACGCCTTGAAGAAAGCGTATTCCCGCAAAGAAAATTCAAAAAATATTGTTTTACAAGAAAAAAATAGATTATACTAAAGGCTGGTATTCATTAAAAATAACTTATCGTGAAAGGATGATTTGATGGAATGGATTAAATTAATTGGTATTCTAGTTATTTTAGTCGGCTTTTTGCTGAAGCTAGATACTATTGCTGTCGTAATCGTTGCTGGTTTTGTCACCGCGCTTGTGTCGGGGATTTCTGTTGTTGATTTTTTAACAATGTTAGGAGAAGCGTTTGTCAATAATCGACTCGTGACACTGTTCTTGCTGACGTTACCAATGGTCGGCTTGTCGGAACGTTTTGGCTTGAAACAGCAGGCCGTCATATTGATTGAAAAAATCAAAGGCTTGACACCAGGGAAGTTTTTGAGTTTGTACTTATTTATTCGGGAACTTGCTGGCTTTTTCTCTATTCGGATCCAAGGACATACGCAATTTATCCGCCCAATCGTTAACCCAATGGCGCAAGCTGCTGGGGAAAATAAATTTGGGGAACTGGATGAAAAAGATCAGGAAAAAATCAAAGCTCGGGCTGCCGCTAATGAAAATTTCGGGAATTTCTTTGCGCAAAATACCTTCGTGGCTGCTTCTGGTGTGCTGTTGATCGTAGGAACGTTGCAATCACTTGGATATGATGTGGCAGCTAGTTCAATCGCGCAAGCATCATTGCCGATCGCATTGATCGTCTTAGTTATTGCCACGTTATCGAACTTGCTCTTTGATCGCAAATTAGCAAAAAAATATGGCAAGAAGGAGGAGAAATAGATGGAAGGAATCGTTAACGGATTACTAGAATTCTTTTATATCTTGATTGGTCTGCTGTCGATCATGACGGCTGTCCGGGTTTTTCGTGAAGCAGACCATCCTACACGATTGGGCACCTCTGCCTTTTGGTTACTGCTAGGGGGCGTCTTTGCTTTCGGAAATTTTTTGCCGTATCTTGTGGACGGGATTTTGATCGTTTTGATGGGCTGTTTGACCTTCTTCAAACAAGTGCAGATTGGTAAAATCGTGGACGTTGATGATGAAAAAGCAGAAGCGTCAGCAAAACGGATCGGTAGTACGATCTTCGTACCATGTATCAGCTTAGCATTGATCGCTGTGGTGATTTCTTATACACCATTAGGAGGCCAAGTTGGAATCGGGATCGCATCGATCTTAGCGCTCTTGTTGGCAGTCGTGTTGACTTCCGCTAAACCGAAAACAGTGCTGGACGATTCCGATCGGATGCTTCGTCAAGTCGGAACTGCCGGTATCTTGCCGCAGTTATTAGCAGCACTAGGTGTCATTTTTAACGCTGCTGGTGTCGGTGATGTGATTTCTCAAGGAATCTCTGGTGTCGTGCCAGAAGGCAATCGTTTTATCGGTGTCGTGGCTTACTGTTTAGGAATGATGATCTTTACTATGATCATGGGAAATGGTTTTGCGGCATTTACCGTTATTACTGCAGGCATCGGTGTACCTTTTGTGATGGCGCAAGGCGGCGACCCAGTCGTTGCTGGTGCGTTGGCAATGACTGCTGGTTTTTGTGGCACATTGCTGACTCCGATGGCAGCCAATTTCAACGCATTGCCAGTGGCCTTGTTAGAGATGAAAGACCCCAATGGCGTCATTAAAGCACAAGCCCCAATTGCATTCTTGTTGTTAGTGATCCACATCGCTTTAATGTACTTTTGGGCATTTTAGTGGTAAAACAAAGAGGGAAGGATGATGGAAATGAAACTATTAATTACTGGATTTGATCCATTTGGCGGAGAAGCAATCAATCCTGCCTTAGAAGCAGTGAAATTACTGCCAGATACAATTCATGGTGCACAGATCGTGAAAGCAGAGATCCCCACTGTATTTGGGAAATCAGCAGCGATCGTCGCAGAGAAAATTGAAGAGATCCACCCAGATGTCGTTTTAAACATCGGTCAAGCGGGCGGACGGTTCGCCATCTCACCAGAACGAGTGGCGATCAATGTGGACGATGCTCGGATTCCTGATAATGAAGGCAATCAACCCGTCGATGAAGCGATTCAAACAGAAGGGAAGCCTGCCTACTTCACACAACTGCCGATCAAAGCAATGGTAGAAAACATGAAAAAAGCAGGAATACCTGCAGCCGTTTCTAATACTGCTGGAACCTTCGTCTGCAACCACATCATGTATCAAGTACAATACATGATCGATACAAAATACCCTGAAATGAAGGGCGGTTTTATCCACGTGCCGTTTATTCCTCAGCAAGTCGTCGATAAAGCAGGACAGCCTGCAATGAGCATCGAAGACATCGCCAAAGGATTGACTGCAGCGGTGGAAGCCATCGTTGATTATGCCGACAAAGAAGATCTAAAAGCAATTGGCGGCGCGATCCATTAATCATTGAAGGACATCCTTTCGGAGATGAAACAAGTGTCCTTAAGGCGAGAAGACCTGATCAGCAAGCATGCGATCAGGTCTTTTTTTGGCCTGTTTTGATAAAAATCATTGGCGATTGCTGTATATTTACACTTCTATCAGGGGTTTCTCATTTTGACAGATCAAATGAAAAAGAAAGACAGAAAACGAATGTAAGTTACATTTAACCATGTTTTTTTATTATTATTTTTGCTTTATTTCTTATAAATAAAGAAAGGAAAAATAGTATTTAACGAGTGTTTGATGAGAGTAAGGTAAGTAAATACCAAGAAAACTTTCTTCCAAAGGTGTTTTTTATCGAAAAAAGGATTGCTTTTTTAATAATTATTAATTAAAATCTTATCTAACTTCAGAAATCGAATGATTATTCTGAAAATTAATTCAATTAAGGGGTAGGACAGGATGAAGAATAAATGGGCCTATGGTTTAGTGGCTGTGTGTGGCGTGGCGTTAGCCGGTTGTACAACGGGCGGAACAAATAGTTCAAGCAATGACACAGCAGCAAGCGGCGACAGCAGTGCAGAACAAGTGTTTAACGTAGTGGTTTCACAAGAAATGCCAAGTGCGGATCTCTCATTAGCAACCGATACGATCAGCTTCAGTGCATTGAACAATGTATATGAAGGACTGTATCGTTTGGATGCTGACAGTACACCACAACCTGCTGGTGCAGCTGAAGCAGCTGAAGTCAGCGAGGATGGACTGACTTACAAGATCAAATTACGTGAAGATGCGAAATGGTCAAATGGTGACCCTGTTACAGCAGCAGATTACGTCTATGGTTGGCAACGGACAGTCAAACCTGAAACAGCATCAGAATACGCGTATCTATTTTCACCAGTTAAGAACGCAGATGCCATCACAGCAGGCGATACGGATCCATCAGAGCTAGGCATCAAAGCAGTGGGGGATTATGAATTAGAAATCACCCTAGCAAAAGCAACACCTTACTTTGATTACTTATTAGCATTCCCATCCTTCTTCCCACAAAATCAAAAAGTGGTCGAAGAAAATGGCGATCAATATGCGTCAACTAGCGACAATGCTGTCTATAATGGACCGTTTGTCTTGACTGGGTTTGATGGACCAGGAACGGATACGGAATGGGCTTATGAAAAGAACGACCAATATTGGGACAAAGATACTGTTAAATTACAAACGATCAACGTAAGCGTCGTGAAGGAATCCTCAACTGCCTTGAATCTTTTCCAAGATGGTCAAGCAGATGATGTCATCCTAACAGGTGAACTGGCGCAACAGATGGCTAACGACGAAGCATTCGTTTCTCAACCAGAAGCAACGACTTCTTACTTAGAATTGAATCAACGTGATGAAGATTCACCTTTCCGTAACGAAAACTTGCGTAAAGCAATCTCTTATGCGATCGACCGTGATGCCTTAGTAACATCAATCTTAGGTGATGGTTCAATTGCTTCAAGTGGTTTGGTACCAGAAGGCATGACCTTCAGCCCTGGCGATCATACAGACTTCACAGAAGCAGCTGGCAGCGTCATTAGCTACGATCAAGAGAAAGCAAAGGAATATTGGGAAAAAGCCAAAGAAGAATTAGGAATCGATTCATTAGAATTTGATATTTTAGCTTCTGATACAGACTCAACCAAGAAAATCATTGAGTACTTGCAAGACACGATCGAAAAAACATTGGACGGTGTGAAAGTCACGTTAAGTCCAGTTCCATTCTCTGTTCGTTTGGATCGTTCAAATGCGGGTGATTTTGATACAGTAATGGGCGGTTGGGGTGCTGACTATGCCGATGCAAGTAGCTTTACTGACTTGTTTACGACAGGCAACTCATACAACCGTGGTCAATGGAGCAGTGAAGAATACGATGCAGCTGTAAAAGCAGCAGGTACGACCAATGCCAATGACCCTGACAAACGTTGGGAAGATTTAGTCAATGCAGAAAAAATCATTATGAATGAACAAGGTGTCATTCCAGTTTATCAAAAAGCGGAAGCACACTTACGTGCAACAAAAGTCAAAGGTGTTGTTGCTCACGCAGCAGGCGCACAATACGACTACAAGTGGACATCAATCGAATAATCACGAGTAGTTGACTTGAAATGCCGAAGAAAAGGCTGGGACAATTTCTTGTCTCAGCCTTTTGCTTCTCATTTCAACGAGTAAAAATATAAGAATGAAATTAACTAGTAGCAATCATTAAAAAGAGCAATGAAAGGAATAACAAGAAGACACCAGGCCATAACCAAAAGGCGTAACTCTGTTTGCCAACTTGGGATAATTTCAGATAATCTGTTTTATTTTTGGAAAAAGCTTTCTTCATGGAATATTGAAAATGGTCAAAGAAACCAGAAGCAAATACCCATAAAAAACCGCCAATGATCAAAAAGAACAGCGCCCACAAGAAAAGGGCATCTGAAAGAGCTGCTATGGAAAATTCATTTTTTATGGCTAACCATCCGCCAGAAATTGCGAGGCATAGGAGGGGTATGAGCCCACTACTTTTTTTTATTTTCATGATCTGACTCCTTTTTAATGATTCGTACTATGTTAATTTACATAATTATTGAATAGAAGTCAAAATACTTAAGGGGGAAACTGCGTGAACAGCTTTTTGAAATATTTATTGAAACGAGTGTTCTACATGGTCTTAACGTTATGGCTGATTGCCACGATCACCTTTTTCTTGATGCAATTTTTGCCAGGAACGCCATATACGAATGCTGAAAAATTAAGTCCAGAACAAATTGCCTTGCTAAATGAGCAAGCAGGATTGGACAAACCGATCATTACCCAATATTGGCTTTATTTGACCAATCTACTAAAAGGTGACTTTGGGATCTCTTTCCAATTTAAAAACCAGCCAGTAGCGAATTTACTATCAGGAAGAATCGGACCTTCACTGCAACTAGGGCTACAAGCGATCATCTTTGGTACCTTCTTTGGGATCATTTTAGGAACGATCTCTGCGATGAAGCAAAATACTTGGATCGATACAACGTCTACCTTAGTGGCGATCTTAGGGCGTTCGATCCCTAACTTTGTCTTTGCCGTTTTGCTGCAATACATTTTTGCCATCAAACTAGGGATCTTGCCGATTGCTAAGTGGGAGACCTTTGCTAGCACGATTCTACCGACCGTCGCCTTAGCGATGTCACCGTTAGCGGATTCCGCCAGGTTTATTCGAACCGAGATGGTGGAAGTGCTGCATAGTGATTATGTCGAGTTGGCACGAGCAAAAGGGTTGAGCCGCTGGGAAATTGCCTTCAAGCATGGTTTGCGGAACAGTTTGATTCCGTTATTGACGCTGTTAGGACCGCTAGCTGTCGGTTTGATGACGGGTTCTCTTGTCGTAGAAAATATTTTTGCGATCCCAGGTATCGGTGAACAGTTCGTAAAATCAATCATGACCAATGACTATCCAACGATCATGGCGGTAACAATTCTTTATTCCGCGATGTTGGTCTTTGTTATTCTTGTTGTTGATATTTTATATGGAATCGTTGATCCGCGGATCCGAGTTTCAGAAGGGAGTCGTGGCTAATGGCAGAGAAACCTTACACAGCAAATGATGTTGCTGCCATCGATGCAGCCAAATTTCAACCGTTACAAAAAAATACCAATGAAGAGCGTGAAGCGATCGTAACCCCTTCATTAACGTTTTTCCAAGATTCATGGCGTCGTCTGAAAAAGAACAAAGCCGCTGTTTTCTCAATCATTTTGCTGCTGATCATTATCGCGATCTCAATCATTACGATTTTTGTCTCGCCACATGATCCAACTGCGCAAAATGTGACCTTTACAAATCTGCCGCCGAAAATTCCTGGTATCAACATCAATGGCTTAAACGGCTATGCGATGGTGGGAGGCGAGCTAGTAGATAAGTATGCAGCTGCCAATGTTCCTGACGGGACGTATTTCCTTTTAGGAACGGATGGCTTGGGTCGTGACCTATTGAGTCGTCTATTTGTAGGAACACGTATTTCCTTGTTGATCGCGTTTATCGCGGCAATGCTTGACATCATCTTTGGTGTAACCTATGGCCTGATCTCTGGTCTTTTAGGTGGACGGATCGATAATGTGATGCAACGTTTTCTAGAAATCTTATCTGGTATTCCCAACTTAGTGGTAATGATCTTGATGTTGGTGGTTTTTGAACCTGGGATCTTCTCGATCGTGGCAGCAATGGCGATCACTAACTGGATTCCAATGGCGCGGATCGTACGGGCCCAAACGATGAAACTAAAAGATCAAGAATTCGTTTTAGCCGCAACGACGCTGGGGGAAAGTCGCCTCAAGATTGCGATGAAACACGTATTACCGAATATTTCCAGCGTGATCATCGTACAAATGATGTTCAGTATCCCCTCGGCGATTTTCTTCGAGGCCTTCCTAAGCTTTATTGGGCTAGGATTAAAACCACCTTCAGCATCTTTAGGGATGTTACTAAGCGATGGCTACAAAACCTTCTTGTTCCTGCCTTACCAAATGTGGGTACCAGCTGTGACCTTGTCTGTGATTATGATTGGGTTCAACTTGCTGGCAGACGGTTTGCGTGATGCCTTTGATCCGAAAATGAAAGAGTGATTGCTATGAAAAAAGTCTTAGAAGTGAAAAACTTAGAAATTTCTTTTGACACCTTTGCTGGGAAAGTCCAAGCGATCCGCGATGTCAGTTTCGATCTATACAAAGGAGAAACCTTGGCGATCGTGGGCGAATCTGGGAGCGGCAAGTCCGTGACGACCCGCAGTATCATGGGGTTGTTAGCCAGCAATGCCAATGTCGATAATGGCCAGATCCTCTTCAATGGGACGGACATTTTGAAAAAATCCGAAAAAGAACTGCAAAAAATCCGTGGCAAGGAAATCGCCATGATTTTCCAAGATCCAATGACTTCATTGGACCCAACGATGCCGATTGGCAAGCAAGTGGCAGAATCATTGATGAAGCACAACAAAATCAGTAAAAAAGAAGGCTTGCGACAAGCGTTGGAACTATTGAACCTTGTCGGCATCCCGAATGCTGAGAAACGCTTGAAAAATTATCCGCATCAATTTTCTGGTGGTCAGCGGCAGCGGATCGTCATTGCGATCGCGTTGATCTGTTACCCGCAGATCTTGATTGCAGATGAACCAACGACTGCATTGGATGTAACGATCCAAGCACAAATCTTAGAGTTATTAAAAGATATCCAGAAGAAAATCAATTCCTCCATCGTCTTCATTACCCATGACTTAGGGGTCGTTGCCAATGTGGCGGATCGGGTGGCCGTGATGTACGGTGGGAAAATCGTCGAAGTGGGGACCGCAGAAGAGATCTTCTATAACCCACAACATCCATACACTTGGGGCTTGTTAGGCTCGATGCCGACATTAGAAGGGACAGGCGATCGTTTGTACGCGATTCCGGGTTCACCACCGGATCTGTTGGACCCGCCAACAGGGGACGCTTTTTATCCACGAAACGAATTTGCTTTGCAGATCGATGCAGAACAGCAACCACCGTTCTTTGATGTTTCACCGACTCACAAAGCAGCAACGTGGCTGTTAGCGCCGCAAGCACCGAAGGTAACTCCGCCGGATGAGATCTTGATTCGCTGGAAAAAATTCCAAGAAAAAAATACTCAGGCATCTGTCTAAAGGAGGAGAAACGGTTGGAAAAAGTTTTACTTGAAGTAAAGAATCTTAAACAATATTTTAACGTTGGCCGCAAAGACGAAGTCAAAGCCGTCGATGATATCTCCTTCCAAATCTATGAAGGAGAAACCTTTGGTCTAGTAGGCGAATCCGGAAGTGGAAAATCGACCACTGGACGGACGGTGATTCGTTTGAATAACCCTACCGGAGGCGAAGTTCTTTTTGATGGACAAGATGTTATGAAAATCAAAGGCAAGAAACCGCTGGCTGATTTTCGCCGGGAAGTCCAAATGGTCTTCCAAGATCCTTATGCCTCCTTGAATCCCCGGATGAAAGTTCGGGACATTATTGCTGAAGGGATCGATATCAACGGATTAGCCAAAAATGAAAAAGAACGCAATGATCGGGTGGATGAACTTTTGCGAACGGTCGGACTCAACCCAAGTCACGGGACCCGTTATCCCCATGAATTTTCAGGGGGACAACGTCAACGGATCGGGATCGCCCGCGCGTTAGCCGTCGATCCAAAATTCATTATCTGTGATGAACCGATCTCGGCATTGGATGTTTCGATCCAAGCCCAAGTCGTTAACTTGTTGCAAGATCTGCAAGAAGAGCATAAATTGACCTACTTGTTTATCGCTCATGACTTATCGATGGTCAAACACATCAGCGATCGGATCGGCGTGATGCACAACGGCAAACTGCTAGAAGTAGGCACCAGCGATGAAATCTATCATTACGGGGTCCATCCGTATACTGAAAGTCTTTTATCAGCGATTCCGCTGCCAGATCCTGACCATGAGCGTCAACGCAAACGGATCAAATACGTCAGCGAACCAAACGATAACCAAGAACGAGCAATGGAAGAGATCGCACCAGGACATTTCGTTTATGCCACGAAAAAAGAAGCCAAGATCTACCAAGAAAAGTTAGCACAAAAAAAGGGGAACTAGCGTCAAAGGTATAGGGAGTGTTAGGAGGAGATGAAACTGGGTGTTTTAAAAGCATACAAATTTCGGATCTATCCTAATGGACAGCAAAAACAGTTTTTCATCGAAACCTTCGGCTGTGTACGGTTTACGTACAATCAACTGCTGGAGGCGAAGATGGAAGAGCTGGCCAACAATGAAGCAAAGCAAGGGTTGACGCCAGCCAAACTAAAAAAGGAGTATCCTTTTTTGAAGGAGACCGATAGTTTGGCATTGGCGAATGCACAACGGAATCTGGACCGAGCGTTTCGAAATTACTTTCAAAAGCGGGCTGGCTTTCCAAAAATGAAAACCAAAAAAAGTATCTGGCAATCGTATACCACCAATAATCAGCAGCACACCATTTATTTTGAAGAGGATCAAATCAAGCTGCCAAAGCTCAAAACACTGGTTCCCGTAAAAAAGCATCGGGAGATCAAAGGGAAAATCAAATCGGCAACGATCTCAGCAAAAAATAACGAAGAGTTTTACATCTCGATCCTTTGTTTGGAAGAGATCACGCCACTCCCGAAACAGCAAGCGTCTATCGCGGTTGTTTATGATCCACAGCAGTTGGTCAAAGCCAACCAGCCGGTACCCATCACCTGTGAACATGCCATCCAAACGAAGCAAAAGCTGACACGAGCAGAACGCAAACTTCAGGTGAAAGCTACGGCGGTCAAACGGAAAAAAATCCTTTTGACTCAGGCACGAAATTATCAGAAGCTAAAAGGAAAGGTCGCTCGCCTTTATCGTTTTCACTGCTGTCAAAAGCGGGAATTCATCGATCAAGTCAGCTACCATCTCGTAAAACAGTATGATACGATCTATTTGGAACAAATCGCAGAAGATACGGTTTTAAAAGCTGGTCATTACAGCATCAGTGATTGGCATCAATTCGTTCGCAAAATCCAGTACAAAGCGCAGTGGTACGGCAAAGAACTGCGTTTTGTCACGTTGGATACGCAGGACCAACAGAAGCTAGAACGGCTCTCAGGCGAAATGAGTAGCTGAGCCACTTGAACTGGAAGGAACGCCAGGGATCGCCTAGGGTATAGAAAAAATCTTTAAGATTTTTGTTTCTAGGAACCACGTTCACTAATTATGATTAACCAGCAACCCCCTGTCAAACTAAGGTCTGACAGGGGGTTGTATTTTTTTACATTTTATCACCTAAAAATGCGTCATTTAAGCGATAGATCTTTGAGGGACGCCCGATGCCGACGGGCTTTTCGCCGACTTCCGTAAAATATTGGAGCATGGATTTTTTGAAGTTGGAATGATCAATCATTTTAAAATCGATCCCTAAAAACTTGGCGAATACTTTACGGGCTTCCGTGATCGTAAAGTCTTTGCCTAACACAAGAAGCACTTGCGGCTCGTGCTCCATCTTATTGGCAACCCGTTTGAAGGCTTTGAGAATGATCGCGCTGTGGTCAAAAGCCAACGTATCTTTTCCAACAGAGGCGCCAGTCACCAGGTCAAGAATGATCTCGATCTCACCGCTGGTCAAATAGATTTGATTGGCTTTTCTTTCCAGAGAGAACCAGCGCACTTGATTCGCATCGTCCCCAGCACTCAAGGGCTCTTCACCAATAAATGCCAAATAGCTGACGGTGATTACCCACCCACGTGGATCACGACCAGGGGTGCTGAAGGTATGCAGCTGTTCGATGTTTTGTTTGGAGATGGTGACCCCAATCTCTTCTTGGGTCTCACGGATCACACTTTGGCCTGTCGATTCATTGGGATTGACGAAGCCCCCTGGCAATGCCCAAGAATTACGGAAAGGATGCCCTTTTCTTTGGATCAGCGCAATTTTGAGTTGTTCTTCTTCTTTGTTGTAACACATCAACACCATATCGACGGTTACGGAGGGTTTCTCGTATTTTGGCTGATCTTGTGCCTGATACCACGTAAGAAAGTCTGCTTCAGAAGCTTCTTTTTCATAGTAGTGCTTTTCAGCTGATTTTGAGGTAAATTCTTTCATTGGTTTCTCCTGCCTTAGATAAAGTAAGTAACTGAGCGCGATGGTTTTCCTTAACGGAAAAAATAAGGAACGATCAAATTAATGAAAAACAATGCGAGATAAAGCCAAGAAGACCGAGGGTGTTCTTTGAGCGCTGAATAACCCCAAAGAGCGATCCAGAGCAGAAAAGCTACCCGTAGGATTGCCAGCGCTGTCGCAAAAAGCGCCGCGTAATCATGGCTGTTGAAGTAAGCAAACAAAAAGGGGTAACCTGTGGTTGAAAAGAGCAAGTGCCCCACAGAAAGCACGGTTAAAAGCAAAAAATGCTGTTTGTTTTTTCGGGTCATAGCGTTCCTTTCTATAAGTGAAGTCTTCCTCATTATAGCAAAAGAAGTACCTGTTAATCAAAGACCGCCTGCAAGAAGCTTCTTCAGACCCTTTTTCTCAAAAAAAAAAGCAATAAATGACTAGAAATGCTGCTGAAAAGGCACGAAAATAGGTATACTGGAAGAAAGAAGGCGAGCCGCAGAGAATTCTTTTGAGAGGGGGAAAAAGAGGCGAAAGCGATCAAGTTTCTTGCTTTTTTGTTGATGTTGTTGATGTTGTTGATTATTAGCGGCTGTACTCGTTTCAGTCACCTGCAAGAGCAGCCGACGGATTTGATGGTTGGGCAAAGTGTCAATCGAATCCCCGCCGATACGTTTATGGGACCCCCATTAACTCAACAAGCAACCCTTCGTCTGGAAGTGGAAACCAGCACAGCAACATCTGGACGCTTCAAACTAAACAATCATTCCGATCAGAGGGTGATCTACGACAACTACTTTGCAGTGGATGTTTTCGAGGGGGATGAATGGCGGGAGCTCCTTTTTAAAGAAGACGTGTTTTTTCAAGACATCGGTCTTTATGCCTCTGCCCACAGTCAAACAACTTTCCTAATCAATTGGTCGGAGTATTTTGGCACCTTGCCGAAAGGAACCTATCGCTTGATCAAAGAAGTGACGATTGAAGAAGAGGGACCACAAACGCTGATGATAGAATTTATGATCGAATAATCGCTAGTTGCCGCTTGGAAGGTATAAAACGATCAGAAAAAAGAAGCAACTCCCTCACCAGCACCCTTTATATCTAAGCAAGATTCTTCCCCTAGAACATTGAAGTGAACGGCTATCTGCGCTATGATAACTAGTAGAAAAGAAATACTCAAATCTGCTGGTTTATTTGCTGCGTTTTAAGGACCAAAACGATTCCTTTGCTTCTTTTAGAGCATGAAGAAAGGTCTTAGGTTGTCCGCTTTTTTGATTAAATTTATAGCATTTTTGGGTTGCGAACTGTATACTACCTAAGTATACACTTTACTAGTGAAAAGGAGGACTTGCGTCCATGGCTGAAAAAGAAACATTCTATATTACGACGCCAATTTATTATCCAAGCGGCAAGCTGCATATCGGGAATTCTTACACGACGATCGCTTGTGATGCGGTAGCACGATACAAACGATTGATGGGCTTTGATGTCTTTTATTTGACGGGTGTCGATGAGCACGGTCAAAAAATCGAGAAAAAAGCAGAAGAACTTGGCGTAGATCCGCAAGAATATGTCGACAAAATGGCAGCTGACGTCAAGAAATTATGGAACACACTAGACATCAGTTATGACAAATTTATCCGTACAACGGATGACTACCATAAAACAGCCGTTCAAAAAATCTTCCAGCAATTGCTTGATCAAGGCGATATCTATCTTGGGGAATACGAAGGCTGGTATTCCGTTTCTGATGAAGAGTACTTTACCGAAACGCAACTAGCAGAAGTTTACCGCGATGAAGAGGGCAAAGTCATCGGCGGTAAAGCGCCAAGTGGTCATGAGGTAGAATTGGTGAAGGAATCTTCTTATTTCTTCCGCATGAGCAAATATGCCGATCGTTTGGTTGAATACTATGATGAACACCCAGAGTTCATTCAACCAGAATCACGTAAAAATGAAATGCTGAATAATTTCATCAAACCCGGCTTAGAAGACTTGGCTGTTTCCAGAACGACCTTTAAATGGGGCATCCCAGTCACTGCTAGTCCTGAACACGTGGTGTATGTGTGGATCGATGCGTTATCCAACTATATTACGGCATTAGGCTATGGTTCAGACGACGATTCCTTGTTCCAAAAATACTGGCCAGCTGACGTTCATATGGTTGGGAAAGAAATCGTGCGTTTCCATACGATCTATTGGCCAATCATGCTGATGGCATTAGACTTGCCATTGCCGAAAAAAATCTTTGGTCATGGCTGGTTGATGATGAAAGACGGCAAGATGTCGAAATCTAAAGGCAATGTCGTTTATCCAGAAATGTTAGTGGAGCGCTACAGCTTAGATGCGTTGCGTTATTACCTCTTACGGGCGGTTCCTTTTGGCAGCGATGGTGTATTTACACCAGAAGATTTCGTCTCTCGTTTGAACTACGATCTAGCCAATGACTTAGGCAACTTGCTGAATCGGACGATCGCTATGATTAATAAATATTGTGATGGTTTAGTGCCGGACTATGCCTCAAAAGTGACACCTTTTGATAGCGAGTTGTCAACGACTGCTGCCAATGTGGTCGGTCGTTACCATGAAGCCATGGACAAAATGGAATTCAGTACGGCATTATCCGAAGTTTGGACATTGATTTCTCGCGCCAACAAATACATTGACGAAACCCAACCATGGGTGTTAGCCAAAGAAGAAGAAAAGCGCGCAGAATTAAATAGTGTGATGGTTCATTTAGCGGAAAGCTTACGCATCGTCGCGATCTTATTACAACCGGTGATGACAGAAACACCAGCCAATATTTTCCAACAACTAGGGTTAGCTTCTGTTGCCATGGATCTGAAAGATTTGCGCTTCGGTGAATTTCCAAGTGGTACGAAAGTCGTTGCCAAAGGCACACCGATTTTCCCTCGTTTGGAACTTGAAACAGAAGTAGCTTATATCCAAAAGAAAATGGCTGAAGGGACGCAAAGTCCAGAAGAAACGGTGAAATGGGATCCAGAAGAAACCACACTGCAATCAGAGAAAGCCGAAATCAAATACGAAGACTTCGATAAGATCGAATTAAAAGTGGCAGAAGTCGTTGACTGTCAAAAAGTCAAAGGCGCCGACAAGCTGCTGCAATTCCGCTTAGCTGCGGGAGATGATCAAGATCGTCAAATTTTATCGGGGATCGCTGAATTTTATCCAGAACCACAAGATTTGATCGGCAAAAAAGTCGTGATCGTTGCCAACTTGAAACCACGGAAAATGCGGGGGCAAGTCAGCCAAGGAATGATCCTTTCGGCAGAAGACAATGATGGTCGTCTGCAAATCGTGGAGGCACCAAAAGGCATGCCAAACGGCTCGATCATCGCTTGATTTTTAGGAGAAATCCTTTGTTGAATTTCAGCGAAAATAAAATTGCCAGACCCGAAAAGTTTTTGTATAATGTAGGTTATTGATATGAACATGAGGGAGTAATTGGCGGATTTTATCTGCGGCAGTATCACCATCCTGAAAGAAATTTCTGGTGCTGTCTTAAACAGTGAGACTTATGTATGCTTAGACAGTGCATACATAAGTCTATTTTTTTTCATATCATGTACAATAAAGGAAGAGTAACTATAAAAGGAGGAGAAACATGTCAGAAGAAAACAAAAAGGAACAGCTATCGCAGGCGTTTTATGCGCAAGAAGCGCAGCATGTTCTGGAAGAAATGCAAACAGATGCCAATGGATTAACGAACGATGAAGCACAAAAACGCTTATCTGAGTACGGTCCCAACGAATTAGAAGAAGGCAAAAAGAAATCGATGGCACAAAAATTCTTTGAACAATTCAAAGATTTGATGATCATCGTTTTGCTAGCGGCGGCGATTATCTCAGCAGTCGTTTCCCATGAAGTCGTGGACTCAATTATTATTTTAGCAGTTGTCATTATCAACGCGATCATGGGTGTCGTTCAAGAGGCAAAGGCAGAGCAGGCGATCGAAGCACTAAGAGAAATGTCCACACCAAATGCCAATGTCCTGCGTAATGGTCATACCGTCACCATCAAGAGCGATGAATTGGTTCCGGGGGATATTGTCCTATTAGAAGCTGGCGATGTCGTACCGGCGGATTTACGCCTCTTAGAAGCAAGTTCGTTAAAAATTGAAGAAGCCGCTTTGACCGGTGAATCCGTACCAGTCGAAAAAGAATTGACTGTCATCGAAGGAACGGATGTCGGGATCGGCGATCGCGTCAATATGGCTTATTCAAACAGTAATGTGACCTATGGCCGCGGAAAAGGGGTCGTGGTCAATACAGGGATGGGAACTGAAGTTGGGAAAATCGCTGGCATGCTGGCTAGCGCCCAAGAAACCGAAACACCGTTGAAGCGTAACTTAAATGAACTAGGAAAATTCCTGACGATCGCCATCATTATCATTGCAGTGATCATGTTCTTTGTTGGAACGATCTTTAACAATACGTCATGGGTCGACATGCTATTGACTTCGATCTCATTAGCAGTAGCGGCGATCCCAGAAGGGCTGCCAGCGATCGTAACGATTATCTTAGCCTTAGGTACGCAAGTCATGGCGAAACGAAATGCAGTGATCCGTAAATTGCCTGCGGTTGAAACCCTTGGGGCAACGGACATTATCGCTTCTGATAAAACCGGTACTTTGACGTTGAATCAAATGACCGTGGAAAAATTGTATGTCAACAACAAACAACATGCTGCTTCAGAAGATATTCCGTTAGACAACATGGCATTAAAAGTCATGAACTTTGCCAATGATACAAAATTTGGTGAAGAAGGCAACTTGATCGGTGATCCGACCGAAACTGCCTTGGTACAATTTGGGATGGATCAAGGATTCCATGTTCGAGATTTAGTCAATCAAGAACCACGGATAGCGGATCTGCCATTTGATTCTGACCGAAAACTAATGAGTACGATCCACCAACAAGAAGACGGCCGCTATTTAGTTGCTGTCAAAGGTGCACCGGATGTCTTGTTAGGCAGAACCTCAAAAGTGCTATTGGATGGCCAAGAGCTGCCAATGACCGATGAGGAAAAAGAAAAAATCTTATTTAACAATACCGATCTGGCAAAACAAGCGTTACGGGTATTGGGGATGGCCTACAAATACGTAGACCAAGTACCAGAAAACTTAGAATCAGAAATTGTCGAAAATGACCTAGTCTTTGCTGGCTTAGTCGGAATGATCGATCCAGAACGGGCAGAAGCAGCCGATGCGGTACGTTTAGCCAAAGAAGCTGGAATTCGTCCAATCATGATCACCGGAGACCACCGCGATACAGCTGAAGCCATTGCGGGACGTTTAGGGATTATCAAACCGGGCGATGATGATGCCGTCTTGACTGGTGCTGAACTCAATAAAATGAGCGATGAAGAGTTTGCTCAAAAAGTAGCCCACTATTCAGTCTATGCGCGGGTATCACCGGAACATAAAGTTCGCATCGTTAAAGCTTGGCAACAAGAAGGCAAAGTCGTTGCTATGACCGGTGACGGGGTCAACGATGCACCATCACTGAAGCAAGCCGATATTGGTGTCGGCATGGGGATCACAGGTACCGAAGTTTCTAAAGGTGCTTCTGATATGGTCCTAGCCGATGACAACTTTGCTACGATCGTCGTAGCAGTGGAAGAAGGACGAAAAGTCTTCTCCAATATTCAAAAAGCGATTCAATACTTGCTAGCCGCTAACCTAGGGGAAGTTTTGACCTTGTTCTTAGCAACCTTGTGGGGTTGGGACTCGCTATTGCCGATCCACTTGCTTTGGATCAATCTAGTAACGGATACCTTCCCAGCAATTGCCTTAGGAATGGAGCCTGCTGAAAAAGATTTAATGAAACATGCACCGCGGGGACGCAGTTCCAACTTCTTTTCTGGTGGTGTGATGAGCAGTATCATCTACCAAGGGATCTTAGAAGCGGCAACCGTGCTGTTCGTTTATTGGTCAGCGATCCAATGGCCCGTTCACAATACGTACGATGCGATCCATGCCGATGCCTTAACGATGGCTTTTGCCACGTTAGGATTGATGCAGTTGTTCCATGCCTTCAACGTCAAATCGATCCATCAGTCGCTCTTTAAAGTAGGGGCATTTAGAAACAAAGCCTTCAACTGGGCGATCCTGTTGTCCTTTGCGTTGATGCTGGTGATCTTCATCGTGCCAGGATTAAATGATATCTTCCGTGTTGCACATCTTGACTTGTATCAATGGGGCATCGTTTTAGGCGCCTCCTTTGCGATTATTCCAGTCGTTGAGATTGTCAAAGCGATCCAACGAGCAATGGGACGCAAATAAGCCAAAATAAACGAAAAAACAATCAATGGTCTGCTGTCCTTCTCCATGGGCAGCAGGCCTTTTTTGCTGGCTTATTTTCGATAAACCCTGTGTCTGTTTCTTGACCTTTTCATTTGCAGTAAGAAACGGTAAAATAGAAGATAATAACAAAGAAAGTAGGGAACCCACTGTGCGACCAAACTTAGGTTTTTATGTACAAACAATCAACGATCTTGTCAAAGAAACAGAAGCAATCGGGGAGAAAATGAATCCCAATTATGAAGAGATCCGCAAAGCGATTGACGAGAAAAAAGAAGCCGAGGTAACACCTGAGCGGCTAGCTGAGATTACCAGAATTTTTAAAGAAGGCACGGACAAATACCGCTTGATGCTGGAAAAAATCAGCAAATTGCGTCCACCAGCGAATGTGATGGGGATCCATAAAAAATTCGAGCGGGCGTATATGAAATATGTTGCCGGCTGTGATGAGATGATTTTGAGTCTGGATAACAAAATCGACCAAGAAGCCTTTGATGCGGCAGAAGCTAAGCAAGATGAAGCAACGGATGAAATTTCTTTTGCTATCCAACGGATGACCGCTTTATTGTTAAAAAAATGATAAACATTCAAGTTAAACAAGAGTTATTTAATTTAACTGTTATGTTTTTCACATGTAAAGTTTTTTTATCGGAGGTATAATGAATTCACAACCAACAACCTTTTTATTTTTCATTTTACTCCTTTTGCCATCAGGACTAACCAACCTGATGGTTTTTTTGTTTTTCAAGTGTTTTTTAATGAAACGTTTCCAGCGATAACGGGTTTAGTTTGTGAATAAAATAGAAAGATAAAGCAGCAGTGAGTACCGAACTTGCGCTTTTTTGTCGATCAATGCTATACTTAGGGCACTATTAAACGAAATGAGGGATCCTCCATTGAAAAATTAACCAATTTGTTGAAAGCTGCATGAAACTGTTCCTCCAAGGGGATAGTCTGCAGATTTTCAGGATTGGTTGACTTTTTCAATGGGGGATCTTTTTGTGTACCTCTAAAAACTGATTCTGAAAATAGCTTTAGGTCTACTCTATTCCGTGAATAGAGACGAGGTATATTTATGTCGAATATCAGTATTAATCATTTAACTTTTGGCTTTGATAGCCAGGAACGGTTGCTTTTTGAGGATGCCAACTTGAACCTTGATACACAATGGAAATTAGGGTTGATTGGCAGGAATGGTCGCGGCAAAACGACCTTGCTGCGTCTGCTGCTCAATGAATTGCCTTATAGCGGCTCGATCACCCATGAGCAACAATTCGTTTATTTTCCCTTAACCGTCGCTGATGATCAGCAATTGACGCTTTTTGTTTTACAGGAATCTGGCGAATTTGAGCAGTGGCGTTTGGAGCGGGAATTGAACCTGCTGCAACTTGATCCAGAAGTGCTTTGGCGTCCCTTTGCGACTTTATCTGGCGGCGAGCAAACGAAAGTCCTATTGGCGCGGTTGTTCGTTGATGAAGAGAATTTTCCTTTGATCGATGAACCGACCAACCATTTGGATGTGACCGCTCGCCAACATGTTGCCCGCTATTTGCAGCAAAAAACCGGGTTTATCGTTGTGAGCCATGATCGACAGTTTGTCGATGAAGTCGTCGATCATGTATTGGCGATCGAAAAAAGCCGCTTGGTGTTGTACAAAGGGAATTATTCAGTCTATGAGCTGCAAAAGCAGCAAAAAGATGCCTATGAGCAAGAACAAAACAGCAAGTTGAAAAAAGAAATCGGGCGTTTGAAGCAGACAGCAGACGAAAAAGCGGAGTGGTCCCGAGGGCGTGAACGGGACAAATTAGGGTCGCCGACCAAAAAAGGCAGCGGGGCAATCTATGATACGGGGGCGATCGGTGCCCGAGCGGCACGGACCATGAAGCGCTCGAAAGCGATCGTTAAACGGATGGAAGATCAAATTCAAGACAAGTCTGCGTTGTTAAAAGACATTGAGTGGATCGATCCTCTGAAAATGACCCCACTGGTTAGCCATCATGACGTGTTGCTGGAAGCAGAGCATTTTCAGCTCGGCTATGAGCAGCCTTTGTTTAAACCGCTGACGTTTGCGATCCGTCAAAAAGAGCGCTTGGGGATTCAAGGGGCCAACGGATCTGGCAAGTCCAGTTTGATTGCGAGTATTCTAGGTACTTTCGATGGACAGCAGACAGGGACAATCAAAACAGCCCACGGGATCACTATTAGTTACGTCCGGCAAAATTATGAGGACAACCGTGGGATGCTGACAGAGTTTGCCCAAGAGCATGGCTTGAATTATCAAGATCTGCTAAATAATTTAAAAAAACTTGGCTTGGAAAGAACTGTCTTTCAAACCCCGATCCAGCAAATGAGTAAGGGGCAACGTAAACGCGTGGAGCTAGCCAAATCATTAGCAACACCAGCGGAATTGTTTATCTGGGATGAACCGCTGAATTATTTGGACGTCTTCAATCAGAAGCAGTTAGAGGAAGTGATCCATTTGGTGGAGCCTTCTATGCTGATCATTGAACACGACCGTTATTTTCTTGAGCAAGTCTCAACGAAATTGCTGACGTTGACGATCGATGAAAAAGAATGAATAAAGAGAAAAAAGGACGATTGTTTTCTTAAATAAATCGTTCTTTTTTTGTTATTTTAAACGGGAATTTACTGGCAGGTTTAGTAAATAAATACTAAGGATGCTTTTGATAAAAAAGAAGTGTAAAAATAGTGTTATTATACACAGCTGCATATATTTGATAAAATTCATTCATTTTTTCATGAAAATTTTCGAAAAATGACGAAATGTTCGTGTTTAGTGGGGATAATCCTCTTTGAGCCACTCATCGTTTTCTCATTATTAGGCAAAATAATTAAAAATTCTTTCATAATTCCCAATGATTTTTACAAAACATTTACAATAATAGTATCGAATAAAAACATTCGTTTGTTATGATTAAAATCGAATTTCTTTGAGCGTTTGACCGAAACATCAAGAGTTCGTTTTTTTTGTGAC
The DNA here is from genome assembly GCF_002140615.1 of Enterococcus sp. 2G9_DIV0600. NCBI lineage: Bacteria > Bacillati > Bacillota > Bacilli > Lactobacillales > Enterococcaceae > Enterococcus > Enterococcus sp. 2G9_DIV0600. The sequence continues at coordinate 443,840 of NZ_NGLL01000001.1, forward strand.
TTGAAATGCCAGTCAACTATTCGGAGGAAAAAGAGAAAATGGAGGGGCAGTTTTGATAGAAGTAGTCGGGTTGAAGAAGGTTTTCGATAATAAGTTTGAAGCCTTGAAAGCAGTAGATTTTACAATAGAAAAAGGCGATTTGGTTTGTTTGTTGGGACCGAGTGGTTGCGGGAAATCGACGATATTGAATTTGATCGCGGGGTTGTTAAGTCCCACCGATGGAGATATCCGCTTTAATGGTACTTCCGTTGTTAAGACGGAGCCGAAAGACCGCAATATCGGGTTTGTTTTTCAGAATTATGCCCTTTATCCCCATATGACTGTGTTAGAAAATGTCATGTTTCCCTTGACAGTCGGAGAGAAAAAAATCAAGAAAAATGAAGCACAAAAAATTGCTGAGAAGTTCATGAAACTGACCAATATTGAAGAATTAAGTCAGAAAAAACCTGGAACCCTTTCCGGTGGACAGCAGCAACGGGTCGCTATTACTCGTGCTTTGGTACAAAGTCCAGAAGTGTTACTGCTAGATGAACCATTGAGTAACCTAGATGCCCGTTTGCGCTTGAAGATCCGTGAAGAGATCCGTCGGTTAGTCAAAGAAGTAGGTATCACCACGATCTTCGTGACTCATGACCAGGAAGAAGCTCTTTCTATCAGTGATAAGATCATTTTGATGAACGAAGGGATCATTCAGCAAAATGATGATCCGCAAAACCTTTACTTAGAACCAAACAATCTTTTCGTAGCGAAATTTATTGGTAATCCAATCATCAACATCTTGCCAGTAGAAGTCAAAGAGGGACAAATGATCCATCCAGCGTTTACGATCCCAGTTGACCGCTTTACTGACATTCGCTTCAAAAAACCATTGACAGACGGCCAATATACGTTAGGTATTCGTCCAGAAGATGTGCTGACCACCTTGCAAGCAGGTTTGTTCCAAACAGAAATCAAGAGTGTGGAGCTGATCGGACGAGAACGAATCTTGAACTTTGATCTGGCTGACAAACATATGAAATCGATCGTTAGTATTGAAGAAATCATTGAAGAAGGCGCGCAAGTGTCATTTGATTTTCATTACAAAAAAGCCTTTATCTTTGATGAAAAAGGAGAGCGGGTCTACTAATGTTCAAAAAAAATTATAACCCTGAGAATCAACCAAAGGCGTGGCTGTTTTTACTGCCTTCATTGGTCATTATTTTCTTATTCAGTGTGTATCCGCTGTTTCGTTCCTTCATCATGAGTTTCCAAAAAGGAACCTTGATTAACCAACAGTATGCTGGGCTTGAGAACTATCAAAGGGTTTTAACGGACCCCGTATTCTTTCGAGCACTGCAAAACACAGCACTGTTTGCTTTTGCGGTCGTGCCGATCTCGCTGATTCTCTCATTAGCGATTGCTTGGATCATTTTTGAAAAAGTCAAATACAAAAGTTTTTTTGAAACGATCTTCTTTATGCCCTATGTCACAAGTACGATTGCGATCGGGATCGTGTTTCGTTACTTTTTCAATGGCTCTTACGGGATCATTAATTATCTGCTAGGTCTTGTCGGCATTGCGCCAGTCAACTGGCTAGATAACGTCAACATGAGTATGACGACTTTGATCATCTTCGGCGTTTGGACGAGCCTCGCCTTCAACATTATTATCTTGTTGGCAGGAATGCGCAACATCGACAAAGAACACTATAAAATCGCAAAAATGTTTGGCGCTACCGATGGCGAAATTTTTCGGAAAATCACCTTTCCGCAGTTGATCCCGACCTTTGCTTTCTTGTTGACGGTCAATCTGATCAGTGCCTTTAAAGTTTATACTCAAGTATATGCTTTGTTTGGCGGCCAGCCAGGGATCGCTCGTAGTGCCACGACAGCAGTCTTTTATATTTATGACAAATTCCATATTGCCGGACGTCCGGGGATTGCAATGGCGGCAACCGTGATCTTGTTCATCATTATTTTGCTCGTCACCTTTATCCAAAATAAACTTTTGAAGAAAGTGGGCGAATAAACGAATGAAAAAAATTGTGACGATTGTTTCGATGTTGTTTTTAGCAATTTTAGCAGTGATCACGCTGTTTCCCTTTGTCTATATGATCTTGGCTGGGCTAATGACCTACAGTGAAGCAACCAGTATTCCACCGACGATCATGCCGGAGTCTTTCCAGTGGAGCAACTACGGGGAAGTCTTTACCCGAGCACCGTTTTTACGCTACTTCTTTAATACGGTCTTCGTTTCTGCGGTGACGACTATCGCGACGCTGATCACTGCGATTCTAGCTGCCTTTGCATTAACAAGTCTTGAATTCAAATACAAACGTCTCGTGATTGGCTTGATGATCTCGTTATTGATGGTTCCTTATGAATCGATCATTTTCACCAATTACAATACGATTGCTCGAATGGGCTTATTGAATACGTATAGTGCCTTGATCATTCCCTTTTTGACCAGTATTTTTTACATCTATTATTTAAACGGTTATTTACAAAGTATTTCTAATACCTTTTATAAGGCAGCCAAAATTGACGGTGCCAGCGACCTAGCTTATATCCGCCGGATTTTGATCCCCATGTCAAAACCAGCCTTAGTGACAGTCGGGATTCTGACGTTCATCTCTAGCTGGAATTCCTTCTTATGGCCGTTGTTAGTGACCAATGAGAAAAAATACCGCCTCTTAAATAATGGTTTGGCTGCCTTTACCACAGAAAGCGGCAGCGATGTTCATTTACAGATGGCGGCAGCGACCTTGACCGTCATTCCAATTCTGATCATTTACTTGATCTTTAGAAAAGAAATTATCAAAGGAGTGGCTAAAGATGGCATCAAAGGATAAAACGACGATTACCTTTCATAGCGGGATCTTAACGATTGGAGGGACCGTCATCGAAGTTGCGTACAAAGATGCCCATATCTTTTTTGACTTCGGTTCGGAGTATCATCCAGAAACACCCTTACCAGATGAAGAATTACAAACGTTAGTTGCGCATCGCTGGATACCAGAACTGAAAAATGTCTACGATCCACGCTTAGATTACACGTACCAAGGAAGCGAAACGAAAGAATACCAAGAAACAGCAGTTTTTCTTTCCCACGCCCATCTGGATCATTCCAAGATGATCAACTTTTTAGACCCAAATATTCCTATGTACACCTTGAAGGAAACCAAAGCGATCCTCGAAGTGTTGAATCAAAAAGGGGACTTCTTGCTGCCCGTTCCTCATGAAGAAAAAAGCTTTGTCCGTGAATTGATCGGCTTAGAACCCCATGATGTGATTCGGGTCGGGGAAATCGAAGTCGAGATCATTCCAGTCGATCATGATGCGTACGGTGCGGCAGCTTTGTTGATTCGCACGCCAGATCATTTTATCGCTTATACCGGTGATTTGCGTTTGCATGGCTATCATCCAGAGCGTACCAAAGAATTCTGTCAGTTAGCCAAACACACGGATCTATTGATGATGGAAGGGGTCAGCATCAGCTTTCCAGAAAGAGAACCGGACCCCAAAGCGATCACAGTGGAAAGTGAAACAGAATTGATCGAGACCTTCGTGCGTCTGGTCAAAGAAAATCCCCAACGACAAATTACTTTCAATGGCTATCCAGCCAATGTCGAGCGCTTTATGGCGCTTGTTGAAGCCGCGCCGCGGACGGTTGTTTTAGAGGCGACGCAAGCTGCTTTGTTGAAAGAAATTTTCAATAAAGATGTACCGTTCTATACGATCGATGATCAAGTACCAGCGACTCTCGATCCAGCCTTCGCCATTTCTTATCAGGCATTATGTGCCGACACGAGCCAGTACCTTTGGCAAGCAGTCGCGCATTTTGAAAACTTGCAGACGGGTGGTTTGTATATTCACAGTGATGCGCAGCCGTTAGGCGATTTTGATCCAGCTTATCAAGTCTTTTTGGATCAATTGGCAGCACTGGAGATCGAATTTGTCCGTTTGCCAAACTCGGGACATGCGAAACCAGCTGATTTAGATCAGATCATTGCATGGATCGAGCCCCAACGATTGGTTCCAATCCATACGCTGAAACCAGAAAATCTGGTGAATCCGTATGGTGAAAGAATATTGCCGCAACGCGGTGAAAAAATTATTTTAGAGTGATAGAGGAGAGGAAAAAATGAAAACAAAGAAACTTGCATTTGCAGCAGCTGCAGCCGCGACATTGGTATTAGGGGCTTGTGGAAACAACAACGATTCATCTGGTTCTACCGAAAGTGATGAAATCGTTACAGAACTAAGCGAAGATACGACTGTCACCTTTTGGCATGCAATGAATGGTGCGCAAGAAGAATCATTGACGAAATTGACCGAGCAATTCATGGACGAAAATCCAAACATCAAGATCGAATTGCAGAACCAATCAAGCTATCCTGATTTGCAAGCAAAGGTGAATTCAACCTTGCCTTCACCAAAAGATCTGCCAACTATCACCCAAGCATATCCTGGTTGGTTAAGGAATGCTGCCCAAGATGACATGCTAGTTGACCTTGGCGAATACATCAACGATGATACTATCGGTTGGGGTGACCAAGAAGAGATCCGCAGTGCCCTTTTAGATGGTGCACAAATCGACGGCGTGCAATACGGGATTCCTTTCAACAAATCTACAGAAATGCTGTTTTACAATGCAGACATGTTAGACGAGTATGGTATTGACGTACCAACAAACCTGGAAGAATTAAAAGAAGCTTCTCAAGAAATCTACGAAAAATCAAACGGTGAAGTCGTCGGTGCTGGTTTTGACTCATTAAATAACTACTACGCCATCGCAATGAAAAATCAAGGCGTTGATTTTGACAAAGACTTGCAACTAGACAGCGATGAATCAAAAGAAGTCATCAACTACTACCTAGATGGTGTCAAAGACGGCTACTTCCGAATCGCTGGTTCTGACAAATACTTGTCTGGTCCATTTGCCAACGAGCAAATCGCAATGTATGTCGGCTCCATCGCAGGGGAAGGCTTTGTTAAAAAAGATACCGAAGGCAAATTTGAATATGACGTAGCAGCTCGTCCAGAACCAATCAACTTGCAACAAGGAACTGACTTGTATATGTTCAACAGCGCAACACCAGAGCAACGCACCGCTGCTTTTGAATACATGAAATACTTAACTTCGCCAGAAGCGCAAAAAACATGGGCGATCGATACCGGCTACATGCCAGTTGTTGAATCTGTTTTGGAAAGCGATGAATACAAAAACAATCCTGAAACAAAAGTCGCTGCCAAATTAGAAGATGCAACCAAAGAATTGTTCTCGATCCCAGTGATTGAAAATGCTGATCCTGCTTACAATGAAATGCGTTCAATCATGGAAAACATTTTGTCTAATACAGATCAAGATGTCGATCAATTGATTGAAAACGCGAAACCACAATTAGAAGATGCTTGGAACCAATAATTCTGAATTTCTTCGTCAAAATAGGGTATAATCAGGGAAACACCTGAGAATGAAACACCAAAGGGTTTGTGCCATAAGGTTTGAAGACACAAGGAAGCAGAAAATGCTGGCTTTCGAGGGTTTTCGACTTATGCGCATGCCCTTTTGGTCTATTGAGGGGAAAAGGAGTCTTTTGAATGAAAATCACGTTTTTAGAAACGAGCGATATGCATGGCTATGTCTATCCAACCAATTTTGCCGATGATACGGAACAAGGATTCGGCGTGGCAAAAGTTGCCACCAAAATGAAAGAGCTACGTCAAGCAGCCTCCGGGCCGGTCGTAACGATCGAAAATGGCGACTTTATCCAAGGCTCGCCCTTAAGCTATTACATCGCCAAGAGCCAGCATTCCGTTGCCGCATTGACCGCTGTCGTCAACCACCTAGACGTTGATGTTCATGTCTTAGGCAATCATGAGTTCAACTACGGTCTGCCTTATTTGCAAGAAGCGATCGCCAGCTACCAAACACCAGTACTGGCAGCGAATATTTTAAATGAAGCGGGAGAACCATTTTTTGGACAAGCCTACACCATCATTGAAAAAGAAGGGGTAAAGATCGCGATCTTAGGAATGGTGACGCCGTATATTCCTCACTGGGAACAGCCTGCGACGATTCGCGGGATGCAGTTTGTCAGCATCGTTGAGACAGCGAAAAACTATGTACCTTACTTACGAGAACAAGCCGATATTGTTGTTGTCAGTTATCATGGCGGCTTCGAGCGTGATTTAGTCACTGGGGAACCGACTGAATTATTGACCGGCGAAAATGAGGGCTATCAATTATTGCAGGAAGTCTCAGGAATCGATGCCTTCTTCACAGGACACCAGCATCGTGAGATCGCCACAAAAATCAATGGTGTTCCCGTTGTACAGCCCGGTTATCGTGGAAGCTTTATCGGCGCCATCGAATTGACGGTTGAAAAAAATCAGACAGGGGTTCATGTCACAAACAGTACGGCTGCGTTGATCCCTGTTGCGGATGCTCTCCCAGATCAAAAGACGTTGGCTTTGTTAGCACCCATCGAAGAAGAATTACAAACATGGCTAGATCAGCCGTTAGGCAAAGTCAGTGGGGATATGCGAATCACCGATCCGATGGGGGCACGCTTGAAAGAGCATCCTTATATTGAATTTATCAATCGTGTTCAGATGGCTGCCAGCGGCGCCAAAATTTCTGGCACTGCTCTTTTCAACAATGAAGGCAAGGGCTTTGGCTCAACCATCACGATGCGGGATGTGATCACCAATTATATTTACCCAAATACGTTAGCTGTAGTCAAAGTAACAGGTGCTGAATTAAAAGCCGCTTTAGAACAAACGGCGGATTATTTAGCCGTTGTTGACGGTCAGATCGTGTTCAATCCTGCTTTTATTGAGCCAAAACCGCAATATTATAATTACGATATGTATGAAGGCATCGAGTATACGATCGATCTTAGCCAACCCGTCGGTCAACGAATCACCCGCTTGGATTTTGAAGAAAAAGCCATTGCGATGGACCAAGAATTAGAGATCGTCATCAACCAATACCGTGCTGTAGGTGGTGGCAACTACGCCATGTTTTCTGCCGAAAAAATCGTTCGTGAGATCCAAGTCGATATGACAGAACTGATTGCTGACTATTTAAAACAGCATCCTCAGATCGAAGCTACGACGAATCAAAACTTTCTAGTGACGTTATAATAGCAAAACAGCCTGCGATGAAGGAATCATCGCAGGCTGTTTCTTAATTTTCTACATTGCGTACATAGTCATCAAAGTATTTTACCAAATCCGCTTTGACTTGTTGGTAGTCTTCTTCGGAATAGGCTTTGTCTTCTAGTTTTGCTTCGAAAAACGGCATGGCCAATTCTTCTCGTAAACGATCCAACACTTGTTCTTGGTTCATAACGTCACCTTTTTCACTTTTGATTTGATTTCATCATAACAAATGAAATGAGGCTGTCAATGCTTCGTAAGTGTCTTTCATTTTTTCTAAACGATTTTTTAAAGAAACAAAGTCATCGTCATCATGAAAAAGGACTTGTTTTAATTCAAAATAATAGATCTCAAAAGCATCAAAGAAAGCAATGACTTCCGCTGTTTGCAGCTCTTTGGCAGTATCGCAGCGAATATAGGCTTTTTCAGCGATCGCATACGTTTCCGCAGTCGTTAATAGGACCAATGATTCATTGTATTTGCGGCTCGTCACTAGTTCAAAGGTTGACTGACATTTATTGTAGATATTAGAAAAATCTTTGAGCACAAGTTCCTTTGGTGTTTTATCAAACATGGGGGAATCCTCCAAAACTTTATTTTTTGAATAAGACGCAGACACATTCTGGTGCGTAGATGTCTTTTTCTAAGACAGTCAATTTGCCAGTGGCTTCATCGCGTTTGTATAACGTTAGGTTATCAGAATTTTGGTTGGCACAAACCAGATAATCGTTTGTCGGGTCCAAATCGAAATCGCGAGGGAAGTCGCCTTCTGTCGAGATTGATTGAACAAAAGCCAGGCCAGCGCCTTCATCGGTTACTTCAAAAACAGCGATTGAATTATGGCCGCGATTTGAGCTGTAAACAAAACGTCCATCGTTCGAGATACGTACCGCAGCGCCACTGTTGAAATCCGTAAAGTCCGCAGGGATCGTTGGCACTTTTTGGATTTTCTCAAAACTGCCATCTGCTTGATTGTAGCGTAAAACAGTCAATGAGCTGTCTAATTCGCCCACTAAGTAAGCGTATTGGTTATTTGGATGGAAGACCAAGTGACGTGGACCAGTTCCGTCTTCTGCCACATAAACGGCAACTTCTGTCAGTTTGCCATCTTCTGAAATATCATAAGTATAGACCCGGTCCGTTCCAAGGTCACAAACTGCTAAACGTTGGTCTGGTGTTAAGTCAGTATAATGGACATGAGGTTTGTCTTGGTTTTCATGAGAGCCGACGGGTTCATCATGGTAGATGCTGTCCGTTGCGTCGATGCTGCCATCTTCTAGAATTTTATAAACATTCACTTCACCTTTGTGGTAGTTGGCACCATATAAAAGCTGACGGTTTTCATCAACTGCTACATAGCAAAGGGGTGCGCCTTCTTCCGTTGCGGTATTCAGCAAGGTAAAGTCTGGAGTATAAGCAGCGGCGCCGCCGTTGCCAGCTACTTCTGTGACGCTGTAAACTGCTTCTTTTTTACTGCGGGCAAGATAAGTCGGACTTTTTTCTTCCGCACATAAGGTCAAATCGGTCAGTGTTCTTTTTTCCGTATCTAAAGCGATCGAATAGATCCCTTTACTTTCGCGACGAGTGTACGTACCTAAATAAATCGTTTGCAACATAAAAAAACCTCCTAATAGTTTCATTCCTCTTTAATTCTACCATAGAATGTGGTTTTGGGCGGGTAGAAAAACTCTTTATGTTATAATAAACGAGAAGATAGAAAGGGGAGTTTGTCATATGAAAAAAGGGACGATCAAAGAAATTGGTCCACAAGCGATCGATTCACAAGAAAGAATGATCATCTTCTTTGGGGAAGAAGCGACCGACACACTGCGAGAATATTCAGTCATTCAAACGATTCCTGATTCGCAAGCGTTAGTCGTCAAAAAAGGGGATCAGATCACTTTTGGTGATCAGACCTATCAAGTCCAATATGTAGGAACGGTGGCTAACCAAATCCTGCAAACGATCCAGCATGTGACCTTTGTCTTTGACGAAGAGCCGGCTGAAGATCCGCTTTCAAGTGCGATTTATTTAACGCCAACTGTTTTGCCGAACCTCGAAGTCGGCATGCAAGTGACGTACAACTAGGAGGCAAAGAATGTCATGAAAGAAACGCAGAAAAAGCCGCATTCCTGGTTTTGGAAATGGTTTTTAAACAATCAAGCAGTGACCAGCTTGCTGGTCATTTTATTGATTCTCTTGATTTTGCTGCTCTTTACGAAAGTGTCGTATTTGTTTGAACCTGTCTGGCAATTTTTAGCTATCGTCGGATTGCCAATCATTTTGGCGGGCATTTTATATTACTTGATGAATCCAACTGTTGACTACTTAGAACGCAAAGGGATCAAGCGAATCTACAGTATTTTCGGTCTCTTTATTTTAGTGGTTGGTCTGATCGTCTGGGGTGTGGTGGTAATCATCCCTAAGATTCAAGAGCAATCCATGAGTTTTGCGGATAATTTGCCAGGCTACTTGACGATTATTGAGAATAAGGTGAATGAAATCTTGTCTGATCCAATCTTCTCGCAAGTCCAAGAGCAGGTCGAAGCTTCCAATGAGAAGTTGATTTCTTCTCTGACGGATATCGTCCAAAACCTTTCCCGCAGCACGATTCAAAATCTAGGTAGTTTCTTCGGGGCTGTTGCAACGATCGTTTTAGCGGTCATTACCATGCCGTTTATTTTGTTCTACCTACTGAAAGATGGCCGCAAACTAGCCCCTTATTTTGTCAAATTTTTACCAACCAAAATGCGCCAGCCGTCACTGATCGTTTTAAAAGAAATGAATGACCAGGTATCCTCCTATATTCGGGGACAGCTGACAGTGGCGTTTGCGGTCGCAGTGATGTTTATGATCGGCTTTAGTATTATTGGCTTAGATTATGCCATCACACTAGGCATTGCAGCTGGCTTTTTAAATTTGATCCCTTATTTAGGATCTTTTTTGGCCATGATTCCAGCGGTCTTTTTAGGAATTGTTGGTGGGCCGGTATTGCTGATCCAAGTCCTGATCGTCTTTGTCATTGAGCAGACCATTGAAGGACGCTTGATCTCACCGTTAGTTTTAGGAAACGAATTGTCGATCCATCCTGTCACGATTCTTTTAGTCCTCTTGACTTCAGGAAAACTATTTGGCCTTGTTGGGGTCATTTTAGGGATTCCTGTCTATGCAGCTGCCAAGGTGATCATTACCCATGTATTTGAATGGTATACGCGGGTTTCCTCCTTGTATGAAGACGAAGAACCGATCCCCGAAGCACCATCAGAGGAGACACCCGAAGTCTAGCAACTTCGAATGTAAAAGAGTCCATACGTATTATCAACGGTACAGCCTTTTTCTGTGGGCTGTATCTTTTTTGTGCGGATAAAAGAGTCAGCAATCATTGGGAAGTAACGGATGATCTACAACCTATGAACGGTGATTTGGGAGAAATCGACAGCTATTTATTCAATAGAAAGAGCGAGGGATATTGTCTTGAGCTCAATTGACTTCGAAGGAACAAAAGAATATAATCGAGTTATATAAATTGTTTATATAACTAAGGTATAGGAGTATGATGGATGCCAAAACAACGAATAACAAAGGAAATGGTGGTTGATGCTGCCTTTGAGATTGCGCGAAAAGGCGGTATGGAGCAAGTGATCGTCAAGAACATTGCCGAGACGTTAGGCTGTTCAGTCCAGCCGATTTATAGTTACTGCACCAATATGGAGGGGCTGCGGACCGAGGTAGAACAGAGAGCACGGCAATTTTTACAAGAGTATTTAGCAGCCCATATTGACAAGCGTGATTTGTTTCGTAGTACCGGACATGCGTATGTGCAACTGGCGAAAGAAGAACCCCATATTTTGAGAATTTTTGTCTTACAAAAAAGAGCGAATGTTTCTTCATTAGAAGAGCTGTATCAGTTGGAAACGAATCCTCAAGTAGCAAAAAGGATTGCCGCCGATTTGAACATTAGCATAGAAACCGCCAAACAGCTACACTTGCATATGCTGATTTACACCATCGGAATCGGCACGATTTTCTCAGTAACGACACCCGGTATTCCACTAGATGAAATCTATGCACAACAGGAAAAAGCGTACGAAATGTTTTTGAAACAGGCAATAGATTCCACAGAAAAATAAGTCGCAGTCCTAACTGCAGGGAGGAGTTCCCCAATGAAAAACGGCATTATTGTTTACCAATCGAAATACGGCGCTGTCAAAAAGTATGTTCACTGGCTTCAAGAAGCAACAGGTTTTTCTAGCGTAGAAACTCCAAAAGCGAAAATAGCTGAAGTAATGGATTATGACACAATTATCTTCTGTGGGGGAATCTATGCTTCCGGCATTGCTGGACTGTCCTTTTCAAAAAAGAATAGCAACCAGCTAAAAGACAAAGAGATACTTATCTTTTGTGCGGGAGCCTCTGCTCCTGAAGAAGATGTGGTGAAAAAACTCAGAGAACAGAATCTCACGGGTCCGCTAAAGGACATTCCCCTTTTTTACGGAAGAGGGCAATGGCAGGAAAGCAAAATGACCTTTTTTGATCGAACCTTAGTGAAAATGTTAAGAAAAGCGTCCGCTAAAAAAGAGCCACACACCTATGACCCACAGACGAAGGCGCTCATGGAAGCCAATGGACAGGATTGTGATTGGACGGATAAAAAGTACTTGGTTCCGTTGGTGGATTATTTGGAACAGGAACTGTTTTTAAAGAGCAAACAAGTTTTTTGAGGTTTTATGAATCAAAGGAACAATGATAAGTCAGAGAAAAAAATGAAGTGTTCTTACTACGCATTTATGTTCTGTTTGCTACCAAGAATTTGCCAATATGTTCTTAGAAAGTTTTCAATCTATTTCTAAAAATCAATGATTAAATCGAATACCGATCACGCATGGGCTGATGCCTTATGTGTGATCGATTTTTTTGTTTTTACCCACATCGCTTATCCCATTAGAAAAAGAGATGCAACGGCTTCCTTTTTTAGTTTCTCAGTTAACTACATCCAATGAGGTCGTTTTTTTGCTTTGAATGAGGCAAATTCTTGTGAAGTTGAGGGGGACATCAGCTCTTTCAAGTGCTAGAAAAATAAGTTACGAAGTTATCGCTGGCTTTTTAATGGTCCTCTTTTTAAATGCCAAAAATCTTCTATTTCGCGCTTTTTCAATGCTTTAAAGGATTTGACACATTGCTGCAAGAAATACATATGGTCGAGAAAAACATCGGTTGCGTATACTGAATCTAAGACAAAAGAAAACCTTGTGAGGTCAACAAAATGTGGATTTTAGCAATTGATATTGGCGGTACTGCTATTAAATGTGGGTTAGTGAATAGTCAGGGGGAACGTAAACAATTGACTCAATTTCCCATGAACAAGGAATATTCCACAGTCACGCAACGTATATGTCGACAGATCGATGCATGTTATGCAGCAGCATTTGATGGCATTGCTATTAGCTCAACGGGACTGGTTGATCCCCGAAGCCAAGAAATCGGGATGACATCACCTTTATATGAAGGATTTGGTAAAAGACTGGTTAAGCATTTGCGCAGTACATACCAATGTCCAGTGGCTGCCGAAAATGATGGCAACTGTGCGTTATTGGCAGAAAAGTGGTTGGGTCACGCTCAAAATTGTGCGTCCTTTGCGACAATTGTTCTAGGTACATCCGTTGGCGGTGGCTTGATGATCGATCATCAACTGGTTCGCGGCAAACACTTACTAGCAGGAGAGTTTGGGTATATGCTTTTTCCGACCGAAAGGAAGGATTGGGAACTTTGGAGCATCGCAGGGTCAACCAGAACCTTAGTAGAGAAAACAGCAAAACGCATCGGAGACCCAACAATCAATGGTCAGCGTATTGATACACTGGTTCAAGAACAAGATCCGCGATGTCTGCCAGTAGTAGCTGATTTTGTCGATAAGCTGGCGGCAGCTTGCTATAGCCTGCAATATATGATTGATCCGGAAATCATCTTGATTGGCGGTGGAATCAGTGCGAGCCGTTTCTTGATCCCACATGTAAACGCACGATTAGCTATGATTGCTGAGCAGATTCCCAGTACGGTTATCGTGCCAAAAATTTGTGCCTGTCGTTTCGGCAATGAATCTAATTTGTTGGGGGCTTGTTATAACTGGTTAAGAATATACAAGCCTGATAGCTGACTTGTAAAAAAGCATTGTTTTTTATTGAAATAAAGCGTATTTTATTAGAGTATCATACATTCTTTTCTCCTAAATAAGTACCGATAAATGAAAGCGTTTTTGAGCTTTCGAAATAACAGAGAATAGGTGATGCAAATGGGAAAGTACACGGAACTGAATCGTCAAAAACTATTTAGGGGAATCATTCGTGCCATCAGCTCTTATTTAATCGTGTTTTTAGTGCCTTTTTTAGCCGTGTCATGGATTTGGTATGATACCTCTGTCAAAAGTATCAATGAACAGGTGATGCTGACCGCTAGAAACCAATTGATTCAGTTGAAATATTCTTTAGAAAATACGTTTATTCAATTGAATTATCTGACGCAAAAAATGACCAATGATCATGTTGTTTCATTGAAATACCTACAGCATCCTTACTTGACTAAAGAAGCAAAAGAAGCGATGCAGACATATAAAATCACTAACGATCTAGTCGAAGAGGTCTATTTATATTATAAAGAAGCCCCGGCGACCCTTTATTCAACCGTTGGCTCACTGTCAGTCGACACATTCTTGAATAAGGTACTGCCAAAAAACGATATGGACCAAGTTCAATTGGTCGCACAATTGGACTCTCCAGCGCCGACGTTACTGACATTGGAAGGTGCTGGTGGAGAACAGCGATATTCGCGTTTCTTTTATATCGTACCAATTCAAAGTGAAGAAATGACCGTTTACGGCGCAGCAATCTATGAAATCAAAGAAAACAATTTGAAGAGAATCCTTGATTTAAGCAATAGTGATGGGCTCAGCAATACCTATATCATCAATGATGAGTATCAGTTATTAGCCAGTACCACCAATGATGAGTTAGCACGCTTTTTAAATCATCCTGAGCGAATGAAAAAAGGCATTCAAACAGGACGAATGCGGTTTGAACAATCGACGTATTTTGTTCAAGCAATTGCCAACAAAGAATTGAATATTTCGGTCGTAGCTGTCGCCAATCCGAATCAAGCATTGGCTTCAGTCAACCGTGTGCAAGAACAGTTCGTCCTAGTATTTATCGCCATATTGTTTACGGGTATCACCGCAGTCGTGATGCTTGGTTTACGCAGTTATCGGCCGATTCGCAAAATAGAAAATCTGGTTCAGGAGTTTCATCGTGATCCAAAAATGACTCTTCATTCGATGGATGATGTCCATAATACGCTAGCGGCATTTTTGGTAGAGCACCAAGAACTGCATCAGGAAGTTCGTTTACAAACACCCCATGCGAGAGAACAAGTATTGCGCAAATTAATGAGTGGACGTTTCCGTTCAGAACAAGAATTGGCTCTTCTTTTGGAAGCTGTCCATGTTTGTTTTCCTAAGTCGAATTACTTTGTGATCGCCATTGATACGAAAACTGTTGATACCAAAGCCAAGCAAGGGGATAAGAAATTTTTAATTGATTATATCGAAGAAATCAAAGAGGCTGATTATACGGCATATGCCACTGAAATTTTGTCCACAGAAATGCTGGCATTGACCGTTGGCTTTGTTGATGGCAAAGAACAAAAAGAAATTGTAGATGCTATCGCGGAAAAAATTACCCAAGCGATCTCCCTAACACCCGCAATGGGTGTCGGGATGAAGGTGGATCAACTAACGGCTATTAATGAATCGTATATCGAAGGATTGGCGGCACTGGAAAATCAAGGAAGTCAAGGGAAGCAAATTAGCTACTATGCGGAGCTTTCCCAAGAGACCAAACATTTACCGATCAATTATCCAGACAATCAAAAATTAAAATTGATCCAAGCCTTGAATCAAGGAAATATTGAAATTGCCAGTGAAACGATCCAACGTTTGATTGAAGAAGGCGAGAGCAAACAGACTTCTCCTCGTGTCCAAAAAATGTACGGCTACTACTTGTTGAATACGATCGCGCAAGTCGGCGGTGAACTGGTGGGGGCAGAGGTACTGCATACTGCTTCTGAAAGTGCCGATTTCAACAGCTTGAACCAATTGCAGACGGCCTTGTTAACGATTGCCCAGCAGATTTGTACAAAGGTGCAGAAACAGCCGCTGGATGACGAGTCGGAAATGAATGAGAAAATCTTCAGTTTTATTCAAGAAAATTATCATTCCTCTCAGCTATCGCTAGAATCGGTGGCAGAGGAAGTAGGTGTATCTGTCTCTTATGTCAGCCGTTTTGTAAAAAAAGAAAGTGGCAAAACCTTCTCCAAATATATTCAAGAATTACGGCTGAAAAAAATCAAAGAAGAACTGATTGAAACAGATTTGCCAATCAAAGAAATTATTCGTAACAATGGGTATTATGATGTTTCCAACTATACGAGAAAGTTCCGAAAAATAGTGGGTGTGACCCCAGGGCAATACCGTGAAATGAACCAAAAAATGAGAAATTATTGAACGTAAGTTATTGAAAGTAAGAGGAAGAATGAGATGAATAAACCAGTTGATTTGAAAGAAGCTCAGCAACGAGCTGCCGTCTTTTTTGAGGAGATAGGTTGGCAGTCGGCGAAGGAACCGCTCCCGCAAATAGTGGTCGATCCGCAGCTGGATGCTGATTTTCGATTTGAAACCCAAACAATCAGTGTGTCCTCGCCAGAACACGTCTTTTACGCGTTAACCAAATATGGCCGAGATCAAGCGACAGGTCAATTAGCACAGAAAAGCTATCTAGCAGCGCTTAAAGAACGCTGTCTGATGATCGATATCGGGCGTAAATTTTATTCTCTAACTGATTTGAAAGCAATCGTCCGCAGTATGGCTTGCTTCCAATTTACGCATCTGCAGCTTCATTTTTCGGAAAACGAAGGCTTTCGGATTGAATCCCAGCAATTTCCAGAAATTGTTTCGGAAGAATATTTGACCAAGCAGGAGATTCGTGAACTGATTGCGTATGCCCAAAACCATGAAATTGCCATCATCCCTGATTTTGATTCTCCTGGTCATTTGCGACAAGTCCTGTCAAAAAAACCTCAGTGGCAATTGCCGACAGCAGCTGGCACGCGTGATGATCGAGCACTAAACATTTTGGATTCAGAAGCGGTAGCCTTTATTCAGGAAGTTTATCGGGAATATGCGCGACTGTTTGAAGACAGTACCTATTTTCACATCGGGGCCGATGAGTTTATTGATTTTGACCAGTTAGAAAACTTTCCACAAATGATCGAAGCAGCCCGCGAGCGCTATGGGGAAAAAGCCAGCGGAATCGAAGTCTTTATTGATTATGTCAATGAGCTGGCGGCCTTTGTTGAAAGTCTCGGCTTTGTTGTGCGGGTCTGGAATGATGGTTTTTACCGCTTGAATCGCCAAGAGCAGACAACGTTGACGGAGAATTGCCAAATCTCCTATTGGACCCGTTGGAACCAAAATATGGCGCCGGTGGATGTCTTTTTTGAAAAGGGCTATACCATGATCAATCACAATGATAATTTTTTCTATTATGTCTTAGGAGAAGCGGCAGGGTATACCTATCCAACTTACGAAAAAATCAGCAATGAATTCCAGTTGACGACGTTTGCCAATGGACAACAAGTTGCACAGGAACAGCTTGCCCAAACACAGGCGATCGCCTTATCCGTCTGGGCGGATGTACCTGAGGCTCAGACTAGCCGTGAAGTGATCCAAGCGATTTTTTGGCTCCAAGCGGCCATTAGCCAACAAGTTTATAATGAGCCAAACCGACCAAAAGAGACATTTCAAAAGCTTTATGATGGGTGGGAAGCGACATTCAGCTGATTGTTAGAGGAATTGGGTGAAAGGGCGCATCGCTAACAATCCCTGTTGCTTTCTTTATGCTGAATAAGTTTAGCGACAAGTGAAACAACAGCCAATAGTATTTTTGATAAAATGAACGTAACTCCGAGTGAGGGGAGAAATGGAGCAAATAAGTGATCATAGATATTCAACCGTTGAAGAGAAAAGATATTCTTGAAATGGATCAAATGTTTTTAAAGCAAGGGTGGCCTTCTCGCCAGCAGCTCTTGATGGAGTATTTAAATGAGCAAGAAGCGGGGGGGAGATACGTTTTGCTTGCCAAAATAAACAACAAAACTGCCGGGTATTTGACTTTGGTCCCTCTAGCAAAGCACGGGCCATTTAAAGGCTTGTATCCAGAAATTGCGGATTTTAATGTTTTTGAATCCTATCAAAAACAAGGGTTAGGCAGTCAGCTTTTAAAAGCAGCCGAAGAAAAGGCACGAGAAATAGCTGCCGTGGTGACATTGGGGGTAGGTTTACACACTGGTTATGGATCGGCCCAGAGACTGTATGTAAAACAAGGCTATATTCCAGATGGATCTGGTGTTTGGTTCAATAATCAGAATTGTGCGATGAATGCGCCTTGTTGCAACAATGACGATCTTGTTCTTTATTTGTCTAAGGAACTTTGACCCTCCCGTGGTAAGTACCGTTAAGGAAGGATTAAGCAAGCAACTCGTCTGGATGTTCTCATCACCTGTTCAACAAGCTGGTTGGCTACTTTCGTATAGACAAATTTGCGGGAGTTCTTGAAAAAATAGCCATAAAAAATGACTAAAAGCGATCAGCTTCTAGTCATTTTTTTGTAAAGAAAGTAAGGGCAACGTCTTTGTATAAATAAATTCTTCATTTAGCATAGTGCAACGGGTGCTTACATTTCTCTTAAAGCGATCTCGACCACTGGCACCAACACATCTGGTGGGCAGACGGGTAAGCTGAGAACAAGGTCCTCTTTGTTGATGATGGCTTCCGTTGAAGTGAGGACTTCCTCGGGATCAAATCCTCGATAAAACAACTCGGAGCCATCATGTAAGAAACGGATATGCTTCACGCATCCTGCAAGCCCCGGAAGAAGCAAGGATTTGTAGGGGTAGGAGAAGAGGTGCAAGTAAAGTTTATTCCCGTTTTGGGTGTAGCGACTGTCAATAGGCGGTTGAAAAGAGCTGGCACCACAGCCGATAATCGCTTGCTGATGATAATGCATCCATGAACCGATAGCTTCTAAATGGCTGCGAGTTGGTAAGTTGATTTCTCCACGAGCAGTCGGGCCGATATTTAAGAGAAAGTTCCCATCTTTTGCTACTGTGTCAATCAGCATTTTGGTCATCATTTCACTGGATTTCCAGTGCTGAGCATCACGATCATAGCCCCACGTTTCGTACATCGTTTGGCAAGCCTCCCATATTAAAGGCAATCCATCTGCTTCTAATGGTTTGTCTGGTTGGAATTGCTCAGGGGTGGTAATCCCGCGGCCCAAATCCAAACGGTCATTCAGCAGCATGTTCGGTTGCAAGTTTCGACAAATTTTTTCGATCCGTTCGCTATCCCAGTCGGCGGCACCTTTGCCTTTTGACCAGCCCCAATCTCGATGGCTATAAGGAAAATCAAACCACATATAATCAATGGTCCCATAATTGGTCAATAGTTCGGTGACTTGACCAGCCAAAAAATCTTGATAACGGTGCATGTCCCGCTGGTCATTGGTTTGACGGGCTTGAATAGTCTCTCGTTGCGGATGCAGGCCGTCGAGCGTGAAATCTGGATGATACCAATCGATCAGCGAATGATACAGTCCGACCTTAATGCCGACCTTGCGAAATGCCGGCAGCAGTTCTGCTAAGAGGTCTCGCTTGAATGGGGTGTTGGTTACTTTGTAGTCGCTGAGCGCGGTGTCCCAAAGGGCAAAGCCTTCATGATGTTTCGTCGTGAAGACCATGTATTGAAAACCGGCCTTCTTTGCGGTTTGAGCCCATTCCTCCGCGTTGAAAAGATCAGGATCAAACTGAGAAAAATAGTTCTCGCGATAGGTGGTAGGTTCAATTTTTTCTGTCGTCATAAACCATTCGTGTCGAGCGCCAATACTGAATAGGCCGAAATGGATGAATAAGCCAAACCGATCATGGAGAAACCAGTTTGGGTCAGGGTAGATGGCAGGCCAATTCCTATACGTTCTCATTAAAAATCACTCCTTTTTCACTCACTTAAAGAAATTCTGTATTCGTCATGACTGTTTCTTGAATTTTCCAGCCATCTGCTTCCTTAACGAAAGTATGGTAAGCCTCTGTGATGTGATCACGGTAGGAAGAATCTTTTGGGCTGATCGTTTTCTGTTGCGCCGCGACCAGCATGGATCCTGTCTCTTGTTTAACGACTTCAAAAGAAAGCAGCGTGTGCTGCAGCTGTTCTTCTGCAAAAAAAGCAGCCAATTCTTGGGTCGTCTCTGCTCGCGCCGCTGCCACGAGCGTGGCGGCATAAGCTGTCGCGTCTTGGTCAGAGGCTGCTTGTAAATTTTCTTTCAGCACTGCCAAACAAGCCTCCGCCGCTGCTTGATTTGTAATATTACCTGTCATCTCCAGTTTTTCTGAAGGTTGGGCATGAACTGGAGCAAAAGAATCGGTTGTTAGAAAATAGAGAAAGAATAGGCTAACAACAGCCAGCAAACTCACGATGATGGTTCGGCGCAGCAAGGATGTTTTCATAATTTCTCACTCCTTCTTTTAAACATCAGAAATTTTCCCCGCACTATAGATTCCATGAAATAAATTGCGACCCACAGAAGTGTTGCCGCTGAAAGGGGTCACCATCGGTAAGGACGGTTGAGTCAATTCTTCCAAAGTATCGAGCTCCCCGTCCAAGAAGGCATTCAGCCGCCAGCGCGTCGTGTCACAGCGAATCAGCAGGGCCCCATAACGCAGATCGATACTCTCAAAACCAAACGGACGATTCCAGTCAAACCAGACTTGACGATGGGCTTCGTAAAGGGATTGCAAGGCGGATTTATAGACACTGAGCTCATCGACTGCTTGGTGCAATTCCGTGAAGTCCTTGCTTTTATAGGCACTGGTGATTTGGTTGGTAATACAGGCTTTTTGTGCCAAAACATCAGCCAGCTGCTGATAAAAGGCAAACATCGTTTGTGTGTCCCGTGTTGCTTTCACAGCGGCCAACTCTTGAGCCAATGCTTGATAGTGGGATGCTAAAGAAAGATCGGTTAAGTTTTCATGATACAAACCATACAGCAAGTCTTGGTAGAACAGCAGCTTGCTGGGGTTTTCTCCGTGAGGATTATTTTCTGGTACACCTGCAGTTTGATCAAAGCGATCAAGCAGTAAAAAGTCGTTGGCTATTGATTGGTGAAAGAGCTGAAATTTTTTAGGATAGAGGAGTCAAAAGAAAAATGAGAGTTATGCAGCCTTACGAGTTTGAACGCATCCGAAAAATTTTCTACAAATTAAAACAGTACCGTGTACGCTATCAACAGCCAATAGACCCGCTTTTTTTAAAACAAGAGGATTGGGTACCGTATGAACAAGGGAGTTATTTCGGAGAAAAAAACACCTATTATCAGTTGAAAGGCAGCTTTCAAGTTCCCGCTGACTGGGTAGGGAATCCTTGTGTCGTCTTACAAGTCTATTCAAGTCTCTCAGAGTGGGACAACACCACCAATCCCCAAATCAAAATTTATTTGGACGATACCTATGTCCAAGCTATCGATGTCAATCATCGAGAGGTCACTTTGGCTGAAGGATATCAACAAAAAGCAGTCAAACTGAAGATTGATCTGTTCTCGGGCCGTTCCGATAAACCATTCCCACTGCATATCAACTTATTGGCATTGGATCCTGTCGTCAATGAACTCTGGTTTGATTTTTATACGCTGTTTGATAGTTGGCGTGCCATTCGTGCCTTTGGCGGTGACGAAGCATTTTATCAACAAGTCCTTGGCCAAGTCGCCAATGTCTTGGATTTTCGTACGCCCTACTCAGCGGCATTTTATGAAAGTCTCGCAAAAGCAAAGCAACTGCTTGCGTCATGTTACTTACCAGCGCATACACCAAAACAAAAAGTGACGGCTGTCGGCCATACCCACATCGATCTGGTGTGGCTTTGGACGGCGCAGCAAGCAATTGAAAAAGGCGAGCGCAGTTTCCAGACGGTCTTGAAATTGATGGAGGAGTATCCAGATTACACGTTTTTTCAAAGCCAACCACAACTGTATCTCTCCATGAAAACACATTATCCTGAACTTTACGCTGCAATCAAAGAAAAAGTTCGAGAAGGAAGATGGGAAGTTGACGGGGCGATGTGGGTGGAAGCCGATTGCAATTTGACTTCAGGGGAATCGCTGGTTCGTCAGATCCTTTATGGCAAACGGTTTATGAAAGAGGAATTTCAAGTCGATAGCCGCATCTTATGGCTACCGGATGTCTTTGGTTATTCAGCCGCCTTGCCGCAAATTTTACGCAAAACAAATACGCCCTACTTTATGACGACGAAGCTGTCATGGAACCAGTTCAATCAAATTCCTTATGATTCCTTCTATTGGCAAGGAATTGATGGCAGCCGCGTTTTGACGCATTTTATTACCACCATCAGTGAAGGATACAGTCCAAGAGATTATTATACGACGTATAATGGATTGCTAGATCCTTACACGATCAAAGGCAGTTTTGAACGTTATCAGCAAAAAGATCAGCACGACGAAATTTTGATTGCCTATGGGTATGGTGACGGTGGCGGAGGCCCGACGAAAGAGATGCTAGAAGTCCAGAAACGGCTGCAAAAGACACTGCCAGATATGCCGACGATTACTGGCAATCATGTGGGGGGCTTTTTTGATCGACTGGCAGATTCTTTTAAGGAAAAAACTGGCCCGGTCTGGTACGGCGAATTGTACTTTGAATACCATCGTGGAACACTGACTTCGATTGGCAAAAACAAGAAGGCCAATCGCCAAGGAGAATTTTTCTTACAGACGATTGAAAAACTTTATAGTATTTGTGCAATCAATCGTTATCCGCAAGCTGAATTAGAACAACTTTGGAAACAGCTGCTATTTAATCAATTCCATGACATTCTACCGGGAAGCTCAATCAAAGAAGTTTATGATCAGACGGATCAAGAGTATCAACAGCTCTTTGATAAAGGTTGCAAGCTGATCGAAGCTTTGATTCCAGCGGCGCAAGCAGCCGAAGCTAATTCATGGCATGTCTTTAATCCGCTGGGACAAGAGCGGACGGGTCTGGTCTATTTAGACGATCAGACAGGGATCAAAGAAGCTTACCTGACTCAGCGGACCTATGATGACCGGCTCTTAGTCAAAATTCCCGCAATGGCTGGATTGAGCTGCAAAACACTGACCCCTGTCTCAGCTATGCCTCAATCAAAGCAAGTGGCAATGCGGCTGGAGGAATCGTTTGAAACGGTTGATTTTAAAGTGATTTTTGACAAACACTTTGACATCATCTCTTCATTTGACAAACGGCAGCAGCGAGAAATCGTGCCAAAAGGAGAGCGGTTGAATCAGTTAGTGGCTTACGAAGATCTGCCAATGGATTATGATGCGTGGGACATTGATATTTATTACCAGAAGAAGCCTTATCCTGTGAAGCAAGTTCTCTCAGCTGAGGTTGTTGAGCAAGGGGAGATTCGCGATACCTTGAAGATCAAACGTCAGTTTGAAGATTCTTTTATTACGCAATGGCTGCATTTTTACCATGGCACGGGAAGAATCGATTTTGAAACAGCGGTTGATTGGCACCAGCATCAACTGCTGTTAAAGGCATTGCTGCCGATTGATGTTAACACATTGGAAGCAACGTTTGATATTCAATTCGGGCAGGTAAAACGGCCTGTGCATCAAAACACGTCATGGGACCAAGCGCGTTTTGAGAGCTGTGGACAAAAATGGGTAGATCTCTCAGAAGGGAATTATGGGGTTAGTATTTTGACGGATTCGAAATATGGGTTCAATACGGATTATCAAAAAATCGGGCTTTCTTTGATTAAATCACCGATTGATCCGTATCCTGAAGCGGATCAAGGCCTTCATGAGTTTACCTATTCCTTGTACGCCCACGAAGGAACTTGGCAAGACGCGCAAACGATGGAAGAAGCTTTGGCATTGAATGTTCCCGTTCTAACCGTTCCAAGTGTGCCACAACTATCAGCAGAAGCTTTTCTAGCAGTCGACCAAAAGAATGTCTTACTGGATACGGTGAAAAAAGCCGAAGATGAAGAGGCACTGATCGTGCGGTTGTATGAATATCACAATCAAACCAGCGCCTGTCAAATGCGCTGCCAGAAAAGAATCAAAAAAGCGGTTTTAACGAATCTTTTGGAAGAAACCGTCGCTGAACTGCCGGTCGAGCCGCTGGATGCCCAAAGCATCACAATCCATTTCCAGCCTTTTGAGATCCAGACCATCATGCTTTATTTAGAAGACTAAATAGAAATGGAGAAGCATATGATTGAGACACTTTTACGACAAATGACATTGAAAGAAAAAATTGGCCAGCTGAATCAGCGTCTGTATGGTTGGGAAGTTTACGAAAAAAACAATGGGGAAATTATTTTAACTGAAACCTTTAAAAAAGAAGTAGCTCGTTTTGGCAGTCTTGGCTGGATCTATGGCGTGTTTCGGGCTGATCCTTGGTCAGGTAGAAATCAGCAAACCGGCCTGACGACCACGGAGTCCTATGAGCTATCCCTTATGATTCAAACTTATTTGCAGGAGCACACTCGGCTGGGGATTCCGGCCCTTCTCAGTGAAGAGTGTCCTCACGGTCACCAAGGTTTGGAAGCGACGACGTTTCCGGTCAATTTTAGTGTTGGTTCTAGTTGGAACCCAGAGCTGTATCAAGCGGCCCAAACCATCACTGCTCAAGAGATTCGGGCAAAAGGGGCCCATGTCGGCTTGGTTTCCGCATTGGACATTGCTAGAGATCCTCGTTGGGGGCGAACAGAAGAATGTTTCAGTGAAGATCCGTTTTTGACCAGTAGCTTTACCAAAGCAGCCGTCAGAGGGTTACAAGGATCAAAAGCAACGATTGAAAAACAGAACGTTTTAGCGGTGTTAAAGCACTTTGCTGCTCAAGGTGCAGGAATGGGGGGACACAATGCAGGGCCAGTGGCAATCGGTGATCGGGAATTCCGCGAGATCCATCTGCCACCAATGAAAGCGGGGATTGCTGCTGGGGCTTTGGGGTGTATGGCTGCATACAATGATCTAGATGGTGTTCCTTGCCATGCTAATGCTTATTTGTTACAAGAGGTTTTACGAGAAGAAAGTGGCTTTACGGGAATTGTGATGGCCGATGGGTGTGGGCTGGATCGAATTGCTGACTGGCTGGGGAGCCACCCACAAGCGGCCGCCAAATCCTTGACCAGCGGTGTGGATGTTAGTTTATGGGACGAAGTTTTCCCTGTATTGGAAGAAGCTGTCCTTGACGGACTGATTGCGGAAACGGTTATCGACGAGGCGGTTCGGCGTGTGCTTCTTTTGAAAGAAAAACTTGGCTTGTTTAAAGAAGCAACGCCCCACGTTTCATTGCCAGACAAAGAAAAGGCCCGACAAGCTTCCTTAAAATTAGCAGAAGAATCCGTCGTCTTACTAGAAAACAATGGCATTTTGCCTTTGAAGAAAACGCGCCAAAAAATTGCTGTCATTGGCCCTCATGTTAAACAGCTGTATCATCAGCTGGGGGACTATACCCCATTTAAGGAGGAACCAATGTGTATGACTCTTTGGGAAGGGTTGACCAAATTAAATACGCATCAAGTGGATTTCGCCTACGAAAAAGGCTGCGAAATCGCCAATGGAACAACGGCGCAACGACGGCGGGCTTGTCAGATCGCAGAAGACGCTGATGTCATCTTAGTGACGATTGGTGGCTCCAGTGCCCGTGATTTCACAACGGATTTTGACAAAAACGGCGCCGCCTTAAGGGGATCTCAGGAAATGACCAGCGGAGAAAACATCGACTTAGCTACCCTCGATTTGCCGCAATGCCAGTTGGATTTACTGTTTGCGTTGAAGAAGAGGAAAAAGCCGCTGATTGGGATCGTGATTTCTGGACGACCGCATTGCTTAGCTCCGTTGAAAGAAGTATTCGATGGACTGCTTTACGCTGGCTATCCCGGCCAATATGGAGGGGAAGCGATTGCTCGGATTCTTTTTGGCGAAACGGTTCCTAGTGGGAAATTAGCAGTTTCTATTCCTGATACGGTTGGACAGCTGCCAGTCTGTTATAATTATCGCAACACAGCGTTTCAAAAAGACTACCTCGATCAAAACGGCGCACCAGTATATTCTTTTGGTTATGGTCTTAGTTATGCCTCTTTTACTTGCAGCGCGGTTTCGGCTGAATATGCAGGTGAAGGCATTATCGTTAGCGGCACACTCGAAAATCATTCTGCAGTTTCTGGCAAAGAAGTCATTCAATGTTATCTAAAAGAGTACACAAAAGCATATGTGCCGAGGAAAAAAGTCCTGTGTGGCTTTCAAAAAGTATGGGTGCCTAATCAAGGGCAAGTAGCTTTTCAACTCGTGATCGATGAAGCATCAGTGCAGCAGCTGGCAATTTCTTTGAAAGATACTGCATCGTTTTGTCTGGAAGTCGAAACAGCAGGTCAGCAGTATCGATTTGTATTTCAACGATCCAACCCTGACCGTACGTGGCAGGTAACTCAGAAAGGAGCAAAAGAATGATTCACTTTCCAAAAAACTTTTTATGGGGAGCGGCCGCGTCAGCACCGCAAACCGAGGGGGCCGCGGCGGTTGACGGCAAAAGTCCCTCTACATGGGACAAATGGTTTGAGTTGGAGCCGTCACGCTTTTACGATGGTGTCGGACCAAGCGACACCTCAAATACCTACTATCAATACCGGGAAGACGTAGCAAACATGAAGGCCATGAACTTGAATTCCTATCGGACATCGATTGCATGGACCCGCTTATTACCAGATGGAAAAACATTGAATCAAACAGCAGTCCGGTTTTATCGGGCATATTTTCAGGAAATGTTGGACCAAGGCATCGAACCGATCATTAATTTGTTTCATTTTGACATGCCTTGGTGGCTGATGGAAAAAGGAGGCTGGGAGGCGCGGGAATCCGTGGACCATTTTGCATTTTATGCAAAAACTGCTTTTGAACAATTCGGCGATCTAGTGAAAAAATGGGCGACCTTTAATGAACCGTTGGTGCATATTGAATGTGGGTATTATGGAGATGCTCATTGGCCGCAAGTGCGTGATTTCAAGCGGGCGATCCAAGTGGGTTATCATACTTTGCTAGCTCATGCGAAGGCGGTTGCTGAGTTTCGTAAACTCGCACTACCTGAGGGAGAAATCAGCATCATCTTGAATCTGTCACCTGTTTACCCAAAAAGCCAAGAAGCGGCTGATCGAGAAGCCGCTGAATGGGCAGATCTCTTGTATATTCGCAGTTTTTTGGACTGTGTCGTTTATGGACAATTTCCTGAAAAGCTAACTAGCTTATTCAAGGAGCATCAATTGTCCCCTGAATATGAAGCAACAGATGCGGAAATTTTTCGTGAAAATACCCTAGATTTTATTGGTTGCAATTATTATCAACCGTTGCGGATCCAAGCACCACTTCCGCAGAATGCAGCATCCGGTCCCTTTGAGCCGCGTCAGTTATTTCGTGGGTACGATTGGCCAGAGAAAAAAATCAATCCTCATCGCGGCTGGGAAATCTATCCAGAAGGGATTTACGATATTGCGATGCGTCTAAAGAACGACTATCAAAACATGCCATGGTTTGTTTCCGAAAATGGCATGGGGGTATCTGAGGAAGAACGGTTCATGGACGCCATGGGGCAGGTCAATGATACGTATCGGATCGCCTTTGTTGAAGACCATTTACGTCAGCTGCATCATGCAATCGAAGACGGGTCTCCTTGTTTCGGCTACCATATGTGGACCTTTATGGATTGCTGGAGCTGGTTGAACGCATATAAAAACCGCTATGGGTTTTATCGAGTGGATTTGAAAAATGACTTCAAGCGTTATCCCAAAGCGTCCAGTTTTTGGTTGGCAGAAGTAGCTGCCAAGAATGCCCTTGATTGATCAAAGTGTCCTTAGAAGAAAAAATACCGCAGGAAAACTTTCCTGCGGACTTCTTTGGCTATGATTATTTTATAAATACTTCTCACGAAAATCGGCAATGGCTTGGCGTGAGGCATAGATATTGCGTGCCAGCTTTTCATTCTTACTTAAAAAGACATAGAAAAGGACATCGACCGCCAATAGGTGGGCGATAATCGAATTCGTAGCAGCACTACGTTGGTTGGCTTCTTTGGAACGGGACACTTGCAGGGGAACATCCGCCAACTTTGTTAACGGATTACTGCCAAAGCGGGTGAGTGACAGAATCGGGACGCCAAGATTTTTAATGATTTCTGCTAAGTGAACCATCTCAGGCGTGTGTCCACTGTTGGAAATGACCCAGAGGAGACTTTTTTTCTCGTTTTTGACGAGTTGCGGCAACAAGAGATTGTAGTCATTTTCAAACACGACAATCTTGCCTAAACGAGTCCATTTTTGTTGGATATCTTGTGCGATCAATGAGGAAGCACCGATTCCGCAGACAAAAATGCGTTCACGAGTCGCGATCAGTTCAGCGGCAGCCAACATCAGCTGTTCTTCTAACAAATGGGCCGTCTCATTCATAGTCACCTGTGCATTGTGGCTTAATTTAGATGTGATGGCATGAAAGGGCTCATTTAATTCAACATCGGCATAGCCCAAGTTTTCATTGGCATTTTGGCGCAAGCCGGATTCCGCAGATAATTGTATTTTTAAATCTGTCAAACTAGCAAAGCCGGTTTTTTTCGCAAAGCGTACGACAGTCGGCGCACTGATCCCAGTGGCTTCTGCTAATTGACTCGCAGTCATCGACGGCACTTTTTCAGGATTGGCCTCCATGAATGCGAAGAGTTTCTTCTCAGAAAGCGATAATTCATTTTTCATGCTCTCGATTCGGGAAAGAACGCTCATCCTTACACTTCCTTTAGATAGAGTAGTATCCTAAGTATAACATAAGTTTTGGAGGAGCTTTCAAAAGAAACGAAAAGAATAGGTAGATAAACTTGCTTTTTTACTTAGAATCAAGTAAAGTAATTACGTGTGAAAAGCACAGTACCTGTTACTTGGTTTAACGAATCACCAACGTTTTACTCAGTCGCAGGGGAAAAAGAAAAAGAGGTGAAAAACATGGCAATTTCAAAAGAACGCAAAAACGAAATCATCAACAAATTTGCACGTCATGAAGGAGATACTGGTTCTCCAGAAGTTCAAATCGCTGTTTTAACAGAAGAAATCAACCATTTGAACGAACATGCACGTATGCACAAAAAAGACCACCATTCATACCGTGGGTTGATGAAAAAAGTTGGACATCGTCGTAACTTATTAGCTTACCTACGTCAAAAAGACGTACAACGTTACCGCGAATTAATCCAAGCTTTAGGATTACGTCGTTAATCAAACAAAGAAAAGTGAGGTTCAACCCGAATCTCACTTTTTTGCTATGAATCACTGCGACTGAGCGGCGCAAGCCGCACAGAGCAGATGATGAATAGTACTAGGCGAGAGCAGCGAGCGTAGTGACCAAGCAGCGGAATCACTGCGACTGGGCGGCGTAAGTCGCACAGAGCAGATGATGAAACCTACTAGGCGAGGGAAACGAGCGTAGTGACCAAGCAGCGGAATCACTGCGACGGCATTGTCGGCTAAAACAGCTGATGCAGTCTGACAGGTGATCTCGAGCCATCTAAAAAGTGAAACACCGAAAGAGCGGCCTTTTGACTGGTGAATCAAAAAGCGTAGCTAAAAAGAATTTTGGGTCCTTGTAAGCAGCATCCTACTAACCAAATGAAAGCAGCGGAACGACATTCCGATTTTTTCATTTGTTTAGTAGTGACTTGCTGGGATCCGATGAAAAGGAGCAGAACATGACAGAAAAACAAGTATTCAAAACCACTTGGGGCGGCCGCCCATTAGAAGTAGAAGTTGGCCAATTAGCCAAACAAGCAAACGGAGCTGTATTGGTTCGTTATGGCGATACGGTTGTCCTAAGTGCAGCGGTTGCATCTAAGGAAGCAAAAGATAGCGACTTTTTCCCATTAACAATCAATTATGAAGAAAAAATGTATGCCGTAGGGAAAGTACCTGGTGGCTTTATCAAACGTGAAGGACGTCCAAGTACGGAAGCAACCTTGACTGCCCGCTTGATCGACCGTCCGATCCGTCCAATGTTTGCGGAAGGTTTCCGTAACGAAGTACAAGTAACAAACATCGTAATGAGTGTTGAACAAGATTGTACGCCAGCAATGGCGGCAATGTTAGGTTCTTCTTTAGCATTGTCTATTTCAGATATCCCGTTTGACGGACCGATCGCTGGTGTTGATGTTGGTCGGGTCAATGGCGAGTATGTCTTGAATCCAACAGTAGAACAAGCAGAACAAACTGATATCGAATTGACAGTAGCTGGAACGAAAAAAGCTATCAACATGGTTGAATCAGGAGCGAAAGAAGTTTCTGAAGAAGACATGTTAGGTGCGTTATTATTCGGTTTTGATGCTATCAAAGAATTGGTTGCCTTCCAAGAAGAAGTTGTCGCAGCTGTGGGCAAACCAAAAATGGAAGTCAAACTGTTACAAGTAGATGCTGACTTGAAAAAAGAAATCTTCGACGGCTACTACCAAACAATGAAAACTGCTGTTATGACTGAAGAAAAATTGGCTCGTGAAGACGAGATCGATAAAGTCAAAGACACAGTGAAAGAAGTGTATGCAGAAAAATTTGCTGGACATGAAGAGGAAGCACAATTCTTGAAAGAAGTGAAACAAATCGCGGAAGATCTTGAAAAAGATGTGGTTCGCGAATTGATCACCATCGATAAGATTCGTCCGGATGGCCGTCAATTAGACGAAATCCGTCCATTGGCATCAGAAGTTGGCTTATTGCCACGTGTTCATGGTTCTGGTCTATTTACTCGGGGACAAACCCAAGCATTGTCTGCTTGTACATTAGCACCTTTAGGCGAACACCAAATCATTGATGGATTAGGGGTTGAAGAATCAAAACGGTTCATCCACCATTACAACTTCCCTCAATTTTCTGTTGGTTCGACTGGTCGTGCCGGCTCACCAGGACGTCGTGAAATCGGTCATGGTGCATTAGGCGAACGTGCCTTAGCACAAGTGATTCCTGATGAAACAGACTTCCCTTACACAATCCGTCTCGTTGCAGAAGTATTAGAATCAAATGGTTCTTCTTCTCAAGCAAGTATTTGTGCTGGAACTTTAGCATTGATGGATGCAGGGGTACCAATCAAAGCACCAGTTGCAGGTATCGCAATGGGACTTGTATCTGATGGTGAAAACTACACAATCTTAACTGATATTCAAGGCTTAGAAGATCACCTTGGCGATATGGACTTTAAAGTTGCTGGAACCAAAGATGGGATCACTGCGTTACAAATGGATATCAAGATTCAAGGAATCACTGAACAAATCTTGACAGAAGCATTAGATCAAGCGAAAAAAGCACGGATGGAAATCTTAAATGAATTGACATCAACATTGGCTGCTCCTCGTGAAGAGTTAAGCCAATACGCACCGAAGATCGAAATGATCCAAATCGATCCTGCGAAGATCAAAGATGTAATCGGTAAAGGCGGCGACACCATCAATGGCATCATTGATGAAACTGGCGTGAAAATCGATATTGATCAAGACGGAAAAGTTTCGATTGCTTCTGCTGATGCAGAAATGATCCAAAAAGCTATCAAGATCATTGAAGAATTGACGAAAGAAGTAAAAGTTGGCGAAGTGTACCTTGGGAAAGTTGTCCGTGTTGAAAAATTCGGTGCGTTTGTCAACTTGATCAAAGGCAAAGACGGCTTAGTTCACATTTCACAACTTGCGAACGAACGGGTCAACAAAGTAGAAGACGTTGTCAAAGAAGGCGACGAAATCTTAGTGAAGGTCACAGAAATCGACAAACAAGGCCGTGTGAATCTTTCAAGAAAAGCACTATTGAACGAAGATAAAGCAGAACAAAAATAAGCTGCTACTTCTAAATTATCGCATTGAAAAGCAAAGTCTAGGAAACTAGACTTTGCTTTTTTTTGTCTAAGTAGCAGCTCTTCAAAAGGGTCTTACTTGACAGGAGTTATTTTTTGCTTTAGTGCGAAAAATAAGAGATAATTCAGAATATTGTCTTTGCCATGCAAGCAATAATTCTAAGATGTTAAACGCATCTTATTTAGGATAAGGAGTACGATATGAAACAAACATTTCCAACTGATTTTTTATGGGGAGCATCGATTTCCGCTCACCAAACCGAAGGGGCATATCAAACCGACGGCAAGGGGCTGAGTGTCCAAGATACTCGTCCAAGAGACAACCACAAGATCGCGGATTTTACTGTGGCTGTCGACCATTACCACCAGTACAAAGAGGATATCGCCTTGCTAGCAGAAATGGGGATCAAAATTTTCCGTTTTTCGATCGCTTGGTCGCGAATTTTTCCAGAAGGGCGCGGTACTATTAATCAAAAAGGATTGGATCATTACAGCGATGTCATTGATGAATTGCTGAAACACGGCATTCAGCCCTTTGTAACGTTGAACCATTTTGACTTGCCGCAAGCATTGGAAGACGAAGGCGGCTGGACAAAACGCAGCACCGTTGAGGCATTTGCCGCATACGCCAAAACGCTGTTTACAGCCTATGGGGATCGAGTGACGCACTGGCTGACGATCAATGAACCAAATATCATGCTGTTGGTGGATCAAAAAATATTAGGGAAAAAGATTCCATTATCAGAAAAATACCAGCAATTTCATCACCTGATGATTGCTGAAAAATATGCCTTCGAAGCGTGTCATGAAATCGTTCCGAATGGCAAAATCGGACCGGTGCCGAATATTTCGTTGGTCTATGCGGCAACTAGTCGGCCAGAAGACAATCAAGCAGCATTGTACTTCAACAGTGTCCGGAACTGGGCGTACCTTGATTTCGCCTGCTTCGGTCGTTACAATACGGTCTTTCAAGATTATTTGAACCAAAACGGCCTCACGATTGACTTTGGTCCGGAGGATGAGGCGTTGATGAAACGGGCTCTGCCTGACTTTGTCGCAATGAACTTCTACACCACGGTGACAGTGGAGCAGCCGACGGAAACTGGAGACATGAAAAACGGCATCAGTGATCAGCAAAGTGAAGACATTATGGAGCGTGGTTTTTACAAAGGGTTCACCAATACGTTCTTGAAGAAAAATGCCTTCAATTGGACCATCGATCCCTTAGGACTGAAAACGACGTTGCAAACACTTTATGATCGTTACCACTTGCCGATCATCATTACTGAAAACGGCTTAGGGGCCGAAGACCATCTAGAAGCAGATGGCACGGTTCATGATCCGTACCGAATCGATTATTTGTCGCAGCATATCAATCAATGCTTAGCCGCGATCAATGCTGGGGTGGATCTGATCGGATACAGTCCGTGGTCTGCCATTGATTTGATCAGTGTACACGAGGGGATTCGAAAACGGTATGGCTTCATTTACGTGGATCGCAATGATGCACAGGAAAAAGAACAAAAACGAGTGAGAAAAGACAGCTTTTATTGGTATCAAAAGCTGATTGAAGAAGGGGCTATCCCTTCGTTGGAGGAGTAACGATGACAAGTGTTTTTACCTTTTTAGAAACGCGTTTGATGCCGCCTTTGAATAAGTTGGCGAATTTACGCTTTATTCGCGCAATCATGCAAGCAGGGATCATTACGGTCCCTTTTACGATCGTCGGATCGATCTTTTTGATCATCAATAATTTACCGCAGATCATTCCACCACTGGCTGGCTTTTTCGAACAAACGATTTTACGATTTTCACCGCTCTATAGTGTCGTGACCACGATGTCTGTCGGCTCGATTGCTGTTTTTTATTGTTTAGCAACAGGGTATTATTTAACTGAGATTTATCATAAAGAAGAGCATTTGACTATGAGCAGTTTTGTAGGAGCGTTATTAAGTTTGTTTGCCTTTTTAATGACGATCATTCAGGTCGATATCACAGATGGTACTGCACAATTGCTACAATCAGAAAGCGAAACCGCCATTGTTTACAATGGGGTCGCTTTAGGCGGTTGGATCACTCGCTTCAGTGGAGTAGGGATCTTCATCGGGATTATCACCGCAGTACTTGCTACGTCAGTCTATCGTTTTTGTGTAAAAAGAAAGATCACCATCCAGATGCCTGAAGGGGTTCCTGATGGAGTCAGCAAAGCATTTGCGTCATTGATCCCAGCGATTTTGATTGCCTTTTTGATGGTGGCGATCAATGGAGTACTGGCGGTTTTCCACACGGATCTTCACGGATTGCTGTCCAAACCCTTTGAATTCGTGAAAGAGTTGACGGGTTCTTGGTTAGGGATCATCGTGATTATGCTCCTTATCCACCTCTTATGGGCAGTGGGGGTTCATGGGACGGCAGTTATTAAAAATAGTTTCATCAATCCCATTCTATTGGTGGCTCTAACGGAAAATATCGATGGTGCCAATAATATTTTTGCTGGGGATTTCGTGAACATGTATATTTTTATGGGCGGCGCAGGAAGTACACTTGGATTGGTTTTATTGATGCTGTTTGTGGCAAAATCGCAACAACTCAAAGTCTTAGGAAAAGCAGCAATCTTACCGGGGCTTTTTAACATCAATGAACCAGTGATCTTCGGGGCACCGATCGTCTACAATCCGTATTTGATCATCCCCTTTATCGTAACTCCTATGATCAATGTGACGATTGCTTACTTTGCTAGCTCGTTTGGCTTTGTCGATAAAGTCATTACGGGAATTCCCTGGATTTCACCAGTCGGAATTGGGGCGTTTTTAGGAACCGGCGGTGATTTCCGAGCCATCCTGATCGCTTTGATCAACTTAGGGGTTTCCATTCTCTGCTATTATCCATTCTTTAAGATGTACGATGGCAAACTCTACACGGAGCAACTTGCCAATCAAGTATAAGTAGAAAAAATACAGTAAAAATGCCCATTGTTGGACTTCTAGTGAAGTGCCAACAATGGGCGTTTTTGCTAGTGCAAATAGTGGTCACGTATGCAAAGACTGTTGATACAAGACACAATCATCGCAATCTTTGCGGGTTGGTTTGGCTTGCTGGGGTGTTTCTTTGTGTAATGGCAAAAGCATACGCAACCCGTTTAAGATAACTAAGATCGTGCTTCCTTCATGACCCACGACCCCTAGAGGTAGCGTGAGAAATTCAAGGAAGTTTGAAGCGATCAGCAACAAGATGACACTGATAGAAAAGACGATGTTTTGTTTGATGATCCGCTGTAATTTTTTAGCCAAACGGTGACTGTCGACCAAGCGCAGCAAATCATTTTTCATCAAGACGATGTCCGCCACATCCATTGCGACGTCGGTTCCTTCGCCCATCGCGATCCCCACACTTGCGGTCGCTAAGGATGGAGCATCATTGATCCCATCACCGACCATCGCATTGATTTGGTAGGTTTCTTTCATTTCTTTGATCCGAGTGGTTTTCTCATCAGGCAGGCAATCACTTTCGTAGTCAGACAAGCCGATTTCTGCGGCGATCACTTTGGCAGTACCTAAATGATCACCCGTCAGCATCGTCGTGTGAATTCCTTGCTTATTGAAGTAGGCAAGACTCTCACGAGCTTCAGGACGGGGCTGATCCAATAGTGCTAAATACCCTGCTAATACACGGTCACGATTGATATAAATCAAGGTTTTACCGGCTGCTTTCAATTCTTGAATGCGGGTTTGCTCACTGACAGCAACAGAGGTTAGATCGACTTCTTTTCCAATCGTCCAATGGGCAGCTTGGTAAGTGGTGGCTAGACCGACGCCCGCTTGTTCTTCCACTGCTAATTCCAATGGTCTTTCATCGTGGAAATACGCCAAGATCGCTTCAGCCAATGGGTGATTTGATTGTTTTTCCATCCCAACAATCAGTTGGGGGATAAAGGGTTCATCCAGCAACAGGTGGACATCAGTGACAGCAGGTTTGCCGCGAGTCAGCGTTCCGGTTTTGTCAAAAGCGATCGCTTTGACATTGGCAAAGGCATCCAAGGCTTGTCCGCCTTTGCATAAAACGCCCAAACGAGCAGCGTGAGAAATGGCTGCTAACGTCGCAGGAGTAGCAGAGGCGACTAAGGCACAAGGGGATGCCACTACTAGTAAGACCATGCCACGATAAAAACTTTCTTGGAACCCCCAATTCGTGAAAAACGTACACAAAACGATCATTAGTGGGACTGCGATCAAGACGATTGGCACATAGATCCGTTCGATTTTCTCTATCAGGGTCGCCGTTTGACTTGGCATTTGCTGTGCTTCTTCCACCAATTGAATGATTTTTGCAAAGCGGGTGTTTTCACTCGTTTGAGTAACTTCAATGTACAATGGCTGTCCGAGGTTGATGGTTCCCCCAAAGACTTCACTGCCTAAACGTTTCTCGACAGGAATGGATTCGCCACTGATAGCCGCCTCATCGACGCTGCTGTTTCCTTGGATCACGATACCGTCGATTGGGATCGCACTGCCTTTGGCCACCATAATCGTATCTTTTAACTGAAGGGCTTCGACTGGTACTTCGACGAGCTCGCCAGATTCAATCATTTTTAAGGCAGTCGTTGGTTGCAGTGCCATTAATGAACTAATTTCTCGGGTACTTTTGTTGGTCGTATATTCCTCAAGGGCACCGCTCAAACAAAAGATAAAGGTCAGCATCGCCCCTTCAAACCAATGACCAATGATACAGGCACCAATGGCGGCTAACGCCATCAGCAAATCGACGTTCAACCGTTTGTCGTGCACCAATTCTTGCGTGCCTTCCCAGGTTTGTTTCCAACCCCCGGCAAGAATCGCTAACAGATAAGGGACAAAGCTATAAGGAATGGAAAAAGATGCCATAAGAAAGCCAGTTGCCATCAATAGCAAACAAGCGATCGTTGAAAAAACAGCCGACGATTCGGATTTACTCATAAGAAATGCCTCCTTTTGAATGTAGTCTAGGGATGAAAAACCGATCCTTTTCTCAAGAAATAATCGATTGTTCCTCCCTCAACTTGAGCATAGCACATTCGAAACCAAGATGGTAAAAAAACAACGTACCTGATAATGAAAGTGATTATCAAGTAGCGATTAAATAACATTTATGCCCGGATTGTAAATGGAGAATCCGTTATTATAGAAAAATAAACACAAAAAAAGTAGTACAATAAAAAACGAATTGTACTACTTTTGCTTGTTCGATGTGGTAGTCAGCGACTGGATCGCTTAACGCAAACTATACTTTGCTAAGGGAATCTGACGTGCTTCACACCACTCTTTGACAGCACCAGAAAAAATCAGCTGGATCTTGGTGAGGTCTTTGGTACTTGTCTGTCCTGCCATAGTGTAGAGCAGCTGTAGCTGTTCCTTCCATGATTGCAAGGTGGCGATGGTTTCTTCTTTGCCTTTTGACAAAAGCAGCACGAGGATCGTGGCGGATAGTCCTACGCTATCCGCACCAAGGCAAAGCGCTTTGAAGATATCGTAAGCATCCCGAACCCCGCCTGAAGCGATGCGGGTAAAGGGCTGTTGGATCTCGTTTGCTTCCAGCAAGGAAATCACGGTGGATTGGCCGAAGGTATCAAGATACGCCAATTCACGTTTTTTCCGGCGAGCATTTTCGATTTGAGTAAAACTTGTACCGCCGCTGCCAGCAACATCAATGGTTTGTACGCCAATCGCCAGTAACTGCTGAATCGTTTCACGAGACATCCCAAAGCCGACTTCTTTGACGACAACAGGAACGGCAACGGAAGCAATCGTTTTTTCCAATAAGGACAGCCATTGGCTAAATTGACGATCGCCTTCGGGCATCACTAATTCTTGTGGTGCATTAAGATGGATCTGCAAGGCGTCGGCGCCAAACAGTTCTACTGCCCGTTGTGCATTTTCAACGGGACTGCCCGCACCAATATTGGCTAATAAGAAGCCGTCAGGATTGGCTTTGCGGACGATGCGGAAAGAGTCAGCGACACTTGGGTCTTTTAAGGCAGCCGAAACAGAGCCGGTTGCCATCATCAACTCACAGGCTTGTGCGATCTCTGCTAACTCTTGGTTGATTTTTAAGGTTTTTTCACTGCCGCCCGTCATGGCATTGATGAAAAAAGGGCTGGAAAATGAGCGATCAAAGACAGTTGTCGCAATCGACACATCAGCCACATCAATTTGTGGAAATGATTGGTGGACCAAGCGAACTGCATCAAAATCGTTGCTGTGTTCTTTATGGAACGCTTTTGCTAAGGAAACATGTTCATCTTTTCGATTCATGATAGGTCCTCCCGGTAATGGTAAACATGCAGCGGCAATGGGGTGATCTCGGCTTTTTCCCACGCACTCATCAATGGTAAAATACCGGTTTTTTGGTCAACGATCACGATGCCGCAATCGCCGCCGCCGGCACCGGAAGATTTGGCTGCGCCACAATAATTTTCTGCTAGATCACAAAGCTTTTTAAGTGCGGGGGTTTCAATCGGTACACCAGTCAGTGCAGACAACTCCCGCAGGAGCTTTCGATTTTCCGTGATCATTTTTTTGATCGTGCGACTGTCTTCATTTAAGAAGCCGTCGATCAATCGATTGACGCAGTCTTTGCTGGCTGTTAAAAAGGCAGCATAGGCGTTTTCTTTTTCTTCTTTGGATTGATAGACTTGATCCACTAAATCAGAAGTAGAGGCAGGAGAGCCTGTCCAGCCAATCAGCAATCGAAGAGATTTCGGAACCGTCAAGGGACGGATCGATAATCCTGGCCAATCGAAGGCAATCAATTCTGTTAAGGTATGTTCTTTTTGTTTGGCTAAGACCCAATCGTGGTCGAAGGTTGAAAAAGCGATCCAGCCGCCATAGCAAGAGGCCGCAATATCACCGCAAGACCCATTGCCTTGAACAGCGAGATGGGCAAGAGCCGCAATTTTGAATTGGGTCAACCGATCCATTTCCATTTGATAGTACAGATTCAATGCTTTGACTGTGGCAACAGTCACGGCGCCGCTGGAACCAAGGCCATATTTGCGGCCGTTCGAGTTATCCAGTTCACTGGTCACTTTTAAATCGTAAAAGGAAAGGGGGATGCCTTTTTCTTGGGCATATTTTTCCGTCAGACGAATGGCTGCCAAAATATAGTGGAAAGGATTATCCCGATGGTCTAAGACTAATTCGCCTTTGCGACGCGTCCAGCGAATCGGCAGGTCGCTGTATTGGGCAGACTGGATGCTGCCGTTTTTACGGGCCTCTTCCACAGTGACCGTAATAAATTGGTCAACGGCAACGATGATTGCAGGATGACCAGGTTCGACAACCGCGTATTCACCAGCAATAAATAGTTTTCCGGGAACGGATAGTTCAATCATTTCGACACTCCTAATCGATGGCTTCTTAATGGCTTCTTAGTTGATGGCGGAAGATTCTTCCACCGGTAAAAAGGCTAATCCTTTACCCGCATGAGCAGTTACTAATTGTTCTGAGGCAAAGTGAGCACTTAATTCACGTAAAATCGTTTGTTCTTCTTGTTTTTGGCATAAAACTTTGACATTGGGACCAGCATCCATCGTGAAATAGCAAGCCAATCCTTTTTTTCGCAGCATTCGGACACATTCCATAGCTCGTAAAGATTCAGAAGACCAATAAGTAAAAGGTGGTTCGGCGGCTAAGGTCGTTCCATGCATTTTCAAGGCGTTTGCCTCGGTCGTTTCACCTAAAGCAGTAAAGTCTTTCTCGGCAATCGCTTGTTTCATTTTCACGAGATCGGTCGCAGTTGCAGTAAGCCAACCCGGATAAAAGCTCGAGGTTTCAACGGTTCGGCGCATTCCCTCACGACTGGAGACTTCTTTGGCTTGTGCGCTGATCAAAATAAAGATCATACTCAATTCTTCTTCCCAGCCATTCGACGTCACTTGGGTGGCAAAAGAAGTCTCATCGGTACCTTGATGCCATTCAGCAAAGCCGCCGTAGATACTCCGACACGCCGAACCAGAACCGCGACGGGCCAAACGTGATAACTCTTGCTCCGACAAGTTTAAGTCCAGTGCTTCACTACAGGCACCCGCCAATGCCGCTAATCCACTGGCAGAAGAGGCAAGTCCGGCAGCGGTTGGAACAAAATTTTGACTTTCCACCGTGGCATACCACGGGCAGTCCGCTTTTTTTCGTACCAGATCCAAAAAGTCCGTAACTTTTTTGGTGGCAGCGTCTGTTTGCACCACGCCATCCAGCGTAAAGCGATCCTGCGTAAAATCGGGTGAAAAAGCCACCGTTGTTTCTGTGTAAAAGGCATCGAGGGTCAGGGACAAACTATTGTTCATCGGTAAAATGAAGGTTTCGTCTTGTTTTCCCCAATACTTGATCAATGCGATATTCGTGTAGGCGCGAGCCTTTCCCTTATACATGTTCATAAACTCCTAATCCTTGTATCCATGCCGCACGAGCGCCATCGGACAATAAAATACGGCTGATATTCTCAGCCTGTTCCTTCGTTTTGGTTAGTGCGATCATACAGCCGCCCCGGCCCCCGCCGGTCAGCTTTGCCCCGTAAGCCCCGTGTGCCAACGCTAAGGAAACCAACTGATCCAGTTGCTGATTGCTGACCCCTAACTGCTGCAGGGCCTGATGGGCATTGTTCATGCTTTCGCCTAATATTTCTAATTGATTGGCAATAATTGCCTCTTTGGCTCTTTTGGTTTCGATCCCTAAACGCTGGATCGCTTGACTAGCCAGCTGCTTGCTGGTTTCAAAAAGATGGGCGACACTTTTGACAGCTTCTCTCGTTTGCCCTTTTATGCCAGTATCAGCGACAAGCAAATAACCGTCGATCGTGAGGGGAAACGAAGTGATGGGATGCCCTTTGATGAAGTAAATGGCATCCGTCCCACTGGCTGCCGCAGCATCGATCCCGCTAGGATTGCCGTGAGCGATTTTTTCAGAAAAGTTGACATAGGTCATCAATTCTTCTTTTGTAAAGTCTTTTTTGATCCAATCAAAAAAAGCGCGAGTCAGTGCAACAGCGACCGCCGCGCTAGAACCCATTCCCCGTTCAGAAGGGATGGTGCTGACGATGGAGGTTGCAAAAGGATCCGTGTGGAAATCTTGTTGCAGACGATGCAGCAAGTCTTTGACATTTTTTAAGTGGCTGGGGACTTCTTCAAGCAGACCGTGATAGTAACTTGAAATCAAGGTGTTTGTTTCATTTGCTGTGATCTCGACTTGTACTTTTGCTCCCGCAAAAGGGAAAGCAATTGCTGGTTCACCGTAAACAACTGAATGTTCACCCATTAAGATGATTTTTCCTGTAGCTATGCCAGTACCAATTGACATTATTTTCCTCATTTCTCTAGGGAGCTTACCCCACATGATTCATTTATCGTTTGTCAGTCAATTGTAACTATCT
Source organism: Enterococcus sp. 2G9_DIV0600 (assembly GCF_002140615.1). Taxonomy (NCBI): domain Bacteria; kingdom Bacillati; phylum Bacillota; class Bacilli; order Lactobacillales; family Enterococcaceae; genus Enterococcus; species Enterococcus sp. 2G9_DIV0600. The sequence goes on from NZ_NGLL01000001.1 coordinate 484,404, forward strand.
CCTGACGAAAACACAATTTAATTAAAGATCCTTTCCTATTTTACTAGAAGAAGGCTCTTTCGTTAAGCATTCCGTATGAGATTTCAAAAAAAAGCAAAAATCTTTAAACTTTTATTGAAAAAAATCTTGATCTGTGCTTCAAAAGTTTCAGTTGACGGCACAAGATATAGTATTGTATAGTTGGTATCGCAAAGGCAACATACAATATTTAGTGATGAGTGAGTTGGGGGATATGAGCGTGATCGTATTAGCAGGAACGATTGGTGCCGGTAAATCAAGTTTGACCGCATTGATCGCCAATCATTTTGGCAGTCAAGCCTTTTATGAATCGATCGATGACAATGAAGTGTTACCATTATTTTATGCAGATCCAAATAAATATGCGTTTTTACTGCAAATCTATTTCTTAAATAAACGATTTGAAAGTATCAAGCAAGCCATGAAAGATGACAATAACGTCTTGGACCGTTCCATTTATGAGGATTCACTGTTGTTCCATTTAAATGCGGACCTTGGGCGAGCAACCGATACCGAAGTCAAAGTCTATGATGAATTGTTAGCCAATATGTTAGAAGAGCTGCCGTATGCAGCCCACAAAAAGCATCCAGATCTCTTGGTGCATATTCGCGTTTCTTTTGAAACGATGCTGGAGCGTATTGAAAAACGCGGACGGGAATACGAACAATTGACCTTTGATCCTTCGTTATACGACTACTACAAAGAGTTGAACAAACGCTATGATCAGTGGTACGAAAAATACAATGAGAGTCCAAAAATCCAGATCGATGGCGATCAATTCAATTTTGTCGAAGACCCACAAGCGGCACAGGCCGTTTTAACAATGGTGGAAGAGGCCTTGAAAGACGCCCGTAAATAAGTAATAGCCGATACAGCCAGGAAAGTCCTTTGATTGGGCTTCTGGCTGTTTTCTTTTATAATAGAAGAAAGCAAGAGTGGAGGATGGATTGTGGAAAACAAACATGTCTTTTATGACGGAAACTATGAATGGATTCAAGTCGACCAACAAGACGCAAAAAGCGTGATGGCACTGCAAAAACAATATCATTTGTCTGACGAGATGCTTACGTACTCTTTAGATAAAAACGAACGCGCACGGGTCGAATATGATGCCGAAGAGGAAGCATTGCTGCTGGTTTTCAATGTACCTCAGCAAGAAAAGCGTGACAATCATTTTGAGACCAGCCCGATGACGTTTATTTTAAAAAGGAAGCAACTCTTTACTTTTGCATCCCACAATACCCGTTATGTGATTCCAATGATGGAGCGCTTGATCCTGCAAAACCCGCTGCAAACGCCCATTCATTTTTTGTTTCAAAGCTTATTCTTGATTTCTGGCACGTTTTTTCCGCTAGTCGAAGAAGTCAATAGTGAGCGGATTCGCTTGAATCAGCGACTACGGGAAAAAACCACCAATAAAAACCTGCTGCAAATGTCTGATTTGGAAGTTGGACTGGTTTTTTTAGTCTCTGCTACGAAACAAAATGCGGTCCTCTTGGAGCAGATCAAAGCGTTATCCATTTATCGTTTGATGGATGATGACGAGCGGGAACAGCTGGATGATGCCCTGATCGAAGCCAAACAGGCAGTGGAAATGACGTTGCTGGCTTTTCAAATTTTAGAGCAACTATCTGGAACCTACAATAATCTGTTAAACAATAACTTGAATGATACCATGAAGTTTTTGACTGTTTGGTCCCTCTTATTGACTGTGCCTTCCATCGTGACCAGTTTCTTTGGCATGAATGTTCCGCTGCCTTTTACCAATAGTATTTTCGGTTGGGGCATTGCCTTGCTGATTAGTTTAGTGTTATCCGTCTGGATGTTGATTGCTTTATGGCGCAGAATTCGTTAGTCGATCACCAAACCTAGACCGGCGGCGATGACCAAGGCTTGTTCTTGATCGACTGTTAGTCCCCGCAATTGTTCAAAGGACAACGCGATCTTTTGAAATTGATTGGTCCGAAAATCTAGAGTTGCTAATTTTGTGTGAAACCAGTTGCTATTGTTCAACTGGTTTTCTTGTAGCGACAAGTGTTTCCAATCCATCTCATAAAACTCACTGTCGTTTAGTTGGCACTGACGAAACAGCATCGTCCGTAAATTGGTATTGCTAAAAGAAGCAAAGTTCGCCACGCAATCTTCAAAGGTACAGTCACGGAAATAGCTTTCCGCAAAATTCGTACCAGTCAATTTACACTGTTTAAAGTGAACCCGATGAAAGCTGGCACCAAAACATTCCAGATTAGAAAAATCGCAGTTCTCAAAGAGGACATTTTGGCATTCCCATTGACTCAAGCGTGTTTTTTGCATCGTCACTTTCTTGAAATGACATTGCTTCAAGATGAGGTTTTTGCAAGCATCATAGCTATAGTCACCGCCTTCGAAGAAAGCACCTTCGAAAAGCAGTTCTTCTTCTAAATAAAAATCCTGTGGCTCTAATGCCGACAATAAGGGCGGTAGTGGCAATACGATTTTTTTCTTCATCAAGATCCCATCCTGTATGTTTTTCTCTCAGTATAACACGGCGAATCGATGCCACGATAGTTACGAAAAAGCGGTGGGGTATTGTGAAATTTATTCAATCGGTTTGCAGAATGCTTTTATAACAAGGAAAACCTTTGGTTTTGAATACATATTTTTTCACAATATTTTTACTTGCAAGACGAAAATAATTTTGATATAGAAACTTAACCCGCAGAAAGTGACGTATATCAACGGAAAACTGTCACAAATTTTTAAAATCGCGAAAAAGTTGATAGTTTTCAAATTCACAAGCGAGCTATAATGACAATGTAAACAAAAGGAGGAAATTTTCCATGACAAAAACAGTTATTATCGGTGCAAACCACGCGGGGATTGCTGCTGCCAATACACTATTAGATAACTACAAAGACCAAGAGGTTGTAATGATCGACCGTAATACAAACTTAAGCTACCTAGGTTGTGGGACTGCTTTATGGGTTGGACGTCAAATCGATTCATACGAAGGTTTGTTCTATACAAAACGTGAAGATTTTGAAGCAAAAGGTGCAAAAATCCATATGGAAACAGTGGTTGACCATATTGATTTTGAGAAAAAAGAAGTACACGCTGTGACCAGTGAAGGTGAAACGATCGTTGAATCTTATGACAAAGTTGTCATCGCAACTGGTTCTGTTCCGATTTCACCAAAAGTACCTGGACGTGACTTGAAAAACATCCATTTCTTGAAAAAATTCCAAGACGGACAAACGGTTGATAAAGAGTTAGCCTCAGAAGACGTGAAAAACGTTGCCGTTATCGGTGCTGGTTACATCGGTGTTGAAATTGCTGAAGCAGCAAAACGCCGTGGCAAAAATGTGTTGCTTTTTGATGCAGCGACACGGGCATTACCAAACTACTACGACAAATGGTTCACAGAAGATATGGACAAAAACTTAGCTGACAATGGCATTGAATTGCATTTCGGTGAATTAGCACGTGAATACAAAGGAACAGAGAAAGTAGAAGCAGTTGTAACAGACAACGGCGAATACCCAGTTGATCTAGTGATCAACGCGATCGGTTTCTTACCAAACAACGAGTTAGGCAAAGATCATTTGGAATTGTTTGCTAACGGCGCGTACTTAGTGGACCGCCATCAACGGACAAGCGATGCAGATGTTTACGCAGTCGGTGACTGTGCAACTGTGTATTCAAATGCTTTGCAACAAACCACTTATATCGCATTAGCAACGAATGCCGTACGTTCAGGGATCGTCGCTGCCCATAATATCGGCGGAACGTCTCTAGAATCAACGGGTGTTCAAGGATCAAACGGGATTTCGATCTTCGGCTACAACATGGTTTCAACTGGCTTGTCAGTCGAAGCTGCCGAACGTAATGGCATGAAAGTGAAATACTCTGATTACGAAGATACCCAAAAACCAGGCTTCATGAAAGAAAATGCGACAGTTAAGATCCGCATCGTCTATGAAGAAGAAACACGCCGCATCGTTGGTGCACAAATGGCGTCACGTACATCTGAAATCGCAATGGGCATCCACATGTTCTCACTAGCGATCGAAGAAGGCGTAACGATCGACAAGATGAAGCTATTAGATATCTTCTTCTTGCCTCACTTCAACCAACCATACAACTACATCACGATGGCTGCGTTGAAAGCAGAATAAGAAACACGAAAGTCGGAGCGTATACTCCGGCTTTTTTTTGAAACAATCATGAAAACTGTTGACAATAAGAGGGGAAAGCAGTATACTATAAAAGTTGAGAAATAAAAGCAGAAGCACCCGCTTCTCGCCTGAGTGAAGATATCGCTGGGCAGAATAGGATTCCTACCATTTATTTGTGTGGAGTACGTGCGGGTTCGTGAAGAACTCGTTTTTTTATTGTCTGATTTCGAATCGACAAGCTTTTCTTTCTCTCAAAAAACTCGGAGGTGAATGACCATAGCAAAGGATATGATGGTAAACGACGGCATTCGTGCACGTGAATTGCGTTTGATTGATCAAAACGGCGAACAACTTGGTGTAAAGAGTAAAGCTGAAGCATTGCAAATTGCAGAACGAGCAAACCTTGATGTGGTATTGGTGGCACCAAATGCTAAGCCGCCAGTAGCAAGAATTATGGATTACGGGAAATTCCGCTTTGAGCAACAGAAAAAAGACCGTGAAGCTCGTAAGAAACAAAAAGTAATCAACATTAAAGAGGTTCGTTTAAGTCCAACGATCGACGTCAATGATTTCAACACAAAATTGCGTAATGCACGTAAATTCCTTGAAAAAGGGGACAAAGTGAAAGCTTCGATCCGTTTCAAAGGCCGTGCCATTACCCATAAAGAAATTGGTCAGAAAGTGTTAGATCGTTTGGCGGAAGAAACTGCTGATTTGGCAACTGTTGAGCAAAAGCCAAAAATGGATGGCCGCAGTATGTTCTTAGTATTAGCACCAAAAAACGATAAATAATGACTCACTGAGTTTCAGTTTAAAGTCAGATAACGAAAGATTTTGAGGAGGAAATTAGTTATGCCAAAACAAAAAACACACCGCGGATTAGCAAAACGCGTAAAACGCACTGGCGGCGGCGGATTGAAACGCTTCCGTGCCTTTACCAGTCACCGTTTCCACGGCAAAACAAAAAAACAACGTCGTCAATTGCGTAAAGCTTCAATGGTTTCAGCTGGCGATTACAAACGTATCCGTCAACAACTAGCACGCATGAAATAATTGCGTAACCCAAGCTTCACGTATACAAACAATTATCGATTTTCATATTAGGAGGAATTATACATGGCACGTGTTAAAGGTGGAACAGTAACTCGTAAACGTCGTAAAAAAGTGCTTAAATTAGCAAAAGGTTACTACGGTTCTAAACACACTCTATTTAAAACAGCAAAAGAACAAGTAATGAATTCATACAACTACGCATACCGCGATCGTCGTCAAAAGAAACGCGACTTCCGCAAATTGTGGATTGCTCGTATCAACGCAGCGGCTCGTATGAATGGCTTAAGCTACTCAAAATTGATGCACGGCTTGAAATTAGCTGAAATCGACATCAACCGCAAAATGTTAGCTGACTTGGCTGTAAACGATGCAGCAGCATTTACTGCATTAGCTGACCAAGCAAAAGACGCTTTAAACAAATAATCAATCGTTGGCAACAACGTTAGCCCCGCTCTTTGAGCGGGGTTTTTTTGTTTTTCTCGATGACCGAGGAATGGTTTCTCACTATCTTTCATACGGTTCTTTCCATTAAGCGAAAAATAGATTATACTTTTGAAAGCGGTTATTTTATTTATCTCACGACTTTTTCACGAACACTGCAGCAAAAGGAGCTTACGATGGCGATTGATTTATGGCGGCATTTTAAAAAAGGATTGACGGTATATATTGGGATTGGAATTGCGGTCTCATTTTTGAGTGCCGCGAATGTTTTTTATTTTCAAAAATTACTCGATTCATTTGGTAAGACACTTGATTGGCCAGTTGTTTTTATCTATGGGTTAACGCTAGTACTGGTACCACTTTTGTCCTATCTCGAGCAGAAACCAAAAACAACATTGTACAACAGCATGTATTTCTATCTCAAAGAACAAGCTTTAGTGAAAATCAGCAAGATTACCTATTCCGAATACTTACAGATCGGCTCTGGAGCACTCTTACAGAAAACCGAAGCGGGAGCAACGGCAGGCAGAAATATCCATTTGAATTTTTATGGACGCTTGTTTAAAGAATTGCTTCCCGAAACACTGTTTAACTTAGCTTTTATTGCTATGATCGATAAAAAATTGATTCCAGCGATCCTTATAGGCTATCTAGTGGTGTTTATTGTGACCAATTTGCTTTTGAAAGTTTTACGCTCTCTCAAAGAACGTGCGCTAGTTTCAGAAGAAGCCATGAACAGCACCTTTATCCGCGGATTAACGGAAATGGTCACGTTTCGGATCAATAAACGGTTTGAAAAAGAGATCGCACAATATAAAAATATGTCTGCTGACACAACAGAACGTTTGACGAAAATGACGATGATCCATGAGTTTTTCTTTGGTTTTTTTGCAGTTTTAGTCGCATTGATCAAAGTCGCAATTGTGGTATTGGTATTTACAAATCAGATTACGGTCAGCTTGGGCGGGTTAGCAGCATTGATTATTTATGTGGATCGAATCTACACGCCTGTTGCAATATTTAACGTGATTTTTGTTCAATACAGCTTAGATAAAGTTGCCTTTGCACGGTTAAATGAATTTTTCTATCTGCCAGATGACAAAGCTTTAACGCAAGGAGATGCTTTGTCTGAGACCATCAACTACATCACAGTTAAGGATCTATCCGTCATACTTCAAGAAAAGAAAATTTTAACCGATAGCACACTGGAGCTGAAGCGGGGAGCGATTTATGGGTTAGTAGGAGAAAGTGGCGCAGGAAAATCAACGCTGGTCAAAACGATTTTAGGCTTGTATCAGCCGACGACCGGTGCAGTTCTGATTAATCACAAAAATTTGGCTGCTTACAACTTAAATGATTACTATCAGCATATCTTTTATCTATCGCAAGATGCGCCAATCTTCCAAGGAACGTTGAAAGAGAATATTATTTTTGATAAGGAAATCGCAGACGAGGAAATCATAGCGGTATTAGAAAAATGTCAATTAGGCTTATTCTATCAGGGACTCATGGGAGGACTGTCTGCTGAAATTGGAGAAAAAGGAGCCAACCTTTCTGGTGGGGAAAAACAGCGAATCGCTTTTGCCCGATTATTTTTCTCAGACGCAGAAGTCATTGTTCTTGATGAAGCCACATCTGCTTTAGACGAAACAACAGAAGAAAAGCTTTTTGCAGCGATCAAAGACCAATTGAAAAATAAACTAGTCATTATGATCACCCATCGCCCGAAAAATTTGATTTATGCGGATGAGATCATTGAATTGAAAAAAACACAGGTTGTAGCGGCTTCATCATAAAAGCAGCTTCAACCTGTTTTTTGTCAGCGCATCAGTAAATGCGGCAGTGTACTAAGCCATGCGATGATGCCAACAATCAAGGCAAAGACCACGACGATGACGGTTTTTGAGAGGAAATCTTTTTTGATGTCCCGCTTTTTCCTAATGGCATCGAGGTCTTGATTTTCCATGAAGGCAACGATCTCTTTATACGTTTTGATATTTTGGGTTTTCTTGATTTTTTCGATCTTCAATGCGGCATACATGGAGACGAGCCAAAAACATAGAGGAGGGGCAATCCACCAGTTTCCTGGTAAAAAGAGAGCAGGCCCAACAGATAATGCGGCCAACAATGTAAAGACCAACATTATTTTCGTGTAGCGATCCATTGCTGTTTTCTCAATCGTTTCTTTCATTTGTTCAACATCCCCTTTGACTAATTCATCTAAAGAAACATCAAATAGAACACTGAGCAATAATAAGTTGTGAACATCAGGATAACTTTTTTCATTCTCCCAATTTGAGATCGTTTGTCGGGAGACATAGAGTTTTTCTGCCAGCCCTTCCTGAGAGAGACTTAATCGTTCCCGATGTTTTTTTATTTGTTTGCTTAAGTTCATTTTATCCGCTCCTTCTACCATTAGTGTAGGACAATGTCTGCGTTCTAACGATCAAATGTCTTTGACAATGCCTTGAAATCAAGTGTCAAAATGTTTTTACAGTTGGTTTTATACTGTTTACATAGCACAACAGCATTGATTTTCTTCAACGAAAAAGCGACAGTCAGCTTGCTTATTGTTTTTTATAGAAGAACCTGCTGGTTTCTTAACAAAGAAAATGATGACGAGTCTGTGCTGATTTTTAGTGTTTGTCCTTATCTATTATTCATTAATTTCGCAAAGCTGGGAAGAGGAGAAAACAACTAAGCGTGTGAAAGCATCATTTTCCATTAGTGCATCTTTAAAGGTTCCTGTGTGTTGAAATGGAGCCATTCAGAAGACACCTCTGTTTGTTGGTTCCGTTCTAGAAGAAAATCGACTGTTGATAAGCATATCTCCCCCTAAAAACGTCTGCTTTGTGCTATACTGAGGCTTTGTAAAAATAAGTTTGTACAAGCAAGCAGCAACGGTTTTTTCATTGAGTGCTTGCGAGAAGGAGCGTATACGCAGTGAAAAAACTAAAGGTTCAAGATTTAATTGCAGTAGGGATCTATACAGCGATCTATTTTCTTTTAATGAGCGTCTGTCTATTGATTTTGCGTTTTGTGATCCCAGGTTTTCATAATTTATTTATTCCAGCAGTCACCGCTTTGTTTTCTGGCATTATCTATCTGATTTTATTGAATAAAGTACCGAAATTTGGCGCAATCACCATTATGGGTACCGTTGTAGGGCTCTTTTTTTTGATTTCAGGACATTTTCCATTGGCCTTTTTGCCCAATATGATTTGTGCCTTAGCAGCTGATTTGATCCAATACAAAACAAAGCTCAAAGAGAACGTTCGCGTACTGGCGAGTTATATCGTCTTTAGTTTTGGCTTGATGGGCCCGATCTTGCCCCTGTGGTTTATGAAAAATGCCTACATCGATTCATTAGTAGCTCGCGGAAAAGATGAAACCTACATTGCCGGTGTGTTTGCTCATACCTCCAATTTGATGTTGGGGCTTTGTGCATTGGCGGTTTTGATTGGTGCGGTGGCTGGTTTAGGTATCGGCAGTCGCTTGATGGAAAAACATTTTCAACCAACGATCCAATCGCATAAAGGGTGAGGAATGTGTCGAAAACAAGGTTTGATCCCCGCAGCAAATTAGCGGTGATTCTCTTTGCTAGTTTTACTATGATGGTGACCATCAGCTGGATCGATGAGTTTGCCTTTGTCACTTTCTTGCTGCTGCTATTTATAGTCAGCGGCTTTTGGAAAAAAGGCTTGCTGCTCTATGGCGTGTTTGTCTTGCTGACAATGGCAGATAGTTTTTTGTTTCGCCAAGGCAACCACGTACTAATCGTGTTGCTGGATTTCTTTTCCATCGGTTATCGCCGCTTATTGCCAACGATCATGGCGGCGGCTTTTGCCATTAGCGGGACGAAAAACAGTGAGTGGATGGCTGCGCTGCAAAAAATGCACGTGCCCAACGTATTATTAGTCCCGCTGGCAGTCTTATTTCGTTTTTTTCCCACATTGGTACAAGATTTCAAAAGTATTCGCCAAGCGATGCGCTTTCGCGGCATCTCGCTGTCGGCAGGATCGATCTTGCTTCATCCACTGCAAAGTGCGGAGTATTTTTTGATCCCATTACTGATGTCGGCTGAAAAGACCGCAACCGAACTGTCGGCTACGGCGCTGGTTCGCGGGGTAGCATCAGAAACTCCCCATACCACCGTCCACGAACTGAAGCTGCGCTGGTGGGATGGCTTGGTCTTTTTAGCATTAGGCGGCTTTATCGTGAAAAGGATGTGGCTTGGATGATCACATTAGAACAAGTGTCAGTGAAACGAGAAAATCGAACCGTATTATCTGAGCTCTCTTTGACGGTCGCAGCTGGGGAAGTCATCGTTTTGTGCGGCGCTAGCGGCAGCGGCAAAACGACCCTGCTCAATGTTTTGAATGGCTTGATCCCTGAGCTGTATCCTGCCGAAGTACAAGGGAAGATCCGTGTAGGCGAAACAGACTTGCCAGTTGCCGATTTCTCCCATTATGCCCAGACGATTGGCGTCGTCTTTCAAAATCCCAAGACTCAATTTTTCACCACGGATGTCTATTCGGAGTTGGCTTTTTCGATGGAAAATGCGGGCGTCGCACCAGAAAACATTCGGCAGCGAATCACCGAAGTAGCACAGCAGTTTTCCCTGACCCCATTGCTTGATGCTAGTGTCTTTGACCTATCTGGTGGGGAGAAGCAGCTGATTGCTCTCGCTGCAGCCACGATGTTGCCCCATGATGTGTTCTTATTGGATGAGCCTTCCAGTAATTTGGATCAAGAAGCGATCCAAAAGTTGACTCAAGGATTGGCTTCTTTAAAACAACAAGGGAAAACCATTGTGATCGCCGAACACCGCTTGGCGTATTTGGCGCCACTGGCAGATCGCTTCTGTCTATTAGAAGCAGGACGATTGCGGGCGTCTTATCCAGCAGCTCAGCTTTTGTCACTATCAGAGGAGGCAATTCACGAGTTGGGATTGCGAAAAGTAGGTGAGGCGGCATTGGAAACTCAGCACTGCCGAGAATCTTTGCCAGAAAAATCTGGATTAACGGCAACGCATCTGCAGATCAAGCAATCAAAACGCTCGGCAAACAGCAGAAATTGGGCGCTCAACTTGCCTGAACTACAATTGCCGACGAAGCAAGCTGTGGGGATCGTTGGACCAAATGGTGCTGGCAAAAGTACGTTGGTGCAAGCCCTGTCAGGATTGAAAAAATGCCCAGAAGCAGTATTTGCCATCAATGGACAAAAGCGGACCCAAAAGCAGCTGCTGCAGGAAAGCTTTCTTGTGATGCAGGATGTCAACTTGCAGCTGTTTTTTGAAACGGTGGAAAAAGAGCTGCTGATCAAAGCCCAAAACCCAGCTCGTTTTGAAGAAATTGTCTCATTGTTGCACTTAACACCACTCCTTGCCCGTCATCCACAAAGCTTGTCGGGTGGGGAAAAACAACGAGTTGCCATCGGCAGTGCCCTGCTTTCTGGCAAACGTTTGTTGTTTTTTGATGAACCAACGAGTGGATTAGATTTGCAGCAAATGGAGGAAGTCGCAAAACTGTTGCGAACAGTTGCTAAAGAAGTTGATTTATTAGCGGTGATCAGTCATGATTGTGAGTTTTTAGCTGAAACATGTCCTTACGTGCTTCAACTTGAAAAAGGAGAACTCGTTGGCACGTATCAGCTAGCAAAAAATATGGAATAAATGAAAGATGGAGTGGACCTTGGTTCATGCCGTCTTTTTTTGTTGAACATGAAAAAATCTTCATGATTTTTTTCTTTCAATCAGTTAGGAAGTTTCGAAAAAATCCGTTATGATAGAAGCAAAACAGGAGGAGGAGCGCATATGGCCTTGAAGATCTTGCTAGTAGAAGACGAAGAAAGTTTAGCCAGTTTTATTCAGACCGAATTGACTTTTGAGGGATATGACACGGTCTGGGCCAAAGATGGGCAAGAGGCATTGGCCTTGTTCAATCAGCAAGCAAATGCCTTTGATCTGATTTTATTGGATTGGATGCTGCCAATCTATGATGGCATCACAGTGGCGCGGCGGATACGCAAAGAAAGCGACATTCCGATTTTGATGATGACCGCCAGAAATCAAACCGCCGATGTGGTGACGGGGCTTGATGTCGGATTAGATGATTATTTAACGAAACCTTTTGAAATCGAAGAACTGTTTGCCAGAATTCGGGTGATCGATCGGCGGTTGCAACGAGAAGCCAAACAACAAAAGAACCAGCAAAACCAATTAGTGGCGGGGGAGCTGATGATGGACATCGCCAAGCACTTGGTTCAGGTTGCCGGTGAAACCATTGAGTTGACGCCCAAAGAGTTTGGGATTTTATATGAATTGATGAAAGAACCCGAGGTCGTCAAAACAAGAGATGACCTATTGAATGAGATTTGGGGTTATGAATACGACGGTCAAACGAATGTTGTAGATGTCTATATCCGTACACTGCGGAACAAGCTAGATGTTTGCGGCAAAGGCAAAATGATCGCAACCGTTCGAGGATTAGGCTATGTCTTGAGGACCGACCATGAAGAATAAGTCAGTCAACCAACGTAGAAAAACAGCCCAGTTTCAATTGACGAGCCGCTTTTCCTTGATACTCTTTGGTCTGTTGATTCTCTTCAATCTGCTGTTTATTCTATTGTCCGTAGGTTATTTGTTTGAACATATTGAAAATCGTGCCAGCAACATCCTTGAAGCCATCGAAAAAGGCGAGGCATCAGGGGATGCTTGGGACACTCTCGTCAATGCCTATGTTTCGGCAGATGAAGAAGACGCCCTGCAAGTGATCTTAGCCGATGGCAGTGTCGTTTCATCAGAAGATGCGGAAGAGATTTTTGCCGATATCAATCAAGGACGAGTGCTGCCATTTCTCGAAGACATCGTTTTTACAGAGGATGGCATCTATTACACGAAAACCCAAGAAGTCGATGGGGATCAGGTGACGATCGCTATCAACGGGGAGGATAGTGTGGAATTAGCCTATGGTCTCTTTATGATCAGCAGTTTCTTGAATCTGATCGCTGTTGTGATTGGCAGCCTGCTGATTTATTGGAGTGTCGGGAAATGGAGTCAGAAACTTACCGGCATGGCGCAAGAAATTGCTGCCATTGAACAAAGCCGAACAGGAGAACTGACGGTTTCTGAAGAGCCCATCGAGATTCGTTCGGTGGCCTTGGCTTTCAATAAATTATTGAAAGAACAGCGAGAGACGATTGAGCGGGAAAAACGGTTCGTTGCCGATGCTTCCCATGAGCTGCGAACACCTTTAGCTGCGATTCGCGGACATGTCCAATTGATCCAGCGGCGTGGAACCAAACATCCCGAAGTCATTCCTTCCTCAATGGCGTTTATCGACAAAGAGTCGAAGCGTTTGGAAACATTGAGCAATCAATTGTTGGACCTAGAAAAAAATCAATCCCAAGATGAAATGACCCTTGTTGATGTTTCCCAGATCGTCCGAGAAGAGTGTGAAAAACAAGCGACGATCGTTCCGCAATCGATTGAATATTTTGTGGAGAACCAATGTATGAAACGTGCGCATAAACGTGACTTCCAGCAAATCATCCAAAACCTGTTAGAAAATGCCGCGAAGTATTCACCTGCCGATCAGCCGATTCATGTGACCTTGACGCAAGAGCAGAGACAGATGTCTTTGACCGTCGCCGATTTTGGCATTGGGATTCCCGATGATAAGAAAGCCTTGATTTTCGAACGGTTCTATCGAGTAGAAGATTCTCGTTCCAGCCAGATTGCTGGTTCAGGCATCGGGCTTTCATTGGTAAAACAGCTGGCAGACACGTATCATGCCAAAATTACCGTGACAGACAATCAACCGCAAGGCAGTATCTTTAAACTTGCCTTTCCAAATGAAAGAGAAAGATGAAGATTTTTTTAGATTTTCTTCAAGCATTTTTGATTCTTTTTCATGAGGAACTTGTTATTCTAAATATATAGAAAAAGGGAATACACAAACAATTGGAGGAATGAAACATGAAAAAAACAACTATTTTATTCGGAATTGCCGCATTGGGATTATTGGCAGGATGTACACAAAACAACACTGGAAATTCAGAACCTGCGCAAAACAGCAGCTCAAGCACAGCAGTTGCCTCATCAAGTGAAACAACGTCGTCACAAGCAACAGACAGCTCTTCAAGCAGTGCAGCGATCGCCAACGGCGGCTTACCTACGGTGACCGTGGAAGAAGCGATCCAAGTATTCCAAGACAAATACCCAGATGCAGCGATCACTTCGATTGATTTGGATACTTCTTTTGGCAATTACTTCTACCAAGTAGAAGGCGTGGATGACACGAATGAGTTTGAATTAAAGATCGATGCAGAAACCAAAGAAACTTCTGAAGAAAGAACGGAAAAATTGGATGCCGATGAACAAAACGGTGTCAAAAAAGATGCCGATCAATTGGACCTAACCAACTTGCTTTCATTGGAAGAAATTTCTGATATCGCCGTGAAAGAAGCTGGCGGTGGTCAAGCAACAGATTGGTCATTAGACAAAGAAATGAATGTAACCTATTGGGAAGTCAAAGTAGAAGATGGCAACAAACAAACAGATGTGAAAATCAATGCCCAAACAGGTGAAGTACTAGAAACCGAATTAGATGACTAATCCTGTTTCGCAGTAAAAAAGATAAGCCGCTATCGTCTATGCGCAAAAGACGATAACGGCTTATTTCTTTACGTATGCTGTTTGACTTCAGTTAACGGTTTGACGCGACCACCAATTTTATCTGCAAATGCTTCGGACTGCTTCCGATCTTCAAAGACCCATAACTTGTCTGGAATTTTTTCACGAGTGCGACGACCATCTTTGCCAATGTAACCATGCAAAACTTTAATCACGTACATCGCCATCATCCTTCCCTGAAATTACTTTTGATTATACGAAAGCCGTTTCAAAAAGCAAGGATTTTGACTTAAATGAGTGATCAGAATTGATTATTCCCCTGACAGGGCGGCATAATCAGCAAATCGTTGATGGATTTCAGGAAAACTACGCTTCAGCTGCACGATGCGATTGGTCTCTTTTGCTAAAAAACAATGCTTTGAAGTCCCCGTCGTTGCCAACTGACCATCACTAGTTTTGTAGATCTCATAGCGAAAATCCAAACGCGTGCCCGTATATTTGTCGACCAAAACATCGATTCGCACCTCATCTTCGTAACGAATCATCGTTTTGTATTGCGCACTGACTTCCAGCACGGGAACGATCAAGCCCGCTTCTTCGATGGTATGATACGGTAAATCCAAGAACGCGAGTAACTCCACGCGGGCCTCTTCAAACCAGCGAATATAATTGGCGTGATGGATGATCGCCATTTGATCGGTCTCATAGTAGTGTGGTTGACGGATATAGCCTGAATATAAAGACATAAAAACAGCTCCTTTCATAGAAACAAAACCTTCGTTATTCAGCATAACGCAAAAAGGAAGAAAAGCAAACAGAAGGAGAGCTTCTTTGCGTTGGCCACTAGAGAAAATGCTACTAGAGAGCAGCGGAGTGAAAAAGACAGTGAAACACCTTGACTTTTTCATAGCTTTCTTGTAGTTTATAGATAATATCAAAAATCAGTGAAGGATCGAGTACTTTATTCTACTCCTTAAAAGAGAAAACTGCCCCGGCTGAAAGCAGTTTAGGACGTGTAAAGGAAAGACAATCTGGAGATGAACAGAAGAAAAGCTGTTCCGTGACCGAGCGTTAATCGAGAGGAGAAGAACATTTCTCGAATTTAGGTGGTACCGCGTGTAATCAAAACTCGCCCTTGTATAAAAAACAAGGGCGAGTTTTTTGCTGTGAATCACTATGATTGGCTTGCGGAGCAAGACAGAATAGATGATGAACAGTACTAGGCGACCACAGGGAGCGTAGTAACCAAACTAGAAATCACTGGGATTGGCTTGCAGAGCAAGGCAGAATAGATGATGAACAGTACTAGGCGAGTGCAGGGAGCGTAGTAACCGAACTAGGAATCACTATGACTGGCGTAAGAAGTGAGACATGAAAGCTGTACTTGGCATTTTTTGCTTTGTTCAATTGCAGTCGAAGCCAACGAAATGATGACCAGCAACCAACGGCAAAGAGCGCAATAACCCAAAAGTCAAACACGAGAACAACCCACCCACATCAATGAGCAACAAGCAATAGGTGAATAAGCAAACAAGCAATGAAAGCAAAGAACATGGGCAACCATGAAACAAATAGGAGGATGCATACGATGAGTTACCAACGTCCAAAAGGAACCAACGATATTTTGCCAGGAGAATCCGAAAAATGGCAATTTGTGGAAGAAACAGCACGCTTAGTGTTTCGCGATTACCAATTCAACGAAATTCGGACACCGATTTTTGAGCACTTTGAAGTGATCGCCCGCAGTGTCGGGGACACAACGGATATCGTTTCAAAAGAAATGTATGATTTCTACGATAAAGGAGAGCGTCATGTGACGTTGCGTCCAGAAGGCACCGCACCGATCGCTCGTTCTTATGTCGAAAACAAACTATTCGGACCAGAACATACGAAGCCTTATAAAGTGTTTTACATGGGACCAATGTTCCGTTATGAACGTCCGCAAAAAGGCCGTTTGCGTCAATTCCACCAAATCGGTGTCGAAGTTTTCGGTTCAGCAAATCCAGCGACCGATGTTGAGACAATGGCGATGGCAATGGATTTTTATCGTCAATTAGGACTGGGTCAATTGCGCTTGGTCATCAATTCATTAGGCGACAAAGAAACACGCCAAAACTATCGCCAAGCGTTGATCGATTATCTAGCGCCCCATGAAGCGGAGCTTAGTGAGGATTCAAAACGCCGCTTGCATGAAAATCCTTTGCGGGTCCTTGACAGCAAAGACAAGCGTGACCAAAAATTCGTGGCGGATGCGCCATCGATCCTAGACTACTTAACACCAGATGCCAAGGCACATTTTGAAACCGTAACGAGTATGCTGGATGCGTTGGAGATCCCTTATGAGATCGATTCAAATATGGTGCGCGGTTTGGATTATTATACCCACACGATTTTTGAGATCATGAGTGAGGCACCAAAAATGGGGGCGCAAGCCACCATCTGTGCCGGCGGTCGTTACAATCATTTAGTGGAAGAGCTAGGCGGACCAGCAACACCTGGTTTTGGTTTTGCTTTAGGGATCGAACGTTTATTGATCACTATGGAAGCCGAAGAAGTTGTGATTCCTGCTTTGAATGAGTTAGATGCGTATGTGGTTGGTTTGGGACAAGAAACCAATTTAGAAGCGTTGAAAGTCGTGCAAGCGATCCGTAATTTCGGTTTTTCTGCCGATCGTGATTTCATGGATCGTAAAGCCAAAGCCCAGTTTAAATCTGCTGATAAACAAGGAGCACGGTTGGTTATGACTCTAGGCGAAACAGAATTAGCAGAACAAGTGATCAATATCAAATCCATGGCAAGCCGTGAAGAAAAACAATTTCCGTTAGCGGATCTTTATGCCCGCTTCGATGAGATCTACGATGAAATGACAACCAAAATGTTTGAGTGAGGAGAAAAAGAATGACAAAACGTACAGTATATTGCGGGTTAGTAAATGAGACCCATTTAAACCAGACAGTGACACTAAAAGGCTGGGTGCAAAAGCGCCGTGACTTAGGTGGCGTGATTTTTATTGACTTACGCGACCGGGAAGGGATCGTGCAAATCGTCTTCAATCCTGAGGTTTCGAAAGAAGCCTGGGAAATCGCGGACAAATGCCGCAGCGAATATGTATTAGAAGTAACGGGTCAAGTCATCAATCGTGCACCAGAAGCCATCAATCCGAAAATGGTGACAGGTGCCTATGAAGTGATGATCAGCGAAATCACGATTTTAAACACTGCAAAAACACCAGCCTTTTTGATTGAAGATGATCAAACCGTTGGCGACGAGATTCGCATGAAATACCGTTATTTAGACTTGCGTCGTCCAAAAATGACGAACAACATCGTGATGCGGGCGAAAACGACGCAAGCGATCCGCAATTTCTTAGACACGAACGACTTTTTAGATATCGAAACACCTTATCTAGGAAAATCAACACCAGAGGGCGCGCGGGATTATTTGGTTCCTTCACGGATCTATCCAGGTCATTTCTATGCGTTGCCACAATCACCACAAATTTTTAAACAGTTATTGATGGGTGCTGGCTTCGATCGCTACTATCAAATCGTACGTTGCTTCCGTGACGAAGATTTGCGGGGCGACCGTCAACCAGAATTTACCCAAGTCGATATCGAAACCTCTTTCTTGACGGCAGAAGAAATCCAAACCTATACGGAAGAGCTATTGGCAAAAGTGATGCGAGAAGTCAAAGGCATCGAAGTTACCTTGCCATTCCCACGGATGACCTATGATGAGGCAATGGGACGCTACGGCAGTGACAAACCAGATACACGGTTTGACATGGAGCTTATCGACTTATCAGAAGTTGTGAAAGACGTTGATTTTAAAGTCTTCCAAATGGCTCTTGAAAAAGGCGGCGTTGTGAAAGTCTTGAACGCCAAAGGGGCTGCAGACAAATACTCCAGAAAAGACATGGACAATCTAGGTCATTACGCTGGTCAATTTGGTGCCAAAGGATTGGCCTGGGTCAAAGTTGAAGAAGATGGATTGAAAGGACCGATCGCTAAATTCTTGACGGAAGCGACCGACGCGATCATTGCAGCAGCCAATGCGGAAGTTGGCGATATTCTGATGTTTGGTGCCGATTCCTTTGAGATCGTTTCAGCAACGTTAGGTGCGATCCGTAATAAATTAGGAAAAGAATTAGGCTTGATCGACGAGAGCAAATTCAACTTCCTATGGGTTACTGACTGGCCGCAATTTGAATACGATGAAGAAGCAGGCCGCTATGTTTCTGCTCACCATCCATTCACATTGCCAAAAGAAAGCGATCTGCCGTTGTTAACGACAGACCCTTCAAAAGTCTATGCGCAAGCCTACGATATCGTGCTAAACGGTTACGAGCTAGGTGGCGGATCATTGCGTATCCATACACGCGAGGTGCAAGAGCAAATGTTTGAAGCGCTAGGCTTCTCACGTCGCGAGATGCAAAATCAATTTGGCTTCTTATTGGATGCTTTGGATTATGGTTTCCCACCACATGGCGGCATCGCCCTTGGGTTAGACCGATTAGTGATGCTCTTGGCTGGTGAAGAAAACATTCGCGAAGTCATTGCCTTCCCTAAAAATGGGAAAGCAGCTGATCCAATGTCACAAGCGCCAAGTACCGTTTCGCCAATGCAGTTGTTTGACTTGAACATCGATGTAACAACGGTTGAAGAAAACGAATAAGCGTTAAATCATGATGAAATGAGTGATGAAATAGAAATTGGTGAATGAATGAAAAAAGTTCATGAGAATTCACCCATTTCTTTCATTGCTCGTTTCTTTTTTTATGAGCTGAAGTATAATAAAGGCAAATCAAAAAAGTGAGGCTATGAAATGCAATGACTCCTCTGTTTAAATGGCTCCCTCATCCGGAATATGCCAACAAACTTTCATTCTCGATCGTGTACGCACTGCTGGCATCGATTGCGGTCAATTTTTTCTATCAGCCGGGCAATATTTATTCCAGCGGCATTACCGGTGTCGCTCAGATCATTACTACGATCTCAAGAGAATGGATCGGGTTTTATATCCCCTTATCTCTTGCGCTATTATTGTTGAATGTGCCATTATTTTTTCTTGGCTGGTTTAAGATCGGCCACAAATTTACGATCTTTACTGGAATCACTGTTTTATTGACATCCTTATTCGTGCAAATTTTGCCAGAAGAAACCGTCACGACGGACCCGATGATCTGTGCGATTTTCGGTGGTGCCATCAACGGAGTGGGGATCGGCTATGCCTTGAAGAATGGTCTTTCTTCTGGAGGGCTGGATTTTGTCAGCATTGCCATCCGCAAACGGACAGGGAAGACGATCGGCTCGATATCGATTTTCTTTAACATTGTTATTTTGTTCGCCGCAGGGATCTTGTTTGGCTGGCAATATGCGTTGTATAGTGCGATCGCAATTTTTGTCAGTGGAAAAGTAACGGACGCGGTTTTTACGAAGCAAAAGAAAATGCAGGTGACGATCATCACCCGCAACCCAGAAGAAGTCATTCAAACGATCCAAAAACATATGCGGCGAGGGATTACCATCATCAATGAAGCCGAAGGGGCGTACAAGCATGACAAACAAACGGTTTTGCTGACGGTAGTGACACGCTTTGAACTGCCGATGCTGCGCAGTGCCATGAAAGAAGCCGATCCAAAAGCCTTTGTCAGTATTGCAGAAAATGTCCAGATTTTGGGTCGCTTTTATGAAGAAGAACTGTGAAAAACGAGTTGAAAAAAGTATTTCTTTATAGAAGTACTTTTTTTTCGCCAAAAATTAATTTTTTTGAAATATAGCAGATGATGCTAGCTTTATATGGGGGATTTCTGGTAAATTATGAGAGTATGGAATCAATAGCGTTCATGCTGAAATTGTTTTTTTATGAAACAATTGGATCAATTAGAGAAAAGTGGTTGAAAAATGAATAAACGTTTAAGCACAAGCCGCTATATTACCGGGTTTGACGGCATTCGAACCTTGGCAGTCATCGGCGTTATTTTATATCATTTACTACCTACTCATATGCGAGGCGGGTATTTAGGAGTTCCAGTATTCTTTGTCGTATCAGGTTATTTAATCACTGACTTGCTGAGGCAAGAGTGGGATCAAAACGGCAAAATCAAAGTCAAAGATTTTTATGTTCGGCGGATGAAACGGCTCTATCCAGGAATGGTGGTGATGCTGCTTATCTCAGCAGCGTATATCACGTTGTTTCAGCGAAACCTGTTGAATAATTTGCGCGGGGTTTTTGTTAGCTCGTTGCTGTATTACAACAACTGGTGGCAGATCAATCATGGGTTATCCTATTTTGATCGGTTCGGTAATGAATCCCCCTTTACCCATCTGTGGTCGCTGGCTGTAGAGGGACAGAACTATCTGATTTGGCCTTTAGTGTTTATTTTGTTGATGAAAATCGGCAAGCAGAGGCATCGCGCCTTTAAATTTACTGCTGCAGTCACGATTTTGTCGGCAATTCTGTTAGCAGTCCTTTACACACCAGGCGCTGATCCGACACGGGTCTATTATGGAACGGATACGCGGCTCTTTTCGATCTGGATGGGGAGTGCCTTAGCATTCATTTGGCCAAGTACCCATTTGAAGAAAGAGATACCGCAAAAAGCCAAACGGGTCTTGAATATCTCTGGCTTTGCTTCCTTGGCTGGTCTGATCGCAGCGTTCTTTTTCTTAGATGATCATTTGACCTTTGTCTATTATGGCGGCATGTTCTTGATCAGTATCCTATGTACGATTCTTGTGGCAGTCACCGCTCATCCCGGAGCCAGCTTGAACCGGGTATTGAGTAATCCGATTTTCAGTTATATCGGCAAGCGTAGTTATGGGATCTATTTGTATCAATTTCCAGTGATGATTTTTTACGAAGCAAAAGTGGGGAATATCGGGGAGAACGTGCTGATGCACACGTTAGTGGAACTATTCTTGATCTTGTTTATCAGTGAATTGTCCTATCGGTTTATCGAAAACCCAATGCGTAAATTCCATTACAAAGATACATTCAGAACGGTCCGCGGCTGGTTCAGCAAACCAATTTTTAGTTGGAAAAAACCGTGGTTAGTGCCCAGCTTACTGATTACCCTCGTTGCTTTGTTTGGCGTCGTGACCGCACCGACGAATTATGTCGATGCCCAGCAACAGCAGTTGAAAGACAACATTGCGGCCAATAAAAAAGCGGCAGAGCAATCGCAAAAGAATGCGAATGCTGAAGGCAATGAAGTAGACGATGAGGCGAGCACGAGTGAAGATGAAAAAAATATCATGGAAAAATATGATTTAACAGCAGCCCAAGTGAAAAAAGCAGAATCTCTTGAAATCACGGCTTTTGGTGATTCTGTGATGCTGGATGCAACGGCTGACTTGAAAGAAGTCTTTACCCAAGCGGTAGTTGATGGGGATGTTGGGCGCCAGCTGTATGCGAGCCCTGAATTGATCAAAGACTTGAAAGAAAAAAATCTTTTACGGGATACCGTCCTTGTAGGGCTCGGAACGAATGGTTCCTTTACAGAAGCCCAATTTGACAGCTTTATGAATGAGATCGGTGATCGCAAAGTCTACTGGATCAATGTGCGGGTACCGACACAGCGCTGGCAAAATGAAGTCAATCGGATGTTGGAGCGCATGGCGGAAAAATACGACAATATGACTTTGATCGATTGGTATGATTTGAGTAATGACCAAGAGTCATGGTTTTATGAAGATCGGGTCCATCCAAATCCAGATGGTATGGATCAATACGTGAAGCTAGTTGCCCAAACGATTTTACAAGAGGAATAAGCAAGAAAAAGACAAACCTTACGTAATCATAAGGTTTGTCTTTTGTCTTAAACGGTGCTTTGTAAGAGCAGCGTTTTTTAATTCTTTTCTATCACCGTTAATAGTGAGTCAAACAAAATCGCACTAGAAGCCGATCCGGGATCGACATGACCGATGGCACGTTCACCAACATAAGAGGCACGGCCTTTTTTAGCAACGAGTTCTTTGGTATGTTCTTTCGCTGCTTCGATCGTGTCTTTGGTCAATTCACCTTTTTTCAAGGCTTCTGCGACAGGTTGCCAAACATCGATCATCGTTTTGTCTTCAAACTCAGCTTTTCCCCGCATTTTGATGCCCGTCAAGCCTTCTTCAACGATCGTACCTAATTGTTCAAAGGAGTCGATCGTTTCTAGTTCCTTCGTTGCTTTGGTCATATTCATAAACGCCGAAC
Source organism: Enterococcus sp. 2G9_DIV0600 (assembly GCF_002140615.1). Taxonomy (NCBI): domain Bacteria; kingdom Bacillati; phylum Bacillota; class Bacilli; order Lactobacillales; family Enterococcaceae; genus Enterococcus; species Enterococcus sp. 2G9_DIV0600. Next base: position 506,907 of record NZ_NGLL01000001.1, read on the forward strand.
CATAAAGGGGACCTGAAGCGCCGCCGACTTTTGAGATCATTGCCATCGAGAAGACTTTAAAGGTATCACTGATCGTCGTTGGCTGTTGTTTGGCATAAGCTTCTTGATAAGCAGATACGCCGCGTGCCATATTGTTGCCATGGTCTCCGTCGCCGATCGGTGTATCTAAATCGCTCAAATAGGCTTTGTTTGCTTCGATTTCTTTCGTGAAGGTATCTAACCATGCTTGCACCGTTTCTGTTGTCAATTGCATCTTTATTCGCTCCTTTACCAGGCTATTGTTGTGACGGCTTCATTTAACGCATCGGTGTGATCCGTTTCGCTGAAGTCGATCAAGGTCAGTGAAAGTCCCTGCATATCGATGGAAGTCATGAAATTGCCGACTTTATGGAAGGAGACAGGGATGTCTTTTTCTGCGAGTAATTTCGCGACATCATTGGCAAAAACGAACAGCTCCATTTGCGGCGTACCACCCATACCGTTGATCAAGACACCGACTTTTTCTGGGGTCTTTTCATAATCCGCTAAGATTTTTTCCACCAACTCTTGTGCTAGTTCACGTGAGGGTTTCAGTTTTTCACGACGGTAACCAGGTTCGCCGTGGATGCCCACGCCATACTCGATCTCATCATCGGCTAAGTCAAAACCTGGTTTCCCAACTTCAGGAACTGTTGCCGCTTTTAATGCGACCCCAATGGTTTTGATCGATGCAACCAAGGCATCGCCCAATGTTTTTAATTCGCTTAAGCTGGCACCATTACGAGCAGCTGCGCCTAAAATCTTGTGGACTAAGACCGTACCGGCAACTCCTCGTTTGCCAGCAGTATAGGTGCTATTTTCAACAGCGATATCATCATCCACGACCACGATCTCCGTCGTGATCTCTTCCATTTCTGCCATATCTTTGGCCATCTCAAAGTTCAAGATATCGCCAGTATAGTTTTTGACGATCAGCAAGACGCCTTGTCCTTGATCAGAATCTTGGATAGCCGTCAAAATCTGGTCGGGGGTCGGGGAGGTGAAGACATCGCCTAAAACGGCGGCGCTAAGCATCCCATCACCGACAAAGCCAGCATGCGCCGGCTCATGTCCGCTCCCACCGCCAGAAACAAGACCGACTTGTTCTTTTTGATTATTCTTAGCGATCACCCGTGAGTCGGCGACTTGATGGACCAGTTCAGGATAACTGCCTACGATACCGGCCAACATTTCTTCTACGATCATTGAGGGATCATTAATGATTTTTTTCATGCTTCATGCCATCCTTTCTCGGCTGCTTTTTTTGCTTCTGCAACGATTTGCGCCAAATCATCACTGAAACCAGCGGTGATCGCTGCAGCAAAGGCACCTTCCACCAGTGGCGCGTCGATCAGGTGATAGCGTTCTTGTTGCTGAGGTTCCAGCATGTCGTATGCAAGTTCGGCATTCAAAACGGCACTGCCTAGATCGGCAAAGACTAAGATCAGTTCAGCGTCTGCGGATTCGTTGACGGCATCCACGATTTTCGTGGCGTCAGAACCCAGCTCTCCTTCTGCTGTCCCGCCTAAAGAATAGATCGTGACTGACTCGCCATCAGCCATTTCTTCGATCATCTGTTTTAATCCTTCGGTGAGTTGCTGACTGTGAGAAACGAGTAAAATACTTTTTTTCATCCAATTTCACCAACACTTTCTGATTAAATTTGGCTGTTTGACAAGGGGGTTGCCTTTTCCAAAGAAACACCGTCCTTGTTGAAACCGCCTACAGGTTCAGTATACCAAATTTCTTTCTTCTTGTATGGTTGCACCTATGGAGAGGACAAAAAAACAGCATCGTCTTTCTGGATAAAGAAAGACGATGCGGCAGAATTGGTTAGGATTGTTTAACAAGCATTTTGGCTGAAAAGCGCTTCGTTAGGAAAGAAAGCCCCACGTACAGGCAGATGTTCAATGCCATCATGCCAAGGAAGTAAGGCAAGGTTACGGCGGTCAAGAAACCGACTTCCAGCAACCCGTGGAAGAGCATTGCTGCGACATAGATCCCCACGGTAGTGGTAATCGCTAAGAACAATCGCAATGGATTTAATGGCAAGCAAGCGCGAATCACAGCGATACAGCTGATCCCGATCAACAAATAGTACAACAAGGTCGTTGTATCAAATTGCGACCAACCGTAGTCGGTTTGTAAAAAGCGGATCGCAAAGTAATTGACTAACACCAACAAGGCATTTGGCAACGCATTGAGTAAGACCGTCGGCAAGTAGCGCCCCTTGATTGGTGCTTTGTTTTCTTCAAAAGAAAGGAAGAAAGAAGGATAGCCTTCAATTGCTAAGTCGATCAATGTGATTTGGATCGGCAAGAACGGAAAGGCGCTGGATGTCAGGATACAAACCAAAGAGAGCAAGAAGCTGTAAATCGTCTTGATAAAGAAGATTCCCGACGCTTTGGTGACGTTATTGACGACGCGGCGTCCTTCAAATAAAACATCTGGCAACGTAGTAAAGTCAGAATCCAATAAGACAAAGTTAGCGATTTGACGAGCCGCACTGTCGCCAGCAGCCATTGCAATGCTGACGTCGGCTTCTCGTAACGCCAACACATCATTGACGCCATCGCCCGTCATGGCAACGGTCCGTTGATTGGCTTTTAATTCTTGGACAAGTAGTTTCTTTTGTTCAGGGGTCACACGACCAAATACCGTATAGCGTGTCGCAACTTCTCGGACTTCTGCTTCGGTCGTTAAGGTAGAAAGATCGATAGCTTGATCGGCATTCGCAAGACCTGCACGATGGGCGATCGCTGCGACAGCTATTGGATTATCGCCAGAGATCACTTTTAGATCGATGCCTTGATCCGCTAAGTAAGCCAAGGTTTCTTCTGCGTTTTGGCGGATGATATCGGATAAAATCAAGACAGCCACCGCTTGTGCGTTGGTTGGGTCAAAGGATGCTGGCGCTTTTGGATCGGTCTCTACAGCTAAAATCAACACCCGAAGACCTGCTTCTTGCGCTTTTTTGACTTGCGGCAAGGCAGCAGAGCCAGCGACTTTTTCAGGTGCGCCAAGATAGACATTTCCTAGATGTTCAAAAGCCACAGCACCCCATTTGCGCTGTGAAGAAAAGGCAGCGACTTCGATCGGCTGATGATCCGTTAGCTCAGGGCAGCCTTGACGCAATGCTTGCATCGTCAAATTGTTATCTGTGCTGGCTGCCAAATAATTCCCTAAGAGCATGTTAGGGTCGCTGTCGGCTTGGAGAGGAACGATCGATTCGAGAACCATATGGCCTTCCGTCAACGTCCCCGTCTTATCCAGACAAAGGGTATCGACATGCGCCAGGGTTTCAACGGCATACATGTCTTGGACCAAAATCCGTTTTTTGGCCAATTTAATGACACCTGTCGTCAAGGCGATACTGATCAGCAGGACAAGTCCTTTTGGTAACATTCCTAATAAGGCAGCGGCAGAAACGACGACGGATTCCTTGATCCCAGCATCTCGCATCATAAAGGCTTGGAAGAACAAAATCACCCCTAAAGGAACGATCACATAGCTGGTGAATTTGGATACACTACGGATCGAAGCAAGCAGCTCAGAGCGGATCGGTTTGTGGACCTTCGCCTCATTGCTTAGTTTCGCTGCGTAGTTTTCTGCACCGACATGAATGACTTTTCCTGTCACTTCACCGCTGACGATGAAACTTCCTGAGAGTAAGGAAGCACCTGCTTCTTTGACAACCAGATCGGCTTCACCAGTCAGCATCGCTTCATTGACTTCGACTAGTCCAGAAAGCACCGTCATATCAGCGGGGATTTGGTCCCCAGCACCAAGAATGACTGAGTCTTCTAAGACCAATTCTTTGGCTGAAATCTCATGGGTTTGACCATCTCGAATCACTCGTACCGTTTGCGGTGAAACAAGTGAGAGTTTTTTTACTAAATTACGTGCGTGCAATTCTTGGCTGATCCCAATGGTGATATTCACAAAAATAATCGCTAAGTAGAACATGTTGGAATAGGCGCCTACGGCAAATAAAAAAACGCCAATCAATAGGTTGAGAAAATTGAATAACGTCAGTAAATTGTCCTTGATGATCGCAGCAGTTGATTTACTGGTTTTGGTTTCATAATCATTGTGCAGCCCCTCTTGGGTTTTCTTGGCGACTTCTGCTGCAGTCAAGCCGGTGGGTAATTGAGTCATAAGCATCTCCATTTCATTTGTTCATTTCTTTCTGATTCCTTTATCTAGTCTAGCATTCGAAAAATTCAATGCAATCGTTGCGAGGAAAATAGCGATAAAATTAATTAAAATCTTAAACAATCAACACGTGTTCTTTTAAAGAAAGAAAAAAACGGGGGGAACAAACCGCACCATCGACTTTTTTCTGGTGCTTACGTATAATAGGGGAAGAGAAAAAGCCGAGAAGCAGATGCTTAGCGGACAAAAGAGGGTAGCGAGCATGTCTTTAAAAGAAAAAATTATTGCAGAAAGCAAGCGGCTTGGCATCGACAAGATCGGGTTTGCTTCAGCGGAGCCGTTTTTGGCATTGGAGCCTTCCTTGCGGGAACAAAAAGCCAAAGGCCATACCTCTGGTTTTGAGCATCCCGTGATCGAAGAGCGTATCTATCCTGAACGGACATTTGAAAATCCGCAAACGATCATTGCGATCGCTTTAGCTTATCCGACAAAAATCAAAGAGAAAGTCCCGCGGGATGAAAAACGTGGCATGTTTGCCCGTGCCTCGTGGGGCATCGATTACCATGATATTTTGCGAGAACGGTTGGATCGCTTGATCGCCTTTATCAAAGAACAAGCGCAAACGATGGAAGAACAAGTCGAATGGCGTTTCGCACCGCAAGTCGATACAGGGGAATTGGTGGATGTGGCGGCAGCGCAGCGGGCGGGTCTTGGCTTTATCGGTCGTAATGGTTTGCTGATCACAGAAGAGTTTGGTTCGTTTGTTTATCTCGGGGAGATCGTCACTAATATCTCTCTTGAACCAGATGAAGAAGTCCCGTTTGGTTGTGGGGATTGCATGCGTTGTGTGACGGCTTGCCCCACCAAAGCGTTATTGGGCGATGGTCGGATGAATGCCCAGCGCTGTTTATCCTATCAAACCCAGACGAAGGGCATGATGCCAGAAGAGTACCGCAAAAAGATGCATAACGTGATTTACGGTTGCGATATTTGTCAGCTGGTCTGCCCTTATAATCGGGGGAAGGACTTCCATTTTCATCAAGAGATGGAGCCCGAAGTCGATACCGTTTATCCAAAACTGCAACCGATGCTGTCTTTATCAAACAAAGCCTTCAAAGAACAATTTGGCCATCTATCTGGCTCTTGGCGGGGGAAAAAACCGCTGCAGCGTAATGCCATCATCGCCTTAGCCAATGTGGGAGACCGCAGTGCCTTGCCAGCGATTTGGCGCTGTGCGACAGAAGACGTGCGCCCAGTGATTCGAGGGACAGCTTATTGGGCCATTGGCCAGTTGGGCGTCAAAGAACCAGAGATGTGGTTAGAGCGACTGCAACGGTGTGCAGAGTTAGAACCCGAAGAAGAAGCACAGCAAGAATTGCAACCTGCTATCGAACGATTGCAAGCGGTCATTACCAAAAAGCAGGAAAAAGAGCTATAAAAAAAGCAAAACGTGCCCGTGGCCGTTTTGCTTTTTTGTTTAATCTAGTACGTCATCACTTTCAACGATTTCTTCTGAATCGAGTTCAAAATCTGGTGCTGGATGCACACGCTCAGGCAGCTCCATTTCTAACTCGCCTTCTTCGGTGTATTGGTTGTCGGTATCGGCAACGTCAACTAAAATTTCTTCAGGAAGCTCTTGCTCCAACCGATAGCCTTCTGCATGACGTGCATCGAGTAATTCCAAAAGATGTTGCCACTCGTCTTTCGAGATCACTACAACGTCAATGCCATCTTTGTTTTGTACCTCTACAACAGAGGAAAGATCGGTGCCGACCGTTTTAATGATCGATTCCAACGACCATTTACTCGTTTCTAAGTCAATTTTTTGTGCCATAAGAATTACTCCTTTTTTGTGAAAAATTTTGTCCTACCTTAATTGTAACGGGAAAGTTGCAGAAAACAAAATAGCTTGATTGGGAATCGTCCCTGATATGCGCAAGAACATTTGCACAGCGGCTTTAACCAAGGTAAGATAAGAGCAAGAAGGGAAGGAATAAAAATGACAGAAAAACAGACATTTCATGTGAATGGGTATTTAGCACTAGTTGTGCTGATCGGGTTATTAGTTGGCGGCGGTTATTTGTTTTATCATGGGTTCGTAAATGAGAGCGTTCTCGAAATCGTTCTCAGTATTCTTTTATGGATCGTTTCGTTTCTTTTCCTTAGTTCGTTAACGATCGTACAACCCAACCAAGCCAAAGCGATCCTCTTTTTTGGGCAATATTTAGGAACCATTAAAGACAACGGCTTGTTTGTGACAACCCCCTTAACCCAAAAAATCAATGTTTCATTGAAAGTTCGTAACTTTAACAGTTCGCTGTTGAAGGTCAATGATTCAGACGGAAACCCGATCGAGATCTCGGCGGTGGTGGTTTTTAAAGTCGTAGATACGGCGAAAGCATTGTTTGATGTCGATTATTACCAAGATTTCATTGAGATCCAAAGTGAAACAGCGATTCGTCATATTGCGACGCAATACCCGTATGACACGTTCAATGACGATGATCTGACGTTGCGAGGCAATACCAATGAAGTTTCGGAAGAACTGGCAAAAGAATTGCAAGAACGATTGGCTGTTGCCGGGGTCGAAGTCTTGGAGACCCGCTTAAATCACCTCGCGTATGCGACTGAGATCGCTAGTGCGATGTTGCAGCGCCAACAAGCTAAAGCAATTTTATCAGCACGGCAAATCATTGTTGAAGGGGCCGTCTCCATGACACAAATGGCGTTAGAACAAATCGAAGACGGACAGGACATCAATTTCACAGATGACCGCAAAGTCCAACTGATCAATAATTTATTGGTGTCGATCATTACCGATAAAGGCACGCAGCCGGTGATCAATACGGGCGATGTCAAAGAGAAAGGAGTGTAGCATTTGAAGAAACTTTACATCAAACAGAAGGTTTTCAGCATCGGCGAAAAATTTACCGTGACCGATGACTTACAAAACCCTCGCTATTATGTCGAAGGCAGTTTTTTTAAGATCCCGAAAAGTTTTACGATCTTCAATGAGCAGCAGCGACCGATCGCGGAGATCACCAAAAAAGTGTTCAGTTTATTACCAAAATTTTTTGTGGAAGTCCACGGCCAAGAAGCGATCGTTTTAGAAAAACATTTCACATTTTTTAAAGCCCGCTATTCCATCAGTGCAGAAGGCATCGATGTGGACGGCAATTGGTGGGATATGGATTTTGTGGTCAACCGCAACGGTAAGCGAATCGCAGAGATCCACAAAAAATGGATCTCTTGGGGCGATACCTATGAAGTTGTGATCTATGAAGAAGATCTAGATGACCTGATCATTGCATTAGTGGTAGCCATCGATCGCGTCAAAGCAGATGATGCCGCAGCGTCAAGTTCAACAAGTAGTTAGAAAAAAAGGAGCGATGTGCATGTTATACGGTTCGATTGAAGCAGGCGGCACAAAATTTGTGTGCGCCATTGGCGATGAAGAAATGACAATCAAGGAAAGAGTGAGCTTTCCGACAACGACACCTGAGGAAACAATGCCTTTAGTCATTGGTTTCTTCAAACAATACCAAGCAGATTTAGCAGGGATTGGGATTGGCTCATTTGGGCCTATCGATATCCATCGCGATTCTGCCACTTATGGGTACATTACCTCGACCCCGAAATTGGCATGGCAAAATTTTGATTTCATCGGTACCATGAAAAAAGAATTTCCGATCCCGATTTCTTGGACAACAGATGTCAATGCGGCTGCCTATGGTGAGTATGTCTTCGGCAGTGGCAAAGGATTGAGTAGTGTCGTTTATTACACGATCGGTACAGGTGTTGGCGGCGGGGCTTTACAAGAAGGGCGCTTTATCGAAGGCTTTAGTCATCCAGAAATGGGGCATATGCTGGTCGTCCCTCATCCAGAAGATGACTTTGCTGGCAGCTGTCCATTTCATGGCAACTGTTTAGAAGGGATGGCAGCTGGACCAGCCATCGAAAAACGCTTAGGGAAAAAAGGACAAGAGGTTGCAGAAGATGATCCTTATTGGGAAATCGAAGCCTCCTATATTGCTCAATGTGCCTACAATACAACCTTGATGTTTTCTCCAGATGTGATCATTTTTGGTGGTGGTGTGATGAAACAACGCCATATGCTGCAAAACGTCCACGACGCATTTGCAAAATTGGTCAATGGGTATGTCGAAACACCTGAGTTAAGCAAATATATCGTGACCCCAGCATTAGAAGACAACGCTGGAACCCTCGGTTGTTTGGCGTTGGCTCGAGAAGCGGTCTTACATTCATAAATAAAAAAAGATCATACTCTTCGGGTATGATCTTTTTTTACAGCGTATCAGTGGCGCTTTTGGCGACTTTTTGTATACTTAAGCTGAGGTGGAAAAGAATGAAATTAGCTGTTCGAAAAAGAAAAATCGGAAATATTCCGGTCTTAGAAGTTGTACCAGAAGAAATGATTTATGAGCCGCTGCCATTGATTATTTACTACCATGGCTGGCAGACGAGTAAAGAATTAGTGTTGACACAAGGCAGAAAGTTGGCTAGAGAAGGTTTTCGGGTGGTCTTGCCAGATGCAGCCAATCATGGGGAGCGTAAGACCCAGCTATCGGAGATTCCTTCTTTAACTTTTTGGCAAAGTATCCAAACCAATCTATTTGAGTTTTCTTACTTAGTCGATTTTTTTGAAAATCTTGGTTTGGTCAACGGTCAGATCGCAGTTGGCGGAGTCTCCATGGGAGGGATGACCACGTGCGGTTTATTGTGCCAGCATCCAGAAATCACAGCGGCAGCTTGTATCATGGGTTCTCCTTCCATGTTGAAATACCGTGGCCGCATCCAAATGCACGCTGGCGCTGCTGGGTTCTTTGTACCCGAGGATTATGGTCAGCTTTTAAGCTGGATGGATGCTTACGATCTGTCTTCTCAACCAGAGAAATTGGGACAGCGTCCTCTTTTGTTTTGGCATGGTACCCAAGACGAGAAAATTCCTTATGGTGATGTGGAAGCCTTTGTGGCAGAAAATCCAGAAGCAAATTTGCAGTTTATCTCGCGAGAAGAACGCCATCTGGTTCGTGGAGAAACGATGGATCAAGTCACAGCTTTTTTCGTGGCAGAGCTCAATAAAACCAATCAATGAAACTGTTTATAAAAGAAAAAGATTGTGTGAAAAGGTACAAGCATAAAACTCGTTTTTTGTCACGTGATAACCTATACTGTAGGGTGCAAAAAAAAGGAGGAATTGGTTTGACATACCGCGTTTTATTATTTTATAAATACACAACAATTGAAGATCCGGAAAGCTTCGCCAAGGAGCATTTAGCATTTGGAAAAGAAATTGGCATCAAGGGCCGTATTTTAGTAGCCAATGAAGGGATCAATGGCACACTTTCTGGAACGGTTGAAGCAACGGATCGCTATATGGAAAAAATGGAAGCTGATCCCCGTTTTAAAGGGATTTTTTATAAGATCGACGAAGTAGAAGAACATGCGTTTAAAAAGCTATTCGTTCGTCCGCGCAAAGAATTGGTTTCATTGAACCTTGAAGACGACATCGATCCATTAGAAATGACTGGAAAATATTTAGATCCTAAAGCGTTCAAAGAAGCGTTGTTAGATGAAGATACCGTGGTGATCGATGCCCGTAACGATTATGAATATGATTTAGGCCATTTCCGAGGAGCCGTTCGTCCCGATATCCGCAGCTTCCGTGAGTTGCCGCAATGGATCATCGATAATAAAGAAAAATTCATGGATAAAAAAGTCGTTACTTATTGTACTGGTGGTATCCGTTGTGAAAAATTCTCAGGCTGGCTGCTGCGAGAAGGCTTTGAAGATGTGGCCCAACTCCATGGCGGTATCTTTGCTTATGGGAATGACCCAGAAGTTCAAGGCGAGCTTTGGGATGGGAAAATGTACGTCTTTGATGAACGCATCAGTGTGGAAATCAATCATGTAGATAAAAAAGTCATCGGCCGCGACTGGTTTGATGGGACACCTTGCGAGCGCTATGTAAACTGTGCCAACCCAGAATGCAATCGCCAATTCTTAACTTCTGAGGAAAATCAGGCTGCCCATTTAGGTGCCTGCAGCTATGATTGTGCCATCCACGAACACAACCGTTACGTGGAGCAACATGGAATCACAGAAGCAGAAAAAGCTGAACGGTTAAAAAACTTTGCACCAAAAAATGAAACAGTCACTGCCTAAACCGACAACTGTTTCACAGGAAATGAATGATTAAAAGAGTCGCACGTGAGTCCGAAAACTGGCTTAGCTCAGTCAGTTTTTCCACCTTCCGTGCGGCTTTTTTGAATGGACAGAATTGGAAACGATTGTTTTTTAATTATCTGAAAAATCTAACTATTCCAATCGTTCTTTTTTCTTTCCTATTGAGAAAAAACGCAAGGCTCTCGCATATTTCACGATTTTAGAGTAAACTATACCTAATTGTGGAAGAGGAAAGAGGAATTCAGATGAAAATTGTTATTGCTGGTGCAGGTGCTATGGGCAGCCGTTTTGCTATTATGCTAAAAAGAGGCGGAAATGACGTCACGTTAATCGACGGCTGGCCTGCGCATATCGAAGCGATCCGTGAACACGGATTACGAGCAAACTTAAACGGTGAAGAGATCGCAGTCCCTTTTTCGATCTATTCGCAAAATGAGATCCCAACGACTGTACAAGCAGACTTGATCCTGGTCTTTACTAAAGCGATGCAACTGGATCAAATGATGCAAACGATCAAACCGATGATCGGAGAGCAAACGAAAGTCTTATGCTTATTAAACGGGATCGGTCATGAGGACACGATTGAAAAATATGTCAGCACGGATAAAATCTTTTTAGGAAATACCATTTGGACGGCGGACTTGATTGGTCCTGGTAATGTTCGTTTGTTTGGGGATGGTTCTGTAGAACTGCAAAACATCGAACCGGGGAAAGAAGAAGATGCCCGTCAATTGGCGGCAGTCTTGGCTGATGCTGGGTTGAATGCGTCTTATTCTGAGAACATCCGTTACTCCATCTATCGCAAAGCCTGTGTCAACGGCACCCTAAATGGCTTGTGTTCGATTTTAAATGTGAATATTGCCCAATTCGGACAAACCTCAACGGCGCGTGCGATGGTCCAAACGATCGTGGAAGAATTTGCGGCAGTTGCTGCCTATGAATCTGTTGAACTGGATGTATCCGAAGTAGTCCACCATATTGAGGAAACCTATGACCCAGAAGGCATCGGAATGCACTATCCATCCATGTATCAAGATTTGATCAATAATCATCGCAAAACCGAAATCGATTATATCAATGGCGCAATCTCACGAAAAGGCCGCAAGTACCAAGTACCAACGCCTTATTGCGACTTTTTGACTCAAATGATCCATGCCAAGGAAGATATTTTAGCAGCGGAATAACCTAAGTAAATCTGTTCTTAAAATGCAAAAACGGCGTATCCTTTTAGGGTTCGCCGTTTTTTTGTCCATTTATTGAAAATGTGTTGTTGTAGAGTGCTTTCAAAGGTGACGCTATTGAGCAGGCAGATTCGCCATAAACCGTTCACTACCTTGAAAGACCGCTAATTGATTGACACCAAAGGAACGCAATAGATCGCTCATCGCTGCAAAATCTAACCGATAGTCACTGGCTTTATGGGCATCAGAGCCGAGGGTGAACAATTTACCACCGACACTTTGATACAGCGGGATAGCATATTGATAAAGGTGGGCATTTTGATAGGGGCCAAAGCTCTTCGCGTTGATTTCCATCGCTAAGTCACGGGCAACGATTTTTTTGAAGATCGTCGTTAACTCTGTTTCAAAATGGGCGGCCAATTCCTCAGCTGTAAATTGGAAACGACGCAAGCCATAATCAAAGTGGGTCACGATATGCCCGTCAGAAAACGAGTCCAACACGTGGGCCATTTGGTCAAAGTATTGTTTGGCGACTGCAAATTTGTCCTTGTTCAACACGGCATCGTCCATATAATCAAAGGTACCGTTTTGATGGATACTGATCAATTTCAAGTCATAGGGATGGCTTTCAAGATAGCGCAAGATTTCTTGTTCTTGACCAGGCACGACACCAATCTCGATGCCTTTTAAGAGTTTCGTCGCTGTGGTCTCTTGCAGCTTCTGGTGGGTATTTACTAGTAATTCATAGTCAGGAATATCATCACGGAATCCCGAATAGGGGTTCTTCAAATCGAAATGATCTGTCGCAACGAAGTAGGCAGGCTGGTAAGCAAGATAATTCTCAAACTGTTCATCTGAATCAAAAGACAAAAATGTATGCAGATGTTGATCATAATAATTCATAAACAAGACTCCTTTTCTTGAATACGATACCACAAAAAAGCAGAAGAAACTATGATTGGCTGAGAAAAGGTTTTCTCTTGGACAATTTTTCGCTTATAATAAATAAGAATAGAGCGAAGGAGTCGGTCAGCCATGAGTATGTACCTTGAAATTCCTGAATTTGAAAGTGAATTTCGTTTTCGAACGTTTCTAAATGATGGTCTGACCATCGTTTACCCCCATGTCCATAAAGAAATCGAGATCATTTACGCTAAGCGCGGCACGGTCAATATTGGTGTTGACGATACGATCATTGAGTTGGAGGAAGGGGATCTGTATCTTTTTTCCAGCGGGCAACCCCACTATTTTCTAGCATCGCCTGAGAGTGAACGCTATGTCTATCAATTTGATATGAAGCTTTTTGAAGAGCCGTTGCTTCGAGAAAATGAAGTATCCTTGATGACACTCTTTGAAGAAGGGGAGCCCCACAGCAAAAATTGGCCAACGAGTTTTACGGAAAAAATAACAGGTCTCTTGATCGAGTTGTATCAGTTGGAAGAGGAAAATGTTGTTGGGATGCGTTATTTGACTCTCGGGCTGCTTTACCAGTTGATCGGGGAGTGCTATCAAGGTTTGCCTAAGCGCAAACAAGCCGTCAATCCGCTAAAACGAACGGCCGCACAATACAAAGAAACCTTGCAGCGTCTGAATGATGTCTTTGAGTACATCGAATCTCATTACCAAGAAGTCTTGACGATGGAGGACACCGCAAGACATGTAGGGTTTAGTCCCCATTATTTCACGCGTTTCTTTAAAACCAATACTGGCAAGACCTTCATGCAGTTTTTGACGGAATACCGCATCAATCAAGCCAAATTTATCTTGGCCAATGAAAAGATCCCCATGGCAGAAGTCGCTGAAAAAGCAGGTTTTGCCAGTGTTAAAACATTTCACCATGTCTTTAAGGAAGCCGTTGGTCAATCACCGTTGCAGTACCAGAAACAACTGAATCAAAATTGATAGAAACAGCCGATGAGCCTTTGCTTGTCGACTGTTTTTTTGTCAATTTGGCACTATTTTTTTCTCGATAGTGTTTTTTTAAGCGCTTTGCATAAATTGTGGAGTGGTTCTTTTTGTTAAAGTTTCATAAGATAATTTTCGGGAATTTTTTCAATGGAAACTGGGAAGAACTGCTTTCGATGTTTCGCTATAATGAGGGGGTAGAAAATAATAAGCGTTTTCAGGAGGAAAGATATGACAGTTAAAGTTGGAATCATTGGGTGCGGTGGGATCGCAAACGGCAAGCACATGCCTGCCTTGTCTCAAGTAGAAGAAGTAGAAATGGTTGCCTTTTGTGATCTGCTGGTTGAACGTGCAGTTGAAGCGAAATCAGCATTTGGGACCGAAGATGCCCAAGTATTCAGCGATTATCAAGAGATGTTGGCACAAGCTGATCTAGATGTGATCCATGTGTGTACACCAAACGCCTCACACGCTGAGTTGACGATTGCCGCACTAGAAGCGGATTGTCATGTCATGTGTGAAAAACCAATGGCAAAAACAGCGGCAGAAGCCAAAGCAATGATCGAAGCAGCCAATAGAACAGGAAAAAAACTCACGATCGGCTACCAAAACCGTTTCAGAAAAGATTCTCGTTATCTTCATGAAGTGTGCGCCGAAGGACAATTAGGAAACATTTATTTTGGGAAAGCTCATGCGATCCGTCGTCGGGCTGTGCCAACTTGGGGTGTTTTCCTTGATGAAGAGGCGCAAGGCGGCGGTCCGTTGATCGATATCGGTACCCACGCATTGGATCTGACCTTATGGATGATGAACAATTACAAACCAAAATTTGTTGTCGGAAAAGCGTATCATGAGTTGTCACAAACCAAAAATGCCGCAAATGCTTGGGGCCCTTGGGACCCAGAGAAATTCTCAGTAGAAGATTCGGCCTTTGGTTTTGTGGTCATGGAAGATGGCGCAACGATTTTCTTAGAAGCCAGCTGGGCACTCAACAGTTTGGACGTGAAAGAAGCCAAAACGACACTGATGGGTAGCAAAGCCGGTGCGGATATGAACAACGGTTTGACCATCAATGGGGAAGACCACAGCTTGCTGTATGAAAAAAATATCGAACTTGAAACAGGCGGCGTTGATTTTTATGAAGGAAACGGGGAGACGCCAGAAATTTTAGAAGCACAATCGTGGATCCATGCGATCATCAACGATACCGAACCAGTGGTCAAACCTGAAGAAGCAATGGTCGTGACGGAGATTTTAGAAGCGATCTACAAATCATCGCAAACCGGTGAGCCAGTCTACCTATAAGAACTGCTGGAAGAAAAGGAGCGAGCATAAATGACAAAACCGAAAATCGCTTTACAGCTTTGGAGTATTCAAGAGGACTGCAAGACAGACCTTTTTGAAGCGTTGAAAACAGTAAAACAAAACGGCTATGACGGTGTTGAATTTGCTGGTTATCATGGACATAGTGCTGCTCAGATCAAAGAAATGCTGGAGCAGTTGGATTTGTCGGTCGCGGCTTCCCATATCCCGTTTGAAGCATTGCAAGATCGTTTTGAAGAAACCGTCGCTTTTGAAAAAACGATTGGCAATCAACGGATCGTGATTCCGTATGCCAGCTTTGATTCTTTGGAAAAATGGCAAGCCTTTGCTGCGGAGCTGACCCAGATCACCCAAAAGTTGCAAGCAGAAGGGCTGACTTGCTACTACCACAACCATGCCCATGAATTTACTGAAGTTGCTGGAGAATCCATGATCGATGAACTGATCAAAGACAATCCGCAACTGCGTTTGGAAGCCGACCTTTACTGGTTAGCCTTTGCAAACGTGGCTGTTTTACCTTGGCTAAAGGAACGCGAAACGAAGGTCGGTTTGGTTCATATCAAAGATATGCAAGAGCAGCCGCAGGAAAGCACCGAGATCGGCAATGGGATTTTACCAATCAAGTCGTATGTAGAAGCAGCTAAAGCATTAGAACTACCATGGCTGATCGTCGAGCAGGAAGCGTTTCAAAAATTCGCTCCTTTAGAAGCCAGCGGGATTGATTATCTGCAATTAAAAAACATCGTAGAGGAGGTCTACCAATGATCCATGTTACGGTATGGAACGAGTTTCGTCATGAAAAAACAAATGAGACCGTCCAAAAAATGTATCCAGAAGGAATCCATGGTCAAATTGCCAAGTTTTTAGCAGAGGATGATTTCCAAGTGCGAACGGCGACCCTTGATGAACCAGAACACGGGTTGACGGAGCAAGTGTTGGCTGACACGGATGTGTTGGTTTGGTGGGGCCATATGGCGCATGAAGAAGTCGATGATGCTATCGTTGCTCGTGTGCAGCAGCGTGTATGGGAAGGAATGGGACTGATTGTCTTGCATTCCGGCCATTTTTCGAAAATCTTTAAAACCTTGATGGGAACGTCGTGCGATTTGAAATGGCGGGTAGACGATCAGCATGCGCGGATCTGGAATATCAATCCAAGCCACCCAATCGTTGAAGGAGTCGGCGAATGGATCGAACTAGAGCAAGAGGAAATGTATGGCGAGCACTTTGATATTCCAGCGCCGGATGAATTGATTTTTGTCAGCTGGTTCCCTGGTGGTGAAGTTTTCCGCAGCGGCTGTACATTCCGCCGTGGGAATGGCAAGATCTTCTATTTCCAGCCTGGTCATGAGACATTCCCAAGCTATTACAATCCCAAAGTGCAAAAAGTGATCCAAAATGCGGCTCGTTGGTGTGCACCAACAGAAAATCGTTACCCAACGTATGGGCATTTTCAAGCAATTGAGGAGGAAAGAAAATGAAATTAGGTGTTTTTACCCCGTTATTCAATCAACTTAGCTTTGAAGAGATGATTGATGAAGTAGCGAAAAAAGGGCTCCAAACCGTTGAAATCGGTACCGGTGGTTCTCCCGGCAATGCTCACTTAGACATTGACCGTTTACTAGCAAGTGAAGCAGAGCGAAAAGAATACTTAGCGAAATTAGCTGATAAAGGATTGGAAATCTCAGCTTTGAGCTGTCACAACAACCCAATCTCTCCACTAAAAGCAGAAGCGCAAGAAGCCGATGAACTTTTGCGCAAAACCATCAAATTAGCCAGCTTAATGAATGTACCTGTTGTGAATGGATTTTCAGGCGTTTCAGGCGGAAATGCAACAGATACGCAAGTCAACTGGCCAGTATTGCCATGGCCAACGGAATACGATGACAATTATAATTATCAATGGGAACAAAAACTGATTCCTTATTGGAAAGGCATCAACACGGAAGCGGAAGCGGCTGGTGTTAAAATCGGGATCGAACTTCATGGCGGCTTTTTGGCACATACTCCTTATACGATGTTGAAACTGCGGGATGCTGCGGGGAAAGCCATCGGCTGTAACTTGGATCCAAGTCATTTATGGTGGCAAGGGATCGACCCAGTGGCAGCGGTCAAAATCTTAGGGGAAGCCGATGCGATCCATCACTTCCATGCCAAAGATACGTATTTGGACCAAGACAATATCAACATGCATGGCTTGACGGACATGCAGCCATATAGCAATGTCAAAACCCGAGCTTGGACCTTCCGTTCAGTCGGTTGCGGCCACAGCTTACAAGTCTGGTCAGATATTATTTCTGCGCTTAGAATTTATGGGTATGATTATGTCTTGAGTATTGAACATGAAGATCCAATCATGTCCATTGATGAAGGACTGACTCGTGCCATCAGTAACTTGAAGACGATTATGATCCGTGAAGAAGCTTCATCCATGTGGTGGGCATAAGAAGAAAACCGAGGAGTGTCAGACATGAGTGCAATCAATTTTGCAGTAATCGGATATGGCGGCATGGGTGCGTACCATGTCCACAATATCTTACCAAATGAAAACGAACGAATCCACATCGTAGGAACTTACGATATCAATGAAGAACGTCAAGCGATCTCCCAAGAAAAAGGCCATAAGATCTTTAAAAGCTATGATGAAGTCTTAGCCGATGAGACGATCGAAGCAGTATTGATCGCCACACCTAATGACTTGCACAAAGAGTTATCGATCGCTGCGTTGAAAGCCGGCAAACATGTTGTTTGCGAGAAGCCTGTTGCGCTGAATACTGCGGAACTAGATGAGATCGTGGCGGTTGCCCAAGAAACCGGCAATACCTTTATGGTTCACCAAAACCGCCGTTGGGATCCTGATTTTCTACTTGTACGCGAACTGTACCGTAATGGACAGATCGGTGATTTGTTCCAATTAGAGTCACGGGTCCAAGGGGCGAACGGCATCCCAGGAGACTGGCGCCATGTGAAAAAACAAGGTGGGGGAATGCTTTTAGACTGGGGCGTTCACTTGCTGGATCAAATGCTATGGCTGATCGACAGTCCAGTGAAAGATGTTAAAGCGGATCTTAGCTTTGTGTTGGGGGAAGAAGTCGATGATGGGTTCTTCGCTTTGATTACCTTTGAAAATGGGGTCAAAGCAATCGTGGAAGTTGGAACCTCCAATTACACGCAATTGCCTCGCTGGTACATCAAAGGAACAGAAGGAACAGCCACCATCACCGATTGGGATCTAAATGGGGAAATGGTGCAAGCAACAGGTCGCGAAGACGTGGCCGCACCAAAACCAGTCCAAGCAGGCGTCGGCTTGACGAAAACGATGGCACCCCCATCGGAATTGGCAGCCAAAGAAATTCCTTTCCCGAAAGCCGAAGCGGATTTTGAACCTTTCTACAAGAATTTTTACAACGTTGTACGCAACGGTGCCGAACCTATCGTTAAAAACGAAGAAGTCCGAGCAGTGATGCAGTTGATCGAACGCATTTTTGCCATAGCGTAAGAGAAAAAGTCCCCGCCAGATAATTGGTGAGGGACTTTTTTCTACTTCATATAGTTTGTTTAAACGAATCTACCATGCAATATAGGCATCATTGAAAAGCGAACCGCTTATTATGAATGTTCGGATAGGAGAATAGCCGATATTTCAACATAATAATCAACATATGATAGATACGGATAAAGATAGTTTAAATCACAGTTATTTTTCCTATTGTTAGTTCAATGTTTAGAGGGAGCAGTATAAATTATACTGCTCTTTTTGTCTACATGATTGTTCATTAATTATCTAAATAATATACATTCACAAGAATATTTTGGTTGTGATTTCCAAATCCTTTTCCAAACAGGGTTAGCCCTCCTTTATTTTTAGCATTTTCTTCAATTTCTAATCGTAATTTTATAAAAGGGGAATTATGTAACTGCAAATCATCAATGGTAACTTCTGAGTAGCATTCACCATCAATACCAGTATCTAGTTTATTGATTCGAATATGCTTGAGTAAACCGTATTGGCTAAAACGATCGTTCCACCATAACGGAGTATATCGACCTCGAGTATCAGAAAAGTTTCCCGGAACTGTATAAATAGCTACTTTGACATCATTAACAAATATTGAAATATCGCTAGGCCAAATATTGTTCGACAAAGGAAATTCTGAGGCTAATTCCATGCTGATCTCTAACAGTTCAGGGGTTTCAGATTCTTGTAAGAGGTTCGGGATTTTGTACTCCACAAAGCCTTGATTGAACCACAGTAAGGCTGCATTAACTCGATTAGAATCCAAGAAATACTTTGGGTCATCGGACTTTCCTACTACTTCTTTAACTGTCGCCAGTCCACACGTTGGACTGACAGAAAAATCTGTGAAGTGTCCAATGTTTAAATCTGTAGAATGAAGTCTGAATGCTTGGTAGATTCGCTCGGGGAAAGTGATGTGGATATCATCTACTTTCAAAAAAACCATCTTTTTATTTCTATTGGTGCCAATCCCTCGTTCAGAATCGAGGAGTCCAGCATCTTCCATTTTTTGTACATGACGTGTGGTAATCGCACTGCTGATATGTAATTCTTTGGCAATTTCACTAATACTTTTTTTCTCGTTACCGATGAAATGAATTATTTTCAAGCGTGTTTCACTTGCCAACGCTTCATAAACCGGTAGGGAATGTTTCGTTAAATCTAGCTCCATTTCTTCTGTCTCCTTAACTTATTAGTTAAAATGTGTGCTGAGGATGTGGCTTGAGCTTATATCTTCATTAACCAAAAAGTTGTTTTTGTAAAATTACTATATCATAACATTGACAGCGTTTGCAACAGGTGTTAACTTAAATTTTGTAAACGAAAACAATAATAAAAATCTACTGATTGGTTAAATAGTAAATGGCAGTCGAAGGTTAATGGATTAACTAATTAGTAAAACGGAGGGTGACGATGAAAGTGAATAAGATAGCAAAATGGGTAATATTGGGGGTCTGTACAGGTGTCTTGGCTGGTTGCGGTGGTTCTTCGGGAGGGACAGGAAACAACAAGAATGAAATCACTTTTTGGAATCCATTTACGGGGGCGGATGGATCAAACATGGTTGCAATGATTGATGCTTATAACAAAACTGATCCTGAATTCAAAATTAAAAATGTGTCATTACAAGAAGGCGATATGTATTCAAAAATCCCAACAGTTGTTAATTCGGGGAAAAACATTCCCGATCTAAACATTGTTCACGCAGAACGGATCAAGCAGTATAAAGACAATGGTATGCTAGAAAGTTATGATGACTTGCTAGGCGATTATGAAAATATCAATAAAGATAATTATGTAGCAGAAGCTTGGAATCTTGGAGAGCTAGATGGCACACGATATAGCATTCCACTTGATATCCATAGTTGGGGCACATATTACAACAAAGAATTAGTAGAGAAATATGCGCCCGGTGCATTAGATGATAATATTTTAACTTTTGATGAAATCAAAGAATCAGGTAAAAAAGCTGCGGCAGATGATATTCGTGGCGTTGCTGTTACTTGGGTAAAGCCTAATTTCTTATCCTTGATGAAACAAAATGGTGGTATCCTTACCGAAAATGGAACGGATCCAACTTTAGATACGTCGGAGTCGAAAGATGCGATTGGTATGTGGAAAGAACTATATGACGAAGGAGTTACAACAAAAGATGGTGAAGATCCTAGTCAGTTGTTCCTTGCTGGAAAATTAATCTTTTTTCCAGAAGGTATTTGGATGCAAAACAATATCAAAGAAGCTGAATTTGAATGGGGATTGACTAACTCACCACAATTATCTAATAACTTGAGTGAAACAGTTAACTGGGCATCTTCTCACCAATTTGTCCTTTTTAAAAGTGAAGAGCGTAGCGCAGAGAAAGAAAAAGGTATTATGGACTTTCTAGAATGGATTCGTACAAACTCGCTTGAGTGGGCGAAGGCCGGTCAAAACCCAGCTACATTGGACATCTTGAACGATGAAGAATATCAAGAGATGCCACAGTCGCTGTTTATCTCGACTCCAGAACAACAAGCAACATTGAGTATTTTTGATTATAAATATAATGGTTATGTCTCCGAATATATAGATGCACACGGATTTGATACGATTTTTGGCAAGCAAGAAGTCGATGATTTTACTTCTGGTATGCAAAAAGAAGTAGCTGATAAGATTTCAAAAGACAGTACAAATAATTAACCATAAACAGTATCAGCTTAGATCTGTGCTGATACTGTTTTCTTTAGAAGGGAGCAAAATGTATGATTACGTCAATAGAAAAAACAAAGACGAAAAAATCTACCAATAAAGAATGGTCAGCATGGCTTTTCATTGCACCTCATTTAATCATTTTTCTGATTTTTTTTCTGATACCTATAATTTTTGGTGTGTACATCTCTTTTACTGATTGGGATTTGTTCAATACACCGACATTCGTTGGTTTGGATAACTATAAAGAATTATTTTTCAATACTGAGTCTACTTTTTATACCCAGTTAAGAATAGGTTTGACCAATACTTTTATTTTTGTTATTTGTACTGTTCCTTTTTGTATCATGGTTCCTTTATTGTTGGCAGCGGCATTGAATACAAAGCCATTTTTAAGCAAACTTTTTCAGTCTATCTTCTATATGCCGTCACTTTTCGCAATTTCAGCTATCGTGATTATTTGGACACTGATTTTTAATGTCAACTATGGGCCAATCAACACACTATTCAATACAACGACACCTTGGACTGGTACACAGCCTTATGCTTGGATTGCTTTGGTCGTGGTAACGGTTTGGTGGACGATTGGCGGTAATATGATTATTTATCAAGCAGCTTTGAATGGGATTCCCAAAGATTATTATGAAGCTGCGGATATTGACGGTGCAACTGCCATCCAAAAGTTTTTTAAAATCACCTTACCATCGATTCGTGGACAGCTTTTATATACGGTAGTAATGACAACGATTGCTCAATTCAATGTTTATGGACAGCCACTGATGTTGACTGGTGGTGGTCCAAACAACTCGACACGAGTTTTACTGATGTATATTCAGCAAAATGCTTTTGGATCAGGTCAATCAATCGCTGGTATCGCTTCGGCAATGGCAGTTATCCTAGGTCTCTGTATCATGGTTATTTCCGCCATTCAGTTCAAGTTTTTACGAGTGAAAAGCTAAGGGAGGTCTGTAAGAATGAAAAAAAAATCTGTTTCATCGTTTGTTGCATTTGTTTTTCTTTTGCTAATGTCCACAATCTGGCTTGTTCCTTTGTTATATGGCGTCCTAACTTCGTTTAAGTCAGAAATGGAATTGATGACTGCTGGATTCAAAATTTTGCCTATAGAATGGGTGCTAACTAACTATACAGAACTCCTTGTCAACAATACGAGTACACCTTTGGTTAGATGGTTTTTGAACTCGATGTTGATCGCAATCAGTCACACTTTGTTAGTGCTGATTGTCGTTTCTTTTTCTGCATTTGCATATAGTCGTTTACATTTCAGAGGGAAGAATGTCTTGTTTTCTTTTCTATTAGCAACAATGATGTTTCCTTCAGTTGTTAACCTAATTCCACTTTATAAAATTGTTGATATTTTTGGCTGGGTCAATACACCATTGGCGATGATCGTACCTGGTGCGGCCGGAGTATTCAATATTTTCTTAGTCAAGCAATTTATGGACAATATTCCTAAAGATTTTGATGAGGCTGCTCAAATCGATGGAGCAAGTGAATTTACAATTTTCACGCGTATTATTTTACCTTTGATCAAACCAGTCTTGCTTGTTGTCTCGTTATTTTCATTCACAGGATCTTGGAATGATTTTTTGTGGCCGTCGATTGTCTTCAATGATATCGAGAAAATGCCAATTACTTCGGGATTGCGTTTGCTTCAAGGAATGTATCAAGCACAGCCAACATTATTGATGGCAGGTGCATTGATTGCCATCATTCCAACATTTCTATTGTACTTATTTGCTCAAAAATACTTCTTGCAATCGATGTCACTTTCGGTTGGAGTGAAAGGATAAAGTGATGAAAAGAAGAATCGAACGACGCTTAGTCCTGATTATGGGGGGATGGCAAATCTTCGATGGACTGATTACAATCATCTTTTACGGTTTAGGCAACCAATTGAATCTCTTGGGGGTAAATAGTGACAATCAGGTTTACCTTGAACAATTGAATGTAAGCTATGGCAACATTTTTTTATTTGTTAGTAGTTTTGGTGTCATGCTAATTGGTTTGGGGATTAGTAATATTTTGCTGAGCAAAAAGTATATCAAAGATGATCGCGTTCATTTCAAAATAGGCGTTTATCTGTTGATCCAAGGATTGTTATCATATTTCATTCTAGATATTTTAAGTTTAATTTTAGCAATGGCAGCTGGGGTGCTGTTAATAGCAAAAAATAAGTCTATTCAAATGAAAGAAAAGATGATTTAGCAGGAGGTAAGTATGAAGAGAAAAGAATATCCAAGGCCGCAGTTTGTCCGTGATACATGGACGAACTTAAATGGTGAATGGCTGTTTATGTTTGATGACGAAAATGAAGGTATACAAAATGGGTGGATCAATGATCCCATGATCTATCAGCAGAAGATTAATGTGCCTTTCGTTTACCAAAGCAGAGAAAGTGGAATCGGTGACCGCACACCGCACGATATTGTTTGGTATATGCGTGAATTTGAGGTGGAAGCCAATCAAGGAGAATCTGTGATTCTGCATTTTGGAGCTATTGACTATGAGGCAGATATATATATAAATGGTCAACATGTCAAAAATCATAAGGGTGGACATACCTCTTTTGATTTAGATATTACTCCTCAGCTGAACGGAACTGGTTGCCAGCAAGTGGCTGTCCGAGCATTTGATCGCCATGACGACGAAAGTACTCCTCGTGGGAAACAATTTTGGGAGCCAGAGTCATCGGCGATCTGGTACACAAATTCTACTGGCATTTGGCAGACCGTCTGGCTAGAAGTGGTGAACGAGATTCACTTATTAAAATCCAAGTTCGTTCCTCGATTCGATGATGGGAAAATTGAAATTACAGCTGAGGTGAGTAAGCTAGTCAGTGATTTATCTTTGAACTATGAGATTACATTCGGAGAGGTCCTGGTAGCTGTAGGATCTGTTTTTTTAAATAAAGCAAAGATTGTTTTCGACGTTGAATTATTTCAAGAACATATTTTCCGGACAAATTTTCATAATGACGGATGGGCTTGGACGCCAGAAAATCCAAAATTATTTAACGTTCAGTTTATATTGAAGCAAAAAGATATGATTCTCGATACTGTAAAAAGTTACTTCGGAATGCGTAAAATCCATACTGAAAAAGGGATGGTTTACTTAAATAATAAACCATACTATCAAAAATTGATTTTAGATCAAGGTTATTGGCCAACTGGCTTACTAACTGCACCAACGGATGAGGCTTTTAAGAAGGATATTTTGCTGGCGAAAGAAATGGGATTCAATGGATGTCGCAAGCATCAGAAAACCGAAGACCCACGCTTTTTGTATTGGGCTGATTCCTTAGGATTTCTAGTCTGGGGAGAATGTGCTGCACCGGCAATTTATAATGAACAATCCGTTGCTAGTTTGATGCATGAGTGGACCGAGATTATTGATCGGGATAGCAACCATCCATCAATCGTTACCTGGGTACCGATCAATGAGAGTTGGGGAGTTCCCTCGATTGGTCATGATCGTCAACAACAGCACTTCTCTCAAGCGATGTATCACATGATCCATGCTTTGGATCCAACTCGCTTGGTAATTTCGAACGATGGGTGGGCGATGACGGAAACTGATATTTGTGCACTCCATAATTACTCTCATGGAACGGAAGCAGAACCTGAGAAATATGAATATTTTAAGGACTCGCTGAGTACAAGGGAAAATTTGATGTCACGAATGACTTCTGCTTGGCCTATCTTTGCTAAAGGGTTTACTTATCATGATCAGCCTATTTTATTGACGGAATTTGGTGGTATCGGTTTTGATGTGTCTGGTCAGCCTGGCTGGGGATACACATCTGCTGAGAATGAAGTAGATTTTCTCAGAAATTATCAAAGAATTCTATCTGCTGTTTATCAATCTGTGGGGTTATGGGGCTATTGTTACACGCAAATTACGGATGTAGAACAAGAAATCAACGGATTGCTTACCTATGACCGCCAGCCAAAAGTTACATTATCTGAAATAAAAAAAATCAATGATCAGTTTCACGTACCTCAAGTCGATTAGCTATCGTTCTAAAATTGACGCTATCGCTGTAGGCGAATAAAAAGTGATTTGGGAAATGTCAAATGATCTTGAGAATGTTTGGGCGACTAAGCTTCATTATAAAACGATGCATTATCTATTTCGGCATCAAAAATCAACTAAGATCTCATCGTATGCCAGCTATAGTTAATGATCAAGTGAAATCATCTGAATGCATTAATTTATCAGAATCACTACAATGAAATACTGATAAAAATGATGTGGTACAAACGGAAATCATGGATCCATCTAAATACTGTCAAACGGTTCCGGCTAGTTTATTTCTATCAAGAGGTAGAATAAAAATCAGTCTTAAAAATAGTTTGCTGTGAATACTGCTTAGGTCGTCCGAGAGGAAATTATTCAAATAGATGAGGAGTAAACATATGAAAATTGAGCGTAAAACACATCCAAGGCCACAGTTTATCCGTAAAGAGTGGTTATCCTTAGACGGGGAGTGGGCATTCGCCTTTGATGATGATAATAAGGGTAGACAAGAAAATTGGTTTCAGGGATTTGAGAAGTGCCAGATGATTAACGTACCATTTACCTATGAAACTCAGGCAAGTGGGATACATGATGAGAGTCATCATGCTATTTTATGGTATCAAAAAACATTTCAAGCTGAAGCAAAACAGCCACTCACACTGTATTTTGAAGGTGCGGATTATTTAACAGAAGTTTGGGTCAACGGGCAGAAAATTGGATGCCATCAAGGGGCATATAGTCGTTTTTCTTTTTTAATCGACAGTGAACTACGAGATGGGGAGAATCAATTGATTGTTCGAGTAGAGGATTCATTGGCCAATGACCAACCAAGAGGAAAACAACGTTGGTTGAAAGATAATTTTGGTTGTTGGTATGTCCAAACGACAGGAATTTGGAAATCTGTCTGGCTTGAAAAAACACCAATTTATTATTTAGAACAAGTCAAAGTAACACCGGATCTAGATAATGACCAAATGATTTTTGAACCGCAAGTGAAAAAAAGAGGAAGCTATACGTCGTTAATCGAAGAAAATCTGTCTCTAGAAATCAATCTGAGTTTTGCTGGAGAACTAGTTAGTAAATCATTAACTACGCTTACTCACAACAATACACCCGTGATGATGGACACAAGAGTTCATGAAGATGCTTGTTGGGGGACAAGGGTATGGCACCCACTCCATCCGGAGCTATATGATATCCAATATCGGTTACTTGATGAAGACGCTCTCGTCATCGATGAAGTCATTAGTTATTGTGGAATGCGTAAGATAGCGATTGAAGAAGGGCAAATTTTACTGAATAATGAAAAATTGTATCAACGTTTGATTTTGGATCAAGGTTATTGGCCTGAATCTGGGATCACCCCACCTTCGATAGATGCAATGAGAACTGATTTAGAAAAAATATTAGAGATGGGGTATAACGGATTAAGAAAACATCAGAAAATTGAAGATGAACGATTCTTGTACCTATGCGATGAGATGGGATTACTTGTTTGGGTTGAAATGCCATCTACGTACACTTTCAACGATACTGCGATTCAACATTTGGCAAAAGAGTGGTTATCAATTGTGGGGCAGCAATACAACCATCCTTCCGTGATTACGTGGGTTCCTTTCAATGAATCATGGGGTGTTAAAGGTATTCATTCATTGATAAAACCCCAACAATTGACAGAGGGGATTTATCATATGACCAAAGCTATCGATAGCCATCGACCAGTTATTACTAATGACGGATGGGAACATACTATTTCAGATATTCTAACGTTGCATGATTATGAAGAGGTAGGTGGATTGTTTAAACAGCGTTATATGGATAAAGATTCGATAGTGAACAATCAACAAATGTTCAACAACGATTGGTTTGCTTTTGCTCATGGCTACCGATATCAAAACCAGCCAATCATTATTTCTGAGTTTGGTGGGATCGCATTTACGTCAGATTCTGAGAAAGATTGGGGTTATGGTCATCAGGTAAAGGACGAGAAGGCATTTATAGAAAGATTTGATGCAATCCATCAGGCCATACAAGATCTACCATATATCACTGGCTATTGTTATACCCAATTAACGGATGTAGAACAGGAAGTCAACGGTCTACTGGATTCTCAAAGAGTATCTAAGGTGGATTTAGCTAAAATCAAAAAAATAAATCAACGGCGGAATAAATAATGATTTTAGTACTTTGTAAATTGGAGATAGATGCGAATCATTTAGATTTGTGTCTATTTTTTTGTGGAATTTAGGAGCCGACTTTTTTCGTGAGGTGAGTTATATGTATAATGTAGGAAGTAACTAAAGTGAGTTGAAGGAGGAGCCAGATGAGTCGGTCAAGTAAAGTATTAATATCATCTAATAAAAAAGATTCAATCTATGTCCTATCTTGGATCCCAGATACCAAACCAATCGGTGTAGTTCAGTTGGTCCACGGAATGATCGAACACATTGAACGTTACCACGAGTTTGCGGAATGTTTGACTGCGCAAGGCTATGCGGTGGTCGGTCATGATCACTTAGGGCATGGGCAATCCTTGAAAGAAACACAGGCCTATGGGCATTTTGGTGAAAAAGAGGGCGCCAACTATTTAGTGGCAGATGTGGGAGTGGTCCATCAGTACGCCGCTGCTTGCTACCCAGACCGACCATACTTTATCTTAGGGCACAGTATGGGGTCGCTGGTTTTGCGGAATTATTTGTTTAGTCAGCCACATCCATTGTCAGGAGCGATCATCATGGGCACCACGATGGAAAAAGCCGTGCTGATGCAAGGAGTCAAACTTGTCACGAACTTGTTGCGCCCGTTTGCCGCTCAGCAATGGCCTTATCACGTAATGGAACAGCTAGTTTTTGGTCAGCACAACCGGCGTTTTCGTCCCAATCGAACCGCCAAGGACTGGTTGACCAGTGATCCGCAGCAAGTGGATCGCTATTTGAAGGACCCTTACACCCAATTTCATTTTTCTTTAGCAGCTTACAAGGATCTCTTTACATTGACACAAGCTGCCAGTGATCCGGACCAACTGCGCAAGATTGATCCAGAATTGCCGCTGCTGCTGATTTCAGGTGGAGACGATCCTGTTGGGCACTATGGCAAAAGCGTCCGCCAATTGGCTCAGCAACTGAAGCAAAATGCTGACGTGACGATGTATTTGCTCGAACATGGCCGTCATGAGATTTTGAATGAGCGCAACCGCGAGATCGTTTACAATGAAATTTCTCGCTGGCTGTTTGAAAAAATGCCGAAATGACGAACGTTAAGAAATTGGTAGTCTTTTCTGAAAATTCAAAATTATTTTCTCTTTTAAGGCTTTTTTCATTTTCGGCTATCTGTTATAATGATTTTCACATCTAACATAAAGGAGAGATTTTTTGTATGACAGTTTATAACTTTTCGGCTGGTCCTGCCGTATTGCCCCGTCCCGTATTGGAGAAAGCACAATCCGAACTTTTGAATTACCGCGGAAGTGGGATGTCCGTTATGGAGCTGAGTCATCGATCCTCCTTGTTTGAAGCGATCATTAAAGATGCAGAAGCACTTTTACGAAAATTAATGGGAATTCCTGAAAACTATCAGGTACTGTTTTTACAAGGCGGCGCGAGTCTCCAATTCAGTATGATCCCTTTGAATCTTGCACAAAACAAAAAAGCCTTATACGTAAATACCGGTTCTTGGTCGAAGAAAGCTATTGAAGCAGCAAAAGCGCTTGGAAACGTGACGGTGGAAGTCGTTGCCTCTAGTGAGGATCAAAACTTTACCTATATTCCAGAAATTTCAGAAGATGCGATCGATCAAGAAGCGGCTTATTTGCATATCACCACGAACAATACCATTGAAGGGACGGCCTTTCAAACGATTCCGCAGGCTGGCAATGTGCCGATCGTAGCAGACATGTCCTCAAATATTTTAGCCAATGACTATCGCGTAGAAGACTTCGGTGTGATTTATGCTGGGGCCCAAAAGAATATTGGTCCTGCAGGGTTGACGGTAGTGATTATCCGAGAAGATTTACTCAATGATGATGCTGTCTTCGCTCCAATGCTGGATTATCGTCTACAGGCTAAAAATGACTCATTGTACAATACACCACCAACGTATGCTATCTATATTGCTAAATTGGTGTTTGAATGGTTGGAAGAATTAGGCGGCATTCCTGCCATTTTAGAACAAGACCGCCAAAAAGCGGCGCTTTTATACGAAACGATCGAAGCCTCTGCTCTTTACAGTAGTCCTGTGGCTGTTGATAGCCGCTCACTAACGAATATTCCTTTTGTGACAGGGGATAAAGCATTAGATCAGCGCTTCAATGAAGAAGCTGTCAAAGCTGGCTTTGAGAACTTGAAAGGGCATCGTTCCGTTGGAGGAATGCGAGCAAGCTTGTACAATGCCTTTCCATTAGTTGGCGTTCAAGCGTTAGTCGACTTTATGAAATCATTTGAAGCGGAGGTCAAATAAATGTTCCAAATCAAAACATTCAATGCGATCGCACCAGAAGGATTACAGCGTTTAGAAAAAGAAAAGTATGCCATCAACGAAAGCGACCAACCGCAAGGGATTTTGCTGCGCAGCCAGAAATTGCACGATTACGCTTTTCCTGAAAGTGTCTTAGGTGTTGCCCGTGCAGGGGCTGGGACCAACAACATTCCCGTCAAAGCATGTACTGAAAAAGGGATCGTC
Source organism: Enterococcus sp. 2G9_DIV0600 (assembly GCF_002140615.1). Classification (NCBI taxonomy): domain Bacteria; kingdom Bacillati; phylum Bacillota; class Bacilli; order Lactobacillales; family Enterococcaceae; genus Enterococcus; species Enterococcus sp. 2G9_DIV0600. Next base: position 536,616 of record NZ_NGLL01000001.1, read on the forward strand.
GTCTTTAATACGCCAGGTGCCAATGCCAATGCGGTCAAAGAATTAGTGATCGCTAGTCTGCTCTTAAGCGTCCGTCCGATTTTACGAGGTGCCCAATGGGTGCAAACCTTGAGCGGTGATAATGTGGAAGAACAAGCAGAAGCGCAAAAAAGTCAATTTGCTGGAACAGAGTTAGAAGGCAAAAAGTTAGGAATCATCGGCCTTGGTTCTATTGGAGCGATGGTCGCCAACGATGCTTATCGTCTAGGGATGGAAGTAGTCGGTTATGATCCTTACGTGTCAGTGGATACTGCTTGGACGATCTCTCGTCGGGTCAAGCGTGCCAATGATATTGCGGAAGTCTTTTCAACCTGTGATTTTATTACGGTTCATGTGCCGCTAATGGAAAACACGCATCATCTCGTCGGGGAAGCCGAACTTGCGAAAATGAAACCTACAACGAAGCTATTCAACTTTTCTCGTAAAGAAATCGTCGATACAGATGCCGTTTTACGTGCGTTAAAAGCCGACCGTCTAGCGGGCTATACGACTGATTTTGCGGATGAACAATTGCTGCACAATGAAAAAGTCCTCGTCTTGCCGCATTTAGGTGCATCAACAGAAGAAGCCGAAGTCAACTGTGCCAAGATGGCAGCACGAACATTGAAAAAATTCTTGGAATTTGGAACCATCAAGCGCTCAGTGAATTTTCCAACTGTTGAGATGGCTTTTCATTCGCCTTATCGTCTGACGATCATCAATCGCAATGTACCGAATATGTTAGGTCAGATTTCATCGATCATTGCGGAATCTGGAATCAATATCGACAATATGCTGAATCGTGGACGGGAAGACTTTGCTTACACCCTAGCCGATGTCGCTTCTGAAGATGAAGCCTTATTGAATCAATTAGCCGATAAACTGCGGGAGAACGAAAACATCGTTCGTGTACGGGTCATCAAGAATCAGGAGGTTGGGTATTAATGGTTCAAGTATTTCCGTTTAAAGCCATTCGTCCAGAAGCCTCATTGGCAGAAAAAGTGGCCGAGCTACCGTATGACGTGGTCAATTCACAAGAAGCCGCAGCGTTTGCGCAAGGCAATCCTTACAGCTATTTCCACATCGACCGTTCGGAGATCGACTTGCCAGGAATCGATCCTTATGATCCACAGGTGTATCAAAAAGCGGCGGAAAATCTTGCATCTTTTCAAGAAGCAGGCTGGTTGATTCAAGAAACGGCGCCCGCATATTATTTGTATGAATTGACGATGGCTGGTAGAAGCCAAACTGGGCTTGTCGCCTGTACCTCGATCGATGATTACGTCGCTGGGAAAATCAAGAAACACGAGTTTACCCGTCCAGAAAAAGAAATCGATCGGATCAATCATATTCTGGCATGTGATGCCAATACAAGTCCGATTTTCTTGAGCTATCGGCAACCAGCAGCAGTCAAAGAAGCGATCGATGCGTGGCAAGCAGAGCATGCGCCAATCTATGATTTTGTCAGCTATCATGAGGTGCAACATCGTGTTTGGCTGATCGATGATCCAGCGCTAGTCGCCTCTTTTGCCCAGCAGTTTCAAGCTGTAAATGCCCTTTATATTGCGGATGGGCATCACCGCACAGAGTCAGCAGTCAAAGTCGGCTTGCAAAAGCGAGCCGATGGCCAAAGCAGTCAAGAAAGCGACCGCTTTTTAGCGATTTTATTCCCAGAAAATGAATTAGCGATTTGGGAATACAATCGGGTTTTGCGGGTACCAGTGCCAGAAACCTTTTTTGAGCAGGCAGCCCAGCATTTTACCATTCGAGAAACTACAAGGAAGAAACCAGCGCAACGTGGTTCGATTCATCTGTACCTAAACCATGCGTGGTGGGAGTTGACCATCAAACCGGAAGCTGTGCCGCAAGATGCGGTAGGACAGCTGGATGTGTCGCTTTTACAACAATACGTGCTGGCTGATATTTTCGCGATCCAAGATGTGCGGACAGACAAACGCATTGATTTTGTTGGCGGAATTCGTGGTCCAGAAGAATTGGAACGTTTGGTAGATAGCGGAGAATGGACATTGGCTTTTTCCATGTATCCAACGCAAATGACCGATCTGTTGGCAGTAGCCGATGCGGGAGAAATTATGCCGCCAAAATCAACTTGGTTTGAACCAAAACTGTTGAGCGGTCTGTTTTTACATGATTTAGAAACGAATTAACCAAAAAAAGCTTACGAGGCTAGCTCGTAAGCTTTTTTTCTATTAGAAGTTGCCGAGTGTTTCGATGATCAAGCGGACATTCAAGACCGTCAGTGCAATGGCACAGATCCAGCCTAAGGTAGAGACCCATAGCGGATTCTTGAAGCGTTCCCCCATGATTTTTTTTGAGCTGGTAAAAAGAACCAACGGGATCATCGAAACGGGTAAGGCGATGCTTAAAAAGACTTGCGAATAAATCAGCAGATCGTCCAAGGCTTGTTCGTTGCCGCCAAAGTAAATCGTACAAAGCAAGACGGGGATCACCGATAAGCCACGGGTGATCAGACGTCGCGCCCAAGTAGGGATCTTCATATGGATAAATCCTTCCATCACGACTTGCCCCGTCAGTGTCCCAGTGATCGTTGAATTTTGACCAGATGCCAAGAGCGCCACAGCAAACAGAACGCTCAAGACTGGACTGGCGACAGCACCAGCAATGGAGGAATCTTGCAATGCATCGAACAGCGCGGAGAAGGTGCCGACTTCTTCACTATGACCAAAGAACAAGGCGCTTCCTAAGATCAAAAGCAGGCAATTGACCAAAAACGCAGCGGATAATTGGATATTGGAATCCCAAGTAGCGAACCGCACGGCCGTTGCCACTTCTTGGGTATCGCTGCGATCGATTTTTCGTGACTGGGAGATCGAAGAATGCAGATAGAGATTATGGGGCATCACAGTCGCACCAACGATCCCCAACGCCATTGTCAGCTGTCCATGGTTCAAGACTTGCTTTTGGGGAATAAAGCCTTGCAAGACAGCAGGCAAATTTGGTTGAGCAATAATGACTTCGTAACAAAAGACCAGCATAATGACCAAAATAAGTGTCATGACGATCGCTTCGATTTTTCGGAAACCCAATTTCATTAAAAAGAGCAGAAGCAGTACATCGAAAATCGTTAAGATGACCCCAACTAATAAAGGTAAGCCGAATAGTAGATTGAGAGCGATCGCTCCTCCGATCACTTCCGCGATATCCGTTGCCATGATAGCCAATTCGGTGACGATCCACAAGACAAAGCCTAAGCCTTTGCTGGTGTGTTTACGAGTTGCTTGCGCAAGGTCCATCTGGGTCACAATCCCTAGCTTGGCTGCCATGTATTGCAGTAGCATAGCGATCAAACTGGAAATCAAGATCACAGAAAGTAAGAGATAGCCATATTCAGCACCGCCTCCGATCGAGGTGATCCAGTTTCCTGGGTCCATATAGCCCACGGCTACCAATGCCCCAGGACCAGAGAACGCTAAGAGATTGCGCCAAAAGCTGCCGTTTTTTGGGATGGCAACTGTATTATTTATTTCTTCCAAGCTAGGATCGTTGGCCGCTTGGATCAATTTTTTTTCTTCATTCATCGTTTCACGTCCTATCTTTTTAGGTGTGCCTAAAATCAAATCTATTGTATTCCTCATTTATGGATTTTTCAAGAGAAACCTTTTGAACGTCAGAAGGAAAGGACAAAAAAACAGCAGCCAAGGGGATGGCTGCTGTCTGTTGGTTTTTTTTATAAAATTAGTCGGCGCGTAAAGCGATCGCTGCATCTTTCTTCGCTGCCATTCGAGCTGGAATGTGGCCGCCAATCATGGTTAGGACGGTGCTGACGGCAATCAAGATCAGGCCGTGAACCGGATTTAATTGAGCAACATTTTCGAGATCAGTCATGCTATATAAGATCGCGTTGATCGGGAATGTAGCTAACCAAGCAATCAGGACACCTAAAGCCCCTGAAGCGATCCCTAAAATACAGGTTTCGGCATCAAAGACGCGGGTGATGTCTTTTTTACGAGCACCTAATGCTTTTAAGACCCCAATTTCTTTCGTACGTTCTAGTACAGAGGTGTAAGTGATGATACCGATCATAATCATGCTGGTTACCAAGGAGATGCCTGCAAAAGCAATCAAGACATAGGTGATTGCATCCATCAAGCCACCAGTCAATTGAGTCATCGTACCGGCTAAATCGGAATAAACGATTTGGTCTTCTTTGTCTTTGCCTTTGTTGAAGTCATCCAAGTAATCAAGGATTTTTTCTTTGGCACTGAAATCATTTGGATAGATCATAATGCTGTTTGGTAAATCACTGCCGCCAAGATAAGCGATCAATGAATCTTTGGCACTTTCGTCAACGGGTTCATTCGTCATCACGTTGGTGTCGCTATCTTTTTGTGCTTGGACGATCGCTGAGTCTTGGTTTTCTTTGATGACTTCTTGCGCGAGGGCATCACTGTAGGCAATGCCGGTTGAAAGCAAGTTCATCGTAGAGTTTTGCTTGATACGTAAGATTCCGCTGATCGTTAATTCTTTGTTGTTGCTGTTATCGAAAACTTCATTTAAATCTTGGTTTGGAATGAAGTTTCCAGTCGGCAATTCGGTGTAAAAGGCATCATTAGACGCCAATGTGATTTTTGTTCCCACGATATCGTCGAAGGAAACCGTGTCACCATCTTCAATATCAAAACCGAGATTGATCAATGCATTGACATTCGTTACGTTGTTTTCATCGACGATCAAAACGACATCTGTGCTGGCACTTGGGTAGCTGCCTTCTAAAAGGTCATAGTTGTCTTTTAAGAAATTGCCGTTATCCTCTGATAACTGCTCAGGGAAAGTCGAAACCCCAATACCGGTTGAGGCACTCATGGCAGACATCATGGCATTGGTCTGTTCATTGTCAGGCGACGCGTTGGAGAAGCTGACTTGTTCCACATTGTCATCGATCTTGCGGAAAAGATTCAATGAAGTGGAACGAGTGTAGCCGATATTGTTGCTTAATTCAGGATCAATGTCGTTGATGTAATCGAGAAACTCTTGATCGATTTTGTTGATATGAGTTGCACGATCCGTATCACTTAATTTGGCAGTGACCTCTTTATCTGAAGGGAAATCTTCCGATTTATCCCGCGTACCCATCGCTGATGGATCTTGTTCAGTGGCTACTTGCGAGATCGTAATCGGAAAACGAGCTAATGTTTCTGACTGGGTATTGTCGATTTGTTTTTGGAATCCCGTTGACAGTGACAAAACAATGGCGATTCCGATGATCCCGATACTAGAAGCAAAGGCTGTCAAGAAGGTGCGCCCTTTTTTGGTGCGGATATTGTTAAACGACAAACGTAAGGCAGTCATGAAACTCATTTTTGTGTGCTTTAATTCGAATTGGTCTTTCTTTTGTCCTTCGACATGAGGGTTCGAATCTTTAATGATTCGTCCGTCTTTGAACTCAATGATCCGTCCAGCGTATTTGTGCGCCAATTCAGGATTATGAGTAACCATGATGACCAATTTTTCTTTTGATAGTTCTTGGATCAGTTCCATGATTTGGACACTGGTCTCTGAATCCAAGGCACCTGTTGGTTCATCACAAAGAAGGATATCAGGATCATTTGCTAAGGCACGAGCGATCGCTACCCGCTGCATTTGACCACCAGAAAGCTGATTTGGTTTTTTGTGCATATGCTCAGCTAAGCCCACACGCGTCAAAGCATCGGTTGCTTTTGCGCGTTTTTCTTCTTTTGACACACCGCTCAAGGTCATCCCAAGCTCGACGTTGTCGATGATGCCTAAATGACTGATCAAATTGTAGCTTTGGAAGACAAAGCCGATCGAATTGTTCCGATAGGCATCCCAGTCACGATCTTTAAAGGATTTCGTTGATTTGCCATTGATGATCATATCACCAGAGTCGTAATTATCTAAGCCGCCGATCACGTTCAACATGGTTGTTTTCCCAGAGCCGCTTGGCCCTAAAATGGCAACAAACTCTTGTTTACGAAAGGCGACCGAGACGCCATCGAGGGCTTTCGTAGTACTGGAGCCAACCGTATAATACTTCTTGATATCTTTTAATTCTAACATGGGGTCACTCTTTTCTTGCCGTTTTCACGATTATTTTCATTATGTAACCACGCTATCATAATGGTTAACAAAAATCAACGATTATCATTGTTTAAACAAATAATTTATACTAAACTAAAGACAGAAAAGAGGGAGAGTATGGAAAAAGCGTTAGGAACATTCAATATGGCGGTGTTTGCGGAGATCTTTTCGCTGATGGGAAACATATTGTTTGAAGAAATCGGTCTGGAAGATTTAAAATTGACCAAAATGGAAATCTTGGAACTCGTGGTGATCTCTAGTAATGAAGGAATTACGATGTCCGAGTTGGCTCAGCAAATCGGTACGTCAAAAGTCCAAATCAGTCGTTCGATCTCGGGGTTGGAAAAGGCTGGCTTTGTGGTACGCAAAACCAACGGCGTCAATCGTCGCAACGTCAATGTTTATTTGGAAGAAGCTGGGAAGCAGTTGTTTGTCCAAAAGAAAAAACAAGTGGAAGACCGCTTGAATGCCAAAACCGCTCAAATGGCTGCGGAAGATATCCAGCAGTTGAGTCAGTCGTTGACGGAGGCGGTGGGGATCTTGCGGAAATATGACATTTTACGGACTGGCAATCAATGTGAGAAGAAGACACCGTTTGATTAAAAATGGGTGAAGCAATCGTTTGCTTTTTAATCACTGAATTAATTTCATATTGACTTATATTATCGATTTTTTAGATAAAGCAACCGATTGCGTTTTTCTCTTGTTTTGACTTCTGATTTGTGCGACAATGAGTATATCAAACAAGTCAAAGGAGTCTGCTATGAATACTACTGCCATCTATCATCGTCCCGAAAGTGAATTTGCGTATTTGTACGAGAAGGATAAAATGCATATCCGTTTGCGTACCGCCCGTCAAGACGTCCGCCATGTCCAGCTGCTTTGCGGTGATCCTTACACACTGTATAAAGAAGCGTGGTACCAACAAAGAATTGAAATGCAAAAAATTCTTTCCACGGACTTGCATGATTATTGGCAAGTATCGGTCGGAGCAGAATTCCGCCGTTTGTCTTACGGCTTTTCCATCGAAAGTTACGATGGGTTGCATGTCTTCTATGGGGATCACGGGGTCTACCCCTTTGAACAGCAATATTTAGAAATGAACAACAATTATTTTCGGATGCCTTACTTCCAAGAAGCCGATCGTTTCAAAATTCCCGAGTGGGCGAAAGAAACGGTTTGGTATCAAATTTTCCCTGAGCGCTTTGCGAACGGGGATCCATCAAATGATCCAGAAGGTGTATTGCCGTGGGGCTCAAAAAATCCCGATCGCCAAGACTTTTTCGGTGGGGATCTACAAGGGGTCATCGATCATTTGGATTATCTTGTCGATCTAGGGATCAATGGGATCTATTTCTGTCCGATTTTTGAGGCCTATTCGAATCACAAGTATGATACCATCGATTATTTGGCCATCGATCCTGCTTTTGGTGATAACGATACCTTTAAACGATTAGTGGAGGAATGCCACAAACGCGGCATCAAAGTTATGTTGGATGCTGTTTTCAACCATATGGGGGATACTTCGCATCAATGGCTAGATGTCATTAAAAACGGCAAAGATTCGCCGTTTGCTGATTGGTTCCACATCAATGAGTTTCCTGTCAACTACAAAGAAGGGGAAAACTTTGAAGACGCTTATGACATCACTTATGATGTTTTTGCCTTTACGCCGCATATGCCGAAACTCAATACGGAAAATCCCGATGTGCAAGATTATTTGTTGAAGATCGCTCGTTATTGGATCGAAGAATTTGATATCGATGCTTGGCGCTTGGACGTGGCGAATGAAGTTAGTCACTTCTTCTGGAAAAAATTCCGCCAAGTGTGTGATGAGGCCAAAGATGATTTTTATATCCTTGGGGAAATTTGGCATTCTTCTCAACGCTGGTTACAAGGCGACGAGTTTCATGCAGTGATGAACTACGCCTTTACGGATGCAATCATTGAATATTTTGTCAAAGACGAGATCTCTATGACGAAAATGGTTTCGGAATTAAATAACCAGCTGATGTTGTATCGGGAGCAAACCAACCAAGTGCAGTTCAATATTTTGGATTCTCATGATACCCCGCGTTTGTTAACTTTGGCTCGGGGAGACAAAGACTTGATGCGCCAAGTGATGGCCTTTACGTATCTGCAACAAGGCGTTCCTTGCCTGTATTACGGCGATGAGATTGGTTTGACCGGCGATATGGACCCGGATTGCCGTAAATGTATGATTTGGGATGAGGAAAAGCAAGATCGTGATTTGCTGCATTTCACCCAGTCATTGATCAAACTACGCAAAGACAACCAAAAAGTCTTATCTGAAGGTTCCTTGAGTTGGAACTGGGTTTCGGAAGAAGATGGTCTGATCATTTTTGAACGAGAGTTGGGGGCACAGCGGATCATCGGTATTTTCAACACTGGCGAGGACCAACTTACACTCTCTCGTCCTGATTCAATTTTGATGGAACAGTTTGTCCAACTGGAAGATGAGACGATGATCATCGATAACAAAGGCTTTGCTATCGTGAAAGTAAATAACGAAGAATCGAATGAAGCATAAAAATGAGGCAAGAATTGCATATGCAATTCTTGCCTCATTCAATGTTTTGGGTATTTTTAATTTCCCCATGCACGTTGGAAAGAATCTTCCCCAAAATTCCTTCTGTCGGTATTATATCCTATAACACCTAAATGTGACAAATGATAACCCTTAAATATAGGTAGTTTTTTACCGAAACGGGGAAAACGATTGAAAATTTAGATAGTTCTGCCTTCTTTTTGCGCTTCTTTCCACGAAAGGTCTTTTCTTTTTTACAAGATATGATAAACTAGTAAAAATGTATTTTTATTCGAGGAGTGATTTGATGAGTACAGGGTATCACATAGCAGTTGTCGGAGCTACCGGCGCAGTAGGAACAAAAATGATTGAGATGTTGGAGAAGACCACGTTGCCGATCAAAAAAATAACGTTGTTGGCATCCAAACGTTCTGCTGGTAAGACCCTTGTGTTCAAAAATGAACCGCTCGTTATTCAAGAGCTGACCGCAGATTCCTTTGCGGGAGTCGATATTGCATTGTTCAGTGCCGGTGGTGGCATTTCAAAACAATTTGCTCCAGAAGCAGTCAAACACGGTGCAGTCGTAATCGACAATACCAGTCATTTTCGGATGGATCCGAATGTTCCTCTAGTCGTTCCTGAGGTGAATCCTCATGCATTAGCGCAACATAAAGGAATCATTGCCAATCCGAATTGTTCAACGATTCAAATGATGGTGGCATTAGAACCGATTCGTCAAAAAGTCGGTTTATCGAGGGTCTTGGTTTCAACATATCAAGCAGTTTCCGGTGCTGGTGCACAAGCCTTGGCTGAATTGACTCGTGAATCTCAAGAATTATTAGCCGGCAAAGCCGCTGATGAACTAAACCCTGAGATTTTACCAGCAGGCAGCGACAAGAAGCACTACCCGATCGCGTTTAATGCCTTGCCGCAAATCGATGTTTTCGCCGAAGAGGATTATACTTACGAAGAGTGGAAAATGATCAATGAAACGAAGAAGATCATGGAAGATACGCAGATCAAAGTAGCAGCTACGTGTGTGCGGATCCCTGTGTTTAGCGGTCATTCAGAGTCGATTTATATCGAGACCAAAGACCATGCTAGTGTTGAGGAAGTCAGACAGTGGATCAGCGAAGCGCCAGGAGCTGTCTTGCAAGATGATCCGAGTCAACAAGTGTACCCGCAAGCTTTGACCAGTGTGGACAAAACAGAAACCTTTGTTGGTCGGATTCGCAAAGATTTGGATGTCGAAAACGGCTTGCATTTATGGGTCGTTTCTGATAATTTGCTGAAAGGTGCGGCATGGAACTCCGTTCAAATCGCCGAAAGCTTGCATCAGCAAGGATTAGTTCATGTGTAAACCATAAGTTTTTCAGAAAAGTGTGGTGAATGCCACGCTTTTCTTTTTTTTGTTGTATAATAATAGGGACGGCTTATGCTTGGGAAATAATACAGTAGAAAAAAATTAAGAGGTGAATAAAAGTGGAAACGATAAAAATCATTCCTCTTGGCGGTGTACGCGAAAACGGAAAGAACATGTACATTGCTGAAGTTGGCGAGGATATATTTGTGCTGGATTGCGGTGTCCGTTATCCAGAAAATGAATTATTAGGGATCGATACAGTGATTCCAGACTTCACATATTTAGAAGAAAATGCCGACCGTGTGGCGGGTGTCTTCTTGACCCATGGGCATGCAGATGCGATTGGTGCATTGCCTTATTTCTTGGAGAATATCCAAGTACCGGTCTTTGGGACCGAGTTAACGATCGAACTAGCAAAATTGACCGTGAATAAAAATGAAGCTACCAAGCGCTTCAAAGATTTTCATGTGATCGATGAACATTCGGAGATCGACTTTGGTCATGCGACCATCAGCTTTTTCCGTACGACCCACTCTATCCCTGATTCTGTTGGGATCAGCGTCAAAACAGAAGCTGGCAATATCGTTTATACAGGAGATTTCAAGTTTGACCAAACAGCGATCCCTATGTATCAAACCGATTTTGGCCGCTTAGCGGAAATTGGAAAAGAAGGAGTCTTAGCATTGCTAAGCACGTCTTCAAATGCCGAAAATCCAACGCCGATCGCTTCTGAATTGACGATCCAAGATGAAGTTTATGACAATATCCGTTACTGGGAAGGTCGGATCATCGTCGCTAGCGTTGCTAGCAATTTACAACGGGTGCAACAAGTATTAGATGCGGCGTTTCGTTCTGATCGCAAAGTCGTTTTGACCGGGCAAGATTTTGGTCGGATCATTAAAACGGCCATGAAGTTAGGGAAATTAAAATTACCAGCCGAAGACTTGCTGATCACCCAAAAAGAAATGAAAAAATACTCAGACGAACAGTTGCTGATTTTAGAAACAGGTCGCATGGGTGAACCAATCAAAGCATTGCAAAAAATGGCCAACGGCTCTCACCGGACGCTGCGTATCAAAGAAGGAGATCTTGTTTACATCACAACGACGCCGACAACGGCAATGGAAACGGTGGTTGCGAAAACGGAAGATATCATCTATCGCGCTGGCGGTACCGTGAAACAGATCTCGGATAATTTCCGTGTTTCTGGTCATGCCAACCCGAATGATCTGCAGCTGATGTTGAATATGATGAAACCGAAGTACTTTATCCCTATTCAAGGCGAGTACCGCCAATTAGCCGCCCATGTGGACTTGGCGCAAGAGGTCGGAATTCCGATGAAAAATATCTTCATTACTGCACGTGGAGATGTGTTAGAATACAAAAAAGGCGAAATGCTTGCCGCAGGTGCGGTCCCAGCGGAAAACGTCATGATCGATGGGATCGGTGTCGGTGACATTGGGAATATCGTCCTGCGAGACCGCAAAGTCTTATCTGAAGACGGAATCTTCGTTGCGGTAGTGACGATCAATCGTCGCGAAAAGAAAATTATTTCTGCACCACAAATCACTTCTCGCGGATTCGTCTACGTGAAAGCCAGTCGCGATCTGATTCGTGAAAGTGGCGAGATCGTGGAAGAAATCGTAGAAAAACACCTTCATGATGAAGAGTTTGAATGGAGCAAATTGAAACAAGATATCCGTGATCGTTTGAGTCGTTTCTTGTTTGAACAAACCAAACGCCGTCCAGTCATCTTGCCGGTCATCATGGAATCAAGCCAAAGAAATCGCAACCGTAAATAATTCGTTTTGACCTACTGACAAAAGTAGGTGAAAGAATAGCCGTTTGACGGCCGATTTCTTTTCACCGAAGCTTTTGTCTTTTTTTATGTAAGAAAACAGGTGGCGGTTTTTTTACAAAATGACCCTTATTTTGGTCGTGATGAGCAGATAAGGATTGACGGCGAATGGATTTCGATCAATAATACAAAGTTGTCCCCCTAAGACTAGAGGAACAAAACAAGCAAAGAGAGGATGGTCGATTTGTGAATAGTTATCAAGAAAATCCCGTAGTACAACAGAGAAAGTGGTGGATTCTCATTGCTGTTTCGATGTTTACCTTTATGTCAACACTGGATGGGAGTATCGTAAATATCGCTTTGCCCACGATCTCGGCAGATATGGGTGTCCCTATGAATCAAGCGGAGTGGGTCGTATCCGTCTACTTGATGATCGTTTGTGCCTGCCTTTTGTTATTCGGTAAGGTAGGGGATAGTTGGGGCAAGATCAAAGTATTCCGCTTGGGGATGCTAATTTTTATTATCGGTTCGCTGTTATGCGGGTTTAATCATTCCTTAGCATTTCTGCTATTTGCCCGAGTCGTGCAAGCGATCGGTGCCAGCATGACGATGGCGACAAATACCGGAATCATTACTGAAGTTTTTCCTATGAGTGAACGAGGACGTGCCTTAGGGATGATTGGTGCCTTTGTTTCGTTAGGATCCATCGCCGGTCCTGGATTAGGCGGAGTGATTTTGGCGCATTTTTCTTGGCCGTTTATTTTTTGGATCAATGTTCCAGTCGGTATTCTGACGATGATTGCTGGAGAAAAGGTGTTGCCAAAAGATATCACCATGAGTCATGATTCCATCGATAAAACCGGGTTTGTGCTGTTTTCAATTGCAATTATCAGCTTCTTCGGCGGCATTTTTCTTGGACAAGAGCGTGGCTTTCTAACGTGGCTGCCGCTGCTGTTGGTGGGGATCGCCTTAGTGGCATTCATCGTCTTTTTGCGAGTAGAAGCGCGTGTGAGCAAACCGCTGATTACCTTTGGGATCTTTCGTAATAAAATTTTCACCATGAGCCTGATCACGGCGTTGCTGATCTTTTCTGCAAACTTTTTTGTCAATGTCGTGATTCCCTTTTACTTGCAAAGTGCCCGAGGCTTAACGCCGAGTGTGGCAGGAATGCTGATGATGGTCTTTCCTTTGATGATGGTCATCGGTTCACCACTTAGCGGCTATTTGACGGACCGTGTAGGACCGGAGATCTTGGTCTTAGCTGGCTTAGCGTTGCTGTCCATCACTCAGCTGATGTATATGTTTATGAATCAGCATACGCCGATTTGGTACTATGTCGTCGCTACTGCCATCATGGGGTTAGGCAATTCGTTGTTCCAATCCCCCAACAATACGATGGTGATGAGCAGCGTCACCAAAGAAAATCTTGGGGTGGCAGGTAGTCTAAATTCCTTTGCCCGTAACTTGGGCATGGTCTTAGGGATATCCTTAGCAACGACGATTCTTTATGCCGCAATGAGTCAAGCCTATGGGAAGCATGTGACGACCTATATCGCAGGTCGGGCAGATATTTTTGCCTATGGCATGAAAATCACCTTCTTTGGGGCGTTCCTTCTTTGTATCACAGCGTTATTCTTAACAGTCTGGCGCATCTATAAACAAGGCGGACGTAAGAAAACGCTATGATCGCTTGAAGTCATCAGGTCGAACTGTTCTATTCCTTATTCAGAAAGGGTAGAACAGTTTTTTTATTTTTCTTGACAAGAACCAGAAAAAGGACGGATGTATTAAAGTTGCCAGAATTTGTGCTTTTGGATTTCTGGCGTTATCTGTTATAATGAAAAATATTAGACTGTATTACTTAGATGGAAAGGGGAATGTTGTATGAAACTCACGTATCACGGACACTCAGTGCTTGCTATCCAATTAGCGGATGGCCAAAAATTGTTGTTTGACCCTTTTATTACTGGAAATGCTCTGACTGATTTGGATGCAGAGACAGTAGAAACCGATTGGCTTTTGATCACGCATGGTCATAGTGATCATATTGGGGATATGGTGCCGATCGCCAAAAGAAACGAAGCGCCAGTGATCAGTGTCGTTGAAATTTGCCGCTATGCAGCCCGCAAAGGCGTTGCTGAGACGCATGGCATGAATATGGGAGGCTCTTTTGAGTTTCCGTTTGGCAAAATCTCAATGGTGGAAGCAAAACACAGCTCTGGTCTTGAAGAAGACGGCACGATGATCTATATGGGCAATCCAGTGGGGATCATTTTAGAAGCAGAAGGCAAAACCATCTACCACGCTGGCGATACTGCCCTCTTTAGCGATATGGCGATGATCGGTGAACGTTTCGACATCGATGTGGCGTTTTTACCGATCGGGGATAATTTTACGATGGGCGTTCAAGATGCTGCAACAGCAGCAGCGCTTTTAAATGCGAGCAAAGTAGTACCGATCCATTACAATACGTTTCCAATGATCAAGCAAGATCCGCAAACCTTCGTGAATTTATTGCCGGCAGGTGTGGGCCAAATCCTTGCAGTCGGTGAGACATTAGAAGTTTAAGCAACAGGAAGATTCGTAGTAGGAATAGGGGATAATTATGGCGACAAAACACGACTTGATTTTAGCGCATATCGAGAATCTGCCTGTAGGCGATCGCATCTCGGTGCGGGGAATCGCAAAAGACTTGAATGTCAGTGAAGGAACAGCCTATCGGGCGATCAAAGATGCGGAAAATATCGGCTTGGTTTCAACGATCCAGCGTGTGGGAACCATCCGTATCGAACGGAAACTAAAGAAACACATTGAAAAACTAACTTTCGGCGAAGTCGTCCAAATCATTGAAGGCGATGTTTTAGGCGGCGCTGCCGGTTTAGACAAAGACTTGAACAAATTTGTTATCGGCGCCATGAAGGAATCGGCAATGGAACGCTACATCACGCCTGGTTCTTTAGTGATCGTCGGAAACCGTAACGAAGTCCACAAGTTGGCACTGGAAGATGGCGCAGCCGTCTTGATCACGGGGGGCTTTGAAACCTCAGAGGAAATCTGTCGCTTAGCAGACGAATTGGAGCTGCCGATTTTACAAACGACCTATGACACCTTTACCGTGGCAACGATGATCAACCGTGCCTTGAGCGACCAGCTGATCAAAAAGGACATCATGCTGGTGAGTGACATTTATATGCCATTGGAAAAAACCAAGTATCTGCACACCTTCGATACGGTCAAGGATTACAAACTGCTTTCGGAGTCTACCAACCACTCCCGCTATCCAGTCGTCAACAAGAATATGCGGGTCGTTGGGATCATCACAGCCAAAGATGTCCTAGAAAAGCCTGACACGCAGATCATCGAACGAATCATGACCCGGGAACCACGGGTCGTAAAAAAAGAGATGAGTGTGGCCTCTGCCAGCCATCAGATGATTTGGGATGGCTTAGAAGTGATGCCCGTCGTAGCAGATGACCTTTCTTTGATCGGGATCGTTACACGCCAAGACATCATGAAAGCGATGCAGATGGTCCAACGACAAACACAAATTTCAGATACGATTTCAGACCAAATCTCGGGACAGATGCAAGTCATCGAACAAGATTTTGAAGGGAACAAATTGCCGCAGCCGCATTTCAGCTTTGCGGTGACGCCTCAAATGGTCAATGAAGTCGGAACGATCTCTTTTGGTGTCTTGAGTGAAGTGATCGCTAATACGGCAAAACGTACCATGCAGTTGAATCAACGGCGCAATAGTTGGATCGAACAAGTCAATCTGCATTACTTCCGTTTGATCCAATTAGAAAGCGAGATCATCATTCAACCGAAGATTCTAGAACTGGGGCGACGTTCGGCGAAAATCGATATTGAAGTATCGATCGAAAATTCCTTAGTGGCAAAAGCGATCGTGGTATGCCAAGTAATGGAACGCCCATAAATCATCGAAAACGGCACTTATGGAAAAATTTTAGAGAGAAAGTTGAGACCATTCATGAAGGTACAAGAAGAAATACTTGCAACAATCAAAGCATTCGACCGAATCATTATCCATCGGCACCAGCGCCCTGATCCAGATGCATTAGGATCACAAGTGGGATTGGCAGAAATTTTACGAGCTAGTTTTCCTAAAAAAGAAATCTATCAAGTCGGCGGACCCGTTGAAGGATTGGATTACTTGGCGCTGATGCAGACGATCCCTGATGATTTGTATAAAGGGGCACTAGTGATCGTTACAGATACGGCCAATGCTCCACGGGTCAGTGACCAACGCTATGATCAAGGGGCGAAATTGATCAAAATCGATCATCACCCTAATGATGAACCTTACGGAGAGCTGGTCTGGGTCAATACGAAAGCCAGCAGCTGTAGTGAGATGATCGTTTCATTTTGGCAAATGTTTCAAAACGAGCTGATGATGACGCAAGAAGCGGCTCGTCTGCTGTATGCGGGCATCGTTGGTGATACTGGACGGTTTTTATATCCGGCAACGACAGCGACAACCCTGCGCTTAGCGGCTGAACTATTGGATTACGGCTTTGATGCTCCGAAGATCAATCGGCAATTGGATCAAGTCTCTCGCAGTGTTGCCCGCCTTTCAGGGTATGTCTACGAAAACATCGAAATCGATGAGATTGGTGCTGGCAAAGTGATCCTATCACAAGAATTGCAGCAGCGTTTTGGCGTAGTGGATTCGGAAACCTCAGCAGTCGTTTCCTTACCAGGGAAAATCGATGAGGTGTTGGCTTGGGCGATCTTTGTCGAACAACCAGAAGGCTATTACCGAGTGCGGATGCGTTCGAAAGGTCCAGTGATCAATGAGATCGCCAAACGTCATCATGGCGGCGGACATCCCCTTGCCAGTGGAGCAAACGCAAAAGACCTTGAAGAAGTTGCCGTGATCTATCAAGAGATCCAAGCAGCAATCAAAGAATTTCAAGCAGAATAAACACTTTTACAAGCACATTTGCCAATAAAAAAGGGCGTGCCAAAAGCTTTCGGCACGCCCTTTTTTAGACAAAACGCAGCGCAGGCTCATCACTGAACCGGCACTGCGTTTTTTTGCTTATGTTTGAGAAAAAGCGCGGCTTAGCCCCGTAGATCGTCTAAAAATTCGGTTTTGCTTTTCGTTTTCTCGTCTTTCATTTTGATGACTTTGGCTGGTGAGCCAGCAACGACTGCTCCAGCAGGGACATCTTCAGTCACCACAGAACCAGCAGCGACGACTGCACCTTCGCCAACACGGACACCTTCAAGGACGACGGCATTTGCACCGATCAAAACATTGTCTTCTATGATGACCGGGCTTGCTGAAGGTGGCTCAAGAACGCCAGCCAAGACAGCACCAGCGCCAATATGGGCTTTTTTCCCAACGGTTGCCCGGGCGCCTAAAATCGCACCCATGTCGATCATGGTTTCTTCACCAACGACGGCACCAATGTTGATCACGGCCCCCATCATGATAACGACATTTTTTTCAATGATGGCTTGGTCGCGGATAAAGGCACCTGGTTCGATACGGGCATCGACTTTCGTCAAGTCCAACAAAGGGATCGCTGAGTTGCGGCGATCATTTTCCAGATAGTGATCGGTGATTTTGTCTTGGTGCGCGGTTAAAAACTCAGCTACTTTTTGACTGTCACCAACCACGAAATAGAAGGTGCCGTTACCAAACAATTGGATGCCATCTGCTTGGACGTCTCCAAGATCTCCATTGATATAGACTTTTACAGGTGTTTGTTTATTTGCTTCTTTGATATATTTTGCTAATTGATAAGGATCGGAAAATTGTAATTCTGTCATGAGAGACCACCTTTACTTGTCGATTAGATTTTGCATGGAATAAAAACCGGCTGGTTGATCGGCTAAAAATTCCGCTGCTTTTAGCGCACCATTGGCGAAGATTTCGCGGGAGAACGCAGTGTGTTTTAATTCAATGATTTCATCCTGCCCAGCATAGATGACAATGTGTTCCCCAGGGATCGTTCCGCCGCGAACGGCATGGATGCCCATCTGCTTGCGGTCATTTACTAGATCACTGCCTTCACGCCCGTAGAGATACTCTTTTTTTGTTTCGCAGCTGTCATTGATACTATCTGCCAACAGCAAAGCTGTACCGCTTGGTGCATCAAGTTTTTGATTATGATGCTTTTCGATGATCTCAATGTCAAAGTCAGCTTCTAATGCGGGGGTGATACTTTGTAGTGCTTTGATCAGTACATTGATCCCCAACGACATATTGGCAGAATAGAAAACCGGAATCACTTTAGCAGCTAACGGCAGCAT
Source organism: Enterococcus sp. 2G9_DIV0600 (assembly GCF_002140615.1). NCBI lineage: Bacteria > Bacillati > Bacillota > Bacilli > Lactobacillales > Enterococcaceae > Enterococcus > Enterococcus sp. 2G9_DIV0600. The sequence goes on from NZ_NGLL01000001.1 coordinate 554,706, forward strand.
CATCTGCGTGTCTTCCGTCAAACCAGTTGTAGCAACCACGATTGGCAGCTGCTGTTCGACACAATAGTTCAACAAGGCAGGCACATTGCTATAATGAGAAAAATCAATCACCAAATCGATTGGCTGCGTGATTTTTTCTGGACGATCATAGATTGGAAAAGGACCATCTAATTGCTCGGTACGATCCAAGCCGGCGGCCACTTCTAACTGAGGGTGCTTTGCGATCAGGCTTTGCAACACTTTGCCCATGCGACCGTTTGCACCGCTTAATAAAATCTGTTTCACCAAAAACTCCTCCTTACAGCAATCCGTAATTGGTCATTTCTTCTTCTAAATGAACGAGGGTCGCATCTTCTGGGACACCCAAAGGCAAACGATAATGCAATTCGCATTTGCCTAGCAAGGAGACCGCTGCTTTGATCGGCACAGGATTTACTTCACTGAAAATCGCATCGATCAACGGTTTTTGTCGCAATTGCTCTTTGATGGCGGCTTTTACATCACCATTTAAGAAGTCAGAAACGAGTTGTGCCGTTTGTTTCGGAGCGATATTGCCGATCGTTGAAATCACGCCAGAGCCACCTAAAGCTAGAATTGGGGTTACTTGATCGTCATTTCCTGAGTAGATCGCAAAGTCATCATCCGCAAGACGAGCGATTTCTGCGATTTGCGAAATGTCGCCGCTGGCTTCTTTGATGCCTTTGATATTAGGGATTTTTTTCAGTTCTGCCACAGCTTCAGGTGTTAAATTTAAGCCGGTTCTTGAGCTGACGGAGTATAAGATCACTGGCAGCTCAACGCTTTGACAGATTGCTTCATAGTGAGCGACTAAACTTTTCTTGGTCGCTTTGTTGTAGTAGGGTGTTACAACCAATAATGCGTCAGCACCAACGCGCTGTGCTTCTTTTGAAAGATGGATCCCATGTTGGGTGTTGTTGGAGCCTGTTCCGCCGATGACGGGGATTCGACCAGCAACTTGTTTTACCACCGCTTCGATCACCGCGATATGTTCTTCATCGTCTAACGTGGATGCTTCACCGGTCGTACCGCATGCAATGATTGCATTCGTTCCTTGCTGCACATGCCACTCCGCTAACTCCTTCAGCTTATCGAAATCCACCGAACCATCTTGAAGCATAGGGGTGATCAACGCAACGCCAGAACCTTTGAATATTGTCAAACTACGACACATCCTTTCAACCAATTTATTTTCGTTACTCTACGTATAAGTGTACCAAAACGAGGGGTAAAATTTTCAATAAAAATCGAAACATTTCGACAATTTATACTATAGATTATTCGAATTATATACTATAATATTAAACAATATCAATGAAAAACTGAATATTCGCTGGTTTTTATGGATATTTTTAAAAGGAATGAATAGAAAGGTGTTTTAACATGCAAGTATCGCAAGCAGTCAAAGAATTAACCGAAGACGTGGTTCGTTTTCGTCGTGAATTACATACAATCCCTGAATTAGGGTTAACTGAGTTCAAAACAAAGGAATACTTGCTGCGTCAGTTGCAATCCTTTGGAATCAAAGAAATCTATCCAGTGATTGAAACCGGCTTGATTGCGGTCTTTCGCAGCGATCGTCCAGGAAAGACACTGGCCTTTCGAACGGATATCGATGCACTACCGATCAAAGAAGAGACCGGTGTTTCTTTTGTTTCCAAACATGAAGGGAAAATGCATGCCTGCGGTCATGACGGCCATATGGCAACGATGCTAGGGTTTGCCAAATACTTAGCGACGCATCCTGAAGTGATTCGTGGAACGATCGTTTTGATTTTCCAACCAGCCGAGGAAAGCCCCGGTGGCGCTCAATTGATGATCGATGAAGGCATCTTACGAGATTTTGGCGTGGAAAAAATCGTGGGGCTACATGTCTTCCCAGACTTTCCCGAAGGAGTCATTGCGAGTCGGAAAGGTCCGATGATGGCCCGTAACGGCGAGATCAATCTAACGATCAACGGCACGAGTGCCCATGGTGCCCAGCCTCATCAAGGTCATGATGCCATTTTAGCTGCGGCTGCGATCATTCAAGGATTGCATTCGATCATTTCACGCAATATCAGCCCGCTTTCTGCTGGGGTCATCACTTTTGGGAAGATCCATGGGGGAGATGCGGAAAATATCATTCCCGGCAAGGTCGTTTTAAAAGGAACGATGCGGGCGTTTGAAGATGAAGTCTATGAAACGATGACACGCAGAATCACCACTGTCGCACAAGAAATCGCCAAAGGATATGATTGCACGGCGGATGTCGAATTCGAGCATCTTTATCGTGTCGTGGACAATGATCCTGAGATGGTGGAAGTATTGGAAAAAGTGGTCGGAGAGAGCTACCGAGAAACACCGCCATATATGTTGGCAGAGGATTTTTCGATGTACCAAAAGGAAATCCCCGGCGTCTTTTTCTTTGTCGGTACCCGAAATGAAGAAAAAGGTTATGTCCACCCTTTACACAGCAGCAAAATGAATTTTGACGAAAAAAATCTATTGCAAGGCATCGAATGCTACGTTCGTTTGATCGAGGCGTTGAACGAGCCGACAGACAAGGAGTAAAGCGATGGCAAAAGAAATCAAGAACAATCACTTATACATTGACGGTTGCGATACCGTTGAGCTGGCAAAAACCTTTGGAACTCCCCTTTACGTGTATTCCGTTTCGGAGATTCGCGAAGAATGCCAAAAGATTCAGGCGCAGTTTTTGACGCGCTACAGCAAGACACGGGCAGCATATGCCGCTAAAGCTTTCTGTACCACAGCGATGCTGCAAGTGATTAAGTCAGAAGGACTTTCATTAGACGTGGTTAGCGGTGGAGAGCTGTATACAGCGATCCAAGCTGATTTTCCAGCAGAACACATCGAGTTTAACGGCAATAACAAATCCATTGAAGAATTAGCAGCCGCCCTTGATTATGGCGTAGGACGGATCATCGTTGATGGCATTCAAGAAGTCGGCTTGATCCGCGCGTTATGTCAAGAAAAGCAAGTCGTTGCTAAAATTTTGTTGCGCATCACACCCGAGGTTTCGGTCAGCACCCATCAATTTATCTCGACCGGACAAAAAGATTCAAAATTCGGGATTCCTTTAGATGAAGAAATCTTATTTCCGTTAGTGGAAGAAGTGATTCAAGCACCTGAATTGGATTTCTATGGCCTGCATTTTCATGTCGGCAGTCAATTGTCGGACAATCGCTCACATCTAGCGGCAGTTGATGCGGCTTTGGCCCTTGTCCAAACTATTCATGAACGTTTTGATTATTGGATCAAAGAACTAAATGTTGGCGGCGGCTTTGGCGTTCGATACACAGATGCAGATATTCGCCAACCCTACAGCTACTTTTTAGATCCTGTGATGGAAAAAATCGACGCCTTTTATGCGCAGCACCAGAGCGAACGTCCGACCATCGTTATTGAACCTGGGCGCAGTATCGTCGCAGAAGCAGGCATTAGTTTGCACACCATCGGCAGTATCAAGACATTGCCGGGAATCAGAACATACGCCAGCATTGACGGTGGCATGACAGACAATATTCGTCCTGGTCTTTATCAAGCAACTTATACTGGGATCTTAGCCAACCGCGCTTCCGAAGCAGCGACACAGAAGATCACCATTTCTGGTAAAGCTTGTGAGAGCACAGACATCTTAGTAAAAGATCTTGCATTACCGCCCGTTGAAACTGGGGATCTGTTTGCTACGTTCGCAACAGGAGCTTACGGCTATTCGATGGCCAGCAGCTACAATAATTTACAGATACCCGCAGTCGTTTTTGTAGAAAACGGCCAAGCGGAATTAGCCGTTAAACGCCAGTCCTACGAGCAAATGCTGCAAAATGAAGTGGTTCCTTCGTTTCTAAAAGAGGGAACTTCCAGCAAGTAAAATTTTGAAAAGCAGGTGACAACATGACGATTCCTTATACAAAAATGCAAGGTGCAGGAAATGATTTTATCGTAATCGATAACCGCACATTGAAATTCTCCCGTGAACAACTGTCGCAATTTGCTGCTCAAGTTTGCCATCGGAAATTTTCTGTCGGCGCGGATGCAGTCATGGCAGTGGATTTCCCCACAGGAACCGCTGATTTTCGGATGCGGTTTTACAATGCTGATGGGACGGAAGCAGAAATGTGCGGCAACGGCGCTCGCTGTATTGCCCGTTATGCCTTTGAGAAGGGAATTGCTGGCGAGCAGATGACCATCGAAACAGTTGCTGGCGATGTCCCTGCATGGCGCTTGTCGGCAAAACACTACAAAGTAACCTTGAATCCACCGACCGTGACTACATTTGATCAAGCGTACCCGAATCCAACGGTTTCTTTCGTGGACTATGTGGAACTGGGTGATCCAGGAATCCCTCATGCGGTGGTTCACTATCCTGGTCTGGCAGAAACTGAGTTGGAACAGCTGGCTGAACTTGCCAAAGAGATACGCTATTGGGAGGTTTTCCCCAAAGGGGCCAATGTCAATTTCTATGAAGAAGACGAGAAGGGTGAGCTGATCGTTCGCACATATGAACGAGGGGTAGAAGGTTTTACCTATGCGTGCGGCACAGGATCTGGTGCCACTGCGTATGTCGTGACCAAACGTCACCAGCAAGCGGCAGCGAATGTCTTGCTGCACGTGTTAGGTGGCGAGTTAACGGTCGAAGTTGATGTCGATCAGGGCGCATTAGAATTGATCGGCGATGCGGTTATGGTCTCTGAAGGCTTGATTCTAGATGAGAATTTGGCTCTGTAAACACTGTGAAAATTATTGCAAAAAGATGATATTTTCGTGAAAAAAAGAATTGACATTCATTTGAGGCTATCGTATAGTTAAACACAAATTAAAAAACACGCGATGATAAGAAGAGTAAGTCAGTTTCGATTGGATCAGAGAGCTCGGATTGGTGAGAAAGAGCACAGCCGTTTGACTGAAGATGGACTTGGAGCGTTTGGACGTGAGCAAAAGCAAGCGTGCAGCGGGATTGCCCGATACAGCAAAGCAGTTAATAAACTGATAAGGTTGGCTGGTTCAGCCAATAAATTAAAGGTGGTACCACGAACAAGGTTGTTTCGTCCTTTCTCTATGATGGAGAAAGGACGTTTTTTTATTATAAAAAGGGGGAACAAAGAAATGAAACAGTTGAAAAAGGGAATCGTTGGATTAGTTGCTGCTGTCTTAATTACATTGGCAGCTTGTGGCAATACTAGCAGCACAGAGGATACGCAGTCTGGTGAAAACAGTGTAAATGCAGTGGAAGAAAAAGTCGTTGGAGTAGCGCCGGGACCATACGGGGACATGGTGACAGAGGTGATCTCTCCATTACTGGAAGAAAAAGGGTATCAACTCACGACCAAAGTGTTTAATGATTATATTCAGCCGAACAATGCCTTGGCGAATGGCCAAATCGATGCCAATTTGTTTCAACATACGGCTTATCTAGAAAAATTTTCGGCAGATAACCAGTTATCCCTTACGGCATTACAAAAAGTGCCCACACTGGGAATGGGCATCTATTCGAAGCAACTGTCCGGCTTGGATGAGTTAGCAGACGGGGCGACTGTTTCGATTGCCAATGATGCCTCAAATTTAGCTCGGACCTTGCAACTGTTAGCTGCCAATGAGTTGATCACCATCGCAGACAATATCGACGAAACGAAAGCAACAGTGAATGACATCGAAGAAAATCCGAAGAATCTGACTTTTAAAGAATTAGACGCAGCTCAATTGGCTCGTTCGTTAGATACCGTCGATTTAGCTTTAGTACCAGGAAACTTCGCTTGGGCGGCTTCTCTTGATCCTGCAGATGCTTTGGCGTTGGAGTCATTGAAAGAAGAATATAAAAATGTCTTTGTGGTGTCCTCCGAAGAAGAAGACAGTGATTTTGCTAAGGCAGTTACGGAAGTATTAGAAAGTGACGCATTTAAAGAAGCGATTGCCGAATCACCGTTCAGCAACTTTGATCAACCGAAATTTTGGACTGAGTAAGAAGGGGATCCTATGGCAAAAATAGAAGTGAAACAAGTATCAGTGGCCTTCACTCATAAAAAAGAAATCAAAAAAGCAGTGGATTCCGTTGATTTTTCCGTTCAAGCTGGAGAAGTATATGGGATCGTCGGATTGAGCGGGGCCGGGAAAAGTACTTTGGTTCGTACGTTGAATCTACTGCAGGTGCCATCTAGTGGTCAAATTCTGATTGATGGTCAAGACATCACGCAAGCTAAAGGCAAACACTTGCGTGAAGTACGACAAAAAATCGGGATGATCTTTCAGCATTTCAATCTGATCCATAATCGAACCATCAAGGAAAATTTAGCCTTTGCTTTGCGTGCTGGACATTATCCGCAAGAAAAGCAAGAAGCGAGGATCAAGGAACTGTTGGAAATGGTGGATCTGCCTCACAAAATTCACGAGTATCCGAATAATTTGTCTGGGGGAGAAAAGCAACGGATCGGCATTGCACGAGCGATTGCCAACGAACCTGAGATTTTGTTGTGTGACGAAGCTACCAGTGCGTTAGATGTTGAAACGACCGAAGAAATTTTGAAATTGTTGATCCGAATCAAGGAACAGACAGGCATCACCATCGTCTTTATCACTCATGAATTGGATGTTGCCCGTAAGTTTTTTGATCGGGTGGCAGTGATGGAAAAGGGGCGCATCGTTGAAGAACAAACGACCTATGGCTTGTTCAGTCAGCCTAAACAGCCTATTACGAAAAAACTGGTAGGCCGCTACTTGGATCTGACGCTTCCTGAAGAGATTCTAGCATCTTTCACGCAAGGCGACTTGCTGGAATTGCGCTACCAAGGTGAGTATACGTTAGAACCACTGATTTCGACTGTAGCGAAAGCCTACGATGTGTCGATCAATATCATCCATGGGAAAATTGAGTATATCAAAAAAGATGTGATCGGTATTTTGTATATCTATTTGACGGGACCCGACGAAGAAGCAGCAAAAGCCCGAGAACACTTAGCTGCGAACGTCTTTTCTCTAAGAAAGATAGGTGAGAAAAATGGCTGAAACGATTGAGATTTTAAAAACAAACCTGCCTCAAGCACTATGGGAAACATTCTTTATGGTGGGGACCTCAGCAATTATAGGAGTAGTTTTCGGCTTATTGATTGGATTAGTCCTATTTTTAGTCGGCAGTAACCTTTTTCATAAAAATATTTTCTTGCATCATCTGGCCGATTTTGTCGTCAATGCAATCCGTTCGCTGCCATTTTTGATCTTATTGATTACGCTGATTCCGTTATCAGCGATGCTGATCGGTGATCCTTATACCCCAGCGGGTGGTGCGATTGCTTTATCGATTGCCGCGATTCCTTTTTACGCCCGAATCGCTGAATCCGCATTTGCCGAAATCGACTATGGCGTCCTTGAAGCCAGCGTCGCTTCTGGAGCATCGACGAGACAGATCGTTCGCGAAGTGATTTTACCAGAAAGTCTGCCAGCTTTGATTCGTGGATTTGTGCTAACTTTGATCAGTCTTTTAGGCTACTCAGCGATGGTGGGAACAATTGGCGCAGGCGGCATTGGCGATTTAGCAATTCAGTATGGTTATTATCGCTATGAAACGGCGATTTTGATTGTGGTGATTCTCCTGCTGATTCTTCTGGTACAAATCATCCAGTGGGTCGGCGATGCTTGTGCGAATCATTTCTCAAAATAATACCCAACGTTTTGTAGTTCCTTTTCGAATACACTTGAGTTATCGCTTCTGTTATTACTCTACAGAAGCGATTTTTTTTACTTACAGGTCACTGATTTTTGGTTGCACCGCTAATGGTTTTTCGGTATGCTGATGGTGAGTTGTTTTTTTACAGCGAAAATTATATTTTAAAGGAGCAACACTATGACTCAAATTCCTAACTGTCCAAATTGCCAATCTGAGTACGCTTATGAAGACCGCGGGCTGTTTGTTTGTCCCGAATGCGGAAACGAATGGCAAGAGCAACAAGCGGCGGAAGAAGCACCCGTATATAAAGATGCCAACGGCAATATTTTAGTCGATGGTGATACAGTAACGGTCATCAAAGACTTGAAAGTCAAAGGCGTATCTGGCGCCATCAAACAAGGAACGAAAGTGAAAAACATCAAATTAGTCGAAGGCGACCACAACATTGATTGCAAGATCGATGGCTTCGGCGCAATGAAACTAAAATCAGAATTTGTAAAAAAAGGTTAAAAACAAAATCTTCCAGTCATCTTCATAATTTTTTCACCACTTTAATGGTAAAATAAGGTCAAAGATTAAAAGGGGGAATTTTATCGTGTATGGTATGGGCGGATACGGGTTCGGCTTTTTTTATGACCCGACTTTCATTCTTGTAATTATCGGTATGGTGATTTCACTAGCAGCGTCAGCGTACGTCAAAAGTACCTTTAACAAATATGACAAAGTCAGAAGTAAAAATAATATTACCGGCACAAAAGCGGCGCAGTACATCTTGCAAAGCCAAGGAATCAATAATGTGGGTGTGCAAGCGATCGCTGGTGATTTGACGGATAATTACAATTCTGGCAACAAAATGCTGAGTTTATCGCAATCCACTGCACAATCAACTTCGGTAGCAGCAATCGGTGTTGCGGCACATGAGTGTGGACACGCAGTCCAAGATGCCAAAGGTTATTTTCCTTTGCGTTTGCGTCATGCGATCGTACCGATCGCTAATATCGGAACCAGCATCTCGATCCCATTGATTTTGATTGGGGTCCTATTACGAGGATCGTTTCTGATCAACTTAGGCTTGTTGGCTTTCTCATTGGCGTTTATTTTCCAATTAGTGACCTTGCCAGTCGAGTTCGATGCCTCAAAACGGGCGATCCGTATTTTGGCAGATGGTGGCTTGTTAACAGAAGATGAAGTACCACAAGCAAGAAGAGTGCTCTTTGCCGCAGCGTTGACGTATGTCGCAGCTGCCGTAGCAACCTTATTGCAGCTCTTACGTTTGATTATTTTATTCGGTAATAACAACCGTCGGAATTAATCGACAGTATGACAGAAAAAAGACCAGCTCAGGCATCCTGAACTGGTCTTTTTTCGTTATTCTACTATTAAGTAAATGTAATAGACGTTTTCAATGCTTTTTAAATTTTCTTCGGACAAGTTATTTTCCATCACATCATATAATTTTAGGTCGCCACCTTGTGCAATATAAATCAAAGGAATCTCAACATTTTTTTTGATTTCTAGGGGATCTTCTTCAATGTGGTAGATTGCTCCCCCGGGAAGATCTTTGTCTTCTCCAAGAGAAATATACTGAAATGCCGTAAGATCTGTCGTTGTTTCTGATGCTCCGCCATTGGAAGATAAGTTTACGAGCAGCTTTTTTTCCCCTTTAGAAATACCAATCGTTAAATAACCGTTATAATTGCTTTTGGTATCTGTCATTAAGGAAGCAATCAACTTGTGGGTTGTTTTCTCACCTTTGTGATAGTGATCAAAGTAAACCGTCATCGCTTGAGCTTGGGTATTAAATTTTAGCTGCGAGCCAAAATCAAATAACAGTCTGGAAAGATCCATTTGATTTTCGACTTGAACTAGATGATTATCTGGAACACCCGCTATTTTTTCTCCTCGAAAAGGACCATAATTGTAATAGTTTAAATAAAGCCCCCCTGGTAGACCAATCAATACGAACAAAGACAGTACAGCAATAACAATTGTCCTACGTGTGTTTTTTAGTCGAGCTTTTTTCACGATTTTTTTAAATTCTTGATCTTTAATAGTCATGATTCTTTTCCTCCATTCTTTTTTTCAGTTGTTTTCTTCCTCGGTATAATGCTGTTTTGATGCTATCTTCCGAGCGATTCAGTAAGAAGCTTATTTCTTTTAAGCTCAAATTTTCTGCGTACTTCATGATCAAAAGGGTGGAGGTAGAAACGGGTAATTTTTGAAGTGCTTCATAAAGATCATCATCAGTTTCTTGCCAGTTGATACTAGAAGCAGTCACTGGCAAATACTGCCTGACGATTTCTCGCCGTCGCTTTGTTTGTTTATATAAAGTAAAGTAACCATTGATCCCCACACGAAATAGCCACGGACGAATCGCTTCTGCGGATAAGACCGAATCGATTTCAAGGATTTTCACAACTGCTTCTTGAGCAATATCTTCGGCATCCTGTTGAGAAGCGCCGAGGGACTGCAGGTAATGAACCAAGTCATTCGTTAACTGCAGTAAATAATGTTCGTAAGCATCCAAACGCATTTTTCTCCCTCCTTAACAATACAACAACTGAAAATAAAAAAAGTGAACATCTTTCAACTGGAAAAATCGAAAAAAATCGAGAAAACGTTAAATTAATCGATTGAGTTGTGCTTATTTTCTCAAAGAACAAAAAGAATGACAATGATTGGTTGGAGAAAATCTAGAAATTTCAGCAGAATGAGTAAGAACTAAACGAAAATGAAAAAAACTGCAGTGAAATGACACGTGTCTTCATGTCATTTCACTGCAGTTTTTTATAAAAGGAGATATGCATCTCAGTTGTTTTTAATAGAATCGCTTAAGAATTAATGGATATGACAGATAGGCACTCTGTCCAAAAATCAGTAAAATCTTTGATGGTTCCATCTTTATTTAGCTGTGCCTGTTCAAATACTGATTTATTCTTACCGAATGGATCAATTGCGATAATTGTTCCAATCCCAGCACGCTTGGCAGCAAGCAAACCTGAATAAGCATCTTCGATAACAAGACAATCTGCAGGAGCTAAGCCCAATTTGCCAGCCGCTTTAAGAAAAATATCCGGTTGCGGTTTTCCAGGAAAAGAGCCATCGTCATAGACGATCTTATCCCAATCAAACCAGCGAGCTAAATCGAAAGTATCAAAATAAAAAGCAACATTCTCTTTAACAGTAGCGGTGGCAATCGTTAATGGAATCTGCTGGTCAGTCAGCTGATCAAGAGTCGCTTCAAGCCCCTTTGTCAATTGGAGATCGTTCTTATTTTGCAAGCAAAGCATACGATAATAGCTTTCTTTTTCTTCTGACAATACGGCGATCTCAGAGGCGGTCAAATGTTCTGAAATGAAATGTTTTAAAATCTCCGTATTCGTTCGACCATGGATATTTTTTAAAATATCCTCATCTGATAAACCATTTTTTGTATGATCATGAATCATGTGCAGCCAAGCAGCTTCATGCAGATGAGAGTCCAAAAACATAGTTCCGTTGAAATCAAAAATAATCCCTTTCATAGTTACGCTCCTATAGTGGTATTTTCGGTTGAATCAGCAATTTGCAGATCGACATATTGTGCATAGTGCTCTTGCAGCTCAGGTGATATTTGACGATCCGTAATGAGTAGGTCGAAGTCATGCAAATTATAAAATACATAAAAATCATCTCGGTTGAACTTTTTGTTATCAACGAGCAGATATTTCTTACGGGAATTATTTAATGCGATCTGTTGTGCTTCTCCTTCTTCTGTACTATAAGTAGAAATGGCTTCGTTGTGTACACCGTTTGAACTGATAAATGCTTTCGTAAACTTTAATCTTCTTAAATTGTCGTTAGTGATCGGTCCAACAAATGCACCGGTATTTTTACGGAAATCACCGCCAATTAGCAAAATTTCTGGTCCATCTGCTTGCGCAAGAATATCAAAAACTGGGTAATTATTAGTAATGATTCGGATTTTCTTGTTGAGTAAATGAGTCGCCAAAAGTTCGATTGTTGTACCAGGCCCTAAGAAAATCGTTTCACCTTCTTGGATCAAGGAGGCTGCTGCGGCAGCAATTTCTTTTTTTTCTTGAATCTGCAAAGTGGCTTTTTCGGTGTGAGAAAGTTCTTGATCTAAAGTGTAGGAAAGACTTTGCGCCCCTCCATGGACACGTAGCAGCTTGCCCGATTTTTCTAATTCATCTAAATCTCTGCGAACGGTCATATCAGAAACATCTAATTGATTGATGATTTCATTAACGGTAAGGATTCCTTTTTTATTGACCATTTCTACGATAGTAAACAATCTTTCTTTTTTCAGCATCGTCTTCACCTCTAATTTAAGGATAATCTACCATATAATCGGATAACAGTCAATCTGTTTCAAACAAAAACAAACAATTATTTGCGTGATATATGTTCATTTCAATGGGTTTTATCATTTTTTTTCGATTTTTGTGATTATTTATGTTTGTTTTTGTTGACAAATGTTTTGGATGCGATTACAATTCAATCAGTTAGAAAGTGCGGAAACTGATTATAGATTTGAGGAGAGATGTACATGCTTAAATTACCAGAAGATTTTATTTTTGGTGGAGCCACAGCAGCCTATCAGGTTGAAGGAGCCACTAAGGAGGGCGGCAAAGGTGCTGTTGCTTGGGATGATTTTTTAGAGGAACAGGGTAGATTCAGTCCCGATCCGGCAAGTGATTTTTATCATCAATATGCAAAGGATATTGAATTGTGTGAACGATTTGGTGTGAATGGGCTAAGATTATCCATTGCATGGAGTCGAATTTTTCCTGATGGTGATGGGGAACCAAACCCAGAAGGAATCGCTTTTTATCATCGTGTGTTCGAAGAATGTGCGAAAAGAAACGTAACGCCGTTTGTGACATTGCATCATTTTGATACCCCTAAACGTTTGTTTGACCAGGGAGATTTTTTGAATCGAGAAACAATAGAAGCATTCGTTTCCTATGCCATTTTTTGTTTTCATGAATTCAAAGAAGTGAAAGTGTGGAGTACCTTTAATGAAATCTATCCTGTTGCGACCAATCAATATTTGTTAGGCGTTTTCCCACCAGGAATCAAATATGATTTTACAAAAATCATCGCCTGTCTTCATAATATGATGGTTGCCCATGCACGTGTTGTGAACTATTTCAAAGAAAACGAACTTCAAGGCGAAATCGGTGTCGTTCACTCATTGGAGACGAAATATGCGGCAACAGATGCTCCAGAAGATAAGCATGCAGCCTTTTTAGACGATGCATTGACGATCCGCTTCTTATTAGATGCTACTTATTTAGGCTATTATTCAACTGAAACCTTGACTGCTCTTGATGAGATATGTGAAGCAAATCAGGCCAGCTATCATTTTCCTGAAGAAGATTTCGTTGAATTGAAAAAAGCCTCCACGCGTAATGACTATTTAGGGATCAATCACTACCAATGCCATTTTGTCAAAGCTTACGATGGAGAAAACGCGATCCATCATAATGGCACGGGTGAAAAAGGGACCTCTGTTTATAAAGTGAAGGGGATCGGAGAACGCATTTATAAAGAAGGAATTCCTCGAACAGATTGGGACTGGCTGATTTATCCAGAAGGTCTTTATGACTTGTTGTTGCGAATTAAAAGCGATTACCCGCATTACAACAAAATCTATATCACTGAAAACGGCATGGGGTATAAAGACCAGTTTGAAGATGGCATCATTATGGATCAGCCGAGAATCGACTATTTGAGAGTCTATTTGGAATCCTTAAGCAAGGCGATAACAGCTGGGGTAAATGTGAAGGGATATTTTTTGTGGTCGCTTATGGATCTTTTCTCATGGACAAATGGGTATAACAAAAGGTATGGCTTGTTTTATGTTGATTTTGAAACCCAGAAGCGTTACCCGAAAGAGTCAGCATACTGGTACAAATTAGTTAGTGAAACCAAAACGATTATTTAATAAGTAATAATGGAGGAAGAAAAGATGAATAAAGAGGAATTACAAATGCTTGGTTTTGAGATCGTTGCTTATTCAGGGGACGCTCGCAGTACATTATTGAAATTATTGAAAGAAGTAAGACAAGGGAACTTTGAGCATGTTGATTCAGCACTGAAAGAAGCCGACGAAAATTTAACTCTTGCACACAATTCGCAAACGAAAATTTTAGCGGAAGAAGCATCGGGAAAAGAGATGGAGATGGGATTCATTTTTATTCATGGACAGGACCATTTAATGACCACTTTGTTGCTGAGGGATCTGATTCAAGACTTTATTGCACTGTACAAGCAGAATCAAGGATAGGAGAAGAACGCTATGGATGGAATCATTAAACAAATCGAAAAAGGGAAACCGTTTTTTGAAAAAATCTCACGCAATAGTTATCTGGGAGCCGTTCGTGACGGATTTTTAACAGCGATGCCGGCTATTTTATTCTCAAGCATATTCATTTTGATTGCTGCGGTTCCTGAGATTTTTGGTTACCAATGGCCTGAAGCTGTCTCCACTTGGTTGTGGAAAGTCTATAATTATTCGATGGGGGTTGTAGGGTTACTTGTTTCAGCAACCACTGCTCGCTGCTTGGCTGATTCGATGAATCGCCGCTTACCGAAAAACAAAGTGATCAACACGACTTCTGTGATGCTGGCTTCTGTGGTAAGTTTCCTGTTGTTAAGCGTCTCTCCGATCGAAGGCGGATTTTCAACGGAATACATGGGGACAAAGGGGCTATTGGCGTCCTTTGTCGCTGCATTTTTAACAGTTAATTTATATAAGTTTTGTGTGCTGAAAGACATTACCATTAAGATGCCTAAAGAAGTTCCTGGTACGATTTCGCAAACCTTCCGAGATATTTTTCCTTTCTCTTTTTCAGTATTTGCGGCCGTTTTAATTGATTTAGGTATTCGGCAAATTTTCCAAATCTCATTTGCAGAAGCAATCATTACTGTGCTGCAGCCATTATTCACAGCAGCCGACGGTTATTTAGGAATCGCTATCATCTGGGGAGCGATGGCGCTATTTTGGTTTGTCGGTGTTCATGGACCGTCAATCGTGGAACCAGCAATTGCAGCAATTATCTATGCCAATGTGGAAACCAATCTGCAATTGTTCAATTCCGGTGAGCAAGCTTCAAAAGTACTGACAGTCGGTTTAGGAAATTTTGTAGGAACTATGGGAGGAACTGGGGCCACATTGGTCGTTCCTTTTATCTTCCTACTCTTTGCTAAGTCCAAACAATTGAAGGCAGTCGGGAAAGCTTCCTTTATTCCAGTAAGTTTTGCTGTCAATGAACCATTGTTGTTTGCAGCACCCATGATTTTGAATCCTTATTTTTTCATTCCGTTTTTGTTAACACCAGTTGTAAACGTTTGCTTGTTTAAGTTTTTTGTCGATGTGCTAGGCATGAACAGTTTTATGTACGTTTTACCTTGGGCAACTCCGGCACCGATCGGTCTGGTTCTAGGAACGGGCATGGGGGTGTTAGCCTTTGTTTTAGCAGCGGTTCTAATCGTCGTTGACTTCCTGATCTATCTACCATTTTGTAAAGCATACGATGCTGTTTTAGTAGAGCAAGAAGCACAAAAAGCGGAAGTGATCGCAACCGAGGAAGGTGCTTCTGCCGCTATACCTGAGGAAGTACCTGTGGCAGCGAGCCAAATTATCAGCGATACAAATAAAGAAATCAATGTGTTGGTGCTTTGTGCTGGAGCAGGGACAAGTGCGATGTTAGCTAATGCTTTAAAAGAAGGCGCATCTGAATCGAAAGCACCGATCAGTGCAATGGCGGGTGCTTATGGTTCTCATTACGAAATGCTGCAGGATTTTGATATGGTGGTCTTAGCACCGCAAGTCAATTCTTATTATGATGATATCAAAGAAGATACCGATCGCTTAGGAATCAAGCTGGTTGCGACAAAAGGAGCAGAATATATCGGATTAACGAGAGATCCTGAAAAAGCCGTTCAATTTATTCTGAACCAATTTCAATAAAGGAGGAGCAAATGAATGAAAAAGGGAGCTTGGTTACGTAAAGTCGCTTTATTTACAGCTGTGATAGGGACTTTGGGGGCTGTTTCAAAAACAGTTGAAGCATCTGCCAGCGAATTTATTCGCGGAGCAGATATTTCAATCTTGTCAGATATGGAAAAATCTGGTGCAAAATATTATGAAGATGGTATTTCAAAAGATGCCTTAGAGATTCTAAAAAATAATGGTGTCAACTATGTTCGACTGCGTTTGTGGCAGGATCCTTATAATAGTAACGGAGAAAGTTATGGGGCAGGGACAAATGATCTGGAAACGACGATTGCCCTTGCAAAACGAGCAAAAAATCTTGGACTCAACGTGTTGCTAGATTTCCATTACAGTGATTTTTGGGTTGATCCTGGGAAACAGAATGTTCCTAAAGCGTGGCAAGATCTGACCTTTGAAGAAATGAACACGGCATTGTATGACTATACAAAGAACGTTCTGTCGGAAATGAAGCAGCTAGACGTTTATCCTGATATGGTTCAGATCGGCAATGAACTGAATAGTGGAATGCTCTGGCCTTATGGCAAGTCTTGGGGAGAAGACGGGGGTGAGTTTGATCGATTGACTACTTTTTTGAAGTCCGGTGTCCAAGCTGTTCGAGACACTCAACCTAAAACAACTCCAGTAATGCTCCACTTAGCTGATGGTGGCGATACAGGAGCATTTACTTGGTGGTTTGATGAAATCACCAGTCGGGGTGTGTCATTTGATTTAATTGGAGTATCGTATTATCCGTATTGGCACGGTTCAATGAATGAACTTCAAACCAATATGAATACGATCAGCCAACGGTATGGCAAAGAAGTGATCGTAGTTGAAACAGCTTATGGGCATACAACAGCGAATGCCGATACTATGCCAAATGCTTTTGGCGAAGCCGAAGCAACGGCGGGGGGATATGAACCAACACCGACAGGACAAGCAGAGTATTTGCTGGATCTAGCCGATCGTATTCAAGCGGTGCCGAATGATCGCGGGGCGGGCTTCTTTTACTGGGAACCTCTTTGGTACAACGGAAACGTGAGTTGGGCAACACAAGCAGGTATGAATTATCTCGGTGTTCAATCCACTATGGGAAACGAATGGGACAACCAGGCGCTGTTTGATTTTGCTGGAAACGCCTTGCCAAGCTTGCGTGCGTTTAAACAAGCAGGGGCGCAAACAAATCTGGTTAAAAATGCAAGTTTCGAGAGCGATGGACCAACGACTAGTCCTTCCGATTGGCAAACGTGGTTTCAACAAGGAACAGCTGAAGGTACGATCAAAACGGAAGCTGGGACTTTTTTTGGAGACTACAAATTAACTTTTTGGCAGGACCAAGCTTACGAGGCATCAGCTTATCAAAATGTTAGTGGTATAAGCAATGGTACTTACACATTAAGTGCCTATGTAATGTCTGGGGGAGAGTTTGATACCAATCAGTTATATGTCAAAAATTATGGTGGAGCGGAACTAAATACTGCGGTTGTTAAAACAAGTGAATGGACAAAAATTACAATCGAAGACATTCCAATTACAACAGGTGCTTGTGAAATCGGGGTTTACAGCAAGGCTTCAGGAAATGCTTGGACGAACGTTGATTTTGTTTCATTGGTGAAACAATAATCTAAGGATTACTACCATTGATTCTCAGAGCCCTCTTTCAACCGCATCACTAGCGTAGAAGGCAGGAATCGAACCTGCACCTCGTCTTTGCCAAAAATAACCAGAAATACGTTCCGATCATTTTTACCAAAACGAGTAAAGCGCCAGACTTCATCTACACTTTGTATTATGCCAAAGAGAGTTCAACGATTTCGTAAGAAGCAATGAAAAAATTGCAAAAAGTTGTGCAGAAAACATGAAGGTTGTTTAAGAAAGAGTAACCTTAGAATGCCGGCGTGAAAAAGGAGGAACCAGCTGCATTGAAGCGTGAAGCGCTTCGTTTGGAAACCTCCGTTTTTTCTGAAAAAATCAGATAAAGTTTTCTTGACATTTGCTAGGTGAGAATGTATCATTCTGTTTGGGCACTCTTTACAAGAGTCAGAAAGTGATTTAGAATTTTCGCTCCCTATTCATTTATGGATAGGGAGCTTTTCTTATTTTCTAAATGCTTTTCCTGTAAAATAGATTAAAGGAGTTTTTCAGTTTATGACAAAATATATTTTTGTAACCGGCGGTGTGGTTTCTTCTATTGGTAAAGGGATCGTAGCAGCATCATTAGGACGTCTGTTGAAAAATCGCGGCTTGAAAGTAACCATTCAAAAATTCGATCCGTACATCAACGTCGATCCAGGAACGATGAGCCCATACCAACATGGTGAAGTATTCGTAACCGATGATGGAGCAGAGACCGACTTAGACTTAGGTCACTATGAACGCTTTATCGATATCAATTTGAACAAATACTCAAATGTAACAACTGGAAAAATCTATTCAGAAGTTTTGCGGAAAGAGCGTAAAGGAGAATACTTAGGCGCGACTGTTCAAGTGATCCCGCACATTACCAACGAGATCAAAGAAAAAATCATGCGGGCAGCCAAAATGACTGATTCAGATGTGATCATCACAGAAGTCGGCGGTACAGTAGGGGATATTGAATCATTGCCGTTTCTAGAAGCTTTGCGTCAAATGAAAGCAGACGTAGGTTCAGACAATGTGATGTACATCCACACGACGCTGATTCCTTATTTGAAAGCAGCGGGCGAAATGAAAACCAAACCGACCCAACACAGTGTGAAGGAACTGCGCGGCTTAGGGATTCAACCAAATATCTTGGTCGTTCGGACAGAACAACCCGTAGGACAATCAACAAAAAACAAATTGGCACAATTCTGTGATGTGGCACCAGAAGCCGTGATCGAATCTCGTGACGTTGAGACCCTTTATTCGATCCCATTGGCACTGCAAGCGCAAGGCATGGATCAAATCGTGTGTGATCATTTGAAACTGACCGCACCAGTTGCTGACATGACTGAATGGCAAGCATTGGAAGAAAAGGTGCTGAATTTGAAGAAAAAAGTACGCATCGCATTAGTCGGAAAATATGTGGAATTGCCAGATGCTTATCTATCAGTTGTCGAAGCCTTGAAACATTCTGGTTTTGCCTTTGATGCAGACATCGAGATCGATTGGATCAAAGCCCAAGAAATCACACGGGAAAATGTGGAGTCTTACTTAGGTGAAGTAGACGGGATCCTTGTTCCTGGTGGATTTGGTGATCGTGGGATTGAAGGGAAAATCGAAGCGATCCGTTATGCTCGGGAAAATGATGTGCCATTCTTAGGGATTTGTCTAGGGATGCAAATGGCTTGTGTGGAATATGCCCGCAATGTCGTTGGCTTGGAAAATGCCAACTCCGCAGAAACGGATCCTGAAACAGCCAATAACATCATTGACTTGATGGCTGACCAAGAAAACATCGAAAACTTAGGTGGAACATTGCGTTTAGGCTTGTATCCATGTAAAGTGAAAAAAGGCACCAAAACAGCTGCAGCTTATGATGGGGAGGAAGTTGTTCAAGAACGTCACCGTCATCGTTATGAATTTAATAACAAATACCGTGAAATCTTTGAAGCAAATGGTATGGTCTTCTCAGGTGTGTCACCAGACAATCGTTTGGTTGAGATCGTTGAGATTCCAGAAAACAAATTCTTCGTGGGTTGCCAATTCCACCCAGAATTGATTTCTCGTCCAACACGCCCACAACGCTTGATCAAAGCATTTGTTGGTGCTTCATTAGACAACCATCAAGCGTAATAATCGCTAGCCGCAAACCAAAAAATGAATGTGCGAAACTCCTCATCTCAAGATGGGGAGTTTTTTGAGTTGCGCGATCCCAGTAATCCGTAAAAGGTTGACACTTGCGTGAGCGTTGGTGGAAATCATCTGTTTCTGCATACAAAAAACTTCCGTCAAAACGACCGGAAGTTTCAGGCTGATGCATTATTTTTTTCGCTAACAGTTCGAATGAAATCCGCCAGCGGAAACGCGTGTTGATTTGCTGGTGCCTAGAGAGGATTATTCTTTTAATTTATACCCTTGATCCAAGAGCATTTCCTCTGTACGTTCCATGCTGATCCCATTTTCGGTATTTCCTTCAAAACTAACCCCAGGCAATTGTTTTGCTGAATCATAATCCAACTCGTCGTAATTGATCTTCAAGGATTCAGTCGCTTCACTATCTGTATAGTCGAGGGAATAGTCCAACCCTTTGACTTGCTGATACTGTTCTGCGATCGGATCAAGTACCGTCTGTGCTTCTTCTTTGGTCGTTACCCCAATTGCTGAATAAGGCATGACATTGTTCGCAGTCTGAGTTTTTACTTTATCGCCTTCATAAGTGAAGACCAGTTCCATCGAAACCCCATTTTGATTCATTGTGAATGTTTTGGTTTCTTCTTTGGCCCCCGAGCTGCAACTTGCCAAGAAAAGAACCCCGATGACTGCCAAAAATCCAATAAGCGCTTTTTTCATTTTATCCCTCCTTTTTTACATAATAATATAGCCGCTTTCACAAGGCTATTCTTATGCTCAGAGGAGAAGAAGGAAGGATTTACTGGAAAATTATGATAAAATGACGAAAAAATATGTGAAATTTTTCTCGAATTTTCACATGCTGATTTGTTATCTAACGACCGCTTATAGGAGAGCAAAACCTTACAGAATCGTAGACTTTCAGAAAAGATGATGAAAATGCTGGATTTTTATATTTGTGCAATCTTTTTTTGAAAAGAGAAATTCCTCTTTTTAGTAGCAAATACCGCAAATCTTTGCTAAAATAGCATTGTCGGTTAAGCATTGCTTAACAAATAAAGTTTTTCAAAACTTAGGAGGAATTTTTTATGCCAGTAGTATCAGGAGCTGAATTCTTAAAAGCTGCTCGTCAAGGCGGATATGCAGTCGGCGGATTCAACACAAACAACTTAGAATGGACACAAGCGATTTTAAAAGCTGCTGAAGCGAAAAAAGCGCCAGTTCTAATCCAAACTTCAATGGGTGCTGCCAAATATATGGGCGGATACAAAGTTGCTAAAGACATCGTTACAAACTTGGTTGATTCAATGAACATCACTGTTCCAGTTGCAATCCACTTAGACCACGGTGATTATGATGCAGCAATGGAATGTATCGAAGTTGGTTACACTTCTGTTATGTTTGATGGCTCTCACTTACCATTTGAAGAAAACTTGAAATTGGCTAAAGAAGTTGTCGAAAAAGCACACGCAAAAGGCGTTTCTGTTGAGTGTGAAGTTGGTTCAATCGGCGGAGAAGAAGATGGAATCATCGGTTCTGGCGAATTAGCTGACATCGAAGAATGTAAACAAATGGTTGCAACTGGTATTGATTACCTAGCTTGCGGAATTGGTAACATTCACGGTCAATACCCTGAAAACTGGAAAGGCCTTGCTTTTGACCACTTACAAGCAATCGCTGATGCAGTAGGTTCTGATGTACCATTAGTATTACACGGTGGTTCTGGTATTCCTCAAGACCAAATCGAAAAAGCAATCTCAATGGGTGTTTCTAAAGTAAACGTAAATACTGAATTCCAATTATCATTTGCTAAAGCAACTCGTGAATACATCGAAGCTGGCAAAGATAAAGAAGGTAAAGGATTCGACCCTCGTAAATTATTAGCACCAGGTGTTGCTGCAATCGTTAAAGATGCAGAAGAACACATCGACTGGTTCGGTTCAGCTGGTAAAGCTTAATCTTAATCAAAGATCAAAACTCTTAGAATCACTGATTCTAAGAGTTTTTTTGTTTTCCAAGAAAATATTCTTGATGCGGGGATCAAAAATATCCTGCATCTTTTTTCTTTGAGGGATCTGTGCTAAAATTGGAATGATACACATAAATTAAAAAAGAGTATAGGTGGAATTCCATGAAAAAAATTGTCATCAACGGCAATCGACCCTTAAAAGGTGAAGTCACCATTAGCGGCGCAAAAAACAGTGCAGTCGCATTGATCCCGGCAGCGATCTTAGCTGATTCACCGGTCATTTTAGAAGGAGTGCCTGACATCCAAGATGTGCACTCATTAATTGAGATTATCGAAATCATGGGTGTGAAGACCCATTTTGAAAACAATACGCTTGAGATCGATCCGACAAACATCGTTTCGATCCCGATGCCTAACGGAAAAATCAATAGTCTACGAGCTTCTTACTATTTCATGGGGGCATTGTTGGCGAAGTTTGGTGAAGGCGTCGTTGGATTGCCTGGCGGCTGCTTCTTAGGCCCGCGACCCATCGATCTGCATATTAAAGGCTTCGAAGCACTTGGCGCAAAAGTCACCAATGAACATGGTGCTATGTATTTGCGTACCGAAGAAGAAGGCTTGACTGGCGAACGGATCTTCCTAGATATGGTCTCCATCGGAGCAACCATCAATGTGATGCTGGCAGCAGTAAAAGCCAAAGGCAAAACGATCATTGAAAATGCCGCACGGGAACCTGAGATCATTGATGTTGCCACCCTTTTAAATAATATGGGAGCGAAAATCAGAGGTGCAGGTACCAATGAAATTCGTATCGAAGGCGTGGAAGAATTGCACGGTTGTCGTCATTCCATCATTCCAGATCGGATCGAAGCAGGAACCTACCTTTCTTTAGCCGCAGCAGCGGGGGAAGGCATTACTGTCAAAAATGTGATTTATGAGCATCTAGAAAGCTACATTGCGAAATTGGAAGAAATCGGCGTGCGAATGGATATTAGTGAAGATGAAATCTATGTGCATCCCTCAAAAGACTTGAAACCAGCGACTGTGAAAACTTATCCTTATCCAGGATTTGCCACAGACCTGCAACAGCCGATCACACCATTATTGCTAAAAGCAAAAGGAACGTCGGAAATCATGGACACGATTTACGCCAAACGGGTCAACCATATTCCTGAATTAGCACGAATGGGCGCACAAGCAACGACAGAAGGCAACATGATTTTTGTCAGCGGACCAAGCCAATTGCACGGAGCAGAAGTTGTCGCTTCTGATTTACGAGCAGGAGCTTGCCTTGTCATTGCCGGATTGATGGCGACTGGCACGACCAGCGTCTTTAATGTCGAGTACATTTTGCGCGGCTATGATCATATCATCGAAAAACTAACGGCTCTTGGAGCTGATATTCAAATGATAGAGGAGTAATTATGAGCGATTATCTTACGATGGCAGAGTTGGAAAACAAAACCTTAAAAGAAATCTACACCTTTGCCAAAGAGTTTCGAATTCCTTATTACAGCCAAATGAATAAAAAAGAATTGTCATTGGCTGTGATACGGGCGCAGGCGGAAAAACAAGGCTTCTTTTATATGGAAGGAATCTTGGATATCGTAGGCCAAGAAGGCTACGGTTTTTTACGCCCAATCAACTACGGACCGAGTGCAGAAGATATCTATATTTCTTCGTCACAGATTCGTCGGTTTAGTTTGCGTAATGGCGATAAAGTCGCCGGTAAGGCGCGCCCGCCCAAGGAATCTGAGCGCTATTATGGATTGATGCACGTTGAGTCTGTTAATGGCAAAGATCCAGAAGATGCCAAAGAGCGTCCGCATTTTCCAGCGTTGACGCCGCTTTATCCGAATCGTCATTTAAAATTAGAAACAACGTCAGGACGCCTTTCTACTCGGATGATCGACATGCTGTCGCCAGTGGGTTTTGGACAACGGGGACTGATCGTTGCTCCGCCTAAAGCTGGGAAAACCAGTATATTGAAAGAAATTGCCAATGGGATCACTGACAACTATCCTGAGGTGGAATTGATCGTTCTTTTGATCGACGAGCGCCCAGAAGAAGTGACTGATCTGGAACGCAGTGTCAAAGGCGATGTTGTTTCTTCAACCTTTGACCTGCAGCCTAGCAATCATACCCGTGTCTCTGAATTGGTACTAGAACGGGCGATGCGTTTGGTAGAAGACAAGCGTGATGTCGTGATTCTGATGGATAGTATCACTCGTTTGGCAAGAGCCTACAACTTAGTGGTACCTCCAAGCGGACGTACACTAAGTGGCGGGATCGATCCAGCTGCTTTGTACAAACCAAAGAAATTTTTTGGTGCTGCCCGTAATATTGAAGAAGGCGGCAGTTTGACGATTCTTGCCACAGCACTGGTGGATACCGGCAGCCGCATGGATGATGTCATCTATGAAGAGTTTAAAGGAACCGGCAATATGGAGCTGCAGCTTTCTCGCAGCTTAGCAGAACGTCGGATCTTCCCTGCGATCGACATCAAGAAATCTGGTACTCGTAAAGAGGAATTGCTGATGAGCAGTGAACAATTGGAAGAAACTTGGCGCTTGCGCAACAACATGTTAGGGGATTCCTTAGAGTTCACAGAACAATTCATTCAATTCTTGCGCAAAACGAAGAACAATGAAGAGTTTTTAGCGGCTTTTCATGATGTCCATTTCGGAGACAAGCGGCAAAAAAGAAATATAAAAAGATAATTGCATCTAAAAACCAAACATGGTAAGATAGTCATGTTGTAAAATCGACAAATCAACTCTGGTGAAGCAAATGAGCCAGGGCAAAGGAGAGAAGAAGAAATGAAACAAGATATCCATCCAGATTATCATCCAGTTGTATTCATGGACTCAACTACTGGTTTCAAATTCTTATCAGGTTCTACAAAGAATTCTCAAGAAACTGTTGAGTGGGAAGACGGCAACACGTATCCATTGATCCGTGTCGAAGTAACTTCTGATTCACATCCATTCTACACTGGACGTCAAAAATTCACACAAGCAGACGGACGTGTGGACCGTTTCAACAAAAAATACGGTCTCAAAGACACAAACGCTGCAGAATAATTTTAGACAAAAACAAAATAAATGTTGTTGCAACATTATTAAGAGCCTTCCTTATCAAAGGAAGGCTCTTTTTTTGCTGTTAAGCAGCTTTTCAATTTAGGTAGGAGTAAGACCCATAAAAATTAAAGATTTTATTGATCGATCCATTAAAGAACTAATAATTCTTGTAGAAAACCAAACATATCTGCAAAAGCGCTATTTTGAACATAACAGCTGCTAGTAGAAAAATTTTTTTTATTTTACCAGAGGAGCAAATCGCTCGTAGAAGCAATAAAAATCCTATAATCTTCAATCGTTGTTCCTATTCGTTAAGTCTAAAAGGATTCGGCCACACTTTATCCAACACTTTCACTAGTCATACAAAAGTGTTGAGAAAAATTAAAGAAATCAAGTGATACCAATGCTTTTTAAGTTGGCATACTCTTTGCTAATAAAAAGTGAAAGGATAGGAGGAATGGAAATGGTAACAATAATTCTTGTCAGCCATGGGGAATTATCTCAAGGATTAAAACAAACAGCCACGATGATCATAGGAGATAGTATTCCTATTTATGCTTTGTCTGCATTTAGAGACGAGGATGAACCTGTTTTAAAGCAAATAAACAGAATGCTTAGGGAGACAGATACAAACAATACGTATATATTAACAGACATTTTAGGGGGGAGTGTTAATAATGACATGATGACGATTATAAAAGAACACCCAGAGATACAACTGATTACAGGAATGAATTTACCGCTGGTTATTTCTTTAGCAACGCATTGCGGACCGATTAATGAAAATGATTTAAGTAATATTATCCTAGAGAGCCAAAACTCTCTCGTGGATTGTAAGAAATTATTGGTAGGATTAACCGCCGAAGGAGATGAACTATGATTAAGTTAGTACGTATTGATCACCGATTATTGCATGGACAAGTTGTTTTTTCTTGGAGTAAATCACTGAATATTAACCGAATCATTGTAGCCAATACTGAAGCTGCAAAAGATGATTTCAAGAAAATGTCTTTAAATCTATCTAAGCCGACAGGGGTAAAATTACATATTTTTTCTGTGGCGGAGCTATTAGAAAAAATACCCAAAATTGAGACTTTGAATGAGAATATTATGCTGATTTTTGGGAACACAAAGGAGGTAAGAAAATTTTGTGAAGCATATCCAAAAATAAAAGAAATCAACTATGGGGGGATTATAAAAAAAACAGGTTCCAAACAATTCAGCAATGCAGTCTTTTTAAACGAAGAAGAAATTGCTGATGCGAAATGTTTAAAAGAGCAGGGAATCGCTCAATTTATACAACAGGTTCCAACCTCTAAGAAAGAGGATTTAAACACAATGATATAAAGGGGGAAGGAAGATGATCATCCAATCAATTGCTTTAGGTTTAATTGGTGTTTTTTGTATTTTAGATTCAAGACTGCTGGGAAGAATGAATTTTGAACGGCCGCTTATTGTAAGTACACTGGTTGGTTTGGTTTTGGGGGATTTAGAAAAAGGATTAATGGTTGGTGCTTCATTGGAGTTAATGTCCTTGGGTATCGTCAATATCGGTGCAGCAGCACCGCCGGATATGAACATGGCATCGATCATTGCGACTTCTTTTGCTATTTTGTCCAATGCCAATGCTGAAACAGCCTTAACCATTGCGATTCCAATCTCTGTTTTAGGACAGATGTTAGGCATTCTGATGCGTACGATTTTGTCAAATTTGACACACGTTGCAGATAAATTTATCGAGAGAAGCGAATATCAAAAAGCAAGGAGAATTCACATATTGTATGGGACAGCCCTCTATAGCTTAATGTACTTTCTTCCGATTTTTCTAGCAATCTATTTTGGAACGAACTTGGTATCACAAATCGTGGAAGCTATCCCGGAATGGTTAACGAACGGGCTTACTGTCGCAAGTAAAATTTTACCAGCATTTGGTTTTGCGTTACTGTTGCAAACAATGTTAACCAAAAAACTTGTTCCCTTTTTATTACTGGGCTTTTTGATTACTGCCTATTCTAATTTAAGTGTGACTGGTGTAGCTGCTTTTGCTTGTATTACCGCTTTTGTAATGATTCAAATTCATAGTAAAGAGACTGGCAACAGTCATGGAGAACCTGATCCATTAGATGAATTATAAGGAGGGAAACTTAATGAAGAAAAAAGATCAGAACGCTTGGAAATACCGGCAATTTTTATGGCGATCTTGGGCCATTCAATCCTCTTGGAATTATGAACGTCAAATGAATATGGGCTTCATGTATGGAATCGCCCCCATACTAGATGAGATATACAAAGAGTCGAAAGACGATGCTTTGAAAAAAGAGGCGTATGAACGGCATATGAGATATTACAACTGCACCCCCCAAACGAGTGCTTTTGTATTGGGATTAGCTGCATCCATGGAAGAACAGTATCACGAAGATCATGAAAACTTTAATCCTGAATCAATTACCGCTGTGAAAACATCTCTAATGGGACCACTGTCAGGCATAGGGGATTCATTCTTTCAAGGAACTATCCGAGTGTTAGCTTTTGGTTTGGGAATCAATTTAGCTCAACAAGGCAGTATTTTGGGCCCCATTTTAGCAATGATTATTTCATTTGTACCTTCTTTCTTAGTTACTTATTATGGTGGGAAAATCGGCTATACCATGGGAAATAAGTATCTAGCCAAACTTTATCAAGAAGGGTTGATGGATAAAGTAATGTATGTATGTTCGATCGTCGGTTTGATGGTAATTGGCTCGATGATCGCCAGTATGATCGGCATTACGACGCCTATTCAGATGAATGATGCGTTTGTTTTACAAGAAGTGTTAGACAATATCATGCCGCAGCTTCTTCCATTAGGTCTGACATTTCTCATGTATTGGTTGTTGCAAAAGAAAGTCAAAACTGGCTGGATGTTGACAATTTGTCTAGCTGGCGGCATTGTGCTGAGCTTGTTAGGTATATTGCAATAGGAATGAACCAGAAACTTTGGTTAAAAAATAAATAAGGAGGAATTCAAAATGCTGAATTCAAAAGAAATTATTAAAGAAATTGCTGCTAAGAAAGAAGTGAAATCGATCGTGTTTGTAGGATGCGGGGCATCCAAGGCAGATCTATACCCTGCGAAATATTTTTTAGAGCAAAATGCCAAAACATTACGTATTAGTCATTATACAGCCAATGAGTTCAATCATGCAACGCCAGTATCTGTTGATGATACGACTATCGTTATCTCTGCTTCTTTAGGCGGTACCACACCAGAAACCGTTGAAGCAAATGCAGTTGCTAAAGAAAAAGGGGCAACGGTGATTAGCCTAACACAAAGTGTGGATTCGCCTTTGACAAAAGATGCCGACTATGTGATTTATCATCGCTTCGGCGAAAACTATGCAGCAAAATTAGAAAAAACAGGTTACTGTTTAGAGTTGGCAGTAGAGATTTTACACCAAATTGAAGGGTATGCCCATTATCAAAAGATGGAAAAAAGTTTTGCGAAAATTTATGACTTGGTACAAACCAGTGCTGAATCTGCTCGCAAAGATGCAAAGAAATTTGCTCAAAGATTCAAAGATGAGGAAGTTATTTATGTGATGAGCAGTGGAGCAACACTAGAAACAGCCTATTCTACATCGATTTGTTTATTGATGGAAATGCAATGGATCCATTCAGGAACTTTTCATTCCGGTGAATTCTTCCATGGTCCCTTTGAGATTGTGGATAAAAATATTCCATTTATCCTATTGATGAATGATGGAAAAACGAGAAGCATTGATGCAAGAGCGCTGGCCTTCCTTGAACGTTTTGACACAAAAACCGAAGTGATAGATGCTTTGGATTATGGATTATCTGCACACATTGAGAAAGAAGTTGTAGATTATTTTAATCCATTCGTTATCACGGCTGTGTTTAGAGTATATGCAGAAGAGTTGGCTGCAGCAAGACAGCATCCACTAACGAAAAGACGATACATGTGGAAATTGTCTTATTAATAGATAAAGAAGTGATAACAAGGTTGGCTTATAGTTTTTAAGCCAACCTATTCCCTTAATTAGACGTTTTTTACCTATGCTAGAATACAGGTAATATGATAGATGGTGAAAGCAGGTGGAAACTTGAAGCGGTTAGATGACTATTTGTATCAATTGACTCTAGAAGTGAAAACAACGAATACGATCAATTATTCAGCAAGTAATATTTCACAATTTTTACAGCTCGAGCGAAGTACGATCAGCAGCTATTTGAATGAAGGGGTTCGGCAAGGGAAGTATATAAAAGTGAAAAATTATCCTGTTTTATTCTTACATAAAAAGGCGCTAGAATGCTTAGATATCTTTACTTCACAGACGGAAATTGATTCATTGGAGAGCTTGTTATGGTATAAGAAAGTCCCAGCGCTTGATCAGGTGATCGGTGCTAAAGGCAGCTTGAAAGAAGTGATTGATCAAATCAAGACAGCGGTTCTTTATCCAGGACAAGGACTGCCTTTATTACTGATTGGTGCCAGCGGCTCAGGGAAAACGTTTATGGCAAATAAAATTTTCGAGTATGCGGTGGAGTAAAAAGTAATCGATAAAAATGCGCCATTTATCGCTTATAACTGTGCACAATATGTAAATAATCCCGAATTATTATCGGCAGCTTTGTTTGGTTATACAAAAGGCGCATTTACTGGTGCAACGGAAGAACACCATGGCGTTATTGAGAAATCTAATGAAGGGATCTTGTTCCTGGATGAAGTGCACCGATTATCGGAAGAGGGGCAGGAGAAATTGTTTACCTTTATGGATTCTGGCGAATTTTCCCCGATGGGTGATAACAGCATACGCAGAAAATCTAAAGTTCGGCTCATTTTTGCTACAACTGAAAATATTTACAAGACATTTTTGCCGACTTTTATCCGGCGAGTTCCAGTAGTTGTCAATTTGCCAAGATTTCATCAACGACCTTCATTAGAACGATTAGCGATAATTGATGAATTTTTTATTTCAGAAAGTAAAATATTAAATAGAAAATTATCGGTTTCTAATGCTCTGATTCATTTTTTGCTAGATAGTGACTTTGAAGGCAATGTGGGGAATATCAAAAATATTGTTAAATATGCTTGTGGAAATGCGTACATTCATCAAAAAAATCAACCATTGATCCAAGTCAGATTGTTGGATATGCCATTAGAATATAGCTGTAAATATAAGGAAAAATTAGACAAGCCAAGAAAGAAAAAAACAGATCGACTTTATTACCCTAAAGAAACGCGACAGTTGCGTTTAGAGAGAAAAAACCATCTGCTAGTGAAATTTTTTGAACAATTGATTCAAGAATTTTTTGATATGATTACACACAAAACTGATGCGTCGATCTTTATCAACAAAATGGTGGAAAAAGTCACTCAAATTATGGATAGTTTGATCTTTCAAGAGGATTATGAAAAAGAACAGTCTTTGTATACTATTTTAATTTATCATATTCGGCAAACAATTGATTTTCTGCGTGACAGCTATGGATTTGCGCAAGATGGAAATCGTGTTGTTGCACTAGCAAATTATTTATTCATGAAAGATAATCAGGTGCTTGCGGAAGAAGATCTGCAAAGAGATGGTCTACAAGAGCAGCTAAGTGATTTTTTATCAAGTGTAATGGAAACATCTTATTGGTTTGCAAAAAAAATTTTAACTATACTGTCTGAACGATTAGATCAGCCGGTTTATACGGAAGATATTTTCTTTATTACTATTTATTTGTATAGTTTAAACATTACGAATGTGACTACAGGAATTAAGAGTATTGTCTTAGCACATGGGTATTCAACAGCAAGCAGCATGGCAAATGTTGCGAATCGTTTATTAAACAAAAATGTCTTTCATGCATATGATATGCCACTAGATATTACTTTAGAGAAAATAGAGGCACAGCTTATTCGTTTTCTCGAAGAGTATCGAACAGATTCAGGATTGATTCTTTTGGTCGATATGGGTTCTTTAAACCAAATTGGAAAAGGTCTGAGTGATCATTTGAAAGGACCCTTGCTTGTTTTTGACCATGTCAATACGCCGCTTTTGTTAGAAGTAGGACAATCTATTTTAGAAGACAAAAGCATCGCTGAAATTGAACAGAAAATTGATCCCCAACTGGTTTTGCAAAAGCAATTGCTGTTTCCGTCAACGAGAAAAAAGAAAGCAATTATTACCTGTTGTTACACCGGTATAGGAAGTGCAACCCAGATTCAAGAAATTTTAACGAAATGTTTGGGTGATTCTGTGAAAGAACTGATGATTATTCCATACGATTATAAAAAATTAAGTAAAAATAAAAAATATGAGATGCCGTTTCACTTATATGATGTAATGATGATTGTCGGAACAGAGGACCCAAAAATTTCGGGAATACCGTATATTGGATTAGATCGTTTGATTAATGGGGAAGCCATTGGTGAGTTTCTTCGATTGTTGGGAAAAGAAATTACCATTGAATCTGAGAATCTGCAAGAGGCATTAATTTTCCGTTTTTCCATTGGTAAAATCGTTGAAAATTTGACGATATTAGATCCCGATAAAGTATTGGCATCTGTCCAAAAAGCAATTCGAGAAACAGCTGAATTAATGGAAATCGAATTTTCTAATAATCAGCTTTTTCTTTTATATTTACACTGCAGCTGTATGATCGAGAGGATTTTACGTAAAGAAAGTGTTGATGATCAAAGCGACATTGAACAGTACAAAAAAGAAAATAGAGAAGATATAGAAAAAATTCGAGCGGCCTTTTATGATATTGAAGCAGAATATACTATTCAAATACCGGATTTAGAACTAAGATTATTAAATGATATCATTCAGGGATAGGAGTGCAATAGGATGACTACCGGAATTATTTTTGATATGGATGGTGTTTTGATTGATAGTGAAGAGTTTTATTTCAAAAGAAGAATGGATTTCTTTCAAAAGATCAAGATCGCACCAGGATCCATAAACATGGAAGAGTATGTCGGAAAGACGGAAAAAGGAATCTGGGAAACTTTAGTTCCTAATGATCAAGCGTTGCGAAGCAAGTTGTATTTATTGTACAAAAAGTATCAAAAAGATTATCCCATCAATTTCCAGCAAGTTTTGCGAAAAGAGGCAGAACCTTTACTCAGAGAATTAAAAAAAGAACGAGTAAAGATTGGATTGGCTTCGTCCTCACCATTGCGAGAGATAGAAAACATGCTTTCTCAGTGTAATCTTGAAAAATATTTTGATTGCGTTAGTAGTGGGGAATCCCTGAGAAAAAGCAAGCCTCATCCAGAAATTTATCTGAAACAAATGCAAGCGCTCGCGTGTTCTTATTTTTTTGCGATAGAAGACTCAGTGGTGGGGATTAAAGCCGCAAAAGCAGCAGAAATTTATACCATAGCTTTAAAACAGTCATTTTATATTGATCAATCAGAGGCGGATGAACAAATTAGCGAGTTGAACGAAATTCCACAAATTCTAAGAAGAAAGACACTTGTCTAAAGATTCTTGGCAGAAAAAATTTTTTCAGGAACAATTCTCTTGATGAGACCTAAGTTCGGCTAGTTAAGAGAAGGGGTGGTCATTCTTAAATCTTTGTTGATCAATAATGGTAAGAAATGTGAGCCTCATCTACACATAGATGCGTCTTTTAATATCTGATTATCAACGCTTGTTTATGCAAGGCTATTGAATGATTTTTATCAGTACTGTATTTAAAAAAAACCAGAACTCCTATCCGGAATTCTGGTTTTTTTGTTTATATTTGACAATTTCTATAGGCCAGACGTTGGCGAGGAGTCAATGCTTGTGGATGCAAATCAAAAAATGAGTATTATTTTGCCGACTTAAAGTGTATTTGAATAGAAGAAAACGTAAGAAATGGCAATCAAGCAAACCAACAATAAACCAGAGAGTGACAGAAAAAGCAGCATGATTCGTTTCTTCTTCAATCCAAGTACAAGTATCACTACATTCAATAGAAAGAAAACAAGTAAAATCGCTAAATATTCCATAACTGGTCCTCTTTTACGTTTTTATTTATCTTACCAGAGATTGGCGGCTTTTCCTAGCAGAAATTGGCTGAAAATGGCTTATTCAAGCGTCTTTCAAAATACTGTAAGTTAAATGAATGAAGGAAAATCAAGAGAACTTTTATGGCTCTGAGACGCTTGCGGCTTGTTTTTGCCAAGCATCATATTTTAACAATAAGTACTCGATCACAAAGAAAAGTGTGGCGGTTGTTTCAAAGGGAGCGATCGCATTTTCGGTTGACTGGATCTCTGGATTTAAAAAGAAAATCGTTTCAGAACAGAGTTTAGAAACCGTTGAGTTTCTCAGCTTCGTGATCCCGATCGTGTTGATATTGCGTTGTTTCAGTTGCTTTGCTAGTTTGACAACGGTGGGTGACTCACCGTTTAAAGTAATCAAAATCACTAAATCATCTGGCTCGATGATGCGATAAAATTGTTCATTGACTGAGATCGCACCAAAATCGTAGACAAGTAGTCCATTAGGCAAAAATAAGAGTTTCATATAATTGGAAACAAGGTTTTGAATGTCCCCTGAACCATAGACAAAGATTCGTTTGGCATGAGCCATCATCTTGCACAATGCTGTAAAATCTTTCTTTTTTAAATTTTCAATCGTTTGAATATGATTGTCTAGAATTTCGCCTTCAATCTCAGAGAGTAGGGCATTTTCTTGTTGTACCTCGTTCTTTAAATGGTATTTGAATTCTGAAAAGCCATCAAAGCCGATTTTTTGACAAAAGCGCATAATCGTCGTCCTAGAAACGATGCACTCCTTGGCTAAATCATTGATGGACATTGCCAAGCAGTGCTTTTTGTGAGTTGTGATGTAGGACCAGATCAAAAAGTCATTCTCGGTTAATCTTGACTGGTAGGTAGTGATACGGTCTTGCAGCATAGGCTATCTCCTCATTTTATCTCTCCATTGATAATGTGTGACAATTCACATTTTATGTGAAAAAAACCTTTCAAATGTGAGAAACTTTTAAACAACGGAAAAGGGTTTCATAGCATCATTTTAATAGTAAAATGAGAATCAGTAAAGCGCTTAACTAAAAAACGTGAAGGACGAAAAACTATGATGAAAAAAATTCAAAGGTTCGGCGGAGCGATGCTGGCACCGGTCATGCTGTTTTCCTTTTTTGGGATCGTTATCGGCTTTTCTCTGCTATTTTCGAATCAGACGATTATGGGGGATATCGCAGCACCAAATACCCTCTGGTTCAAATTTTGGAATGTGATCGCAGCAGGAGGCTGGACGCCATTCTTCCAATTACCGCTTTTATTTGTAGTAGGGCTGCCGATCAGTCTAGCTAAAAAATACGCCGCCCGCGCTACGATGGAGGCACTCGTTACTTATATCGCTTTTAATTATTTTGTAAATGCAATTTTAACTTTGTGGCCAGAATCATTTGCGGTAGATTTAGCTCAAGGGGCAACTGCTGGTTCTGGGTTGACCTCGATTGCAGGAATCATCACCCTAGATACCGGCATGATGGGCGGCTTGCTGATTTCGGGAATCGTTGTCTATCTCCACAATCGCTTCTATGAAAAAGAATTGCCAGAAATGCTGTCGAATTTCAGCGGATCAGTCTTTGTAACCATGATTTCCTTTTTTGCCATGGTTCCTTTGGCAGTACTCATGTGTTTTGTCTGGCCAGTTATCCAAGAGGGAATGAGAAGCATGCAAGGCTTTTTCATTGAATCAGGAAACTTCGGTGTCTTTATTTATCAGTTCTTGCAAAAAATACTGATTCCAACAGGCTTGCATCACTTTGTTTATGCACCGTTTGCCTATGACAGTGCGGTTGTCGAAGGGGGAATGGCCGTTTATTGGGCCTCCCACATTGGCGAGTTCCAAACTACTGCATTTTCGCTGAAAGAACTCTATCCGTTTGGCGGTTTCTCACTATCAGGAATGTCGAAAGTCTTTGGAACGGCAGGTCTGAGTTTAGCGATGATCCAAGCGGCTCGGCCTGATAAAAAGAAAAAAGTGATCGCATTGATTGCACCGGCAGCATTGACGGCTATTTTGACCGGAATCACTGAACCAATCGAGTTTACTTTCTTGTTTGTTGCACCAGCATTATGGTTCGTTCATGCTTTACTGGATGCTTCGATCGCCACAATCTCCTATGCTTTCGGGGTTGTCGGGGACTTTGGCGGCGGATTGATCAACTGGTTAGGTCTAAATTGGCTGCCCTTGTGGAAATTTCACAGTTCAACTTATATTACCCAAATCATTATCGGGCTGATTTTTACCGCTATCTGGTATTTTGTGTTCTCCTTTATGATCAAGAAGTTCAACTTAAAAACGCCTGGACGTGAGGATGATACTGCAGCAATGCAGTTGTATACAAAAGCAGATTATGACAACAAAAAGCAAGAAGAAAAATTACCAAAACATGTGCGGCAAGCACAGGCCTATATGCACTTGGTAGGTGGGAAAGACAATGTCATTGATGTAACGAATTGTGCGACACGGCTGCGTTTGACTGTTAAGGATGCCGACAAAGTTGCAGATAGTACGCAGTTTCAAGAAGCAGGTGCCTCAGGATTGGTCAACCCTGGAAATGGCGGCATTCAAATCATTGTAGGATTAACGGTACCAACGGTTAGAGAATCATTCGAAGAACTAATGGCCGAATAAAACAGAATCACAAGGAGGAACAAGTACCATGAGTAAGAAAAAAAGTTCAATTTTAATTGCAGGTGGCGGAAGTACCTATACACCATCGCTAGTTATGATGTTATTAGAAAGTCAAGAGCGCTTTCCAGTTAGAAAAATCAAATTTTATGACAACGATGAAAAGCGACAAGAAACCGTAGCAAAAGCTTGTGCGATCATTATTGCCGAGCGAGCGCCAGAAGTACAGTTCGATTATTCAACCGATCCAAAGGAAGCTTTTACGGATGTCGATATCGTAATGGCACAGCTTCGTGTCGGCAAATATGCTATGCGGGAACAAGATGAGAAAATTCCTTTCAGGCATAATGTTGTCGGACAAGAGACCTGCGGACCTGGTGGTTTAGCTTATGGCCTGCGCTCGATTGGACCGATCTTAGAACTAGTCGACTACATGGAAAAATACTCGCCAGATGCCTGGCTTTTGAACTATTCTAACCCAGCAGCAGTCGTTGCCGAAGCCACCAGAAGATTCCGACCAAATTCAAGAATCATCAATATTTGTGATATGCCAGTTTGTTTGGAAGATATCATGGCGCGAGTGATTGGGTTGAAGGATCGAAAAGAATTTGAGACGAGCTATTTCGGCTTGAATCATTTTGGCTGGTGGACCAGCATCAAAGACCATGACGGCAATGACTTGATGCCTCAAATCAGTGCGCATGTTCAAAAGTACGGCTACACCGAACAAACACAAAAAGGCCAGCATAAAGAAAGCAGTTGGTTGGAAACGATGTGGGCGGCTAAAGATCTGCACGAAATTGAACCAGAATTTTTATCGAATACCTATCTGAAATATTATTTGATGGCTGATGAAACGGTGGCTCATGCGGACAAAGAGTATACCCGTGCCAATGAGATCATTGACGGACGAGAGAAGTATGTGTTTGATGAATGCCGACGAATCGTTGCAAACAACACAGCAGTTGATACAACATTTGCCTCAAACGAACATGCGTCCTTTATTACAGACCTTGCTTGCGCACTAACCTTTAATACGAAAGAACGCATGATTCTTATTGTTGAAAACAACGGCGCAATTGCCAACTTTGCCCATGATGCAATGGTGGAACTGCCTTGTCTAGTTGGAAAAGATGGCTACGAAGTCTTGTCGATTGGTGATATTCCAACATTCCAAAAGGGATTGATGGAGCAGCAGATCGCATCTGAAAAATTGGCAGTTGATGCTTGGGAACAAGAGTCTTACCAAAAATTGTGGCAGTCCTTTACTATGAACAAAACTGTACCAAGTGCGAAAGTCGCCAAAGAAATATTAGATGAAATGATTGTGGCGAACGAACCATATTGGCCAGAACTTAAATAGGTCCAGCAGGTAAAAGGAAAGGGATCGGCTGTAGGAATTTCCTTCAGCCGATCATAAACAAAGAATGGAAATCAAACACAAATTTCAAGTAATCTATTTTGTTCAATATGCAACGATGGCGATTTTGATGACACAAATCGTTCCTTTTTTAACTGAGCAAGGCTATGATGCGCTTGAAAGAGGCTGGTTTTTAGCCTCCTACAGCATCACGACAATTCTTTTTCAGTTAGTGATCGGCTATTATTCGGACAAGAGCAAACGATTAAAACGTATTTCGATGCTTCTGATGATCTTTCTGGTTTTCTTCTCCATTAGTTTTTATTGGTTAGGAAAAGACCACTGGCTGATCCATCTTCTGGTATTGGCTATTGCGGGTGGATTAGCCAATACAACAGCAACGGTGCTCGATAACTGGGTATTATCGGAGTCCAGTACTTCAAAAAGAATTGCTTCAATCAAAGCAAACGGCTCTTTAGGGTGGAGTATGATGAGTGTCTGCGTGCCATTCTTTTTATTTTCCAATAATTATCGCTGGTTTAGTTTGCCGCTGCTCCTCTTTTTGCTTATCAATTATACATTTTCACGAACGATCCCAGAGAAAAACGCCTTACCGCAAAAGCAAGGAACAGCAACAAACAGCGGTGTCTCGCTGGCAGACATTCTTCTGTTATGCAAAGATCGACGCTTTTTGGTTTATACGGGACTGTTCTTTCTCTTGTACTTGACGATCGTTGCGAACAATACGGTCGTTATCGACAAGCTGATTACAATGGAAAGAGGCAGTGAATTTGTTGGTCTGAAATGGTCGATCCAATCCTTTTGTGAAATTCCAGCGTACCTTTTGCTGAATCGCATGATTGCTAAATGGAAAAATGAGCGCT
This sequence comes from Enterococcus sp. 2G9_DIV0600, assembly GCF_002140615.1. Classification (NCBI taxonomy): domain Bacteria; kingdom Bacillati; phylum Bacillota; class Bacilli; order Lactobacillales; family Enterococcaceae; genus Enterococcus; species Enterococcus sp. 2G9_DIV0600. The sequence goes on from NZ_NGLL01000001.1 coordinate 592,081, forward strand.
TGATTTTGATTGCAGGCATATTTTTAACCTTACAATTTTTTGTCTATTGGCTTGCTAGTAGCCCATTCTTACTTTTGGCAGCCAGTTTTCTGCAGTTTTTCACTGTACCGGCATTTACCATCGGCAGTCGAATGATTATCAGTGCTATTACACCGCCAGCTGTTTTTTCTTCTGGACAACTGATATCGATCAGTGTGTACATTGGTGCGGCATCGTTTCTTTCGCCGTTAGCTGGCGGCTTTCTTTCGCAGGTGCTGTCCCTCGATACTGCCATCTTTATCTTTGGTTTATTGCCCTTCGTAGCTTTTCTTATCTATTCTAGCTGTCAGAGAACACTGTCGGCAATCTAAGGAGGAATTACGGATGCTTTTTAAAAGAAAAATAGAAATTTGCGCACCGGCAACAGGCCGACTGCTACCGATCGAAGAAGTACCAGATGAGGTATTTTCGTCTAAAATGATGAGAAATGGATTTGCCGTTTCTCACCATCACGGAAAAATCTATGCACCAGCAGCCGGGACGGTTCGAACGATTTTTCCAACACAGCATGCCTTAGCCGTTGAGTTGGTGGATGGCCGTTCCCTTTTGATCCATATGGGAATTGAAACAGTGGCGTTAGCAGGGGAGCCCTTCACGATCGCGGTCCAAGAAAACCAGTCAGTCACGACAGGTGAGCTGCTGGCAGAAATGGATGTAGCAGCAGTTGAGGAAATGGGCAAAGAGACCATGGTGATCGTTGTCTTCATGGAGGAACAAGGCGGGAAGTGCCTGCGAACTGACGGCGATATTCAGCAAGGAGAAGCTGTTTTTCACTTGAAATAACCGAATAAAAAAGGAGCGCATTCTCTTAGTTTCAAAGAGAGGCGCTCCTTTTTATTTATGAACCCGTAGAAATATAATTCTTCAAACCTACTCGCCAAAAGAAGAAGGCGGGAAAGGCAAAGAGCAGACAAACCAACGGCGATAAGATCCACCAAGGATTAGTTACGCGACCAATGACATACAAAAACGGATAATACTGAAACCAAGCCATCGGCACGACGTAGGTCAACAAACGCAAGACGTGTTTTCCGTAGATACTAAATGGGTAGCGACCAAATTCTCGGGCACCATCGGTAAAAATATTCATAAATTCAAGTCCTTGGATCGTAAAGAAGGAAATGGCGGCATACACTAAGAACAACAGGGCGAAAAAGAGGGCGCCACAGACGATCATTAGAAAAAGAGTCAGGACATTTCCAAAATGCCAAGCAATTCCACTATTGGGAATCGCATAAGCAAACAACAGCAAGGCTTGAATAAAACGACCGAGACGCGAGAACTCCATTTTGGAAGCTAAGACTTGAAAGATCAAGGAGCGGGGGCGCACGAGTGCCCGATCGAACTCGCCATTACTGATCATTTGTGGAAAAAGATCGAACCCGCGAAAGAAGCATTCCGCAATTGAAAAGGCAAACAAAACCGTCGCAAAGGAAAGCAGGACTTCCTCAAAGGTAAAGCCATCCACTTGATGAAAACGGGTAAACATAAACCAAATGCCTAAAAAAGCAGTAAAGGAACCTAGAAATTGTCCCAAAGCAGTTAACATAAAGGAAACTTTATACTGCATCTGACTTTTGATATGAATACAAAAATAATGCCAATAAACCATATTCCTTAACCTCCTTGCACAACGACACGCTTGAGTGCCTGCTGCAGCCAAATTTTTCCGATCACGATCAAAAGTACGAGCCAAAACGCTTGTAAGAGCAATGCGGAAACAAGCGCAAAGCCAGTCAGATCCCCGTTGTAAATTCGCAGCGGGACGTTTTGCATGGAAGCAAAAGGCAATAGTTCCACGAATTGGCGAAAAGGCTGCGGAAAGAAAGGCAGAGGAATGACCCCGCCAGCTAAAAATTCACCGATGGAGCTGATGACGATCCGCACCCCGATGGAGGATAATGTATAAAAAGTTGAGATGTAGACCAGCTGCGACATAGCGATCACTACACCTAAACTCAGCACCATAGACAAAAGAAACAAGAACAGGGCAGCGACGTTTGTTGGCAGAATCAAGCGATAAGGGGCTGGTAGTAAAAAGGCAATCACAAAAATTGGTCCACAACGCAAGAGGGCTTTTGCTAAGCGATTGGCAGCCGACTGGCAAAACCAGCGATTGTATAGATCCATCGGCCGCACAAGTTCGTAGGCGATCGCCCCTGTGGTGATGGTATCGAAAATTTCTGCCTCAAAGAACCACAACATAAATAAGGATAAGAAGGCTTGTTGGAGCCAAACATAGGAGACGGTTTGTTGAAAGGTCATGGGAAAGGCACTAGGATCTGCTTGGTAAAAGGCGTGGAATGCCAGAATTTCCATCAAGCCCCAAGCTAGTTGTGTAGCCATCCCGGCAATCGCCGCCGAGCGGTATTGCAAGGTATTGATAAAGCGAATGCGGAAAAATGCCTGATACTTCCTCATATTTGATACTCCTGATACAGCTTGGCGACCATTTCTTCGGCGGTGATACTGGCAACGGCCAAATCGGTGATCTCGACTTGATTGCTGAGCAGACTGAGCAGCTGAGCGACTGACACTTCTTTGGGATCAAGCTTCAGAACCAGGCGACCAACGTCTTTTTGAAGCAGCTGGACGTTTTCTGGCAGAAGGGGCTCCTTCCCTTGATAGTCGATCTCCAGCGTTTTGACATCAGAAAAACGATGCTTTAGTTCATCGAGGCGACCATCCAGCAAAATTTGCCCTTTGCCGATCAACAGAATTCGTTGTGTCAGCGCCTCGATATCTTGCATATCGTGGGTCGTCAGGATGACTGTGGTACCTTTTTCTTGGTTTCTTTTTTTGATGAACTGACGCACAGCAATTTTTGATACAGCATCTAAACCGATGGTGGGTTCATCAAGAAATAAGATTTTGGGGTCATGGAGTAAGGAGGCGGCGATCTCACAGCGCATACGCTGACCGAGACTCAAGGAACAAGCCGGGGTTTTTAAGATCTCACCTAAATCTAGTAAGGTGACTAATTCTTCTAGGTTGCGCTGATAGCTAGCAGCGTCTACTTTGTAGATATCACGGATCAAATCAAAGCTGTCATTGACGGGGACATCCCACCAAAGTTGACTGCGCTGACCGAAGACGACGCCGATGTCTTTGACATGTTGGATACGTTCTTGCCAAGGCGTACGACCATTGATGTGACAAACGCCTTGATCAGGGGTCAAAATCCCACACATGATTTTGATGGTGGTACTTTTTCCAGCACCATTAGGCCCGATGTAGCCAACCATTTCGCCCTCATTGATGGTAAAGCTGATGTCTTGCAACGCATGGACGGTGGTGGTTTCACGAGAAAGAAAGGCTTTGGCTGCTTGGCGAAAGCCGCTTTTTCGCTTGGATACTTGGAAGGTCTTGCTGAGGTGTTCTACTTGGATCATTTGGATTCACTCACTTTCTTTTGACAAACGCGACAAAAAGAGCATTCGAAATCGAATACTCGCAACGAGTTGGTCCAAACGAACATGGTTGGGGCAGCGGTTCGTCAGCCAAACAAAAGTAGGAACAGTGTAGCATAAGAGAGCGCTTTTTTCAAACATTACTTATATTTTTTTGAGAGCAGCAAAAGAAAAAACGTGGTTTATTGGATAAAATACGCAAAATAACTGTTTTTATTTTTTATTTGTTGTAAATACTGAAGAAACTCAGTATCATTAGAAACAAGCCGATAGCGGCTTGCTTCTGGATATATGGGGAACCAAGTGATGAGCTGTGTCATGATTTGTCGTAACCCAATCCTGCAAAATGCAATGAGAAAAAAGGAGGAGATCATGAAAGCAGTAAAGAACTTATTTGTTTTGATTGGCTTATTCTTACTTAGTCAAGTAGGGATGACCGTATTCAGTGTGGTAAAAATCTATTATTTGGAAGCCGGAGAGCCGAGGATTCCTGCGATGATGAGCTACGGATTGATTGCCTTGCTTTTGGCAAACATTGGCCTGATGATGTATTTGGCTCGGAAGCTAGGACTTGCCACCTTTGACTTTGGCTGGTCAACGAAGCGCAACTGGTTATGGATCATCGGTGGCTTTGTTTTAGGACGAGTTATTGCTGTTGGTGGTACCATGTATCTGCAGCATATTTCCGATCAAGAAGCGACCGCCAATGATGCAGTGTTAGGGGAACTGTTTACAGGCGAAAATCCGCTTTTGATCTTTCTATTGATTGCCGTGGCGGCGCCAATCATGGAAGAGATCGTTTTCCGTGGTGGATTCATTGGCCTTTTATTCAAGAAATACCCGATAGTCGGGATCATCTCAAGTGTGGCGGCTTTTAGTATCATCCATTCCGTCACCAATCTGGTCGAGTTTCTGATTTACGGTGCTATGGGATTGATCATGGCGTTGATTTATGTTAAAACTAAGCGTCTAGAAACAGCCATCGCCATGCATTTTCTTAACAACGCCTTGGCGGCGATCGCAATGATCTTGCTAGGATAAGAAAGTCAGCAAAAAACCACCAAATCAAAACGATTCGGTGGTTTTTGTTTACTCTGGCAGCTGATCTTTTCTTCACTCGCAGGGTTTCCATTGTTCTTTTATACGATAGTTTTAACGGGAGTCTTTCTCGGCTTGAGGAAAGTGGGTAGCCGTTTAAAATCCTATGCGGTTGGGTTTGCTAAAAAAACAGTTGATGAAAAGAAAAACGCCTAAAGTATTGCTGCACCAAGGATAAAACCAAGTTACACTTTTTTTAAATAGTAGCAGAGTTCTAAGTTTTTCTTCATTTCAGACCCTAGACGTAGGCTTTGCAAGAAAACCTATAGTACAATAACAGCAGTAAGAGGGAAAAATCCTTGAAAAAGAGATCAACACTTGGAGGATATAGTGATGAAAAAACAGACTCGAAAACCAGCGATGATTTTAGCGACTCTCTTGGTATCTAGCCAAGTTTTATTAGCAGCACCACAAGTTTTTGCTGACGAAACCAATTCAACGACGAGCAGTTCCACTGCAACAAGCAGTTCTACCGCAACGACAGCCACTACCGACAGTCAAACAAGTACCTCTGACAGCAGTTCAGATCGTTTGCAAGTCAATGCCGTGGCGATCGGAAATGCCTTGACGAAAGCACAAGAAGACTACACACTTGAACGTCTGGGCATTCAAGGCGAAACACCGATTTATACGACAAACGGTACTGACTTGATGAAATACATTCCCGATGGTGGCTTTACCGCAGATTGGGCGGTCTATAGCTCGGTCAGAATGCAGACGCTAGAAAGCGGGGCAGGAATCACTGTCGATATCGCGACACCAGATAACATTACCCGCATCACCGCAGCCCAGTATCAAAATGCGGCGCTGACGGCAGGGATCACTGATGCGAAGCTAACGGTCGCTTCTGCCGTACCGATCGACGGTTCCGGAGCTTTAGCTGGGGTATACAAAATCGTTGAAGAATCAGGCGGTGTCATCAATCAGAATCGAGTAGCCGTAGCTCAAGATGAGATGGATGTACTGTCTACGATCACCGAAGAGAATAAAGACAAAGAAGGTTATTCCGATGAAGCTTTGAATGCAGCGCAAGAACAAGCGAAAACCGATTTGGCTGCTCAAACCGCAGATGGTACGGAATTAACCCAAGCCGATATTCAAGAGACAGTAGAAAAAGCCTTGAAAGACAACGGACTGGAAGGAATCGTTACGGAAAATCAAATTTCTGAATTGACCTCTTTGATGAGCGACATGCGAGACAACAATATCTTCGATGACTTCATCAAAGAATTGGATCTGTCAGAAGCCCGCAAGCAAATCGAAGAAACCTCTAAGGGCCTCTGGGAAAATATCAAGAGCTTCTTTAGCGGCATCTGGTCTTCGATCACCGGTGTCTTCGGAAATGACTCAAATGAGTCCAACAATAGCAGCGAATCAACCGTTGATTCTGGGCAATAAGCATTTTACAAAATAACATATTTCGCTTGTATTAAGAAAAAAGAGAAGCGCGCAGGGGAAGGAGCATCAGACGATAGCGCACGTCTGAGTGCTAACGATGTCCTCTGCTTTCTTTGCTAAAACAGGAGCAGTCTTCATTAAAAAAGAAGGAGGGTAATCAGATGAATTTTTTAGGCAACGTGATTTGGTTTGTCTTTGGCGGCTTAATCGGTGCGATCTCATGGTTTTTGGCTGGGTGTTTATGGTGTATCACCATCATCGGCATTCCCATTGGTCTGCAATGTTTTAAGTTTGCGACTTTGTCATTAGCACCATTTGGGAAAGACATCGTTTACCGTGGCGGTGGCGTGTCCGTGATTCTCAATATTTTATGGTTGATTTTTTCTGGTATACCACTGGCTTTAGGACATTTAGCTAGCGCAATCCTTCTAGCCATCACGATCATCGGCATTCCATTTGCGGTGCAATCATTGAAAATGGCGCGCTTAGCGTTGATGCCCTTTGGAGCAGAGATTGTGTCTAGTCGTTATTGATTTACCAAAAAAAAGAGTCTTAAAAAACCACATTACAGAGCGGATAGCTTTGTGATGTGGTTTTTTTGCGACCATCAGCAAGAGTAAGGGACAAGATTTTTGGCAGGCTCAGCGCATTTGAGATTCAGAACTGAAGAAGTTGTTAAGAAACCAAAGAAGAGTACAGAAAAAACGCACAAGTTTTTTTTGCATATCAACTGTGATTCACAAAAGATTTAGCGAAACACAGAAAAATGTTAAGTTTTTTTCTTCCCTTCTCAGGGTTCTTTGATTTTTGAAATGGAGCGCCGAATTTTGGCAATCGATTGTTGCGCTTTGTCTCGATTAATAAACATTAAGATGACATAGAGGGAATCCATGATGCTCAGTTGAGCGATTCTGGATGCCAATGCCTCTGAGCGAAACTCAGTTTCTTCGGAAATAGAGATGAAAACCACGTCGCCGAGTTTGGCTAAAGGGGAAGCAGCATGGCTAGTAATGACGATAATTTTGGCACCATTGTTTTTGGCAACTTGAGCTAGTTCAATGGTTTCTCTTGATTTTCCAGTATGAGAGATAAAAATGCCGCAATCATCTGGCGTCAACAATGAAGCCTCCATCAGTTGGATGTGATAATCACTGCGAATTTGTTACTGATAATTTGAGATATGTGTATCAAGCGATTCAAAAAAGCCCCAATTATTTTGGCTACCATATGTGGTCATGCATGGATAATTGGTCATGGACAAACGCATGTAAGAATCGATATGGCTTTATTTAGGTTGATTTGGAAAACAATCGGAAACGAACAATCAAAAAATCTGGTTATTGGATTAATCAAGTGTTTGAAGAGAATGGATTTTAAATATATATTGAAAAAGCATTTTGCATGTATTATATAAAGTGATTTTCAGTGCGCTTTGGGAATAGCAATGCTAGTAAAAGGTAAGTTGGCAACCTTGAGGGTGTAGATGAAGAAAGCCAAACACTCCCCCGAACGCAAGTGTAGACAATAGGATTTTTTGAATATATTTTATCTTAGAAAGACATTCGTGTGGGAAGATAGATTTTTTCAAGTGTATTATATGTGCGTTTCTTATTTGATATTATTAAAAGATAATTTAGGCTTTAAATAAGTATGTTAGTTTGCTATACTAATTTAAAATAATAAAACGAATAAAAGGAGAAAAAGATGCGAGACACAGCTTGGCTAACAAAAAAAGTATACAACAAAGAATTGAAAACCTTTTCAATTCAAGGAGAGGATGCAATTATTCAGACAATCATTGAAGAAATCGCTATCCTGTTTCCCTCAATGGAACAAGTTGCTGGTTCAGGGAATTTGGAATTCCTCTTGGACGATTCATCAGAAAAGCACACAGGAGAAACAAAGATTGAAAGAAAAAATCAAGGCTTTATTATCCAAAGTACTGATACTAAAGGGTTACTTTATGGTTTTTTCAAGCTATACCAACAGTTGGCTTTAGGTCAATCAATACCTGCAATAAGCAGGTTGCGCCCAAGTCAACAGTTACGTATGATCAATCATTGGGACAATATGGATGGTTCCATTGAAAGAGGCTACGCTGGGGAATCTATTTTTTTTAGCAATAATCGATTTCGCAGAGATTTTCAACTTGTTCGCGCTTATGCGCGTTTGCTCGCTTCGGTTGGAATCAATGCGCTAAGTATCAATAATGTGAATGTCCATGCATTAGAGACCAGACTTATTCTAGAAGAAAATCTACCAGAAATCAAAATGATCAATGATATTTTTGCTTCATATGGCATCAAAACATTTCTCAGTATCAATTTTGCTTCTCCGAAGAAGCTAGGTGGACTTGATACGGCTGATCCATTGTCTGAAGATGTACAGCAATTCTGGCAGAGAATATGTCGAAACATCTATCGCGCTATCCCTGATTTTGGCGGATTCGTAGTGAAAGCTGACTCCGAAGGGGAACCAGGTCCATTTGCTTATGGACGTGGTCATGACGATGGCGCGAATATGTTGGCAAGAGCCTTAAAGCCTTACGGTGGTATGTGCATTTGGCGCTGTTTTGTCTACGATTGCAAGCAAGATTGGCGTGACCGTTCTATTGATCGTGCTAGAGCAGCGTATGACCACTTTTTGCCATTGGATGGGAAATTTGACGAAAATGTCAGCCTTCAAATCAAATTAGGCCCTTTGGATTTTCAAGTTCGGGAACCAATTTCACCATTGTTCGGGGCATTAAGAAATACGAATCATATCATTGAATTTCAACTTACACAAGAATACACTGGTCAGCAAAAAGCAATTTACTATCAAGCACCTGTCTGGAAAGAAGCGTTAAACTTTGATACACAATATGACTATCCGCATAGTGTAGTCAAAGAAGCAATCAAAACAAATTCACCAAATCCAACACAATCCGGTATTTGTGCTGTTGGTGTTGTAGGAATGGATAACAATTGGACAGGTCATAAATTGATGCAGAGTAATTTGTATGCCTATGGGCGATTGACTTGGGATAATGATTTATCCAGCGAAGAGATTGCTCAGGAATGGATTGGACTTACCTTTGACTTATCGGAAGAACGCCAATCTGATTTGCTTGATATTCTGCTCAGCTCTAGAAGAACATATGAACAGTATACAGCGCCAAATGGTGTTGGATTCATGTGTCGACCGAATCACCATTATGGTCCGGATATTGACGGTTATGAATATGATCGGTGGGGAACCTATCATTTTGCAGATAGAAATGGGATTGGCAACGATCGTACGATAGAAGGTACTGGATTTGTTACACAGTATGCACCTGCCGTCATGGATTACTATAATCATATTGATACTTGTCCAGATCATTTATTGTTATGGTTCCACCATGTACCTTATACGCACCAGTTGCACAATGGTAAAACACTGATCCAAGATATTTATGACAATCATTTTGAAGGTGTAGAAAAAGTTGAAGCCTATATGGCAAGATGGGAAAGTTTTGCCACAGAAGTAAGCACAGAGGATTTTGAAAATGTTCGACAAAGATTGGTTGAACAGTATCGCGTAGCAGTGGAATGGCGCGATCAGATCAATACGTATTTCTATCGACACAGTGGAATCAATGATGAAAAGCACAGAACAATTTATAAATAAGGAAATGGTAAATGTGCTGTGAGAAGCAGCGGGGAAGGAAGAAGTACATTGAAGCGATTGTTTAATGAGGATTGGTATTTTAAAGAAGCGCCTTTGTGTGACGAATTTCAACTGTCACGGGCCATGTCAGAACAGCAGCAATACCAGCCTGTAGAGATACCGCACGACTGGTTGATTTACCAGACGAATGATCTTTACCGTCAAAGTGAAGGCTGGTACAGAAAACAATTTATGATAGCAGAGCGTCAGCACAAAAATTTTGTTCTTGAATTTGATGGTATTCATATGAATACGGAAATCTATGTGAATGATACATTGGTCTTTGAGTGGAGGTATGGTTATACACCACAGATAGTCAATATCTCGGATTATCTTGTTGATGGGGAAAATATCTTTTTTGTGCGGGCAAAACAAGAAGGTGCCAATTCAAGGTGGTATACCGGTGCAGGGCTTTTTCGTAATATTTGGCTGCATGAATTAGGGGAAGTGTATGTGGCTCCTGATGATTATTATATTCATCAAGAAAAGAAAAGTATGCATCAATGGAGTTTGACGATTGATACTGTGATGACCAACCGTTCTGGCTATCATGAAAAGGTGCGTTTGGCGCATCGTTTATTTGATGCAAATCATCAAGTAGTGGCCTTTGACCAACAAGAAGTTGGGCTTGGACATCAAACCACCAATTGTGCGACATTAACTATAAATGACCCGTTATTATGGGATCCAGATAGTCCACACCTTTATCGATTGGAGACACAAGTCGTTGTCAAAGACCAAATCCAAACGATTCATCATCGAGTGGGATTTCGAAAAATCGAAGTAGATGCTGATGATGGTCTCAAGCTGAATGGCCAGCATATAAAGTTGCAAGGTGTTTGCCAGCATCATGACTTGGGTGCTCTGGGAAGTGCTGTGAATCGGCAAGCAATTCGCAGACAACTCCTTATTTTGAAAGAGATGGGTGTGAATGCCATCCGTACAGCCCATAATCCTTTTTCGAAAGAGTTTTATGAGCTAACAGATGAATTAGGTTTTTTGGTTCAATCAGAATTTGTAGACATTTGGCGTTATCCCAAAAATCCCAATGATTATGCACGTTTCTTTGATGAATGGGTAGAAACAGATGTTGCTGCTTGGATCAAACGCGATCGTAATTACAGTTCGGTATTTATGTGGAGTATCGGAAATGAGATTTATGATACACACGGTCGTCCGGATGGGTTAGAAACGACCAATTACCTGTTGGCGCTTGTAAAGAAATATGATTACCGCAGGAATGCCCTGCTTACCTTTGGGTCAAATTATCTTCTTTGGGAAAACACCCAAAAAGCAGCAGCAATGTTAGAAGCTGTTGGCTATAACTATACAGAATCAAAATATGACGCGCATCACGAGACCTATCCTAACTGGGTCATTTATGGAAGTGAGACAGCATCAGTTGCCCAAAGTCGAGGGGTTTATCATTTTCCTTTAAGTCAGACAACACTAGCTGATGACGATCATCAATGCTCATCTTTAGGAAATAGTCGTACCAGTTGGGGCGCTGAAAGTATCGAAGCCTGTATTTTGGTAGAAAGAGATTGTTCTTATTCTTTAGGTCAATTTTTGTGGTCTGGATTTGATTATATTGGGGAACCCACTCCCTATGCATCAAAAAATTCATATCTGGGACAAATTGATACTGCAGGGTTCCCGAAAGATGCATTTTATACGATCAAAGCAGGATGGACTTCATATAAAAAGCAGCCAATGATTCACGTTTTTCCTTATTGGGACTTTTCACCGGGGCAACTGATCGACGTCTGTGTCACAACAAATTGTCCTAGTCTAGAATTGTTCTTTAATGATAAATCTATGGGGAAAGAAGCTCATGATTTGGTTCATGGCCAAAAACTGATCTACACATGGCAGATTCCATATGAACCGGGTGAATTAAAAGCAGTCGGGTATGATGAGCAAGGACGAGTGATTGCTCAGGATGTAGAAGCCTCTTTTGGAGATGTTGTGGAGATGAGGCAACAACCTGATAAAATGTTCTTGGCAGCGGATGGTCAGGACTTGGTCTTCATCGAAGTAAATGGCCTAGATAGTGCAGGGAATTCTGTCAAAAATGCCAATAATCAGGTATCGGTCAGTGTTTCTGGAGAAGGTCGACTCGTGGGAATCGATAATGGGGATAGTACGGATTACGCTGAATTCAAAGGAAATAGCAAGCGATTATTTAATGGTAAATTACTGCTTATAATTGCGAGTACACAACAAGCAGGTGAAATTCAAATTACTTTGGAAAGTGATGGTTTGCCAGACAATCAGCTTACACTATTCTCCAACAAGGTAAACATTCCAAATGGTACAGCAAAGCCAATCAGCACTGAAGTATATTCGAAAACACCAGCAATGATACCTATACGGAAAATAGAACTGGTAAAAGAAGTAGCAGCAGATGGAACGATTTTGGTTAAGGCTAACACGTATCCTGAAGGTGCACAAAAGCAACCATTATTTTGGCGGTTTACTGATGTCAAGGGAATCGATACGGATATTGGTCACATGGAAGAGTCAGCGGGACAGGTAAAAATTATTCCTCATGCTAACGGACTTGCCTATGTGCGTTGCGGTGTCAAAAATGGCAAAGAACATATCGACTTGTATGGACAAATCGAGATGACCTTTAGCGGACTAAAAGAGATGCGATTGGATCCATATCAAGCGATATCAGGAGGACTCTATTCTCGAAGCAATGTTGTATTGACCAATGGCAATGAACGGGGAGTCGCTACCTTGAGAGAAGGAGAGAGTTGGGTGATTTTTGATAAAGTTGATTTTGGTGAAACTCGAGCGAATCAACTAACATTATCGCTATTTCCATTGGAAAGCAATTCTTTCGAAATAGAGATTTGGCAAGGAACACCCGATTCCAGTGATAGAAAAAAAATCGATGTCGTGACTTATGATAAAGGAAGTATTTGGAATACCTATCAAGAAGCAAGCTATTCATTAGCTCATTCGCTCACCGGTTTAAGAACAATCACCTTTGTATTTAAACAAAAAGTGCACTTAAAAGAATTTTTCTTTGAAAGGAATGTGCGATCATTTGAAACAATTTCAGTTGTGAACAATGACGGCATCTATGGGGATTCTTTTCAGATCAAAGGAAATACCATTGAACAGATTGGCAACAATGTGACGATTGATTTTAAAGGGTTTGAATTTTCACAACCGGTGAAAGGAATTCGGATCAACGGACGTTCACCGGAAACAACAAATTCGATTCACTTAAAGCTAATGATAGGTACGAATGAAAAGCGTGTTCTAATGGATATAGCGCCAAGTGTCAATTATCAACAGACAACATTCATGTTTGATGAAACCATTCTAGGGTCAGTGGATGTTTCATTTATTTTCTTACCCGGTTCAAATTTTGATTTTGAAAGTTTTATGTTTATTGCTGCAAAGAAGTAACAGATGACAAGCATCAATTATCGTGTATGAACCAATATAAGGAGGGGTACTACCATCATTTTGTCAATATTGATTTATTCATGACGTGTTAACGTGTTTTGAAATAATTGTTTCGATAAATTGAGGGGGTAGTACCCAGTATTTGCTGGAAGCTCCTATTAAATGTTCGCACATTTTGAAAACCAGCTTGACAAGAAATTTCAGAAATTGGCAGTAAAGTGTGGGTCAGTAAAAATGTTGCGTGGTTAATTCTAGAACGATTTAGTAACTTAGGAAAAGAGCTGTTTAATTTTTCGGAGATTATTTTTGACACATGAACGCTGCTGTAACCTAAACTATCACTAAGGGTTTTCAGGGTGATTGATTTGGAAAAATTCGTTTCGATATAAATTAGCCCTTGAATAATCAACTGTTCTGATGATGAGGCAGGTATTAATGTTGTTTCTTTTTCATACAGAAAAAGAATATGATATAGTGCTGATTTTCTATAAAATAAGGAGTCTGTCTGAAAAAGAGCTGGATAGAGAAAATCGATGGTTTCTTTTTGTACAGATATGATTGGTTTTGCAAGCGAACATGTTTTGATTTTTGTATAAAAATCATGAATATATTCTGGTGAAAAGATAAGAATGTCCAATAACGAGTGTTCTTTTGTGTGGATAGCATGTATTTGATAAGGGAGAATTAGCATAATTTCTCCTGCGGATAATTGGTATATTTTAGAATTAAGGGTGATATTCGCGTTTCCTTCCAGACAAACTAATAGTTCGAAGCTTCTATGAAAATGTTCCATATAATTTAGTGAATCTGGATGATAACTAGATATTTCGAAATCGGTTCCATTATGGTAGTCTTCAAGGAATAACATAAATTAATCTCCTAACGAAAGAGTAAAGTTGTATTTGTTCGGTTCATTATTGTGAGAGGCAAAGTTGAAATAATGATTCCGTACTAGAAAAAGACAAAGGTACGGGATTATTATAACTAATTTTAGTAGAAAACAAAAGTTTCTACAAGATAAAGTAAATAACAAGAATGTTATCCATATTTTAGGAAAGGATATGTATCAATAGGTATATTAGTATAGAAAACTTACTAACGTAAGATTTCTATTAAGTTGTTAGGTATGACGCCAAATTAGAAAAAAATGCGGATGATTGGCTTAGCTTTTATAATAAAGATTTGGCATGGAAAAGAGAAGAGAGAATTTCAATCACCTAACAGAAAATATAGGGAAGGAAGATAAGGTACCACAATAGTGTAAGCGCTTGACAAGGTGTGGGAGTTGCTTTAAGAATCGATTGGTTAGTTAACAATGTAAATCAACTTGAGTTTGCCTTACATCAAGAGGAGGTGGTGCAGCAGAAAAGTGTAAAAATATAGGAAATGAGGGAGGATATTTCATGGAATTAACGACACGTAAGGAAAGTACAAGGGCAAAGAAAAGGTCATTGCTGAAAGAGGTTCGAAAAGATTGGCAATTATATTCTTTATTGGTTATCCCAATCACTTTTTTATTGATTTTTAGGTATTTACCTATGATTGGAAATATTATTGCTTTTCGTAGATTTGTTCCTGGTGGTAGCATGTTTGGACAAGAGTGGGTAGGATTCCGCTATTTTCAAATGTTTTGGAATGATCCCAGTTTCTGGAATGTCTTCAGAAACACGGTTATCTTAGGGGCAGCAAGTAGTATTCTGACTTTCCCTATACCAATTATATTCGCGTTATTGTTGAATGAAGTGCAAGGGACCCGCTTTAAAAAGTTTGTTCAAACAGCATCTTATTTGCCACATTTCTTGTCAATGGTAATTGTGGCTGGCATGATTCTACAACTGACAGCCACAAATGGTGCAATTAATCAAATCGTCAAACTATTTACAGGAACGACCATTGATTTTATGCAAAATCCTGCATGGTTTCGGCCTATCTATGTGATATCTGGAGTTTGGCAAGGCATGGGTTGGGGCGCTATATTATATTTGGCCGCTTTGACGAATATTGATGAAACATTATATGAAGCTGCAAAAATAGATGGTGCAAACCGCTGGAAACAAACAATTCATGTAACGATTCCAGGAATTTTACCCACAGTGGTAACCATGTTCATTTTGAATATTGGTGGGTTTTTAGGCGTTGGTTTTGAAAAAGTGTTGCTTTTGTATAATCCATTGACCTATTCGACAGGCGACGTCATATCAACTTATTTATATCGTATTGGTTTAGAGTCAAGTAATTTTAGTTATGCGACAGCGATTGGGCTTTTTGAATCCTTAATAGGGTTGATTTTGATACTATCTGCTAATTTTATTTCACGTAAAATCACAAATACGAGTTTATGGTAGGGAGGAATAGCAATGAAAGTATCGAAATCATATCGTATATTTACTTTTTTTAACATTTTATTTTTGATTTTAGTCGTATTTATGACAATGTTTCCTTTCTTAAATGTCGTTGCACAATCATTTAGTAGTGAGGCATATATTAATTCAGGTCAAATAAGTATTTATCCTAAGGGATTTAATTTAGAAACATATAAGATTGTTTCTGCAGATAAAATGTTTTGGATAAATTATCGCAATACCGTTCTTTATACGGTAGTAAGTACCGCAATTTCAATGTTTGTGACAACGATTTTTGCCTATGCATTATCTAAAAAGAGGCTGCGTGGGAAGAAGTTCTTTATTGCTTTTACAGTATTTACAATGTTTTTTAATGGTGGATTGATTCCGAATTATGTATTGATAAGAAGCCTTGGATGGTTAAATCAAATATGGGCCGTAGTTATTCCAGGTGCTTTGAGTGTTTATAATATGCTAATAATGAAAGCATTCTTCGAGAATCTTCCGGATTCTTTAGAAGAAGCTGCAGAGATTGACGGTCTAAGCACGTATGGTATTTTGATGAAGATCGTTTTACCTTTATCAAAGCCAATCTTAGCAACCATGGTCCTTTTTTATGCAGTAGGAAATTGGAACAGCTGGTTTGGGGCATTTCTATATTTTGATAAAAAGGAATTGTTTCCAGTAACGGTTTATTTACGCAATATGATCAAAGGTGCAACAAGTGGAAATGCTACAGGAGGAATGGATTCTGATAATTCTCAGCAAGTGCAAGCAAATATTCGAGCTGTCACGATGGTTTTAACTGTTTTGCCCATTCTAACGGTCTATCCATTTGTCCAAAAATATTTTGTTTCTGGTATTATGCTAGGATCTGTAAAACAATAATAAATCAAAGGAGTCACGGAAATGAAAAAATTTAAGCAGGTTTTCTTAGGTTTGTTGACAGTAAGTGTATCGATTTTGGTATTGAGTGCTTGTGGAAATTCGGACAGTAGTAGTAATAATGAGAATGGATCTGGGGATAACGGAACAGTTAAAATTGATGATGATCATTCTGTCGGTGCTATGGATGACTTTAAAGCAGGCGAGCAATTTAAAGCAACAGAACCTTTAACTATATCGATGATGTTTAGCGATCATCCAAACTACCCGTATGACAAAGAATGGTTATTTTTTAGTAAATTAAAAGAAATGACGGACGTTGAGTTTGATATGACTGTTATTCCTTCATCTGACTATGAACAAAAACGATCATTGATGATCAGTGCGGGAGAATCACCAATTATCATTCCTAAATCATATCCAGGCACAGAAAATGCTTTTGTTACTTCTGGAGCTATACTTCCTGTTAGTGATTATATAGAATATATGCCGAATTTCCAGGAAAAAGTAGAGAAGTGGGATATAGAATCGACTTTAGATACACTAAGACAATCTGACGGAAAATACTATAATTTACCAGGGCTTCATGAAAATGTATGGCCAGATTACACGCTTGCTTATCGGAAAGATATTTTAGACGAAAATGGTTGGTCAATACCCGAAACCTGGGATGAATTCAAAACGCTGCTTGAAAATATGAAAGAAAAATATCCTGATAAAGTTCCTTTCTCTGACAGA
The DNA here is from genome assembly GCF_002140615.1 of Enterococcus sp. 2G9_DIV0600. NCBI lineage: Bacteria > Bacillati > Bacillota > Bacilli > Lactobacillales > Enterococcaceae > Enterococcus > Enterococcus sp. 2G9_DIV0600. Next base: position 609,107 of record NZ_NGLL01000001.1, read on the forward strand.
TGGCAAGGTCAAGCGCTATTGAATTATGCAGCTGCATCCTTTGGCACAAAAGGTGGCTGGGGGTATAGCGGTACAACTTTTGATGAGGATAAGGGTGAGTTTGTCTATACTGGAACAACGAATGAGTATAGAGAAATGGTGACTTATTTTAATAGTTTAGTGGATGAAGGATTAATGGATAAAGAATCCTTCACGCAAGATGATGAACAAGCACTTCAGAAATTTGTCACTGGGGAGACATTTGTCATCTCTACAAACGGTCAAGAATTGATCAACATGGGCGTTACAATGGATAGTAATTTAGGCGAAGGAAATTATGAGGTTGTTAAAGGACTTACACCAGAAGGACCAGCAGGGGCTGTTATTGGCGGGAATCAGCTAGAAAATGGTATCATGATTTCTTCAAAAATCAAAGATAGTCCTAACTTCAAAGCAATCTTACAATTAATTGATTGGCTTTGGTATTCTGATGAAGGTCAGATTTTTGCAAAATGGGGGGTTGAAGGTGAAACCTACACACTTGAAGATGACAAATATACCTTAACAAGCGATATTAACTTTAAAGGGTTGAATCCAAGCGGGACGAAAGATTTACAGAAAGACTACGGATTTTCCGGTGGTAATTTTGCTTATGGCGGCTCAACTGATTTGCTTTATTCTACAATGAGTGATGAAGAAGTGAAATGGTTGGAAGAAATGGCTGACAAGAGAGAGCAGACAGAAGCAGAACCAGCGGCACCTTTAAGCGAAACAGATCAAGAACAAGCGTCATTATTGGCGACACCGATCAAAGACTTTGTTGATCAAAGTACGCTTCAATTTATTGTCGGGCAACGTGATTTATCTGATTGGGATGCATATGCCGAGGAAGTCGTCTCTAAAGGCTCTGACCGCTATTTGGACATGGTCAATAATGCGTATGAAGAATATCAGAAGAATAATGAATAGCATTCCAAAGATATTTTTGCATTAAAGGTTAAGGAATATTTGAACGATATGGTCTGATTGCAGGCAGATTTCTTGTACGATAAATAGTACATTTTTCTTTTAGACCTATCGTTCGGATAGCCTTATTCCTGCAGCAACGACGCATTTCAATTATTGTTTTGAAAGAAGGGAAATCTATGGAGGAGCATCGTGATGCTACAGAAGGAAAATATTACCGTTGGTCAGAAAAAATATCAAGTTATTTTTTGGTAGAAATGGCTTTTTTATTATCTATTGTTCCAGCAGGAATAGGGATGTTTTTTCTCATTTTTACCATAAATAATATTTTGTTGTATGCATTGTTTTTTAGTTTGATGGGTCCAGGGGTAGGTGCTTTGATTGCAATGGTAGAGGCTTTGCAATCATCAGAAGTATCTGCACCATTTTTTACGTATTGGAAAAAATGGCGCAAAAATTTGAAAGATAGCTACTTGTTAACGATACTCTTTTCAATTATTTTTGTAATCTGTATTGTCGATTATACATACTTTAAAAGTACGCAACTTGATTTTGCTTCTTGGTTTTTTATCCTTCTCTTGCTATTAGCTACTATCATTTATGAGTATAGTCTGGTCATTGCAATGAAATTTTCTTTTCGACTACGAGATATTGTGCGTTTAAGCATCACTTATCTTTTGACTGATTTAGTGACAACTTTGAAATTAATTAGCTATACCATTTTACTTGTCGTGTTTTCATTGTATATCTCACCGGCCATTACGCCATTGGTTATCATTTTATTTGCATATATTCTTGTCAAAGATACAAAGTTAATCATAAGAGAAATTGAAGATAAATTTACACGGAACAGCGATATCAACTAAGGTAAACGTCTTTGTATTCGTTTCTTTGGCTACCTATTTTTTATTGGTCCAAAATAGTAACATGCAGCTGCGAAAAGAAAATGAAGTAAGTAGAAAAGATTACGCTAGTGAATCAGTTATTCTATCTAAAGTAGATGATTAAAGGTCAGGAGCAAAAGGTGGACAGATCGTCTGCCTTTTTTTAAGAAGGGAGCATGCGTGTAGAAATGAAACTTGCATTAACATTTGATGATGGATCCAACAAGGCTACGGAATCAATTTTATTGACTTTAAAAAATATTCAGTTGCAGGTACATTTTTTATTTGGGGTGAAAAGATAAAGGGGCAAGAACTACTGATTGCTAAAATGGATCAAGCTGAACATGAAATAGGCAACCATAGTTTTACACACCCGGACTTTAAGCAACTTACTGAAAAAGATATTCAAAGGGAGATTGACGAAACCGATAAAGCAATCCAACAGGCAACAGGTAAGCAAAAGATTTGGTTTAGTCCACCCTTCGGTCATTTATTGGAGAATCAGAGAAAAAATATAGACAAAAAAATTACTCTTTGGACATTGGATTCGCAAGATTGGAAAGAAGAAACGACTATGGAAGAAATATACAGAAATGTGACAAAACATTGGCAGCATGGCGATGTTATCTTATTACATTGCAATGAAAGAACAGCGCAAGCCTTACCAGATATAATCAAGGCAATGCAAAAAGAAGGGATAGAAGGTTGCACTATGTCCACTTTAAAAAAATAATTTTATCAGTATTGGAGAAAAAGGTATGCGATGGAATGAATTATGGGGATACCAGCAACAAGATTATCGTTCATGGCCAAGCAAAATAGCTGGTCAGGAGCAAACGATTCGGATTCGCTTAAATCATAAAGGGAATAAGCTGCGAGTGGTTTTTGGCAACCTCTATGGTATAGAAGATATCTTGTTTGATGAAGTCACCCTACAATTGCTGGATGACCGACTTCAAGGAAAATCTGAATTACACAGGGTAACACTCAATAAAAAAGAGCAGTTGACTATTCATGGTGGATGCGGGGAATCAGTGAGTGACGCCATTGAACAACCATTTGATTGTGGGGATATTTTAGAAATAAAAACCTTAACAAAGAATGAAGTAACTTTAACCAGTGGTCTTGTTAGTTATGCTCGTCTGCAACAAGAGGTGATCAATAAGATTATAGAAAATAAATCAAAAGTATTTCTTGACCAAAAAGAGCAATTCCGAATAGTTCAAGAAAATCAACGCATGTTTTATATCTATGGAATCGTCGGGATCCATGGTGATGGCATGGGCAATGTTCTTGCTGCTTTTGGCGACTCGCTTACGCAGCAGGGGTTTTGGATAGATCATGTCAAACAGCGACTCTTAACAGAGGGAATCACCAATACCTCTATTATCAATAAAGGGATTGGTGGCGGCAGAATGTTACAAGATACGGATCCTACTGCTGATACTTTTCAACGGCATGGTCGTGCTGGAGTAAAACGCTATTTAAATGATGTGTTCCATGTAAAGGGTCTTTCTGGAGTCATTATTTCTTATGGGATCAATGATGTGTTAGGAGCGGATCATGGGACGGATATTGACAAATTATACAAAGCAATCATCGAAGCTTATATCTTTTATGCTCAAGAAGCACGACTGAGACAAGTGCCTATCTTTATTACGACACTTATGCCAATGGGAAATTCTGGTTATTATTCTAAGGTGACAGAAAGTTTGAGACAAGAAGTTAACGCATGGATTCGTTCTACCCGTCTGTACGATGGTGTGCTAGATTTCGATTCCTTTGTCAGAAATGAAAAGCAACCACTTTATTTGAAGGAATCATTTGATTGTGGGGATGGATTGCATCTGTCCTCAGAAGGAGGAAAAGCAATTGCGGAAAAACTTCCGTTAACAGAATTACATTTTCTATGATAAAGATCTTGCTTGTATCTTTCTCCTTTTTGAAGAAACATTTCTCAGGAGTCTGATTGATATTTTGGTGAATGAATAGAACAAATGAATTTGGAGGAATGGCAAAGTGAAAATTATCAATCCAGTTTTAACAGGTTTTCATGCAGATCCAGCGATTGTTCGTGTAAAGGATACGTATTACATTGCGAATTCTACTTTTGAATGGTTTCCAGGTGTACGCATCCATGAATCGAAGGATTTGATTCATTGGAAATTAGTATCTCTTCCTTTATCTACGACTGAGTTGCTGGACATGAAAGGGAATAAGGACTCTGGCGGTATTTGGGCGCCGGATCTGACATATGCTGATGGAAAGTTTTGGCTAGTTTATACAGATGTGAAGGTCACAGAGGGGGCCTTTAAAGATTGTACCAATTATCTAACTATTGCCGAAAAGATTGAAGGACCATGGAGCCAGCCAATCAAATTGAATGGGGTGGGTTTTGATGCCTCGATGTTTCACGATGATGATGGGAAAAAATATATTGTTCAAATGGAGTGGGATCATCGAGAGTATAAACATCCTTTCCATGGTATCAAATTAACCGAATATTCTCATCAAGAACAACGTTTGCTTCCTGAAACTGCACAGATTATCTATACCGGCACTTCAGTAAAGCTGACAGAAGGCCCCCATCTCTATAAATTATTCGGTCAATACTACCTATTTTGTGCAGAGGGAGGAACGGTATATGCCCATCAAGAGGTTGTTGCTCGATCAGCGAATCTGTTTGGTCCTTATGAGGAACAGCCAGCAACGTTTTTAACGGCTTTTGATCAACCAGACTCACCGTTGCAAAAATGCGGTCATGGTGCTTTAGTAGATACGCCTTCTGGAGAATATTATTTCGCCCATTTGGTTGGCCGTCCATGGCATCACCCAACCGAATCTGTACATGATCCTAGAGGCTGGTGTACGCTTGGCAGAGAAACGGCCATTCAAAAAGTAGCATGGGATGAGGAGGGTTGGCCGTTTATTGTTGGTGGAAAACATGGGGTGATAGAGGTAGATGCCCCTAAGGATGCAACGATCACACCATATACGCCAACTTGTCCCATAAAAGATGAGTTTGATTCAGAAGTATTGAATCATCACTTTCAAACGTTACGGGTTCCTTTTACTGAGAAAATCGGTACACTGGCTGAGGCACCAGGACACTTACGGTTGTTTGGTCAAGGGTCATTAACGAATGAACATGAGGTATCGTTGGTGGCGAGGAGATGGCAACATTTTTGTTTTGAAGCCCAAACAAAGGTTTCCTTTGTACCTACTACTTTTCAGCAAATGGCTGGTTTGACAAATTATTATAATACCCAACATTGGTCAATGATTCATCTTACATGGAACGCAGTAAACGGTCGTGTCATCGAGGTCAGTGAAAACAATCGGGGTGTGTATACTTCGTATCTAAAGGATCAGGCTATTGCTGTTCCTGAAGACTGTTCTTACGTGTATTTCAAAACAGAGGCTGCAATATCAACATACACTTACAGCTACTCCTTTGACGGCATCAACTGGGAAAGAATACCAGTTGTACTAGATGCGGCGGTATTGTCCGACGACTATGTGCTCCAGTCCTACGGTGGTTTCTTTACGGGTGCCTTTGTGGGAATGGCTTGCGTTGATTACTCTGGTTATCGACAACCGGCAGATTTTGATTATTTTAGTTATGAGGAAAAATAGAGGCTTTCTGACGGATGAGACAGCTGTCATTGATCACACTTTGTCGTCAAGGGACAGCGCGTACGCTTATAAAGAAATTGGAGGTAGTTATGAAAGAACCTACAAATGTGCTGTTGGCCTATGGCTACAGTCAGGAACAAATTGATGAACGATTGGCACTTATTTGGCATGAAATTTTTGAAGGGCCAAATAAATTTTATTTTGAAGTGGATTCTGACTCGGCGTATATCGTTGATACGGGCAATGGCGATGTACGAACCGAGGGTATGTCCTATGGCATGCTGTTAGCTATTCAATATAATCGTAAAGATGTCTTTGACCGCTTATGGAATTGGACGATGACCAACATGTTCATGAAAACCGGACGTCATGCCAATTATTTTGCTTGGTCTGTACACCCCAATGGCATCAAAAATTCGGATGGACCTGCACCGGATGGAGAAGAATTTTTCGCGTTGGCCTTGTTTTTTGCACGGAATCGCTGGGGAGATGGCGAAGGTATATATCAGTATAGTCAGCATGCTAGGAATCTATTGAGCTATTGTATTCATAAAGGAGGCAGATACGAAGGACTTCCGATGTGGAATATAGAAAATAAATTGATCAAATTTGTTCCAGAGGTAGAATTTTCTGACCCTTCCTATCACGTGCCTCATTTTTATGAGCAATTTGCGTTATATGCCAATGAAGAGGACCGTTTATTTTGGAAAGAGGCGGCGCAGGCTAGTCGAGCGTACTTGAAGAAAGCACTCCATGAAGAAACGGGTTTAAATGCAGAGTATGCTGATTACCAAGGGCATCCTTGTGAAGAAAGTGGCCACGGGTACTTCTTTAGTGATGCCTATCGCACCGCCTTGAATGTCGCGGTAGATAGTCAATGGTATGGTAGAGATGCTGTGTTATGTCAGCGGCTTGAGAAGCTTCAAGCATTTTTTGCGACCACAGCAAAAGGCAATGAATATACGATTTATACGATAGAAGGAAAAAGTGTTGAAGAACCCATTTTGCATCCAGTTGGCTTGTTAGCGACGAACGCTGCAGTCTCAGCAGCAATTATGGATGCGCCGTTTGCACGAAAATTTGTTGCCCAGTTTTGGGAAACCCCATTAAGGACGGGCGAACGTAGATACTATGATAATTTTCTGTATGCTTTTTCCTTTTTAGTCTTGAGTGGCAATTATAACATTTATTAAGGAGTGTGTTTCATGCAAACTTTTACTAATCCTGTTTTAGAGGGGTTTTCTCCCGACCCTTCTGTCTGTGCAGTAGGTTCTGATTATTATTTGGTCACCTCAACATTTGCTTATTTTCCAGGCGTACCAATTTATCATAGTAAAGACTTGGTCAAGTGGCACCAGATAGGGAATGTTCTTGATCGAGCGTCACAGTTGCCATTGGTTGGTGCTAGGCATTCCCAAGGAATATTTGCCCCTTGCATTCGTTATCATCAAGGGATTTTCTATATGATCACCACCAATGTTACCCATGGAGGCAACTTTTACGTCACTGCTACCAATCCAGCTGGACCTTGGTCTGAGCCAATTGTGTTACCAGATGCTCCAGGCATTGACCCTAGTCTGTTTTTTGATGAAGATGGGCGTTGTTACTATGTGGGGACACGGGCACGACCGGAAGGACCTAGATATAATGGTGATTGGGAAGTTTGGCTCCAGGAACTTGATTTGCAAAAAGGCAAACTAATTGGGGTTAGTACAGGTATTTGGAACGGTGCTTTGCGGGATGTTGTTTGGCCAGAGGGCCCTCATCTTTACAAAAAAGATGGTTATTATTATTTACTGATTGCAGAAGGTGGAACAGGATCAAACCATTGTGTCACCATTGCTAGAAGTGAGCAAATTGCCGGTCCTTATATAGGCAACAAAAATAACCCCATTTTGACACATCGCCATTTAGGCAAAAATTATCCCGTCCAAAATGTTGGTCATGGGGATTTAGTGGAAACAGCAGAGGGAAAGTGGTATATGACTTGTCTAGCCAGTCGTATCTTCGATGGCTATAGCAATCTTGGCAGAGAAACTTTTTTGGCAGAAGTCGTTTGGGAAGATGGCTGGCCCGTTGTCAATCCAGGAGAAGGAAGACTGTTGATGGAGCAAGTACATGCGTTGCCTATGATAACAGGAAAAACGCAGGACAAGTATACTTTTGATAAGATTACGCCTGCGTTTTTGTTTCTAAGAAATCCTGAAATGAAACATTATGATCCCACTGTGAGACCTGGTTGGCTGCGCTTAACACCAACGTCTAAAACCCTACAAGTAATTGACTCTCCAACATACATTGGGGTGAGACAGCAGTCAATGAACTATCGCCTAACAGTGCCTTTGGAATTGCACTTGACAGAAGGCGGAGAAGCGGGGCTTGTGATTCTGCAAAATGATCAGTATTTTATTCGTTTGGTTGCAGTGAAGGAAGATCAGGACTATTTTATTCGATTGGTGACGGTCATTGGTGGAGAAGAAACGATTCATGGACAGTTGAAGCAGGTCGATGACAAAGTGACCCTTATTTTAGAAGGGGCTGGTCAGAAGTTGGCTGGATACGCAATCGTGAAGGGTAATCGACAGTTGATTGCGGAAGAAATTGATACGCATTATTTAAGTACGGAAGTTGCTGGCGGTTTTGTGGGCTGTACCTTAGGAATTTATACAACTACTTCGAACGAAGTTAGTGGTTATGTTGATGCGGCATGGCTGCAATTAGAAAACATTGACAACTAGGAGGTATGTATGTCAAAAGCTGTAAATCCCATCATCCCATTAGATTATCCAGATCCGGATGTGATCCGCGTAAATGATACGTATTATATGGTGACAACGACGATGCACTTTATGCCTGGTTGTGAAATATTATCCTCTTCTGATTTGGTTCATTGGTCACACTGTACCTTTGTATATGATCGCTTAGATAGTACAGAAGGACAAACACTTCAATGTGGAAAAAATAGCTATGGCAAAGGAATGTGGGCAGCTTGTTTACGTTATCATAATGGCTATTTTTATGTTTTTTTTGTTGCAAATGATACCCAAAAAACCTATGTATATAAAGCAAAAGAAATGGCGGGTCCTTGGGAAAAATCAGTTATGGCTGGCTTCTATCACGATTGTTCAGTCCTCTTTGAAGAAGACCGCGTATATATCGCTTATGGAAACCGGGATATTTGGTTGACTGAGTTACATCCGGATTTGAGTGGTCCAAAGCCCGGTGGTCTGCATCGGTTGATTATTTCTGATCAAGATAATCCAAACTTAGGCTATGAAGGTGCTCATTTATACAAAATAAATGGGCGATATTATATTTTTTTGATTCACTCCCATCCATCCTATTGGCGGCGAATCCAGGCTTGTTATGTAGCAAATTCCTTAACGGATGATTTTATTGGGAAAGACGTCCTTGATGATGACCGAGGCTATTGTAATCAGGGAGTCGCTCAAGGAGGAATTGTTGACACACCAGAGGGAAATTGGTTTGCAGTCCTCTTTCAAGACCATGGTGCTGTGGGGAGATTACCGATTCTTCTTCCTATTCACTGGGAAAATGAATTTCCAATATTTGGTGAGGACGGGAAAGTTCCAGTTGAGGTGACCATCATTGAAGCGGCGCAAGATACCTCAAGACCAGCCCTTGTAGGCAGCGATGATTTTAGACAAAGCTATCCTACGCCATATGGACTATATCCCCAGTGGCAGTTCAATCATGAGCCTACCGTGGCAGGCTTTAAGCTAGATACAGAAACAGGGAAATTTTCTCTTAAAGCGATAAAACTCAGCAAAAATATCACCGAAGCAGCCAATACATTGACCCAACGTATGTGGTTTCCAGCTTGTCAGGGGGAAGTTACCATTGACGGTAGTCAATTGAAGGTTGGAGACATAGCAGGTTTAAGCGCTTTTCAAGGCGCGTATGGTTTCGTTGGAATCACAAGGGAGGCAGCGGGATTGTTTGTGATCATGAAATCAAGAGAATTGGATAATATGAGCTTACAGGCAATGCCTGCCGATGAAACAGCCGGAAAGGAATGGGAACGATTCCCGTTGTCAGATGAGGTAGTTCGTATTCGTGTTGAAGTCGATTTCTTGAATATGAATGACAAAGCGCGTTTCTACTTCCAGTCACCTACAGGATTTCAACAGATTGGACCGGATCATCAGCTAGCTTTTAAAATGGATCATTTTACTGGCTGTCGTTTTGGCTTGTTTCATTATGCAACGAAGACAACTGGAGGAACTGCTGTCTTTTCTGATTTTCACTACATTCGCCATAGGGAAAAGGATGTGGGCAATTTTTAGCAGTTTGATGCGTCTTTTCTCATCGCATAGCTAGTATTATTTTATTCAAGTTGGTACAAAGGTCATCGCTTTAGATGCAAGCTATGACCGTTTTTTTGAATACATCGTTCCAATAAACTTTTGACGGATGATTTAAAGAAGATAAAAGGAGGTATAGAAACAGACCATGGAAAAACTACTGTTTTCAACACCAAGTCAGGTTTGGGAAGAAGGGTTGCCAGTGGGAAACGGCAAACTCGGTGGGATGCTTTTTGGGTCTCCTCGAGATGCGCATCTTCAATGTAATGAAGACAGTTTATGGCATGGAGGGCCACGCGACCGAAATAGTCAAGCAAGTAGGTTGAATTTACCTGAGATTCGGTCATTGATTTTTAAGGAGGAATTGATTCAAGCACAAGACTTGATGCAGACCTCTATGACTGGTATTCCAGAATTTCAACGACACTATATGCCTGCAGGGGAGTTGATTCTTCGCAATCAGCAGTCAGGAAAGTTGCAACAGTATCAACGGGCACTCGATCTGCAACGGGCACTAGTCATAGAGATTTATGAGGTCGATGAGACTGCTTATCAAGTTGAATTATTGGCTAGTTATCCTGACAACCTGATGGCGTACCGAGTCCAAGCCTCTAAAAAAAAGGACACCAAATTTGGCATACATCTGACCCGTTCCCGAGGTCTCTATCACGAACTACGATGTCAGGCAGATGAGAAGCAAGGTGTGCTCACGATTCTTGGTCAAACCGGAGAGCAGGGTGTTGCTTATGCGCAACAGGTAAAGGTTGTGACTGATGGGCAGCTACATTTGATTGGACAGTATCTAACGATAGAATCATTTCAAGAACTGATCGTTTATACGACTATTGCGACAACCTATAGAGAACATGATCCGTTTCGTTATTGCAAAGAGAAACTCGTTTCTTTGACGCTTGATTCATGGAGGAAAGTGAAAGCGAAGCATTTGCGGGATTATCAAAGGCTATATCAAAAAATTTCATTTGATTTAGGAACTGCTAAAACGGCTGAACTACCTGTTCTTTTGCAGCAAGCACGAACTGGAAAGGTATCGCCAAGTCTGATACAGTTGATGTTTCACTTTGGCCGTTACTTGCTGATTTCAAGCAGTCGACCAGGAACATTGCCTGCTAATCTTCAAGGTGTTTGGAACAAAGATCTGATGCCACCTTGGGATTCAAAATATACGATCAATATCAATACTGAAATGAATTATTGGCCAGCATAGTCTTGCGGCTTAGGTGAATGTCATCTGCCTTTATTTGATCACTTACTGAAGATGTTGCCCAATGGTCAAAAAACGGCCAAAGAAATGTATGGTATTGAGGGGTTTGTTGCTCATCATAACACGGATCTATGGGGGGATACGGCCCCTCAAGATGATTTTTTGCCAGCAACGTATTGGCCTTTTGGCGGTGCGTGGCTAGCAAATCATATTATGATGCATTTTTTCTATCATCAGAACACAGTTTTTTTGGACAAATACTTTGTTGTTGTCGAAGAAGCCGTCCGCTTTTTGTTAGGTTTTTTGATTGAATTGCCTAATGGGGAGTTAGTGACAAATCCTTCTGTGTCTCCGGAAAATAGTTTTTTTACTAAAGAAGGTGTCTTGGCCTTTGTAAGCTATGGGGCTACGATGGATAATCAGTTGATATGGGAATTGTTCACCAATTATTTGTCTGGCTGCAGGGCGCTGCATAGGGGGGATTTAGTAGAGGAAGTAAAGCAAGCTTTGCCAAAACTGCCAAAACATCGAATCGGGAGATACGGTCAATTAATGGAATGGTATCATGATTATGAAGATGCTGAGCCAGGACATCGGCATATTTCTCATTTATATGGCGTCTTTCCTGGTCATCATTTACGAGAAGAAACAGCGGAAATAAAAGACGCAGCGAAAAAAAAACTTATGAGAAGGTTAGAAAACGGCGGGGGACATACTGGGTGGAGTGCGGCTTGGTTGATCAATTTATGGGCGCATTTCTATGATGGAGAAGCCTGTCTGCAGACAATGAATAAACAATTATCCGAATCTGTTTTACCCAATTTATTAGATAATCATCCGCCGTTTCAAATCGATGGGAATTTTGGTTTTACTTCTGGTGTGATCGAAGCTTTGGTGTTTTATTATAACGAACGTTTGGATTTATTGCCGGCGCTACCAAATGCTTGGAATCAAGGAAGACTGTTGGACGTCTGCTTACCAAATCAAACAACGATTTCAATACAATGGGCAGACTCAACACTAAAAAAGGTGGACATTACAGGAGATTTGCCTTTGTCAACGAAAGTTTTTGTGAAAAATGAGTACTTATGCACGCTTGATGCGTTGAATGATCATATTTAGCATATGATTTTGTTAGATTGAAGAAGTGGATGAAATAAGCGATATGCTGTTGATTAAGGGATAAAAAAGACTTGAAAAGTAGTTTTTAATCAAAGTCGATATGAAAAACTACTTTTCAAGCATGAAACTATGACACGATTTCATTGTTTAATACAAGGGATGAGAAACGTAAGTCTTGAATATTTAGAAAATGATTGGCAACGACTACAACTCCGCCATAAAGGGGCGCTTGCTCACCCAAAAGGCTATTCTTGAGAATCGTTCCTTGCGTGAATTGACTACTCAACTGCGCACGAAGCTGTTCAATAAGTCCTGGGATTTTTCGATAGACTGAGCTATTAATAAAGACTTCCTCTGGATCAGACATAGTGATCAAATTGTTCAATCCTATACCTAGAAATTCAACATTTTGTAACCCAAGATCGATGGCAGTTTTTTCACCTGAGAGGTAGGCTTCAGAAAACACATCAGAGTTGACAAAATCTGTACTTGTATAGCTGCTATAAGTATCAAATAAAACTTTGTTAGAAGCATATTGCTCTAGACAGCCCAAATTTCCGCAAGGGCAAGGATTACCTCTAGGGAATAAAATCGAATGGCCGACTTCTCCAGATGCGCCATGGGCACCAATTTGTAATTTGCCATTGACAACGATACCGACACCAATACCGCTATGGATACTGATACTGATAAGATTCGCTGATTCAGAAGAGAAGCAGTATTCGCCTAAGGCGGTGAGATTTGCTTCGTTTTCTATATAAACGGGGGTATTGTATGTTTCGCTGATTGGTGTAATCAAATCGATATTTTCCAAATCATAGTAAGGGGTAAATGTGATTTTTCCGTTAGCAACAATGCCGTGAATCGCGAGACAGATGCCCACTAATCCATAAGGCGTCTCAGGAGAATGCGTCAAAAGTTCTTCTATCATTTCCGAAATAATTGATAGTATATTATTCTTTGTGATGGGCAAATCTGTTCTTGATAGAAAATGGATAATTGTTCCATCAATATAAGAGAGCATGCCTTTGATGTAGTTATAGCCAATATCAAAAGTGATCGCGAAACTGTTCCGATTGTTAAATTGTAATTGGATCGGTTTCCTTCCGCCAATTGACGTGGAATCGCCAATACCAACTTCATTGACAAAGGATGTTTCTATCAACTTTTTGGTTATTTGAGAGACAGAGGCTTTGTTTAAATCCGTCAATTGAGAGACTTCCGCTCGTGAAATGTGCTGATTGTCAATAATTGTTTTTAATACAATGGCTTCGTTTTGTTCTCGAATGCCAAGTTTATTAATGATCATGATAAGCTCCTTTAAAAATATGATTGGTGGAAATAGATAGCGTATAAAGTGAGACACTATATATGTAGAATAAATAGCTCAACTGGTTACTATTTCTGTTGGTACTAGTGTACCTTTCAACTAGAAAATGCACAAGATAGATCATAAAAAATACCACACCTTAGTTTGAAAGCGCTTGACAATTTCTGTTCTATCACTTATTATCCGATTAAAAGGTTAGTTTGTACAGTAAAAAAACTTATTTAAAGAAAAAATTTTCAAAGGGAGGCACTATGATTTCACACAAAAAAGCCAAGCAACAGGCAATAAGCATTGTTGGAAAAATGACGTTAGATGAAAAAATTGCCCAGATCAATTTTCGCGCACCAGCCATCGACCGTTTATCAATCGCGGATTATAACTATTGGAACGAAGGATTACACGGAGTAGCGCGTGCTGGAGTGGCAACGGTCTTTCCTCAGTCAATTGGTTTGGCCGCAATGTTTGACGATGCGCTAGTAGAGACCATCGCCGACATTATCGCAACAGAAGGTCGAGCAAAATATAACCAATACCACGAGGAGGGTGACAACGATATTTATAAAGGACTGACCTATTGGTCACCAAATATCAATATTTTTCGTGACCCCAGGTGGGGGCGAGGGCAAGAAACCTATGGGGAGGATCCATACTTGACTGCGCGTTTAGGTGTTGCCTTCATTAAAGGATTGCAAGGAGACGGTGAGTATCTGAAGTTGGCTGCTTGTGCAAAACATTTTGCGGTTCATAGTGGACCAGAGGCAGATCGTCATTCATTTGATGCGCAAGTGAATCAAAAGGATCTCTATGAGACCTATCTTCCTGCTTTTGAAGCAGCAGTGAAAGAAGCGGATGTTGAAAGTTTCATGGGAGCATATAACGCAGTCAATGGAATTCCTGCTTGTGTCCATCCAGAGCTGCTCCAGGAAATTTTGAGGGATGCATGGCAGTTTGAAGGGCATGTTGTGTCAGATTATGCTGCTCTAGAGGATGTTCATTTACATCATCATTATACGAAGACGCCAGAAGAAACCATGGCATTAGCAATGAAGATCGGTTGTAATTTGTGTGCGGGAAATATCTCTCACTATCTTCATGAAGCGCTGGCGCAAGGTCTTGTGACTGAGGAAGAAATCACAAATTCCGTTGTTGCGCTTTATACGACGCGGGTTCGGTTAGGGATGTTCGCTGAAGAAAACGAATATGATCAGATTCCTTATGAAGTAATCGACTCCCCCGAACACAACCAAATAGCCTATGAAGCAGCGCAAAAATCGATGGTGCTTTTGAAAAATCAAGCTTTTTTACCTTTGTCAAAAGACATTCAGTCGATTGCTGTTATTGGACCAAATGCAGCAAGTATCGAGGCGCTGCAAGGCAATTATTTTGGCACAGCTTCAAAGTATGTGACGTATCTTTCAGGTATTCAAGAAGCGATGAAAGACCAAGGTCGTGTTTTTTTCGCGAAAGGCTGTCACTTGTATAATGAACATGCAGAATCAGTGCTTTCGCGACCACATGAAAGAGAATCAGAAGCAATCATTGCGGCTAAGCATGCGGATGTAACGGTTCTTTGTTTGGGATTAGATCCAACGATAGAAGGAGAGCAAGGTGATTCCGGCAATGTCTATGGCTCTGGTGATAAGGAAACATTGGGTCTGCCGGCAGTGCAAGAACGTTTATTAAAGAAAATATTGTCTTTGAATAAACCGGTGGTTCTTTTGTTATCTGCTGGGTCTGCAATTTCTTTAAATGGTTTAGAAGAGCATCCCCAACTTAAGGCGATTCTCCATACCTGGTATTCAGGCAGTCGCGGGGGGGAAGCAGCGGCAGACATCTTATTTGGTAAAGTCAGTCCGAGTGGGAAGCTGCCAGTAACATTCTACAAAAATACAGATCAGTTACCTGATTTCAAAGATTATTCATTAAAGAATCGAACCTACCGCTATCTCGAAGAAGAAGCGTTATATCCATTTGGTTTTGGTTTAACTTATGGGACCATCCATTTGGGTAATGCGATAGTCGCCACTGATCCAGACACTCTCCGTGTGTCAGTGACTATCGAAAATCAAAGTGCGTATGCGATTGAAGAAGTCGTACAAGTTTATGGCAAAACCGATGCTGCGGAAGAGGTTTTAAATAAAAAGTTGATTGCATTCCAACGTGTGCCATTGAAACCAAAGGAATCAAAATCTGTGACATTGAATATTCCAAAGGCTCATCTGGCGGTAACCAATCAAGCTGGTCAGCGACAGGTACTTGGGGACAAAGCAACGTTGTTTATCGATACCGTCAGTCCAAGCAAACGTGCAGAGGTATTATCAGGACGTCGGTCATTGGTTCTGGAAGTAAGCTTATAAATCAATAAAAAAGGCAAAAATAGTCACAAGAGTTAGAAAATAAAAAAATATTGAAAAGAAAGAGGGGAGCATATGGCCTACGTTTTAGGTTTAGATTTAGGAACGAGTGCATTAAAAGGACTCGTTTTTGATGAGAAAGGCAAAATGATCGCTACCGCTTCTGCGGACTATTCATTGGCGATTCCTAAACCAGGATATAGTGAACAAGAACCGGAAGATTGGAAGCAAGCGACTTTGCTCGTCATAGAGGCGCTAATCGAGAAGACGCCACAACTAAAAAAAGAATTGGTAGGGATTAGTTTTTCTGGACAGATGCATAGTTTGGTTTTATTAGATGAACAGAATGAAGTCATTCGCCCGGCGATTTTGTGGAATGATGTGCGTACGACAAAACAATGTCAGCGGATCATGGCGGAATTTGGCAGTGCGCTTTTAAGCATCACCAAAAATGTTGCCTTGGAAGGATTCACTTTACCCAAAATACTATGGGTGCAGGAGAATGAACCAGACAATTGGAAACAAGTTCGCCATTTGATGTTGCCAAAGGATTATTTGAGTTTTATCTTAACAGGCAAGTATTCAATGGACTTTTCAGACGCTGCGGGCACTTTACTTTTGGATGTCGAAAATCAGTGTTGGTCTAATCAAGTCCTAGAGAAATTTTCGATTTCTGAAGCGGTGCTACCGACCTTGTATGCATCTTCTGATGAGGTGGGTACACTGCTACCGGAATTAAAAGAAAGATTTGGCTTTGCACAGGATGTTCGGATATATGCTGGCGGTGCGGATAATGCTTGCGCAGCTTTAGGATCTGGAATCGTTGAGGAAGGGATTGGTATGGTTTCCATTGGTACGAGTGGTGTTTTCTTGTCTTACGAAGAAAGCAGCAAGGTGGATTACAAAGGCAAACTACACCTCTTCAATCATGCTGTCACTGGAAAAGTCTATTCAATGGGTGTGACTTTGGCGGCAGGAAATTCCTTGAACTGGTTTAGAGAAACATTTGCAAAAGGAAAGGATTTTGCAGAATTGTTGTCAGATATCGATACGGTTCCAGCTGGTTCATCCGGACTGCTCTTTACGCCATATATCGTAGGGGAACGTACCCCGCATACGGATAGTCAGATTCGTGGTAGCTTTATTGGTATTGATACCCGCCATCGTCTGCCGCATTTCAGTCGCGCGGTGCTCGAAGGAATCACGTTTTCACTGAAGGATGCGCAAATGATCATGGAAGAAGTGGCGGATCGGCGTTTTGAAAAAATCATTTCTGTGGGAGGCGGTGCAAAGAATCAAGAATGGCTGCAAATGCAAGCCGATATATTTAATGCTGAGATCCTTACGCTATCAACGGAACAAGGGCCAGGTATGGGGGCAGCGATGTTGGCAGCAATCGGTAGCGGATTGTTTCAGGATGTTGCTTCTTGTGTGGCAGCTTTTGTATCCTTTGATCAAACGATTCAGCCGATACCAGAAAATGTTGCCCAATATCAAAAGGTCTATCCTATTTATCAGAAAGTCTACGCTCAGACAGCAAACCTTTGTCATGCGTTGCAAGAAATTGATTGAAAACAGCTAATGAAAACGCTTGACTAATGACGAGAATTGTCATACTATTTACAGTGTAACAGTTAGTTTGTTTCGCTAAATAACTAATATAAAGGAGATTGAACAATGTCTTATTTCCCAGAGATCGAAAAAATCCGCTACGAAGGTCCTAAAACAGACAATATGTTTGCATTTCGCCACTACGATGCCGAAGAAGTTGTTTTAGGCAAGAAAATGAAAGATCATCTACGTTTTGCAATCGCCTATTGGCATACGATGACGCAAGACGGCTCTGATCCTTTCGGCGCACCTGTCAACAAACGGACGTGGATTGGTGACACCGAAATGGAAACGGCGAAAAATCGAGTAGAAGCCTTCTTTGAGATTTGCGAAAAATTAGGGGCAGAGTTCTTCTGTTTCCATGATGTTGACGTGGCACCTGCGGGAGAAACGTTAGAAGAATTTTTCCAAAACTTAGACGAAATCACCGATTTGATCAAAGAAAAAATGGAACAAACGGGAATCAAACTATTATGGAATACAGCAAATATGTTCTCACACCCTCGTTTCAACAACGGCGCTGCTTCCACCAATAATGCGGAAGTTTACGCGTATGCAGCAGCCCAAGTTAAAAAAGGCTTAGATATCTCGAAAAAATTAGGCGGTGAAAACTATGTCTTCTGGGGCGGCCGTGAAGGCTATGAAACCTTGTTGAATACAGACATGAAATTTGAACAAGACAACATCGCCCGTCTATTCAAAATGGCGATCGCTTATGGAGAAAAAATCGGTCATAAACCGCAGTTCTTATTAGAGCCGAAACCAAAAGAACCATCAAAACACCAATATGATTTTGATGCAGCGACAACGATGGCCTTCATTCAGCACTACGGCTTAGAAGGAGATTTCAAGTTAAACCTAGAAGCCAATCATGCAACATTAGCTGGCCATACCTTTGAACATGAAATCGCTGTTGCCCGCAGCTATAACGCATTAGGCTCACTGGATGCCAACCAAGGAGATATGCTGTTAGGATGGGATACGGATGAATTCCCAACCAACGTCTTTGACTCGACACTCGCTTTATACGAAGTCTTAGAAAACGGCGGCATCGCACCGGGAGGAATCAACTTCGATTCTAAAGTCCGTCGTTCGTCATTTGAAATGGAAGATCTGTTGTTAGCCCACATCGCTGGTATGGATACTTATGCCCGAGCGTTGAAAGCAGCAGCCAAACTAAAAGAAGACCGCTTTTTAGACGAGTTGAAGGAAAAACGATACGCCTCTTTCCAAGAAGGCATCGGAGCGAAGATCGTTGCTGATGAGGAAAACTTAGAAACACTGACAGATTACGCATTGGCGCATGATCAAATCGAATTAGAATCCAGCCACATTGAATATGTGAAATCTCGTTTGAATGATTACCTGTTTTAATAAGAAACGACTGTCGTTCTGAGGAGCGACAGTTTTTTCACCTAAAAAATATCTTTTGGCAATTGTTACGAATCAACCAAATTATGATACGATAAAATGTAACCGATTTAACTCGGTTTAGGAATTGAAGGAGGCAACTTGATGTTTCACACAAACTTAGATCCTTTCCCAGAAAACTTCTTATGGGGGGCGGCTTCGGCGGCCTATCAAATTGAAGGTGCGTGGGCAGAAGACGGCAAAGGTCCATCGATTTGGGACACCTATGCTCAAATTCCCGGCAATACCTTTGAGGAAACCAACGGCAAAGTAGCGATCGATCATTACCATCGGTACAAAGAAGATGTTGCTCTGATGAAACAAATGGGCTTGAAAGCCTATCGTTTCAGTGTGGCATGGTCACGAATCTTACCTGATGGCGAAGGCGCGGTCAACGAAGCGGGTGTGGCGTTTTACGAAAAGCTGGTGGACGAATTGCTTCGGCAAGGAGTAGAGCCGATTTTGACGCTGTATCATTGGGACCTTCCCCAGGCTTTGCAAGACAAATACTTAGGATGGGAAGGCCGAGAAACAGCAGAAGCATTTGAACGGTATTGTCGGATCCTTTTTGAACGCCTAGGAAAGAAAGTCACCTATTGGGTCACCATGAATGAACAAAATGTCTTCACTTCTCTTGGGTACCGTTGGGCGGCACACCCACCAGGCTTGAAGGACTTAAAACGGATGTATGCAGCCAATCATATCATCAACCTTGCCAATGCTAAGGCGATCAATTTGTTCCATGAGCTGGTTCCTCAGGGCAAGATTGGTCCAAGTTTTGGCTATGGTCCGATGTATCCGTTTAGCTGTGACCCAGAAGATGTGCTGGCTGCAGAAAATGGCGAAGCCTTCAACAACGCGTGGTTTTTAGATGTCTATTGCAAAGGCGAATACCCGAAATTTGTCTACAAGCAATTAGCCAAAGTTGGCTTGGCTCCTGAAGTCACTCCAGAAGATCAAGCACTATTAAAACAGGCAAAACCTGATTTTTTAGGGATCAATTACTATCACGGTGGGACGGCCCAACAAAACAATTTGCAAAAGCAGTCAGCTGAAAAGAAAGAATTTTCTAAAGTCGATCCGTATTTGATGCAAGCGGCAGCTGGCGAGTTCTCACCAGAAGAAACCATGTTTGCGACGGCGGAAAATCCCCACTTGAAAAAAACAGATTGGGGCTGGGAGATCGATCCCGTTGGTTTCCGTGTAGCCTTGCGGCGCATCCAAGCCAATTATGACTTGCCGATTTTTATTACTGAAAATGGGTTAGGCGCCATCGATCAATTGACAGAAGACAAACAGATCCATGACCCCTACCGCATCACCTATTTGCAGGAACATCTGGTTGAATTGCAAAAGGCCATCACGGATGGGGTTGAGCTGATCGGCTATTGTGCTTGGTCCTTTACAGATCTACTAAGTTGGTTGAATGGATACAAAAAACGCTATGGGTTTGTTTATGTCGATCGCGACAATCAAAGCGAACGTCAGTTGGCGCGCATCCCGAAAGATAGTTTTTATTGGTATCAAGAGGTGATTCGCACCAACGGGGCAAGTTTGACAAGTGAAACATGATGTAACGAAGGAGTAGCTGAAAATGGAGGTTGGAAAATGCGTAAAGTGTTGATCGTTGATGATGAAGCGTCGATCCGAAATGGACTGCCTCTGATCATCGATTGGGAACGTCTGGGGTATCAAATCGTCGGGTCGGCGGAAAACGGCGAAGCTGGCTTGGCGATGATCCGTGAATTGAAGCCAGACGTTGTGATCGCTGATATCCGTATGCCGGGAAAAAATGGTCTTGAGATGGTGCAAGCAGCATCGGAGGAAGGTCTTTTGTTTTTTGCCATTATTTTGTCCGGCTACTCAGATTTTGACTATGCCAAGCAAGCGTTGCAACTGGGCGCTGTGACCTATTTGCTGAAACCAGTTGATGAAGAAGAGCTGATCGGTATTTTGACGAAAATCGATCAAAAAGCCAAGACCGATCAGCAGAAAAATCAGAAGAGTCAGTTGATGGAGAAATTGTTTGGCGGGGATCAAACGGGGATCAAAGAGGCACAAGCCATCAAGCTATTGCGACTTCCCGAGGAGGCAGATGCCCAAAAGCTGGTTGAGAAATTGCAGGAGCAAGTGGCGCAAGTCATCACCTTGATCCATCGGCATCATCGGTATTTGGTTTTGTTAAACGAGGAACGCTTTCCCGACAAGGCGATCGATACGTGGTGCCGCAAAAAAATGGCTCATCAAGAAATCTTGATCTCCCGCTGGTTTGCGGCGCAAGATAACTTGAAGCCATTGATGATCGACATCCAGACATTGAGTAAATTGATTTTCTTATTTCCCAATCAAGTCATTTCTCACCATGTTTTGGATACGACCCAAGAAGCAGAAGAACGAAGCGATTTGCGTGAAGAATTAGTAAAAGCGATTTTGGCAAACGATCCGTTGGAACAGCCGTTATTCCGCTATTATCAAACCTTTTATCATTCATTGGCATTGGAAGAAGAGATCAAATGGCAAATCAATGGCGACATCGAATGGCTGCAGCATCAAATCAGTGAAAAAGTAGCCTTAGCGATCGAATGGTCGACAGACGAAGTGCATCAGCAGATTTTTCTCGCCCAAACGTTTCCGATGCTGCAAGAGGTCATCGCCGAAAAACTAGCAGCCTTGCAAGCAACAGTCGCCAGCAGTTTGAACCAAATCGATATCATTGCAGAATTGATCCAATATACAAAAAAGCATTATCAAGAAGATTTGACCTTGAAAAAAATCGGGGAACGTTTCAATTACAATAGTGCCTATCTAGGCAAGAAGTTTCGCAAAGAAACCGGTAAAAATTATTTGGCGTTCTTGGATGAAGTGCGAATGGAAAAGGCGGTGGAAATCTTGCGTCATTCCAATCTAATGGTCTACGAAGTCGCTGAATTGGTAGGCTACAGCAATGTTGATTATTTCTACAAAAAGTTCAAACAATACCATCAGGTTTCACCAAATGAGTTTCGGAAAAATGAATAACCACAAAGATGTCCGTGATTTTCTACGGACATCTATTTTTTAGGGTAACGATGACTAAATTGCTTGGTAGGCTTTCTTTTTTTTCTTTTATATAATTTAGATGAAACTGTAAGCGCTTTTCGAACGGAGGAGGAGAAATGACAGATGTACGCCTGTGCTTTGATGTAGGCGGGACCTATATCAAATTCGGGGTTTTTACCGAGAAGAATCAATGGCTGGACCGAGGCAAAATCAAAACCCCGAGTAATACCCGGGATGAATTTTTTGCTGCCTTAGCTGCCAAAATACAAGAAGTCGAGCAAGCGCATGTCATCGAAGGAATTGGGCTGAGTTTTCCTGGGTTCATTGATTCAGTCAATGGCCGAGCGATCATGGCGGGGGCGTTGGCTCCTTTACACGGCTGTGCTGTCGTACAAGAGCTACAGCAGCGTTTAACCAAGTCCTATCCGATCTGGATCGAAAATGATGCGAAATGTGCTGCTTTAGCAGAACTTTCGACCGGCAATGCTACTGACGTACAAGATTTTGTCATGATTACATTAGGCACCGGTATTGGTGGCGCGCTCGTTCATCAGCGCCAGTTGATTCACGGGAATGGGTTTCGGGCAGGAGAATTCGGGATGATGATCACTGATTTTCAAGCATCTTCTTTTGCGACCCTCCATGATCTAGCTTCAACGAGAGGACTGATTGCTGCCTATCGACGGGCAAAAGCGATTCCTGAATCAGAGGAGATTTTAGGCGAAACCATCATGCAGCAGCGGTCGAGTGATCCTGAAACGCAGGAGATTCTGAAACAGTGGGCACGTTATGTCGCACTTGCGATTTACAACCTAGCTGTCACGATGAATCCCGAAAAAATACTGATCGGCGGCGGCATCAGCCAAAACCCTGATCTATTAGCTATAATCAAACAAGCAATCAATGAGAACCCCCATTGGCCGGATTTCCAAGTGCCGATCGAGACTTGTCGTTACTATAATGATTCTGGTCTGTTAGGGGCGTTGACATTGATCCAACAAGGAGGAAAAAAATGAAATTTTCAGATGGCGGTTGGTTATTTCGTGAAGGATTTGATGTGAAATTTGCGGTGCATGTCTACGATGCCCGTAAAGAAGAAAACAAATTGGTTTTATATCTGCCTTATAGCTATGTCGGACATAAAGGGGCAACGCTGGATGGCGGATTGTTAACGATGGAAGTCACTACCCCTAGAAGCAATATCATTGGGATCACCCTCTATAACTATAAAGGGGTCCAAGCCAAAGCCCCCGATTTTGAATTGATGACAGAAGCGATCACTCCTGATATTTCAGAAGACGAGCAATCATATGTTTTTCGCTCGGGAGACTTGCAAGTCGTAATCACCAAAGAGGAAAATGTGACAGCTTCGTTTTATTACAAAGAACAGCTGATTACCCAAAGCAAGCCTCGCAGCAAAGCCTTAGTGATTGATCCGCAAGCAAATACCCATATCAGCGAACAGTTGACCCTGGATGTGGGAGAAACGATCTATGGTTTAGGGGAACGCTTTACTAATTTCGTGAAAAATGGCCAAAGTGTTGATATTTGGAATGCCGACGGGGGCACTGGTACAGAGCAAGCTTATAAAAATATTCCGTTTTATGTAAGTAATAAAGGGTATGGCGTCTTTGTCAATTCACCAGATCGGGTGCAATTCGAAGTGGGGAGTGAAAAAGTTTCGCGTGTTCAATTCAGCAATCCAGGACAATCGCTACAATACTTTGTGATTGCTGGTGATGAGCTGAAACAAGTGATCCAGCGCTACACTGATTTGACGGGAAAACCGTCGCTGCCGCCTGCATGGTCCTTTGGGTTATGGCTAAGTACCTCGTTCTTGACGGATTATGATGAACAAACCGTGACGTCTTTTGTAGACGGTATGGCAGAACGTGAGATTCCCCTTGAGGTCTTTCATTTTGACTGTTTATGGATGAAGGAATACGAGTGGTGCAACTTCACGTGGGACGAACGAACTTTCCCAGAACCGGAAAAAATGCTGCAGCGCTTGAAAGCCAAAGGATTGAAAATCTGTGTTTGGATCAATCCTTACATTGGGCAAAAATCCCCCTTGTTTGATGAAGGGATGGCCAATGGCTACTTTTTGAAACGCGCCAATGGAGATGTCTGGCAATGGGACAAATGGCAAGCAGGTTTGGCGATCGTCGACTTCACCAACCCTGAAGCGGTCGCTTGGTACAATAGCAAGCTGCGTACCTTATTAGACATGGGTGTGGATTGCTTCAAAACGGATTTTGGGGAACGGATTCCCACCGATGCGGTGTACTATGACGGCTCTGATCCAGAAAAAATGCACAATTATTACGCCTACCTATACAATAAAGTCGTCTTTGACTTGCTGAAAGAAGTCAAGGGAGCAGAAGAAGCCATCGTTTTTGCGCGGGCAGCTTCGGTTGGTTCGCAACGTTTGCCTGTACACTGGGGTGGCGACAGTACCTCAGATTATCCATCGATGGCAGAGTCACTGCGAGCAGGTCTGTCCTTTGGGTTAGGCGGCTTTGGGTATTGGAGCCACGATATCTCTGGATTTGAAGCTGGCTCAACTCCAGACCTTTACAAGCGCTGGACACAATTTGGTCTGCTGTCTTCCCATAGCCGTTACCATGGCAGCTGGGAATACAAAGTGCCATGGGTTTATGACGACGAAGCCGTGGCGGTAGCCAAAGCCTTCACCAAGTTAAAATTGTCCTTGATGCCTTACTTGCAAGCCCAATCGGTGCTAACTGCTCAAACGGGGATTCCGATGATGCGGGCGATGGTCTTAGAGTTTCCTGAAGACGAGATGACCCATCATTTGGATCGCCAATACATGCTGGGGGAACACCTTTTAGTTGCGCCCATTTTTAATGATCAAGGAACGGTCTCCTTTTACGTACCGAAGACGAAGGGGCATTGGATCGACTATTTATCTGGCAAAGCTTACGAGGGCGGACATTGGTACCAAGAAACCTATGACTATTTCCACTTGCCACTGTTAGTCCGACCAAATCAAGTCATTATCGAAGGCTATGAACAAACCAAAGCAGTCTATGACTATGCCCAACATCCAACGATCCATCTTTTTGATCCGCAAGACAAGACCGCTGCCGCTATCTATGATCACCACGGTGAGTGGCTTGGCGAGGTGGCTGTCGAAAGAGTCGATCAAGAACTGATCGTCAAGCTGACTGGCATCCAGCAAGCATCCTTGCAGATTCACACGACTGCTGGAAAAACGAGCCATGAGCTGACGGCTGACCAAACCACGATAAAGGAGTTCTAGATGCCCATGCGAACCATCACGAATCCAATTTTGCCTGGATTTCATCCAGATCCCAGTATTTGCCGTGTCGGTGAAGACTTTTATCTGGTGACGAGTACCTTTGAATATTTTCCTGGATTACCAATCTATCACAGTAAAAACTTGGCAGACTGGCAGCTGATTGGCCATGGACTTTCGCGACCTGAGCAGCTGCAGTTATCGACTGAAAATCCCAATGCTTTTGGTCTGTATGCCCCAACCTTGCGTTTTATCAAGGACCGCTTTTACCTCGTTTGCACCAACGTTGGCGCAAACGAAGGAGGAGAAGGCAACTTTCTGATCTGGACGGATGACATCGACGGTGAATGGTCTGCCCCGATTTGGTTGGACACTCCTGGGATCGACCCGACGATTTTCGCAGATGACGATGGACAGACCTATTACTTAGGCACCCATAAGGAGATCTATCTGCGGACGATCGATTTGGCTTCTGGAGAACTAGGCCCGCGCCAAAACATTTGGACGGGCAGCGGAGCGGCTGATCCAGAAGGCCCCCACTTGTATAAAAAAGACGGCTATTATTACCTGTTGATCTCCGAAGGCGGAACGTCCTATGGGCATATGCTGACCATGGCCCGCAGCCGTTCCTTGACGGGACCCTACGAAGCATGCCCCAACAATCCAGTGATGACCAATCGCAGTACGAATTTGCCACTGCAAGCCGCAGGGCATGCGGATCTCGTGCAAGATACTAAAGGCAACTGGTGGGCAGTCTGTCTAGCAGTACGCCCCATCAGCTATCCTTTGAGGCATTTGTTAGGGCGGGAAACATGCCTACTGCCAGTGGACTGGTCAAACCCATGGCCGGTGTTTGGCGAGGAAGGTCATTTACCAGAAACCATTCAGGTAGACACAGCGGCAGCACCAAAGGAAACACGAAAGGAGAGCAGCAAGCCTGATTACGTTACTTTATTCGAATGGGACCCGACGTTGATTGAAGAAGAGCCACATAGCTTCTTGCTGCATCCTAATCAGACGGGTCTGTCTGATCAAGGCAAACTCGCGGCTGTGTTCCAACGACAAACCGCCTTTGAGCAACAATTTCAGGCAACCTTTGATTGTCGGCAACTAACGGATGGACAAGTGGGATTGACGGTTTTCTTAAATGCCACCCATCACTATGAGGGATACCTGGAAAAAACAGCGACCAGTCAGCAGCTGGTTTTCCGCCGACAAATCGGTTCCTTATGGAAAGTGGAAAAGAAACTGCCTTATGCAGCGGATACGGTCACCTTTCAGCTGAGCGCCGATAAAGAAACCTATCGTTTTTCTGTTCTTGATGAACAAGGACAAGCACAGCCTTTAGGCAGTGGAGAAACAAAATATCTGACCACTGAAGTCGGTGGTGTCTTTACTGGAATCATGGTGGGCTGTTACGCCAGTGCTTCTTCACCACAACAAACCCTTCGTGTGCGGGATTTCTAATCAATCAAAAGCCCCCCTTCGATTTCTGAAACAGGAATCGAAGGGGGGGCTTTACTGTTTTAGCGAGGAGAAAATGAATCTTGGCTTAGATCGTGGATCCGCAAGGTGACTTGTGTGCCGCTGCCCAACACACTCTCGATCGTTAAGCCGTATTCAGGTCCATAAAACATTTTGACCCGATGATTGACATTGGCTAGCCCAATGTTCTTTTTGGCATGGGTGGAGGGCGTCTTGATTTTTTGCTGCAAGTGTTCGAGTTTTTCTGGCGGTATCCCGCTGCCGTTGTCTTGTACCACGATCACCAGATCATGGCCGTCTTTGGTGATCGTCAAACGGACAAACCCTGGATAGGTGATGCCTTCCAAGCCATGGGAGATGGCGTTTTCCACCAATGGCTGAATCAGGAGGGGCAATATTTGGACCTCTTTTTGGTCGATCTCATTGGAGACTGAATAGGAAAAGTTGACTCGATCGCCAAAGCGCATCCGCTGGATCTTGACATATACGTGAACGGCATCTAAGGACTCTTCTAAACTCGTTCGCTTGGTCCCGTGGGCTTCTAGCGTATAGCGCATCGATTTTGCCAGTAATTTGATGGCATAAACGACGTCTGAATTGCCGGAAGTCAGCGCCATCATGCGAATCGTTTCTAACGTATTGAACAAAAAGTGGGGATTGATCTGCCCCGCTAAGATATTAAATTCCATTTGCTGCTGCTGAGTCAATAGCTCTTGCTGTGCCAGACGCGAACGGTAGATCTCTTCTTCTTTTTTCTTGATTCGTTGAATGATCTTATGGAAATCAAGAGAGATCTGAGAAATTTCATCTTCGCCGCTAATATTTTGAAAGAAATCATAATCCTCGATCGAGGCAAAGTAGACCGCCTGCTGCAGTTGAGAGATTCGTTTAGTAAAGAATCGAGCAAAGAGAAAGACGATGATGAAAGTAGTGATCAAAATCACCAAAACGATCGTGCTCCACCGGATCAGATTGGTGCGTAGATTGCGATAGGCATTGGTATCCGCACTATAAATCGTGATGATGTCTTCTTTGTTACTCATGGGTAAGGTGCTTTTTGCAATCAGAAAACGATCATCATTTTTCTTGAGAAAGGTGTCTGCTGTACTTAGTTCAGAATCACTTGAAAAACGAATTGGTTCCCCGACTTGATTGATCGTATCACTGTAAAAGTTGACATCATCGTTCAGTTGCAGTTCTAATTTATAGGAAGAATTACGAAGTCGGTTACTTAAATAATTGTAATCCACTTGAATGGCTAAAACGGCTCTTTCCTCAGAGAGCGGCAGGGGAAGATTTTTATATAAGGTGAGCCGATTCATTTCCCCCTCTTGTTCAGAGGTCATTAAAAAAGCATCCGGCTGTTTCATTGCTCGTTGGTACCAGAGGCTTTCTTTGATCGCATCATCCGCTTGGCGAAAGAACTTGTAATCTGGAATCGTCTCATTTGTAGTATAGATGGTCAAATCAGCAATCGAAGTTTGTAAACTACGTATTTCATCGATACGTTCATACTCACTAATCGTATCAACTGCTTCTTGTTCTTCTGAGAAAGCAGTTGTCAAAATCGTGCGTAAATGCGTATCATTAGAAAGCGTGCTGGCTGAGTTGGTCAAAGTGTTAGTGGTATCGAACAAAATAGATTTGACACGCTGAGCATTCAGCTCTGTAAGATGCTGATAATTGCCAGTCAATTGTTTGGTAGAGTCCCAAACCAACATCAAACCGATAGTGACGGTCGAAAGAATAATAATCGGCAGATAGATAATAAACAACTGTCGACGAATAGAGAACTGGTTGAGGTGTTTTACAAAGGAATGTTTCATTCAATCATCCTCACGCTTGATATCTGGTGAAAATCTTTAATAAGAGAAAGCAACTGCAGTAGATAACAAAAGCAATTCCGAACATCAGAAAGAGTATTCTGAAAAACGGTACGAATAACCATAATACACTGGTAATCACTAGTATTAACAACAGCATCATTGAACGCAGTGGTTCAACCAGCGGCAGCAACATCGCATTTTTAAGGGTTTGTTTGATCGTCGTGTCATATCGACCAACCAATGCTAAGCTATAAATCAGCACGATCAAGAAATAACTGCCTAAAATCAAAGCAACTATGCCAACGATACCGGCAAAGAGTGTCTTGAGGGAAAACCAGAAGCTAATACTGAAAATCAAGATTACCAATGGTAGGAGCAAGACAAAAAATACGACAGTTGCTGGTTTCCAATTGCTTTTTAAGGCTTGAAAATAGTCAGGTATCAATTCGCCTCTTTCACCATCAGCATAGTTGAGGCAGACTTCATACAAAGCGGATGTGGCCCAGCCAATGGTAATGACGGGCAAACATAATAAAAGATAAACAATATTTAAAAAAATGAAATGGATGAGTGTCGTCGTTACTTGATGAAACGTACTGTCGGGTTTGAACTTCATTAACTGTTCCTCCTCGTTGATGTTATTTGTAGTTTACATGTAAATCAGGCATTTTGAAAGCCTTATCAAAATTGTTTTTTTATGTTAAATGCTGATTTAATAATGTTTCTGGACAAGTTGTTATTTAGAATGTCTAAAATGTACGTATCAAAGTCCATTTTTGTCAGATGGCAAATAGAAGATGAGATGATAGGATAATTAATGTAAAGCGTTTACAATGCGAGGGGGATGAAAATGGAAATTGGAAGAAATAAAGAACCGGTTATCAGCAAGAGGGCAAACCGAGAAGGAAAGATCATGTTCCTTTGTGTCTTGCCTTTTCTTTGCTTAGTATTTTTATTTGCTTATTTTCCTTTACACGGATGGATTTATTCATTGTTTGATTACAAGCCGGCGTTAGGATTATCCGGAAGTGAGTTTGTCGGATTAAAGTGGTTCCGCATGCTGATTTCAAGTGAAACGCAAGTTGCACAGATCGTGCAAGTCATGAAAAATACTTTTGCGATGAGCTTTTTAGGTATTGCTACATCGATTTTTCCTGTGGCTTTTGCAATTCTCTTAAATGAAGTCAAATGGAAGTGGTTTAAAAGTTTGGTGCAGACGTTGACTACATTGCCCAACTTTATTAGCTGGGTGTTGGTTTATACCATTGCTTTCAGTCTCTTTTCTACGACGGGCCTATTGAACACACTGCTAGAAGAGTGGGGACTGATCACAGATCCAATCAAATTCTTAGACAGCGGCAATCATACGTGGCTGATGATGTGTCTATGGAACATCTGGAAAGGTTTGGGCTGGGGAGCAATTATGTACTTAGCGGCGATTGCGGGGATCGATCCTGAATTGTATGAAGCCGGACGAATTGACGGCGCCAGCCGCTTTCAATTGATGCGCCATATCACGCTACCTGCGCTGATGCCCACGTTTTTAGTCATGTTGATGCTGTCGATTGCTAATTTGCTTAATAACGGGATGGATCAGTACTTTGTATTCCAGAATGCCTTCAATAAAGAAACGATCCAAGTGTTGGACCTCTATGTCTATAACATCGGTCTTGGCGGCAATAGTTTGTCATTAGCAACTGCCATCAGTATGCTGAAAAGTTTAGTCAGCGTCGCTCTTTTGGCAATCGTTAATATTGCATCAAAGAAAATCAGAGGGTCATCGATCATCTAAGGAGGGATAGTCATGGAATTATCAGAAAATCTCAATCGAAAACGAACCAAAAAGAAAACAAAAGAAGCGCGCAGCAAAGGCGACGTCGCATTTACGATTTTAA
Source organism: Enterococcus sp. 2G9_DIV0600 (assembly GCF_002140615.1). NCBI lineage: Bacteria > Bacillati > Bacillota > Bacilli > Lactobacillales > Enterococcaceae > Enterococcus > Enterococcus sp. 2G9_DIV0600. The sequence goes on from NZ_NGLL01000001.1 coordinate 639,471, forward strand.
ACTATACATTTTTTGTTTTGATCACGTTGATTTGCGCTTATCCCTTTTATTATCTGATCATTAATTCAATCAGCAACAACGAATTAAGTGCATTAGGCGATGTTCGGTTTGTACCAAAAGGGATTCATTTTGAAAATTATCGACAAGTATTTCAATTAAGCGGATTGACCGCTGCGGCCATCGTATCGGTTGCCCGAACAGTCATTGGTACGGCTTGTACAGTACTAGCTTCTGCTTTTCTTGGCTTCATGTTCACGCAAGAAAAAATGTGGAAAAGAAAATTCTGGTATCGGTTTATCATTATCAGCATGTACTTTAATGCAGGACTGATCCCAATGTTCATCACCATGAAAACCCTTGGTTTAACAAATAACTTTTGGGTCTATATTTTGCCGGCGATTGTTCAACCATTTAATATCATTTTGGTGAAAACCTATATCGAATCGATTCCAAAGTCGCTACAGGAAGCAGCTGAAATCGATGGAGCAAACATTCTGCAAGTTTTCTTCAAAGTCATTTTGCCAAACTGTATGCCGATATTAGCAACTGTTGCAATTTTTTCGGCAGTTGCTCAGTGGAATTCATTCCAAGATACATTGATTTATATCACCGATCAAAGCCTTTATTCACTGCAATATCTGCTGTATACCTATATTAATCAAGCCAATTCACTAGCCCAGATGGTCAAAAATTCCGGCGGTGCGCTATCTAGTGTGGCCTCGGCAGCCACGACACAAACACCTACATCGATTCGGATGACCGTTTCAGTGATCGTTGTGTTACCAATTATGTTTATTTATCCGCTTTTCCAACGGTACTTTGTAAAAGGAATCATGTTAGGAGCGGTCAAAGGGTAGATAATAACAAAACAGGAAGGGGAAAAACAAATGGAAAGCAAAAAATGGTTGAAAAAAACAGTAATGGGTCTCGTATGCGGGGGAGCCTTGCTCGGGTTAGCTGCCTGCGGTTCATCGAATGAATCTTCGAATGAAAGTTCTAATGATAACAGTGAAACACTAACGATCGATGTCTACAATAGTGTTGCTAATTATATGGGCATCCAAGGCGGATGGTTTGGTGAATTAGTTAAGGATAAGTTCAATATTGAGTTAAATATCATTGCGCCTAATGTCGCAGGTAACGGTGATACCTTGTATCAAACTCGTACCGCAGCCGGTGATTTAGGTGATTTGATTATCATCAATAATGGAAAAGAGTACAATGAATTGGTACAAGGCGGCTTACTGTATGAATCATCCGAATTGTATGAATCAATGGAGAACTTAAAGCAGTATGATGGTGCTGTCCAATTTTTGAATGAAGGACAAGATGGAATTTATGGTTTTCCAACAGAGGTTTCCACTTCTGCTCCTGATACTTCTTCTGAAGGACTTGATTTGAATGTAGGGCCTTACTTGCGCTGGGATCTTTATAAGGAAGTCGGCTATCCAGAAATGAATACCTTGGAAGATCTGCTTCCAATCCTTCAACAAATGCAAGAAGCCAAAGGGACAACCGAAGATGGTAAACGCGTCTATAGCTTCTCCTTGTTCAGCGATTGGGACGGTGATTCCATGTCAAATGCAGTTCAATTAGCCCAAATGTATGGCTATAATACAGTAGGATATGCATTGGCGAGAGCTGATGGTAGTGATATCCAAGGGCTGTTGGATGATGATTCAGAATATATGCGTGCGTTGAAGTTTTATTATGAAGCAAATCAAATGGGGCTAGTTGATCCTGAATCTACGACGCAAAATTATGACACTCTTTATTCAAAATTCCAAGGCGGCCAAGTTTTGTATTCGTGGTTCCCATGGTTAGGTCAATCTGCTTACAACACGACCAAAAATATGGATGAAGGTGTTGGGTTCATGCTGGCACCGATCAAGGATCAAAAAAATTATTCTGATGGTGCTAAAGTCAACGGTGGAAATCTTTTCATTGGCATCGGTTCAAATGCAGATGATCCACAAAGGATTTCTGAATTTATCGATTGGCTATACTCCCCAGAAGGAATTATGGCGAATTCGTCTCAAACCGTCGGTGGTTCCGGTCCAGAAGGATTGACTTGGGAAGTCGGCGAAGATGGTGCGCCCGTATTAACAGATTTCGGGAAAGAAGCATTGATCGATGGCGATGCAGATGTACCAGAAGAATTTGGTGGTGGCAGTTATAAAGACGGTGGTTCAGCATTGAATTTCAACTCTGTCTTGCTGATCGATGAAAACCCAAATACGGGCTATCCTTATAATTTCAATCAATGGGATTCGTATGCAGAAGCCACTTCTAATGCATTGAAAGAAGACTGGTCGTCTCAAATGGGCGGTGCTTCAAGTGCCATCGAATTTTTACAAGAAAATGATCAAATCATGGTAGCACCAGGTGCTACATTTGTTACCCCAGAAGATAGCTCTGAAATTTCTACGCTACGAAGTCAGATCGGATCAACGATCAAAGAATTCTCATGGAAAATGGTCTTTGCTTCTAACGAAGAAGAATTTGAACAGTTAAAAGATGAAATGCAGAAAACCGCAATTGGTTTAGGTTATGAAGATGTCTTGGCTGTTGATATTGAAAATGCTGAGAATCAAAATAAAGCAAGAGAAGAGATTATGAAATAAATGACAGCGAATCTGTACGAACCGGTTGCTTAAATTGCATAAGAAGAAAGTCTGGCAGAAAACGAGTTGACGTTTTTTGCCTCTCTTTCTTTTTAAGTAAAACTAGATAACGATACTAGCTGTCTGAAAAAAATATAGCAGTGATTCGCTGCTTTTCACAAGGAGGATGATCCATGATCACGATCGAAAAAATCAAACAAGTCGCGCACCAAGGCCCCTTTTTCCCAAATTGGCAGTCATTGGGCGCTTTTGTTCTACCAGAATGGTTCCCCAAAGCAAAATTCGGGGTCTTCATTCATTGGGGATTGTATAGTGTTCCTGCATTTAATAACGAGTGGTACTCCAGAAATATGTACATCAAAGACCATCCGGAATACGATCACCATATCAACACCTACGGTCCGCAAAAAAACTTCGGCTACAAAGACTTTATTCCCATGTTTACTGCAGAAAAATTCGATGCAAATGAGTGGATTCAACTGATCAAACAAGCCGGTGCCAATTATCTTTTTCCCGTTGCAGAACATCACGATGGGTTTCAGATGTACAAAAGCGAGCTGTCTGAATGGAATGCGGCAGTTATGGGACCGAAAAAAGATATTCTTGCGGAATTAAAAGAGGCAGCTGAGGAACAAGGCCTGCATTTTTGTACCTCATCTCATCGTGCCGAACATTGGTTTTTTATGGGACACGGTAAGGAATTCGACAGCGACATCAAGGAACCGTTAGAAAAAGGCGACTTTTATTGGCCTGCTATGCCAGAACCTGATAATCAAGATTTGTATAGCGAGCCATATCCATCAAAAGAGTTTTTAGATGATTGGCTACTGCGAACTTGTGAATTAGTCGATAACTATCAACCAGAGCTGCTCTATTTTGATTGGTGGATCCAACACGAAGCCTTCAAGGAGCACCTGCAACTTTTCGCTGCTTACTATTACAATCGTGGGGCTGAATGGGGCAAAAAAGTTGCTATCTGTTACAAACATGATGCCATGATGTTTGGCAGTGGTATTGTGGAGATCGAACGGGGAAAATTTGCCGAACCACAACCTTTTTACTGGCAAACAGATACAGCGATCGCTCGTAATTCATGGTGCTATACCACAACGTTGGATTACAAAACAACGCGTGAGATCTTACAGGTTTTGATCGAAGTCGTCAGTAAAAATGGCAATCTCCTTTTGAATATCGGGCCGAAAGGGGATGGTTCGATCCCAGAAAAAGATCAAACGATCTTAAAAGAAATCGGCACGTGGCTTGATGTAAACGGTGAAGCCATTTATGAAGCGAAACCATGGCGCAAAGCTGGGGAAGGACCCACGACCGTTGTCTCAGGACAATTTCAAGAGGCACAGGCGACGACATACACGAGCCAGGATTTCCGCTTTACGGTTCAGGGGGATTCGTTGTATGCTATTGGCATGGCAAGTCCTGAGAATGGACACGCAAGGATCCAAGCACTGGCCCAGTCTAAAGATCAAAATTTGCCAGAATTTCACGGCATCATCCAAACCGTGACGATTCTAGGATACGAAGAACAGCCTGTTGATTGGCAAGTGACCGATGAAGGCTTGCAACTAACTTTTGAACCAATTGAAACCGACCAACCAATTGTCTATAAAATTACAATGAAATGAGGCGCAATCCGTGATACATGAAAAAAGAACCGCACTTTTACCAGAAAGCCAAGCCAGTTTAACCACGTATGTCATGGAAAATTCTCCTGAAATGGAACCAGATCGTGTTCGACCAGCGGTCATCATCTGTCCTGGCGGCGGCTATGAAATGTTGTCTGATCGCGAAGCGGAACCCATCGCCATCAAAATGATGAGCTTTGGTTTCCAAGCCTTTGTGTTGCATTATAGTATCAAACCGGCTGTCTATCCGTTAGCCTTAAAGGAATTGGCGGCTGCCGTTCGTCTTGTGCGCACCAATCATGAGGTCTGGCACGTCGATCCTGAAAGAATCATTGTTGCCGGTTTTTCAGCTGGTGGTCACTTAGCTGCTAATCTGGGTGTGTCTTGGCAGCAACCTTTTCTAGCAGAGGCTTTACAAGGAGCCAATGAAGAATGGCGTCCTAACGGGTTACTGTTGAGTTATCCGGTCTTATCTAGTGGTGAACTTGGGCACCAAGATTCCTTCCGTTCATTATTAGCAGAACGCTATGAAACAGAAAAAGCCGCTTTGTCCTTAGAGACTTTAGTCAATGAACAGACACCGCCGACGTTTCTTTGGCATACGTTAGAAGATGGATTAGTCTTGGCGGAAAACAGCCTCCTTTTTGCCGAACAGCTGCGCAAATTTAATATACCTTATGAGCTGCACATTTTCCCTCGCGGTGGTCATGGACTAAGTTTAGGAACACCGGAAACCGCCAACGGCAATCAACACGGGATCGAAGCATCGGTTGTCCGTTGGCCAGAATTGTTTGCTGATTGGGTGAAGTGGAACATCTAAGAGGAATGCAAAAAACAGTATAATCTTTAATCAATCATCTTTGTCGAATTCTCAAATCCGTTTTTTCAGCAGTATAAAAAGGATTTACTGAAAACATAAGATTGAGTGCTTGGTTCATTTACAAAATTAGGAAAGCGAAAGGGGTATTCAGTGAAAGTCAGATTAAAAGACATTGCAAAAGAAGTAGGTGTATCGATCGCAGCCGTTTCTCAAGTGTTAAATGACAAACCGATTCGGATCACAGAAGAAAAAAAACAGCAAATCAAGCGCTTGGCGGCAGAAAATAATTATACGCCGAATGCTGCGGCTAAAAGCCTGGTTTTGAAAAAAACCAATACGATCGGACTGATCATCCCAGATATCAACAATCCTTTTTTTGCCAACTTGGCCAAGGTCTTAGAAGATTTGCTGCGAAAACAGGGGTATCTGCTGATTTTGGTCAACTCAGATGATAAAGTTGACGTTGAGAAGGAATTGATTCAGCTCCTGATTGACCGCAACGTTGATGCGTTGATCATCGCCCTTTCAACCGAATCCTACGCGGATGAGGTACAAACCAAAGAACGATTGAAGAATCTTTCGGTTCCAATCGTTTTGGTTGATAGAGGAATAGATAACTTTGAGGTCGATCAAGTCTTTTATAATAATCGGCATGGGGGATACATTGCTACCAGTGAGCTAATAAAAAAAGGACACAAAAAGATCGGTACGATGATGAACCCTGATAAAAATATCAATTGTGTGTATCGATACCAAGGCTATTTAGATGCGCTGAAGGAATTCAATCTCCAACGAAAAGACAGTTGGCATGTGGTAACAAAGTTCCAATTTGAAGACGCCTATGAAAAAGCAGACATTCTCTTAAAAAACCGAGAAGTAACCGGCATTGTTGCTGGCAACGACTTGATTGCATTGGGAATTATGAAGCGTGCCAAAGAACTAGGAATCAAGGTTCCAGAAGATGTTTCGATCGTAGGATACGACAATCTTGTTTTGAATGATCTTTTAGAAGTATCTTTAACGTCTGTGGAACAAGATGTAAATGATTTAGGTGAAAAAACGGTTCTTGCCTTGATGAATGCAATCAGCGGACAGAAGCCACGTTACGTCCAATTGACACCTAGATTGATAAAAAAGAACAGTGTGACTGAAAGAGTTTCCTAGCGAAACTCTTTTTTCACTATTGACAGCGCTTTAAAACAATGCTATTCTTTGTGTGAACATTAGATAAAACGCTTTATCAGATGTTCGCTTTTTTTAGGAAAATGATAAAACGTTTTATCAAAGGTGAGAGGAGAATACGTATGTCAAAAAAAGAAGTCATTATTGATACGGATCCGGGGATCGATGATGCAGTTGCGTTGGGAATTGCTCTATTTAGTGAAGTCTTGGAGGTCAAGTTGATCACGACAGTGGCCGGAAATGTCGGTATTGAACATGTCACCAATAATTTACTGAAACTGCTTTCCTTTTGGGATTTGTCGATTCCAGCAGCACAAGGTGCATCTCAGCCACTAACGCGAGCAGTCAAAGATGCCAGCGATGTTCATGGGGTCACAGGAATGGCCGGCTATTCATTTCCAGAACCAGATCACTCATTGCTGCTGGAAACTTCAGCTGTGGAAGCGATGTATCAAACGATCAAAAAGAATAAAGAAAAAATCACAATTGTCGCATTAGGTCCTCTAACGAATATTGCTCTTTTGCTTAAGCTTTATCCAGAAGTCAAAGAAAAAATCGATGAGATCGTTTTAATGGGCGGAGCCTTAGGCAGAGGAAACTTTGGTGTATTGTCAGAGTTCAATATTGCGATTGACCCCGAGGCTGCAACGATTGTTTTTGAGAGCGGCTTACCACTTTCTGTAGCACCATTAGATGTGGGCGCCAAAGCGCTTGTTTACCCAGAAGACAGTGCAAAAATCAAAGAAATGAATCAAACCGGAGATATGATGGTTCAATTATTCAAAAAATACCGTGGTGGCAGTTTTGGCACGGGGCTGAAAATGTATGACAGTTGCGCGATCGCTTATCTTTTGTGTCCAGAGATGTTCACTGTTCAAGAGACTTTTGTTGCGATCGAAACACAAGGAGCCTACACAGCAGGTGCGACAATTGTCGATCTCAACAATCGTCTGAAGCAGAAAAACAATTGCCGTGTTTGTGTCGATATCGATGAAGCGCTCTTTAAAGAATGGTTTTTACAGGCAATCAGCAAGTGTAAATAGGAGGGGAAAGAAATGATAGAAGCGATTTTAGTACTCGTTGTTTTGGGGATCGTCGGATATTTTATTATTAAGAGTTATAATCCAGCATTGATTTTGATTATTGGGGCACTTGTCTTGCTTTGTGCATCCGTTGCTTTAGGAAATCCGCTTTACCCAGAAGGCGAAGGGACTGGCTTGGCCTTATTCGATATTTTTTTAAAGCTTAAAGATACGATCATCTCTCAAGTAAGTTCTGCTGGTCTAGTGATCATGATCTTATTCGGATATTCAGGTTATATGAATCTCATTGGTGCCAATCAAAAAGCTGTCAATATCCTGGTTCAGCCAATGACCAAAATCAAGTCTAAGGCATTATTTATTCCGATCGTTTTCTTATTAGGGAATTTGATGTCGTTAGTCGTCCCAAGTGCATCTAGTTTGGCAATAATTTTGATGGCAATCCTTTATCCACTGCTTCAAGGGATTGGTATCTCTTCCTTAACAGCAGCCGGAGTTATCGCAATGACTGCCACGATCATGCCGACGCCATTAGGTGCGGATAATGTGATTGCGGCTCAGACATTGAATTACAACATCTTAACTTATGTTCTGTACCATGCGAAAATTTCCATCCCAACATTGCTGATCATGGCCATTGTTCATTACTTTTGGCAAACGTATTGTGATAAAAAAGAAGGCAAAGATGCCTTTGTAGAACTAAAAGAAATTGAAAGTAAGTCAGAAGAAACGGCTGTTCCTGGATTTTATGCAATTTTACCACTCCTTCCTTTGGTGTTGATCATTATCGTTGGTATAATCGGTATATTCAAAGAAGGTGTAACAATGGATATTTTCGTCCTAACGATGATTTCCTTTTTTGTCGCATTACTGATTGAATGTTTGAGAAAGAAATCTTTCAAAATCGCGCAAGAAAGTGCAGTGGAACTATTCAAAGGAATGGGACAAGGGTTTAGTCAAGTAGTCATGTTGGTTGTGGGTGGATCATTATTTACCACAGCTATCCAAAGCTTAGGAGTGATTGATTCACTAATGAGTGCGGTAGAAAATTCTCAATCTGCTGGCGTGTTAACGGCATTGATATTCAGCGGCGCAACCGCATTGTTCGGTATTTTGAGTGGCGGAGGATTGGCGATGTTTTACGCTGTGATTGAACTGATTCCCGATATTGCCGCTAAAGCGGGTATTGACGGGATTTTAATCGCCTTGCCAATGCAGATGATCGCCAATCTTGGCAGAACGATCTCACCAGTTGCCGCTGTAATTATGATTGTGTCTTCTTCAATCGACGTCAGCCCTGTTCGGTTACTGAAACGAACCAGCGTTCCAACGATCGTTGGGATTATAGCAGTGGTCATTTTGTCGTTGGTATTGCTCCCTTACTAGAGTCATGAATGAACTTCAAAGGGCGTCACGGCAAGAATTAGCAGAGATTTTTCAAATGTTCATCGAAGCAAAGCAGCAGATGAATAGAAGGAAAATCTACCAGTGGACTGATACTTATCCCTCCCTAGAAATCTTAGCGAAGGATATCGAGAAAAAGGAACTGTTGGTGTTGAAGGATGAAAATAAAAACATTGTAAGTGCCGGTGTTTTGTCAGTTGACTCATTGTCAAATTGTAGCAAAAAATATCATGGGATAAGAACGATTCAGCGACTCGTTGCGAGACCATCTCAAGCGGGGCAAGGCTTTGGCCGCCAGTGGATCAGAAGCTGTTTGGAACAACAGTGTGATGAAGGGGAAACACTTCTTTCAATCACAAATCATACCAATCTGCCCATGCAGCGATTATTTGTAAAAACAGGGTTTTTAAAGGTTGGTGAAACGACCATTGAGGGTCGGGAAGCCTTTGGTCCTTTTTATATATTCAAGAGAAATAGGTGATTTTTTGAGTAAGATAACGATTTTAGGTAGTGTGAACATGGATATCGTGATCACGACAACACGAATGCCGAGGATCGGCGAAACGATCATTGGGGAGCAAATTGATTATTTTGTCGGGGGCAAAGGAGCAAATCAAGCAGTGGCAGCTTCTCGTTACGGTGCATCAACAAAATTTTTAGGGAAAATCGGGGAAGATACTTTTGGGGAAAAGGTTCTTCAGCACCTCAGCAGAGAAACTCTCGATTTATCGGCTGTTTCCCGTGAAAAAAATATGTTCACAGGAATTGCGAGTATTTTTAAATTAGCAGAGGATAATTGTATCACTGTCGTCCCCGGTGCGAATGGACTGATCGATGAAGCCTACGTTCAGCAAACAATCAGTGAACTTTCACAAGGGGATATCTTACTTACTCAACTGGAAATTCCTGTGGAAACAATCAAACAAGCATTGATTCTTGCCAAGAAAAAAGGAGTTCTAACGATTTTGAATCCTGCTCCTTACAATGAAATCGTACCGGAACTCCTGCCATATATTGATATTTTGACACCAAATGAAACGGAATTTGCCGCTTTGATCGGTAAAGAGGCCATTTTGGAAGACGAAATTGAGCAGATCATTGCTGATTGGCAAAAAAACTACGCTACGCGAATCGTTGTCACACGAGGAAGCAAAGGGGTAACATTTGTAGAAAAGTCACAAGTTGTGACGATTCCATCGAACAAAGTTTCAGTTGTAGACACTACCGGTGCGGGGGATACCTTTAATGGCATCTTGGCAGCAGCTTTAGGGGAAGGAGCCGATTTTTATGAAGCCGTTTCTATGGCGAATAATGGAGCTAGTCTGTCCGTTCAAAAGCTGGGGGCTCAAACAGGGATGCCACTGAAAAGTGAAATAGCAGAGTTTATGAAGCAGAAAGCGGAGAATTAGAAAAACTTCTGATCAAGTGTGATTCTTGATCAGAAGTTTTTTTGAAGTTAATGTGTTTTGGACACCACTGAGTCTCCTTCAATTAAACGGTACCCTAAATTGATTTTTTCAATTGCTTCAGGATCAGCAATTTTTTGCAACAAAACTTCAACCGCCTTCTGACCAATGGCTGTCTGGTTTTGTTTGATATGGGTAAAAACGAAAGCATTCAGATCAAAAATATTTATTGTTGGGTGATCAAAGCAGACGACGGAGTAGTCTTGGGGCACTCGTTTGCCGATTTTTTCGATCGCACTTTTTGCAAGGAGTGCAATATTATATTCAGTGGTAAAAAGAGCAGTGATTTGGGTGTTTTCTTCTAAAAAACTGACAATCAACTTTACATCGTCTTCAATACTGCGAGAAGAATTTGGAACGACAGAATCGATCATTGATAAAATTTGATTTTGACTGACTGCCCGATTCTCATCGACATGCGCCGCTAAAAAACCATTGACACGTTCGTCAATCGTTGAGACGCTGCTGTCAGAAGTAATCAATCCGAGTTTTTCATGTCCCTTGGCAAATAAATAACTAGTCAGTTCTTTGGCTGCTGAAAAACTGTCGGTTTGAACGCTACATATCGGTAAGTTCGCCATCAAACGATCAATAACCACAATTGGAAAATTCTTCGAAATTAGTTCAAGAATTTTAGGAGAAGTGTATTCTGAGGAAGTAGGCAATAAGACAAGCCCTTGAATTCCCATCTCAACGAGTTCTTGAATCAATCTGTTTTCTGTTTCAGGATCGCCATAACTTATTTTTACAATAAAATGTATTGCTTCTTCATTCGTTTTTAAGATAGAACGAAGAATTTGCGCGCCAAAAAAGTCAGTAAAATTTGTGATGATCAATCCAACGATTAGTTTCTTAGGCGAAATATCTGTTTTTTTGTTATTGACAACAACTGAGCCCTTTCGAGGCTTTCGGAGAATGTAGCCCTCTTCCTTTAGAAGATCAAGGGCTTTTTTTACTGTGATGGTACTTACTTTGTAGGATGTTGATAGTTCTTTTTCTGTCGGTAATGTCTCGTTCAAGGAGACGACTCCTGATTCAATTTGTTGTTTTAATTCTTCATAAATGACTTGGTACAATGGCTTACTCATTTTCACGCCTCCATTTCATTAATAATCGCATTTATCTATATATTAAATATATTATATTGATAAAGCAAGCGGTTTATTCGATTAAATATTTATGAAACCGTTGACATTGCCAAAACTATTATATATAATTCGATTATAAAGTTAATGAATATAATAAATCTTTTTAATGTTATATTGAATAAGGGGGTTGCTTGATGGAAATCGTGAAGAAGAACAAACGCGGGATAAATGAACAGCAAAATATTGCTTATTGGTTTATATTGGTGCCGGTTTTCTTACTTGTTGTGTTTGCAATTGTTCCAATTATTATGGCGCTTTATTACAGTTTTACGGATTACAATATTATAGAGAGTCCCAATTGGGTTGGGTTTAGAAATTTTACTAGAATTTTTCAGGATGAATTTTTCTTTATTTCCTTAAAAAATACAATTGTATATACCTTTCTATATGTTCCGTTAGGATTGATCGTTTCTTTAGGAGCTGCAATGCTCCTCAATCGAAAAATGAAGACTACAAGCTTGTTTCGAACGTTTTTCTATCTTCCGGTTTTATGCTCATCAGTTGCTACCGCAACCATCTGGTATTGGCTATTGAATCCCCAAGTTGGGTTATTAAATCAATTGCTCGGATTGATTGGAATCAATGGCCCCGCTTGGTTATACAGCTCAAACTGGGCGATGACTGCAATCGTAATTATGAGTGTATGGATGAGTTTCGGTGGAAATATGATGATTTTCTTGGCAGGGCTTCAAGGAATCAATCCAGCGTTATATGAAGCAGCGGATATTGAAGGAGCAAATTCATGGCAAAAATTTCTCGGCATTACTTGGCCGCAATTGTCTAAAACTACTTTTTTGGTTAGTACACAGTTGATCATTGGTGCATTTCAAGTTTTTGATCAAGCATACATGCTGACAAAAGGCGGTCCGGGAAATTCCACCATCACGATTGTTTACTATATCTATAATAAAGGGTTTGGTGGTCTGGAGATGGGCTATGCCTCTGCATTGTCATTTCTGCTGTTTATGATTATTTTCGTTTTCTCTTTGATCAACATGCGTCTGACAAATAAAGAAACAAATTAAAGGAGAAAAGTTATGACAAAAATAAAATCTTTTCGAACAGTTTCTTGGTATTTCATGGTGATTATAGTCAGTTTAACAACAGTGCTTCCATTTGTATGGACGATATCAACTTCCTTCAAATCAGATAGTGAGATTCTCAGCGGTTCAATGAATATCATACCAAGTCAGTTTACCTTTGATCACTATCGGGAAGTTTTTAAGACGATGCCGTTTCTGACTTATCTAAAAAATTCGCTGATTTTAGCACTTGGAGGTGTCGCAACGAATCTGTTTTTTGGTTCATTGGCTGGGTATTCTTTTGGACAACTGAGATTCAAAGGAAAAAAAACAATTTTTTTAGTCTTTTTAGCTTCGATGATGGTGCCAGGAATCGTCACGATGATTCCCACATTTATCGTCTTACGGGGATTTCCTTTAGCTGGTGGAAATAATCTTGTCGGCTCCGGCGGGCTGGGTTTGATCAATTCTTATTGGGCGATTTTGCTTCCTGGGGCTGCAGGTGCTTTTTCAATTTTCTTCATGAAGCAATTTTTTGAACAGCTGCCTAGAGAGCTTGGTGAAAGTGCACGGATGGATGGAGCCACTGAGTTCAAAATTTTTTGGAATGTTTATTTTCCTTTAGCCAAGCCTGCCTTAACAACATTAGGTATCATGACTTTTCAAGCAGGATGGAATGCCTTCATGTGGCCAATGATCGTTTTGAATGCTGAAGAAATGAAAACTGTTCAAGTGGGGCTGGCTGCTTTTCAATACAATTATAATACTAATTATGGACCATTGATGGCAGGTACTATTTTAGCAACATTGCCTGTACTCATCCTATTTATTTTTGCACAACGCAACTATGTTCAAGGAATGGCCGATGCTGGAATTAAATAAAAAAGAGGAGGAAATGAAATGAAAAAAGTTTTAAAAGGATTTCTGTTAGCAGGGGCGATCACATTGCTAGGTGCTTGCGGCAGCAGTAATGAGCAGACTGACCAGACAGACGGGGAGAAGCAAACGATTACCTTTTGGGGATCGTGGAGCGGTGATCAAGTTGATCAGCTGAATCAATTGATCAATCAATACAATGATAGCCAGGATAAATATGAGGTTGCTTATAAAGTACAAGACAATGTAGAAGAAAAGCTACTGACTGGTATGGCTGGCGGCGAGATTCCAGATGTCATTTTATGGGATCGGGTGAATACGGCAATGTACGCTCAGAAAAATGCACTGTTGGATTTAGATGATTTAATTGCGGAAGACAATATCGATATGACTTCTTTTTATGAAGAGACAGTGAAAGAGATGCAATATGAAGAGAAACAATACGGGATTCCGCTTTTAGTAGATAATCGCTCGCTTTTTTATAATAAAACTTTATTAGACGAAGCGGGCGTCGAACCGCCAACAACCTGGGATGAATTGTTAGATGTCGCAGAAAAAACGACAAAATGGGACGGAAATACACTTGTCCAGGCTGGTTTTTCATTAGATGATGTCGGTTTGTTCAATATGTGGCTTCAACAAGCAGGCGGCAGTATGTTGAATACCGATAATACTGCAACAGCGTTTAACTCTGAAGCAGGTATGGAAGTTTTGGACTTTTGGGATAAGCTGATGAATGAAGCAAAAGTTTATCAACAAGGGTTTAACGACGGGTCTGATGCCTTTGCCGCAGGAAAAGTAGCTTTGGCATATAATGGTCCTTGGGCATTGGCTGACTATGATAAAGTAGATGGATTGGAATACGGTATCGTACCGCCGATGACAGGGCCAAATGGTGATAAAGGCGCATTGACAGGAGGATTCGGATTAGTGATTCCGAAAACTGCTAAAAATCAAGACGCTGCATGGGACTTTATTAAATGGTGGACTACAAATCCAGATGTCGGTGTTGAATTTGCTAAAATCTCAACGTGGTTGCCAGCAAATATCGAGGCAGCGCAAGATCCTTACTTTACGGAAAATGAAAAATATAAAGCTTTTGTGGAAACGATGGATTTTGCTAAAATCCGTCCAACTGTGACTGGTTACTCTGATGTTGAGAGACTCGCATTGATTCCACAATTAGAAAATGTATTTTCTGGAAAAATCAATGCACAAAAAGCCCTTGAAAATGCCCAACAGCAAGGTGATAAAATTTTGAAAGAAGGATCAGGAGAATGACCGATTTTAATAACTATGCGGAGCTTGCTCAGGAAAGTATTGACTATTTCTACAAAGCAGAAACACCAGAGCAATTTGTAAACAATGTGTATCCATTAAGAAATGTGGAAGAAAACACTGTTTTCAACTATTGGTGGATTGCTCATTTAGTCGATGTCCGCATTGATGCTTATTTGAGAACAAAGAAAGAACAGTACTTGCAAGCTGCGGAAGAGACTTATCGCTATAATAAACAGCGAAATCAGGGAACACTGCTTCATGAATACTACGACGACATGCTTTGGAACGCTTTAGCCGGCCTACGCTTGTATGAATTGACTCAAAAACAGGAATATTTAGAAGATGCGCGGGAAGTCTGTCTCGATATTTTTGATACAGCCTGGAATGATCACATGAATGGCGGTTTTGCGTGGAAAAGAACACAGCTTGATTATAAAAATACTCCGGTAAACGCACCGATTATGATTTTAGCCCTAAGACTGTATCAAATAGAAGCAGATGAACGCTATTTGAACACTAGTCATGAGACGCTCAAGTGGATGAGAGAGCACTTAGTGAATCCTGAAACAAAATTTGTAGAAGATGGTATCAATCGAAATGGTGATGGAAAAGTCGATGTTCAATGGCAATTTACCTATAATCAAGGAGTGTATATTGGCGCTTTGATCGAGTTTTTTCATGTAACGAAGGATCCCACTTATTTAGAAGAAGCACTGCGTTGTGCAAAAACGTCCATTGAAACAATTGGGGCAAGTGGTGTGTTCGATGACCAAGGAGATGGAGGAGATATCGGATTATTTAAGGGAATCGAATACCGATACTTAAAATTATTGTTTGAAAAAGCACAACAATTTGGATTGGATGCTTCCTTCATTAAATACTTTGTTATTTCCAGCTGTGAACTGCTCTTACAGCATAGTACAAAGGAACATCATTTGCTGACTTACCGAGATTGGCTTGTGGAGGAATTGCCTGAAAGTGTTTATTTATCAGATCAATTGTCGGGAGTCATGGCATTGGAAGCAGCCGCGGCAATAGAAAAATTTTAGAAAAACTGGGAAACCAGTTTTTCTTTTCAAGAGGTGGAAAGAATGCCCTATCAAAAAGTACCAACTGTTGTGAAAGAATTTATGGAAGAAATCACCGAGCTATGCGGAGTAGAGCACTCCAAGTGGGCAGAAAGTTTTCAGGCAGCGTTTGCCAATACCGTCCTTACGACAGTAAAAAAGCAGAGTGATGGCAGTACCTTTGTGTTGACTGGAGATATACCCGCGATGTGGCTGCGGGATTCAACAGCACAAGTCCGTCCTTATCTTTACCTTGCAAAAAAAGACCAGGGGTTGGCTGATATGATTGCGGGTCTAGTAAAAAAACAATTTACGTTTATCGCTATTGATCCTTATGCCAATGCTTTTAATGAAACGGAAAACTTTGCCGGGCATCAAGAGGATGATACGAGGATGAATGGCTGGATCTGGGAACGAAAATACGAGGTTGATTCTCTGTGCTATCCTGTGCAATTGGCGTATTTACTTTATAAAAATACGGGACGTACCGATCATTTTGATGCTGCCTTTGTCAAAGGAGCGAAGATGATCATCGATGTATTTCGCATTG
This sequence comes from Enterococcus sp. 2G9_DIV0600, assembly GCF_002140615.1. Lineage (NCBI taxonomy): Bacteria > Bacillati > Bacillota > Bacilli > Lactobacillales > Enterococcaceae > Enterococcus > Enterococcus sp. 2G9_DIV0600. The sequence goes on from NZ_NGLL01000001.1 coordinate 655,591, forward strand.
AACAAGATCATGAGCAATCTACCTATCGTTTTACACGTGACACTGTGAGACAAGAAGATACACTGACAAATGGGGGCAAAGGAACGCCAGTTGCTAAGACGGGAATGACTTGGTCGGGATTTAGACCTAGTGATGATGCATGCCGGTATGGTTATTTGATTCCTTCCAATATGTTTGCTGTTGTGATTCTTGATTACTTGAAGTTCATTTTTACCACTATTTTAGAAGAACCTGAAATCGTAGATTCTGCTTCAACTCTGCGTGAGGAGATCCAAGCAGGGATTGACAAATACGCCTACACGACAAATAAAAAAGGAGAGACAGTTTACGCTTATGAAGTAGACGGATTTGGCAATGCAGTGATTATGGATGACAGCAATGTACCAAATTTGATTTCAGCACCTTATCTGGGGTACTGCTCAATGGAAGATCCAATCTATTTAGCAACTAGAAGAACACTCCTTAGTCGAGAAAATCCTTATTTTTATCAAGGAAAGTATGCAAGCGGCATTGGTTCATCTCATACACCTGAGAACTTCGTATGGCCGATCGCAATGGCTATGACGGGATTAACATCGAAAGACAAAACAGAAAAAGCCAGTATCCTTGATCAATTAACGGCTATTGACGCTGGTACAAAGTTGATGCATGAAGGAATCAATGTTGATGATCCAAGTGATTACACCCGAGAATGGTTTTCTTGGGCAAATATGATGTATTGTGAATTAGTAATGGACTATTTTGATTTTAAGGTGGAAAAATAAATGAGTTTTGGAATCCATTTAGGTCATACACAAGTCAATTGTAGTCTTGCTGGATAACTAGAAAATAATTGTTTCAAAAGAGCAAAGATAATCGATCCATAAAAATCAACAAAGAAAATTGTTTGCTTTTTTAATCACTATTCATTGGTCACTCTAAGAGTGCACAGTTTTATACCCGTTAGTGCGAATAAAGCGGCTGATGATTAGGAGCATATTTTATCATTACCAAAACCAGGTGGACACAATATTGATTTTGGCGGACTTTAATGCGATTTTATATGCTTCCTGTTTTTTGAACAGCAGATATGAATACTGGAATGTGTGGGGAAATGAAAGAAGACGCTGAAAAAAAAGCGATGCAAATATTTACCTATATCGCTACCGAAAAGATAACTATGAGGTATCATAAAGACTACTTGGCGGACTTTCTGCTGGACCGACTATTGAAGTATGCACAGAAGAAAAGGGGAAGTTTCTTTTGGAAAACAACTCGGTCTGGCAGTTTATGACTCACTATATTGCACAGGCATTGATCATTTAAACACATTTGGTTACACTAAATCGTATCAGTTTAGAGAGAAAGGTAATGAATCCTAAACATCTGATCACAAAGTATCGTGCATAGTCTCATAGGTAATTTGGAGAGGACATGTAGATGGTGAGAATTAAAGAATGATCGTCTTTTCGTATTTTTTTAACGCAAGAGGTTTGAAAGACTATGTACAACTACGGCTATTCCTGAAAAAAGGCATCTGCGCCTCTAAAAAGAAGCGCAGATGCCTTTTATATAGGTAAGATTTATGCGGTGAAAACAACCGTTCCTCGATAAAAGCTTTTGCTGACGAAGCCTTTGCGGGCAACGAATTCTGCCGTACAAGCAGCTGGTGTCAGTAAGAAATCAGCTGAGTCACCAACCTTAGGCCATTGCTGCGCACCGTTTTTATCCAATGGCACTTTGCCATCCGTGACTAAACCTAATGCTTGCGTCAAGTCTTCCTGACTTTTGACGGCAAATATCTCTAAATAGCGGGCCAGTTTTTCTTGTAAAGAACCATCTCCTAGAGAAGACCAGGAATCATAGACGTTGTCGCAACCAATATGAACAGCAACGCCATAGCTTTGCAATTCCTTAAGCGGTGGAATCGTGCCAGGGCTGATGGGAATACTTGAAATGATATGGATCTCTAAGTCTGCTAAGGCTTGAAAGACTTCTTTGCGTTCTGTGCCTTCAAAGTCATTTAGACCAAAGGCGTGACTGATCGCCACTTTTCCTTGCATATTGAATTCCTTCGTCAAACGAATCATTTCTTTGACGGTCGCTCTGCCAGCTTCTTGCCGATCATGAAGATGGAGGTCAATCCCGACATGTCCTTTTTGAGCAAGTTCAAAAGTTGTCCGTAAGGAAGCCTGGTAATCTTGATCGAGTGTATAAGGATCAACACCGCCAATAAAAGATGCTTTGCCCGTTGCTAAGGCTTCTTCAATCAAATAAGCAGCATTTGAGCGCAATAAGCCATGTTGTGGGAATAAGACCAACTCCGAGCCAAAAGGTTGTTCGGCAACTAATTCGGTAATTGCATCAAAATAACGCAGCTGAGTCATTGGTTCAATATCAATATGTGAGCGGAACATCACCGCACCATGAGGCAGTTCTAAATCAATCAGCGCTTGTCCACGTTCTTTGATCGATAGTGGTAAGGCATCTAATTGGGGAATCTCAGTTTCAAATCGTTCTACCAAGCTAGCTGCCGGCGTTACTGGACGCCAAGGAGTACCTAATTTACTTTTGTCCAAATGACAATGTTTTTCGATTAATCCTGGCAACAATAACTGATTTTCCCCATCAATGATCGTCGCTTCGCTTGATGCCTGCCATTCGGTCATCGGCACGATTTCCGCTATTTTTCCATCATTGATCCCGATTGCTGTATTTTCTGTTTTGGTTCCATAAGACCAATCGCCTTCTTTTAAATAACTCGTCTCAAGTTGTACATTTGTAAGCCATAAATCCAAGAAATCGCCTTCTTTCGTGTTTGCTTCATGGTATCATACATTCGCTGCTCGGCTCTAAAGAGATGCTTGTGGCAAAAGGACGAAGTGCTGAGCCTTGCAATCAATGGCTAGAAGTGTAGGATAGAAACTAAGTGAAGATAACGAGGAATAAACCAAAAGACTTGGAGGATAAAGGATGAAGAAAAACGACTTTCTATTGACAGCTGATGAGCTGTCCCATCAGAAAATGGAGTATCTAGAAACATTGTTCGCTTTAGGAAATGGGCAAATCGGCGTCCGTGCAGGGCATCCTTTGAAGGTCAATCAACTGTATCCAGGAAATCCTGGGGCGTTTGTCAACGGCTTTTTTGACAGCGAGCCGATTCAGTATGGCGAATGGGCTTATGGGTATGCAAAAGAACATCAAACGATTTGCAAACTGCCCAACTTGCGTGGAGTTATTTTGAAAATCGGCGAGGAGGATTCTTCGGTTGAGGAATGGCAAGTCGAACGAACCCAAATGAGTCTTAAATTAGCTGATGGGGTTCTAACGGAAAGTTATCGGATCACTACTCCGACTGGAAAGTCTTTTGAGTTGGGGTTAACTTCGTTTGCGTCAATGACGCGCAGTGAACTCTATGTTTGTCGCTATGAAGTGATAACAGCCGATTTTTCAGAACCGATCGAACTCTCCCACACATTAAATCAGCAATTCTCTGTCAATAAAATAGATGATCCTCGAGTTGCCAGTAAGAATCATCAATTGGAAAAAGAACAAATGGGCGCATACCAAGTATGGACAGCACCAAATAGTCAAAAGAAAATCGCTATTCAGCTACATCAAGAAAAGCAGCATTTGACTGTTGGAGAACCGTCAACTTCGATTTTTCAGGTCAAATTGTTGCAAAGGATTGGTGAGACACCATTTCAGCAGAGCGTCGACAAGTTTTCTGTCCTATTAAAAGAACAAGCGGATTACTATCAATCTTTCTGGCAAGCCAGCGATATTCAAATTGTGGGTGATGACTATTTGCAAAAAGGGATTCGATTCAATTTGTTTCATTTGAATCAAGGTGCTGGGCGTGATGGGAAAACGAATTTTGCCGCAAAAGGGCTGACGGGTGAAGGATATGAAGGACATTATTTTTGGGATACAGAAATGTATCTGCTGCCGTTCTTCATTTATACGAACCCCGAGATAGCCAAAAGCTTGCTTTCCTATCGTGCAAGTATTTTGCCGCAAGCCAAAAAACGAGCACAAGAATTGAATCAAGCAGGGGCCTTGTTTGCTTGGCGCACGATTGACGGTAATGAAACGAGTGCCTATTATCCAGCAGGTACAGCACAGCTGCATATCAATGCCGATATCGTGTATGGCTTTCAATTATATGAACGTATCACGGGTGATCAAACCTTTATTGAAGAAATTGGTCAAGAAGTCGTTTTTGAAACAGCGAAATTCTGGTTTCATTATGGCACGTTTGCTATAAAAGAAGGACAAGAGCGATTTTGTATTCATGGAGTGACAGGACCAGACGAATACAGCGCTTTGGTAAACAACAATTTTTATACAAACAAAATGGTACAAAATAACTTACGCTATGCGGTCGAACTGGCAAAACGCTACAATGTCTATCAAGAAATGATTGCTGATTGGGAAAAAGCGGCTGACTTGATGTACTTCGGCTATGACGAAGAGCGGCAGTTAACGAAACAAGATGATTCGTTCTTAGATCAAGCGCTGTGGCCATTTGAGGAAACACCATCTGAGAATTATCCGCTTCTGCTTCATTATCATCCAATGGTTATTTATAAGTATCAAGTATGCAAGCAAGCAGATACGGTTTTAGCAGAGATGCTGTTTACCCATGAATTTTCAGCAGATCAATTAACAAGAGACTATGACTATTACGAGCAGGTGACGACCCATGACTCCTCGTTGTCTCGTTCCATCTTTAGTGTGATGGCTAGCCGAATCGGCGACACTGAAAAAGCGTATCGCTACTTCATGGATACTGCACTGATGGATCTCAACGATTTGCAAAAGAATGTTGTAGATGGTGTTCATGCAGCCAATATGGGTGGTAGCTGGTTGAGTTTGATTTATGGTTTTGCTGGTCTGACCTATGATCGGGGACTTCATCTGGCGAATCATTTGCCGCAGAAAATCGAATCATTGACGTTTACGATCACTTATCAGCAAGAAGCAATCAAAGTGAAGCTTCAAGGAGGAGAAATCGAATGCTGGCTGCTGCCTGACAGCAAGCTGCACATTGTCAAAGAGAAGCATGGACTTTGGATCCAGTAATACACCTCGACTATCGCTGTTTAGTTATAAGAAGCTTGTTCCATTAAATAGAACCAGTCCCGTCGCAAGGATTTTCGCTTGCGGCGTTTTTTTTTTGACTTATTTCATAAAACTTCTTGTAGAAATTTCCCCTAATGAAAGGGAAGATATACCTATGGAGGTTGCTTGGGTTTGACTCTAAACTAGTAAGCGAGGGAGAGAGAGATGGAAAAATTAAGCCTATTGTTGTTAAGAACACTTTCGGAGCATGACGGTTTTATGACGAGTAAAGCGGCTGCTACCGAGTTGGGTGTTAGCAGGAAAACCGTTCGCCGTTATGCAGAAGAAATCAACCAGCATCAAGAACGATACGGTTGTATGATTCAAGCGAAAAAAGGGAGTGGGTTGTATTTACAAATAACGAACGAAGAAGCTTTTCAGCGAAGGAAAGAACAAGCGGCCCACAATGACGACTTTGTTTCTAGAATTATTGAATTCTTTATTCAAGAAGAAACGTATATTAAATCCGAAATGCTTTGCGAACGCTTATTCATTTCTCAAAGCAAGCTATCTCAAGAATTGAAAAAGCTGCGACGGATACTAAGCCATTACCAGCTCTCCATTCAAACGAAGCCGTATTACGGAATGAAACTTAGCGGCAGCGAATTTGACTTGAGACGGTTTATGGCTAGTAATTATTTGCAAAGAACCCATATCAAGCAGTTAGAAGAGGGCACAATCAGCGAAGATACACCGTCGCTTCTTCACCAGCAGATAAAAGCGATCGTTTCGTCGGAGTTTTCGCAAAAAGCCTACCCCATGTCGGAGGCTATTTTGAACAATCTGGTAAATCATTTAGCGATCGCTGTCTTACGCATGCAAAGCGGCCGCTACTTAGATCGAAACCTACCGATCAGCGGCAGGACCAATGATGAACAGACATTACTAGGAGAGCGAATCATCGCCAGAATTGAAAAAGAGTGTGCTGTACATTTTACCGAATACGAGCGAAATTATGTTTTAGGGCAAATCGTTGGCAAACGAGTAGTCCCTAGAAATGAAAAGATGACTGTTTCTGATGAAGCAGCAGAATTGGTCAGCAAAATTTTAAAAGCGATCAAGGAAAGCCGCCAAATCGATTTCAGTAAAGACTTGGATCTGCAAACGATGTTGATGTTGCACTTTGCTCCGCTGATCGATCGGATCGAATTGGGGATCGAGCTGAAAAATCCTTTGTTGAATGAGGTGAAGGTACACTGTAATGTCGCTTATGATTTAGCCATTATTGCCGGTCAAGTCATTGCAAAGCAATTTGAAAAGACCATCAGTGATCATGAACTCAGCTATTTGGCGATGCACTTTGATGTGGCTTTAAATAAGAAAGATTCGCAAACACAGCGCAAGTATATTTTAGTGGTCAATGACCTCGGCCGAGCGGCCAATACCTTCCTTAAAGAGAAATTTGAGTTTTATTTTCGCAATTATATCAAGAAAGTCACGGTATGCAATCAATATGAATTTTTGCAAATGATCGAAGAGCAGGAGTTCGATTTTATCTTTTCTTCGATTCCACTTCCTTACGAAGGAACGATTCCTGTTATGAATGTTGATTATTTTATGCAACCGGATATGATCAAAAAGATCGAAGCCGCATTGGCCGCTGTCTTCACAGAAGAAGTGCTTTTGAACTACTTTAAGGAATCGTTATTCATCTGTGAACAAGAATTTGAAACAAAAGAAGCGGTGTTGCATTTTTTATGCCAACAAATCAAAGAACAGTATTCAATGCCTGAGAATTTTGAAACCTTAGTTTTTGAACGAGAAGCCTTTTTTGGAACCGATTTCTTGCCGTCAGTCGCTTTCCCTCATCCCAATGCACTGATTGGTTCAGAAACGGTGATTGCCGTTGCAAACTTGAAAAAGCCAGTGTTCTGGTACAAACAGACGGTTCGTCTCGTTTTCTTATTAGTGATTGCGGAACAAGATCATTTAAAAGTGAAACCGCTGAATGATCATTTGATCAAACAATGTTCTTCGTTGGATAAAGTAAACAAACTAGCTGCGACAACGGACTTTATGACGTTCATTAATTATTTAAAGGAGTAGTATATGACAAATGAAAAAGTAACCTTAGAAGGTGCGTATAATTTTCGCGATTTTGGCGGCTATCGGACCAAAGAGGGCAAATACGTAGTGACTGGAAAACTATACTGCTCAGACGAATTGAGCAAATTGACAGAAGCCGATCAGAAAAAATTAGCAGCTCTGGGAATTGAGAAAATTATTGACTACCGCAATGCCCAAGAAAGAGCAGACAATGAAGACAAACCCATTGGGAATGCTCAGATCCTTTATTTGACGCCAATTGCTGATATTGCTGCTTTAGCTTCTTCAGAAGAAGGGGAGCCAATGGCACTTTCTGCAGAAAAAATCACCGCCGAAGTTGCAAAAGAATTGATGATTCGGCAAAATTATGAATTTGTTGAAAACAGTCAATGCAAGACCGTTTTTAAAGAAGTATTGGACATTCATTTGGAAGCTGAAGGTGCAGTGGTTCAGCACTGCCGTGGTGGCAAAGACCGCACCGGGTATGGGGTTGCCCTGATTCAGTTACTGTTGGGTGTCAGTTATGAAGAGGTCATGGAAGATTACCTGCTGACCAACGAGTACAAAAGGGAGAAAAATACCAAGAGTCTCAAGCTGATACAAGAAGAAACGAACAACCCCGATTTTGTGGCAGCAATGCGATACTTCAAAGAAGCTGATCGGTGTTTTTTACAAACCGCTTTGGATTTGATTGAGGCTCATGGGGGGATTGAAACGTATGTAAAAGAAGAACTGGGTTTTTCACAGCAGAAAATCCAGCTGCTTAAAGATAAATACTTGCGGGATTAAGTGAAGGAGGACCTTATGAATACACTGAAAGATAAAATACTAGCTGCAGCCGTTCAAGTACAAAACAATATTTATATGAAAGCCATTGCCAATGCAATGATGGGCTTAATGCCCGTCATGATGATCAGTTCCATTGCTTCCTTGATCAATGCGATCGACATTGGGGCAACGCAACAGATAATGGAACAAATTGGTTTGAAAGCATTATTAACCCAAGTCAACGCGATGACAATCGATGTCGTTTCCGTTTATGTCGCCTTTCTAGTCGGCTATAAATTAGCCGAGCATTTAAATGCGGATCAACTAAATGCCGGTATCATGAGTTTGGTATCATTTTTGATCTTGAGTCCGATTTCGACTTTAGAAGAAACCCGTACGATGGAGTTGTCGACCCTTGGCTCCGGTGGGATGTTTGTCGCCATGTTTGGCGGATTGTTGGGTGCCAGAATTTACATTTTATGTGTACAGAAGAATTTGATGATCAAAATGCCGGATTCGGTACCGCCGATCGTCAACAAATCCTTTGCAGCGATCGTGCCAGCAATTATTGTTTCAGCCATTATGGGCATCATTTATGTGGGCATGGCGGCAACTCCTTACGGCACGCTGACAGATATGATCTATACTTGGGTACAAGCTCCATTGACCTTGCTAGGAGCGAATATTTTTGCTTGTATGATCATTGTGGCGTTTATCGAATTTCTTTGGTTCTTTGGCATTCACGGAGTGTTGGCTGTTTATCCGATCTTGATGTTGGTCTTTTACCAACCAGGGCTTGATAATCTGGCGGCGTACAGTGCCGGCCAAGCATTACCACATTTGTTTACGATTGGGTTTATTTTGAACAATCGCGGGGCTCGTTCATTTGCAGTCGCTTTACTGGCTATTTTTGGTTGCAAATCAGAGCAGCTAAAAGCTGTTGGTAAAATTGGTTTGATCCCTTCCATGTTTGGTATTTCTGAGCCAATCAAATTTGGGATTCCTCAGGTGATGAATATCAGAATGCTGCTTCCCTTGATGTTAACACCGGCTGTTTCCGTGTTGTCAGTATATCTCTTAACAATTGTCGGCTTTTTGCCTTATCACAATGGAGTCAATATCCCAACTGGATTTCCGATTATTTTCGGTGGCTTCTTAGTGAATGGCTGGCAAGGGATCATTGCACAATTGATTCAATTTATCTTATGTGTCATCATCTACATCCCTTTTATGCGTCTGCAAGACAAAGCAGCACTCGCTGAAGAAAAGAATCTGCAAACCCAAGCGGCAGTCGTTGAGTAACAAATAACGAGAAAATGGAGGAACAATGATGAAAAAAATAGTATTAGTTTGCGCTGGCGGCATGTCTACTGGCGTCTTAGTAAATAATATGAAAAAAGCAGCGCAAGAAAAAGGAGAAACGGTGGCGATCGATGCGTTCTCTATTGAATCGGTCACGACTGCAGCAAAAGATGCTGATTGCGTACTGTTAGGACCGCAAGTTTCATACCGATTAAATGAAGTCCAAGGTTTAGTTGCTTGTCCAGCAGCCAGTATCGACATGCGCACCTATGGCATGATGGATGGAAAAAAAGCATTGGAACAAGCACTTGAACTAATAGGAGAGTAGAATGGAAGAAAAAGAACAAATTTGTTTTCAGATTATCTCGCAAGCGGGTATGGCAAGAAGTTGCTTTTTTGAAAGTATTCAAAAAGGAAGAGAAGCCCAGAATCTGGCTGCACTGCAAGCAATCGAAAAAGGAAAAGAACACTATCATGAAGCCCATTTGGCACATCGGAAGTTAGTTCAACAAGAAGCACAAGGGGACAAAGTTTGGATGTCCTTACTACTAAGTCATGCGGAAGATCTTTTGATGAGCGCAGACATCATGAGTGAGCTTGCAAAAGAGTTTCAAGGGTTGTATGAAGAAATTCAGGCAATTAAGCAAACAATTCAGTCTACTGGCTCCTAACCGAAAATCGCAATAAGAAAAAGAAACGAAGTGTCAGTCTTTTGACAACACACTTGGTTTCTTTTTGCTTAAATTTGGCACGCAAGTTGACAGGATTGCTTGAAAGTGTAGGATAGAAGAAAGATGGAACTTTAAATCAAGGCAAGGAGTCGGACGATGAAAGCTTTAAAATCCCATACCGCACTTTTGATCATTAGCAATACGATCACGATCATCCCGTATCTTTATTTCTTATCTTTGAGCAAAGAGCAGTCGCTAAGTGCAGCATTAGCCTTTGCGCTCTTTTATACCTTTCGCATGACAGGGGTCTTTTTCTTACAGACGCTAACGGCGCTTTTCGCACCATCGCTCTTAGCAGCCAGTGTCTTGATCGGCGGCGCCGGCGCATTGGTAGGTATCTTGAGCACTTGGTGGAGCGCTGCACTCTTGCCAGCTGCTGGTTTGTTGGGGATCAGTGCTTCTTGGTTGCCGCCAGCTGACCTGATGGTACGCCAAAAAGCCAAGCTCACTGAACAGCCGCTGAAAAATGATTGGAAGGAGGCGCTGTTCTTTCTTTTCGTTTTATTGTTTGCCTTACGGTTGCCTGATGACCTTCAAGGCATTGGTCTATTTGGCAGTTATCTTGCACTCTTTGTGCTGGCGGCTAAGAGTAGTCAAACCTTCAAAAACCTACCGAAAAGACCGCTGATGCAGCGCAACCAGTTATTCAACAAGCAATTTTTGTTGTATTTCTTTTTCTTTCTCTTACTGTTTGGCTTGCGAGCAGCCAGGCTGATCAAGTCGAATGCCCTCTTTGAGTGGGCGATCACTGGTTTCTTGTTTCTCTTTGCTTTGCTGCTGATCACTTTAACGAAACGCAGTAAGTCGTGGAGACAGCCGCTTCACTTGAACACCCTCACCTTTATTCGGGGAGTGATCGGTAACTTTCTTTTTCTTTTCGGCTCGGTCTATGTTACCGGTCGATTTGGGGCACAAGCGCTCAGTACTCATGTTTACTTGCCGTATGCACTGGGCCTTTTTGGCGCAATGTTTCTCGGAGGAAAACTCGCACGCTTGCTAGAAAAACAGTTAGTACCGGCGTATTTGCTTGGATTGATGGTTGGTGTTCTTCTATTTAGCAGCGATTTTTTGATCCCAATAAGTTTATTTGTCATTAGTTTCTTTAATGCGGGATTGAATCAATGGCTCACGAAACAGTATTTGGCGGCAAAACCGGAAGCAATTGAACAGCAGAGCTTAGCCAAGTATGCCACACAAAACAAAGGGAGTCTGGTACATCAATTTCTTTTGATGACACTCCTATTTGTTATTCTTCGTTTTGAACATCAGCCGCTAGCTTTCTTGTTTCAGCTATCAGGAACGACAGCAACGAATCAAACCTCAAGAATCCAAAGCTTTTTAGAGCCAGCAAAATGGGGCTCGATTGCAGGAGTACTCTGTTTGCTAGTAGGTGGACTGGTGGTATTTCGCCGACAATCAAAGAAAACAAAAGAATAAGCGTCTTTAGCAGTCACTATCTTGATTCAAGACAGTGGCTGCTTTTTTTGAAATCGCATAAAAACCGAACATTTATCGTTTTATCTTCCTTTATGATAGTGAATTTTATTGCACTATTTTCGAATAGCGTTAAAATAAGAACATCGTGTTAGTGAAAAAGGAACATTAAATGAACAGCTTTTTCCTGACAATGTCTTAGAGAACGGGGGAAATCAACCAAATGGCAACCATTCGCTATTTTAAAGGAGATGTTTTCCATACGTCAAGTGATGGAAAATTGGAGTATATAGAAGAAGCTTTGATTCAAGTCGATGACGCAGGGATCATCACAAAAGTCACTGCTAAAACAGATCAAGGGTATGAGTCAGAGCTGGCGAAAGCATCAGAGAATCTGCAGGCTTTATCTGAAGGCCAGTGTTTTTTACCAGGGTTTGTCGATCTGCATGTCCATGCACCACAATGGCCGCAAGCAGGGATCGCGTTAGATGAACCGTTAAATGTCTGGTTAGATGAATGCACGTTTCCACTGGAGGCAAAATATGCCGATCCAGCATTTGCCAAAGCTGTCTATCAAGATTTGGTGGCACAGCTATTGGCAAGAGGAACGACAACGGTTCTTTATTTTGCAACGATCCATCTAGAAGCGAGCCTTCAATTGGCGAAGATTTGTGCCGCTCTTGGTCAACGGGGATTAGTCGGAAAAGTCGTTATGGACGATCCTCAAGCCAATCCTGCTTTTTATCGGGACGCATCAACAGAAGAGGCATTAGCGGATACAGAACGTTTTATTCAAGAAGTACAAGCAATCGCAAAGACCGCACCTCAAGGCGTTTATCCTGTGGTTACTCCGCGATTTGTCCCGAGCTGTACCGATGAAGGCTTGGCAGGGTTAGGCGCATTGGCTCAAAAATATGATGTCCATGTTCAGACCCACTGCAGTGAAGGGCAATGGGAACATGACTTTGTTCAAGAGCGATTTGGCAAAACGGATACCGAAGTGCTGCAAGATTTCGGCTTGTTGCGAGAAAAAGCAGTGATGGCTCATGGCAATTTCATCAGCCCAGCTGACGGCGCCCGTTTTGTCGAAAGCGGCGCCGCAGTTGCGCACTGTCCCATCTCAAATGCCTACTTTGCCAATGGTGTGATCCCAATCAAGCGCTTGAAAGAGCAAGGGGTCACGATTGGTTTAGGAACGGATATCTCCGGCGGTTTTTCACCGAGTTTGTATGACAACATCAAACAAGCTGTGATGTCTTCGCGAATGTTAGAAGATGGCGTGGATGTCACGCTTCCTCAAAACACACGAGGAGTAGCCGATTCTCGTATATCCGTGATCGATGCGTTCTCATTGGCGACAAAAGGCGGCGGTGAGGCACTGAAATTACCGGTAGGTGTCATCAAAGAAGGTTATGCGTTTGATGTGCAAGTGATCGATACGCGCCAAAAAGAAAATCCTTTGCCTGACTTCGGTGTGTTCACCTCACCCGAAGCAAGATTACAAAAAATCCTGTACTTAGCAACGATGCAAAATATTCGCCAAGTCTGGGTCCAAGGAAAAAAAGTACACGAAAAATGAGGAGAATGAGACAGTGGAATCAACGAAAAACAAATATTTAACGATCGGAATGAATGAAGACATTCCCTTTGGTCAAGCAGTACTTTTAGGATTACAGCATGTGTTGGCAATGGACGTGTATGTGCCGCCATTTATTATCGCAACGGCGGTGGCGATGTCCTCTTCAGACGCATCAGGTTTGATCCAATCGACCTTTTTAGGAGCAGGGATCGCTTCTTTGATCCAAGTCCTCTTTTTTTTGAAATTACCCGTATGTCAAGGACCATCCTTTGTCCCCGTTGGAGCGATCATCGGTATTTATTTTGGTGCCAACGGCATGGACACGGTGTTAGGTGCCAGCATCGTTGGTGCCGCAGCAGTCATTTTACTAGGTTTTACGGGCATTTATAAGTATATCGTTCGTCATTTTATTCCTACGATCGTGAGTGGGACGATCATTATGATCGTTGGGTTGACCTTGCTGCCAACGGCATTTACCAGCAATATCTATCCTGCCACTGAAACATTAAGTGCCAATCAAAACATGTTGTTAGCTGCGATTACTGCGGCGATTTTGATCTTGTTTTCCATGTTAGGTGATTATTTTCCGGGAATGGGAAAATACTTCCGAATCAGTTCAGTCATTATTGCATTGGTTATCGGTACCGTGATTGCTTCCTTTATGGGGGGCGTTGATTTTCAGTCAGTGGCGGATGCTTCTTTCTTTAGTCTGCCAAAACTGGTATTTCTAAACTATGGCCTGCACTTTGATGTTTCAGCGATCTTAACGATGCTAGTGATCTATATGGTACTCCTAGCAGAAACAACAGGTACTTGGTATGCGGTCAGTTCCGTGACAGAAGAGCCTGTTACGGACGAACAGATCAATAAAGGCGTGATCGGCGAAGGGTTAGGCTGCTTGGTTGCCGCCTTAGTAGGAACGACCCCTGTGACTGGTTATTCTACCAATGCAGGGATCATTTCGATCACAGGGGTTGCTAGTAAAAAAGTCTTTGTGATGGCATCCGTCTGGTTTATCCTATTGTCCTTTATGGGAAAACTTTCAGCCTTGATTCATGCAGTACCTTCTGCTGTCATCGGTGGCGTGTTCGCGGTCGTCTGTGTCATTATTTTGTTGAGCGGCTTTCGGGTCATTAAGAATGAAGAGTTTTCCGAGCGTGAGTTGTATATTATCGGGGTACCGTTGATTATTGCCATCGGCTTGTTGTTTATGCCAGCAGAAATCAAAGAATCTGCGCCTCAATTCTTACAATATTTATTAGACTCACCGATTGCTTTAAGCGCTATTGCGGCGATCGTCATGAATAAATTGATCCCAGTGAAGAAAAAATAGGAAGTAAATGAGGAATGAGACCTTGTCTCGTTCCTTCTTTTGTTACAAACCTGTGTAAAAAGAGGGTTTTTTGTAATATAGGAAAGGTTTTCTAAGGTTAACTGGTTTACCTAGAAACAAAATAACTGTAATGTTAAAAATTACAGCAGAGAAAAGCTTGATATGATAGTCTTTTTCGATTCTTACGAAACGTAAGGCAACTGTCGTTTTCGTAATCATCTGTAATGATTTCTTTACCTATGAAATATTCTTCGGTGTTAGACTTGTTTATGCGCTTGAGTCATCTCAAATGACGCAAAATGAGTTTCAAAGAAGGAGATTTAATTATATGAAGTCTTTAAAAACTGTTTTACTTAGTACAGCTGTCCTTGCCGGTTTCGGCCTTTTCTTAGGTGGGAAAGACGCCTTTGCAGACGAACAATACACTGTTCAATCTGGTGATACATTATCAACAATCGCTACTAACTTTTATGGTTATAGCTCTGATGATACGATCAATGCGATCGTTGAAGCAAACGAGATTGCTGATAAAAACTTGATTTTTGTTGGGGAAGCATTGATCATTCCTACAGATGGCACTGCCACTTATACAGAATCTGCAAACACGACTGCTGCAGCAAGTGTCCAACAACCAAGTGAACCAGCAGCTTCACAATCAAGCAACACACAATCTGCTGCTGCAAGCACTCAAAGCAGCTCAAGCTATAGCTCTTCAGCTAGCGGCTCAGAAGCTTCAGCAAAAGAATGGATCGCAAACAAAGAATCTGGTGGTTCTTACACAGCGACAAATGGACAATACTATGGTCGTTACCAATTAACTAACTCTTACTTAAATGGTGACTATTCAGCTGCTAACCAAGAAAAGGTTGCCGATGAATATGTAGCATCACGTTATGGTTCTTGGTCTGCTGCCAAAGCATTCTGGGAAGCAAATGGTTGGTACTAAGATTCTAAAATGAATCTTGTCCATGACATCTAGTAATCAATTGCCCTTATTGGCGAGTACATCTTACTCGCTGATAAGGGTTTTTTTGTATCTTCTGAGAGAGATGAATGAATGTAACGCCGCATGCCACTCTCAAGAGTCATTTTCAGGCGACATGCCATTGATAAAAATCCCTTTTTACACGGCAACCATGTATAATAGTAGGAAATAGAGCAGAAAGCGATTCAATCTGTCAAAAATTGAGACAGAAAATGACGGTTTTGATAGTAGAAAGTGAGGGAAACACAATGAGTACATCGATTGAAGAAAAAATTGCACAAAAAATGCAGCGATTTCAAGCATTTGGGGAAGGCTTGCCGGGAGCCAAAGTCTATTACCGCGAAGATTGGGATGCAATCTACTTTGATTTAGTAGGAAAACAGTTTGGGATCATGAGTCCGCAAGCAGAAGAAACAGCGTTTTTGACTTTGAAAAATCTGCCCGAGGTCAACGAAACGCTGCGAGAACAATTTCCTGACGTCATCATTCCGGGGTATTATGCCAATAAGACCCATTGGAATACCATCAAGTTGGCATCTGATGCCTTGATGGAAGAAAACATCGAACAAATGATTTTGGTTTCCTACGATCTAGTCAAACAAAAACTGACAAAAAAACAAAAAAGTGAGCTGGAAAACAGCGAATCGTAAGTCAAAGATTTAGCGACAGAAAATAAGGAAGACCCTCTTGAGGATCATCATAATCCCTTTATTATTCGTTATTTTCGCCAACGTTTATGAAATATTTTCAAAGAGCTTTCATGAAAGCTCTTTTTGTTTTATTTGTTCGCTTGTTTCTAGTCGTGATCCATGGTAAATTGTTGTGCAACCGAAATTTTTTGGCAGTCTTTTCTGCTAAACACAAAGGAGTGGTACGTATATGGATCTGGTCTTACGCCATGTCAAAAAGTACAAAGCGGCAACTGGCATTGCCTTATTATCGGTCATTTTAATGGTCGTTGCTGCATTATGGCAGCCGAAGCTCTTGCAGCAAGTGCTAGAGTCAATTATTACCGAAAACAATGATGAAATGAAAAAAATTGGTGTGCAGCTGATTGGGCTAGCATTGCTAGGCCTTGTTGCAGGGATCATCAATACGGTTTTTTCTGCGAAAGTGGCGCAAGGCGTTAGTGCCGATATTCGAGAAGAAATGTTTCGGAAAATCCAGACCTTCTCATTTGGTAATATCGAAACCTTCTCGGCAGGAAACTTAGTGGTGCGTTTGACCAATGACATCACGCAAATTCAAAACTTAGTGATGATCTCACTACAATCGTTGTTTCGCATCCCGTTCTTATTTATCGGTGCCTTCATTTTGGCGATGGCAACCATGCCACAACTGTGGTGGATCATCGTCTTACTGATTATCGCTGTTCTAGTGATTACGGCACTCTCCTTTACACGGATGGGGAAACACTTTATGATCATCCAAAACTTGATCGACAAAATCAATGGGATCGCCAAAGAGAATTTGATGGGGATTCGTGTGGTGAAATCTTTTGTCCAAGAAGACAACCAACTGCAAGGCTTTTCCAAAGTCAGTGAAACGTTAACGAAGCATAATATTATTGTAGGAACCCTGTTCTCTGTAATGATCCCCTCCTTTATGCTGGCGGCCAACTTAGCAGTGGTCGGCGCGATTTTCTTTGTCAGTGATCTAGCGAAAGATGACCCAACCTTGATTGGGGGAATTGCCTCATTCATGAACTATTTGATGCAAATTATGATGGCGATCATTATCGGCGGCATGATGATGATGATGACATCACGGGCTGCAGTTTCGCTAAAACGGATCAAAGAGATTCTAGATACCGAACCGGATCTGCAATACCAAGATGTCCCAGAACAAGAATTGTCTGGAAGTGTCGCTTTTGAAAACGTCAGCTTCCATTACCCTGGGGATGAAAAAAATGCCCTAACGGATATCAGTTTTACCATCAAACCTGGCGAAATGATTGGGATCGTAGGAGCGACTGGTGCCGGCAAATCAACACTGGCGCAGCTGATTCCCCGTTTGTTTGACCCAACGGAAGGTATCGTGCGGGTTGGCGGCGTTGACCTAAAAGAAGTCAATGAACAAAGCTTGCGTAAAACGGTCGCCTTTGTCTTGCAAAAAGCGATCCTCTTTTCAGGAACGATTGCCCAAAACTTGCGGCAAGGGAAAAAAGATGCTTCAGAGTCTGAGATGTCTCGGGCAACAGAAATCGCCCAAGCCAGTGAATTTATTCAAAAATTGACAGCGGGTTTTGAAGCGCCGGTCTCCGAGCGCAGCAGCAATTTTTCTGGAGGACAAAAGCAACGCTTATCGATTTCTCGAGGCGTGATCGGTGAACCGAAAATTTTGATTTTGGATGATAGTACGAGTGCATTAGATGCGCGTTCGGAGAAATTGGTTCGCGAAGCGTTTGAAAAACAATTAAAAGACACGACAACGATCATTATCGCGCAAAAGATTGCCTCTGTTGTGAAAGCCGACCGTATCTTCGTTTTAGATAATGGACGTCTGGTTGGTGAAGGAAGCCATGAATTTTTAGCCAATAACAATGCCATCTATCAAGAAATCTTCGCAACACAGAAAGGAGAGGAGTAACCATGACAGATTTGTTCAAAGCGAGTAAATTTTTCTATCATTACTTAAAACAATACAAGTGGTCGTTTCTATTCATTTTTGTAACGGTGATTCTGGCAACGTATCTGCAAGTGCAAGCACCAGTTTTTGTCGGAGAAGCGTTCCAAGAGTTGGCGAATTATGTTGGTGGTTTGATGCAAGGGGTCGATGATAAATCGGCTTTTCTATCGATCATTTGGAAACTGTTGATTTTTTATGTCTTAGCCAGTGCAGCCAATTTTGTTTATAGTATATTGTTCACGCAAGTGGTGGGAAAATCAACCAACAGAATGCGGATCGGCTTATTCAATAAACTGGAAAAATTGACGATCAAATTCTTTGATTCCCATCAAGACGGTGATATTTTGAGCCGTTTCACCAGTGACTTGGATAACATTCAAAACAGTCTGAACCAAGCATTGTTGCAAGTGCTGACCAATGTAGTCTTAATGGTGGGAATCTTGATCATGATGTTCCGTCAAAACGTTGAATTGGCATGGGCAACGATTGCTTCTACCCCGATTGCGGTATTAATCGCGGTGATCGTGATCCAAAAAGCCCGCAAATATGTCGATCTACAGCAAGATGAAGTCGGAAAATTAAACGGCTATATCGATGAAAAAATCAGTGGTCAACGAATCATCATCACCAATGGACTGCAAGAAGAAACCATCGACGGTTTCTTGGTCCACAACCAACAAGTCCGCGAAGCTACCTACAAAGGGCAAGTCTACTCTGGGCTGCTTTTCCCCTTGATGCAAGGGATGTCCTTGTTGAACACGGCAATCGTGATTTTCTTTGGTGGCTGGTTAGCATTGAACGGTGACTTAGAACGTTCCGTTGCCTTAGGATTAGTTGTGACCTTTGTCCAGTATTCGCAGCAATATTACCAACCGTTGATGCAGATCTCTTCTGGTTACAGCATGATTCAGTTGGCGATCACCGGTGCGCGCAGAATCAATGAAATGTTTGATGAACCTGATGAAATCAAACCAAAAGACGGGATCAAAGTGAAGGGCATCAAAGAGGCGGTTGCTTTGAATCATGTGGACTTTGGGTATGACAGTCAAGAATTAGTCCTAAAAGATGTCTCGATCACGGTCAACAAAGGCGAAATGGTCGCATTGGTCGGGCCGACTGGTTCTGGAAAAACGACCATCATGAACTTGTTGAATCGGTTCTATGATGTGAATGGTGGTTCTGTGACCTTTGACGGCATCGACATTCGGGAGCTAGACTTGGATCTGCTGCGTTCTCAAGTGGGGATCGTTTTGCAAGAATCCGTGTTGTTCTCAGGGACGATTCGTGAAAACATTGCTTTTGGGAAACCAGAAGCGACTGAAGTCGAAGTCATTGCAGCAGCGAAACAAGCCAATATCCATGAGTTTGTTATGACGTTGGAAAAAGGCTATGACACGGAGATCACCGAAGAGAATAATCTTTTCAGTACTGGTCAAAAACAATTGATGAGTATTGCCCGAACGATTTTGACCAATCCAGAATTGTTGATTTTGGATGAAGCCACCAGTAACGTTGATACCGTGACTGAAGCGAAAATTCAACGAGCAATGGATGAAGCAATCAAAGGACGAACCAGTTTTGTGATCGCCCATCGTTTGAAGACGATTTTGAATGCCGATCGTATTGTTGTCTTGAAGGACGGCGAAGTCATTGAAGAAGGCAATCACCATCAGTTGGTGGCTGCCGACGGCTTTTATGCGGAACTGTATCACAATCAATTCGTTTTCGAATAATGAAACGCCACAACCTTTTTAAATCAACGGTTTTGGCGTTCATTTTTTTGTATTCGGAAAGATAAGGGGCACATAAGGGGCAATTTAGATTAAAATGTTATCAAGTTTATCTATTAGATCATCCTGCATATTTTTTGTGGTATGGGTGTAGATCCTAAGCGTTGTTTTAGAATCTTCGTGTCCGACTCTATCCATAATCGCTTTTAATGGTACGCCTAATTCTGTTAGAAGCGATATATGTGAGTGTCGGAGGACGTGGGATGAAACTTTCTTATCTAATCCAATAGATTTAGCACAAGAACGCAGGGAAGCATTATAAGCTTGTACAGAGATCGGATTATTTTCGGATGTCGTAAAAATAAATTTATCATCTTTTCCAAATAGAATTATATTCTCAATTACAAGATTATCCAAGATTTCAATAGCAGCTTGCGGTAAATCAACTCTCCGATAGGATCCGCTGGTTTTTGTAGTAGTTTTTACTTTATTATCATAATCGTATGTTCCAGATACAGTAACGCTTTTTCCATCGTAGTCCGATTCTCTTAATGCAACCATTTCTCCATATCTGATACCTGTTAAGAACAAGAATTTTGTAATTAGGGAATATCTAATTTGCTGAAAGAGGCTTTTCTGAGCTTCCGTGAGTAATGTGATTTCCTCTTTTGTGAGAAACTTTTCTTTTTCTTTTTTTATGTCATCTTGTGTTTTGGGTTTTCGTGAAAGTCTGACGTTAGTTACTGGATTATAGTCCAATCCGTAACGAATATTTGCAAATTTGAATATCATACCTGTGAATGTTTTGAGATGAAGAACGTAATTATAGGATAAATCACGCTCAAAATAGCAAGTATCTAGCATGTCCTGAACCATGTTTCTGGTAACGTTTTTTACTAATGCATCATCTGGGATGAACTCTGAGATAAGATTGATGTAACCCTTAGTGGTTTTATATGAGCTGCTTTTCACTGTAGGCTTGTATTTTTCGTCCCATTTTACTTTAAGTTCACCGAATGTAGTGGGACAGATTTCTTTTTGATCAAGTTTTTCATTTATTTTCTTTGTCAGAATTATGTTCGCTTGATTCCATGCTTGACGCGAATTACTAGATAAAGTAACAGAAACTTTTCGTTTCTTTTCTGTTAAAGGATCGATATATCGTTCTGTATATTTAAATTTTTTTATTCCTACTTGTTCAACCCACACTTTTCTTAACTCCTATCATTTGTTATAATAGGCATAGCAAAAAAGCCTATTGGTTAACTTTGTTAATTCACGCTCTCTCATTGGTTGTTGGGGCGTGTTTTTTTATTTTAGTTTTATAGTAAATTGCTCAGCTTGGTCAGTTGACGTTGTTGTCCGTGTAATAGTTATAATGACATCATCATCTTCGTTTAACAACTTAAATGAAGGGTAAACAGAACTGAAAGAGTCAGGGTACACGTATTTTCCATATCCTAAATCTTCGTCATCTATGGATTCAAGATTCTGCCCGCCTTGCTCGGCAAAGAACAATATTCCAGTGCTTCCGAAGGTCATTTTATCCATGCTATCTTCTGTTGCATTAGCATCTTTCCATTCATAAGTTAATTTAAGTTTATCGCCATCAACTTTTACATCAGAAGGTTTTAAAATGTATGGATAAACACTCACTTCCTCGTGGCTTTTGAAATCAGCTTTATTGCAAGCGCTTAAAAATAGTGTGCTAACAAACAAAATAACTACAAATAACTTTTTCATATATTATCCTCATTTCTTTGATATAATGAATTTGAGATTCATAAGAAATGACTAGTCCATGTTCGCTGCATGGGCTTATTTGTTTATTATTTTTCTGAAATCACGACCATTTGAATACACATAGTCATTTACAAGCTCATATGAGTAATTAGGTGAGCAATTAAAGTGGTACATTAAAAATTCAGTTAGACGCACTCTGAGAGCAGATTTGCTCATACAAAAATACTCCGCAACCTTATTGAATGAAGAAAAGTTTTGTATGGCAAATCTAAGAGCGTCATCATTAGACATCAATACACTTGCTGTAACGTTCGCTCGGAATTCTCTTGGTAAATCGTCTGGAAGATATCCATCCTCATTCATCATATCTGTCAACTGGTTTCCTGCATTAAGGCTATCCAAATCGAAATAAAAATGTCCGATTTCATGCATGCAAGTAAATAATCGCCTTTCCCAAATCATTGTTTTGTTTATTGAAATAATAATTTCTCCGAAAACTTTAGAAATAGATCCCAGAAGTAAGTTATCTAGATGTTCTCCAAAACTAACATCAATAAAAGCTACATTCTTTACTTGCTCCATGTAATTCTTTATATGAACATTCTTAACTTTATGGATAGGAATATCAAATTCTAAGCCGACCTCCTTACAAATACTGTTAGCCAAATTAGAGGCCTCAAAATACAGTTCCTCGTCAATAAAATTCACACCAACACCTACTTACGATTTCTTTTTGCTTTCATATCTAACGCTTTTTGTATTAAAAACTCACTATAGTTTCTTAACTCCTCTTCTACCTCTTCTTTTATTTCTGGATCTAGATTAGATGTATTGATTCTAAACAAAGAATTGATGTCTCCATCATTTTCCGTTTTCTCCTTGCCGTCAACTAAGTAGTCTATAGACGTATTCAAAAAATCGGCCACTTTTTTTAGATTTTCTACCTTAGGAGAAGAAGAATCCCATCTTCTAATTTGTCCGTTTGAAATACCTGTTTTACGTTCAATCTCAGCAAAATTAGTCTTTTTTTCATCAGCAAGCATTTTAATTCGTTCCACCAAAGTCAATGGTATCAACCTTTCTAACGCTCATGATAAATAAAATAGCTATTTCGCTAATTAATCAGTTGACATTTAGCTATTACGCTATTATACTATGTTCATAAGCTAATTCATTAGCTAAAAAAAGAATGCAAAAACGCCATTCAGTCAGATACATTTCTAGGTCGGGAAACTCAGAAGTATTGTAATATCAGGCTTTTTATAGTCTTGTTTAGCTATGTCTATATAATAGCGTAAACGCTAATGGATTGTCAATGCATTTTAGAAAATTAGCTAATGTTTTAGCTCTTGAAAGTAATTTATAGAAAAGGAGGCGAAATTTATGAGTGAGAATTTAGATCTTAAGATTCGTATGGAACTACGGAAACGAAGAATGACAATAACTGAATTAGCTAAGATTGTTGGAATTTCCACACCATATATGTCTGACATCTTGAACGGAAAAAGAGATGGTGCTAAAGCCCAAGAGCATATTCGATTAGTAAAAGAAGTTTTAAAAATCACTTAATTGTAAATCTATTGAGAGTTTAGTGGCTTGGAAATGGGGTGATTAATTTGTCAGAGGAGTTAAGCAAGGCTGAGTTCAAAGAAAAGTTCAAGTATTCAGAATCGACTTATCAACGTCGTATGAAAGAATTCAAAAAATCTCCATTTTGCGAAGGGTATAGTGCTGTCACCGGTAAAGAAATCATAATTGATGTCGAGTCATACAAAAAGTTTAGACGGTGGAAAGCTTCAAATAGTTTTCGAGTAAGCAAACTCAGTCACACCAATTAGAAACAGAAAGGATTTGTAACAATGGAAAACTTGGTAATTATGAAAGATCAGCAAGCAGTAACAACCAGCTTAAATTTAGCTGAAAGTTTTGAGAAGGAACACAAAAACGTAATACAGGCTATTGAATCCAAGATTCAATCGGCTGAAAATTCAGCGCATTACGAAAAAATGTTTGCCTTGGGGTCTTATAGAGATTCTAGAGGAAGAGAACAGAAGATGTATTACATGAATCGGGACGGTTGGACATTTATCGCTGTAGGATTCACAGGCAAAAAAGCAGATGCGTTCAAACTTAAATACATTGAAGCATTCAATCAAATGGAAAATCACATCAGGCAACAACCACAAATTCCAGATACACCACGAGGGCTTGCATTGTTGGCATTGGCAGCAAACGAAGAAGCGAGTAAACGTCTTGATGACATCGACACTCGTCTAGTGGACATCGAAGAAAACAAACTGATCACTACTGAAGACAAAGGAACCATCGATCGTGCGGTTCAAAAGAAAGTCTATCAGATCTGCAAGGATCAGCATCTTGGCCAAAGTGCAAAAAGCATGTTGTTTCAGGATTTGGGATCAAGCATCAAACAATTATTTGGAGTTCCGAATCGCGGCCGTATCAAAGACAAGGACTTTCCAAAGGTCTTGGGGTTCATTGATCATTGGCAGCCGTCATCTGTAACCAAGGAACGAATCAATCAGATTCAAACAGAATTGGATATGGAGGATCGGGCATGAAAAAAGTGTATTGGCTCAGACGTGTAGCATTAATTCTTTCCACATTCGCAGTCGGGGTATTGATTACAGGAGATGTACCAGCGTGGTTGAAAATTGCTTTCCCAGTTCTGGCTATATGGTGGCTAATGCTTTATGACGAAGCTATTTTCGAACGGAGGGTAAAGCGGTATGAATAGAGCAGAAGCTTTGCGCATCGGTAAAGTCATTGCTGATCGATGGTACAAACACAACAAGCCCTTGATCCAATCAAGACAACATATCGAACGAATGAAACAAAAAAAGTGACTCAGCCGCCAAGCATCGAGTCACAAACAAAATGTATTCAAGGAGAGTGTATCATGGATCAATTTGACAGTCTAGGGGCAAGACAATTGCCACCAGAGGAAAATGACCCTATAGCATTTGATTGGCGTGGTAATCCTCTATATCAAGGTGACCTAGTCTATTCCATTGATGATCAATTCATCTACGAGGATGACCTATTGGAGTACTGCAAATCAAAACTAGGAAAGCCGGTGCCGTTATGAGTGAATTAGAACTGACTTTTAATCAGAAACTGATAAAAATCCAAGCGGAATTAAAGGTCCCAAAAAGTAATTACAGCGACTTTGGAGGATACAACTTCCGAAACGCAGAAGATATTTTGAAAGCAGTAAAGCCACATAATCTAAACCATGGTCTTTTGCTAACTTTGACAGACATGCCCATATTTATGGATGGTCGCTTCTATATCAAAGCGACCGCTACCCTAACTGATGGAAAGGATTCATTGCAGGTGGAAGCATATGCTCGAGAAGCTGATGCGAAACCCAAAATGGATGATAGCCAAGTGACTGGATCGGCATCTTCATATGCTCGTAAATACGCACTACAAGGCTTGTACCTAATTGATGATGGAATTGATGCTGATTCTCAAAACACAGCTGATAGCGTTTCTGATGATCAAATGCGTGAAGAATTTTTAGAAATATTCCATAGGTGTGTAGCAGAAGTTTCTGGTCTTACTCAAACAAAACCAGAAGTCATCGAAGCGAATATTCTTGGGAAAAACGGATTCGATCATTTGGATCAAGTCCCCCCTGAGTATTACCAACAAGTTATTGGTTATATGAAATTACTGTTGAAAAAAGCAGAACAAAAAACACAAAAAGTAAACAAACCTGTGGTAGATCCTAAGCCGCAGCAAGAAGCCAAATCTTTTACATGGGGGAAATAGCGGATGAATGAATTAATCAAAACAGACACATCAATTCAGATTGACTATACACCAAGTACCATTGAAATCAAAAATGAAGCGGAGCTTGAAGCGCTTGTTGAAAATACCGCAAATCACTACAAAAGTTTGACCTTTAGTGAAGGAGATATCCAAGGAGCTAAAGACGCACGGTCTTCGCTGAATAACATTATCAAGTTGCTTGAAGAAAAACGAAAAGAAGTGAAAAATGGCTATTCTGAGCCTTTAAAAGCATTTGAAGCCAAGATCAAGAAATTTGTTGATCAGATGGAAGCTGCCAAAGAAGGAATTTCTCAAAGTCTTGATAAATTCGAATCTACAGAACGTGATTCTCGATTGCAGAAAGTAAAAGCAAAAATCAATGAATTGTGCGCCGTTGTTGGGGTTGATCCGAATGATATACAAATACTTGATAAATGGACAAACAAAGGAGCTTTTACAACAACTAAAGGAGAGTTGAAAAAAGCGACTAGTGAAGACATTGCGGTGGCAATCAATGAGCTTGTAGCTAAAAGACAACAAGCGTTCATTGATAAGAGAGTTGTTGAAGGGTATGCGAAAGCAGTCCACTTGGATCCTGTTTCATGGGTAATATTGCTTGATCAGGGGCTTAACGTGGATGAGGTTATGACTAAAATTGATCAGGTTGTCGCAGAACAAAAAGCTCGTATTTCCAAAGCAGAGGAAGTCATTCAAAAAGTTGAGAAGAAAGAGCCAGTTCCTTCAGTACCAATTGATCGAGAAACTGGTGAAATTATTGAGGAGCCTACACAAGAAAAGGAAGTATCCGAGCAATGCAACGTGGTCACGCTGAAACTCAAAGGCTCAGATGAACAATTTAGTCTATTAAATCAAAGTATTGTGCAATTAGGGATCGAAGTTGTCGATGTGATTGAGTGATGCTAGCCAAGATTCTAAAGCAACAGGGGAACAGATTTCTACTGGAGGTTGATGAGAATGTGAATCCAGAGCACCTTGAAACGATCCGCAGGGGGCAGGAGGGATTCGCAGAAATCCAGTTTATAGATAATGACCCCAGAAGTGCGAAGCAAAATGCATTGTCTCATTCATTGATCAAAGATATCGCTGGGAGTGAAAATATTCCACGCTATGAAGCGAAAGAGAAAATGCGAAAAATTTATCAGGATACCTACGATTGCGAGTTCAGTCATGCTACAGCAACAAAATCAGAGATGAACCAATGGATTGACTTTCTAATCGAATACGTTGTTGCAGAAGGAGTTCAGTTGCCAAGGCGCTATAACTACCTTCTGGAACACGACAGTTTCTTCTACTTTTGCTGCAAATACCGTAAATGCGCAGTAACTGGTCAATCAGGAGCGCAGATCCACCATGTAACGGCGGTAGGAAACCGGCACAGGAACAAAGTCGATCATCGTAAGTTTCCGTTTGTTGCTTTGAGTTGGAAGTACCACAATGTCGCTCACAACTTAGGTCAAGAAGAGTTTATTCAAAAATATCAAATCAAACCAGTCTATTTAGACCAAGAGGCATTAATTAAGATCGGAATTATGAACAACGCCCAGATCATGCGATTTGATAAAGAATATGAAACGGAAGATTTATTTAAAAAGGCTACAAAGGAGGTATAACGTGGCAATTCACAGAAGTTACTTTGCAATCATACCGGCAAGCGTTAGATATGACAACAGGTTGATACCAAGTGCGAAACTTCTGTATGGCGAGATAACCGCTTTATCAAATGAAAGAGGCTATTGCTGGGCAAGTAATGATTATTTCGCCCAATTATACGGAGTTAGCAAAACAACAATAAAATCATGGCTTAAATCCCTTGAAGATAATGGTCACATCAATCGAATAGTAAAGTACAAAAATGGCAGTAAAGAAATTGAAAATCGCTGGATTAGTATCAGTACCCCTAGGCAAGAAAACTTACCTGCCCCAGCAGGGAATCTTACCGACCCTAGGCAAGAAAACTTACCCACCCCTAGGCAAGAAATCTGTCCAGATAATAATACATCTATTAATAATACAATTAATAGTACAAAAGAATATATAGGAGATTTACCGACTTCGAAAAAATCGAAGTCTAAGCCAGTCCGTCATAAATATGGAGAATATAAAAATGTTCTTTTGAGCGACGATCAGTTGGAAAAGCTGAAGAGCGAGTTTCCCAATGATTGGGAACAAAGAATCGATCGTGTTTCTGAATACTGTGAATCAACAGGTAAAACCTATAAAAATTATCTAGCAACGATTCGTAATTGGGCTAAAAAAGATGAAACAAAACCCAATCAGCCAATTCGTAAAAAACAGCCGTATGTCAGACAGGAAAAATTGCCTGAATGGGCAAATGAGCCAGTCAACTATTCTAGAAATAAACCGAAAGTGACTGAAGAAGATCGGAGGAGATTCTTAGATGTCTCAGGAAGAGAAGAAGGATTTTAGCAAACCGGTCAAGTTGATCCATAATTTATTGCCGAAAAAGCAACAAGAGCTGATGGAGTTCCCGCTAGATTCGATGATCGGTTACGTAGAGGAAACTGGTGATACGAGTGGCAAAGGGGCAGAAGCCAAATTTCGAACATTCATGCTGCTATATCGTCATTGGTTAATTTCGGAAAAAAAAGTGAGTGCTGATTATTTTGGCAATAGTTTTACGCAAGCAACTACAGATGAGCTGTGGGAAGAAGCTCAGCGATTATACAAAAAATTAAAAGGAGAACAAGCGAATGGACAATCAAGAACGGCAGTTACGTCGTGAAAAACGTGAACGGCTCATTTATCTGGCTGAACGTCCTGACTTTGATACAAATCCCAATGTTCAAAAAGAGTGGGAAAAGCTTCGAGACGAGGTTTGGGTCAAGTCTGCAAATGCCAGAGGTCGCAAGTCTCCTCTGGTAGAAGTTATCTATGATGGCAGCATTATCTACACGGGAAGCAAAAAGCAGGTTCGTGATAAATGCAAGATATCAAGTACCCACCTAGATAAGTTAATCAGAGATAAAACTCCGGATAGGTTCAAAAGATTCTATCGAAAAAAAGAATAATTCGAGGGGTGTCCCACCATTTAATAGGAGGTGTCCCACCTGTTGGCTACGAAGAAAAAAAGACCCAGATATGCAATGGATGATGCAACCATAGAAAAGTTTCAGTGGTTGTGTGAGCAGCATCAAAAGCGGTCGGGCAAGAAATTATATCCCAAAGATACATTGAAAGAGTTGATCGACCACGAATATGAAATTCGGAAGAGTTTCGGTTAGGAGTGAACGATGACCAGTAAGGAGTCGCTGATTAATAAAATTGTTGGAGATTTAGAAAATGATTTGGATCCAGAACAACTTAGGAAAGTAAACATGCTCCTATTGATGCATTTGGATTCCTTCGACTTAGTTAAAACTTCAACTGATGTAGTGATCTATGATGAGAGATCCGATGCAGCTGCATACCATCAATTTATGGTTTCAAAGAAGATTCAGGGGCTTTCAGACGGAACATTGAAACTTTATATGCAGACGATCAATTTCTTCATGAGTAAGCTTAGGAAGCCGTTTAAGGATATCACCACAAATGACATCCGATTGTTTATTGCTAATAGGGAAATTCAGGATCGAATATCTAAAGGTACGCTTGCTCGTGAACGTGGCTGCATCGTTAGGTTCTTTCACTGGCTTTATATCGAAGAGTTTATCGATCGAGATCCTGGCGCAAGGGTGGAAAAGATAAAAGTACCCAAAAGGCGCAAACAAGAATTCAGCGAGCTTGAAGTTGAAAAGCTGCGAAGTGCTGCATCTAATGCGAAAGAAACGCTCATCATCGAACTGCTATTGAGTACCGGATGTCGAGTCTCTGAATTGGTTTCTCTAAATTTTAGTGACTATGACCAAGAAAATGATTCGATTGAAGTGATTGGAAAAGGCAACAAGCAAAGAACTTTATACTTTAATGCCAAGGCAAAGCTAGCATTGAATCATTACTTAAAAGAGATGCCTCACATCACTGGTCCATTATTTTATGGACAGACGAGAGGGAAAGAGATGACTACTGCCGGAGTCCAAAAGTTGGTCAAGCGTCTAGGGGAGCGTGCAGGTGTTTTGAATGTTCACCCACACAGATTCAGAAGGACAGCTGCAACACTTGCGAGAAGACACGGGATGCCTATAGAACTCGTTTCTAGGTTCCTCGGTCATGAAAATATTGAGACTACGATGGCTTACTCGATGATTAATGATGATGAAGTGAAGATCTCCCATCAAAAGTTTGTAAGTTGAGGTGAATATTTTGAAAAGAATTTATTATAACGAATTTCACGCGATTTTAGTAGATGAAACAGCAAGGACCTATCGTTTCATTACTAGTCAAGAAGGCAAAGCCTATGCGGATCACATTGGTGTACAAGCGATTTATCGTAACGCTTTGAACCAAAGGGAAGAGTTTTTGATTGAATTGGGCTATAAAAGAACAAACTAATCAATATATAGTAGGCGAAAATACGTTCCTACAATATATTGTGGATAAACCTGTTGATATGTGCATAAGTCTAAAGGAGGAAACGAAATGTTAGAAGGATTTAAGACTATTGTTATTCAAAATAAGGTGCAATCGGTGCCTAGAGCGGTGTTGAGCAATGGGGCATTAACAATTAATAAGAGTGCCATCACACGAATCGTTGATAAAGGATTCATAGAAGTGGGTGTTGATCCAAAATCAGGCCAAATCTGTATTTGTGAATCTGGGAAAACAGCTGCATCCATGCCTATTAAAATTCAGAGTTACAAACGTTTCTCTTCAAAGGATTTTGTTCGTCTTGTTTCAAAATTTGTTAAAAACTTTGAAGAAAACAAAAGATATTATATCCCAGTTGAAGCTAATAATGGTTATTTGATCCTATTCTTTAGTGATGCGGAGGTATCAGAATGAATGAATTAGTTGAGCTAGTAGAACAATGGGCGAAAAATAAGGGGCTTGATAAGGCAGACCCTAGCAAGCAGATGCTTAAAGTTGTCGAAGAAACTGGCGAAGTTGCGGCTGCATTAGCTAGAAATGATCAGGATGCACTACGTGATGGCATCGGAGATGTTGCAGTGACCATAATTATTTTAGCTTTGCAAAACGACATGGATTTATACGAGTGCTTGAATTGTGCTTATGACGAAATCAAAGGACGGACTGGAAAAATGGTCAATGGTGTTTTCGTTAAGTCCAGTGACCTGAAATAATTCCAGAATCGGAAGAAATACACAACTAGAAGGAGTGAAGCCAGTGCTTCAAATTTTAGAATTGTTCGGAGGGATTGGCAGCCCTCGAATCGCATTGAGAAATTTAGGAATACCGACCAAATCGATTGATTATGTGGAGATTGATCAGAGGGCAGTTGATAGCTACAACGCTATCTTTGCAAATGAACTGCCTTTTAAAACTCAATCAGTAATCAATTGGAATCTCAAACCAGACATTTTGATTCACGGATCACCTTGCCAGGATATATCTATTGCTGGGCAAAAATTAGGCGCTGATAAGGGTAGTGGCACACGCTCGAGTTTAATGTGGGAAACGCTGAACATTATCAAACAAATGGGAATTTGGAAGCCAAGGATTGTGATTTGGGAGAATGTCAAAGGTGTGCTACACAAACACATGCGTAAGAATTTTAATCAGTATCTGGATGAAATGGAGAAGCTTGGATATTCAAATAACTTTGAAGTGTTGGATGCAAGAGAGTTTGGCTTACCGCAGTTTCGTCAACGAGTATTTACTATATCGATTTTAGGCGAACCGTTTAATTTTAACGTGCTGAAAAGGCAAAAGATGAAATCAATACATGAATTTTTGGAAAACGAAGTGTCAAGTGAGTACACGATCAATCAACCAAGCATGCTAGCCAAAATAAACAACGATTCAACAGGTTTTGGCGGACGACTGAAAAAGATAGATGAATACGCCTGGACAATTACTACTAAACAATTAAGATGCCCGAATTCAGGAATAGTTGATATTGGAAATGGAAAATTTAGGCTGCTAACACCAAAAGAATGCTGGCTACTGCAAGGGTACGATGTGCAAGACTACGAAAAAGCGAGCAAAGTAAATGGAAAAACAGCGTTATACAAACAGGCCGGCAATAGTATTCCAGTTGGGATATTTGAAAGCTTGTTCGAAGTATTGATTTAGTCAGTTATCCGACGAAATAGATGAATAGATTTAATTAGTTTTTTTCTGGATTTAACTTTTCTGTAGATTACATTAATAAGTGTAGCGGCTATATATCCTAAAGAGAAGATCAGAGTTGAGTATAAAATTTCCGAAAAAGGGATTGTTTCGAATGTAAAATCTTTAGAAATAACCCCAATCAGAATTGCGACTACTGCAAACGAAAAGGTCGTTAGTAAACATTGTACAAAATATTTCATTATTTCACTCCTTTTCCTAAGGATAGCATAATGAAATGACTCGGTAAATAAATAGTTTCACAAACGATAAAATGAAATGAATTGTCATTTCAAAACATATAGAAAGCAATCGTCAGCGATAACGAAAAAAAGATACCTAAGTATCTAATCTTTTAGGAAAGCAACTAATAAAAATAAAACAGCTGGAATCCAATAGAACTTTGAGCCTAGTCCTAGTATAAAAAAAGCTACAGCTATACCAAGGTAAGTTTTATCTGCATCATTATAATTATGAAATTTCATACGATCGCCTCCTATGGCGATTATATCATGAACGGAGGGATAAGATGGAAACTGATTCAAAAAAGGAGCAAGATCGGAAGAAAAATTCGCTCCAAAGTACTTGCGGTAAGAAGGAGCGAAAATGTGTAGTGTGCAAATCAAGTGCCGAACTAGAATTAGAAGATGGAATCTTTATTTGTGAGAATTGTGCTCAAATTCAAGGGGAGCTGTCTGAAATGTAGTGCTATCAGACCCGGTTCCAAGTTGTTACAAAGTTTTGAGCATCAACTTCTAGTTCAAGAACATCTTCACTTTTCAATGGACCAGCTTCGATAATTTTACCATTTTGCAAATTTAGAACAGCAAAATTCGAATCTGGTTCCATTTGAAAATCTTTTTCTGCCAGTTGCATTAATGTGAGTGATGATTGTATGTTACGTTTTGTCAGTTTTGCATCAGAAGATTTTTTCTTGTAATAAACCTTAACGTAAAGTTTTTTACCGTTAACTATAAGGCCTAATTCAGGTGAGGCACCTACAAATAAATCATCAGTAAGTTTCCAAAAAGATTTACCAGTTTTGAAGTAAGCTACATCGTTCTTTTTAATAAATTGAATGTAGGTATTTATGGCACCGGTGTAATTTTTAACTTTTTTCTCATTAATGCTGAGTAAGAGATTATTCAAGTTTTCAATTGGTAGATTATTTTCGTGTAACCTTTTAATCTCATCTCTTAAAGGCTTCCAATAATCAATCGATGGATGATAGCCAGGCGAATTTTTAATATCTCTCACAGCCTTTATTTTGGCGCTTGTACTCACTTTTGATGTGTATGTTAAGAATTGAGTTAATGAAACATTAATAGACATGGGTGTGCTCCTTTCATTTATTTCAGCGGACCACTCGCTGATAAGAAAATTATATCAAAATAAATAAAAAAGTAATCAGCAAATTTATGGAGGTGTCAGAGAAATGATGATAAAAGCATGTTTTATATTCGTTTTGTCTGTTTTAGCTATTTCATCATCCTATACAATAGTGGACCAACAGAAGCAGATTGAGCAGTTACAACAACAGCTGCAGTATGAGCAGATGAAGTACAAGATTATTATCAATGATCCGTTAGTCAGGGATGCGATGGAAAGTGGAGGGTAAAAATGGTACTACCTAAGAAATCAAATCATGTTCGTGAAGTTAAAATGATGGAAGTTATTCATGTGGTTTCGTTCGAAGGTGTGGGAACCAAAGAAAATCCAGCAAGATTGATCAATGAATATTACTCCAAAGAAGGCGCCTTGCTAGCAACGAAAGATGAATGGATAGAGCGGGAAATTGAGAAGGTAAGAAAATGACAGAAGCGGTTTTGATATTTGTAGCTGTAATAGCGGCGGTATTTGCAAGTGTGATTTTCGGTAAAGAATTAGATGAAAAGGAGAAGCAAGCCATTGCCAAAGAAAAAATCAAAAATAAAAAAGAAGAAGCGTAGATTGCAACAAAAGGCAGAAGCTAATGGAACTGCTAAAAAGAAATAAAAAAGCCGGATTTCTCCGACTAAGTTATAAACCACAAATAAATTCTAACATATCGGAGGGGTCGAGGCTATGAGCTTATTTCCAGAAATTGATGAGAACAAAACTCGTGAAAAAGCACGTGATCTTCTCGGAGACTATATGTCAATGAAGAGACATGTGAGTTTTGACGACAGTGTCTATGATCTAACTCAAGCCATACAATACAGTGACATGCCCAAAAGCCCAAGCAGCCGTAATGGACAGGAGCATAAAACTGCTATGATGTTTCGAGGAATAACCAAGCAACATCAAAACTATAATAGAAAAATCGCTGAAATCGATCATGCTATTAAGCAATTGCCTGATATTTATCAGAAGATACTGAAAAAATCATACTGCGTAAAGAACCCATGTACGATCAACGAGTTGGCAGCAAGCATAACTGGATACAGGATCACCTCGTATGGCCAGAAGGAAGAATTTCACTACAGCATCAAGAATATTGAACGCTTAAAAGCACAGGCTTTGATCGCATTTGCAGAAGCATATAAGATGGGAGAATTGATCACTCTAAAAAATTAGGGAAAAAATAGGGAAAAGTTAGGGATAAAATAGGACATTTTTGACATTTGGCGTAATACAATAGTATCATCAACAAATTGTAAATATCAGGGCGCACTCCTTTATGATTCATTGGCAGACCTACTTTCGTGATTCTCCTTTTAGCGCCCTGTATTTAATTAAGACGGCACCCAAAAATTTAAAATGAATGGAGTTGAACACACTCCTTATCTTCATTCGCTAGCCGTCTTAAGACAGGAATTGGCTCAGCTTGGTAGAGCGCTACTCTTGGGCAGTAGAGGTCGCAGGTTCAAATCCTGCATTCCTGATTGGCATTAGTGACTTGATGGTTATTCTGAAAATTCTAGATAAAGTAAGATGTAATTAATTAAGGCTGATAACCTTGAACCCATCAAGAAAATCTATTTAAGCCCGACAGGTAGCTCAGTTGGTAGAGCGTACGACGGATACTCGTAAGGTCGGTGGTTCAAATCCATCTCTGTCAATTAGGGTTGTAGTTATCCTGACTGCTCGGCAGCAAAAACTAAATCAGGGACGAAGGTGCCCAAGTGTTTCGCTACTGAAGGCGAACGAAAATTAAGTGACCGAGGCATGGGTAGGGAAGGTGCAGCAGATAGTAGATCAGCTGTCGTGTAGGTTACTTTAGTATTTTTAAAATATTCATGTCACTGTGGCAGACCGGGGAAATGCAGAGGCTATGCATAGAATGTGTACGACTCGTAAGTGAGGTTCAAGTCCTCACCAGTGGCTTTGGGAGTTGTCAGTTAGATTACTCACATGATCTTTGATACTTCCTACTAAAGTATAGATGAAAAGAAAGCGGTCCGGTTATGGGCCGTTTTTTTGTGGTTAAAACATTACGGAGGCGGTGGCGTTGATGTGCAGAAATGGGAGTTAGCATACATAGATTATCAAAACGGCATGAAGTACAAAGACATAGCCGCTAAACATGATGTATCTATCAATACAGTTAAATCTTGGAAGTCTAGAAAGTGGAATGCGCCTCCTAAAAAAAAGGGTGCAACCAAGAAAGAAAAGGTTGCACACAAAAAAGAGGTGCAACCAGTAATAGACAATGATGGTCTAACAGAGCAACAAAAACTGTTTTGCCTTTATTATCTAGAGTGTTTCAACGCTACTAAGGCTTATCAGAAAGCATACCAATGTGATTACAATTCTGCTAGATCTAATAGTATAAGACTGATAGCAAAAGATAGCATAAAGATTGAGTTGAAAAGACTGAAGGCAGAACTGCAGCAAGATATCTTTCTGGATGTAAAAGACTTGATAAGAGAATATGCAAAGCAGGCATTTGCCGATATCACCGATTTTGTTGAGTTCTCATCAACTGAACATAAGCTCTATGAGTATGATGATTCAGGTGAAAAGAAAGAGGTATTAAACGAGTTCACCGGTGAGTTGGAAACGTACAAATCATCACAGGTTTCACTAAAGAGTAGTGCAGATGTTGATGGTACGCTTATACAAGAAGTCAAAAAAGGAAAAGACGGCGTTTCTGTCAAACTCTATGACAAGCAAAAAGCTATGGCTGAACTTATGAAGTATATTGAAATTGATGACTTGCGTAATGCTCAAATCGAAAAAGCTGCGGCTGAAGCCAAGATTGCTACAAATAAAGCCGAGAAACTAATGAAAGGCGGCAAAACTAATGCCCTGCTTCAAGCTTTGTTAGATGTGAAGTCTGGAGGTGATGGCGGTGGGAATAACGTTCAGTCAGAAACAACAACAGAACATCAATCAGGCCACTGAAGGAATCACCTTTGAGCTTAATGAGGGAACTCCCAGATCTGGAAAGACAACCGCTGACATTTTTAAAATGGCAGACTTTTATCTTCACTCACCAGACCAAAACCATCTTGTATCTGCGTACAATCAAGAACAAGCTTATCGTATGTTTATGGATGGTGATGGGTTTGGGTTGCAACATATCTTCGATGGTGCTTCAGACGTCAGACACGATGAACATGGCGATCACTTGCTGCTCTATGCTCCTAATGGCGAGAAGAAGATTTACTACAAGGGTGGAGGGAAAGTTAACAGTGTTGGCGCTATAACTGGTATGTCCCTTGGTTCAGTAGTTTTTTTAGAATTTAATTTACTTCACCCAGCTTTTATAAATGAATGTTTCCGTCGTACATTCGCAGCTAAACAGCGATACCACTTAGGTGAGCAAAATCCTCCAGCGCCAAATCATCCAAATTTAGAGTTGTTGGATCGTTTCGAGAAATCAGGGAGATACCTATTTCGGCATTGGACGCCAAATGATAACCCGATTCTATCTGAAGAACGAAAGAAAGAATTATATCAAGAATTGTCTGCATCTGACTATCTGCTAAAGCGTGACTGGTATGGTGAACGATCTATGCCTGAGGGTGTCATCTATTCTATGTTTGATACTGATACCCATATGACAGATAACATAAAGGGGCGGCCCATTGAAACGTTCTTTGTAGCTGATGGAGGTCAATCTGATGCTACAACATGTACATTTTGCTTGGTGACCTTTGATGAAGGACGGTATTACTTATATCAACTGTCTAATTACTATCATAGTGGTGCTGACACGGGAATCACTAAAGCTATGAGTACATATGCTAAGGAAATAAAAATCTTCAAAGAATGGTGTTACAAGAAGTGGAATTATCCCCACTTTAATTATTTCTTTGTAGATCCTGCGTGTAAATCACTCAGAGAAGAGCTTCACTTATTAGGGATCATGACAGATAAAGCCGACAACAATAGTAAAGATAAAATTAGCAGCAATGGTTTGAAAATTGAAGTAGGTATCGAAAGGGTACAAAACCTATTTACCAAAAAGGCGCTTTTTTTATATTCTGGTCAATCAGAGTATGACTTTTATAATGCTATTAAAGAAATTGGGATGTATGTCAGAAATGACAACGGTATTCCTGTAGATAAAAACAATCATTATCTTGACACGTTAAGATACGCAGGCAATTATTTCACTAAAACTTATCTCGTTTAGGAGGTGGGAGAATGTTTGAACGCATAAAAAACTTTTTTAGGACTGGAGGTGCAAGAATAGGTATGGTTGAAACTTTGAACAGTATAGTGGATCATCCGAAGATTGCAGTTACAGATAAGGAATACCTCAGAATTATTGACAACAAGAAAATATTTGCAGGTGATTTTCCTGATGTTAGTTATCTAAATAGTGAAAATGAATGGACAACACGGTCTTATCACTCTCTTAACACACCTAAGATTATATCAAGAAAATTATCTAAGCTTGTGTTTAATGATGGGTGTACGATTAGTCTTGATGATTCCAATGCGGATGATTTTCTTCAAAATGTATTCAGAAAAAGTAAGTTTACAAAAAACTTTGGCGAAGAGTTGGAAGCCGGATATGCAATCGGCGGTCTTGCTTTGAGACCATACGTTGATAGCAATTCTAACGAAATAAGAATTGCATTTTGTAGAGCAGACACATTTTTTCCTTTACAATCTTCAACAAATGACATTTCTGAAGCAGCTATAGCCAATGTTTCTGTGGTTACAGAAGGGACCAAGAACGTTTACTACACTTTATTGGAGTTTCATGAATGGGAAAACGGAACGTATTACATTCGTAATGAACTGTATCGTTCAGAAGAACAAAGTGTTCTAGGTTACAAAGTATCTTTGAAGTCTTTAGAAAAATATAAACTGCTGAAAGATGAAGTTGCTATGAAAGGCTTTACCAGACCATTGTTTGTATATATTAAATTAGCTGGCAAGAACAACAAAGATTTATCTAGTCCTCTGTCATTAGGTGTTATTGATAATGCTAAGCGGCAGTTTAATGATATTAATGACAAATATGATCAGTTTATGTGGGAGATTGAAGAAGCTGGTAGGAAAATAATTGCTAGCGATCATTTTTTCAAATATAGATTCAACCAATATGGTGAGCCTATTAGGAACTTTGATAGGAAAACCTCAGTATTCCAAAGACTTAAAGCTGATGATCCATTCATAGATGAATTCTCTCCAAGCTTGAGATCATCTGAATTTATTGAAAGTATAAATTTCATTCTACGCATAATTGAACTTCAATCAGGTTTTTCGAGTGGTACATTCAGCTTTGATGGCAATTCCGTAAAAACTGCAACTGAAATAATCAGTGAGAATTCAGAAACGTTCTCTACACGATCGGATAATGTATTGATTGTTGAGGAAGCTTTGAAAGAGTTGATCACATCAATATTTGAATTAGCCGAGGCTTACCAACTCTACTCACACAACGGAGATCTAGGGATCAATATCGATTTTGATGACGGAGTATTCCAAGGTCAAGAACAGAAAGCAGATTACTACGCTAAATTGATCACCGGGCAATTGACATCAAGAAAAAGAGCAATTGAAAAACTATTTGGAGTTACTGAGAAAGAAGCTTTGAAAATTGTTCGTGAGATCCAAGATGAAGCGTTGGGAATGGATCCGCAAGAAAACGAACAATTGGTTGTCAACAAAGAACTGGGGGATGAAGAATGAGTTCTCAACTATTTGAATGCGGTCTATGCGGTGAGCTAACCCCGCTTGTAAGGAAATCCAGTCATTTAAAAGGTGGAATCATTCATGAATACGCTGAATGTATCCACTGTTTTGGTCAAACTACCATTATGTATACAAACAAGAAGATTAGAGGAATGCTGATTAAGCAATCCAGTACCCCTCCTGGCAATATGAAAGTTAAACTCGCCGAAAGAATCAATAAAGAAATATCTCTGTTAAGAAAAGAAATGGAGGAAGAGGTATGAAATGGGATCAATGGTGGGAACCTACACGCAAAAAATCATTTCTTTGGTACTTGATAATGATTAAAGTTCTCGGAATTCCAACGTCATATCAAGTGTTTAATTATAAAATGCCACCAAGATTTGATTTATCAATTAACAAATTATGGAAGTGGTATAAGGAGTGATTTGAATGGCTCTCACACCCCATCAATTGGATATATGGTCTAGCAACATGTCTCACCTTTACCAGTCGTTAGAAGGCGAATTATTACGTCTAATTATGATAAGACTTAACAGAGGTCATGATGATATAACCGACTGGCAGCGAAGCAAATTGCAAGAGTTGCATCTTTTTAATCGTGATGCAGCTAATGTTATTGCTAAAATGACAGGTTTAGCTGAATCTGAAATCACTAGAATGTTTGAATCAACTGGTGAAAAGCTCGTAGCAAGCGTGGATGGCTCCATTCCTTATGCTGCATTACCTATTCCCAGTAATTTAGACAATGTAATGAGAGCCTACCACAACCAAGTTTGGTTAGATATAACTAACTACGTCAACCAAACTTTGATTTCAACTAATTTTGGTTATGCTACTGCAACGACCAATATGTACCAAGATATAATCAACAAAACAGCCGCTGCTTTCAACAGTGGTCTTTTTACGTTTGAGCAAGCTCTGGAACGCACGGTGCAACAATGGGCACAAAAAGGTATTAAGAGTACCTTTATTGATAAAGGCGGTCACACATGGAGCATAGAGCGTTATGTGCGCACTGTTTTAAAATCCACACTGAATAATACCTATGACAAGGTTCGAAAAGAAAGAATGTTTGAGTATGGAATCCATACGGTTTTGGTAACAAGCCATATGGGTGCTCGTGATGCTTGCTCTTTGATTCAAGGTAATGTAGCAGATTTAAGACCAATGGATCAGGCAGACGAAGAATATCGTAGTATCTACGATCCTTATTGGAAAGCTAGATACTTAGAACCCTCTGGACACAGAGGTGTAAATTGCCAGCATCTTCATATTCCTTTTATCCCGGGTGTTAATACGAATAATCAGCCTACTTTTAGCCAAGAAGAAAATGCAAAAGTTGCCAAGTTGATGGACCGACAAAGATACCTTGAGCGGCAAGTAGTTAAGTTCAAGAAAAATCGTATGGTTTCTGATGCCTTAGGTCAAAGCAGTAATGCAAAGGACTGGGGTAAGAAGATCAGATTAGCACAGTCAAGGATTCGGCAACTTGTTGATAGTAACGAGTATTTGAGTAGGAACTACGCTAGAGAAAAAGTATACACACCAGTCAATACTTTGCTCAAAGATTTTAGATACGACGATTTTTAAGGAGGAATTTCTATGTACAAACCGCAATATCTAAATGTACAAATTGAAGTTGAAGAATTGCATTACGGTAGTTATGCTGATCAATCAGATCTGGTTGATAGATGCGTAACGGTTACCCCACTTGGATATAAAAAGAAACCTCCTGAAAAAAGATTGAATAAATCTGGTAGGCAATTTGCCAGAAAGTGAAGGTGATCCAAATATCTAGCTCGAGGCATGCTTAATGTCTTTTTGTTTTATCTTAGACCTGCTCGAAAGTCTCTAAAAGTCGGCTCATAGTGGGAGTTGCCACTCTAAAAACACTTAGGAGGAAGAAAATGAAAAAAGAAGATTTGATTGCACTAGGAATTGATGAAGAAACAGCGAAATCAGTGATGGCTTTGCATGGTAAGACCGTAACGCAACTCAATGCGCAAGTAGCTACCATTGAAGGGGAACGGGACAGTGCCAAACAGGAACTGCAAGCTAATCAATCTGAACTAGATGCTCTTAAAGAATCTGCAAAAGGTAACGAAGCGCTTGAACAGCAGCTTGCTGATTTGCAGGCAAAGTTCGATGAGTCCAAAACTAATTCTGATAAGCAACTTTCGGAACAACAGAAAGATTTTGCTATCAAATTGGCGCTCAAAGAAGCCAAGGCACTTGATGAAGACATTGTTCTTGGGCAATTAGACAAGGATACAATTAAAGTTGTAGACGGCAAGCTACAGGGGTTTGACGAACAATTGCAAAGTTTACAAGAAAACAAGAAGTTTCTATTTGATGAATCAACAGAAACTGACAAACCTAGAATTGTGACGGATGGAAATCCAACTGGAAGCAACAATAATGTAACTGGTCCCACATTAGAAAAACTAAACGAATTTAGAATTACAAAATAGGGAGAGATTTAAATGAAAAAAAACAAAATGTTAAAAATGAATCTTCAATTCTTTGCTTCACCAACTTTTGATCCAGATAATGTTACTATGCAATCTGCACGTACTGGTGAAATCCCACGCAGCATTTCTGATCAGATCTTAACAGATGTTAAACAAGGTTCTTCTATCATGCGATTGGCTAAGCAAGTACCTATGAGCAAGCCAATTGAAGAATTTACCTACATGACGGGCGTTGGCGCTTACTGGGTATCTGAAGCTGAACGTATCCAAACTAGCAAGCCAACATTTGTTAAGGCGGAAATGCGTGCCTACAAATTGGGTGTAATTATCCCAACTACCCGTGAAAACTTGGACTATTCAGTTAGCAATTTCTTTGAATTAATGCGTCCTGAAGTGGCAGAAGCTTTTGATAAGAAATTTGATCAGTCAGCCTTTACTGGTGTGAACTCACCTTTTGCCAAAAACATCTTAGGTGCAGCAACTGCTGCAGGAAATGTTGTAACTGAAACGGCCAATAAGTACGATGACATCAATGAAGCGATCGCATTCATTGAAGAGGAAGATTTAGAGCCAAACGGTATTGCTACGACTCGTAAGCAACGTGTTAAATATCGTTCGACTAAAGATGGTAACGGAATGCCAATCTTCAACACAGCTACCACTAGTGGAGTTGATGATATCTTGGGTCTTCCTATTGCATACACGCCTAAATCTACTTTAGGAACAGAAACTGGCGAGTTAGTCGGCGACTGGAACTATGCTTATTACGGCATCTTAAAAGGTTTGAACTATGAAATCCTTGATCAAGCAACGTTGACTACGATCACTGCATCTGATGGCAATCCAATCAACCTTGCTGAGCGTGACATGGTTGCGCTAAAAGCTACTATGACAGTCGGGTTCATGGTTGTTAAAGACGAAGCGTTCGCTGTAGTGAAATTGGGGGAGTAACAACCCCCGCTACAGGTGTCGCACTTTCGCCTAAAACATCAACAGCAGTTGCGGGGACTGCTGGCACTCGACAGTTAACAGCAACAGTAGCTCCTGAAAATGCTACTAACAAAGTTGTTGATTATCAGATTACACCCACCACAAACGGTTTAACTGTTAGCGATTCTGGGCAAATTGCTTGGTCTGCAGATGTTCCTGCTGGTGTTTATACTACGACAGGTACAACTGAAGACGGTGGATTCACTGATACCCACGTACTAACACTAAATGAACCAGAGGAAGGCTAATTGCTTTCCTCTTTTTAGGAGGAGGTAGTTATGCCTTATTTGAGTTTTGAAGAATACAAATCACTAACTGGCAGTGGAGATGATCAAAAAAGCGACTTTGATAAAAATATCAACAAGTCTGAAATTCTCTTGGATAATCTGACGGGTAATTTTTATCAATTTAATGAATTATCAAAAGATACACCATTTAGATCTAATAGATTTAAGAATGCAATTTGTGCTCAGATTCAGTACTTCATTGAAATGGATGGTAACACTTTTGAAAGTATAAACAAGGCTCCTCAGAGCTTCTCGCTAGGCCGTACACAAATTTCCAATGGAAGTAGGTACAATGCAAGCGGTGAAAACGAAAGTAAGGCTCTCGTTCCCGAAGATGTTTATATTTACTTGGAAGGAACGGGTCTTTTATATCGAGGTGTTAAAAGATGTTAGTAAAAAAACCACCTTTAGAAACATTAGTTGATAGTTTCATTTATGAAGAGTACTTATCAGATGATGGTGACTGGGGCAAGGCAGAATATGCACCTGAGAAAGAGATCAAGAATGTTCGTATCGATCGTGGGTCACAATATTCTAATAGTTCAAGTGGTAAGCAGCTTTTATATAACGCCGTCATCTTTTGCTATCCAAATTTAACGACACCTTGTCCTAAATTTGTTGAACAGTCTAGGTTAACAATTGGTAGTCGAACAATGATAATTACAAAAGTGGATACTATCGTTGAGCCTTATGAGCCTAAAGTTTATTGCTATGAATTAGAGGTGGTTTGATGGTGGTTTCTGTAAAAGTAGATCTATCTGGGGTTAAACAAAAGTTTTCAGAGCCTAACATTCAGCGTGGTCGGTATGCGATGGGAAACCAAATGTTATCGGATATGAATCCTTTTGTACCAAAAAGAGAAGGCATTTTACGGTCAACTGGTCACTTGTCATATAATGCATCCTTACTAATTTGGGATGGACCATATGCGAGACGTCATTTTTTTGCTCCGGGAGGATGGAAGTACACTACACCAGGAACAGGCCCAAGATGGGATTTAAGAGCACAAGGGATGTTTATGTCAGATTGGGTTAAAGCATTTTCGAGAGGAGCTGGGTTTTAATGGATTTTGTTGAAAGACTGAAAGATTCTATAAACACCATTAATTTGCCATTGAAAATGCGTACTGGTTACCTGAGTGATAAGGAAACTTTGGTCGTTTACCCTTCGCCCGGCAGCAGAGTGGTACAACAATATATGGATGGAACTAAAGATGTAAACCTTAATTATCAAATCGCTATGAAGTCTAAAGATGGCGAGTTGATCAACAATACTCTTTGGATCATTCAGAACTATCTCGAAGCTTTAATGAGCGTTACTAGTAATGACAATAGCTTTGAGTATAACGGGTTAGTAATAGCGAACAAACCATTCATTAGTGAAGCTG
Organism: Enterococcus sp. 2G9_DIV0600; assembly: GCF_002140615.1. Classification (NCBI taxonomy): domain Bacteria; kingdom Bacillati; phylum Bacillota; class Bacilli; order Lactobacillales; family Enterococcaceae; genus Enterococcus; species Enterococcus sp. 2G9_DIV0600. The sequence continues at coordinate 699,190 of NZ_NGLL01000001.1, forward strand.
ATGAGCAAGGTTGGTTCGTTTTTTTATTGGATGTAACAGCAAATGTAACAATACACGAGGAGGAATTATAGATGGCAACAAATGGAAACTTTAAACGAAAACACTATTTAGCACCATATACAGGGGATGACACACCACCAACAGGGGATACTGCTTGGCAGCGTTTTGGGAACAGAATTGCCACCATGACGGATGATTCTAATGAAGAAACAGATTCTTCTGTATTCTACGATTCATTAGATGGTACGGCAGAAGAAACGTTGTTATCACGTACTGAAATTTGGACATTTGAAGGGCAGTACGATCCTGCTGATAAAGCGCATCAAATTGTTGCTAAAGCACGTCGTTCTGACGATGAGGGACGTAAAGTATGGCACAAAATTGAAGAAACTGACGGATCTACTGTTATTGGTGTAGCTAAAATCTTTGAACCAAAAGCGGGTGGTGGAGATGCCAGCGCCAAAGAAACTATTAGCGGCCGTATCGCTTATGTAAGAACACCTGAAGTAACAGCGCCACCCAGTGGAGGCGGAGAGTAAAGAACTCCGCATCTTAATTAATGGAGAGAAGCTATAGGGCCTCTCTCCTCATTCTAGGAGGTAATTATGACAGCAGAAGTATTGAAATTTGACATTCAAAGAGAAGGATTCCCAATCGAAGTAGCAGGAGTTGAATTTTTCTTTGGAACATCCGCAGAAGAACTACAGAAGTTTTTTATTAATCAACAAGAGGCGGATGCAAAAAGACTTGAGTTGGAAAATGAAATTGAGCAGATTGAATCATTTGGCGAAATTGATGAAGATGATCCAGAACAAGTTGCTTTATTACAAGAAAACGTAAGTAAGGCCTTAGAAATCAGCAAAAAAATCTCGAAAATTGATTATGATGCATTGCTCGGTGAAGGAGCATTTGAAAAGATTTACGATCGATTCCCTTATATTGACCCACTCATTGTTAATTTTGATAGTTTTTCGGAAGCAATTGCTAATCGAATCCTTGAAGAAACAGCTTTAAGAGCTGATAAGTACAACAAAAAGAAAGCTGAAGCTTTGAAAAAGAAGGCTCAAAAACGAAAAGCTAACAAGAAGTAGGTGAATTCAATGCGCCTCAATGATCCTTTAGTCAATGATTTGCAAATTGGCAGTCGTATTTTCAAACTTGATCTTTCTTTTGACAATGTATTGGATATCTTGGACATTCTGAATGATTTTGATCTAGAGGAGTTTGAAAAGCTTGATCTTATTTGTGATTTACTAGTTGAATATGAAGTCTCTGATGATCATTTAGTAGAAGATTTCGAATTAACTTTTGAAGAACAAACTGAGATTTATTTGTATGCAAGAAATAACTACATAGACATAGGGGAAGAAACGTTTATTGAACGAGACATCCTTGGAGAACCTATGCCTAATGCTTCAGAGAAAACAATTGATTTTAAACTAGACGCTAAGTTCATTTACGCGTCTTTTTTTGCGTTAGGAATTAATTTATTTGATCAACAAGGTAAGTTGACGTGGATGGAATTTCAAGCCTTGCTAAATGCATTGCCGGATGACTCTATTATGTCCAAGATCATACAGATTAGGACTTGGCAGCCAAAGGGTGGGGAATCTCAAGATTACCTTGATGAAATGAACAAATTACAAAAGAAATACTCATTGAACCAAGAGGAGGTGGAAGTTGATGGCTGATGGACAAGTTGAAATTGCCGTCATAGTAGATGGCAAGCAAATTGCAGTCTTAAATAAAGATCTTGATAATGTTGGCAAGACAGGTCAAAAAGCTTCTAGTGGTCTTAAAACAATAGCCACATCTCTTGGTTTAGTCAAGGTAGCTTCTGCCGCCTTGAATGTAATGAAGCAATCTTTAGATGCTGCTATAGATAGATTTGATACCATGCAAAAATTTCCTAAAGTTATGTCGGCATTGGGTTTTTCTGCTGATGAATCTACAGCTAGTATCAACAAATTATCTGATGGAATTGAAGGTTTGCCCACTAAACTTAATGATGTAGTATCTCAAACGCAGCAGCTTACTGCAATCACAGGAGACCTAAGCAAATCTACAGATACGGTTTTAGCTCTTAACAATGCATTTCTAGCAAGCGGAGCCAGTGCAGAAGATGCTAGTCGTGGTATGGTTCAATACAATCAAATGCTATCTAAAGGCGCTGTAGACATGCAGTCGTGGAGAAGTTTACAAGAAACGATGCCGCTAGCTTTACAAAAAACTGCCGAAGCTATGGGATTTGTTGGTCAAACCGCGCAACTTGACCTATACAATGCTCTTAAAGAAGGCGACAAGACATTTGAAGAGTTCAACAATTCATTAATTGAACTAGGTACAGGAACAGGTGAGTTGGCAAAGTTAGCAAAAATTAATAGTGAGGGCATATCTACTTCATTTAGTAACTTACGAAATGCTGCTGTTAAAGGGCTAGCAAATGTATTAGAGGCATTTGATGACCTATCAAAAGAAGCAACTGGAAAAAGTATCGCCAAAAATTTAGATGGATTAAAATCAGGAGTCAACACTACCTTTAAATTCATAACATCAACTATTAAAGCATCAACTCCAGTCGTAAGCCTCTTTATTTCTACGTTGGGAACGACAATTGATATTGTTAAACCTTTATCACCTGCATTAGTCGGATTAGCGGCAGCTTACGCATCGTTAAAAATTATTCAAACAGTTTCTTCCTTTATGTCCAATCAAAATACACTTCTCGATGCTGCTTTGAGCAGTGGTAAAAATATGGTTATTGTTACAAAAGCTCAGATGGAAGCAGAAATAGCTAAAATAGGTGTACAAAAGGTCGGTATGGCAGCAACAGCTGCCAACAACGGTATGCTAACACTAAGCAACGTATTGTATGGCGTATTGACTGGATCAATATCAGCGACTGCAGCTGCAACTGCGATAATGACGGCTGCCACAACAGCCTTGAGCGCAGCTATTACTTTTCTTACAGGTCCAATCGGTTGGATTGTTGGTGGTATTGCCGCTTTAACAACAGCATTAGTAATAAACAACAAGAAATCTAAAGAAGCAAAAGAAAAAGTTGAACAAGAAACTAAGGTTTATAGGGATCTCAATGATTCTATTAAATCAAGTCGTGTTGAGCGAGAAAAAAGCATTAGCAGCCTAGATACCGAATCCAAAGTTTCTGATTCACTTATTTCTAGCTTGTCGGAATTGTATTCTCAAACAGATCTTACAAAAACAAAAAAAGCTGATTTAATGGATATTGTTGACCAGTTAAACGGTAAGTTTTCTGATCTGAATCTTGTTTATGATGAAGAAACTGGCTATTTAAATCAGTCCATTGATTTAATTAAACAAAAGACAGAAGCATATGAAGCTCAAAGTAAAGTTACTGCATATAACGATGCAATAACAGAGAATATGAAAGAGCAAATCCAATTAGAAACACAGTCCAAACAACTCAAAGAAAGTATTTCTGATTTGGAAGAACAATTGGCTGGACGAAGTACTGAAAACCGAAGAGAAAACAACATTGCACTTCGAGAACAGCAAGCTGCACTCGAGGAAACTCATGAACAAGAAAAAACAAATGCTTCCGAATACGAAATTCTAATGCAAGGAAGACAAGATGCGTTGAGTGCGTATTCTCAAGCAGAATCAGAGGCTACGGCTGCTATCCAAGAAGCTAATGCGAATACAAGTTTGAGCTACGACATGCTTAATGAAGCGCAACAATCGGCAATGGACGCAATGCGCAGTCAATATCAATCTTTGCAAGAGACAGCGACAAATGCTTACGATGTGATTAATACTAAATCAGAACTATCTGTTTCACAGATGACTGAAAACATGGCTAAGAATCAGGAAATCATTAGTCAGTGGGCAGATAATATCAATACCTTGGCTGAAAGAGGACTTGATCAAGGACTTTTGCAGCAGTTAAGAGATGCTGGACCAGAATCGGCAGCTCAAGTTGCTGCACTAGTAGGAGCTTCTGATGCAGAATTCCAGAAGTTTAATGAAGTAGCTTCAAATGCAGGAAGTACAAGTATAGAGGCTTTCAAAACGGCATTCGATACTGATGGGCAAGGAATTTCTGATTCTGTAATAAACTTAGTTACCTCAGCTAAAGAAACGCTTAGTAGCCAAATGGCCTCGGCTGATTTCGGCTCTATAGGCAAAAATATTCCGGAGGGATTGGTTTCTGGAATTAATGAGGGTGCTGATCAGGCTGGGACAGCCAGTGAAAACTTGGCTCAAAAAGTAACAGATAGATTCAAATCACCTTTAGGAATAAATTCACCATCAAGACTATTTAACCAGTTCGGTGGATATCTGATTCAAGGCTTAACACAAGGTATTAACAATGGTAATGGATTGGTTAATTCAGCTGTAAATAGACTAACTACGACCATAATAAATGGTATGAAAAAAGCAGTTACAATTTCTAAACAAACATCTAATCAAATACCCCAAGCATTTAGCTCTCTACCAAGTCAGATGAACATGGTAGGTAATCAAGCTATGAATGGTTTGGCTAGCGGTATAAGAGGTAATTCAGGAGCTGCACTTGCAGCAGCATCGAGTGTAGCTAGCCAAATAACTGCGAGAATGAAAAAAGCTATGGAAATTCATTCGCCGTCAAGAATAATGCGTGATGAGGTCGGTAGATTTATTCCAGAAGGAGTAGCTGTAGGAATCCAAAAATACGCAAATAAAGCATTTTCGGCAATGGATGGTTTGGCAAGTGGTTTGATGAGACCTATCCAACCAGAAATAGCTGCAGGAGCTCAAAATATCGGCGCTATGGTCGGCACTAGTCAAATCATCAACAACTATTCGCAATCAGGCAACCTTTCAGGGATTGCTGGTTTAGTTGCGCAAATCGCCAACAGACCAGTCCAAGCTACTTTCCAGATTGGAGAGAGAGAAATTGTTAAGGCGATTGCTAAGCCTTTGCAGAATGAAATGCAAGAAATGAATGATTTGGAAACTTTATTTAATGGGGGTAGATTAAATTGAACGCTAATTTCAACGGACATGACTTAGATGACTATCTGAGAATCACCTCCAAACTGCAACGAAATATCGGTCGAAGCAGAAACAATGAATTAGTTACCATGGGCAGAGGGCAAAGAAGGTTAGTCGAATCATTAACAGATGAAGGCTATATCACAATGCCCTTTGTACTTAGATATGACTTGATCACTAAAAAAAGAGCACTGGCTGACATTTTGAACGTGAGTGAGCCGGTGCCTTTGTGGTTTGAAGATGAACCAGATAAGTATTATCTAGCCATCCCAGATGGGGATATTCCAGTTGATGAAATTGTCTTTCTAGGAAAGGGATCCATCAAATTCCTTATTCCGGATGGTGTGGCACATTCATTTGATCAACGACATTTTCCTTTCCAATCAACTAGCGAAGGTATTGTGGCCAATATTGAAAACAATGGAACTGAAAAAACGCCGATCGACATAAGTATTCTTTTTGAAAGCGATGCTCATTCAATCGGCATTGTCGGTAACGAATCGATCGTTCAGTTTGGAACTTCGCTTCCTAGTGAGGATGAAGATGTTGAGTTGTCAAATAAAATAATGAACGACGACATGGGAACAGCAACTAAAAATCTATGGAGTACAAACGTGGGAAGACCTCGATGGCGCTATCAAGACGGAGAGAATTCTTCTAAAGTTGAAGGGTCTTGGACGTGGAGTAGCACAGATGTTACTGCGACAAGTTTCGGATCATTTGATACGTCAAAGAAAGGGTATTGGCATGGCCCAACATTAACTAGAGAACTGACTATAGCCCTACAGGATATAGAGGTCTATCATCGAATTGAGTTTAAGCCTACGGGGAATGCTAAACAGCGCCCTTCCTGCCAAGGACTTTTTGAAATAAACTATTCGGATTCAGACAATAATTTTGTCTTGGGATTTGAGATGAAAGACAACACAAATGTTGCTGACAAAGTCACTTTTTCCTTTTTTGTAGGTGATTACAGATTTCACGAAGAATCATTGCCCAAAAACGTACTAACTTACAATGGTGGTTTCTTCGGCTATATACAAATGAGAAAATTCAATAATAAATTTAGTTTTAAGCTAGTGCGAGTAGAATTGATTAATAATGTATGGAAAGAAGTTTGGTCATCCAAAACCAGAGAATGGACAAACAATGCTGTTGCAATGCTATCTGTTAAGCAAATCAACGTTTTTGCTTCTCAGTGGCGAGATTTTAGAACTATGAGTATGAAGTTAACTCATACAAGAATAACTGAATTAATTTCTGAAGGGAACGATATTGTTCCTCGTGTATTTTATGAAGGAGACCAGCTATTTGTAGACGGGGAAACTAATGATGTTTTTCTAAATGGCATTCCAGCAGAAGAGTACCGAGTTGCAGGAAGCGATGATGCTTTTTGGGCTGAAAAAGGTCTTTCAGAATTCGTAGCTATTTCTGACGGAAGTTTTACTGGTGAATTGACCATAAGGGAGCGATATGTGTGATTTATTATTTTCTAACAAGACAATTTCAGCTTGTTGCAAAAATTGATACTAAAGCCGACAAAGGTATTGTTATCAAGGATGACATTCATACTGTGGGTTTAAAAAATGGGACAAGGCTTAACTCATTATCTATGGATATTTACACTCAAACCGGTCCCAAAACAAATACCTTCGATCCCAACGCCCCTTATAAGTCTTCAAACATAGAATTAGCCAATTTCGTCATCTTTCGGGATTCAAGAGGTAAAGACGTCTGTCTGTATATCAGAAAAAATGTAGATATTGACGGTAAGAGCCGTGCTATTTCAGCGGTAGACTTAGGGTTAGAGCTGCAAAACGGTTCAGCCACAATATTCACGAGTAATAGTGAACAGTACGTTGATTACTATGTAAACCGCGAACTATACGATACTGGCTGGGAGATTGGAGTAAATGAACTAGGAACAGACATTAAGCGCATAGTTGATACGAGCACGGATGAGACTCCTTTGGCTAGACTACAAAAAATATGTCAGGCTTTTAATTGTGAAATGTCATTTGATATTGAACTACAGAACTTACAAGTTGTGAGAAAGAAGGTCAATATTTATTTTAAAATAGGATCGGCTAATACCGGGTTGGTGTTTTATTCATCTAAAGATATTGTTAGTTGGCAGAGATCGACGGATATTGATAATTTGATCACCTCAATACAAGATACCAATCACGGATTTGATGATCTTGGATTTGGAGACGGACGGTTCTTTACTCGAAAAGGTGAATCGATTATTTATGATAGAGAATCGAATGCTATTTATGGCTTGGGAAATACTTCTGAAGAGAGATTTAGTGGCTTTAAGAGAGGATATGCCGCAAGTACAGGTACTGCACAAATTGATAATTATAATGAATTGCGATCTATCCTCGAAGAAAGAAGTCAACCGAATTTTTCAGCAGAAGTAGATTTTCTTTTTAGAGATGATGAATTTGAAATAGGTGACTATGTAACTTTCGTTGATGAAGAATCTAATCCGCCTCTCCGGATGAAAGCCAGAGTGTTGGAAGTTTCTCAAAACGGTAGTAATAAGAGAGACAGGAAAGCGACAATCGGAAATTACGAATTACTAAAAAGCCTTATCAGCAGCGATCTCACGGCAAGGCAGCAGCAAATGAACAAACCAAACAGTATGTATTTAATCAAGTTGATTCCGGATAATGGGGTTAGCTTTGTTGACGGAGAAGAAAAAACAACAAATATCACTGCAACGATCTATAAAGATGGTATGGATATTACATCCAGTGTTTCAGCGGAGGATATCTTATGGTTCAAAGTTGATAAATCTGGCAACCACGATACCGCATGGGAGGAACTAAATAGTCAATCTGGAGCGACGGTACAAGTTACATCTAATGATTTCACGGAGGTGTCCAGTATCCGTTGTGTTTTGACAATATTTGATAACCACTTTGTTCAAGCTATTTACTTTTTAAACGGTTTGCGTGACGTAGCCCGCAAGGTTTTGCGTTTGCAAACCAAAGACACGATCACTAGCGTCCATATATCAGATACACATTATGCGACTGATTCCATAGGGCGTGGCGATCTTGAAAACTATGGACGTAGTAATAGCCATATTAAAAACGTTGCTGAATTTACCAATTTTGTAGATGTCGATTATGTCGTTCTAAACGGCGATACACATGATGGATCAACAGCTAATAAAAATATCGCACTGTCTAATTATCGAGAAGCAGTCAGCACGTTGGGGATGTCAAACGCACCATACTTTGTGACTTGGGGAAACCATTGCAACAATTCATGGGGAGACAATGTTACGAATTCGATCACGAAAACCGTGAAGAATTACCAGCCTAAAACTGCAATGACCTCACTGCACGGCAAACTTCGCCAAGTGATCACACATGAAGAGATGTACCAAATTGCTACAAGACCAAGCACGATCTTCGATATAGTAGAAAACCCTCTCGATAAGAAGGGGTATTATTACTACGATGTGCCTGATAAGAAAAATAGAGTGATTATACTAAATGCACAGGATGTACCTATTAGTTTAGATGACGATGGCTTTGCAAAATATATTGATATCAACGTATCTGGCTATCGTCAAGCCCAAATAAAATGGCTATATGATGTGTTGAAAGACACCCCAACTGATACGACTGTATCCATATATCAACATTATCCGTTTGGCAAACGTTATAAAACAGATATGGATTATTACGCATATAACTACGAAATTATTGATGGAATCATTGATAGTTTTGTTACTGGTGGTACGTACAGTCGGACATACAATGCAAATACAGACTTCACAGCAAGTATTTCTTGTGACTTTGAGGGTCATAAAGGAACGCTTGCTTTTTTAGCGCATGGACACATGCACAACGATCGAATCAGTAAAGATACTAACGGAACAGTGAACTACTCTATCGGCTGTTCTGTGAGCCGTCCGAAGAAAGACCAAGGGGACAGACTGCTAGGGGTTTTAGAAGAAGATTTATGGGATGTGATCGTATTGAACACAAAAACAAGGCATGTCGATTTGATTCGCTTTGGCAAAGGCACCGATCGGTCATTTGATTATTAGGAGGTGGGAGAATGCCAGTAGTACAAGATGAAATTAGTTTAGTCAAAGTTGCAAACGGTGACGATGGCCGAGGGATACTTGGCACACCGGTTGCAACATATGCACAATCAACGAGTGGAACGATCCCACCAACCTCATGGTCAGCAACACGACCTAATGTTCCAGCTGGTCAGTATCTTTGGACAAGGGTTGTCACAACATATACCGATAACACAACATCCGAAACACAAACGCCTACGCTTATGGGTGCTGAGGGTGAATCTGGATTAGGCATCAAAGATAAATCGATCAGCTATGCAATAGGAACAAGCGGAAACACGCCGCCTACAAGTGGGTGGCAAGAAACAATTCCGACCGTATCAGCAAATCAGTATCTTTGGACTAAAACAACACTGATTTATACAGATGAATCAAAGACTGAAGCGTATTCTGTAGGAAAGATGGGAGCGAACGGAGCGGATGCCAAACTGCTTTATCTAACTGCTTCAGCTGAAAACATGGCTTTTAATGCCGATGACACGCCTAAGACGACACAGACGATAAATATATCGGCAAAGCTTCAAAACGTCACTGGAACTGCAACGTTCACTGCTATTCCTTATATTGGAAGCACTGCTCAAACCGCAATCACTCTCGGCGGAACTGGGAACACCAAAACTTTAACAAGTGCACAGTGGAACAATAAAGATTGGACACTGATCGCCATTACCGCAACTTTGGACAATCTAAGCGATACGTTAAGTATTGTGAAGGTGAAAGACGGGAAAGAAGGGGAAACCTATTTTCCTCATCCAGCATGGATGATGGCGGACGGTACATTTACCAAGGTTTATCCGAATGAGAATTTGGTTTACAATGCGATTGCTATTGAAAAGAATTACATTGGTAGTGTCGGTGAACTAGTAGTAAGTAACAACAATTTTTCAACGGATTATATCGGTGCTTCACCGGGAGATATATTTTCATCGATTCAGCCATATGAGGGCGCAGGATATGGAAGGCTTGCAGAGTATGATTCTAATAAAATATTTATACGTAGACAATTATTACAAAGGGCATCATCAGGTTCTGGTGAATTGCAATTCGCACCAGTCGGATCAACGACAGCTTTCATTCGTTGGTCAGCCGACAGCTCAGGGGGTACCTATAAAACAGGTTTCAAACTACAAAAAGGGGCTAAACCAGTACTATACACGCCCAGCCCTAAAGATGATTACGAAAATGCCTATCCAAAATACGAAGGATTCTATTCAGATACGAATCAAATTGGGTCTGATAATCCTGACGATTACAAACCATGGACACCCTTCATGGGACAACAAGGACCAGCAGGAGAAGATGGTAAGGATGGCTCTGACGGTAAGGACGGAGCGAACGGACAAGATGCAAAAGAAGTCATCAGTGGGTATCTTTCAAATGATTCTATTATCGTGCCTGCAACTGCAGCAGGATCCGTAACAGATTTCTCAAAAGCAGTAGGAGACTTTGTTGTTTATGAAGGTCAGACAAAACTCTCATCTGGCGTAACGTATTCGAAAGTTTCCGAAACGGGAATGACCAGCACCATTAACTCGGCTGGTCGCTATACAGTAACTGCTCTATCCGTAGATGTCGGAACGGCAACCTATCAAGCGGTATACAAATCTGTGACTATTCAAAAAATAATGATTGTAGTAAAGAACAAGCAAGGGGCTACAGGGCCAGCCGGAACAAACGGAACTGATGGAAAAGGGATCGTGTCCAGCGCTACTACCTATCAGGCTGGTACATCTGGCACAACACCGCCTACAGGAACATGGAGTACTTCAATACCTAGCGTTTCTGAGAATCAGTACCTTTGGACAAGGGTTGTTCTTACTTATTCGGATAGCACCAATTCAACTGCTTATTCTGTTGGGAAGATGGGGGCAAAAGGGGAAACAGGGGCTACTGGCTCGACAGGAGCAACGGGAGCAACAGGTAATGGGATTAAAAGTACAACTATTAATTTTGCTAGTTCTACTAGCGGAACAGCAGCACCTAGTAGTGGGTGGAGCACATCAATTCCTACGGTTGCTGCTGGAAACTTCTTGTGGACCAGAACCGTTTTAACTTTCACGGATAATACAACAAATACTTCATACACTGTTGCCAAACAAGGTGAAAAGGGTGATCCAACTGGTATCATCAGTCAATCAACAGTACCAACTGATCCTTATGTTGGTATGCTTTGGCAAAATACCGGAGCGAGTGGCTATATTATCGGTGCCACCTATCAATGGAATGGCAGCAAGTTTAATCTTTATATTTTTACAGCGGATAATATAGTAGCTACCACATTGTCTGCAATCACTGCTAATTTGGGGAATGTCACTGCCGGAACGTTAACGGGTGTTACTTTAGTCAGTCCATTTGATTTCTGGGGTGGAGAAAGCGTTCCAGATGGTACTGCTCAAATGTGGCGCAAAGGTCAGAAAACGACCCAGAATGGTGAAGACGTCACTATGTGGGAAGATTACAACAAATCGACTGGGGCAAAGATTAAAGAAGGCGGCGTGATTCAAGATTCCAACGGCTTCTATGTTTTCGTCAACGATCCAGCAAATTACAGCCAACGTGCCTCGTATACTACTTCTGGTATTCGATTAGCCGATTCTCGAGGGTTGGGTGATCTAACAAGCTCATTCTTAACATACAACGATCTTGTAACAGTTAATGAGACGTTGCTCACCGCTGCATCAGGGTTTAGCCAATATTCAACTACCGGTGAAAATGCACCAATTGCTTCTAGAACAGGACGCCAAGTAATGCTCACTGGTGCATTCAAGCCTAACGGAGCTGTAACGATCAGTGCAGATTTGGTTAGAGTGAGCACACAGTTGCCGATCTGGGCAAGACCTCGAAGAACGTACCAAATTAGAACTCAAGGCACAGGAATGAACACTCTCCTAGTAAGAGTTACAGTGGATGGTTACATTGAAATTTCAAGATATGGAAAAAATGACTACGTTAATTTATCTGGTGGCGAATGGCTCACAATCCACATGGGATATGCAGGAGCTGATATATTTTAAAAGGAGAATCGATTATGCGAGAAGAATTCAAAAAGCAATACATTGAAAAAGTCTTGAATGGACCGGGATTCGATGATGCATTAAACCGTTTGTTTGAATCGATCCTTTTGAACGAGATGAACGATGACCCGGAAGAAATGAGTTTATTTATCCAGTCGATCGTAGATGAGAATAGACCGAAAGAACTCACTGAACTAGAACTGTTAAAACAAGAGAACAAACAACTGCAAGAAGAATCAGAAATGATTCAAGCTGCATTTATGGAATTATCAGACTATGTATTTTTTTCAAAGTGAAGGAGGGATGACCCATGGAATTTTCAGCGTTAAAAATGTTATATGCAACTCACGTGATTGAAGGAAAACGAACAATCGAGAGCGTTCCGGAGATTTTGCGTGAAGATGTTGCAAAAATTGTTGGCGAAGCAAAAAAGCCAGAAGGAACCAAAGAATAGGATACGTAGTAGCAGGAGCAATCGGCTTAATGGTCGGTTGCTTTTATTTTAGGAAAGTAGGTGGCATATGTTAAACGTTGGGGAGTTAGCAACTTGGGCAGGTTGGATTATGACAATCGTGGGAATGCTGGCATTTGTAATCAAACCAGTAATGTCTAACTTTACAAAGATTGCAGATAATCTGACCAAACTCGCTCATAATTTGGATTTATTAACCAGAGATTTAGAAGCAAGTAAATCAGATCGTGTTGCAATTCATGATGAATTAAAGCGGCATGATGAGCGCTTGGATAAACACAACGATCGATTGATTGAGCATGGTGAACAATTAAAATCTTTATGGAAAGAAAGAGGGAAGTAAAAATGGATTTGAATTTCTTACAAGAATATTTAGTACCGGTGATTGTAGTAGCGTGTTTGGTAGTGGGGTATTTGATCAAGTCAACGCCGGTATTTGCAGCAGTGGCCAATGGCTACATTCCAGTGATAGTTATTGTTTTAGGAGCGATCCTAGGAGCGCTGATCAACGGATTGACTGTTGAAGCGATTGTTTATGGTGCGGTTAGTGGGATTGCTTCAACAGGGATGCATCAATTATTTGTACAACTATTAAATCTAAGCGGTAATGATCAGAAACCAGATTATGGCGATGGCCAAGAATTCACACAAAAGAAGGAGTAGCCAATTGGCTGCTCTATTTTCATACAAAAATTGGAGGGATAAACATGGTAAAGATTGAAAAACAGATTCGCCCAAACACACCACAAGTAGGTGTAACGCCTTATGGTCAAATCCACGCACACAGTACAGGGAATCCAACTTCTACCGCTCAAAACGAAGCTGATTACCATATGCGGCGACCTATTGAAAGTGGATTTTTCTCTCATGTCGTGGGGAATGGACGAGTCATTCAAACTGCTCCCGTGAATCGTGGCGCTTATGATGTCGGCGGCGGATGGAATGCATGGGGATATGCTCAAGTTGAATTGATCGAAAGTCATAAAACGCAAGCGGAGTTCGATGAAGATTACAAAATCTACGTTGAACTATTGCGTAGTTTAGCTAAAGAAGCGGGTTTGCCGTTGAAACTAGATTCCGGCAATATGGGTATTCTTACACACGAATACTGTACGTACAATCAACCAAACAACAAGAGCGATCATGTAGATCCATATCCTTACTTGAAAAAGCGTGGAATATCTCGAGCGCAATTTAAAAAGGATATTGAGAATGGTTTTGAAACAGGGGGGACAAGTGAAGTGGCAAAGAAAGTAACCTATCAAACGAAAACAGGATGGTACGAAGTAATAAAAGCAGACACGTTTTATTGCGAACCAGAATTAAAAACTAAATCAGGCTGGAATGCAGCAGTTGGCCAAAGGATCGCAGTTGATGAGGTTGTCAAAATCAAAGGGAAAGATGGTACAGTTTACACTAGAGGGAAAACTCGATTGGGTAGTGTAATTAGGTACATTACTTTGCGCGATGACACTCTTAAAAAAGTGTAAACAAATAGCCCGCTTTGGCGGGCTTGTACATAAAAAATGAGGTGGAAAACATGACAGTAAAAGAATTTATTAGAATACTATCAGAACTAGAATCTGACAAAGAAGTCACAATCATCGGAGTCGCTCATGATGGAAGCTATGAGAACGAAATAGACGAAATAGAAATTGAACAAGTAGATCAATCCTATAAAATTTATGTTGGAGCTTAAAAATTTGATATTAGAAATGATCTTTCTTTCACAGCTTCCGAAAATAATTTGTCAGAAATGTCTGCATTTGATATGACACTTGTTGAAGATAAAATATTTAAACTAAAGACATGAGAAATGTACCCTCGTTGCTCATATTCTTCCGGATTTTCAAAAATAGTTTTAAAGCCTTTCTTACTTAAAATAGAATTGGTATTTTCCATTTGATATACTTGCATGATTGGATGAAAATCTATTTCTTTATCGAATCTATCCCATAAAACGGCATTTGCTTGAGATACTATTTTGAAGATTAAATTTCCCGCTTTCTCACAATCATTTTTCGAAGGAATAATCCCATCATGAACAACGATGTTTCTAAAATTAACAATTTTATTGGGTAATTCTTCAATCGAATTTCCATTTGATAAACTGAAAAAAGCGCTTGAGAATGCCCCTGCAATTCTTTCAGATCTATTTAGACTCTTTAAGCAATAATTAACTTTATCAATATCTTTTGATTCATTATAAAGAAAAGCAGCGAGAAAATTCTTCTTATAGGCATCTAAGCCAGAGTGCAATGCATTGAAAGATTCGATATAAAAACCTAAATTGTATGATTCTATAGCTTGTTGGAATAGATATTGATATCTGTTATCCTGAGAGATAAAAAAAGTTTTGTGGTTATTATTACAGCATACATCTTTTCCTTTGAAAAACCCTTCGTCTATTTCAACGGTAAAAAATGAATTATCTTGCTCATGACACTTAGGACAACCAACTAATATTTCCATGCTTAACCTCCTTATCAGTATTTCAGTCGACCACTGACTGATAATAAGAGTATAATATTTTACACATACGAACAGAAAGAGAACGTAAAAAGCCCCCTTACTCTTCTGAGTAGGGGGCTTTTTTTGTGAAAAAAATCATTTTATTATATTCTACAACGTTTTGCTTGCACAAAGTAAGCAACTACTATAATATTTGATATGCAACATGTACAAAAAAGAAGAATGCTAGGATAAGATGAAATTTTGGGGAAGCCATCTTATCACGTCTAGCACTCTTCTTTTTTATTTTAGCATTATTTTTTTCTAATAGATATTATTATTTAGAATATTGTCTAAAATACTTTTATGTTTTTCAGCATATTGTAATTGTAAATTCATGACATATTTGGAATGCTCCTTACTCAATTAGAGTAGGGAGCTTTTTTTCTTGCTTCAAATTAATCTACCTCTTATTTTTAAATTTAAGTGGAGATTCAATTATCATACGGTCGTAAAATTTACCATTTTTTATGATGCGTTCACGTTCTACAGTAATGGATTTATCGCTTTGTGCTAACACAGCAAGAATAGATAAATCTAAGAAAACCTTCTCATCATCAGAAACGGCAGCGTATTCGGTGGAAAGTTTTTCATCGATTTGTTCTGCAATCATATCTTCAAACATTTAAAATCGCCCCTTTAAAAAATTATACGAACAGTCGATGGTTTTGTAAAGCTAGCTATGGAATTTTAGGAGGCAGAAAAGGGGCAAGAAAAAGATTATCTAAGGTAAGTATTTGACATATATCAGATAGAGCATCTGTTCCTTTATGTATTTAAACGTTGATATGATAGCTCTTATAGAATTCAAACATATGTCAATTAAAAACATGTTGTAAATCAATTCGTTTTTGAATAAGCGCAAACCAACGTAAAATCATTAAGAAGACACTAGCAGGACAGTCCGCTGATTTCGTCAACCAATCGACGAAACAGCGGGCTGTTTTTTAGGTTAGAGTAAGCGCTTCTTATGACGACAATGTCTATGAGCAGTTAGTGGTATAAGGGGTCCGTTGTTCTGATAACCAAAAAAAGACCAGCCTGAAGCATGGTCTTCTTTGGTTTTTAGTGATACGCAGCGGTTTGTGCCAACCACTCAATAAAATGGTCTGGCTGTTGCGTATCCTGTGCCACGATATTCCACTGCTGGTTTTTGCAGCGGGTGCATTCATGCAGCAGCTGATAGCCTTTTTGGGAATGTTGGCGATAGTCGATCGGTCGCATCAGGCCATGGCAAGTATTTTGACGATCACCCGGGCGAATATCCACGTGTAACGAGTAGAGGCATTGGGGACAATGGTTGCGGTAAGAACCATTGGTCAAGGGGGCAACAGGCGTACTGCAGTTTTTACAAACAAAGGTCGTGTTTTCATCTTTTCTCATTTTGCTTTCCTCCAAAAGAATGATTTCTTTTGAGAGAAAAGGGTTCCGTTCGTTCTTCATCAGGCTTCTTTGGCTAGGGACACATTCACCGTCCGTAACGATTACTTCTGCTTCCAGCTTCATGCGATTTCGCAATCCGTACCACGCTTAGTTTTTTTGTTTTGTGCTAAGCACTGTGTTGCGGCAGCCCACAACCCAGCAGTAAGTGTAGTCCAAAGTCACTGTCATTGGCGTCGTCCCCTAGAAAGCAATTGAGGAATGCTTTTTCATAGAGTTCCTCCTATGTGTTTATGAGGGTATTATAGCAGAGAAAGAATTGGAATTCTAAAATAGATAAAAATATTGATCCTAATTATGGATTCGTTTTTCGTAAAAAATATAATGATTTATATATAATGCTCATATTTTTTGTATAAGTAGATAGCTTCCAGTTGAATTTTATTTATAAAAGAAGAGACACTGATTCATAGCATGGAGAAAGGGTAATTGAATGAAAGGAATGCCATGAGGTCTTCCGCTAACTAGAAAGCTGAAGATTCAAACGGAACAGTAGCAAAAAATGTATGAGACGCGATAGAAAAACCGAAGAACGAGCTGAGCGTTTTTCCTTGAAAAGGAGGCAGCTAGCTGGTTCTTCGGTTCTTTGTTGACGATGAAAGATTAATAGTACTCCCCGTGGCGATAGTCCCATGAGTTGAACTGATCAGAAAGGTACATTTGGATTTTTTCAACATCGAGTCCTTTACGGATCAAGACAGGTGCTGGCGTGATGGAGCGTTGGTCTCCTTGCTCTGGAATCAAGTTGCCGTCTTGGTCAACGAAAGAAACCATGACTCCTTGCTCATAGCGGGTTTCCAGCGTTTTGTCTGGTTGGATCGATGCAACATAGTCGTTGCCTTCGATGATCAGATCGGCTTCTTGCGCGATTTGTTCGCCGATCCCTTCAACAAGTCCGCGATTTCCTTTGCCTGAAGGATTCGCTGAGCTGGCGAAAAGCAACTTCTTATTCTGCTCCCAAAGCTCTTTAGAAATCTGCTCGCCAGGAACTCCAAATTTAATCACGAAGCAGCTAGTTCCCCGAACGTCCGTCATCAATTCCTCTGAGCCATCGTTTGGGATATAGGATTTTCCTGATTCTTTCCAAGGCAAAATCGCGCCGAATAACACGTCATTGTTCCAACACGTTTCATAAACAGCGGCGGTTTCCGCATTTAATTCAGCTAGTTCGTGTAGCTGCTCCAATGAGCTGCAAAGAACGACACCTGGTTTATTACGTTTGCGATTCTTTGCCGAAAACTTGCGTTCCAGCCCTTTTTTATCAGAGACGGCAATAATATAGCCGACTTTGGTGGGGCAGACGATCACTTTGCCTTCTTCATTCAAATAGTTGATCGCTCGTTGGTTGGGTTCTCCTGTCCACGGGACTTGTTTTGCTTCATTCACTCTCTTCATCCTCCCTGTCTTCCAATGAATCGCCGTTATGAAAAATATAACGGAATATTCTGAAAATTCTGATTGAATATGGTTACCCTTGATGATAAGGGAATCAATCTGCGTAGTCAAGGGGATTTACACCAGAATGTAAAAAGAATAGGCCGGGGAAATCGAGTATCTGTAACGAGGACTAGGAAGAGTGAGTGACAGCAACACTATTTTTTTCCGCTTTGTATGAAAAAAATGACTGTTTTTTATGTTATTTATATGGGAAGATAGGCTTATAGATAGAAGAATGCAATTAAATTGATAGTTTTTTTGAAAAAAAGAAAGAGGAATATCATGAGTGAAAAGAAAAAAATACGCAAGCTCTTGCTGGCATCGATTGTCGCTGGGAGTATCTATGGCGGCGGTGCCTTGCTTTTTGGGTTACTGGTCAGTTATAACGTTCTCTTGTTAGATGGAGTTTATACATTGATTGGTGCAGTGATGTCGCTAATTGCTTTATATGTAGCAAAGTATATCCAAGCCCAAGATTTTGAACGTTTCCCATTCGGCAAAGAAGCGTTGATGCCATTAGTGGTATTTATTCAATATAGTATCATCTTGCTGATCTCAATTTATGGGATTATTGAGTCTGCCTTTAGTTTATTACACGTTAGTGACGGCATGATTGATCCAATAGGTTTGTATTTCTCACTGGTTGGAACGATCTACTGCTTTTCCTTTTACCTGTACTTAAAAAAGAAACCACTGACTCATCCCTTTTATTGGGTGGAACTAGAACAATGGCGTTTCGGCTTTTTCTTTAGTCTGGGTGTCGTCGGTTCATTTCTTGTGTCATGGCTGATCCAAGCCAGTCCCTATGGAGATTTCGCGATGTATGTCGACCCAATCATCTCCATCGGGATCACCTTGTTCTTTATTCAGCTTTCTATTAAAGAGTTGAAAGCGGCCATTCTGGAATTGACTTCTTCAACACCGAAAGAAGAACTACGAGAGTCCATCATGACGATCGTTGAAGAAGAATTGCGCGCAGAAGAAGTGGTGGACTTTGTGTTACGTACCGCTAAAGTCGGTAATCAAGTTATTGTGGAATTAGATGTAGTGATTTTATCTGCCAGTCCTCTCGATACAGTAGGGCGGCAAGATCCCTTGCGAGAACGATTGAATCAAGCAATCAGCCAACAGATTTCCGGTTATTCCCTCTGGCTAAACATAAATTTTGTCGGAGACATCAAATGGGCGTATAGTGAGGAGTAAGAATGGCTGCTGGGCGGTCACTGACGAAATCACCTTGTGAAAATGACAGAGAAAAGAGGAAACAAATGACAATTCTGAAAACTTATGGAAAAATTACCGCAGCACTTTTTTTGCTAGCGGCAAGCATCAATTTATTTTTAGGCCCGCATCATGTGGCAGCTGGCGGTGTCAGCGGAATCGGTATTTTATTAGAGTCAGCACTCGGTTGGGATCGAGCGGCTGTTATTATGGTGTTGAATATTTTTATGCTTATTCTGGCCTATGCTTTCTTAGGGAAGGGGCCTTTTCTGAAAGTCCTCTATGGTAGTTTTGCTTTTCCAGTAGCAATTGCTTTAGTCCCAGAATATATGGTGGCTGAAGATCGGCTGCTTTCCGTGATATTTGGCAGTGCGATTTTTGCTCTAGGTGTAGCGATTTTGTACAAAAATCAATCTTCCAGCGGCGGCACAACGATTCCACCGCTGATTTTCAAGAAATACTTTAATTTGAATCCAGCGATTGGCTTGCTGGCGACCGATGCGATCGTTGTTTCCATGAACTTGTTCGTTTTCGGGTTTGAAGAGTTCTTGTTTGCGATATTATCGATCGTGATCACCTCTGGTGTGATGACCTACATTGAAACGGGCTTTAACCGGAAGAAATCCATTATGATCTTAAGTGAGAACCACGTGAACGAGATTCGAGAAGCGGTCTTTGATAAAACAGCTCGTGGTGCCACTCTATTGGCTGCCCAAGGCGGTTACCAGCAAGCCGACAAGCAAGTGTTGCTGATCGTGGCCAGCGACCAAGAGTTTATGCAGATCAGACAAATCATTGAGACCATTGACCCAAAAGCGTTTGTGATCGTCAATAATGTCTCAGAAGTACTGGGCCAAGGCTTTAGTTATCACCCAATCGAATGAGCGTATTCTCGCTTGTTCAGCGTATGAAACCACCCTCGTCAAGTAGGCTATCTACTCGACGAGGGTGGTTTTTAGGGTCCATGATTTTCAAATAGCTTTACTCCGTAAAGTAATCGGGAAAGGCCTTTTCCACAAAAATCAAATCGTTATCAATGACATCAATGTGTTGTCCGACCAAGGGAGCAATTTTGGCTTGGTCTTTTTCTTTTAAAGTGGCTAAGATTTCTTCGTGATCCCGCAAAATAATTTCCCAAGACAATTCCTCCACTTCTAAACGTAAGAAGCGGAAGCGATTTAAAGGCAGATTGATCGTTTGTAGCCAATTCCAGACATTTTCTTTGTCGGCGATTTTATAAATCAACTGATGGAAGGCCTCGTCGAGTTGGAAAAACTCGATTTCATCCTTCAATTGGGCATAGGTCCGCTGCAAAATAACGAGTTTTTCTAGTTCTTTCAGCTGTTCTTCTGTAACGGCTTGGCAGGCAGCTACGAATACTTCTTTTTCAAGCGTCTCTCTGACAAAACGAGCTTCTTCAATTTGTTTGATACTGATTTTAGAAATATAGGTGCCGCTTTGGGGAACGACATGGATCAGTGCTTCACGGCGCAGACGAATAATTGCTTCACGGATCGGCGTCCTGCCAATGATTAGCCGTTGCTCCAATTCCTTTTCAGATATTTTTTGACCGGGAATCAGTTTGGCGGTTAAGATCAACTCTTTGATTGATTCATAAGCTTGTGATTGAAAATTTGTAGGGTTCAACATAAACGCTTCTTTCTGTATCAGGCATTCAATTACCTTCTAAAGAAAAACTCTGAAGGAAGGTACCTAGGGATAGTTTTGAGTAATAAAACTAGTATATAAGTTGAATAACCTTTTGTAAAGGCTTGCAATTCAGTATAGAATGAACTAGAATACTAATATATCAGTTTCAAGAAAAAGGAGGAAGTAGGATGTTTGATTTTGCTGCCTTGAAGCAGGCAGGAGTTACGATGCCGATCGTTCCCAAAGAAGTGACGGATCAATCAGATACTCAGTTTCAATGGCTACACTTTGGTGGGGGAAATTTGTATCGGGCATTTCACGCAGAAGTAGCCCAAACGTTGATCGATCAACAAGCACTGACAAAAGGAATCGTAGTTTGTGAAACCTTTGATGAACAGGTGATTGATCAAGTATATGCCCCTTACGAGAATGATATTTTAGAAGTGATCATGGACGAAGGGGGACGGTTGGAGAAAAAATTGCTCCAGTCAACGGCGGCTAGTTATTATTGCCATCCTTCCCGTGCTGCGAGTTATGAGCAAATACGCAAAGTATTTCAGGAGCCGTCACTACAGTTGGTTACCGTAACGATCACAGAAAAAGGCTATGGCTTAAAAGACAGTCAGGGGAATTTTTTACCTGTTGTCCAAGCGGATCTTGCTGCGGGTCCCCATCAGGTCAACCATACAATGAGCATTTTGGCTAGCTTTTTATGGGATCGTTTTCAATCAGGGGCACTTCCGATCGCTATGGTCTCCACCGATAATTTTTCGCAAAATGGGCTCCGTTTCCAAACGGCGATTGTCACCATCGCAAAAGAATGGCAAAAGCTAGGGCATGTTTCAGAAGCGTTTGTCCGATACTTAGAAAACAACGCGCAGGTGACGTTTCCGTGGTCAATGATCGATCGGATTACACCAAATCCTTCAACAGCAGTTGCAGAAGATTTAGCAGCAGCTGGGATCGAGCAGCTGCCAGTCATCCGTACCGATAAAGGAACGAATATCGCTCCGTTTGCTAACACAGAGGCGACTCATTACTTGGTGATTGAAGATGATTTTCCAAATGGTCGCCCGAATTTAGATAAAGCGGGGGTGATCTTGACGAGTCGAGAGATCGTCGACAAAACCGATAGTATGAAAGTCACAACTTGTTTGAATCCACTGCATACCGCAATGAGTTTGTTCGGCTGTTTACTCGGTTATACATCCATTGCTGCGGAAATGTCCGATCCTGATATTGTTGCTTTGATCAAAGGAATCGGCTATCGTGAAGGCTTGCCGGTAGTGGAAGATCCTGAGATCATTCAGCCAAAGAAATTTATCGATGAGGTGGTCGGCCTTCGTTTACCCAATCCGCTGATTCCTGACACTCCACAGCGGATCGCCGCAGATACCTCACAGAAAATCGCCATCCGTTTTGGCGAAACCATCAAAAAGTATGTGGAAAAAGAAGGCTCGGCTTCTGAGCTGACTTTCATTCCCTTAGCGATTGCAGGCTGGTTGCGTTATCTATTAGCGATCGATGATGAAGGCCATCCATTTGGCCCAAGTCCTGATCCCCTCTTAGCAGAATTACAAGAGATTTTATGGGAGTGTCAGTTAGGGACAGCCGCCGATGTTCAAGGGATCATTCGACCAATCCTAGCAAATCCGCAGATTTTTGGTTTGGATCTCTATCAAGCAGGGATCGCTGAAAACGTGGGCCACTTGTTCGCTAAGATGCTAACAGGAACCGGCGCAGTCCGTAAAACATTACATGAAACAGTAGAAGGGATCGAATAAAAAATGGAAATGACATTTCGTTGGTATGGAAAAGAATACGATAAAATCAAGTTAGCAGATATCCGGCAAATTCCTGGGATGAAAGGCATTGTCGGCACACTCTTTGATTTACCTGCTGGGGCAGTTTGGCCGAAAGAACGGATCAAGGCGCTCGTGGAAGAAGTCGAAGCAGCTGGACTTTCCCTCAAGGTGATCGAAAGTGTCAATATTCATGATGACATCAAGATTGGCTTGCCTTCGAGAGACCTGTATATCGAAAACTACAAAGAAACGATTCGAAATTTGGCAGCATATGGGATCGAAGTGATCTGCTATAATTTTATGCCGATTTTCGATTGGATCAAAACGGATCTTGATTATCGCTTAGCCGACGGTTCTTCTACGATGGCATTTGAAAAAGAAGGAATCGACAAAGACCCAGAAAAGATCGTCAAAGAAGTTGAGGAGTCAAGCTCTGGCTATACCTTGCCAGGCTGGGAACCAGAACGTTTGGCACATGTCAAAGAATTGTTTGCTGCGTATAAGGATGTCGATGATGACAAATTAAGAGAAAACTTTGCTTACTTCCTAAAAGCCATCATTCCCACCTGTGAAGAGGTCGGCATCAAGATGGCTGTTCATCCAGATGATCCCCCCTATTCGATTTTTGGTCTGCCGCGTATCGTTAAAAACCGCGATGATTTGGATTGGGTCTGCAACGTGGTCGACAGTCCGTCAAATGGGATCACACTTTGTACTGGCAGTATCGCCGAAGACCCAGACAATAATGTCTATGAGATTTTGGCTGAGTTTTGTCGCCGGGATCGGATTCCTTTTGCTCATGTTCGAAACATTCAATACTTGGGCAATGACAAAGACTTTTATGAAGCACCGCATCTCTCCTCTGAAGGCTCATTAGACATGTATCAGATCCTAGAAGCGATGTACAAAAATGGCTTTGACGGCTACATTCGACCAGATCATGGGCGAATGATCTGGGGAGAAACGGGACGTCCAGGCTATGGCTTGTATGATCGGGCGATCGGCGCTTCCTACTTATTAGGGTTGTGGGAAGCCATCGACAAGAGCGTGGGGCGTTAAGAAAAGGAGCGAAGAAATGTTTTTAACTGACGATTTTATTTTGAAAAACAGCTTTGCCAAACAGTTGTACCATGAGTATGCAAAAAAGCAGCCGATCATTGATTACCATTGCCATTTAGAGCCGAAAGAGATTTTCGAAAACCAAAACTTCACCAATCTCACCCAAGCGTGGCTGGCGGAAGACCATTACAAATGGCGCTTGATGCGTGCCAATGGTGTTGCAGAATCTTTGATCACTGGCGATGCTGACGACTACGAAAAATTCTGTGCTTGGGCGCAGACCTTGGAGGCTTGCATTGGCAATCCATTATATGTCTGGACCAATTTGGAATTGAAGCGAATCTTTGGTATTGATGAACGGTTGACACTAGCCAATGCAGCAAGCATTTGGGAAAAAGCCAATCAACAGCTGCAAACGAAGGAATTTTCACCACGAGGGCTGATCAAAAAGATGGCTGTTGAGGTGATCTGTACGACGGATGATCCCATTGATTCGTTGACGTATCATCAAAAGCTGGCAGAAGAATCCTTTGCCGTGTATCCTACCTTTCGTCCTGACAAAGCAATCAATCTGCAGAATCCAGAATTTCCAGCATACCTTAAGAAATTGGCTATAGCTGCGAGCAAAGAGATCACTAGCTATCAAACGCTAGTTGAAGCATTGACCGTACGTATTTCTTACTTCCAGCAACAGGGCTGTCGTTTAGCAGATCACAGTCTGTCACGTCTTGGAGAGGAAGCTTATGATGTCGCTGCACTTGAAGCGATTTTTCAAAAGCGTTTGACCACTGAGACACTGACTAATGAAGAAATCAGACAGTTTCAAACCGGCTTGCTGATTGACTTGATGCGCCAATACGCAAAGCAAGGCTGGACCGCGCAATTGCATCTGATGGCGACTCGCAACAACAGTCAAAAGCTTTTCCAACAACTAGGGCCTGATAGCGGTGGTGATGCGATGGGAGACGATCGTCTAGCGAGGGGCTTAAGTCGGACATTGGCGCAGCTTCAGGCGGAAAGCTTACTGCCGAAGACAATTTTGTATTCACTGAATCCCAAAGATTATCCGGTGTTGACTGCGCTGATGGGGGCGTTCCAAGAAGAAAGCAAAGGTAAGCTGCAATTAGGCTCTGCTTGGTGGTTCAATGATACGTATTCTGGCATGCGGCATCAGTTGACGACCCTAGCAGAAGGTGGGATTCTCGGAAACTTCGTCGGCATGCTGACGGATTCCCGCAGCTTTTTGTCTTATCCACGCCACGAGTATTTCCGGCGGATTTTGTGTCAGGTGATCAGTGAATGGGTGGAAGACGGTCAACTGCCAGCAGATGAAATATATTTAGGACAGATCGTCGCAGATATCTCTTATCACAATGCGAAAACCTACTTTGATTTTCCAAACTAATGACTACTCGATTCGTTCTTGGCTTACTAGAGAAGGGATCGATTTTTTGTACGGCTATTGCTAAAGTTGCGTCTGTTCATTTACTATTGGTAGGGAATCCAGTACTATGATAGAAAGATCAAAGAAGGAGCGAACAGTATGAATCCATTCTATGAAGAAGTCTATGCGCTGGCGCGGCAGATCCCTTTTGGTAAAGTCGTCTCCTATAGTCAGATCGCATGGAAATTGGGACAAATCAACGGTGCGCGGGCAGTCGGTCGAGCGATGCGCTTGAGCCCTCAGGATGTCCCTGCCCATCGAGTCGTGCGGGCAGATGGCGTCTTAGTTGGTCCTACCGCCAATGTGCGAAAAGCAGCACTCGTCGATGAAGGGGTGGTCTTCAAAGCCAGTGGTCGTATCGATATGAAGGCTTGCAGTTGGTCCATGAGCGAGATCGCTCCCGCTCAAATGAAGGAGCCGTTATGAAAAAACGTGAATTTATCGTACAAGATCTGTTGAGTAAAATCTATCAGGAAGAATTTTCTGCCGGCAAACTACCCAACCAAAGAACCCTTGCGCAAACCTATGGCGTTTCGCGGTTTACGATCCAGCAAGCAATCAAAAACCTTGAAGAGATCGGGATCGTCAAAGTGGTTCAAGGCTCAGGGATTTTTATCCATGAAAAATGGGACAAAAACCCAATGATCTTTAATTCCTTGACCCGTACCCCTTATGACCGCATCCGTTCCAAAATGATTTCCTTGAATAGGGCGGCAGCAACGTTGGATGAACAGCAGATTTTCCAAATAGGCCCAGATGAGGAAGTCTGGACCTTTGAACGAGTGCGGATCGTCAATTACAAAATCGAACAGCTGGAAACGTCTAAATTGCCTGTCAGCCTATTTCCCGAATTGACACAAGAAATCGTGGAGCACTCGATCCAACGCTATGTCGAAAGCTGCGGGTACCGCATTTCCCACTACATCACCAGCTATACCCCCATCACCACATCGACTGCGCAGTCGGGCATTTTATTGTGCAAGCGGGGGACGCCGGCAATGCAGATCAGCAATCGGGCGATTTTAGAAGACGGCCGCGTGTATGAGTTCAGCAATATCGTTGCCATTGATTATGCCGTGACCTACATCCGTCCCTTTGACCGCGAGATCCATCGCTCACGCATCGATTGATTTTTAGGAAAGCAAATGTGCCAGTTGCGTCGTCTTTACCCAGAGAGAACAAAAGACATCCCCTGTCGGTGGACAGGAGATGTCTTTTGTTGTGTTTAAGGAGTGATCAATGTGCCGTCTGGTGTACGGCTCTGGGTCCATTCATGAGGACGGTAAACCACGGGAAATTCCGCAGCTGCTGCTTCATCAAACGTGATCCCGATCCCACTTTTCTCGATGGGATAAAAATAGCCATTTTTTGGTTGCGGACTGCCACCAAAGACCGATTGGGTATTTGCTGGGATCGCAATCGTTTCTTGGATCGCGGCATTGTGGAGATGGATATTTAGATGGGTGTTGACGGCTAAGCCGACAGGGCTGATATCAGACGGTGTGTGCCAAGCGATCCGAATGCCCATCGCATCGCAGAAGTGAGCCAATTTCAATGCTGGCGTGATCCCACCGATTTGTGAGACATGGGCACGCATAAAGTCGATCTGTTGATTTTTGACCAGCTCTTGCCATTCCATCGGATTATTGAACAATTCGCCGGTCGCGATCGGGGTCGCCGACTGGCTGCGGAGTTGCTGCAACCACTTGTTTTGATCCGGCGGCAAAATATCTTCGAGGAAAAAGAGATTAAAAGGTTCCGCGGCTTTTGCAAATTGAATCGCTTGGTTTGGATGCAGCCGTTCATGCACGTCGTGCAGCATTTGGAATTGATTGCCGTATCGTTCTTGGATCGCAGCAAACATCTTCAGTGTCGTATCCATGTAGTCCGTTTGATCAAAATAGGAACCTGCGATGGGCTGATCGGGTGTTTGCAGTTGGCTAGGATTTCCACCATAAAAGCCTAATTGGCAACGGATATAGCGATACCCCTCAGCCAAGAAGCGATCGATTTCTTGGTAAAGGTCTTCGAGATTATCTGCCACGGCATGAGTATAGGCGGGAATCGCCGTACGCGCTTTTCCACCTAACAGTTGATACAATGGCATATCGGCTAATTGTCCCTTGATGTCCCACAAAGCCATGTCAACTCCTGAGATGGCATTGTTGGTGATTGGACCATTCCGCCAGTAAGAATTGACATTCATCACTTGCCAAAGATCTTCGATTTGATTGGCATCGCGGCCAAGTAAGAGGGGGCGTAAATACTCGTCAACGACGGTTTTTACGGCTAGTGGGCGAAACTGGAAGGTTGCGCAACCTAACCCAGATACGCCTTTGTTCGTTTCTACTTTAACGACAACAAGGTTATGGCGATCAGGTTTGATCGCAAAGGCTTTGACGTCGGTGATGATCGTTGGTGTCATTTCATTCACTCCAATTTTTGTCTCTAGTTGCTATAGCCATTGAAACATGCTTGGCAACCGCTGTCAATTTGGTCTAATAAAAACTGGATATACACCATAAAACCAGTCCAATTTTTGAGTGTTTTATAATGAAACGTTGATATATAGCGTTTTTATTCTGTTTTTATCAAAAAAGGACTGGTTTTACAAGTCTGTGTCAGCATGCTACTATGTGTGTGAAAACGGAAACACCTGAAAGGGCGCCCGTCAAAAGGATCAGGACCGTTAGCAAACAACAGGGGGAAAAAAAGATGACCAAAGAAGACATCGTAAAACAGATCATTAAAGATGTTGGCGGATCAGACAATATCAACAATGCATGGCACTGTATGACTCGCTTGCGTTTTGATTTAAAGGATGAGAAAAAAGTCGACTATGCGGCGTTAGAAAAAACACCCAAAGTCGTAGGAACAAAATATCAAAGCAATCAGCTGCAAGTAGTGATAGGAACGGATGTTGCTGATTATTATGCACCTTTAGCCAAAGAATTAGGTCTTGATGAAGCGAACCAAGGGGAAACATCAGAGAAAAAAGGAGCCGTTTCCTTATTTATGGATACCGTTTCTGGCGTTTTTGGTCCGATCGTTCCAGCTATCGCTGGCGCAGGAATGATCAAAGGATTGATGGCTGGATTGGTGGCATTGAATGTCATCTCTAATCAAACAGATACCTATTTAGTGATCGACATGATTGCGAGCGGCGTATTTACATTCTTGCCATTTTTTGTTGCTGCTTCTGCCGCTCGGATTTTTAAAACCAATCAATATTTAGCGATCGCAATCGCGGCAACGCTGCAATTTCCAACGATGACCAATGCGGTAGCCGAAGGGAGCATTTCCGCCTTTCGTTTGTTCGGCGTATTGCCAGTACCCGTCTTTAACTATGCAGGGACAGTGATTCCCATTATCTTTGCCGTGCTGGCGCTCAGTTATATTTACCGTTGGGTCGATAAACTCTTACCACAAGTGCTGCGTACCGTGTTTACACCGACGATTTCGTTGTTTGTCGCTGGTATCTTGACATTAACGGTCATTGGACCAATCAGTATCCATCTAGGAAACTTATTGGCTGCTGGCGTGGCTGGGTTATTCACTATCTCGCCTGTCTTAGCAGGAATCGTGGTAGGGGCGATTCGACCAATCGCAATCTTCACGGGACTGCATCATGCCATGACCCCGATCGCTTTGCAAAACTTTGCCAATCAAGGATATGATATGCTGATGCCAATGATGTTTATGGCAAATATGGCAATCACCGGCGCAACAGCAGCTATTTATTTCAAAGTCAAAACCAAAGAAGAAAAATCGATCATTCTATCGTCGGCTGTTTCTGGCTTGTTAGGGATCACAGAACCTGCGTTATTCGGGATTTTGTCGAAGTATAAAAAAGCCTTTATCGCAGCAACAGTTGGTAGTTCTGTGGCTTCTGCCTTCATCAGTTTCTTCGGTGTTCGTATTTATGGGTACATTCTTTCAAGTATCTTTAGTTTGCCAGCCTATATCGGGGAATACTTTATCTATGCCGTTTTAGGGATCATCTTGGCGATCGGCTTATCTTTTGCCATGAGCTGGTTCTTGGTACCAAATCAAGCAGCAGAAGGCGATCGTTACACCAACGAAGTGGATCTGCATGCCGTGACCCATGGTGAATACGTCCCATTAGAAGATGTACCAGATGAAGTTTTTTCAACGAAAATGATGGGAGAAGGCTATGCCATCGAGTCCCAAGATGGCCAAATCTTTGCACCAGTCAGTGGCGAAGTCACCACTGTGTTCCCTTCAAAACATGCCGTTGGGATCAAAACCCAAAACGGCGTTGAAGTTCTTGTGCATATGGGGATCGATACAGTTTCCCTTGGCGGTCAAGGCTTTGATGTCTTTGTTCAAGCTGGGGAGCAAGTCACTCCGCAAACCAAACTGGCACAAATGGATCTGCCTTATATCAAGCAGCAAGGCAAAGAAACCATGGTGATCGTTTTGATCACCAACATGGATCGCGTGCAGCAATTTTCTGGAAGTACTGATTTAGAAGGCAGACACCAAGCCGGTGCATTACTGGAAAAAGTCGTTTTGAATGCCTAATAAAAGAAAAAAGATGAGCTTCGTTAACGAAGTTCATCTTTTTTCTTTGCAATTAACTACGCAGCCCGCGGCCTTTTTGGATCAAGTACCAGCATACGCTGTATAAGACAACAATGAACAAGACCAAAATACCGATGGATAGGAAAATTGGGACATCGATGGTGCCTAAAAAGCCGTAGCGGAAACCAGAGATCATATACACGATCGGGTTGACTTTGGAGATCGTTTGCCAAATCGGCGGTAGCATGCTGATGGAGTAAAAGACGCCTCCAAGATAGGTCAATGGTTGTAAAACAAAGGTTGGCACGATGGAAACATCGTCAAAGGATTGGGCGAAGATCCCATTTAGCAACCCTGCTAATGAAAATAAGATGGCGGTCATGACTAGGGTTAAGACAACGATGACCCAAGAATACACATGTAATGGCACGAAGAAAAGGGAAATGATGGTCACCAATGTGCCCACCAAGATACTACGGCCAAGTCCGCCAAAGACAAAGCCCCAAATGATGACGTGGGTAGGGACCGGCGCCACTAAGAGTTCCTCAATGTTTTTTTGAAACTTCTGTGAAAAGAAGGAAGAAGACACATTAGAGTAAGAACTAGTGATCGTCGACATCATGATCAGCCCAGGAACGATAAATTCCATATAAGAAAAGCCGCCCATTTCGCCGATGCGGCTGCCGATCATTTTCCCAAAGATAATAAAGTATAAGGAAGTAGTGATGACGGGTGGGACGAGGGTCTGCACCCAAATCCTTAAATAGCGGTTGGTCTCTTTGACCGCTAAACTTTTTAAGGCTGTAAAATAAAGACTAAACATGGTTTTCCTCCGCTTCGTGTGCTTCTTCGGTGATTTTCAAAAATAGTTCTTCCAAGCGATTGGATTTGTTGCGCATGGAGAGGACATTGATCCCTTGCTGGCTGAATTGAGCAAAAAGATCGTTGACGCCTTGGTCTCGAGCGACTTCAACGGCGATGGTCTGTTCATCTTCCATTTGGATCGGATATCCAGTGATCGTTGGTGCTTGTTTGATCGGTGCGATATCAAAAAGAAAGGTTTCAAATTGCAGTTTTGCCAACAAGGACTTCATGCTGGTGTTTTCGATCAGTTCACCAGATTGGATGATCCCGATGTTGCGACAAAGCATTTCCGCCTCTTCTAAATAATGGGTCGTCAAAATGATCGTTGTGCCATTTTGGTTCAGCTCCCGCAAAAAGCTCCACATTTCCCGACGCAATTCGATATCGACACCTGCCGTCGGTTCATCCAAAATCAATAGCCGTGGTTCATGCATCAGGGCACGAGCAATCATCAAACGGCGTTTCATCCCGCCCGACAGCATCCGCGCACGAACATTGCGTTTTTCCCACAAATTCGACTGCTTCAAGTATTTTTCGCTGCGCTTGATGGCTTCGTTGCGGGGGACACCATAATACCCGGCTTGATTGACCACGATCTGCTGGACCGTTTCAAAGGGATTGAAATTGAATTCTTGGGGAACCAAACCAATCTGTTGTTTGACTTGGACCAATTCTTTGTCTAAATCGTAGCCGAAGACTTTGACGCTTCCGGAAGATTTATTGACAAGAGAGGTGATAATGCCGATGGTGGTGGACTTTCCAGCGCCGTTTGGGCCTAACAAGGCATAAAAGTCGCCTTCTTCCACCGTCAAATTTATGCCCCGCAACGCTTCAACGCCGGTAGCATAGACTTTGCGTAAATCGGTTAGTTCTAGTGCATAGGTCATGTTTATTTGAACTCCTTCTATGTATGATGGTTTATTCTATCATTTTTTTTCAAGAAGAACCGCATGATTTGATTTTTTTCATTTGATTAGATAACAATTGTTGCTAATCGATGAAAAGTGGGAAAGAGACAAAAGAAAAAACGACCGTTTGATCGTTTTTTCGATAAAGTCAATTGTTAGCATAAATACCGTTCTGGTCGTTCTGTCTGTCCTAGTAAGTAATCGACAGAGACATTATAGAGGGAAGCTGCGTGTAGCAGCGTCAATACATCGGGTAAGCGATCGCCTGCTTCGTATAAGGTGTAATCGGGGTAAGGCACATCGAGATGCTGGCATACTTCTTTTGGGCTCAATCCGCGTTCTTCTCTTAAAAATTTGAAGCGGCATCGCAAGGTGTCTAATAAAAAAGCTTCTTCTAATGTCACTTTGCGGTCCTCCTTAAAAAAATCGCGCTTCCTTTCGCACTGTTCTCTTTTTATTGTACCAACAAAAGCAAAATATGCGAAGTAATTCACATGAAGGTCGATCGGTTTTTGTTAAAAAGTGAAACAAATGACTTGCTCTGAGACGCGTTTCATACAGTATGCTTGATTCATAAAAAGGAAGGCGGGATGAAAAAATGAATACGTACATGAAGAAAAATGGTGCGGAATGTTGTTATGTGACGTTGGCATTTGATGGACAACAACTGGTATTGACGAAGCCAAAAGGGTTCTTTCAAGAACGGTTAGTAGAAATTCCGGTGGATGAGATCAGTCACTTGACGTGTGATGAACACTTCGGGTCTCAGCGGATCGGATTTATCCATCACAACGATTACTATGAATTTTATACATGTGGGTTAAGTGTGATAGACTATATGAAAGAACAATTATTCGTTTAAGGAGCAGTGAGTCATGGCAAACATTCGGGATATTGCACGCTTGACCGGCTATTCGGTCTCAACGGTTTCACGAGTCATTAACAACAATCCTTATGTCAGTGAAGAAAAGCGTCGTAAGATCCTGGCTGTCATGGAAGAGGTCAACTATATTCCGAATTACACGGCGCGGGCATTAAGTGTCGGCAAAACCAAAAACATCGGCGTGATCCTGCCGTTTGTCAATCATCCCTATTTTGATCGATTATTGAGCGGCATCACGACAGCAGCGTTTGCTCGGGGGTATAAGGTGACGCTTTTAGCCACGAATTATGATCCGCAAGTAGAGGAAGCATATTTGCAAGAATTTGCGGCGAAAAGTTTTGATGCTTTGATCATTACTTCGCGGGCGAATCCGATCGAAACCTTATTGCCTTATCGTTCTTACGGACGCATCGTCTTTTGCGAGAATATCCCGTATTTGACTGACGGCTGCACCTATATCGATCGAGAGGAATCGATCAAAGAAGTCTTTACGTATTTTAAGGAACAAGGTATCCAGAAAATCGGCGTGACATTGGGACGTAGCCGTAAGCTAAGCAGCAATTCAAAAATCACGGTCCGTTTGGCTCATGACTATTTTCCGACCTTTTCCGAAGACTTGATCTTTTGGGATTGTTTGACGGAAGAAGATGGCAAAGAAGCAGCTGCTTATTTTGCAGATAAAGGGGTCGAAGCAATCTTCACCAATGGGGATCATGTTGCTGCTGGGATCCAATCGCAGGCGCCGGGAGAATGGCTTGTGATTGGACGGGACAATTTATACATCAGCGAGCTGCTGCAGCTTTCAACGATCGATCATCACTTGCAAGCTTGCGGGGAGACTGCCGTCCAATTGGCGATAATGGAAAAAAGCGGCAACTATCGCATGCCCTATGAGTTCATCAAACGATAGCATAGACGAAACGATGCGCAAACAAAGCCTCTGAGGGGACGTGCTTGCGCATCGTTTTTTTAATGGGATTCGGTGTAATGGTCAATGATCTGTTTCAACAGCTGCGCGCTGCCGACGCCCGCTTTTTGATCGTAATAGGCGGTAAAACGCTCGTCTTGAACGTACATTTCCCCTAAAGATCGGTGATATTTTGCTGAGTAAAAGGGTGCTGCTTGTTTGAGCCATGCTTGATGTGTAGCAAAAGCCATTTGGGCTTTGTCAGAAGGGATTCGTTTCCCTTCCTTTTCAGTCAATAGCTCTTTTAACAGCTGCAATAAGCGGTTTTCGTTGTCGATCAGTGCTTGATAATCGACTTGGGTCATCTGCTGCCACTTTTGGTTGCTTTTTTCGATGATCTCCTCACCGTAGGCTTCTCGTAACTCGGCACCGTAGTTTGCTTCGTTTTCACGAATTTTTTGTTCCTTAAAATAACTGAATTTCTCTTGATCGGTCATCGTCTTTTCTCCTTCATAATAATCGATTGTTCGCGCTAAGGTGGTCAAAAGACTGTCCAGGGCTGCTCGTTCTTGTAAAAGCTGTTGGTAATGCTGCAACAAGACCGTTTGGATCGATGCTTGCGGCTCATCCAAGACCCCGCGGATCGTTTCTAATGACAGCCCAAAAGACTTAAAATACAAAATCTGCTGTAGGCGATCGACTTCCTGCCTCCCGTAGATACGGTAACCAGCTGAGTTGGTGCGTTGCGGTTGTAACAACTTGATCTGATCATAATACCGCAGGGTACGGCTGCTGACTCCTGACAGTTTGGCTAAGGCACTGATCGTATATTCCATCGGCTTTTCCCTCCTTACACCTGTATCCTAAAGGTTGACGTAACGACAAAGTCAAGAAAATTTTTTTGCGTTTTTTAAAATGTGCTATAATTATAACAAAGAAAGGAAGATAAGATGCAAATAGTTTTTTCTGATATTGATGGGACGTTCCAAGAAATGGGGCACCCGATTCATGAGATCAATAAAGAAGCCATCCGTTGTTTGCAAGCCCAAGGGGATCACTTTGTGTTTGTCACAGGGCGAGGATTTGAGCTTGTTCAAGATATGATGGCGGAAGAAGGCCTTTCCTGCGATGTGATTTTCGGAAACGGCGCCGGTCTGATGGTAAAAGGAGAAGCGCCTGTTTTGACGCATACCTTGCCCTATAAGACCTTGGCGCAAGTGATTGGTATCTTAGAAACAGAAGAGGTTTTTTATTTCTTACATACTGACCATGGCATCATTTCCCCACAAGCGCATTTGTATGAAGCGCAATTTCAAGAAAGCCGCAAGCAGTTACTCGCGGAGTTAGGGGAGCGAGGGCAAATCATCGCTGATTACAAATACGAGTTCTTCTACAACGAATGCCTTCATAAAGACGACGTGTTGCAGTTTATGAAGGAACATCCAGAGATAAAGGTCATCAAAATCGAACTGATGGAAGCGTCAGACGAAAAAAGAGAACGGCTGCGGGCGATGATCCAATCAGAAACGGCAGCGATTTTTCAATCCTTTGTCCAAACACTGGAGATCGTTGATCCATTGGCGACCAAAGGTGCGGCGATCCGTAGCTTTTTAGAAGCTTTTCCCGCTGCCAAAAGCTACGGGATCGGTGATGGTGAAAATGACCTTGCGATGTTTGAAGCGGTGGATGTTTCTTTGGCTGTAGCAAATGCCAGCCCAGCGATCAAAGCAGTTTGTGATCGAACCATTGAGCGCGCGGAAGACGGCGGTGTTGGCCGCTTTATTTTAACAGAATTAGTTTCGAGAGAGGATGTTGTGCATGAAGTTGATTGAAACCCCAGTAAACCAAAATCTAAATATGGAAACTTTTTACCCGAACATCTCCAAGTACCTATTCGACAAAATAGCGATCAAATACTATAAATTGTACTCGCTTGATCGGACGCAGATTCTCTATGTGGATAGTTTTGATACGATTTCTTTAGTATTGATCAACAATAAAAAGAAAATCAGTCGGGAAGAAGTCGACACAGCGATTCATCGTTTGCTGAAGGTCGATCGCAAAGACGTGACCGTCAATGTTAATATTCGTAAAGAAATGGAAGCAAGAGGCATCACCTTTTCTAAACCGAGAAAAGATGTCATTCTTGTTCAATTGCCTGTGAAAGAACACTAGTTGAAAGAAGTTGGGACATGCACGTTGCAATAGTAATCAAACGTTGAACAAAGGGGCGACCTTATACGAGCGCGTAAATAATGCGCAATAAGTAGGAGGTTGACCCATGCTTTGAGCAATTTGTTCTCAGGTGGATTGTCTTGTACTGGCAAAAACCCAACTTTTTTTTGAAAAAAACAAGATTTTCTGTCTTTTGTGTTTTTTTTGCTATAATGAGAAGAAGTAAGCTAGAGGGAGTAAGAACATGCAGAAATTATTTAAAGATGACAGCTTGACGCTACACACCGATCTCTACCAAATCAACATGATGCAAACCTATTGGGAGTTAGGCAGAGCCGATCGTAATGCGGTGTTTGAATGCTATTTCCGTGACATGCCTTTTGAAAACGGCTATGCGATCTTTGCCGGTCTGGAACGATTGATCGATTATTTGAACGATTTATCCTTTTCAGAAACGGATATTGCCTACTTGCGAGAAATCGGCGGCTACCCAGAAGCCTTTTTAGAGTATCTAAAAGAGTTCAAGTTTGCTTGTACCGTTCGTTCAGCGTTAGAAGGCGATTTGGTCTTCAACAATGAACCGATCATTCAAGTAGAAGGGCCGTTGGCACAAGCGCAGCTGATCGAAACGGCGTTACTAAATATGGTCAATTTCCAAACCTTGATCGCCACGAAAGCTGCCCGCATCAAATCCGTGATCGGCACGGATCCCTTGTTGGAATTTGGTTCACGGCGGGCACAAGAATTGGATGCAGCCATTTGGGGGACTCGAGCGGCCTATATTGGCGGAGCGGACGCGACGAGTAATGTGCGAGCAGGGAAGATTTTTGGCATCCCAGCCAGCGGAACCCATGCCCATTCCCTCGTGCAATCCTACGGCAATGACTATGATGCATTTATGGCGTATGCCCAAACCCACAAAGATTGCGTATTCTTAGTCGATACCTATGATACATTGCGTTTAGGTGTGCCAAATGCGATTCGTGTGGCCAAAGAGATGGGGGATAAAATCAATTTCTTAGGTGTGCGGATCGACAGCGGCGATATGGCGTATATCTCGAAAAAAGTCCGTGAACAGCTGGATGAAGCGGGATTCACGGAAGCCAAAGTCTATGCTTCCAATGATCTAGACGAAAATACGATTTTAAGCTTGAAAATGCAAAAGGCGAAAATCGATGTGTGGGGTGTCGGCACCAAGCTGATCACCGCTTACGATCAACCGGCATTAGGCGCGGTTTATAAACTGGTTGCCATCGAAAATGAGCAGGGAGAAATGATCGACACCATCAAATTATCCAGCAATGCCGAAAAGGTTTCGACCCCTGGAAAAAAACAAGTTTGGCGGATCACCCGTAAATCGGACGGCAAGTCCGAAGGCGATTATGTCACGCTATGGGAAGAAAATCCCCAAGCAGCAGACGAACTGTTCATGTTCCATCCTGTTCACACTTTTATCAACAAAACAGTGACGAACTTTGATGCGCGTCCATTGTTGCAAGACATCTTTGTAGATGGCCAGCAAGTGTATCAAGTGCCTGACTTAGAACACGTCAAAGCCTATGCGACGAATTGCTTGGATTCCCTTTGGGATGAGTACAAACGTGATTTGAATCCACAGAAATACCCAGTCGATCTCTCGCAAGAATGCTGGGATCATAAAATGCGCACGATTGAAAAAGTACGCAAACAGACCAATGGCGCGATTTTGTAATCCGCAACTGCGCTGGTCCTAAGATCAGTCAGCTGCTTCAAAAAATAAGAGGAGGCGTTTCTATGACTATGCAACAAGAAATTATCAAAGAATTAGGAGTCTTACCGACCATCGACCCGAAAGAAGAAGTTCGTAAGAGTATTGATTTTTTAAAGGCGTATCTGCAAAAGAATCCGTTCTTGCATACGTTTGTCTTGGGGATCAGTGGTGGACAAGATTCGACGTTAGCCGGCCGAATCGCGCAATTGACGATGGAGGAAATGCGTAGCGAAACCGGGAATCCCAACTATCAGTTCATAGGGGTACGCTTACCTTATGGGGAACAAGCAGATGAAGAAGATGCCAAAAAAGCCATTGAATTTATCAAACCAGATATTGAGCTGCGGGTAAACATCAAAGCCGCCGTCGATGCCCAAGTGCAAGCGGTGGAAGAAGCAGGCTTAGCGGTTTCTGACTTTAATAAAGGCAATATCAAAGCCCGTCAACGGATGATCACACAATATGCCATTGCGGGTGAAAAAGCAGGGGCTGTTCTGGGAACAGATCATGCCGCGGAAAATATCACCGGCTTCTTTACGAAATACGGCGATGGCGGTGCCGATATCTTACCACTGTTTCGTTTGAACAAACGCCAAGGTCGTCAACTCTTGCAATACTTAGGCGCGCCAGAAGCGTTGTATACAAAAGTCCCAACTGCGGACTTGGAAGATGGCAAACCTTTAGTGGCAGATGAAGCAGCTTTAGGAGTGACCTACAACGACATCGATGACTATTTAGAAGGCAAGGAAATTGCGGCTGAAGCCCAACAAACCATTGAAAATTGGTGGAACAAAACGCAACACAAACGCCACTTGCCCGTCACGATTTTTGATGATTTTTGGAAATAAACGAAACCAGTGATTGAGGTCCATTCGGATAGAAAGAAGAGTCTAGGGGGCAAGAAACCTTAGACTCTTTTTTTATGAGGGTTGCTTTCTTTAAAAATAACAAAAGCTTCTTGCCCTGGCTTTACTTTCTTGTCTTGAAAGCATAAAATACGAGGGTACCTAGAACGTGTAGAAAAGGAGGAATGTTCCTTCGTGAAAATAAATAGCCATCCTTATCTGAAGATCGCATTAAAAGGCATCGCCATCGTCCTGTTGATCATTTTCAGTAATTTATATTTGCAATGGTGTCAAAACAATCTTTCCGTTGAATTAGCCTTGAAATTTGCCTTTTCGTGGCATACAGCAAAGTTTTTCTTGGCTTGTGGGGTGCTACTGCTGGTGTATGGGGTGTTTGCCAGTTTGGCAGGTTCAGTACTGATCGGGGGCATCTTTTATAGTGTCGTCATCGGAATCTTAGGGTACGCCAACCATACGAAGATGGTCTATCGCCAAGAACCAATCTATCCTGATGATTTAAAGATGGTCACTCAATTCGACCTTCTACGAACCATGATCGGCAATGGCGCCTTTTTCTTAGCCATCCTCTTTGCTCTGGCGGCGATCGGGGCGATCGGCTGGAGTATCTATCGCAGCCGCAAATTAAACCGGCGTTTACAAGTAATGCGAGGGGCAATGCTGGTCGTATGTTCGCTGGGCTTAGTCTATGTTTCACACTTCAACGACAGCAACAACCTTTTACGCAAAGCCTACAATCAGACCGCACTTTGGATTCCGTATTCACAAAAAATGAACTATTACAATACGGGATTTATCGGTGGGTTTTTGTACAACTTGCGGGTTGATGCCATGACGAAGCCTGAGGGGTATTCCAAAGAAGCGATCCAAGCGATTGCGGACACCTACAATGCACAGGCGGCGGAGAAAAACCAAGACCGTGAAAGTGAAGCACCAAATATCGTTTATGTGATGAGTGAGAGCTTTTCCGACCCGAGCCATTTAAATGGCTTGTCGATCACCGGCGATCCGTTGAAAGACTATTACCACGTCGCCGATCAAACCATCAGTGGAAAAATGCTTTCGCAAAATTATGGGGGCGGTACGGCAAACATCGAATTTGAAGCGTTGACTGGTTTTGCCATGGGCCTATTGAATCCGCAAATGACAACGCCTTACACGATGCTAGTGCCGAAATTGACGCAACTGCCATCCTTGGTTTCTTTCTTGGAACAATCAGGGTATACGGCAACGGCGATCCATCCTTACGATACATCAATGTACAAACGCAAGGATGTCTATGGGGTGATGGGGTTTGAACAGTTTATCGATCAAGATACGATGACCTATACCGACAAAATCGAAAATAATCCTTACATCTCTGATGAGGCGGCCTACAAAGAAGTGCTGGCATTGTTGGAAAACGATCAGCAACCGCAATTTGTCCATTTAGTGACGATGCAGACCCATATGCCGTATGCTGGCAAATACGATACATTGAATTACCAAGCGAGCGGTCCTGGCAATATGGCTTCTTTGGAAAACTACCTGCAGGATATCTCTTATAGCAGTACAGCGTTGAAAAACTTTGTGGCTGAATTAGAGCAGCTGGATCGGCGAACGCTGGTCGTCTTTTGGGGCGATCATTTACCAGGCATTTATGCCGATGAGATCAAGGATCAAAATGAAACGGCTGCCCTGCATGAAACCGAATTTTTGATGGTTGATTCGCAAGGGAATTTTGCGCCAGAAGATGTACCAGTAACAAGTCCTTTTTATTTTGCGCCGAACCTATTAGAAGCCAGTGATCAACCAACCAGCGGGTTTTACCAGTTGTTGTTGGCCTTGCAAGATGAGTTGCCGGCTTTTGAACTGGGTCAATATTATCAAGAGGGACAATGGCAGACGACTCTTGCGTTGGATAAAGAAGCCCAAGAAATCTATGATGCCTACAATTTGATCCAATATGATGTGCTACAAGGAGAGCAATACAGTTTAACGACTGGTTTGTTTGACTAAATGAAACATAAAATAGCGCCTTATCCTGTGACTGACACTGGGATAAGGCGCTTTTGTTTGTGTGAAGTTATAATTCCTGCCATTTACGATTTTGATCAAAATCATTGGCGGCGTAGTAGGCGTCTTGAACGATCGTTTCAGGGTAGCCCATGACTTTTAAGAGGGCGATCGCGTTGCGGCTCAAGGCAGGACCGGATTTGACCTTGTAATCAAAGGAGATGCCGTCATCTTCCGTGACTTGTTCAGAAAAATGAATGTTGCGGCAATCATTTTTCAAAATTTCAGTCAGCTCAATATCATGGGTAGCGACAAAGGCCAATGATGGGTAGGCTCGCAACCAATGGATGATGCTGGCAGAAGAAGCGATTCGTTCCACCGTATTGGTTCCTTTTAAAATCTCATCAACAAAACAGTAGCAGCGCTGTTTCGTGGCAACGGTATCTAGCAGGCGTTTGATGGATTTGATCTCCGCCACGAAATAGCTGTCGCCTTCAAATAGATCATCTTCGACAGCCATCGAGGTAATAACGTGACCAGGAACCATCGTAAAGGTTTCAGCTACTGCTGTCTGGATGGTTTGTGCCAAAATACAGTTGATGGCGACACTTTTGACATATGTCGATTTGCCTGAGGCATTAGAGCCAGTTACAAGGGTATTGTGGTTCCAAGTGACATCATTCATGACTGCTTCACTCAGAAGGGGATGATACGTACCCGTTGCTTCTACACCTCCGCTTGTTTGGAAGGTCGGTAGGCAAGTGATGGGCATATACGTGCGAAAATTTAAAATGGCGGCTGCGACTTCCAATTTTCCCAGCAAATTCCACAGATCGATGGCTGCTTGTTGGTGTTTGGACAGAGTAGTGGTGACCGTTTGATAGGAAATAAACGGCAGCATAAAAATGATATTGATGTATTCAAACAACATGTCTCCTTCGCTGCCGTTTTTGGCACGAAACGAGAAAGCGAAACGAGTAATCTTCTTTAATGGTGCCAAGGATTGTTTGATCTCATCTTGGAGGGGTGTGTTGATTTTAGCAATCTGACTGCCACAGGCAATCGTTTGAACCAAATAGCGCATGCTGTTCAATTCTGTTTCCAGCTTGGCTTTTTTGATGGAGTAATAGATCGTATTGAAAACGACACTAACCAACGTCAACAGGATGCCTTGGACAAACCCCAGCAGGAGCAGCAAGATGCCGACTAATGGCAGCACACCTAAAAAGACAAAGAAAGGCAGAGAACCGATGGATTGCGCCGCTTCATTGGCTAAGTAGGCTTTCGAAAAATTATCATCTTGTTTTCCTAAACGAGCAAACGTATATTGGGATTGTTCGCGTGCGGCACTGTCAGCAGCAAAAAAGTCGATCAATTTGGTCAGCTGTTTGTCCGTTTTGAAACGAAAATTGCGTAACTGCTGATACAACGCTTCTGAACCGACACTGGAA
This sequence comes from Enterococcus sp. 2G9_DIV0600, assembly GCF_002140615.1. Classification (NCBI taxonomy): domain Bacteria; kingdom Bacillati; phylum Bacillota; class Bacilli; order Lactobacillales; family Enterococcaceae; genus Enterococcus; species Enterococcus sp. 2G9_DIV0600. The sequence goes on from NZ_NGLL01000001.1 coordinate 740,708, forward strand.
AACGTCAGATTAATGGACTCAAACAACGAAAAGCCATCTAAGTCATACCAAGTGATGTCATCGACCTCACTATCAAAATCGTGAAACTTCTTCTCAGTCAGCCAAGCCTTTTTCAAACTCGCTTCTTTATCAAAGCGGGGCTGACGGGGAAGCTTTCCCCAAGCAAGCCGAACATAACGGCGTACTTTGTACCGATTCCAGATATCTAGTGCGGTCAAGATGAGAATGCTGGCGAGTATGATCAAAATGACCATCGTTTGTGGTTCCATATGCAAAAGTCCTCCTAATGGCTAATGAATGCTGGCTAAAGCTAAGTGTTGCTGTGGGCAGGATCGATTTCTTTCAAACAAGCATAGATCCTTTCAATATCTTGGGTCGTGCCTCGCAGCTCGAAATCTGCTAAGAACGGGATCGAAAATTGCTCCGCATATTGCTTTGCGGTCAAACAATATTGATAATTGAAGTTTTTGTTGCCGCTGCCGATCACGCCCAAGCAAAGAGCGACGTTGTTTTCATAGTCAATGTATTCCCGCATGGTTTCTGTGAGGATCTCCTGATCGCCGTTATCGACGCCATTTCCACCTTCTAAATAGGTAGGGACAAAAACCACATAAGGTTCGTCTTCTTGTTCAAAGATACTATTGTCATGAATTTCTTTGGCTTCCCAAGTACTCGGGGTATCTTGCTGATCCGCATAGGCCAACAAGCGGTTGACGAATGCACGGGTATTTCCAGAGATTGAAATATAGAGTAGTTTCATTTTTTCATCACCTTCCGCTTTCTAGTATAACAGAAACCATTTATGAAAAGAGGAGAACTTCGGCAGTCTTTTCTAGTAAAATGCAGCCAAAGGCTTTAAACTGAGAGAGGAGTCCAATACAAAGGAGTGGCAATAATGTTTTCAAAAATGCATCATGTGGCGATCATCGCCAGTGATTACCAGCAGACCAAAGAATTTTATGTAGAGAAATTAGGCTTTGAAGTGATTCGTGAACACGCACGCCCAGAAAAGAAAGATGTAAAAATCGACTTGCGCTTTGGGGAATCAGAAATAGAACTGTTTGTGGTGGAAAACCCACCAACACGACCAAGTTTTCCCGAAGCAGCCGGCCTGCGGCATTTAGCCTTTGCGGTGGAAAATATTGAAGCAGTCGTAGCGGAGTTAGCCGCTAAAGGGATTGTGTGCGAACCGATTCGTTTTGATACCTTTACCAATAAGAAAATGACTTTTTTCCAAGATCCAGACGGCTTGCCCTTGGAATTGCATGAATAAATAGAGGGAACTTCAGGTAGGACATTTTTTTGATTCAACTTGGTTTTTCTTAAAAGAATTGTTATTCTATGTATAGAAGCAAGGAGGAAAAAACGTGATAAGATTTGCAAAAGAAGAAGATCGTTTTGTCATGGCTGAACTCGTTTTAGTCATTTTAAAGGACATGGAATTGCCGTTTGTCAAAGAGATCGGAGAAGCCAAGACCTTAGAAATCTTGGCAGATGCCATGCTAGAACCCGATTATCGTTACGGCTTTCGCCGTGCGCTAGTCAATGAGATCGACGGAGAAGTTGCTGGGGTCGCCTTTGGATACCCAGACAAAGAAGAGGCGACGATCGATCAGCCTCTAGATAAAGTGCTGGAACAGTACGGTTTGAGTAAAGACATGAAGCTGTTTATCGATGAAGAGACTTTACCAAATGAATGGTACTTAGATACCATTTGTGTGGCTGAGAAATTTCGGGGCAAAGGTGTCGGCTCAGCCTTATTAGAAGCATTGCCAAAAATTGCTTCTAGAGATGGCTATGAGGTGATCGGCTTGAGTGTTGACCGAGCAAATCCCCATGCGAAGCGGCTCTATGAAAAGCACGGCTTTGAAGTCGTGGCCCAAAGAGAAATCAGTGGCCACCTTTACGACCATATGCAAAAAAGAACCAGCTGATTTTTCAGCTGGTTCCATTTGTTAGTCGAAGCTCAAGAGGATGGTCTTTTTTGCGGTGCCGATTGTACAGCCAGTAATCCATGACGGCCGCAATACAGATGCAGACCGGCGCATCCCGGTCATCGACAACATCCAGTACATAATAATCCCCCGTCAACAAGGTCGCTTTGTCCATCTCCATAATCTTTTTATTGAAATGATGGATCCCATAGCGATGATTGTAGATATCGCCGTGGACTGCCCAGTGAAGCTGCTGGATATAGTAGAAATCTCCTGGCCAGTTAAAGATTTTTTGCAGTGTACCGACTTTCTCAAAGTCTTTGTAGATCTCAAAGCGTGTACCAAAAGTAAAGCTGATTTGTTTGATACTAGCGACCATTTGCCCATTTAAACGGTAAAGGGAGAGGGCATCGCCCTTTGTTCCCCAACGTCCCACCATCAAAAATAGTGATTTGCCTGTTTCATCTTTGACAATGGTTCGTGTGACTCTGCTAAGTTGCCTATCTTGGATGAAAAATTCTGACATACTTACGCCTCCTCATGTATCCCCAAAAAGCTGCGTGGTTTAAAGATTTTCATCAATTGCCCGAACGATTGCTTTGCCGACACCAGCCTCAATATTGGTGTCCGTCAAATACTTCGCGGCTTCTTTTACCTCTAACTCGCCATTTCCCATTGCAAAACTAACGCCTGCCAGTTGCAGCATACTTACGTCATTTAAGTTGTCACCGATCGTCATCACTTCCGCCAGTGAGATCATTCGATCTTTGGCGACATGTGCCACTGCGATTCCTTTTTGCGCGTTTCGGTGGTTGATCTCAATATTGTTTTGTCCAGAAGAAGTCACCACTAGATCGCCGTACCCATCGATGATTTTCGTGATAGGACCCAATACCCGGGCACCGTCTTGGTGGAAGCAGATCACTTTCAAAAATTCTAATTCTTCGATCGAAAACAACTCACTGAAATCATCGACATAATTGATCGGTAAAAATTCTAAACGGGCAGCTGTCATAGCAATCGCCATCTTATGAGTGAGATGGGGCATTGCTTCTGCCGTATGGATCGCAAAATTTTCGATCCGACGTGTCTGACTTTCCGAGTAGATCCCATTGCTCGTTGAGATCTCAAAATAGATGTCGTTTTCTTTTAGTAGGTCGATCAACGAACGAGTTTGTTCATGGCTGATCGGCACAGTAAATAATGAATTACCCGCTTCGTCATAGACTTGGGCCCCATTCAAGGTGATCATTGCACAGTCGATCCCGGCTTCTTGCAGCGGCGGCAATGCCTCTTTACGGTTACGGCCAGTTGCGACCATAAATTCGATTCCTTTGGATTGGGCATACTTGATTGCTTGGATATTTTCTTCTGAAATCTGCATACTGGCATTTAAAAGCGTACCATCCATATCAGAAGCAATTAATTTGATCATTGTCAGCGTCCTTTCTTAATCGTTTCTACAAATAGTGTACCATAAATCACGGATTTTTTTTCTTTCGAAGAGTAATTCTTGTTTCTAAGGGGAGGGATTTGTTATCCTAGAAGAAAACAAAGGAGATTCGCCATGAAACGACTATTGGACAATGATTGGCAAGAACAATTGCAAGAATCATTTGAGCAACCCTATTACCAACAACTACGGGCTTTCTTGAAACAAGAATATGCCCAGCAAACGATCCATCCAGCGATGGATCATATTTATGAAGCACTTAAACTGACGCCATACCATGACGTAAAAGTCGTCATCTTAGGTCAAGATCCTTATCATGGCCCGCACCAAGCCCACGGACTGTCGTTTTCCGTGCAGCCGGGGGTTAAAATACCGCCTTCCTTACGCAATATTTACAAGGAATTAGCCGATGACTTAGGGATTGCACCTGTGTCCCATGGCTATCTTGTGCCATGGGCGCAACAAGGGGTCTTATTGTTGAATACCGTATTGACGGTACGTGAAGGGCAAGCCTATTCACATCATGGACGTGGCTGGGAGCAGCTGACAGATACGATTATCGAAAAATTGAATCAACGAGAAGAACCGGTCATTTTTGTACTTTGGGGCAAACCCGCCCAAAAAAAAGCCGCTTTGTTAGATACCAGCAAGCATATTATTATAACAGCGCCTCATCCAAGTCCGTTATCAGCGCATCGAGGATTCTTTGGTTCGAAGCCTTTTTCTAAGATCAATCAAGCATTGCTGGCGTTAGGGGAAGAACCGATTTCCTGGGCGTTGCCAGAAAAAATAACACAGTTGTAAAACTGTGTTATTTAGAATGAGTGAATTTGTGAAAAAGGTAACGATATTTAAAATAATCGACTAATACAGGATTTTTATCTGTTCTTTTTTTCGCAGTTATTGTACAATGGAAGGGTATAAAAAAACTGGAGGTCTTTACCCGTGGAATTATTCGAAAGTTTAAAATTTAAAATCGTGCGTCGTCATATCAAAATCGTTTTTCCAGAAGCAACAGATCCTCGTATCCTAGGTGCTGCTAGCCGTTTACGTTCAGAAGAATTGATTGAACCCGTTTTGATCGGTAACCCGGTTGAAATCGAAAAAGCAGCAGAAGCTCGCGGAATCAACGTATCAAACTTTGAAATTTTAGATCCTGAAAATTATGATCGTTGGGATGAAATGGTTGAAGCTTTTGTGGAACGCCGCAACGGCAAAGCAACGAAAGAACAAGCAGAAGAAATCTTAAAAGATGTCAACTATTTCGGTACGATGTTGACTTACATGGGCATTACTGAAGGAATGGTTTCAGGAGCGATCCATTCTACGGGTGATACAGTAAGACCCGCTTTACAAATCATCAAAACAAAACCAGGTGTGAGCCGTACAAGTGGTGCTTTCTTAATGGTTCGTGGTCGTGACCAAGAAAAATACTTGTTCTCAGACTGTGCCATCAATGTAAACCCAAATGCACAAGAATTAGCAGAAATCGCTGTTGACTCAGCGAAAACCGCTGAATTATTTGAAATCGATCCAAAAGTTGCTATGTTAAGCTTCTCAACGAAAGGTTCTGCGAAAGCACCAGAAGTAGATAAAGTCGTTGAAGCAACAAAAATCGCCAAAGAATTGGCACCAGAATACCAAATCGATGGAGAATTGCAATTCGATGCTGCGTATATCTCAGCAGTTGCGCAATTGAAAGCTCCTGAATCTGAAGTAGCTGGTAAAGCAACCGTCTTTGTTTTCCCAGATTTACAATCAGGAAACATTGGTTACAAGATCGCCCAACGTTTCGGTAACTTTGAAGCGATTGGACCAATCTTACAAGGATTGAACAAACCAATCTCTGATTTGTCTCGTGGTTCAAATGAAGAAGATGTCTACAAATTATCAATCATTACTGCGGCACAAACATTAATGGAAAAATAAGCAGCCAATCGCTACACTGATGAAAAACTGATCCCTTGAGGGTCAGTTTTTTGTTTTGCTTTTGGAAAGTTGAGGGCAGCAAAGGAGGAAGTGAGCGCAAAAGAAACGATCCAGTGATCGTCGGGAAATTTTCCCTAAGCTCCTTCTTTACAATTCCTTGAAAAACAGGCTATACTAGCAACTAGTAAATTAGATTGATCAAAGGATGGGGACTATGTTTACCATTAACGACTTAGAAGCAACCGCAGCATTTGCAAAAATCATTGGAGAAGTAGCCGAGCCAGGGGATAATCTGGTATTGACGGGCGACTTAGGTGCTGGCAAAACAACCATGACGAAAGGCATCGCCTTGGGGCTAGGAATCGAGCAACTGATCAAAAGTCCGACCTATACGATCATTCGTGAATATACCAATGGGCGGATGCCCCTGTACCATATGGATGTCTATCGGGTGGAATACGGTGCAGAAGATTTAGGACTGGATGATTATTTTGAAGGGGATGGCTTGTGTGTGATCGAGTGGGGCAATCTCTTAGAAGCCTCCCTGCCAGAGGATTATTTAGAACTGATTTTGGAAAAAGATGATACAGATGAACAAAAACGTTTTGTGAAATGTCATGCATATGGCACCAAAGCAACCGCCTTTTTGCAACGGATCACAACAAAATGGCAGGCAGCCCATGAGTGAAATCCAATTACAGATCAAAGAAGCCACGGGTGCTGATGCCAAAGCTGTGTTAGCAGTCAGTCAACAGCTAGGAGAAGAAACGGATTTTCTTTTGATGGACGAAAGCGGCTTGGCGTTGCCAGAAGCCTTATTGGCAGAACAGCTGGACGCTATCTATGAACGGGACGACTATTTGCTGTTGTTGGCATTTGATCAAGAACAATTGATCGCCCTGGCATCAGTCAAAGGCCATGAAGAGTGGCAATTAACCCATGTCGGGGAGATCGGTATCTCGATTTTAAAAGACTATTGGGGCTTAGGCTTAGGTTCGCTCCTGATTGAAGAATTACTGGACTGGGTAGTAGAAGTTGGCGAATTGACCCGCATCGAGTTGACCGTTCAAGCGAGAAATTTACGGGCGATCCATCTGTATCAAAAATTTGGTTTTTTAACAGAAGGCTGTATGAAAGAAGCGGTGCAAACCCGCGAGGGGCAAAAAGTTGACGTCTTGATGATGGCACGTCTTTTTGAATCATAAAAAGGAGTGAAGGAAATGGAGTTTCGGGAACCGACGATCGCAGACTGCGATCACATCGAAGCGTATCGGCAAGCCTTCGAGAAGAATCAAGAAGTCATCCACGGTGGGGCAGGACTTGTAGAAAGTCCGACAGCCAAAGACTGGCTAGAGGGATTGGTGGATTTTAAAACAGCAGAAACGGTACCAGAAGGATTCGTTCCCGCCCGTACCTATCTGGCTATCCAAGATCAAAAAGTGGTCGGTCTCTTGAATCTGCGTCTGACACTTAATGCGTATTTGCGCCAAATTGGCGGACACATCGGGTATTCAGTGCACCCTGACCATCGAAAGCAAGGCATCGGCTCGGCAATGTTGGCACAGTCATTGGTAAAGGCCAAACAATTTGGCTTGAACAACGTGTTAGTAACCTGTGAAGAAGCCAATCGCGCCTCCGCCAAAGTCATTGAAAACAACGGAGGTAAATTGACAGAAAAAGTCATTGATCCTGAAGATGGCGCTATAATCTGTCATTATTGGATCGATCTGACTTAAAATGAATCCTTCCTTAAATGAAAACGTGCGTCCTAAAGTCAGCATTGCGCTAGCCTTTAGGACGCACGTTTTCATTTATTTGACTAAAACCAATTTTTTCAATGGATCGATACCAAATTCTTCTTCTTGACGCAATAAGATTTGGGCACATGCCCGACTATCTTCTAGTGCATCATGGTGGTTTAGTAAAGGAATCTGTAATTGCTCACAAACCGTGTTTAATTTGTGGTTCGTAAATTCTGGATACAGCTTGCGGCTCGTTCGCACCGTGCATAAGGAAAGATAATTTGGTTGTGACAACCCATAATAATCAAGACATCCCGCCAAAACCCCAGTATCAAAACCAGCGTTATGCGCAACGATCAAACTGTTCAGTTGATAATATTGTTGGATTTGTTTCCATACGTCAGGAAACTTAGGCGCTTCTTTTACATCTTCTGGACGGATGCCATGAATTTGAATGTTTTTCCAAAAAAATTCCGTTTCCGGTTGGATCAATGTGTAATATTCGCCCACGATTTTGCTATCTTGTACCATGACTAGTGCAAGGGAACAGGCACTATGCTTTTGATAATTTGCTGTTTCAAAGTCCATTGCGATAAAATTCATCAGACTCACCTCATTGCCATTCTAGCACAAAATCAAAGAATGAAAAGCGAACAAACGTTAAGAAAAACTGAAGTTTTCCTACGGTTAGTTGAGATCCAGTTCCACCGGACAATGGTCACTGCCAATGATATCTATATGGATCTTGGCGTCTAGCAAGCGCTCATTTAAGTCATCCGAAACGACAAAGTAATCGATGCGCCAGCCAGCATTGTTTTTACGAGCGTTGAAACGGTAGCTCCACCAAGAATAAATACCTTCTGCATCTGGATAGAAATAGCGGAACGTATCGGTAAAGCCAGCAGCCAAAAGAGTCGAAAACTTTTCCCGTTCTTCAGGTGTAAACCCAGCACTTTTTTGATTGGTTTTCCAGTTTTTGATGTCGATATTTTTATGGGCAACATTCAAATCACCACAGAGAATCACTGGCTTTTGTTGTTTCAATTCAGTCAAGTAAGCCAAAAAGGCATCTTCCCAAGTCATGCGATAATCCAAGCGGCGCAATTCATTTTGGGAATTTGGTGTGTAGCAAGTAATCAAGAAAAATTCAGGATACTCCAGCGTGATGACGCGACCTTCCGTATCATGTTCTTCGATCCCTAATCCATAACGGACCGATAGTGCAGGTTCTTTTGCGAAAATCGCTGTGCCAGAATAACCTTTCTTCTCCGCATAATTCCAGTATTGATGATAGCCCGGTAGATCCAATTCGATCTGACCTTCTTGCAGCTTTGTTTCTTGCAAACAAAAGAAATCAGCATCGAGGGCTTCAAACACTTCAGAAAAATTTTTTTTAACGATGGCCCGTAAACCATTCACATTCCAAGAAATAAATTTCATTAAGACTCCTCCTTATTTTCCACTACGCCTCCCATTTTACCTAAAAAAGCCAGAAGCGCAAAGCAAGTGAGCGGAATGAGGAAAACAAGGAGGAATGCTTGCCTTCAAGAGGGGGGATTGGTTGAAGATCATATTCACCAGAGGTAGCAACTTTTCCTTGAACATGCTAAAATAAGTGAGATGTTTATTGTGAAAGGAAACCTTCTCGTGAATAAAGACTTGATGATTGCGCAATTCCCTGAAATTGCCTTATTAAAAGATGAACCCTTATTGAACTATACGTATACAAAAACTGGTGGACCGGCAGACATTTTGGCTTTTCCCAAAACAGCAGATGAAGCCAAACAGCTGCTTGATTATTGCCGAGAACAAGCGATTCCTTGGATCGTCTTAGGAAATGCCAGCAACTTGATCGTCCGTGATGGTGGTATTCGTGGCGTGGTGATCATGCTATCAGAAATGAACCAAATCGTGGTGGACGGCACTTCTTTGATCGTCGATGCTGGAGCAAAGTTGATCGATACCACCTATGTCGCTTTGCATGAATCGTTGACTGGTTTTGAATTTGCCTGCGGGATTCCCGGCAGTGTCGGCGGTGCCGTCTTTATGAATGCTGGCGCCTATGATGGCGAGATCCAAGATGTCTTTGCGTCCTGCGACGTTTTGCTGGCTAATGGTCAAATCGTGACTTATACCAAGGAAGAAATGGAATTTGCTTATCGTCATAGCAAATTGCAAGAGCAAAAGATGATCATTTTGAGCAGTCGCTTTGATCTAGCAAAAGGCGATCAAGAGCAAATTAAAAAGCGGATGGATGAACTGACAGAATTGCGGCAATTGAAGCAACCGCTAGAATACCCCTCTTGTGGGAGTGTCTTTAAACGTCCAGTCGGTCATTTTACCGGCAAGCTGATCCAAGATGCAGGCTTACAAGGATTGAAATGGGGCGGAGCCCAAATTTCGGAAAAACATGCGGGCTTTATCGTGAACGTCGATCAAGCCACTGCAACGGATTACGTCGAACTGATCGCTCATATCCAACAAGTCATCAAAGAAACCTTTGATGTCACCTTAGAAACAGAAGTCCGAATCATCGGCGAAGAATAGATTAGCGAAAAGATTGTCCCGAGGGGCAATCTTTTTTTCATGAGAGCTGATAAAAAGAGCTTAGGATTGTAAGCTTTCGCAGTCTTCGGTACAATAAACGAAAAGGAGTGAGCAGGATGAAAAAGTGGGGACGCGTCATTTTGTTTGTTGGGTTCGCCTTTCTTTTCGGCGGTTGTACGAAATTACCGCAAGAACAGTTTGCCGAACAGTTGACGAATCAGCAAGCAGCGAATGCTGGTGAATTCCAAGCGACGATCGATACGTTTGAGATGGGCAGCAGCAGCGAATACGGTCAAGAAGCCGATAGGTATGCCTCTATGTTGATGTCACAGTTAGTCGGTTCGTCATTTAAAGGGGACTTCGTCCAGGACAAAGAAACCAAAGCGATTTTACTCAATCTGGCAGTCGCTTTTGGGGGGCAGGAGCTGCCGATCAAGCTGATCGTCGATCCAGAAAAACAAGAAGCGTATGTGTCAGCTGAAATCTATGAAACACTGCAAGGGTATATCAGCGCATTTGGTAGTGACAGTTATGGGACAAAACCAGACGCTGCGGAATATGAGGGCAAATACCTGCGCATCGATCAAGAAACCTTAGATTCTTACTTTGGCGAAGGAACTTTTGCAGAGGACGACGAGGGGACGACCGAAACAGAAAAAGCGCCTGAAAACCTCTTTACCATGAACAGTCTTTTTCATAATGAGACATTTGCAGACTATTTGAAAACCTTTGAACCGGATGCTTTCAAAAGAGATGGAGATACGATCAGCCACACGTTTACCAAAGAAGAATTGGCAGATTATGCAACCTATGCTCAAGAACACGGCGCCGATCAAAATCAAGTCGCCGAATTAGAAACGATGCTGGAAGAAGTCGAGCAGTTTGACCTAGCTATGACCGTCAATACGAAAACAAATCAGCAGAAAATGGCTTTTCACTTCGTGCAAGCAGATGAGCTGCAAACCACTATCGGAGCCACGGTGACTTTTACAGGGAAGAAAAGTGATACTGCGGTTGCGATTCCCACAGCGGAAGAATTGATTGACCCAGAAGAATTGTTTTCTCCCTATGATTATGGTTGGGATGACAGCTATGACGATGGGGATGAAAATGATTATGATGATGAGTACTGGAATAGCTATGATGAAGCCGATGATTGGTCTTCTTATATGCTGACGGATGAGGAGTTTGAAGAACTGCTACTGCAAATCAAGCAAGAGCTGCCTTATTTGACCCAAGCAGATATCGATGATTATCTGACATTTTATGAAGAGTATTTGACTCAAGAGCAGTATCAAGAGCTTGTCGAAGCACTCCAAATGACACAAAGTTTATAAGACACTCAAAAGGGAAGCGACCGCCTAAGTTAGCCAAAAAGCTAACTTTGGGCGGTCGCTATTTTTTTAGATACGATTTTTTTTGCGGTTCATGACTAAGCGCAAAAGGACGGTTCCAACTGCCATCGTGGCGATTCCCGCTACAATGGCTTCAGGTACACCTTGGGCGAAGATTACACCCAAAATCGCTGCATAGACAGCATTGCCAGCTTTCCCCACAACCTCCGCATATTCTTGCTGGAACAAGAAGTAGATCAAGTTCATTACCAGGATCGTATTCGTCAAGCCTCCAGCAACACCAGCAATCAGTAGCGAAAGACTTTGCTGTTTGTTTTTCCAGATTTTTTGACAGCCTTTGTACACAAAGTAAGGAACGACACCAATCAAAATACGAGGAATCAACGCTACGAGGATCGCTTTCCAGCTTCCTTGATCACTCCCATAAATCGGTACGAAAGGGGAGAAGACAAAAGAAAGCGGGGTGATGATCCAGGTCGAACGCACCATACTGATGATCCCAAAGGCGCCGCCTAAAAAGCCGCCGATTCGAGGGCCTAATACAATGGAAGCGATGACGACAGGAATGTGCATCGTTGTCGCATTGATTGGTCCTAAGGGAATAAACCCAAGAAAGGGAACCGATGCTAAAAGAATCAAGATTCCTAAAAAGAAAGCTGTTAAGACAAGTTCAAAAGTTGATATTTTTTTCATTGTTAGACACTCCGTACTTCCAAAGCAGTTAATGCTTTTTCAAGAATCGTTTCTGTTGCTGCTAATGCGCCTCTGCCGAAATCACCGCAAGCCAGTAACGCTTCACGGGGTTCAATCTCTTGGAAGCCGACTTCTTTCAAAATCCCCAAATTTCTTTGAACAATCGGGTTTTCGTACATGACGGTATTCATGGCTGGCGCAATCAAGCGGGGCACGGATAACGGCAACGCTAAGGCAACTGTTGAGATCAAATCATCGGCTATCCCATGCGCCAGCTTGCCAATACTGTTGGCACTGGCTGGGGCGAGCAAGAAAAGATCGGCTTGTTTGGCTAGTTCAATATGATTGATGCGATCTGGTTGACGTTCTTGCATAACATCCACATGGATCGGGCGTTTGGATAATGACTGTAGAGTCAAAGGCGTAATAAATTGTGTGCTATTTTGAGTCATTAAGACATCCACTGCATAGCCCTTTTTGGTTAATTCATTGGTTAGGTCGGCTGCTTTGTATGCAGAGATACTGCCGCTGACGCCAAGCAGAACGTGTTTTTGTTTCATGTTTCTTTCTCCTTTTCTAAAAAAACATCTAGCTAAGCACGCAGGTCATTGCGTAATGTGTCAACGATCAAGGTTGCGATCTCAGCTTTTGTGCGGCCAGTCCCGATTTGTCCTTCTTGTGTCAAAAGGTGTCCGACATGCTGGTTTCCAGAAATTTGCGTCAAGTCGTTGGCCAACACATAATCCGCTTGGCTAGCCAGCAGACTTTTTCGTGCGACCGCAAACAACTCGGCTTCCGCTACGTCTACTAATAATTTGAATCCGACTAATAAGGTTGTCGGCTGTAATGCTTTGATGGTTTGGATCACTTTCGGGGTTTTCTTCAACACTAAAAACAAATGATCAGTATTGGAAGAAACTTTGCCTGCCGTTGTTTCAGATTGTGTGAGCACGTGTGCCATCAATGCCGGAGTGACCTGGTTGTCATAAGCTGGTAGGGCATCGTTGATTGCTTCATAAAACGCTGCTTCTGAAAAATGAGCAGCAGGGGTGAAATCACTGACTGCCATACTGTGGATCACAGCAGCATACGAATGGGTCGTCAATAAATCGGTCAACTGCGCCAACAAGTCCGTGGTCCCTTCAATGAAATAACAGGTAACTCGTGGATCGGTCGGCGGTTGTTTGGCAGTTTTCGTCGTAACGTAATCGATGGTCACCTCAGGGTATTGCAGCCATTCCTTGGCAATGGCCTGACCAAGTGAGCCCGTGGAATGATTCGTAATTGCACGAACATCATCGATTTTTTCGGAAGTACCGCCAGCCGTAATCAAAATTCTCATTGCGCTTGTGACACCTCAACGATCGTCCGTCCTTGGTGCGTGCCTGCTAATAAAGCTGCCAATGTTTCTGGCAAGTCTTCCAAAGTGATGGCTTTCGTGTAAAGCTGATCGATCACATTCCACTCACCCGCTAATTTCTCCCATAATGCCGTGCGGATCTCATGGGAAACATTGACCGAATCGATCCCAATTACGCGAATCCCACGCAAAATAAAGGGTAAGACAGTCGTTTCGATTTTGATCCCACCAGCATTGCCGCATAAGAAGGCACCGCCCCCATAAGCGATTTGCGGAAGCACTGCCGCAAGCAATGGACCGCCAACTGTATCGATGACCGCTGCAAACGTTTGTTTTGCTAATGGTTTGACCTTTTCTGGTACCACGTCATCAGGACTGACGATTTTCGCTGCGCCTAGGTCCAACAACCATTGCGCATCGGTTTTCCGAGATAGCGCCACTATATTTGTATAGCCCAGTTTTTTCAATAAAGCAATGCTGACACTGCCGACGCCACCGCTAGCACCTGTCACCAAAATAGTAGCGTCTTTTGCTAAGTGCAGCTGTTCTAATTCTTGCACTGCTAAAGCTGCTGTGAACCCAGCAGTGCCATAGGTCATACTGTCTTTTGCTGAAAAACCAGCAGAACGTTTCACGAGCCACTCGGCTGGGACCCGTTGAAATTGACTGTAACCGCCTGGGTGAGAAACCCCTAAGCCATAACCTGTCACTAAGACTTGGTCGCCTGGGGCAAAATCAGCAGACTGACTGTCCACGACTTCCCCTGCTAAATCGATTCCCGGCGTCATCGGATACGTGCGGATCACGCCGCCATTTTCTTTTGCTGCCAAGGCATCTTTGTAATTGACATCTGAGTAATCAACACGGACAAGCACATCGCCTGCTGGCAGCTCGTCAAGGGTTGCAGTTGTGAGTGAAGCAGTAAAATTTGGTTCATTCATGACACGAAAGGTAGAGAAATTCGTCATTTCAGACACTCCTTTGATGGTTTGTACTCATAATACCATAAGTTTTATTTTTTTAACCAGTGAAGCAAGAAAAGGCAGGTCTTCTTATCAAAAAATCAGTAAAAACAGATTATTATTAAATCTACCTTTTCTTCGTTAAAATAGAAGTTGTTCTTTTAAACCTGTGAAAAGCGAAAATGACGGGACCGCCATTCCTTTCCTTTATAATACAAGCGTTTAGCGTCACTCCTTTTTTTGATCAGAGAGAAAAGAATTCAAAAAAATGAAGAAAAAAAGCTTGTGTTTTTTGCAATTATTTGTATACTAGAAAAAGTGAAATTAAACATGAAGTTTACTTATAGCAAACTTTTTTATTTGAAGTTGTGTCAATCAAAGGGGGAATGAACATGGAGATTGGCGAGAAGCTGCGCAATTTGCGCGTTCAAAAGAATTTGACCCAAGAAGAATTAGGCGAGCGGACCGATTTGACGAAAGGCTATATCTCACAGTTGGAGCGTGATTTGAGTTCGCCTTCTATGGAAACTTTTTTTACGATCTTAGAAGTTTTAGGCGTGACACCAGAGGAATTTTTCCGAGAAGAAAATGCGCAGCATCAAGTGGTTTATCGCGAAGAAGACAGCACGCTTTATTATGATGAAGAAAATGGCTATGAATTGAAGTGGCTGATTCCCGATTCCAATGAAAAAGAAATGGAGCCAGTCTTGCTGACCTTTGATAAAGCGGGCGAATACAAGACCTTTGAACCATCGTTAGCAGAAACATTTATCTATGTCTTAGAGGGCAGTGTGGCCTTGACACTAGGAGAAACGCAGTACAAGGCTCGTAAAGGCCAATCGATTTATTATCAGGCGACTGAGCCGCATCAATTAAAAAATATTGCGGGCAAAAAAAGCCGTGTGCTTGTAGTCGTGACAGATTCTTATTTATAGTACAGGAGGAAAGAGTGTGGGAAAAACAATAATTTCATTCAACAATGTGGTGAAGCGATTTGATGATGATGAAACAGTTTTGAAAAAAGTGAGTTTTGATATTGAAGAAGGTCGCTTTTATACATTGTTAGGCCCTTCAGGTTGTGGAAAAACAACCATCTTACGCATCATTGCGGGTTTTTCGGACGCAACAGAAGGCGACGTTTATTTTGATGGACAAAGAATCAATGACGTTCCTGCCAATCAACGGCAAGTGAATACTGTCTTTCAAGATTACGCCTTATTCCCACATATGAACGTTTTTGAAAATGTGGCATTTGGTCTGCGAATCAAAAAATTACCAAAAGATGAAGTGAATAAAAAAGTCTTAGAAGCGTTGCGGCTAGTGCAGCTTCCTGGTTATGAGAATCGTGAAATCAGCGAAATGTCTGGAGGACAACGCCAACGGGTCGCAATCGCACGAGCGATCGTCAATGAGCCCAAAGTATTGCTCCTGGATGAACCATTGTCCGCATTGGATTTGAAATTGCGAACCGACATGCAATACGAGCTGCGGGAATTGCAGCAGCGACTAGGCATCACCTTTATTTTTGTCACCCATGACCAAGAAGAAGCGTTGGCGATGAGTGATGAGATTTTCGTTATGAACAAAGGGAAGATCGTCCAAAGCGGCACACCAGTGGATATTTACGATGAACCAATCAACCATTTCGTGGCAGATTTTGTCGGTGAAAGCAACATCGTCACAGGCACGATGATCGAAGACAACTTAGTGGAATTTGTCGGCAAGCAATTTGAATGTGTCGATGGCGGGATGCGGCCGAATGAAGCCGTTGAGATCGTGATCCGTCCAGAAGATTTGAATTTGACGACGGCGGAAAAAGGCAAGCTGGTCGTTGAAGTAGACACGCAATTGTTCCGAGGCGTGCATTACGAAATCATTTGTTACGATGAACAAGGCAACGAATGGATGGTTCACTCTACAAGAAAAGCCACTGAAGGAAGCAAGATCGGGCTTTCCTTTGAACCAGAAGACATCCACGTCATGCGTTTCAATGAGTCCGAAGAAGATTTTGATGCTCGTTTAGAGAGCTACGAAGATTAGGAGGGAAAGCTAATGACGAAAATGCGTCGTTTTTATGCGATACCCTATGTCTTTTGGTTATTGCTATTTGTTATTGCACCAGTCTTATTGATCATCTACCAATCCTTTTTTGATATGAACGGCAACTTTTCGCTGGTCAATTATCAAAGCTACTTAGGTTCTGGCAAATATTTGATCATGACCTTAAACTCGGTTTGGTATGCCTTTTTGATCACCTTGATTACCTTAGTGATCAGCTATCCGACAGCCTACTTCTTAACTAAGCTGCGTCACAAAGATTTATGGCTGCTGTTGATCATCTTACCGACGTGGGTCAACTTATTGTTAAAAGCCTATGCGTTTATTGGGATTTTCGGCATTCATGGCAGTGTCAACAACTTCCTAGAAATCATGGGTGTTGGACCAAAGCAGATTTTGTTTACCGACTTTAGCTTTTTGACGGTTGCCGTCTATATCGAACTGCCCTTTATGATTATGCCGATTTTTAATGCCTTAGAAGAAATGAATCCCTCTTTGATCAGTGCTAGTCGCGATCTAGGGGCAAACAGCTATGATACGTTCCGACGAGTGATTTTCCCTCTGTCGTTAAACGGTGTGAAAAGCGGTGTCCAAGCCGTCTTCATTCCGTCGCTCTCCCTCTTCATGTTGACCCGTTTGATTGGGGGCAATCGCGTGATCACACTTGGTACAGCGATCGAGCAGCACTTTCTCGTTACCCAAAACTGGGGCATGGGTTCGACCATCGGCGTCATTTTGATCATCGCCATGTTCCTCGTGATGCTGTTTACGGGAGAAAAGAAAAAAGGAGGGCAACGTAAATGAAAAAATTTCGCTGGTCCAATCTTTATCTGATCGTCGTCTTTATTCTTTTGTACGTGCCGATCTTTTATTTGATTTTCTATTCCTTCAATGAAGGAGGCACCATGAATGCTTTTACGGGTTTCACTTTTGAACATTACCAATCCGTCTTTCAAGATACCCGCTTGATGATCATCGTGTTGAACACCTTTATGCTGGCATTTTTATCAGCATTACTGGCAACGATCATCGGCACATTTGGTGCGATGGGCATCTACTATACCCGCAAACGCCGAACGAGAACGGCATTGTTGAGTTTGAATAATATTTTGTTGGTTTCACCAGATGTCATCATTGGTGCCAGCTTCTTGATTTTCTTCACGATGATCGGCAACTTGTTCCGCGGGTTTAGCTTAGGCTTTTTCAGCGTATTGCTTTCGCATATCGCCTTTAGTATCCCGATCGTGGTGTTGATGGTCTTGCCGAAACTGCAAGAGATGAACGATTCAATGATCGATGCTGCCCGTGATTTAGGCGCGAATAATTTTCAAGTCATTAAAAATATCATTTTGCCTTTCTTGACACCGGGCATCATCGCCGGCTATTTCATGGCATTTACTTATTCACTCGATGATTTTGCCGTGACATTCTTTGTGACAGGCAATGGCTTTAGTACCTTATCGGTAGAGATCTATTCTAGAGCACGTCAAGGAATCAGTTTAGAAATCAATGCATTAAGTACACTTGTCTTCTTATTCTCCATGATCCTGGTGGTAGGCTATTACTTTATCAGTAAAGAAAACGGCGCGAAGAAATTGCGTAAAAACCGCCGTGTGGAGGTGGCAAATCTGCGATGAAACGACTACAATCTCTGATTATCGGTATTGTTGCGATCGTCCTGATCTTGCTCTTTGGTGTCCGTGAATTGGAACGCTCCTCTGGTATGGCAGGCGCTGAGGTTGTCAACATCTACAACTGGGGCGACTACATTGACCCTGATTTGATCAGTAAGTTTGAAGAAGAGACTGGCTACAAAGTCAATTATGAAACCTTTGACTCAAATGAAGCGATGTTCACGAAGATCCAACAAGGCGGTACGTCCTATGACATCGCCATACCGAGTGAATACATGATTGAGAAAATGATGGAACAAAATCTTTTAAAGCCATTGGATCACAGTAAAATTAAAGGGTTAGACAATATCGACCCTCGCTTTTTGGACTTGAGTTTTGATCCAGGCAATCAATATTCCATCCCTTATTTCTGGGGAACACTGGGGATCGTCTATAACGATAAGTTCTTTGATGAAGGTGAGATCACCCAATGGGACGATCTTTGGAAACCCGAATTAGCAAACAGCATCATGCTGATCGATGGCGCGCGTGAAGTGATGGGATTAGGTTTGGACAGCTTAGGCTATTCTCTTAACAGCAAAGACGATGATCAGCTGCAAGAGGCATTCAATAAGCTTCGGACCATGACCCCAAACATCAAAGCCATCGTCGCAGATGAAATCAAGATGTACATGGCCAATGAAGAAGCATCGGTTGCGGTCACATTTTCTGGGGAAGCAGCCGACATGATGTACGAAAACGAGCACATTCATTACGTGATCCCTTCGGAAGGCTCCAACCTGTGGTTCGATAATATGGTCATTCCTAAGACCTCACAAAACGAATCCGGTGCTTACGCCTTCTTGAACTTTATGCTGGAACCCGAGAACGCTGCACAAAACGCAGAATACATCGGCTATTCCACACCTAACCAAGAAGCCATGGCATTACTGCCTGACGAGATCACCGAAGACGAACAATTCTATCCATCCGATGAATTAATGGAACACCTCGAAGTCTATGAAAACTTAGGTGCTGAGTATCTGGGCATCTATAATGATTTGTTCTTGGAATTGAAGATGTATCGGAAATAAGCAAACTGCCATTAAGCAGGGAATGTATCCTGTTTAATGGCAGTTTTTTTCTCTACATAGGAATTATAAAGTTATTACATACATTATTAAATATAAAGTGGAGGGGAAAATTTCTGAAACTTCTACTATAAGATGTTAGATAGAGAGGTTAGTAGGAAGAAAACTTAAGGAAATATTTTTTTATTGAGAACTAACTAAATTGATGCGCGACGAATATAAATAGGATTATATAAAAGGATCATGATCTGTGAATCAAATTCAAAATCTTTAAAACAAAGAAAAAATGTTGACATCGGAAAAATGGTAGTGTAATATACAGAATATAAAAACCTAGTACATCTAGTTGTAAGCGTTTATCTTTTTTGAATATCTTTTTTACTAAAACTGAAAATTGGAGGAGAAAATGGACAAGAATATTAAGCCGAATACTGGTGCGCGTTTGGATCGTTTACCCACAAGTTCTGCCCAATGGGGGCTTTTTGGAATGGTTGCTTTCGGATTATTAGTTAGTTGGAGCAATGCTATAGGAGGATTGGTTCTCGCTCAGTTAGCTGAGATAGGATGGACGAACAATAACCTTAGTGCGGTATTTTCATCGTTGACAACTGCAGGTATGTTCTTAGGAGCATTTATTGGTGGAATCATTGGCGATAGAATTGGTCGAAGAAATAGTTATCTGCTTTTTGTAGCAGTCCACATTGTATCTATGGTAGTTGGAGCATTCTCACCTAACATGACATTTTTAATCGTATGCCGAGTGGTTATGGGATTTGCCCTAGGAGCATTGCTAGTTACGTTGTTTGCTGGGTTTACTGAATATGTGCCTTCAAGGAACCGTGGAACATGATCTGCTAGAGCTTCTTTTATTGGTAACTGGTCATATCCGATTTGCTCAACTATTGCAATGTTTATTACACCAGCAGTTGCTCCTGAACTAAATTGGAGAATCCAATTTTTAATACCCGCGGGGTTATCTGCTATTCTTTTTGCAATCGTTTTCCGTAAATTTCCTGAGTCTCCTAGATGGTTAGAATCAAAGGGGAGGTACGTAGAAGCTGACAAAATCATGACAGACATCGAAAAGCGTGTTGAACGTTCTATTGGAAAGCCGCTGCCAACAATTGAATTAGAAAGAACGGATACAAAAATCCAAGAAGTTCAAATCTCTTATTCAGAATTATTCAAAGGAGAGCTGTTAAAAAGAGTGATATTGGGCTCGTTTGTATTAATTGCTATGAATGTCGTGCAATATACATTAATTAACTGGTTGCCAACTATTTTTTTGACACAAGGAATAGATTTAAAAGATTCCGTCGTTCTGAATACAATGAGCATGTTTGGAGCTCCAATAGGTATTTTTATTGCTACGTTTATCATTGATCGTATCCCAAGAAAAATTATGGGGGCAGGTCTTCTAATCATCATTGCTGTGCTAGGATATTTTTATTCTTTACAGACCACAATTATGATGATCTCAATTCTAGGATTCTTTTTAATTACTTTTGTGTACATGTATGTTTGTTATGCATCAGCTGTATACGTTCCAGAAATTTGGCCCACTGCAGCAAAACTGAGAGGTTCTGGGCTTGCAAATGCTGTTGGACGTGTCAGCGGTATTGCAGCACCATACGCTGTAGCTTATTTATTAAATAATGCTGGGGTCACAGGGGTGTTTACTTTACTTGGTGGTGTGTCTTTGGCTACTGCAGGAATTATTTTATTTTTGGGAATTGAGACTAGAAGTGCATCAGTTGAAGAGATCGGAAATGTGATACCGGATACAAAAATCTGAAAATTGAGTATATAAGAATGTAAATATTAGGAGGGAAAATTATGAAAGCACTAGCAAGATATGGAAAAGAATTTGGTGGTTATCGATTGATAGATGTTCCTGTACCAGAAGTTGGCGATGAAGATATTTTAGTTGAGATTAAGGCAGCTGCTATTTGTGGAGCAGATATGAAACATTTCCGTGTTGAAAACGGATCGGATGAGTTTAACTCTATCCGCGGTCATGAATTCGCTGGAGATATCGTTAAGGTAGGTTCAAAAGTAAAAGACTGGCAAGTTGGTCAACGGATTGTCTCTGATAACTCTGGACATGTATGTGGTACCTGTCCATCATGTGAGAAAGGTGATTTCCTCACCTGCCTCGACAAGGTTAATTTGGGTTTAGATAATAACCGTTGGGGTGGTGGTTTTACAAAGTATTGTTTAATTCCTGGAGAAATCTTACGAATCCACAAGCATGCAATTTGGGAAATTTCAGAAAGTTTAGATTATGAAGATGCATGTGTTTTAGATCCGATCAGCAATGCATACAAAGCAATCGCTCAGCGATCAAGTCTGTTGCCTGGACAAGATGTTGTTGTAATGGGGACTGGCCCGTTAGGATTGTTTTCTGTGCAGATCGCTCGGATTATGGGAGCAGTCAATATTGTAATGGTTGGCTTAGAGGAGGATACAAAAACACGTTTTCCAATCGCTAAAGAATTAGGAGCCACTCACACGGTGAATGGTTCAAAAGAAGATGTAGTAGTTCGTTGTCAGGAAATTTGTGGAAAAGAAAATCTTGGGTTGGTTGTTGAATGTTCAGGTGCAAATATTGCGTTGAAACAAGCTATTGATATGTTAAGACCAAACGGAGAAGTAGTCCGCGTAGGGATGGGATTCCAGCCATTCAATTATCCAATTAATGATATCACAACATGGGCAATCAGTATTATCGGACATATGGCATATGATTCAACCACTTGGCGTAATGCTATTAGGTTACTTGAAAAAGGGGATATTCGAGTGCAGCCAATGATCACTCACAGACTAGGTCTTTCAGAGTGGGAAAAAGGATTTGATTTGATGGCAAAAAAAGAAGCAGTTAAGGTCATCTTCACCTATGACTTTGATGATAAAGATTAGTATCTAAGGAGAGATAATATGTTAGCAAATATTAAGTATTGGGAAGAAACAGCACAAAAAAATGGTTTTGCAATTCCGCATTTTAACGTTTGGAATGCAGAAATGTTAATGGGAGTGATTGAAGCTGCGGAGGAAACAAAAGCACCAATTATCATCTCATTTGGAACAGGTTTTATAGGAAATACGATTTTTGAAGAATTTGCGCCAATGATGGTCTCGATGGCGAAGAATGCTTCTGTCCCAGTCATTACTCACTGGGATCATGGTCGTAGCTTAGAAATCGTTCAAAATGCTTTTAATCATGGGATGAATTCGGTAATGCGAGATGCATCTGCTGAACCCTTTGAGGAAAATATCCGTTTGACAAAGGAAGTTGTCGACTATTTCCATCCTTTAGGAATTCCAGTTGAGGCTGAACTCGGTCATGTAGGGAATGAAACCGTTTATGAAGAAGCGTTATCTGCTTATCAGTATACAGATCCAAACCAAGCTGCGGAATTTGTTCAACGTACAGGTTGTGATTCGCTTGCAGTGGCAATTGGTAATGTACATGGAGAATATTCTTCGGATCCCAAAATCGCTTTTGATGTATTAGAAAAAGTGAGAGATGCAATTGATATTCCAATTGTTTTGCATGGTGCATCATGTATTCCGGATAAAGATGTAAAAACATCTATTTCACTTGGAGTTTCCAAAATCAATATCCATACAGAGTTATGCTTAGCAGCAATGAATGCAGTTCGAGAAAAACAAAATTCTTCTTTCTTAGAGTTAGAAAGAGCCGTTCGTCAATCAGTGAAACAAAGAGCAATCGAGAAAATTCAACTATTTGGTACTGAAGGTAAAATGGATAAATAAAAGAAATCTGTAGTTTGGGAAACTAAACTACAGATTTTTACTTTGGATAAACTTTTTAACGCAGAATAAATATTTGTTTCAAATTCAAAAATCTTTCTATTGCTTTGTTCCTATGATAGACTTATTAAGGAGGTGGAAATATGGCTGCGAAAGATAGATTATCGTTAATAAAACAGCTTTTGATTAATGAGAAAAAAGTTTCTGTATCAAGTCTTAGTGAAAAATTTTCAGTTACAGAGGAAACGATTCGACGTGATTTAGATAAATTAGAATCAGAAGGAATTCTGACAAGAACGTATGGAGGAGCAGTGTTAAACTCAGAAGAAACTGTTTCAAATATACCATTTTACAAAAGAGCGGAGCACAATATTGAAGCAAAGCAAAGAATTGCCATCAAAGTTAGAGAAGTACTTGATTCTGTTCATACTATTTCTGCCGATGCTAGCTCGACTGTAATGGAAGCATTGAAGCTGTTGAAAGATAGAGACGACATGACGATTGTTACCAATTCAACTGAGGCGTTGAGAGAACTAATCGTATCTGATGTTAACGTTTTATCTACTGGAGGTATTTTTAACAAGCGTACGCTGTCAATGCAAGGTGATTTGACAGAACGAGCAATTGAAAATTACAATGTAGAAATGGCTGTTATCAGTTGTAAAGGTATTGATAAAAGTGCGGGAGCAACAGATACAAATGAGATTGAAGCACGCATCAAAAAACTTATGATTGCCCAGGCCACTGAAGTTATGCTTCTGATCGACAGTGAAAAATTTTGTAAAAAAGGATTCGTTCATTTATCTGACATAAGTCAAATCAACCATGTGGTTACAGATCAAAAACCAAGTGATGACTGGATCGAGTTCTTCGCTGATAATAAAATTGAACTGCATTATTAAGCTGACTAGAAGAGGAAAAGATATTTTATATACTATTAATGAAAAGCATTCTAAAAAAGGAATTATCCTTTTTAGAATGCTTTTTTAGGTTTTCAAACTTTAAAATCTTCGAAACAAAGAATTATTGTCCGAAACGTTGACTTTTTACTTTGTTTGAAGTAAGATATAGAAAAGATATTGAAAGCGCAAACAAACGACTGGAGGGTTTTTATGAACGGGATACAAGCAGGTAAGAAATTAGATCAGCTGCCAATTTCCAAATGGCATTGGCAGACTTTTTTTCTGATTGGATTCGGACTGCAGATCAATGGTTTTCTCAATTCATCTGGAAGTTCCATCTTGGCAGATTTAGTGGATAGAGGATGGTCTAACAATTATTTTAATGCAATGTTTTCGTCTGCGATGATGGCTGGATTCTTTTTAGGATCATTGTTAGGTGGAATGTTAGGTGATAAGTATGGAAGAAAAAAAGCTTATCAAGCAAGTATACTCTGTTTCTCTCTCTTTTCACTATTAGCTGCATTATCAATCAATATGTGGTTCTTAATCTTCTGTAGAGGAGCGATGGGGGTTGGAATGGGGGCGGGGATAGTAATTGGATATGCTTCATTCACTGAATTTCTCCCCGCGAAAGTTAGAGGAAGATGGTCAGCAAGGCTGTCCCTTATTGGTAATTTTTCTCCATTGATTGCTGCGATGGTAAGTTTTTTGGTTATTCCGACATTTGGTTGGCGGTGGGTTTTTATTATTGGAGGAGTAGCATCAATAATTAGTTTAATTTTTGTAAGCGTTTATTTGGATGAATCACCTCGATGGTGTTTTGAGAATGGCCAATCTGATCATGGTGAACAAATAATGAATAAAGTGATTTCAAAAATTGAAAAAGAAAAAGATATTTCTTTAAGTTTTGATCAGGGGAGCAAGAACGTATGTGAGCATGATCAACAAAAAATACCATTCAAAGCTTTTTTTAAAGGAGATTTAGGGGTTCGGACGATAATTGCTTCAACAGTTTTGATAGCAATGAATATTTCTTTATATACGATTACAGTTTGGATACCTACTATTTTTGTGAATAGTGGAATAGATATTTCAAGATCGCTATTAATGACTACTTTAATTATGATAGGGGCACCATTAGGAGTATTTGCTTCTACACTGCTCATGGATAGATTTCCCAGAAAGTGGTTTGGTGTAGTTTTAATAAGTCTCATTGCTATTCTTGGCTATGTTTATTCTGTTCAAACAGAGGAATCTCGAATTATTGTTTTAGGATCAGTTTTGATTTTTGTTCTTTATATTTTCAACAGTTTTTCATCAGCAGTCTATGCACCAGAAATCTGGCCAACTAAAGTAAAGATGCGTGGTGCAGGTATCTCAAACTCAATAGGACGTATCGTGGCAATCGTTACACCATTTGTTATAGCTTGGTTGTTAACGAACTATGGTGTACAAGCTGTTTTTATCGTTTTAGGTTGTACATTAGGATTATGTGCCTTGATTCTGGCTCTCTTTGGGATTGAGACGAGGAAAAAATCTATTGAAGAGATTGAGAGTAATTTTTTTAAAGAAGCAAAAGATAAATATTTAACCTTAAATGAAATAAGGGAATCAAAGGAGAAGAATTTATGAAAAATACAGTTGCTATTTTAGAAAAACCAGGAAAAATGGTAATGAAGGAAACGGATCTCCCAACCGTAAAAGATGATGAAGTTTTAATAAAAGTGGGATATGTAGGTATTTGCGGTTCGGATGTACATGGATTCCAATTTGGTCCATATATTCCACCGAAAGATCCTAATCAAACGATTGGATTAGGTCATGAAGTAGCTGGGGTCATCGAAAAAGTCGGGAAGAATGTCATCAATTTAAAAGCTGGTGATAGAGTATGTATTGAACCTGGAGTTCCATGCTATAAATGTGAGTTCTGTATGGAGGGGTTTTATAATGTTTGTCCAGACGTTGATTTTATGGCTACACAACCTAATTATAAAGGGGCATTGACGAACTACTTAGCTCATCCAGCAGATATGACGTATCACTTACCTGATAATATGTCACTTGTGGAAGGGGCATTGGTTGAACCAGCTGCTGTAGGTATACATGCTGCGGAAATGGCTGGAGATCTACTAGGTAAAAAAGTTGTTATATTGGGATCAGGATGTATAGGCTTGATGACAGTTCAATCAGCAAAACTAATGGGGGCTGCTGAAATTGTTGTAATTGATGTATTACAGAATCGTTTAGACAAAGCGATTGAATTAGGTGCAACGGCTACGTTTGATGGTCGAGATGAAAAAATTGTTGAGAAAGTCAAAGAAATTATTGGTGAGTATGGTGCAGATGTTGTTTTTGAAACAGCCGGAGCAATCCCTACCGCTAAGATGGCTTTGCAGTTAGTAAAGCGTCGTGGGAAAGTGATGGTTGTTGGGACAATTCCTGGAGATACACCAATAGATTTTTTGAAAATAAACCGTGAGGTATCAATCCAAACAGTTTTCAGATATGCGAATGATTATAAAAAAACGATAGATCTTATTTCTAAAAAGAAATTTGATGTTTTATCAATGGCTGATAAATACTTTGATTACGATAATACACAACAGGCATTTGAATTTTCTGTTAATAATAAGAGTGAACTGATCAAAGGTGTAATTCAAGTAGCAAATTTGAAATAGAGGATGAATGGAAAATGACAAATGTAGATGTAATTTGTATTGGTGCAGCAATTGTAGATATTCCCCTTTATCCAGTGGGGAAATTTATTTTTGACCATGTATCTTATCCGATAGGTGATATCACGATGAAAATAGGTGGTGATGCGATCAATGAGGCAACCATCATCACACGACTAGGTCATAAAGTTTCGTTGATGAGTGTAGTAGGAAACGATGTGCCAGGGAAGTTTATTCGAGATTTTGCAGATAAAAATAACGTGATTATAGATCATTTAAAAGTTGATGAAAAGCTGACGACGTCTTTAAATATTGGGATGGTACGTGAAGATGGTGAACGAACATTCGTTACGAATCGAAATGGTAGTTTGTGGAAAATGTCATTGAAACACATCGATATAAAAAAAATAAAGAATGCAAAAATATTATCTTTAGCTAGTATTTTTAACAATCCATTACTGGATAATGAAGCTCTGGTGGCAATATTTAAGGCTGCTAAAAAAGAGGAAATGATTGTATGTGCGGATATGGTCAAGGGACGATTGGATGAAACGTTTGATGAAATTAGACAGGCACTTTCATATGTAGACTATTTCTTTCCAAATTACGAAGAAGCGTCTGAACTAACAGGAAAAGAAAATCTTAGTGAAATTGCAGATGTATTTTTAGAAGTTGGTGTAAAAAATGTAGTGATTAAAATAGGAAGTAAAGGCTGCTATCTAAAAAATTCAGATGTTGAAAAGATTGTTCCTGCATTTAAAAAAAGTTCCACAACGAAAATTGATACTATCGGAGCGGGAGACAATTTTGTTTCAGGATTTATTTCTGAATTACTAAATGGAAAAAAATTTGAGGAATGTGCTTATTTTGGAAATGCAACAGCTGCCGTATCCATTGAGTCTTTAGGAGCAACGGAAGGTGTTAAAAGCCGTGAACAGGTCGAAAAAATGATTGAAAATTACAAAAAATATTGATAAAGGTGGAGACAGTGAATTGAGAACAATGAAAATTGGAAAAACAGATATTGAAGTATCGAGAATCGGATTGGGGACATGGGCGATCGGAGGTGGACCAGCTTTTGAAAATAAGGATAATGAATCTGTTTCAATTGCTACTATTCAGCATGCATTAGATTTAAATATCAATTTTTTAGACACAGCACCCGGATATAATTTTGGTAATAGTGAAAAAATAGTTGGTAAAGCGATTAGGGATAAACGTAAAAATTACGTTGTGATCACTAAATTTGGTATTACATGGGAACGTGAAGGGACATTTTTTAACAAAGTAGGAGAAACATCACTTTACAAAAACTTATCGAAAGAATCTATTCGGCTGGAGATTGAATCGAGTTTAAAAAGACTCAAAACGGATTATATAGATATTTATATGAGTCATTGGCAATCTGTTGAACCATATTTTACTCCAATTGAAGAAACGATGGAAGTGTTAAACGAACTGAAAAATGAAGGGAAAATTCGTGCGATTGGTGCAGCAAATGTTGATGTTGGTCATGTAAAAGAATATTTAAAACATGGACAATTAGATATTATTCAAGCAAAGTATAGTATTTTAGATCGACAAATCGAAGAAGAACTAATGCCATTATGCAAACAAAATAATATTACAATTCAAGCTTATTCACCATTAGAAATGGGAATCTTAACAGGTACAATTGATAAAGACTATGTTGCTCCAAAAGGAACAGCACGCTATGGAAAGAAATGGTTCCAAAAAGAAAATTTAGCTAAGGTTGTAGAAATGATTCAAAAATGGAAGCCACTTTGCAATAAATATGATTGCAGTATTGCGAACTTAGCAATTGCGTGGATTTTGGCGCAGGGTAATAATATTAATGTTTTGAGTGGGTCTATGACGCCAGAAGAATTAGATGAAAATAGTAAAGCGCTAGCTATTAAACTTTCAGAAGATGACGTAGCTTACATGCGTAAACTAGCAGAAGAAATTTCATAGAAAAAGCTGAAAAAGCAGACTGCATAACGAATGTAGTCTGTTTTTGCTTCTAGTTCACTAACAGAAACCTTTTTTCCATCTTACTTCTCGCAATAAATGATTTTTGCTTTACACCCTAAAAAAGCTGATCAAAATATTGCGCGATGCTTAAAAAAGAATTATGAGTGCTTATCTATTATATCTATCAAGATCCTTTTATTGCTTGGAATTATACGAAGCAACGTGAAAAAATAGAAGGACGCTTTGTTCCTAAAGAACATTTTATAAATGCTTTTTTTCAATCAAGATATAACTTGATTAAAATGAAGGAATTGTATAAAGAAAATGTGACCGTTAACATTTTTATAAAAGATTTTCAAAATCGCGATTCTCATACGTTGATGGCAGTTGACAATGTATCGTTCGCTTTGCCATTAACATACACAAAGGAAGAATTGGAGGAGAAGCTCAATGACTGAGAAAGAAAAAGTAGAAACAATCATGATAAAATATCATCGAAACTTCTCGATCTTACAGAAAAAGGCAACGCCTAGCGAATTGAAAACAGTTTTAAACTTTGTTGCAGAAGAATCGAACCGTAAACAGCGAGTGTTTGTTGGCTTAGAGAAAGAAGAATAAGCGGTCAATGAAAAAACTCAGGTTTCTTAAGAATGACCATTGAACAAGTAAAACCCGAGATAAGAAGCAAGCGCTTCTTATCTTTTTTTGTATCATTATGGCGGCGTGCCGTAACGTTAGGATCAAAATAGAATAAATTCACAAAAAGTGCTTGACCTAAAGTTAACTCTAGGTGGTATCTTTTTAGATAGAAGAAATGAGCAGCGATTGTTGAAACTCAGAAAAATCACGATTTTCCTTTAGGATAACTTGCTATTTCTTGGTTTGACAGAGATTCTCAAAAGAGCGTCTTTCTCCGATGGCCATGTTTTTCATTCCAGAGAACGATCTACTCATTTCGACTTCGTGTCTTTTTCCTTGTGAGTAAACACACGAATCATTCAAACATTTCTACAGGAGGTACGTACATGTTATTAGAAAAAATCAAAAGCCCCAAAGAGTTAAAAGAATTGACCAGTGGGCAACTTCAAGAACTGGTAGTAGAAGCACGAACTGCTTTATTGGAAAAAATCAGTCACCATGGGGGGCATAATGGCCCCAATCTGGGGATGGTTGAGATGACGATCGCGTTGCATAAAGTCTTTGATTCTCCCACAGATAAGCTGATTTTTGATGTGTCTCATCAGACCTATATCCATAAAATGTTGACGGGACGCGCCCATGCCTTTCTTGATGCTGCGCAGTATGATGCGGTTTCTGGTTACACGAATCCGAAAGAAAGCGAGCACGATCTCTTTACGGTCGGTCATACCTCCACCTCAGTTTCGTTGGCAAATGGTGTGGCGAAAGCCCGTGATCTAAAAAATGAAACGTATAACGTCGTTGCCGTGATTGGTGATGGTTCTCTATCAGGCGGTTTAGCGTTTGAAGGCTTGAACAATATCGTGGAATTAGGCACCAATACCATCGTGATCCTCAACGACAATGACCAATCGATTGCAGAAAACCATGGGGGGATGTACCAGAATTTGCGGGCATTGCGGGAAACCAAGGGGCAAGCAGCAGACAATCTGTTCAAAGCGATTGGTTTTGAGTACCACTATTTGGATGAAGGAAATGATCTCGCTGCCTTGATTACTTTATTTGAAAAAGTGAAAGATGTTGATCATCCTGTTTTATTACACATTCATACGATCAAAGGCAAAGGCTTCAAGTTTGCGGAAGAAAATCGTGAAAAGTTTCATGCAGGCGGTCCCTTTAGTTTAGAAACCGGCGAATATATTTCTGCTGGCGGCAATCAAGTAACCTACAACAGCTTAACGACGGATTATTTATTAGAAAAAATGGCGACAGATCCTAAAGTCGTGGCAGTAAACGCTGGTACACCGATGCTGCTTTTTTCTCCGGAACAAAGAGAAAAAGCAGGCAAACAATTTGTAGATGTGGGTATTGCAGAAGAACATGCGGTATCGATGGTTGCTGGGTTAGCAAAAAATGGAGCAAAACCTGTCTGGGCCGTTTTTTCTACCTTTATGCAACGTAGTTTTGATCAAATTTCCCATGATTTGTCCTTAAATCATCTGCCTGGAACGATTTTGGTATATGGTGCATCGATTCACGGCATGAATGACGAGAGCCATTTGGGAATTTTTGATATTCCATTTTTGGCACATATTCCCAACCTTATTTATCTTGCGCCAACCTCTAAAGAAGAATATCTGGCAATGTTGGATTGGTCGCTGGAACAAACCAACGCACCAGTTGCGATCCGGGTACCGGTTGGACCTGTCAACGAAACGGCAGTAGCAGTCTCTACTGACTATAGCGATCAAAAAAATGAAGTGACTCAAGCTGGCACGCAGGTAGCCATCGTCGGTGTTGGGAACTTTTATGCGCTAGCGGAAGAGATCGCAGATCAATTGAAGATGCAACATGGAATTACGCCAACGGTGATCAATCCTAAGTTTATTTCAGGGGTCGACAAAGAGTTGTTGGATGCTGTGGCACGATCGCACAAACTCGTTGTCACGTTGGAAGATGGTATACGAGAGGGTGGCTATGGACAAATGATTGCCAGCTACCTGGGTGATCGTGAGATTGCCGTCAAAAACTATGGCTTAGAAAAGAAATTTTATGATAATTACCGGGCAGCAGACGTTTTATCTGAACTTGGTATCACTGCTGAGGAAATTACGAAAGATGTCATAGAACAGCTGCAGAAATAAGTTCTCTTAGGGTGTCTTGTGTAGCTGATATGATTGTTAAAAAATGAATGATCGAAGGAAACCTAGCAGAAAACATACTGCAAGGTTTCCTTTTTTTAGACAAACATAAATGAGTTCCAGCAATCGCCATAGAAACCTAGCAAAATACAGAAGACCAATGCTTTTCAAGCATAAAGCCCAAGCGCGTTAAGCATTGGTCAACGAGGATAATCTAGCGAATAATAAGGTAGTGAAAGGATCACTTTGTCATCTTGGACTATTGGGTTCAGATACAAGGAAGAAAAGGTGTTTTTAAGGAAAGGGGTATTTATGAAATTTTTTTCTATGAAGTTGCTGGCACTACTATCGGTGGCAATGGTCGTCTATTCGGCACCGGCGATTTCTGCCAATGTTCCAGCGATTGCGGCAAGCTTTCCAGAAGTTGAAGCGGTCTACATTGGGTTACTGACCACAATTCCGTCATTGTTTCTTTTACTGGGGATTTTTACTACCAGCATGATCGAAAAAAGGATCGGCAAAAAATACACGATGGTCACCGGCTTGGTCATTGTGGCAGTTTTTGGCACGCTGCCGGCATGGTATCAGGGGAGCTTTCCCGTCTTGTTTCTTTCTCGAGGGATTCTTGGCTTCGGGATCGGCTTATTCAATCGTTTGGCGATTCAAATGATTAGTTTGCTGTTTCAAAATGAGCCGCAAAAGAAAGCCAAAGCCCTTGGATTAGAAAGTGCCGTCGGTGGTTTAGGTGGTATCTTTATGACTTTGCTGGTTGGGCAGCTAGTGAAAATCAGTTGGGAAATGTCCTTCTTGGTTTATGGCTTTGCCCTGATCAGTCTCTTCTTTGTCCAGCTATTTATTCCAAACGAAACACAGGCTGTGACTAATGAGATGTTATTGGCGAACGTCACGGTTTCAAAAGAACGGAAACAGCGATCATTCATTCTGGGTGTGCTCTTGTTTCTAATCGTTGTCTTGTTTATCAATTACAATTTACAGATCACACCATTGTTATTGGAAAAAGGAATCGGGGACGCCACCGAAGGTAGTAACATGATCGCCGCCATTGCGACGGGGGCATTTATCGCCGGCAATGCCTTTGGCTTGATATACAGTCGCCTACATCGCTGGTTGCTGCCCATTGCGGCATTGCTTGCAGGAAGCAGCATCTATTTGACCTATCCCTTGCAGACGGTGGGGCTACTCTTGGGTTGTTCTTTACTATTAGGTTTTGCCTTTCGTAGCATCATGCCATTTTTCACTCACTTACTGACAACTGGTGGTGAAGCAGAAGCTAAGTTTGGCACGATCGTTTCGATCGTTGCTTACAATTTAGGGGTCACGTTAGCACCTTATGCATCACGCTTGCTGATACTAGTCAGTGGCAATGAAACAGCAGGGATGCAGATGATCTTATCAGGGGGCATGCTATGTCTGATTGGTATGATCGCCCTTTTAGGAAATAAATTCTTTTTGTATTTTGAACGAGGGTAGGCATACGCTGGCGTGCTCCACGCTTTTTCGTCTTCAATTCATCACCTTCATTGCTTTTAATAGAAAGAAACGTGAATGAATGGGACGTGTAAAACTAACAGCAGCAATCAGAGGGGAGAACCAGATGTATCTTTTTCAAAAAATTGAAGAAGCAGCGTTTAAACAAAATGACGCGAGACGAACGATCGGTGACTTTTTATTAAGCAATCGAGAAAAAGTTAGTGAGTATAGCATGGAAGAAATCGCAAAACTGACCCATACTTCCAAGCCGACGCTGGTCCGTTTTGCAAAATATTTTGGCTTTTCTGGTTGGAAAGAATTTGTATATGCCTTCATGCACGAATTGGCTCATTTTGATGATGGCTCAGCAACGATCGATGTGAACATTCCTTTTGGTGAGGCGGCAGATACATTAGAAATCATTGAAAACTTGGCGAACTTGCGCATACAGACGATTAAAGAAACAGCTTCACTTATGACAGTGAAAGACCTGAATCAAGCCGCTCGGCTCATCAATGGAGCTCAAACCATCGTCATCTATGGGCGCAGTCCAAATTCTTATTTCGGACAGCTGTTTAAACGCAACTTAAACACGATCCATAAAAAAGCCTTTCTTGCAGATGCGGATGAATCTGGCTTGATTTCTAATACGCTGACCCCACAGGATTGTGCCATTCTTATCTCTTATTCTGGTAATAATTCAGAAACGTATCCTATGAAAAATGTGAAAACATTGTTGAAAAATGGTGTGCCGATTATCAGTATTACGAGTGGTGGAGAGAACTATTTGCGGGACTATTCGACGATCGTCTTAACGATTGCTAGCCGAGAAAAACTGTATTCTAAAATCGGAAATTTTTCCACAGAAGAATCGATTCAATTCCTTTTGACAGTTTTGTTTGCTAAGATTTTTTCCCTCGATTATCAGGAAAATATCCAAATGAAAATCACCAATGCTCGTTTTTTAGAGACGAGCCGAAAAACGACGTTTAAAGAGATGGCAGAAGAATAAAAGGACCACACCAAAAACGGTGTGGTCCTTTTTCCCTATTCTAAATTGTTGGAAGTGGTTAATTTCAATTCAATCGGCTCACCGGCAGCGACAAGACGAATCCGCTTTGGATTGACGATCCGATCGTACAAAGTTTCAGGATCCCCATTAAAGGCATCGATATGCGGAGCATCCACTGTACCCCAGTGGGAGAGGATCAAGTCAGCATGAGGATAGGTATTTGCCAGTTTCACGGCGTTTTCAAAGCCGATATGCCAAGCATTGTCGTTAAAGTCGAACAAGATCGCATCTGGTTGAGGCATCTCTAATTGCTCTGGTAAAAGACGAGAATCGCCAGGAATCCATAAGGAACCATCCGGGGTATCGATCCAAAAGCCGCAATAGTCCTCAATTTGGAAGACACGGTCAAATTTTGTCGTCTCATTTTGCCAAAGGTGATACGCCTTTGTTAAAGAAATCTCCAAATTTTTAACGGTGAATGAATCATAGATTTCGTGACCTTGGGCAGCAACTTGAAAGTGCTCTTGCATAAGTTCGGCGACATACTTGGGTCCATGAAAGCTGTCGGTAACAGAAACTAGTTTGTCAATTGTCGGAATGCTGTAATGATCGTTATCCGAATGGGTGATCAATACCGCATCTAAGTGAGGAACTGCCGACGGTTTGGTTGGCAGATCGATCAGTAACGGCAGGTCAAATCCTTCTAGGACCGGATCGACCATGATACAAGTACCACGGCTGTTTAGAAGAATACCAGAGTTTCCTAACCAGCGAATGATCGTTTGATCTGTTTTTTGAAAAGCGTCTTCATGAAAAAAAATCGTTTTTGGAGGCATTGCTTGTTTCGCATTTGTCATTTTCCGTCGTTCCCTTCGCCTGTTTTTTATAAAGCCAACGCAAAATAGCCGTTCATAACCGGCTAGATCAAATCGGTGATTCAATAAGGATTGCTTCAATGGTTGGGGGAAGAAGCAGTGGTTTGATCCGTTGTTGCGGGATCATCGGGGTGTTCTTTTTGGTTGGTAGATCCATTACGTTTAAAAGCCTATTATGATCGCAGTAAATCAAAAGTAACACAATCATCTAGTAAATTATATCATTGTTTCTAGTGGCTTCGTCAAGGCGATGTTTGGTCTTTTAATGGAATAAATTTCGAAAAAAGAGCGGTATTTAATGAAAAGGTGAAATCCATTTCGACTTTAGGAAAATGTATTGGAACCGCAATCTAAAAATGGTACATTGCTGGCAGAAAGAACAGTATGTTTTACCGGTGAGCACATACAACATAGATTTTCTTTGAAATTTATCTAGGGGTGGAATGTATGAGTGAAAATTATCAATCATTAGCAAAAAAAATCGTCCAGTATCTGGGGGGACAAGAAAATATCACGGATGCCTATCATTGTCAAACACGATTACGCTTTAAAGTCAAAGATGAAAAGCGGATAGATCAAGGAGAACTAGAGGCACTCGATGGGGTTGCCAAATACATCAATAACGCAGGGGTACATCAAGTCGTGATTGGAACACATGTCAAAGATGTCTATGAAGAAGTCACAAAATTGGTTTCGCTTCAATCATCAGGGGCGTCGGAACCTGGGGAGAAAAAAGGACCGGCAGCTGCAGTGATCGATTTTGTGGCAGGAACGTTTCAACCAATTATTCCGGCATTGTCCGGTGCTGGAATGGTTAAGGCAGTTTTGGCTTTGTTGATTGTCTTTGATGTGATCACCGCTGATTCGCAAACCTATTACATGCTGAATCTTTTTGCAGATGGTGTTTTCTTCTTCTTACCAATGATCCTGGCCTTCACTGTGGCACAAAAATTGCGATGCAATCCGATTTTAGCCGCTTCAGTGGCTGCTATGATGATGCATCCTAATTGGGGTGCCTTGGTCACAGCAGGCGAACCCGTTCACTTTTTTGGGGTTATTCCTTTTACATTAGCAAACTATACGGGATCAGTCATTCCGATCCTGATCGTGATTTTTTTCCAATCGTATGTCGAAAAGTTTTTGAACAAAGTGATTCCAAAATCAGTAGAACTGGTTTTTGTTCCAATGCTAACATTCTTGATAATGGGTACATTAGCCTTCTCGCTATTTGGACCGATCGGTAGTATCTTGGGTGGCTATTTGGCAACTTTCTTTACCTTCTTAAGTGTCCATGCTAGCTGGGTACCAGCGGTTTTGATTGGGGGCTTTTTACCAATCATGGTGATGTTTGGATTGCACAATGGGATTGCTCCTTTAGGGGTGATGCAAATGGCAGAACTTGGGTATGACAGTATTTTTGGTCCAGGGGCATTGGTCTCAAACATTGCTCAAGCAACCGCAGTAGCAGTTGTTGCGTTGCGTACGAAAGAGAAAAAAACTAAGCAGTTGGCGGTATCAGGGGCGATTACTGCCTACATGGGGATTACCGAACCCGCTTTATATGGCATCAATTTGCCCAAAAAATATCCGTTGGTTGCGGCAATGATTGGTGGGGCTTCTGGTGGTTTGTATGCTGGCTTGACCAATACGCATCGCTTTGCGACCGGTTCGTCTGGTCTCCCAGCAGTCTTACTATATATCGGTGATGATACGATGCGCTATTTTTGGAACATCATTCTCGCATTGGTGATTGCTGCTGTGGTGAGTGCGGTCGTTACCTATGCCTTAAGTTTCAAATATGAAACAAAAGTGACAATTGATGTTCCGGAGATGAAAGCAGTAGTCTTAGAAGATACCCAATTGATCAATCCTGTACCAGGAAATGTGATTCCACTGAATCAAGTCAAAGATGACGCATTTGCTTCTGAAGCACTCGGAAAAGGATTTGCGGTCGATGAACCCATCGGTGAAGTCATTGCGCCGTTTGATGGAAAAGTCGCTGCTGTTTTTCCTACCAAACACGCGATTGGCTTGGTTTCAGACACCGGAATTGAATTGTTGATCCATGTCGGTTTAGACACAGTGGAACTAAATGGTCAGTATTTTGATGCGTTAGTAGAAGCAGAGCAAAAAGTTACAAAAGGGCAGCGATTGCTGACGTTTGATGTGCAGCAGATAAAAGCTGCAGGATATCTCACACAAGTACCAATCATCGTTACCAATACACCACAATATACCACAGTCGAACTTGTGAAAGAAGGATTGGTAGCTAAAGAAGAGGAAGTACTTGTAGTCAAAGTCTAGGAGGAAATAACATGGGATTGTCAGATGATTTTTTATGGGGTGGTGCAACGGCTGCCAATCAAGCAGAAGGTGGCGTATTAGCAGGAGGACGTGGCTTATCAAATGTCGACCTCTTACCAATTGGTCCTGATCGCGCAAAGGTCGCTGCGGGTGAACTGGAAATGTTGGAATGGCAGGAAGATTCTTTTTATCCAGCCCAAACGGCCATTGATATGTACCACCATTATATGGAAGATATTGCCCTTTTTGCCGAAATGGGTTTTAACGTGTACCGGATGTCACTTTCTTGGTCACGGATTTTTCCAAATGGCAATGACGAAGAGCCCAACGAAGAAGGATTGCTTTTTTATGAGAAAATCTTCAAAGAATTGAGAAAACATCAAATCGAGCCATTAGTCACGATTGCCCACTTCGATGTTCCGCTGCATTTGATCAAGGAATTTGGGGGCTGGAAAAATCGCCGCCTCATTGATTTCTATGTGACCTATGCGGAAACCGTCTTCCAGCGCTATCGCGGGTTGGTCAAATATTGGCTGACAATCAATGAAATCAATATTTTGCTGCATCAGCCCTTTGTAGGTGGCGGGATCGTCTTTAAAGAAGGGGACAATCGTCAAGAAATCAAATACCAAGCAGCGCATCACCAGTTAGTCGCCAGTGCCTTAGCAACCCAAAAGGCTCATGAGATCGATCCGACCAATCAAGTTGGTTGTATGCTGGCTGGTGGCAGTCATTATCCTTATACTTGCCGACCTGAAGATTACCAAGAAGCAATCAATCGTGATCGCGAAGGCTATTTCTTTATCGATGTGCAAGCCCGAGGCAAATACCCCAATTATGCCTTGAAAAAATTTGAACGAGAAGGCTTAACGATCAAAATAACACCTGAGGACGAGGCGATTTTAGCGGCTTCGCCGGTTGATTTTGTCAGTTTTTCTTATTACTGTTCGCGAACGGTCAGTGCCCATTCAGAAGACTATGCGCAAGCGACAGGGAATCTCTTTCCATCAATTAAAAATGAACATCTACCATCGACTGAGTGGGGGTGGCAGATTGATCCGTTAGGACTGAGAAATTCATTGAATCAATTGTATGATCGCTATCAAAAACCGTTGTTTATCGTAGAAAATGGGTTAGGGGCGATCGATACCCCTGATGAGAATGGGTTTGTCGCAGACGATTATCGAATCGACTATTTAAAAAAACATATTCAAGCCTTTAAAGATGCGGTGACGATCGATGGTGTGGAACTACTTGGTTATACTACTTGGGGTTGTATTGATCTTGTAGCAGCCAGCACCGGTCAAATGAGTAAACGCTACGGCTTTATCTACGTGGATCGAGACGATCAAGGCAAGGGCACCTTGAAACGAACCAAGAAAAAATCCTTTGAGTGGTATAAAAAAGTGATCGCTTCAAATGGGGAAGTTTTATAATATACAAAAAGAATGACACGAGAAAATGTGTCATTCTTTTTGTATTGTGTCATGTAATTTCAGGATAGAGAAGCAGGAACTCTTTTTTTACACGAGCCAATGGTGGACGCTTTTCATCTGCTTGCTATTTTTTTCCTGCAAAATGTGTAAAACGGACAAACTGATTTTGGGCTTCTTCTTGTAAAAACTCTTTAGGTGTCAGCTGAAATTCTTGTTTGAAGCAGCGTAAAAAATGGGTATAGGAGTTGAAGCCGCAAGCTTCGAAGGTGGCGGTGGCGCTTCTGGTTTTACGTAAAATTTCTTTGCTCTTTAAGAGTCGTTTCTTGACGACATAGGCATGAAAGGCGACGCCAGTTTCTTTTTTGAAGGTCCGAGAAAGCGAGTATGGACTCATGAAAAGGGCTTTGGCGACGGTCTCTAAGGAGAGATCAGCGGTCAAATGCTGATTGATATAGGTAATGGCAGCCAAAATATCTTTATTTTTATAGAGTGAGTCGGATAAAAACAGCGGTTCTTTTTCCTGATAGGCAATCGTATTGATGGAAATCAAAAACGCAATCAAATGATTTTGATAAAGTAAGTCGGCACCATAATTGCTATCCATTTTTTTGCGCAAAGGTCGCAGTAGCCGGTCTAGTTGGTCAGCATCGATCGATAAAATACGACTGTTGATGCCGCCGTTGCTACGAAAACAGGCAGTGAGATCTGTTTGGGCAGTGGAGAGGGCAGCGAGATAACTAGGATTGATATACAGGTAGGTTCGCTCGAAAAAATCAGAAGTTTGATGGACGATTCGATGCAAGACATTCGGAGGAATCAAGATGATCGTACCAGGTTCTAGAGGGAATTCTCCGCCATCGATAAAGAAGACCGCTGATCCTTTTAAGGTACAGTGAATCTCATAAAAACTATGGTAATGATAAAGGGTATTGTTTTCTTCTACGATGTCTTTGATATGAAAGGCCTCAAAGCGATCGTTGATCATCGTGTCCGCACTTTGCTTCTCCATGATTGGCTCCTTTCGTGCTCGTTTGATTTTATCATACAAGAATAGATAGTAAAGTGTCAATAACTGCTATTTTCGTGTAAATGTAAGCGTGTTACGATCAATCTATCAAAGAGAAATGAGAGGATGAACCCAATGGTGATTTTAGAACAGTTATTTGTGGAAAAACGTGTCGTGGAACAAAAAATTGATCGCATGATCGAAAATTTAACGACGATCAAGGATGATAATGGTGAATTTCTATTAGACTTTGACGGCTTGATCGTTGATGATAAAAGCTGGGGGATTTGGAACTGGCCGCAAGGGGTGGGACTATATGGCATTTATAAAAACTACCAAATCACCAAAAATCCTAAAGCGCTCCAAGTTGTGGAAGAATGGTTTGAGCAGCGGATGTTAGAAGGCGCGCCCCCTAAAAATGTCAACACGATGGCGCCGCTTTTAGCAATGGCGTATCTTTATGAAGACACCAAAGATTCTCGTTACTTACCTTACCTTGAACAATGGGCGGAATGGGTCATGCATGATATGCCGCGAACCGATGAAAATGGTCTGCAGCATGCGACCTATGGACCAGAAAATCGCAACCAGCTTTGGGACGATACCTTGATGATGACCGCTTTGCCTTTGGCGAAAATTGGCATGTTGCTGAATCGTCCGGCTTATATCGAAGAAGCAAAACAACAATTTATGATCCATATCAAATACTTAGTGGATAAAAAAACTGGGCTTTGGTTCCACGGCTGGACCTTTGAAGAACGCCACAATTATGCACAAGCGCTTTGGGCAAGAGGCAACTGCTGGATCACCATTGCGATTCCTGAGATCATTGAAATTCTCGACTTGCAAGAAGGAGATGCGTTACGTGGCTTCTTAATCAATACCTTCTTAGACCAACTAACTGCCTTGCAAGAAATGCAAGATGAAAGTGGCCTGTGGCACACCTTGTTAGACGATCCTAGCTCGTATGTGGAGGCTTCTGCGACGGCTGGTTTTGCCTATGGGATTTTAAAAGCCGTTCATAAGCGTTACATTGACAAAGCTTGGGAAGATGTTGCCTATAAAGCTTTAGCCGGTTTGATCGAACAAGTCGCAGAAGATGGAGAAGTCCAAAATGTTTCCATCGGTACTGGAATGGGAGAAGACTTGGAGTACTACAAAAACATCGCGATTACGGCAATGCCTTACGGGCAATCACTGACAGTTTTAGCATTTACTGAACTATTGGTTTCATTTTGTTAAGCAGAACACCTTACGTAATAAAGAGAGGAGCAGACAAAGATGATCAAAAAAGCGATTCGGATGAAGCTACATCCTGGTTATGAAGCAGAATATGAAAAACGGCATCGCGAACTATGGCCAGAACTAAAAGAGCAGCTCATAGCACACGGGGCGAAAAGCTACCAGATTTTCTTAGATCCAGAAACCCTTGCGTTGTTTGGCTACCTTGAGATTGAAGATGAAACCCGTTGGCAGCAGTTAGCGGCAACCGAAATCAACCAAAAATGGTGGCAGTACATGGCAGAACTTATGGAAACAAATTCGGATGATTCGCCAGTGACACAGGAGTTAAAGCAAGTCTTTACGCTGTAAGCTAGACAAAAATGTTTATTTCTTAAAACGAACACGGTCGCATCAGTTGTTTGACATCAATCACTGGTTAGTCAAAGAGGTAGTTCGCTCACATTCGTGAGCGGACTACCTCTTTTGTTGAAATAACAAAACAATGCTTTCGTATAGAAGAAACGTTAAGAGAGGAGTACTTTTTCTTGCTGCTTCAAAAATTTCTTTGGTGTCATACCAGTAATCTTTTTGAACGTTTGAACAAAATATTCAGGCGCATTGCTAAAGCCCGTCATCGCTGCCACTTCGTAGACTTTGTAGTTTTTCTTCAGCAGTTCTTGTGCTTTTTGGATGCGGTATTCGGCTAATTTTTGATTGAAGCGAATCCCGGTTTCTTTGTAATAGGTTTTACCTAAGTATTCAGGATTTAAGTACAAAAGATGGGCGGCGATCCATTTCAATGACAATGCTTCATGGTCATAATATTCTTCGATGATCAGGTTGACTTTTTGGGACAACTGCATGTTCTCGCTATCGTCTAAGCTGCCCCGCATCAAATCGATACAGTGAAGCAGCATAAACTGGAGTTCGTGCCAATTATTCAAGAGCATGATCTTTGGGGAATAGTCATCAAAGTAAATGTCTTTCTTGATGCGATGGTTTTCAAAAATTGCCGATAACAAATCGTTGACCTGCAGCCGCAATAGTTGGACAGGGTAAAGCTCCATGCGACAGGTAGAAAAAAAGTTTTCCGTAAGAACTTGTGCTAAAGTCAGTTCGCCTTTGTCGATCAATGCCAAAAGTTTTTCACGGTATTCCATGTAGAGACTATTTTCATAGACATTTTCTTGTGAGATTTGGGCTTCTTGGATGACTTCAAAGGTATCAAAATAAAACTCCTTATCCAAGTTCCGCTTGCCTAAATGATAACTGAGTAAAAATTTTTCGGGAGTTTCGACCCAGCAATTGATGGCGATCCCTTTTCCTAGATGCGCAGCCTGTACCTTCGTTTTAAAAAAGAGATTAAAGGTATTTTCCGTACTGAAGTTCAGGATATAGCCAACTTTGTTTTGATGACCGATCACCAACTCGTGATGGTTCTCATAGCTTTCGATCCGCTTAGCGATGGCGTGATAGAATTTCGAATCAAATAAGTACATACAAAATGGAAAAACGAACGATTCAGGCAGCGGTTCTTCTCCGCAGCTATTGATGTATTGTTCAATTTGTTGTTTTAAATAGAGAGTAGATTCCATTTGGCGACGTTCAGAGCGTTCGATCGTCTCAGCCAACGCTTCTGAAAGCTTGCTCGGAAAAACAGGTTTTTCAAGGAAAAATTTGACCCCTAAAGCCATCGCTTCTTTGGCAAAGGAGAAGCTGCCAAAGCCTGTCAAAATAATGATTTGAATCGCAGGATTGATGGCTTTTAATTTTTTGATCAAGGCAAGTCCATTGACTTTAGGCATATTGATGTCGGTAATCACGATGTCGATGATGTTTTGCTGACAAAATGCCAAGGCTTCTTCACTGTCTGTGTAAATTCCTTTGACCACTAATGGGAAATCAAAAGAAGCAACGAGGTTAGCCACACCACTTGCTATCAAGGGTTCATCGTCAACAACGAGGATATTTTTCATGTTTCACTCACTCCTTTTAAGGGGATCACAAAGCGCACCGTCGTCTTTTTGAAGGGAATCGAGGAGACGATGGCTAAGGACGCTTGATCACCATAATGCAGTTGCAATCGTTTTTGAATATTGGTCAATCCGATGCCGCCTTCTTTTTCAATCGAGAAGTTGGCTTTAAAACCAGGGCCATTGTCAGAGACACTGACTTGGAGAAAAGTTGCTTGTTGTTCAATCGTAAGGATGAGGCGACACGTCTCCTTCATATCATTGACGGCGTATTTAAAGACATTTTCAATCAATGGTTGAATCAGTAACTTAGGAATCTTAAAGGACAAGTCATTCACCAAAATTACTTC
Organism: Enterococcus sp. 2G9_DIV0600; assembly: GCF_002140615.1. Classification (NCBI taxonomy): domain Bacteria; kingdom Bacillati; phylum Bacillota; class Bacilli; order Lactobacillales; family Enterococcaceae; genus Enterococcus; species Enterococcus sp. 2G9_DIV0600. The sequence continues at coordinate 783,221 of NZ_NGLL01000001.1, forward strand.
GATATACTCGATCCGTTTCCCGAAGCGAACGTTTTGAATATTGATATAGGCGTGCACGATATCTAATTCATCTTGTAGCGTTGTGAAGTCAGACTTGGTATCGATTTTTTTACGAAACAAATAGGCAAGGGAGGTGACCATCTCTGAGATCTGCCACTGCTGATTTTCAATGGCGATCCAGTTGATCGAGTCTAACGTATTGTAGAGAAAATGTGGATCTAATTGCGCTTGCAATCCCTTAAATTCGATTTCTTGGGACAAAATACGCATTTCATAATTGTCCTTGATCAAGGCATTTAATTCATCGATCATCGTATTGTAGCTTTCGTAAAGGACCATGATCTCTTCTTGACTATTTTCTGGGACAGCGAGGGTCTTTAAAGAGGCCAGTTTTTTCGTTTTCCGCAGAACGGCCATTTGCGAAGCCAAGTCAGCTAAAGGACGGGTCAGCTGATTGCTTATTTTCCGAATCACAACAATAATCAAACATAAAAAAGGTAAACTCACAGCGATGGAAAGGCCTTGTAGTTTATAAAGATCCGCTAAGACTTGGTTTTCAGGCAGTAAATAAATGAAGGTCATATTCGGCATCGTCTTCCGATCCATTGCATAGTAGTACTGGCGATTATCAAACGTCATGGAGCCGATCGATCGCTGGAAGGTTCCCATTTTCTGCTGCAAGGTATTTTGATCCGCAGCGAGGGTTTGCTCGTCATTTGCGGTACTATAAAATTGGTTCTGATACGCCATGAAAAATTGGTTTTGTTCAGAGACAATAGGAAGACTTTCGATCTCGTTACGAAAGAAGGACGTATTGACTAGAAATATCACCGTACCAATATAGGTTAAAGAAAGATCGGCTGTTGAATAGATTTTTCGCAGATAGACACCTTGAGAAAGGTCTTTTGCAAAAAACCAACTCCCTTTGGCAGGCTTATCGGGCAAAGTCTCGATCATATCTTTGATGGTTTGGCCATTAAAGATATGGTCGGTCTCGGCTAGAAAGTTGATCATGTTTTCGTTCGTTGGGGTAAAGAGATAGACGTTTTGAATCGTTGATTCATTGCGTACGAGGGCGTTGATTTCTGCACTTAAGGCATTCTTTTGGTCGATCGCCTCTAAGGATTGCAAGGAATCTTGTGCCAAGATCCTTTGTAGGCCATTTTGGATCGGTGCACTATCGATAATGCGAAAAGAGAGGGTTTCGACGGCAGTTAAACGTTTGGCGATATTTGTTGAAATGATCGAGACATCTTTATACGCGGCTTCTTTCAGCTGCGCCATGTAGACTTGTCGCCAAACTAAGGTCAGGAGAACAGCCAATGAGACGATAATTGCCACCGTCGCAAAAAAGACAAAATGTAACTGTCGCTCAAAAGGCTGCTTTTTAAAGTGATTGATCAGCTTCTGGGACTTCATGGACACTGCCTCGCTTTGCTTGCAATTGTTTGGTTTTTTCAATCATCTGACCATGAAAAAATTCAGCGAAAAACAAGAAAATCACTAGTCCAAAGACGAGTAACAAGGAGGTTTTGGCAGTCAATAAGAGAAACAATAAATACCAGGTAAACAACAAGGCAAGGCCTTGCAGTGGGTAGCGAAAGACTAGAAAGATACTGACGTACAAGGTCTGTTTCCAAGCGTGTTGTTCGGCTTTGGCATAGGTCATAAAGCTGATGAATGCAGTGTAAAGGAGGAGAATCGTTAAAAGTAAATAGACAGGGCGCAGCCAAGCCATTTCAGTCGGGAAAAAATGAGTAATCCGTAAGTTAAACAACAACAGGAGTACTGTACTCAATAATCCGATGCCAAAAAGGGAAAAGGTGCGAAAGGCTTGCTTGTAGGCTTGCCAGAAGGCAACAGCTGAATAGTCATGGCCAGTTTTACGAAAATCATGTAAACATTTAATCGTGACAGCGGTGGCAGGACCGAAGCCAAAAATCCCCAACCCTAAAAGGGTAAAGAAAAGCCATAAAAGGTTTAATTTAGCAAAATAAGCTGTTACCGTAAAAAGACGAAACAGTCCGGTTTGTATTTTTTTCATTGTTTCCACCTACCTTGTTTTTTGAAAAGTAAGCCTTTTCAACGCTAGTATAGCATAGTATATTGGAAAAAATAGAGCATGTCTGTTTTTTTACATTTTTCATCTGTTTTTCTATTTTTTTCTAGCTATTGCCCGTGAAGGCTTAGCCTTCAGCAAAAACGACAGTCTAGTTTTTCACATATTTGCTCTTGTTTTTTCATTTTTATTAACGAGGATTTCCATTACAATCACCTTGTAAGCGCAAACAAAAAGGAGTGTAGAAGAATGAAGAAAACTTTTTTAAAAGCAGCGAGCTTGTTGTTTCTTGGGGCGACCTTAGCAGCTTGTGGCAACAACGGCAATAGTAGCGGAAGCTCAGAAGCTGATGCAGATGGGAAAACGACGATTTCCTTTACCTGGTGGGGCTCAGAAGTCAGACACGAGAAGTATATCGAATCGATCAAAGAATTTGAGAAACAAAATCCTGACATTAAAGTTGAATATGAATATGGTTCTTGGGATGACCATTGGAAAAAACTAGCAACAAAAGCGGCTTCTGGAGAATTACCTGATGTGATCCAGATGGATGTGCAGTACATTGCGCAATATGGAACGAAAAATCAATTAGCAGATATGTCGGAATTTATCGGCAATGAGATTCAAACCGATGATATCAAAGAATCAATTTTAGCAACTGGCGAGTTAGATGGAAAAGTTTTTGGCATACCAACTTCTGTCAATACGATGGCGATGCTCTACAATCCATCATTGGTAGAACAAGGGGGCACTGGGATCGACTTTAGCAATTATACCTTCGATGACCTTGTAGAAAGTACGGCAGCGATCGCTGAAGCAACCGGTGATTATGGTTGGAATGATAACAATGACAACAGTACGATTTTGCAATACTTTTTACGTACTAAAGGCGAAGATCTATACCAATACGATGCAGACGGCAAACCAGAGATCGGTTTTTCCAAAGAAAACTGGGTTGAATTTATGGGGGCTATCGCAGATCTTACGCAAGCCAAAGCAATGCCAACCGCAGAAGTGACTAGCAATGCCAACAGTATGGATCAATATCCGTTTTCACAAGGAAAAGCAGCCTATATGATGACTTGGTCCAATCAATACTTGACCTATAAGGCCTCCGCCGCAGAAGATGTCGAAATCAACTTGGCTCGTCCATTCGACTCAGAAAACGGGGCGATGGCGTATCGCCCAGGGTTCTTTTATTCGATCGCGAATGCTTCTGAATCAAAAGAAGCAGCTGCGAAGTTTGTTGACTTTTTAGTGAATAGTGAAGAAGCCAATAAGATCATCGGTACTGAGCGGGGGATTCCTTCCAATGATGCCATCAAAGAATTGCTTTATGCCGACATGACACCAGAAGAACAAGAGTCCTCTGATTTCTTAGATGATATTGCAGACATCGTCGGTGATCCATCCCCAATCCCACCAATTGGGTTTGCTGAAATCAACACGTACTTTAAAGAGCTGTACGCAGAGATCACTTATGGCACGATGACACCAGAAGAAACTTATGATGCCTTTACGCAACGCTGCGAAGAAATTTTTGCAGAAAACTATCAATAAGCATAGATGCGGCGCCTTTACTGACTTTTTCAGTAAAGGCGTTTTTTTAGGAGAAACAATGGGGGAAAAAAATAGGTCCTCTAGTTTTTCACATTTCTGTACTTTTTTTTCTATTCATTCTTAAGAAGCACTTCGTTAAAATCAACTTGTAAGCGTAATCAACTATAGGAGGTAGGAAGTGAAAATTATGGAACTACAATCAAAATCACCCACGGCAAAAGAACCTGGGAAACTCAAAAGCTGGTTTAATCGATTACCAGAATCAAAACAGAATATGGTTACAGGCTACTTATTTATCTCACCCTTCATCATTGGCTTTTTTGCTTTTATTATCGTCCCGATGGGGATTTCTCTTTTTATGTCTTTTCATGACTATGATTTATTGACAGAGGCGCAATTTGTTGGCTGGAATAACTTTAAGACGATTTTTACGAATGATCCCAAGTTTGTTCAGTCACTGACTGTTACGCTGAAATATGTTGTGTTGGCAGTCCCTTTACGGCTGATCGTCGCATTAGCAGTGGCGATGCTGATCAACCGCCCATCGAAATTAAGCGGCGCTTATCGGGTATTATTTTATATCCCTTCGATTTTAGGTGGGAGCGTGGCGGTCTCGATCATGTGGCGGAATCTTTTTGGCGATTCAGGGTTGATCAATGGCGTACTAGCGGCGATCGGCTTAGACCCGATCTACTTCTTTAAAAGTCCTGGCTTAGCGTTGATGACCTTGATTTTATTAGCAGCGTGGCAATTTGGCTCGTCGATGTTGATTTTCTTATCCGGTTTGAAAAATATTCCGAAAGATTATTATGAAGCGGCGGAAATTGATGGGGCAGGAAAAATCAGACAGTTTTTCAATATCACGGTTCCAGTCCTGACACCAATCATCTTTTTCAATCTGATCTATCAAACGATCATGGCCTTTTTGACGTTTACACCTGCGTTTATCATTTCGAATGGGACGGGTTCACCTCGTAACGGCACGTTAGTCTATTCCTTGTACATGTATCAACGAGCCTTTACCGATTTCAAAATGGGCTATGCTTCAGCCTTAGCGTGGATTTTACTGGTCATCGTCGGGTTGATTACGATTCTGTTGTTCGCAACATCGAAATTTTGGGTGTTTAAAGAAAACGAGGAGGTTTGATTGATGCGTGAACAAAAACAAAATTATTTCTTTGATGCCGTGATCTTAGTTGCTGCATTACTGATGCTTTATCCGATTTTCTGGCTGCTGTTTAGTGCCTTTAAACCTAGTAGTGACATTTTTCGAACGGCAACGGAGTTGATCCCCCGAAGCTGGACGTTAGAAAATTTTACCAAGGGGTTTGAAGGGATCGCAGGGATTCCCTTCATTCGCTATATTTTCAACTCGTTGCAAATCGCGTTGATTTCAATGGTAGGGGCGGTCTGTTCTTCGGCTGTCATTTCTTATGGATTTGGTCGAATTCCTTTCAAAGGAAAAGGCTTTTGGTTTGCTTGTATCTTGGTCACGATGATGCTGCCGCAAGAGATCATCATGGTGCCTCAGTATCTTTGGTTTAATCAATTAGGCTGGCTTAACTCGATTCGTCCGGTAACCGTTCCTTCATACTTCGGACAAGCTTTCTTTATTTTCATGATGGTTCAATTCGTCTCTGCGATCCCGACAGATTTAGATGAAGCAGCAAAAATGGACGGCTGTGGACGGGTCGGTATTTTCTTCCGTGTGATTCTACCGTTGATGAAGCCTTCCTTGGCAAACGCTGCGATCTTCTCTTTCTATTGGAAATGGGAAGAACTGATCGGACCGATGCTGTACCTTACACGTCCGCAAAACTACACGGTATCGATTGCCTTAAAGCAGTTCCTAGATGCTAGCAGCACCTCCAATTGGGGAGCGATGTTCGCGATGTCTGTGGTCTCCTTACTGCCTGTGTTGATCATCTTCTTTATTTTTCAAAAATACATTGTTGAAGGCATCAGCACGACGGGTCTTAAATAAGTGTGGAAAAAGATATTCGCTGTTTTGGAATATCTTTTTTCTATTGAATGAATTCGTTGAAGAAAGGACAAACCGATGGAACCATTTCAAGTAATTGATTTTCATGTCGTACCAAGCACGATCGGCGCTCATCAAGCGACCCTTATTTGGGAGAAGCCGCTGCACGCTCAAGCTATTTTTGGTTATCAATTGTTTTTAGACAACGATTTGATCCAAACCAGACCAACAAACAAGACGCATTGGACGTTGACAAACTTATCTGCCGATCAAACGTATCAAATAACGATCATCTGCCTCGATCATCAGGGGTGCCTGCTTACAAATACCGCAGTCACGACGACTTTTCGTACAAAGAAAAAAAGTGTTGTGTTAGATGTTACGCAAGCACCCTACCATGCTGATAGCGCAGGCAAAGAAGATAGTACCATCATTCTCCAGCAAGCGATCAACGATTGCCCTAGCAATGGCACTGTCTGGATCCCAACAGGGGCGGTGATCCTTTCTGGTGCGTTGGAGCTAAAAAGCAATATGATTTTTCAGGTAGATGGCACATTGCAAGCAAGCCTCGACATAGAAACGTATCGGGTTGCCCCTCACGAGTATTTAGGAAGCGTGAATCAAGAGGGCTTACCATTAAGCCGTTATGAAGGCTGGGAATTGTTTTGCTTCCGTTCATTGATCAACATTGGGTATATCGATCAAGGCGATCGAGGGCGTATCGTTTGTGAAAATGTCCGTCTTTGTGGCAAAGGAACGATCAATGGTGGCGGGAATCCATTAGGACTGGCGATGCGAAACTCTTATGCAGACCGTGAACAGTATCCAGAATATGTTTCTGATGGAAAACCTGGAAGACGAGTAAGGGGACGTTTGATCTGTATGATGCAGGCCAAAAACATCCATTTGACAGAGCTGACGTTGATTGACCCACCATGCTGGACTGTCCATATGATATACTGTGACACCGTTGTGACCCATGGAGTGAATATTCAGTCCAAAGGCATCGACAATGGCGATGGTTGGGATCCTGATTCTTCGCAAAACTTGCTGATTTTTGACACCGTTTTTGATACGGGTGATGATTGTATCGCAATCAAATCTGGCAAAAATCCAGAAGGAAATCAGATCAATAGACCAGCGAAAAATATTCGGTTGTTTGATTTGGCTATTCGAGGAGGACATGGCATCGCGATTGGTAGTGAGCAATCTGGTGGTGTCGAAAATATCACTTTTCGAGATTGTCAACTGACCAATACGCTTTATGGGCTAGAATTGAAAGCGCAGAATGATCGTGGTGGCTATATTCGTCAAGTGACGATCATCGATTGCCTGTTGGATCGTTTCATGGCTCATCCTGTCGCTTACAATGCCGATGGTCAGGCAGCCCAACAGTTACCAATCATTTCGGATATTTTGGTCAAGAATACCCGTATCGTAGGGCAGAACCCTTTGGTCGAGCTAAAAGGGTTTGTCGATGAACAAGCACAGCAGGTTTCACCGATCCAACGCGTTGCTTTTGAGTCAGTTGCCTTTGAATCAGCTAAAGGGCAAAAGAAAATGATTTTTGAACAGTGTCAGGAGGTCAGCTTTAAAGAGGCAGCGATCATTGATCGAGCGGCCATAAGTGACGCAATAAGTTGCCAAGAAACAGTCGAACTATCCATGGTGGGACAAAAGAAACTCACGTAGAACAAGCTTTTGAAAATGATCTGCGTTGGTTCTCCTAATGAGAAACAGTTAGTTAAGCACCTTATTTCCTCCCTTGACAGGTTGCGCCTTTTTGCTTTTGTAGACAAAAAGGCGCATTTTTCTAACAAGAAAGGACGATGCAAAAAAAGACGATCCCCAGAAATCAAAAAGGACTTTCATTTCCCGATAAGGGGACTATAGTAAAGAATGTAGGGAAAAGGACGCCAGAAAGCACATGGGAAAAGACAACGAGATGTGCCAAGAGGAACGCTTTACTTGATGGACAGCGCCAGTAAGAAGCACTCAGTTCTATCCAACGAAATGATAGATGAAAAAAGGTTGGCGATGCGCAATTTTTACAATCATGGGTATCGACAAACCTATCAACAGCTTAAAACAAAAGCGTAGGAGGTAAGCAAGAATGGAAGATATCACGCAATTATTGCAACGAGAAATTGACCAAGCATCAACTGTGCAGGGAACAGTGATTACACCACCCGGCGCCTATCAAATCGGCGCATTGTTTTTAAAAAGCAATGTGCACTTGATTGTCTCAGAGGATACGATTCTGTATGGTAGTCAAGAACTGGCCGATTATCCCGCAGTAGATAATCGGGTCGCAGGGATCAATATGAAGTGGCCTGCAGCGATGATCAATGTTTTTCACGCAGAAAATGTCATGATCTCTGGAAAAGGAAAACTTGATGGTCGTGGAGAAACATGGTGGCAAACGTTTTGGGGAACAGATGAAGCCAGCGGGATGATGGCGGATTATGCAAAGAAAGGCTTACGCTGGGCAGCAGATTATGATTGCAAGCGTCCACGGAATATCCTTGTTTATGAAAGTCAGCAAGTAACCATCAAAGGCATTTCGTCGGTACAGTCGGGTTTTTGGAATACCCAAATCACGTATTCTCACCACATATTGATCGACGGCATCACGATAGACAATGGAAAAGGGCCTAGTACTGATGGCATCGATATTGATTCCTGTGAAGAAGTCACGATTCAAAATGCCCACATTTCCTGCAACGATGACAATATCTCGATCAAGGCGGGACGTGGGGCAGAAGCCATAGCCCAGCAAAGAAGCTGTCGGAAAATCACGATCAAAGACTGTCAGTTAGGGTATGGTTCAGGAATTGCTATTGGTAGTGAAACTTCTGGTGGGATCGAAGAGATCAAAATCCAAAAAGTCGTCTTTGAGCAAACTGGCGCAGGGTTTCGGATCAAATCCGCCAACAATCGAGGTGGATTTATACGCAAGGTCACTGCTTCGGATTTAACGATGAAGGATGTTGGCTTTCCTTTTCTCTTACAAACAAATTGGTACCCAGATTATAGTTATCCAGAACTGCCAGCTGATTATGCGGAAGAGATTCCCGACTATTGGCACAAATTGATGGTACAACCAGCTATTCCAGTAGGTCCAGCAAAGGTCTGCGACATTACTATTGAAAACGTGCAAGCCACCAAAACAGGACAACAAAGCGTGCGTGCTTTTTTCATCGAGGCCAGCCCAGCAGAACCGATCCGCAATCTAACATTGAAAAATCTTTCCATCCATGCCGATGAGTTCGGCAAGATTGCAGGGGTTGAGAACTTAAAGATGGTGGAAACGATCGTCACTGCGTTAGCGCCAACCTTGGATCAAAATGATGTGTATGAGCGGTAGTACTCTTTCTGTCAAATATGAATAAGTGGTGATCCGCTTAGTACTACAAAACTGATGAATTATCAAAGAAGACCAATGAGTTGGTCTTTTTTTCATGATAAGGTGTTTCCAAATCTCTCACGAATAAGAACATCAGTACTTAGGCTACCCTTTCTACAACGAGAATTTAAGAATGATAGGAATCAGAAAAACTGCGATAATTAAATTGATTGAGCGAACTAAGAACACGAAGAACTATTTATTCTTTTTTCCTATAATTTACGATACCTGCAAATGTAGAGCAAAACTCCCTACCTAGCCATATATCAACGATTAACAAAAAATGTCAATTGCTGGAAATCCTGCTTTTCGTTATGCTTTTGGTATTGAAAGCGGTTTATTTAATCGGGCTCAACAACAAAATATAAGGAGGAAAAGTAGTGAAAAAATTAAGTACGATTCTTGGTTTGGGGTTACTATCAGTCGCTTTTTTGTCGGCATGTGGGAAGGAGGAAGCAGGTTCAGCAACAGATTATGATACGATTTCGATTTTATCGCCGTACATTGAAACTGAACCACCTGCAAGTGACAACGAGATTTTGAAGCAATTAGAAGCGTACACTGGCAAAAACATTGATATTACCTGGGCACCCAATACATCCTACGAGGATAAAATGAATATTACGTTAGCTTCAGATGATATTCCAGAAGTGATGGTCATTCAAGGAAAATCAGGAGGATTTATCAAGTCAGCAGAAAATGGCGCTTTTTGGGATTTGACCGACTATTTAGCTGATTATCCTAATCTCTCTCAATCTAACGAGGATGTTTTGCGTAATTCTTCTGTGAATGGCAAAGTGTACGGAATTTATCGGAAACGTGATGCGATGCGGACGGCGGTGATCATCCGAAAAGATTGGTTAGAAAACTTAAACTTAGATGTACCAGAAACGATCGATGATCTCTATGAGGTTGCCAAAGCATTTACTGAGAACGATCCCGATGGGAATGGTGAAAATGATACGTTTGGTTTGATTATTCCCCAATGGCCTGGCTCGATCAACTCAAATAGTCCTTACGATGTGTTAGCTACTTGGTTTGGGGCAGGAAATGCTTGGAAAGAAATAGACGGCACTTTAGAGCCATCCTTTATGCAACCAGAATACCTAGAATCAATGCAATTTGTTAAAGATATGGTGGAACAAGGCTATGTCAATCGTGATTTTGCAACCATGGCAGCAGATAAATGGGATGAGCCGTTTATCAATGGACGTGGTGGGATCATTATTGATACGTATTCACGAGCAGCACAAATCAGTAATAAATTATTGCAAGCTGGAGAAGAAGACCTCGTCGTCTTTACAGGGAATTTAAAAGATAATAACGGTACGATGAACGCGTTACCGACAGATGGCTATTCTGGCTTCTTGGCGATTCCTAAGTCGAGTGTCCAGACAGAGGAACATCTAAAAGAGGTGTTGACGTTCCTTGATAAATTAAATAATAAAGAAGCACAGGTATTGCTGAACAACGGAATTGAAGGAATCAATTTTGAAGTAGTGGATGGAATGTCCGTCGCACTAGAAGGATCAGAAGCTGAAGCGCTAGCCAATGCGGTCAAAGGGTACTCACAAATTGGGATGAATGTAACGGAAGATACCCTGTACTATATTGCTAAGCCTGATACAGAAGCGGCTACTGAAAGCTATGAAAAACGATTGGCATTGATGGAAGCTGATTTAGAGCACGCTGTCTTTAACCCAGCAGCCTCCTATAATACAGATACGTATGTAACAAAAGGGGCACAGCTTGATCAGATCATTAGTGATGCGCGGGTTCAATTTATTGCGGGACAAATCGATGAAGCGGGTTGGGAAGCTGCGATCGAACTTTGGAAGAATCAAGGAGGCACGCAGCTGATGGAAGAAACGAATGCCCTTCATCAAGCACAATAACGACAGTCGAAGAAGGTTGAGTGGATCTTGCTCTCAACCTTTTTCTTTTTCAATAATTTTTTTCAGCTAATTATTCAGCTAATAAAATGGAGTACTATTTAGGTGAGACGAGACAGGTAGTAAGAAATCAGAAAAGAAAAAATGGAAAAAAACAAGTGGAAACCCTAATCTAACGCTTGATATCAAGGAATTCAAAAAAAGTCAATTGTTAGAAATGTAGGTCAAGTTTACTATGAAAAGAGAAAAGTAGCTCATATACGCATAAAAGGAGAAGAGGAAATGTTAGCGAAATTGATCTATGAAAATCCGCTGAATCAAGCAGCAGATATTCAACACTTTATTGCTGAAGGAGAGCCCAAGATTACTTTCCAAGACGGGATGATTCTGGCGAATACGTATTCTGAAGAATCAAACAAACAACCACATTTTGTTTTATGGCTGCCTCAACAATTTCCAGCGGACCTACGAATCACCTGGCAGTTTCAACCACTGGCTGAACCAGGCTTATGTATGCTCTTTTTTGCAGCAGCCAATCGCAAGGGTGGCTCGATCTTCGATTCTGGAGTACCCAAACGAACCGGGGCATATCCCGAGTATCATTCTGGAGGGATCAATGCTTACCACCTTTCTTATTTTCGAAGAAAGTATGAGGAGGAACGGGCGTTTGAAACATGTAATTTGCGCAAAAGCCATGGGTTTCATCTGGTCGCCCAAGGCGCAGATCCACTTCCGAGTGTAGCAGATGCCCGAGGGTTTTATCACCTAAAAATCGATAAGGTAGGTGCAACGATTTCCTTTTGGATCAACGACTTATTGGTGTTAAGGTACCTTGATGAGGAACAGTTTGGGCCCGTATTAACCAAAGGAGCGATCGGATTTCGGCAAATGGCGCCAATGAAGGCCCGCTATAAAGACTTGAAGGTATATTCCTTAGAGGAGGAACGGTGATGAATTGGCAGAAAGCATATCAAGCAGCAGATTTTGTCTTTTATTGTTTGCTGATAAATGTAACCGTTATTATAGGCGCGCTAGTAGGTGGGATCATCTTTGGACTGGCGCCTAGCGTACAAGCAGGATTCCACATAGCAAAGAAAACCCTTAAACAGGAATCGCCACCTTTTTTTCAAACGTTCTTTGGGTATTACCGCAGGAACTTTTGGCGATCGAATCGCTTGGGCTTGCCGATCATTCTGTTTTATTTGTGCCCCATGGTGGTGATCCAGCAAGGATTTTTAGCGGCATTGACTCAAACAGGCTTGATCCTATTGATCGTTAGCCAATGCGTCGCGATCGCTGTGATCAATACATTGCTTAGCATGTACGAATATTATGTGCTCCCAACGAAGAAGTACCTAGGCGCTTCGCTACGCTTTCTTTTTTTTCAACCTATTGGCACCTTTTTAGGCGTCCTTTGGTTTGGGATTTGTAGTACGATTAGCTTTTTTCTCCCCGGTTTCCTTCCATTTTTAAGTATTGGGATGTGGATCATTGGCGCAATGGGGATTTACTTGAAATTATTTGATGAAAATGAACAAAAGCTAAAGCAACAAAACGATGCAGTTCAACCTGCAGAGAGGGAAGAGGAGGAAATCGAACATGGCATTGAAATGGCTCAAAAATAAACCTAAGGGAAAACGTGGGCTGAGTTTTGGTTATCCATGGGAAAAAGGAGCTTTACAACCTGAAATTCTGAGTGAGGAACTGTTTTTGCTGGGGGAGGAGCCGCTGCAAACGAAAGTACTGGCTTACTGGCCAGATGGCAGTGTGAAATGGACAGGACACAGTGGTCTGGTGGCAGAAACGACGCAGTTACTTTTTCAAAGAAAACAGCGTGTCCAGAAGAAACAGGCGATTGCTAGGGAAGCTTACAACGGTATTTATTTTGACAACGGTACGATCAAAGGCTTCTTCCCGAAACATGGGGAAGGGAAAAATGTTTTGGACTGGGTAGCGGTCAATGGGCAGAAAAAATTGCAAGATCTTCACGCAATCCTGCAATACCAAAACAAAAAGGTGCAGTCCAAAGTAACGGACTTGATGTTGGAAGAAAATGGTTCAGAAAAAGCCGTTATCAAAGTATCGGGCGTCATCGAGATCGATCAAGAAGTGGTGCAAGAGTTTATTTTACGGTTCCGCATCTTTCGCGAAATCAGCAAATTGGAAATCATTCATACGGTCATTATCATCAAACCACTTGCTTATGAAGGCATGGGGATAGCATTTGATTATGCGTTGACAGGTGAAAATTGGAATCGACAAGTCAAATTTATTGCAGACGCTGTGTATCATGAAGCGGCACAATTGTTACTTTCACGTCGACACTATCAGCAAAATATTCCCTATCAACAACAAGCCAGTGGACAGCTCGTTTCATTGACCCCAGCGGACGAGCCGATGCTGTCTCATGCGGTGGAAAATGCTATTTGGGACAATTTTCGGGTCAATCAAATCAATCATCGGTCATTTGAATTAGAAAAACAGACCGAAGCTGGGTACTGTTGGTTGCCCATTGGGGATGGCGAGCATTATTCAGGTACCTTTTACGCTGGGGGAGAAACCGGCGGCGTTGCTTGCAGCATGGAGAAATTTTGGGAAAAAGCACCATCTGCGATCGAGGTGACAGGCATCACCCAAAAAGAAACCCAAATCACGATGTGGCAGTGGTCACCGAATGCCAAGCCAATGGATTTTCAGCACTATTCCAAACGTGATCATATGCTTAGCGGATACGAAGGAATGGAAGAGATTCGTTCGACGGCAGTTGGCGTAGCAAATACGACGCGTTGTTGGTTGGATTTTTATGAAGAAGCCCCGTCAGAAGAAGTGTTGCTGGGCTTAGCTCAAGAAAACCAAGAACCTGCCCAGATCGTTTCATTGCCAGAGCGTTATCAAGAGACGAAGGTTTTTGGCAGGATCAGTTTACCAGACGAATCAACGAAAACGAAACAGTTGCTGGAGCAACAATTGGCTAAGATGCGTCAATTCTATTTAGCAGAAGTCCAACAAAGAAGTTGGTATGGCTATTGGAACTATGGTGATGTCATGCATACCTATGATCAGTTTCGACACCAATGGCGCTACGATCTTGGTGGGTACGCTTGGCAAAACACTGAATTGGTCCCCAACATGTGGCTTTGGCTAGATTTCTTACGGACTGGTGATCCAAGCGTCTACTATCTGGCTGAAAGCATGACGAGACATACTTCAGAAGTCGATCAGTACCATGCTGGTGAATACAAAGGATTAGGGTCACGGCATAATGTCATTCATTGGGGCTGCCAAGCAAAAGAAGTTCGAATTTCAATGGCGGGTCTCCATCGCTACTACTACTATTTGACAGCGGATGAACGCATTGGGGAGATTATGGAACAAGTCAAAGACAATGAAACCTATGCTTTTGATGCGTTACCACCGATGCGCGAGTTTTATGAACGAGAAACGAAGCGGATACCGATTCGCATCGGACCAGATTGGGCTGCGCTAGTCTCGAACTGGTTTACCCAGTGGGAACGGACGAATGATCCTGTTTACCTTGAAAAAATTCGCACGGGCATCACCTGCATCAAAGCCATGCCCCAGCGCCTATTGTCTGGTCCCACAGTGTTATTTGATCCACAAGACAAAACCTTATCTTATATGGGAACTGGGAATTTTGGCGGCTATCACATGGTCATCTCCTTTGGGGCGCCGCAAGTTTGGTTAGAACTTGCTCAAGTGCTGGAAGACCCCGAGTGGACAGAGATGTTAGGGGAGTTTGGCTGGTTTTATAGCTTGAGTCCTGAGAGAAAAGCAGAAGAATCAAACGGGGTACTGACGGAACCTCATTTTGCCTGGCCAATGTTTGCGTCGACGATGATGGCCTTTGCTGGGCGAGTGCGTAACGATCAAGCAATCAGTCAAAGGGCTTGGCAGTTATTGCTTGATAATGACAAATCGGGTGTTCCATTGCCGATCGAAGCGACCATTGAAGCAGCGACAACGTGGAAAAAAATAAAAGAAATGCCGTGGGTATCGACCAATGTGTTGTCACAGTGGGGTCTAAATACGATTTGTTGTTTAGCACTGATCGGAGCGGAGTTAGAGGAGGAGAATGAATGGAAACAACAATAAAAAAAGTGCCGAAAACGAAAGAGCAATGGGGGAGTTTTCTCAACCATTTTAAACAAAATAAATGGCTCTATATTTTGACATTTCCCGGGATCATCTATTTTGCAGTATTTCGTTATGCACCGATGTATGGGTTGATCATTGCTTTCAAAGATTATGTACCTTTTTTAGGAATCGCAGATAGTCCATGGGTTGGAACACAAAATTTTATGGATTTCTTCAATAATCCTGATTTCTTTCGGATCTTGTGGAACACGTTGATGATTGCCTTTTTAAACATCTTCTTTTCGTTTCCAGCACCCATCTTTTTGGCACTGTTACTGAATGAATTGCGCAACAAGCTGTTTCAGCGGACCATTCAAACCTTCGTCTATGTACCACATTTTCTTTCATGGACGATCGTTGTTAGTCTTTGGCATATCTTATTCAACATCGATCATGGAGCGATCACTCAATTTATCGCTTCGTTGACAGGCGTTGAAATCGACTTTCTCTCAGACCCGCAATGGTTCCGCCCCATGATCGTAATGCAATCGATTTGGAAAGAGATCGGTTGGGGGACTATTATTTATTTAGCTGCCTTATCAGGTGTGGATCAGGAACAATACGAAGCCGCGATCATGGATGGTGCAGGACGTTTTCGTCGTGTGTGGCACATCACTTTGCCTGCGATTCGTTCGACGATCATCATTATGCTGATCATGCGGATCGGGTCGATTTTGTCTACTGGGTTTGATCAGATTTTCTTGATGACCAATCAGTTGAACCGAACAGTAGCAGATGTTTTTGATACGTATGTGTATATGATGGGGATCACCAATGGCGCTTACAGTTACTCAACAGCCGTCGGATTATTTAAATCGATCGTTGGGATCATCCTCGTACTTTGTACCAATAAATTAGCGAAACGCTTTGGCGAAAGCGGCTTATACTAAGGAGGAAAAAGATGGATACTTTACACAATACGAAGGCAGGGAAAATATTTGACATTTTTAATGCGCTATTTTTGGCATTGATTGGGTTATTCATGGTGATTCCTTTTATTTATGTGATCGCCGGTTCATTTGCTACGGAGTTAGAATTGACCACACGTTCGTTTTTCTTATGGCCAAATGAGATCAGTCTCGACTCCTATCGCTTTATTTTTTCAACCAACACCTTTATCCGTAGTTTGCTTGTAACGGTCGGCGTTACCATCGTTGGCACGCTGGTGCAGCTTTTCTGTACCTTCACCTTTGCCTATCCTTTATCACGTAAGCACCTAAAAGGACGGAACACCTTGTTGAATCTCGTGATTTTTGCAATGCTCTTTTCAGGTGGGATGATCCCAACGTTTATCGTGGTGAAAAATTTAGGACTGATCAATTCTTATTGGGCATTGATTTTGCCAATCGCGATCAATCCGTTCAACTTAATGATCATCAAAAACTTTTTCCAAGAAATGCCGATCGAATTGGAAGAATCCGCCAAGATGGACGGCTGTACGGAACTAGGGATTTTATGGAAAATCATTTTGCCTTTATCAAAACCAGTGATCGCGACCTTCACCCTTTTTTACGCTGTTGGTATCTGGAACGACTTCATGAGTGGATTGCTCTATATCAACGATTCAGCAAAATGGCCGATTCAGTTATTGTTAAGACAGATCACGATGGCGTCCAGTGGTGCCAATGCGTTAGCAAGTATGGACCCCAACTATGTGCCGCCTGAACAAGGAATCAAATTTGCAGTCATCATTGTGGCGACTTTGCCAATTTTGATCTTCTATCCGTTTTTGCAAAAACATTTTGCCAAAGGAATGCTGATTGGATCCGTCAAAGGATGATACACTTCAATAGTTGTGGATAGGTTGTCATGCATTTTTTCGCATGACAATTTGTCACATAAAATCTATTACAAGGGTGTTTGGGAATGAAGTACTTTAAAACAGGCGGTTTTCATCGAAAACTGCAGCTAGCCAGTCTATGGATCGTCGTGCCGCTATTAGCTGTTGCAATCTTTTTGCATGCCTATTTGATCGGACCATTACAGCGATCCTATCAAGAACTAAACAATCGCCAAGTCGAAGGAATCGTTAGTAACATCAACCAACAGTTCTCGCAGCTGGAAGTGACTTTAAGCGTTTGGGGGCAATCGTTTCAAAGGCGCTACCAAGAAGATTTATTGGAAACGACGAATTATCAGACGTTGATCCAGCTGTCGGAAGAATTGTTTTACTTAACAAATAGCTCCAATTATGTCAATCGAATCGGTATTTATTCACTAGGCGAGGCGCCTTTTGGGATTGAAAGTGGCGGTACGTATGAATTAACGCTCGAGCAAACCAAAACAGCATTTGAACGCTATCGGATCGATAATGGGAGGCAGTATCAGTGGAAGATCATTGAAGAAGAGGATGAATTGATTTTTGTACAAAACATTGATAGCCAAGGCGAAGATCAGCCTAAAATTTTTTTAGTTGCAACGATCGACGAGCAATCATTGTTAAAGTATTTTTATGATACCCAAATTGAAAATGGACTCGCAGCGATTTCCTTTAATCATGAGAGTTTTCGTTATATTGGCGATCAGAACTTAGCAAATGTTATCCAACCGCTGAGTGAGGAGCATCAAGGAACCTGGGTCGAATCGATCAATGGCAATGATTATAGCATGATCGCCGTAAACAGTACGCGACTCAACCAAATATGGACGTTTTATACCGTCGTTCCCTTAGCATTGATTACCGAGCCAGTCACTCATTTGGCTAGAGTGCTGATCGTCGTAAGTATTCTTTTTATTGCTTGTGTGGCAGTCATGAGTCTCTTTTTGGCAAAAAAACAATACCAACCTTTTGAAAAAACGATGGATCAGCTCTTTGGTAATACCCAATGGAAAAAAGAAAACGATCTGGAGTTTTTGGTGGACCGTTGGCAACAATTAAGTCGGGAAAAAGGATTGCTACAAAATCAGGCGGAACGCTTTCAAGATTCGCTCAAGCGGCAAGTGATCCAACATTTGATGGAAGGGTATTATGGCTATTTATCAGAGGAAGAATCGCAACAATTACTGCAGCAAAAAAACTGGCGCTTAAGTGACCAAGGGTATCGCTTGTTTTATTTCCAACTCAATGATCTATTAAGCAATCAAGCAAATTCACAAGATGAAACCCACATTTTGTTTGCGTTAGAAAACATTATAGCGGATGTCACAGCCATGTTTTTCCCAGAATCAACCATCGTTTCGTCAAATGAAGGACGGATTTTGGTTTTTGTGGTCAATCAAGAGCAACAACTGACAGATTACTTCACGATGGTCACCAAGCAAATCAATTTGATCGTCTGCCGTTATGTCACCATCGTTAGTTCGCAACAAGAAACTGAGATTCGCAAGTTGCCTGAAGTTACCCAACGTCTCAAAAAGCAAATCCATCTGCAACAGTTGATTCCCGAAAATCAAGTGCTTCAAGGAGAGAACATGCGCCCGCTGCCAAAGTATTCTCTTTCGCAAGAAAATTTGATTTTAACAGCGCTGAAAAGTGGCTATCATGAAGAATTGCAACGAAGTGTCCAGCGGTTTTTAGAACAGGTCGTGGCAGAAAACAATCAACAGGCCGCGGTGATCTATGTGGTCAATCGAATGTACGATCAAGTCGATTACCTTTTAAATGAAAATGGGGTCTCACGAACGGATTATGTATCGAAAACGGTTGTGTTAGAGCGAATCGAACGACTTTTGGACATCAATCAGATCCAAGCCTTTTTGTACCATCATTTCTTAAAGCCCGTTTCCATCCTCTGGCAAGAAAATGTCGCTAATTCTTATAGTGAAATGATCCAAAAAGTAGCGGAGTACATCCAATCTGATTTTCGCAATGAACAAATTTCCTTAGAATACGTTGCGGATCGTTTCGAAGTCGACCCAATCTTTTTGAGTAAGGAGTTCAAGCGTGCCAAGCAGGTCAACTTTATTGATTATTTAACCAACGTTCGCATCGTAGAAGCAAAACGGCAGTTGCTCGAAACCGATCACCAAATCAATGAAATCGCCGAAAACCTTGGGTATAATCCCAGCTACTTCAATCGTTTATTTAAAAAGTGCACGGGAATGACCCCAGGACAATATCGAAAAGGTCAGAGCTGATCACTGTTGGTTGCTGCGGAAAAGCTCGTATTTTCGCAGCTTTTGCTCTGATTTTTCCATGTTTTCATCAGCGAATGTTTTGTATAATAGAAAAGAAAGCGATTTCTAATACAGCTTAAGTTCAACAAGAAAACCAGCAGACTTGTCAAAGCTGTTGGAAATCTGATAGTAAATAGATGGAGGAAGAAAAGAAATGAAAATCGTTCTAGGCGGAGATTCAACCGTGGCGGATTATCCCCTTGATCAACAGCCAATGATGGGCTGGGGACAAGCCTTACCAAGCTATCTATCCCCAGAAGTAAACGTACGCAATTTTGCAAAAAACGGCAGTACGACTCGTTCGTTTATCGAAGAAGGGTTGTTTGAGCAGCTCCTGCAAGAAGTCGAACCGAATACAGTCGTCCTACTGCAATTTGGACATAATGACCAAAAAGAGAAAAACCATGTCACGATGGAGGCATACATTGCTCATTTAACAGACATGATCCGTCAAATCAAAGAAAAAGCAGGAATCCCGATCCTGTGTACACCTGTTGAACGGCGGGTAGGAGAAGAGGGACGACTGGCGCATACGTTGTCAGCATTTTTACCTGTCTTAAGAGAACTTAGTCGAACGGAAGAAGTAGTTTTGTTTGATTTAAATCGCTATACCTATCATTATTATGACACATTAGGACTAGAAGCTTCCAAAGCACTCTTTGTTTGGTTAGCACCGAATGAGCATCCCAATTATCCTGCAGGTCTTGCAGATGATACCCACTTTTCAAAGGTCGGGGCGCAGATGATCGCTCGCTACGTAGCGATTCGTTTACAGGCGTTTTTCCATGAGCAACCACTGTTTCCTGATATTTATTACGGCGCCTGCATGTATCCAGAAGTCTGGTCGGAAGAAATTATGCAAAGTGATAGTCAAACGATGAAAACGTTGGGCATGAATTTTGCTAGAATTGGGGAATTCATGTGGCGTGACTTGGAGCCTCAACCTGGTGAATATGATTTTGCGTTGTTGGAACGTACGCTAGAACAGTACCAAGCAAATGGCATCGATGTTTGCTTATGTATTCCAACGCCAACTCCGCCCCGCTGGTTTACAAAACAGTACCCAGAAGCATTAGTCACTAACCAAGATGGAACGAAGATGCATCACGGCTCAAGACAGCATGTCTGTACCAACAACGAGGACTTTCGCCGTTATGCCTATCGTTTGACGAGAAAAATCGCGGAGATTGCCGAAAAACATGAAAATGTCGTTATGTTGCAATTGGACAATGAGTTTAAATGTCATGTCGATCTATGTTACTGTACGACGTGCCAAACGCGTTGGCATACGTATTTAAAAGACAGCTATCAATCCGTGACTAACCTCAATAAGTGTTGGGGAACGAAGGTGTGGAGTGAGTGGTATGACGCATTTGAGGATGTCGTCTTGCCGCTAACGACCCCATTTTTGCATAATTCTTCCTTGATGAATGCCTTTCGCCGTTTTACCACCGATACGTTGAATGAGTTTGCGCATGATCTTTGTCATTTTATCCGAATGGAGACCGCGTTACCCGTTACCCATAACTCCGCTTTTGGGTTTAACTTGCAAAATGATGAGCTATTTGCTGATTTAGATATTGCTGGTTTTGATACGTATGCACCGGCAGACAATTATCCAGCGTATACGATGAACTTGGATCGTTGGCGGAATGTCAAACCGCGCAACAAGGAAATGTTGTTGTTAGAAACTTGTACTGCCAATGCTGGTCATATTGAAAACTATGCAGCACCTCGTCCTCATGGGTTTGTCACAAGTGAAGCGTTCATTGGCTATGCAGGTAATTTGAAATCCTTCTGCTTTTGGCATTTTCGTGGACATCGCTATGGTGTGGAGCAACCCCATAGTGCCGTGTTAACTGCTTGGGGAGAGCCAGATCGTGGGTATGAAGAGGTAGTTCGGATTGGCGAACTAAGACAACAGATCGCACCACTTTTAGCGGAAACGAAGTATGTATCAGCAAAAATAGCCATCATGTACTCGGATTACTCGAAACGCTTTTACACGATCGATCATGGGGGTGTTTATGATTATCGCAGCCTATTTACCGAATTTTACGGCAGTCTGATTCGCCAAGGGATTCGTGTAGAAATCATTCAAGAAAATAGTCCGTTAGAAGAGTATGATGTTGTTCTTGCCCCATTTGTTCGTTGGATAAGCCCTACTTTGCTGAAAAAATTTGCCGCCTTTACCGAAGCAGGAGGCAAGCTGATTTTAGGCCCGATGACAGGGGATCGGACCAAAGAGCTGGCGTGGCCAGCGACGAATGGTTTAGATCGTTTAGGAGAATGGCTCGGGTTTGACCAAATCCAGCAGTTTACGGTGAAAGGACTGGCTTATCAGCTAACCTATGATGGCCTAGAAGAACCTTTGGATCATTTGGTCACAGTTTTTCACTGCCCAGAAGATTGGGAAACGATCGGACGAGGGAATGACCAAACGCTACTAGCTAAGAAACAACTGGCTCAAGGAGAGATCATCTATTTAGGTGCGCTACCTAGCAATTTACCAGACAGTTTGATATGGCAGTCGTTTTGTCGCAAAGAACTTTTCCCTTATGAATCAGATCGCCAGTTGATCAAATGTTCGGAAGGTGTGATGAAGTATCGCAGAGAGTCAGCGACCCATGTCCAACTTTGGATCAGTAACTTAGGTATGACGACAGCTGACTTTACCTTACCTCTCCCCGGATTCGAACGCTTGTCAGGGGAAGCGCTGACGCGCGGTAACCATAGGCTAAAACCTTATGAAAATTTGATTATTGAATGGGAAAAAACAGTAGAAAGCGAGGAGTCAGATGATTCATTTAGCCATCCGAGGGCATGATCTCTCAGGAGAATATACACCAAAGCAGTTAGCACAAGCCATAGGTGCAAAGAAAATAAAAAACGTTCAGTTTGCCTTGAATGCGTCTTTTCCAGACCTAAGTGCTCCTGAAAAGATGAATCCAGGTATGGGGACCTTCTTCAAGAATGAATTCCAAGAACAAGGCGTTCAAATCGCTTTGTTAAGTTGTTATAGTAACTTGATTCATCCCGAACCAGGGGAACGAGAAAAAATCTTACAGAAATTTGAGCGCTATTTATTCCATGCCCGTTATTTTGGTGCCAGCATGATGGCTTCAGAAACAGGCTCAGTCATTGCCGCGCTGGGATATAGCGAAGAGAATTTTTCGGATGAGGTTTTTGAAGACTTGATCCATGTGATCCAGCGACTCGTTCGAGCGGGAGAAAAATATCAAATCATGGTAGGGATCGAAGCTGGACTGAATCATCCGCTGTATTCGAATCAGCGCATCGCCGAGCTGATTGAACGTGTTCCTTCTGATTATTTAGGGATCATTTACGATCCAACGAATTTGATCACCGCAAAAACAGCTGCTGATCAAGTCGCATTGGTAGAAGAAGCATTTACTCTTTTCGGAGAGAAAATCGTCTGCTTGCACCTAAAGGATTTTCAACTCTCGGGAGAAGAAGTGATCCCTGTCCCGTTAGGTGAAGGACAAATACGGTATCCAGAAATTTTACAGCTTCTGATCAAACACAAGCCATACTGTTACGTGGTGCTAGAAGAAACAAAAGACGCTGGGATCGATCGTGCGGTGGCGTTGATTGAAGGCTTAGATTTAAAAAATTAGCTGGGTACTTGTGTAAATGATTGTGTAAGAGAACATGGGAATGGTTTTCTTGTTTTCTTCAAAAACGTTGACATTGAATACAAATTTTTATCTAGCATAGAAAAGTTGTTTATGATGAGATTTCATCTAAACAGCTTTTTTATTTTCATAAAAATAGAAAATGGGAGGTAAGGTGGAATTAACAAGGATCGATCGGCTCTTCTTTGCATAAAGGAAAGAAAGTTGATCGTTTTGGAAATAAACATGGACGCCAGTGGGGATCACTAGCGTCCATGTTTATTAGAATTGCCATTCTTGAATTTTTTTCAAGAGTACCGCTTTGTCGGCAGCTTCCGCAAAGGAATGCTGAGCGGCAGTTTCGTTTAAGAAGCGCATCTCTGATTCGGTCATGTCGCAATGATGAGCCATTTGCAGGTATTCATTGGTCAATGTCGTGTTTGAGACCGTTCGGTTATCGGTGTTCAAACAAAAAGGTACCTTGGCTTCCAGCCATTCTCTTAATGGGTATGCCGAGTATGTGGGAATCGCACGCGTATGAACATTGCTGGTAGGGCAGCCTTCGATACAGCGATTTTGTTCTCGAACAAATGCTTGAGCAGTAGGATCTCCTTTTAAGGCGATGCCGTGGCCAATCCGCTGCGCACCGCTTTCGATGGCTTGATAAATGTTTTGCACACAGCCGCATTCGCCTGCATGTAAGGTCAGCTGGACACTTTGGTTCTTGAGGAACACTTGATAGCTGGCAGCTAAATCAGGGACGTACCCGTCTTCTTCTGGACCTGCCAGATCAATGCCGACGACTTTTTCATCGGTAAGAGCGATCGCTTCATCAAAAATCGCCGTAATAGCTGGTAGGTCTTCTTGACGCATCCCAATGACCAAAACATTGCCTTTGATTGGGTAGCGTTCTTCTGCTCGTGCGATGCCTTCGATCACGGCTTGGATGGTCTGGCTGCAAGTGAGTCCTTTGTCCATCGATAAGCTGGGGGCAAAGCGGATCTCAATATAAGCGACCCCATCTTGAGCGGCTTGTTCCATCACATCATAGGCGGCAGCTGCTAACGCTTCTTGTGTTTGCAAATACGGCCGAACGAAATCAAAGCAGCGAAGATAATCCCTCAGGTCATGACAATCTTTGGGGGCTTGCATCTGTGCTTTTACCGCTTCTATGTCTTGCTCGATCGGTAGTTCTTGCTGATTGGCGATGGCGATCAATGTTTCTGGACGAATGGAACCGTCGAGATGGCAGTGAAGTTCTACTTTAGGAAATGCTTGGATTTGTTGTTGAGTAAGCACAGTGTTCCTCCTGTCTAGGTCGAATTTTTTTTAAGTATGAATATAGCATACTTCCAAAGCCCATGCTACCCAAAAAAGGAAATTCTCATAGAAAGCAAAACAGCAGCCGCGAATTACTTGTGCGGCTGCTGTTTTTATTGTGGGAGAGTGGCTCAAATCAATTCCGATAGATCGGTAAAAGGCAATGACAGATCGTGAGCGGCTTCTTTTGAAGTAAATGCGCCCTCATAGGCGATGACCCCTTTGGCAAGTGCCTGATTTTCTCGCAACGCTGCTAAAGGATCGTTCGCTAGCTGCTGGGCATACGGCAAGGTGGCAATGCTCAATGCGATGGTTGCCGTTTGCGGCACAGCACCTGGCATATTCGCCACTGCATAGTGAATAACTTCTTCCCGGATATAGGTTGGCTCGTCGTGGGTGGTGACTTTGTCTTCGGTCTCAAAAATTCCGCCTTGGTCAATGGCAATATCGACGATCACGGATTTTTCAGGCATCTGTTTCACCATTTCGCGGGTCACTAAGCACGGGGCTTTTTGTCCTGGCAATAAGACCGCTCCTACCACCAAGTCTGCGGATTGGATCGTTCGTTCGATATTCAAGCGATTGGAATACAAGGTTTGGACTTGACCAGAAAACTGTCGATCCAGCTCTTGTAAGCGTGGGATCGAAACGTCTAAAATCGTCACTTGTGCGCCTAGACCTACGGCGACTCTCGCGGCATTCTCACCGGCGACGCCACCACCAATGATCGTAACCCGACCTTGACGGACGCCGGGAACACCTGAAAGCAGGATTCCTTTTCCGCCATAAATTTTTTCGAGAAATTGCGCGCCAATTTGAACAGACATTCTTCCAGCGATCTCACTCATAGGCGATAGCAGAGGCAGGGTGCCGTTCGCCAGCTGGACGTTCTCATAAGCAACAGCGATCACTTTGCTGTCGATCAACGCTTGAGCAAGCTGTTGATTGGCGGCTACGTGGAAATAGGTGAATAAAACCAGTCCCTCATGCAAAAAGGGGTATTCTTCTGGTAAAGGTTCTTTGACTTTCATAACCAATTCAGAGGCCCAAACCTCTTCAACGGTAGCAATCGTAGCGCCGACTTCCTGATACGCTTGATCAGAAAAGGTTGATCCTGCACCAGCGCCTTGTTCAACGAAGACTTCGTGTCCGTCTTGGACTAACTCATAGACTCCGGAGGGCGGCAATGCCACACGATTTTCATTGTTCTTGATTTCTTTGGGGATACCGATTTTCATAGACTTCACACCTTTCTTTCTTCCATTATAATAGAAAGCGGATTCCTAAGGGGAGAAAGAATGGTTTTTTTATTAAAAAAGTAAGATCCAGTTGCTGCTTTCGGGACGACAAAGAAAAAAGCCCCCAATGGGACTTTTTTCGATCAATCAGCTGAAGGTCCAAAAGCGCAAGCTTTGATCAGCGATTTCATCTAGTGTGTAATAGATAGAGTAATGGGATTTTTCTGGATCATCATTGGGATCTAAGACAAACACTTGATCGTCCATCATTCCACCTAAGACCATAATATGGCCGCCATCTGTAAATTCCCCTGGAGTCACAGAAACGATGACGGGATGATTTTGTTGCAAGTAAGCTTCAACGCTGGCTAGATCTGTGCCAAGATCATAATAGTTGTAGCCGTTTGCATCGGCAAAGTCAGAAAAAATCCGCCAGTCCGTTCCTTGGCCGTCAACGTAATAATGATCTCCTGCCCAATCGAGGACCTCCAGTGGCGAAATGGGATAGCCTTCAAGGTAGGATTGAACCATCGCAAGAGAAGCGATCGCGCAGCCGTTTTCTGCCAAGGTCTGGCTGCCGTCATTGCCATAGGATCTATCGGCCCATTCTTCGTTCGTCTGCAGGAAAATCGGTGTTGTGATGTCCATTTCCCCTAAGTAAGCATTGATATCTTCACTTAAAATAGCTTGGGAGTAAACATATTCGTCATCGTAGCTATCATCATAGGCAACGGCGGTAGACACGTGTTCGGACAACTCTCCGTACAACACGTGATGAGAGATTCGATTGAACCCTATCCAAATCAACACCAATCCTGCCAAAACAATCATTGGCCGACGCTTTCGATAAACATCTGTCTGTTTTTGCATTTTTCCCTCCTTGTTTTACGAATTGTACGTATTCATCCTGTTCTTTTAAGTAAAACAAAGGAGGGAGCGATTGTCATCGGCCTACAGACCGATGACACGATCAACTTTCAAATGCCTCTAGTTCTAAGCTAGTATTTTCCCATGCTTCTAATAGGGCTTCTTGTTCAGTGCGGGCTTGTTCTAACGCTTGATTCAACGCGGTCAATTTTACATGATCATTCAACGCTTCTGGTGCGGTCATGTCTTGTTCCAGTTGCTGGATCGTTTCTTCTATCGTGGCAAGCTCTTCTTCGATTTGGGCGACTTTTCGCTGTAAGGTTCTAACGGCTTTTTGCTGTTCTTTGCTTTGGACAAAGGTTTGTTTGCCCGCTGAAATGGTGGTTTCGGTTGTTTTTGCTTCCAGCATCGCTGCGATCTCAGCTTCTTCTTGTTTCTTTTCTAAATAATAATCGTAATCGCCTAGATAGAGCTTGCTGCCGTTTTCAGACAGTTCCACGACCTTTGTGGCGATTCGATTGATAAAGTAGCGGTCATGAGATACGAAGAACAACGTGCCTTCATAATCGATCAGGGCATTTTCTAAGACTTCTTTGCTGTCGATGTCTAAATGGTTGGTTGGCTCATCCAAAATCAAGAAATTGTCATGGTCCATGGCTAATTTTGCCAAAGCGACACGGGCTTTTTCGCCACCGCTTAACAGCGTGATCGGCTTTTCAACATCTTCTCCCGAAAATAAGAAGCTGCCTAATATATTGCGAATCTCGACTTCAGGTGTGGTACTGTGGTCATCCCAAAGCTCATGGAGGATCGTTTTGGTTGAGTGCAGATCGGATTGAGTTTGGTCATAGTACCCGATTGAGACATTGGCGCCAAAATGCACCTTTCCTTGAATAAAGGGGATTTTATGAATCAGTGATTTCAGTAAGGTTGATTTGCCGATCCCATTCGGTCCTACTAAAGCGATCGCATCTTTGCGCCGAACATCTAAGTCGATGGGCGCCGATAAGACTTCTTCTTCAGAATAACCGATAGCGGCATTTTCTACTTGCATTACAACATTTCCTGAAGGTTTTTCAATGGAAAAAAGGAAGTGGGCGGACTTTTCATCTCCTTGCGGGCGATCCAACCGGTCCATTTTCTCCAATTGCTTACGGCGACTTTGCGCGCGTTTGGTGGTAGAGGCACGGACAAGATTGCGGGCAACAAAGTCTTCCAGTTTATTGATTTCTTCTTGCTGCTTTTCAAAGGCTTTCCATTCGCTTTGCAGCTGTTCAGCTTTCAGGGTCAAATAGCGGCTGTAATTGCCTTTGTAGTGGCGCATTTTTTGGCGACTCAGTTCGTAGACTTCGTTGACAACTTTGTCTAAGAAGTAACGGTCATGGGAAACGATCAGCAACGCACCGGCATATCCTTGCAGATAGTTTTCCAACCAAGCTAACGTTTCGATGTCTAAATGGTTGGTCGGTTCATCGAGGATCAAGATATCAGGTTTTTGCAGCAGCATTTTTGCTAATGCCAAGCGGGTTTTTTGACCACCGGAAAGGGTATCGATCGGCTGTGTGTAAAAAGAAGGATCAAACTGAAAACCGTGCAAGACGGAGCGAATTTCATTTTCATAGCCATAGCCGTTTTTTTCTGCAAATTCATGTTGCAACTGGTCGTATTCTTTCAGGAGATTGCCAGAGTCAGCAGTAGGATCTGCTTCGGAGATGGCGATCTCTAAGGTACGCATGCGCTGCTCCATCTGCCGAACCGTTGCAAAAGCCCCCAGCATTTCTTCCCAAACGGTGGCCTGACTAGCAAGTCCGGTATCTTGAGCTAAGTAGCCCATCGTAGCGGTTTTGTTTTTAGCGATCGTTCCTTTATCAGGACTTTCGAGTCCAGCAATAATTTTCAGTAGCGTTGATTTACCAGCACCGTTGCGCCCAACAAGCGCGATTCGGGAATTGCTGGCAATCTCTAATTGGATATTTTCAAATAAAACCTCGGCTCCGAAAAGACGGGCGATTTGGTTGGCTTGTAATAAAATCATGTGTATGTCATTCCTATCTTTAAGAAACTTGTCTGTATCAAGGTTGCAATACTACAAGTCTATCATATTTTAGGGGAAACGGCGATTGGGAAAAAGTTTGATTTTACCATTATAAAATTTATATTTCAAATTATGAGCATTCAAATTGATTTTTGAACAATGTATTTGTTATGATAGCTTCATCACAAGTGAATTTTTCACAATGGGGGAGTATTCTTTGAAAGATCATCAAATTCCAAAGGCAACAGCGAAGCGATTGCCTTTATATTATCGTTACTTGCGTATTTTGCACCAAGCAGGCAAATTAAAAGTTTCTTCGACCGAACTAAGTGAAGCTGTTCAAGTTGATAGTGCGACGATCCGCCGCGACTTTTCCTACTTTGGTGAATTAGGAAAACGCGGCTACGGCTATGATGTTGAAAGCTTGATGCAGTTCTTTGCGAAGACATTGAACGAAGACCACATGACGAATGTAGCTTTAGTCGGTGTCGGAAACTTGGGGAGCGCCTTGTTGAAATACAAATTTCACCAAAGCAACAGCATTCGGATCAGTGCCGCATTTGATGTCAACGAAGATCTAGTTGGTCGAATCGTAGATGGTGTGCCGGTCTATCCAATGGATGACATGAAGGAACAAGTGAAGATCCAACAGATCGATGTGGCTATTTTGACGGTTCCCGCACAACATTCACAAGATTTAGTGAACGAGCTTGTGAAAGCTGGCATTAAAGGAATCTTGAACTTTACACCTGCACGGATCACTGCACCAAAAGGCGTGCTGATTCAAAACGTTGACTTAACCAATGAATTGCAAACATTGATTTATTTCTTGCATTCAGGCAACGTCTTGTCACATGAAGAACCAGTAGAAGAACCATCACTAAGCGAATAATCGCATCACATAAATAGGAACCAGAAAAACAGCTGCCAGATCGTAGTATATACAAGGATCTGACAGCTGTTTTTTGCTTTCATTCACTGAACTTACTCGTCTAACTGGTCAAAAAGTGATTCGTAGGAATCTTGCTCTTCAACGCTTGTGAGTGCTTCTTGATACCGCAAGATTTGTTGAGTCAAACGTGTGAAATCGATGATGCGGGCTTCGCGATGCACTTCTTTCCCATTTGCGAACAAGAGGACGACGGGAACCGTCAAGACCGAAAATAAACTGGCTGCTTTTGGCTCTGCCAGCGTGTTGATGGTAAATAGTGGGAGTTGTTGGGTTTGTGCCAGTGTTTGGATGCGTGGTTTGTCCGCAACACAAATACTGCAATTTGGTTGAGAGAGATAGAGTAGTGCCAACGGATGTTGGGCGAGCCTCTCTTGGATCGGTTGATTTTTTTGCATAAGTCATTCCTCCATGGAAAATGTACGCTGTTCTTGAGGAAAAGTCAAAATATCTGCTAGTTGCTGATCATTTAGGTGAACAAGAAGGATTTAAAGATAAGGAAAATCTAAAGCAACGATTAAAAAAACAGACTGCTTTAAAAAAAACGTTGTATAAAAAAAGGAAAAAACGTATAGTAATTCCAGCGTTTCGAATTTATTGATAAAGAAGGTTAAAGTTATGTTTCAGGCATTACCGAATTCTGTCCTGCAAATGAGTGTTATTTTTTTATCTATCGTCATTGAAGCCTTGCCCTTTGTCCTATTGGGCTGCTTGATATCAGGTGCTTTACAAGTCTTCTTGACGCCAGAAAGAGTCACGAGACTCTTACCAAAAAACAAATTGGCATCGATCACAGTTGGTTGTGGTCTGGGGGTCTTTTTTCCTTCCTGCGAATGCGGGATCGTACCGATCGTCAATCAGTTCGTAAAAAAAGACGTGCCAGTGTACACGGCGTTTGCCTTTATGCTGACTGCGCCGATCATCAATCCTATCGTGATTTTTTCTACATTCATTGCCTTTGGAAATTCCGCGAAGTTCGCCTTTTTGCGTGTACTGGGCAGCTTATTGGTCGCAATGGTCGTGGGGATCTGGCTGGCGTATTTTAACAAACAAGAGGTCTTAAAAACACGGCTTGCCAATCAATTAAGTGGCGGGAATGAGCAGTCAGTTCATTCACACCATCATGGGCATGATCACGCCCATCATCAAACAGAAAAGACCAGTCATCCGCTCCTTCGGCAGATTCGTCATTTGCTGCAGCATAGTTTGGATGAGTTTTTCGATACTGGGCGTTATTTGATCATTGGTGCGTTGATCGCCTCAGCGATGCAGACCTATCTGCCAACTGGCTTGATGCTGACATTAGGTTCCACGAAGCTGCTAGCGGTCTTTGTCATGCTGCTGTTAGCATTAACGTTATCCCTATGTTCCGAAGCAGATGCCTTTATCGGCTCTTCGTTGTTGAGTTTATTCGGCACGGGACCAGTCGTCGGTTTCCTGGTTTTTGGTCCAATGGTAGATATTAAAAACTTGTTGATGATGAAGCGGTACTTTTCGGGGCGTTTTATCGCTTCTTTAGTTGGTTTAGTCGCAATCGTCGTTTCAATTTATGCATGGGTGGTGTAAAGAATGGTTCGTTTTTTGATCTTATCAGGCTATTTTGAATTGATGATGTATTTGCAAGTGACGGGTAAACTCAATCAGTTTATCAACATTCATTATCGCTATCTCGCTATTTTATCTATGATCATTTCTTTATTGTTGGCTTTGGTCCAGCTGTACTTTTGGGTCAAACAAGAGCCCGAGCATCATCATGACGACGAGCACCAGCATGGATTAGAGAAAAAACACCAACGAGTGATTGCGTATTTTCTATTAGCCTTACCGATCATCGTGGGTTTCTTTTTCCCCACCGTTAGCTTGGATACGACGATCGTTGAAGCAAAAGGGTTTAATTTCCCCCTAAGTGAAGAATCTGTAGGGGATCCAGAAATGACGACCCAATATCTGAAACCCGATACAAGTCTTTATTTTAACAAAGAAGATTATGACACTCAGATGGATGCCGCATTGGCACGTTACGCCAAAGATGAGACGATTGCGGTAACGGAAGAAAATTACTTGGAAGTCATGGAGTTGATCTATACGTACCCGAGTGAATTCATTGGTAAGAAAATCACCTATGATGGATTTGTGTACCATGCAGATCAAGATGATGCCAATGAAATCTTTTTGTTTCGTTTTGGCATTATCCATTGTGTGGCTGATTCAGGCGTTTTTGGCTTGCGAGTGGAATTACCTCAACAAACAACGGCAGAAAATAACCAGTGGCTCCACGTGGAAGGGACGATCCAATCGAAGTACTATCAACCCTTCAAACGGGACTTGCCGATGGTGGTAGCAGACCAAGAGAAGACGATTGAAGCACCAGAAAATCAGTATGTCTATCGCGCTTTCTAGCTTTTTTTAAGAAAGTTCATAAAAACATCATAAACCTTTGTTATAATGGAGAAAATCTAAGCATATGTTTGTAGTTTTATCAAACGTTTAGTACAATATAGTAGGAACATATGCTAAAATCTATACAAAAGAGAGGTGTCGTGAAATGGGTTTTACAGATGAAACAGTTCGCTTTGATTTTGATGATAGCCGTAAAAAAGAAGTCAGCGAAACATTAGCTATCGTCTACCGAGCATTAGAGGAAAAAGGATACAATCCGATCAATCAAATCGTCGGTTATCTCCTTTCTGGCGACCCGGCTTACATTCCTCGTTATCGGGATGCCCGGAATTTGATTCGTCGTCACGAACGGGATGAGATCATGGAAGTTCTGATCCGTTATTATTTAGGCAATCACGGGATCAACCTATAATGAGAATCATGGGATTGGATGTTGGTTCGCGGACAGTCGGCGTGGCGGTCAGTGACCCAATGGGCTGGACAGCACAAGGGATTGAGATCATTCGCATCAATGAAGATGAAGGCAATTTCGGTTATGATCGACTTGCTGAATTGGTGAAAGAATATGAAGTCTCACGTTTTGTGGTAGGACTACCTAAAAATATGAATAATACGATCGGACCTAGAGCGGAAGCTTCTATGGCTTACGGCGCAGCGATCGAACAGCAATTCGGTTTGCCGGTCGTTTACCAAGACGAACGTCTGACGACCGTTCAAGCAGAACGAATGCTGGTAGAACAGGCGAATACCTCGCGTGCCAAACGAAAAAAAGTGATTGATAAATTAGCAGCAGTCATGATTTTGCAGAATTATTTAGATGGTGCTGGGAAACAGCTGTTTTAATTTACAGAAAAGAGGAAAATAAATGTCAGAACATACACACGATCATAACCACGATCACGATCATGAAGGACATGAACACATTACTTTAATCGATGATCAAGGAAATGAAACTTTATACGAAATTCTATTAACGGTTGACGGTACGGAAGAATTCGGCCGCAACTACGTCTTGCTTTATCCAGCAGGCGTACCGGAAGAAGAAGACGTTGAATTACAAGCGTACGCTTATATTGAAAACGAAGACGGTTCTGAAGGTGAATTAGAACAGATCGAAACAGAAGCAGAATGGGATATGATTGAAGAAGTCTTCAACACATTCATGGCGGAAGAAGAAGAGTAATAAGCTGCAAGTGCTGGCCCTTTTCATAAGGGATCAGCACTTTTTTTTGATTTAACGACTGTTTCGTTTAGAAGCATGTCTGCTTTTTTGAAAGGAATGAGAAAAATGAATCACGTAACGATTTTCGAGCTTGAAAAGATCGCAGAAGAGCAGTTAGTCTTTGCGGTGATCATCAGCAAGTACCAAGAAAAGTTCGTCTATGTCAAACACAAAGAACGAGACACATTAGAGATCCCTGGAGGCAAGCGAGAACTAGGAGAAAGCATCACAGAGTGTGCCGCCTGTGAATGAAAAGAAGAAACAGGCGCTAAGCACTTTACTCTAGAGCCGTTATTTATCTATGGGGTAGAAAAAGACGGGGAGACCGATTACGGCTTGGTGTTTGAAGCCCAGATCACGGACTTGCAGGATGAATTGACCTCAGAGATCGAAGCAATCTATGTAATGGCAGAGCCGCCTGCCAGCTGGACATATCCAACGATTCAGCCGTTGTTATTGGCAGAATATGTTAAACGAGCAAAATAATAATTCAGCCAGCTCAATGGAGGGCTGTCTTGAGTGGGAAAGTAAAAGAAGCTTATTTGACAGAGTGAGCGAATGAGTTGCGTGATCCTACAATCAGGCGTAGGATGAGAATGTAAACGTTATCTTATCGGAGAGTAGGGAAAGGCATGGAAAAAATTTATCAAGCAAGTACAGCAGAAGGAGCAATTGATTTTATCAATATGCGCGATTTGGAGATCGCGGCAGAGGAAGTGATTCCTAAAGGTGGGTATGGCTATATCAGCAGTGGTGCGGGGGATATTTTTACCTATCAAGAAAATGAACGCGCCTTCAATCACAAATTGATCATTCCTCATGTCTTAAAGGACATTGAATTACCGGACACAACGTTGTCCTTTGGCGGTGATACGTTGTCAGCGCCAATCATTATGGCGCCTGTTGCCGCCCACGGCTTAGCAAATGTTGCGGCAGAACAAGCGTCAGCCAAAGGTGTTTCACGTTTTGGCACGATCTATACGGCGAGTTCGTATGCTTCTTGTACGTTGGAAGAAATCCGAGCAGCTGGTGGCCAAGAAGCGCCGCAGTGGTTCCAATTCTATATGAGCAAAGACGATGGCATCAATAAAGACATCTTGGCGATGGCAAAACGCAATGGCGCCAAAGCGATCGTTTTGACCGCAGATGCAACTGTGGGGGGCAATCGAGAAACGGATCGCCGTAATGGCTTCACCTTTCCGTTGGCAATGCCGATCGTTCAGGCCTATCAATCAGGGATCGGACAAACGATGGATGCCGTTTACGGCTCCTCAAAACAAAAATTAAGTCCCCAGGATGTCGCTTTTATCGCCAAAGAATCTGACTTGCCAGTTTATGTCAAAGGGGTGCAATCAGAAGAAGATGTGGAACGAGCATTAGGGGCAGGTGCACAAGGGATTTGGGTCTCAAATCACGGGGGACGCCAATTGGATGGTGGTCCAGCTTCCTTTGATTCCTTGCAGATCGTGGCTGAAGCAGTGGCAGGTCGGGCGCCGATCGTCTTTGATAGCGGGGTACGGCGAGGACAGCATGTCTTTAAAGCGATTGCTTGCGGAGCAGATCTAGTGGCGATCGGTCGCCCAGTGATCTATGGGTTGGCTCTAGGTGGTGCTACCGGTGTTCAACAAGTCTTTGATTTCTTCAAAAAAGAATTGGAGATGGTCATGCAGCTTGCTGGGACGCAAACGGTGGCAGATATCAAAAAAGCCGTCTTACGGGACAATCGCTATTTATAGGCAATCCCTCAAAAAGCACTCGAGTCGTTGACTCAGGTGCTTTTTTCAATGATCCTTTCTGATCCTGAAGAGCAGAGGAAACAGTTTTTTTCACTGCAAAAAGTGTATATGATTTTGAAACAATTGCAAAATCCGCTACACTTAAAAGAGACCAATAAACTAAAGGAGAGAGATTGATGATTCCAAAAATTATTCATTATTGCTGGTTTGGCGGCAATCCATTAGGTGAACAAGAAAAGAAATACATGGATACCTGGAAAAAATATTGTCCGGATTATGAGATCAAACGTTGGGATGAATCAACGATCGACCTTTCAAAATTCGGTCCTTATCTAAAAGAGGCCTATGACCAAGAAGAATGGGCCTTTGTGTCAGATGTGGTTCGTTTGTATGCATTAGTGACAGAAGGCGGTATTTATATGGATACTGATATCGAGGTGGTCAAACCTTTAGATGAGCTCTTGACACTGGAGGCATTTATGGGCTTTGAGATCGAAACCAAGATTTCTACTGGGATCATTGGAGCGGTGCCGCATCATCCCTTTATGGAAGAATGGTACCACGATTACGATGACCGAAAATTTGTCCGGGCAGAAAAAACGGAAGATGTCGTCACCAATGTGATCCGAGTGACGGAACTGTTGCAAAACCACGGATTAGAATTGAATAATCAACGACAAACCGTTAAGGGTGTAGAAATCTTCCCGCAAATGACGTTTTCACCAAAAAGCTATATCACTGGTGAGGTCGAGGAAGATCCGAGTACGATGGTGATCCATCAGTTTTCTGGCTCTTGGTTATAAAAGAGTAAGTCTATGAAAGGACGGACAGTGGGGAAAGCTGTCCGTCCTTTTTGCTTTTGCAAGGGATGATGGAGATGTGATAGAATAGCTTGAAAAAATGAGGAGGCGTTTTGATGGCTATCAAACGATGTACTTTGGCAGATTTAGAAGAATTGGGAGAAATCAGCGTATCCACCTATTACGATACATTTGCTCCTTTCAATACGGAGGAAAATACTCGTATCTATCTAGAAGAAGCCTACAATCTGCCGAAACTGACCCGAGAGTTAGAAAATCCGCAATCGGCGTTTTATTTTTTACAAGAAAATGATCAAACCGTAGGATATATCAAACTTAACTGGGGTGAGGCGCAAACGGAAGCGATTGCCCCAGAGGGGTTGGAAATTGAACGAATCTATATTAAAAAAGAACATAAGCGCAGAGGCTATGGCAAAACACTGCTGCTGTTTGCCCAAGAGACCGCTAAAGAGCTGCAGAAAAAGTCGATCTGGTTAGGTGTTTGGGAATTTAACGACAATGCGTTGGCTTTTTATCATACGATGGGCTTTGAAAGAGTTGGCAGTCACTCCTTTTTCATGGGGGATGATGAGCAGACGGATTTCTTGATGCTGAAAGAACTTTGAAATCTGCCTTTGTATGAGGAATTAGAAATTACTTTCCATTTTTTTGGCAATCAAGTATAGTTAAAGGGATTGATGAAAAAAGAACGATTGGTGAAAACCATCGCTAAGGAGAGCAATTGTAAATGGAAAAACAGAGAAACGAAAGTATTTTGTCACGTTTTCTTAAAGGCGTGGTGATTGCCTTGGGCTTTATCTTGCCTGGTGTTTCAGGTGGCGTATTGGCAGCCATCTTAGGCATTTATGAGCGGATGCTGCGCTTTATGGCACATCTCACGAAGAATTTTAAAGAGAATCTCCTCTTTTTCCTACCAGTAGGGATCGGGGGAATCGTAGGGATCGGGCTTTTATCAAAGCCATTAGAGTGGCTGCTGCAAAACTATCAAATCATCGTTTTGTGGGGCTTTGCGGGGGCAATTATTGGGACGTTACCAGCACTTGCTAAAGAATCGACCTTGAAAAGCAAACGGACAACCGGCGACCTGCTTTGGTTCTTCGGCAGTATGGTCATCGGCTTCTTGTTCCTCTATTTTATGGGCGATATCTTAGGAACGATCCCTGCCAATTTCATAGGTTTTGTGATCGCCGGCGGTCTGATCGCGTTAGGTGTTTTGGTTCCCGGCTTGAGTCCTTCAAACCTTTTGCTCGTTCTGGGCCTTTATGATCCGATGTTGAAAGGCTTTAAGAGCTTTGACATCATGGGGGTCTTTCTACCGATCTCCATTGGCGGTTTGGCAGTGATGCTGCTGTTTTCGAAATTGATGGAGTGGCTATTGACCCATTATCATTCAAAAGTCTATCACTTCATTTTAGGGATCGTTATTGCCTCAACGATATTGATCGTGATTCCTCCGGTGGCAAACTATAGCGGCTTTACTTGGGTAACAGCCGTCATCGGAATTATCTTGTTTGTCTTGGGGGCTTGGTTAGGTCTTTGGATGAGCAAGCTGGAAGAAAAATACAAGTAAATCAAAACGGCACATCGTTTGGCGATGTGCCGTTTTTGTTAGGCAATGATGAGGGCAGCTAAGAAGAAGCGCTGGTCGACAGCTGGTAGTAAAAAGATGGGAACATTTGAGAACGATATGATACAGGTTTGGAAACTGTTCTATTTTTGTTGAAAGATTTCCTAGTGTTTGGTATATTGTAGTCTATATAAAGAAGAATTTTTCATGTGTTACAGTTTAGATAATTGTTTGAGGTTTTGAGAAAAAGGAGGGACAAGCATGCGAGATGCGACCTATTGGGCGGAACAATTGCGGCAAGGACAAATTAGCTTTGCCGAGCGGGTGCTGATGATCGAAGAAAAAGTCAATCAACAAAATCCGCTTTTGAATGCGCTTGTAACATTTGATCCGCAAGCAGCGATCCAGCATTACGAGCAGCATCTTCAAAAAACGGTTTTTGGTGGACAACCCATGCCATTAAAAATACTCGGCCAAACCAAAGCAGGGTGGCCAGCAACGTCAGGAGCCAAACTGTTTGCAAAAGCACGAGCCAGCCGCACGGCTCACTTTGTTTCTCGTTTAGAAGAGGTGGGCTTTGTGCCGTTAGGGCAAACCAATGCACCAGAATTTGGATTCAAAAATATCACTGATCCAACATTGTATGGGCCTACACGTAATCCGTGGAATCCTGCCTATTCAGCTGGTGGTTCTAGTGGTGGTGCGGCAGCGGCAGTGGCTTCGGGGATGTTTCCGATTGCGGGTGCCAGTGATGGCGGCGGATCGATCCGCATTCCAGCATCCTTTAGCGGATTGATCGGTTTGAAGCCAACCCGTGGCACGATGCCAGTGGGTCCTAGTGAGTGGCGCAGCTGGCAAGGCGCTTCCATCAACTTTGCGTTGACGCTTTCTATGCGTGATACGGAACAGTTGTTTTATGCGTTGCGGACGTCACAGCCGGCAGCCCCTTATCAGGCACCGCAAGTAGAATGGCATCATCAACAAGCGAGTCAAAAACCGCGGTTGAAGGTTGCTTTTACTACCGCATCGCCGACCGGTGGCCAAGTGTCAGAAACTGCCATCCAAGCAGTCCGAAGTGCAGCCGCATTTTTAGAAGAGCAGGGGCATGAAGTCGTTGAAGTGGGCTATCCAGTGGATGGTCAGCAAATGATGACCACTTATTACGCCATGAATGGTGGCGAAACAGCTGCGATGTTTGCTGAGATCGATGCTGCTCGTCAAGAACCGGTCAGACGGGAAGAAATGGAATTGATGACCTGGGCACTTTACCAATATGGCAAAAAACTGCCTGCCGCCGATTACGTTCTTGCCTTGCAGTGGTGGGATCAGCTGGCAGAAAAAATGGAAGAAGTCTTTTCGACCTATGATCTCTTTTTAACACCGACGACGGCTTTTCCAGCCCCTTTGATCGAGGAAGACTTACAAAGCGATAGCATTCGCCAAAGACTGCATGAGATCGAATCGCTTGGAAAAAGTGCTGCTGGTGAGTTGATCGAAGAAATGTTTGCCAAGAGCTATGCTCTGACACCGTACACTCAATTAGCCAACTTAACGGGGCAGCCAGCCATCAGCTTGCCAACTGCTCTTAGTGAGGAAGGGTTGCCGCTAGGGATCCAATTTATGGCGTCTAAAGGCAGAGAAGATCTGCTTTTCCAAGTCGGCTATTTATTTGAAACACAGCAACGATTTCTGTTGCCAAAACAAGGAAACTAAGAGGAGGATATTATGAAACAAGTTAGAAAAGGGAAAATCGTTGCAATGGTTGGCTTTTTAGGTTTATTTGCGGGGGTCCTGTTAAGTGCCTGCAGCAAGCCAACGGAAGAAGACACCAGTTTAAGCAAGGTGGAAGAAGCCAAAACATTGGTTGTTGCTACTTCGGGAACCTTGTATCCATCGTCTTACTATAACGATGAAAATGAATTAGTGGGCTATGATGTCGATGTGGCAAAAGAAGTCGCCAAACGATTAGGCGTAGAGATCACATTTAAAGAGTACAATGTCGATGGACAAGTTTCTTCTTTAACACGTGGAGAAGCCGATTTTGCTGCCAACGATTTTGGTTTGACGGATGAACGGGCGGAAAAATTCAGTCTCTCAACGCCTATTAAATACTCGTTCGATAGTATGATCGTGCGTAAAAGTGATGACTCTGGGATTGCTTCTTTAGAAGATTTGGATGGCAAAAAAGCTGCTGGTGAACCGAATACCAGCTACATGCGCTTAGCCGAATCCTATGGGGCAGAATTAGTGACTTACGACAACGCAACGAATGATCAGTATTTGACAGATGTTGCGAATGGTCGAACGGATGTGATCTTGAATGATTACTATTTGCAAAAAATGGCGGTTGCTGCTTTGCCAGATATCCCTGTTAAAATTTTAGAAGATGTCTACTTTAATCCGAATGAAACGGGCTTCTTATTTGTGAAAGATCATCAAGCATTGCAGGAAAAAGTGGATGCTGTTTTAGCAGAAATGAAAGAAGACGGCCGTTTAAAAGAACTTGCGGAAACGTATTTTCAAACCGATATTTCAGTAAAATCTGATCAAGCGATCCAAACGGTTGAAACAGACTAATGTATATTCCAACCCTTGATTTGCCGTTGATGTGGGACTCATTGCCCTATTTGCTGTCGGGCTTGTCCTATACGGTCGGTATTGCTGTCGTTTCTTTTCTAGGTGGCAACCTCTTAGGGATCATGCTCACCTTCTTAGGAATGCTGGAAAACCCCATCATTAGAGGGTTCGTGCGGGGCTACCTCTCATTTCTAAGAGGCGTCCCAGCGCTGGTCTTGTTGTTCCTACTGTATTTTGGCTTGCCCTATCAATTGTCGGCGCTTAGTGCTGCGATCATCTGTTTTACATTGACCAGCAGCGCATTTATCGGGGAAATCTACCGAGGATCAATTGCTGGTGTGGATCGTGGGCAATTTGATGCTGCCTATGCGTTAGGGTTATCATTTACGAAAACGATGCGTCTGATTATTTTACCGCAAGCCTTTCGTATTTCTGTACCGGCATTGAGTAATGTGGCAATGGATTTGTTGAAAGGGACGTCCTTGGCAGCAATGATCACGATTCCTGATATTTTTCAAAAAGCCAAGATCGTTGGCGGACGAACCTTTGATTACATGTCCATGTACGTGCTAGTTGCCGTTATCTATTGGCTGTTGTGCATTTTGATTGAAGCCGGGCAAAAGCGATTAGAACAACATTTTTCAAAACGCTTTGCCGCTAATGAGACCGTAAGACAATAAAAAAAGAGCCGAGGCTCTTCAGCTGCTGTCAATGTTTCCTTGCGAGACATTGACAGCAGTTTTTTCTTTAGGTAACGAAGCAGCACCACAAGTTAGCCAGAGAAAAAAGTCAGAATAGTACCGTTTACTCTGGGCGATTTTTTACAAATTCAATAAAGGTAATGATTTCAGATAGTTGATATTCAGTAAAGTCTTCGTTGATTCTTGAAGCCACACGAATCTGTTTCATAGAGAGGGCTTCCAAATCATTCGGACGTCCATGTAAATAATCGAGACTGACATTGAAGTAATCAGCAAGTTCTTTTTGGATCTCAATATCGGGCATCCGATTGCCTTGCTCATATGAAGCATAGGTTGTTTTGGCGATTCCTAAATATTTTGCCATTTTTTCTTGTGTTAAACCAGATCGCGTTTTCCGCAACTGTCTTAAACGATCTTTAAACATGAAATCCCCTCCACAAAATTATTCTACTATGACACGATAGAAGCAGAAAGAAATTAATGTTTTATATCACTAATAGAGTTTTATTACATTTACAAAGTACTCGTTATGTAATACTATTTATATGTGGAAGGATTACTACTTGTAAGAATCAGCAGGTAGTGAATCGTTCTCAAGGATTTTTTTAGCACGAAGGAGGGTAGAAGAAAGAAACAGATACACCAAAATGGAAGCGTTTCATAGAAGGAGGAAGCGAAATGAAAAAAGTATTGATAATTTGTGCAGCGGGCATGTCTTCATCGTTGATCGCTAAAAAAGGAACAAGCTTTTTAACAACAGAAGGGTGGTCAGTGAGGATCGATGCCATCTCTGCTTCAGAGGGGATCGCTACGATCGCTAAGGACGAGTACGATTTATATCTAGTCAGTCCGCAAACGAAAATGCATTTTGCCAATTTAAAGAAAAGCGCCGAAAAATACGGCAAACCAATCGTGAATATTCCCCCGCAAGCATATATTCCGATACCGATCGGGATCGAGAAATTAGCACAGCTAGTCAAAGAAAGCATTGCATTAGAAAAAAGTGCGAAATAAATGGAGGTAGGCTATGGATAGTGAAAAAATTCAAGAAATATCCTTTGAACTTATTTTAGCAAGCGGTGATGCCCGCACGATGATTCATCAAGCCTTTGAACAGATGCGAATCAGCAGTTGTCAAGAAGCGCAAGAGTTGTTGGACACAGCCAATGATTCATTAGTCAAAGCCCACCGCATCCAGTCAAAAATGCTGCAAGAATATGCTTCAGGGACTTCATTTACCTGTGATATCTTGTTGATCCATGCACTAGATCATTTGATGACAACCATGACCCTCAGAGAAGTTGCACTAGAAATGCTAGGGATTTATCA
The DNA here is from genome assembly GCF_002140615.1 of Enterococcus sp. 2G9_DIV0600. Taxonomy (NCBI): domain Bacteria; kingdom Bacillati; phylum Bacillota; class Bacilli; order Lactobacillales; family Enterococcaceae; genus Enterococcus; species Enterococcus sp. 2G9_DIV0600. Next base: position 824,787 of record NZ_NGLL01000001.1, read on the forward strand.
AAAGATGAATCGCCTTGAAGAAGCGATCCAATGCTGGAGTGCAGATGGCGAGTAAGCAAGCAAAAGTCGCGCAAAGAGATGCATCGCAAAAACTGACGAAGAAAAATCTCTATTTTCAACGTCTGTTACTTTTGCGGTACTTAGTTGCATTCTTTTTCTTTTTTAACCTATATTGGTTGTTGGCTGCTTCTTTGGCAGGGCAATGGCTGCGTGTGGTTCCACTGAGCCTGTTGCTGTTTTCAATGGGACCGGTCAGTGAATTTATTCGCTTATATGGACACCACGCAACCATCGACCCCAAGCAACTCTTTTTTACAACTTGGTATTTACGCCTTCAAACGGGGACAATGATCATTCTTTTTTTATTGACATTTTTTGGAGTGACAGAAGTTATTTTCCCCTATTTTACCTCGCAAAGTACGGAGTATGTTCGCATAGTTCTCTGGATAAGTGGCGTCTTTGCTTGGAGTGGTGTCAGAAAATTGAAGAAAATTTTTCGCAATAAAGATAAACATTGGCAATGGATACGCGAATTTGAAGAGATAGAAAGAAAGGGTGATTGAATTGACAGAATCGAACAATAAACTATTTCAACTTTTGGAAAAAGCAGTAATGGGTCCGATGGGAAAGATTTCTCAATATAAAATCGTTCGTAGCATCATGGCGGCAGGGATGGCATCGATTCCTTTTACGATCGTAGGCTCAATGTTTTTAGTATTCAACATTTTACCAATCACGTTTCCGTTTTTAGCTGACTTTTTTGAAGCGACTTTTTTGAATTTCAGTGATTTGTATATGTTAGCAAATAGTACAACCATGGGGTTATTGGCATTATATTTTTGTATCGTTCTGGGCTATGAGTATTCCAAGATCATTCAAGTCGAGGAGAATCTCGACCTGACGCCGATCAATGGGGCATTGTTAGGTGTTTTTGCTACATTAATGTCGATTCCTCAGCTTGTTTTTGACGGCGGAAAAATGACAAGGATTAATGATGTGGAAGAAGGGCTGATCAATGGCTGGTTGATTGGTGCCGATGGAGTCGCACGTCTAGGAACTGTTGGTATTTTCACCGGTATCGTGATGGCAGTCGTTGCTGTTCAGTTGTATCGTCTCTGTGTAAAAAACAACTGGGTCATCAAAATGCCCGAAGAAGTGCCTGAAGGTGTGGCTCGTAGTTTTACGGCACTGATACCAGCCTTTGTAGTGGCAGTCGTGGTTCTGACCATCAATGGGATTTTAGTTGTTTTGGGGACGGATATTTTTCAACTAGTGGCAATTCCGTTTGGGTTTGTTACCCACCTTACGGATAGTTGGTTGGGAATCATGGTGATTTACTTCCTCGCGCATGCCTTGTGGTTGGTAGGGATTCATGGATTCAATATCATTAGTCCACTGATCACCCCGATCATGTTAGCTAATTTAGCTGCCAATGTTGAAGGAGCGAGTTTCCCGTTAGCAGGCCAATTTACCAACGGGTACGTGACGTTAGGTGGTTCGGGAGCAACCCTTGGTTTTACCTTATTTATGATCTACATTGCTAAATCGAAACAGATGAAAGTATTAGGAAGAGCTGCCATCGTCCCGTCGATTTTCAATATCAATGAACCGATTATTTTCGGGGTGCCAATCATCTATAATCCTTATTTAGCAATTCCTTTCTTGTTAGCACCGATGGCATCCGCCACGATCGCGTATTTTGCCACAAGGATGGAATTGATTCGTCCCATGATCGCCAATATTCCTTTCCCAACACCCGTTGGACTTGGTGGCTTTATTGGCACCGGTGGAGACTGGCGTGCAGGTGTCGTTGCCATTGTCTGTGCAGTTGTTTCTTTCTTGATCTATTTTCCATTTGCGAAGTTTTATGACACAAAATTGCTGAAAGAAGAACAAGAAGCTGCATAAAACGAGCAGTTGGGAAAAAATCAAGTAGCTACATTATCCCTATAAGAAAAAAACAGTTGTCCCTTTGCAGTTGAGGGGATAACTGTTTTTGCGATGTCCCTTCTTTTTCATGGTAAAATAAAGAAAAGCAAATCGAGGAGGGTCTTTTATGAAGTATGAATGGCGCAAACTAGAAAAAGAGCTCTATCTTCCCAAAAAACCAACAGTGATCGAGGTGCCAACGTATCAATTTATCAGTTTGAGCGGCAGCGGCAATCCGAATCGACCTGAATTTAGCGAAGAGATCGCCGCTTTATATACGATTTCTTATTCACTCAGGATGGGATTGAAAAAAGGGGCTTTTGGCAATGAACCCTTTGAATACACGGTCTTTCCTTTGGAAGGCGTATGGACCTCGCTGACAAAGCCAGACGGTGCCGTTAACAAAGAAGAATTGATCTACAAAATCATGATTCGCCAACCAGAGCCCGTTACGGAAACACTGTTTCAAGAACAGCTCTTGGCCGTCAAAGAGAAGAAAGACAATCCAAATCTAGAAAAGCTCATCTTTGAGCGCTATGAAGAAGGATTGTGCCTGCAAGCGATGCATACAGGCTCTTTTGACACTGAAGCGGAAACCTTTGCGCAAATGAAGGAGCTGTTAAAACAAGAACAGTTAGTGATCCGTCCAACGATGGACACGTTCCAGCATCGAGAAATCTATTTGTCTGATCCGCGAAAAGTCTCACCAGATAAAGCCAAAACCGTCCTGCGATGGGCAGTAGAAGCAGAGGGTGGGATTCAGTGAATAAAAACTATTTAAGCATCGACATCGGCGGCACGAAAATCAAATCGGCTGCCATTGATCGCTCGGGGAATATTCTGACGCGAGGACGGATGGATACGCCGAAAAATCTTACGGAATTTCTGACAGGGATTGAAACGATCGTTGAAGACGCTCAGGGGAGCATTCGGGGCATTGCTGTTAGTACTCCAGGAAAAGTCAACCCAGAGACCGGGACGATCTCGTTTGGCGGGGCATTGCCTTTTTTAGATGGAGTCTCCTTAAAACAGCTGCTGGCAAAGTACCAAGTGCCGCTTGCTGTGACCAACGATGGTAAGGCAGCCGCATTAGCTGAATGGTGGCTAGGAAACCTTAAAGGAATTCAAAACGGGGCTGCCATAACATTAGGTACTGGTTTGGGCGGTGGTGTAATCGTTGAGGGAAAACTGATCCAAGGTGCACATTTTCAAGCCGGGGAGTTAAGTTTTCTACTAAATGCCACTAAGAGAAGCGATGCTCCAGAAAACGCTGAGCAACCAGCTAATCAGGGATTGACCCTGCAGCAATTGGCAGGTTTTAGCGGTTCAGCGGTCGCCATGATTCGCCGCAGCGCCCAACTGCTAGGCTTAGCTGATTTTGCGGATGGTGAAGCAGTTTTTGACGCCATCAATCAGAGAGAGCCGCAGGTCTGGGCGCTGTTTACAGCGTATTGCCGAGAAATCGCGTGTGTCATACTCAATGTTCAAGCCGTGATTGACTTAGAGCGCTTCGTGATTGGCGGTGGCATCAGTGCCCAAGCGATCGTAGTGGAAGAAATCGACCGTCAGTATCAGCAACTGCTGGCTAGTTTACCGATTTTGCAGCAGACCTTGACGAAGCCGGAAATCCAAGCCTGCAAATTTCAAAATGACGCCAATTTATTAGGGGCGCTCTATCATTTCTTTTTGGAACATGAGCTGAAATAAAATAGACCAAAAAACTGCCGCGAACCAACGATTCGCGACAGTTTTTTTTAGGCTTTTTTCTTGGTGTCTTTGTCTTCGTCACCTAGGTAATCTTTGCTAGTGAAGGCACTGTGGAAGTATTTGCCCTCTTGACCGTAATAGCGGTTATAGCGCTGCTTGAATTTGCGGAACACGTAAACGACAAGAACTTTTAGCAGACAATAAATCGGGATTCCGAAAATCACCCCAACGATTCCCATCAAATCACCCATCACCAATAAAACAACCAGAATCGTAATAGGATGGATTTTCAATCGGTCACCCATCACACGGGGCACGACTAAATCGCCATGAAGCAGCTGTACAGCAAACCAAGCAATCAAAAACTTAACCAACATCCCGGTGGAGTCTTGTGTGGCAATGAAAAGCCCCGGGAAAAAGACGATAAAAGGTCCAATATAGGGGATGATGCAAAGCAGACCAGCGGCGATCGCCAGAATACTGGCATACTCTAAGCCAATCAATAGGAAAACGACCCAATAGATCGCCCCTAAAATCAAGGAAGAAATGATTTGTCCTTTCAAAAAGGCACCGACTTGTATGTCAGAGATCTTGACGATTTCATTAAAGTCTTTGCGAAAACGCGGTGGCACTAATGAGAGGACCGAAAAATAAAACTTGTTGGGGTTGCGCAATAAGAAAAAGGCAATGATCGGTCCAGTGAATAAAGCAATGAACAAGGTCGAAATCGTTGAAAACAAACTGCTGAGCCCAGCAGCACCAGTTTCCCAATAGTTCCCAATAAAACTCATGATGTTGTTGGTGATATTTTGCAATGTGTCTGTAATTTGTGCCATCTCATCTTGAAACGGGGTATTTTCTAAAAAGGCGGTCGCGTTTTTCTCAAAGTCACTGACCAAACTCGGTAAACTGTTGATCAGATCGGTGGTTTGCTGCTCCAAAATCGGGTAAAGCTGGAAACCAGCAAAGACGATCAATAAAAGAATCAAAAGATAGATCCCAGCAATCGAAACACTGCGGGGAATTTTTTTCGATTCCAATTTATCGACCACCGGGTTAAACAGATAGTAAAGGATCAGCCCAAATAAAAAGGGTGGGATAATAGCTGTAAGTATGGCTGAAAAGGGTGTAAATAAAAAAGAAATCTGATTTAGCAAAAAGACAGCAACTGCCGACAAGATAATCAGTCCTAAGACATAATAGCTTGTTTTGCCACCTAAAAAGTGGATCAATCGGTTATTTTTCATAATAAACCTCGCTTTCTTAGCTACATTATAACGAAAGACCTCTATTCTGTAAAAAAACAACGTATCTTTTGAAAAAACACTGTCGCGCTTTTAGAATCCTCTTTACTGAAAGAAGCTCGTCCATAAGGAGTTGTCTGGTGAAACTCTTCTTAATAAAGCAGGCCAAAAATGCTCCCGTGTTTACAACACAGGAGCGAAAAGAATTATTTGCGCACTGTCGTCAAGGTACAGCGACCAACGGCAGTTTTTAACCCGCTAGCTAACCAAATAGTGGCTTGCCAAGTTTGGATACGGGCGCCGATGCGATCAGGACTAGCTTCTACGATCAGGGTTCCTTCTTGGGCGGCGGCTAGATGGTTGACTTGTAGGTCAACGCCGGCGGCGAAGGCTTCTTCTTGAGCCAAAGCTTGATTGGCACCGATGCTGCAGGCAGTCTCGATCAAAACGCCGTTAATGCCACCGTGAACGAGACCAAAAGGCTGTTTGTGCTGTTCTTTGATGGGCATTCGTAAACGAACAAAATCGGCTGTTGCTGCTTCTACTTCGATTTCTAAAGCTTCTAGTAAGTTCATTTTTTGCTCCTTTTTCTAAGAAAGTTACCATGATTATAGCACGAGTTTTGGTAGAAATAGCCGAAGTTCTAAGAAAGACAGCAACAGGTGGAGAAGTCTTAAGAAATTCCCTTAAACAAAGCAATTTCTAACGAAAAGCGACTAGATATGTGTATAATAGAGCTATGTGAATTGAGGAGGAACAAGTAATGAGAGAATGGAAAACCTTAAAAGAGTACGATGAAATTTTATTTGAACAACATGGAAAAGTGGCGAAAATCACGATCAACCGCCCAGAAGTCCACAATGCGTTTACACCAAAAACGGTGTTTGAAATGATTGATGCGTTTTCAATCAGTCGCGATGAACCAGGCATCGGCGTGATTATTTTGACAGGCGCCGGCGACAAAGCCTTTTGTTCAGGCGGAGACCAAAAAGTCCGTGGTCACGGTGGCTATGTTGGGGAAGATCAGGTTCCTCGCTTAAACGTATTGGATCTGCAACGCTTGATCCGCACGTTGCCAAAACCGGTGATTGCCATGGTCAAAGGCTGGTCGATCGGCGGCGGGAATGTTTTACAATTGGTTTGTGATTTAACGATTGCCGCTGACAATGCTAAATTTGGTCAAACAGGACCAAATGTCGGTAGTTTTGATGGTGGCTATGGTTCGGGCTATCTTGCACGGACGATCGGACATAAAAAAGCCAAGGAAGTTTGGTTCATGACAAAACAATATACTGCCGAAGAAGCATTGGCGATGAACTGGATCAATACAGTCGTTCCTCTTGATCGAGTAGAAGATGAAACGATGGAATGGGCCGAAACGATGCTGCAAAAGAGCCCGTTGGCGTTACGTATGATCAAAGCATCAATGAATGCCGATACGGATGGATTAGCTGGCATTCAGCAATTAGCCGGCGATGCGACCTTATTGTATTACACGATGGATGAAGCCAAAGAAGGTCGTGACGCGTTTAAAGAAAAACGTCAACCAAACTTCGACCAATTCCCTAAATTCCCATAATGACTGGGAGTTGGCTGCAAAGGCAAGCACAACTTCATCCAGAACGACCAGCTTTTTATTGGCATGAAAAAAGCTGGTCGTTTGCTGCCTTGCAAAAAGAGGTTTATGCTTACGCTGCTTATTATCAAGCCCAGTTCGTTGATCAGCCAAACCGGGTAGCCCTTTTTAGCAATAACTCCCCTGAAATGGTTTTTACGATCCTTGCGTTGTGGGAGTTGGGGATCGAAGTCCAGCTGTTGAATACGCGATTGACAGCCGCTGAAATCACCTTCCAATTGCAAGATGCCCACTGCGACTGGCTGATCACGGCAGATCAAGCTGCAGTCCCAGGTGTTCGCAGCATGACCTTTGCACAAGTGATGGAGCAGGCGAAGGCTCTTGCCAGTTCTTTTGATCCTTCGTTTGTTCCTAATAAAGCAATCTATCAAGCAGAACAGGTAGCTTCGATTATGTATACATCCGGTACGACTGGCAATCCAAAGGGTGTGCCGCAAACCTTTGGGAATCATCTGGCAAGTGCCGAAGCGACTCAAAAGAACTTAACGATCACTAGTGAGGATTGTTGGCTTTGTGCAGTTCCGCTGTACCATATCAGTGGATTATCAATTCTCTTGCGTTCACTGCGACTTGGAATGAGTGTTCGTTTGTATGAGCGCTTTGATGCTGTAGAAATGGCAAAAGATCTTGAAGCAGGAAAAGGGACGATCGTTTCTTTGGTGGCAAAAATGTTGATGGACTTGCTGCCATTGGTGCCCCAACATGGCTTTGATTCGTTGCGTTATGTACTGCTAGGCGGCGGGCCCATTGCCAAAAGTATATTGGAAAAATGCCAGCAAAAACAGCTTTCTGTGATCCAATCCTATGGGATGACAGAAACTTGTTCACAAGTGGTGGCATTGCCACCAGAAAAAGCTTCAGAAAAAATCGGCTCCTCAGGGGTTCCCCTGCAAAGTGTCCATTTACGAATTGCGGCTGATGCGAAAATGGCAGATCATCAGACTGTTGAAAGTACCCAGCCGATCGGAGAGATCCACCTGCAAGGACCTGCGATCACGACTCGTTACTTGAACGATCGCAGTCCACAGCAGTGGGACCAAGAGGGCTGGTTTGCCACAGGAGATCTAGGGTATCTTGATCAAGAGGGCTTTTTGTATGTAGTCAGTCGTGCAAGCGAACTGATCATATCTGGTGGAGAAAATATCTATCCCGCAGAAGTGGAGCAAGCCTTGTTGCAGCATCCAGCGGTCAAAGAGGCAGCTGTGGTGGGGGAACCAGACGAGGAGTGGGGACAATCTGTCGCGGCTTATTTAACGTTAAATGAGTCCGTCCGACTTCAAGCGTTGTTGGATACATTAGAAGGGCAGATCGCCCATTATAAATTTCCGCGCCGTTTTTATCACGTGCGAGAAATGCCGCGCACAGCAAGCGGCAAACTTTTAAAACGGCTATTGCTGAGTGAAGAAAGAGTGAACTACATTGAACAGCAAATCAACAAGTAATTATGAAGCAGCGATCGCTGCCGGGAAAACCTATTTGAGTGAGTATCAGCCTTTAGAAAGGTGTGACTTACTGGCTCTTTATGCAGCGGCACAAGAATATCAAGGGGAACGCTATTTCTGGCGTACTCCTGATGAAACGACTAGTATGGTAGGGTTGGGTTGGTTAGTCACTTTTTCGCAACCCAAACTTGCAGACTTTTCAGAAGTCCGCTCTCTCTTAAAGCAAGCCCATTATCAACCAGAGGCACCTTTTCAGGCGCAGCTGGTTGGGGGCTTTGCTTTTGATGAACAGGCAGAAGTCAGTCAGGATTGGGCTGAGCTAGGTGCCGGTCTCTTTGCGTTGCCAGAAATACTGGTCCGCAAAGCTGGCAATCAGTGTGGCGTCGTTTATACAGTAGCCGCTTTTTCCGAGGAACAACGACAACAAAAAGTCGCTGCCTTACAGGAAAAAGTCGCAAGCTGGTTGAATGCCAACCCGGACAAGAGTCTTGTAGCAGAAACGCCTGCTTTTCAGGCACAAGAGGAACTAGAGGTGCCCCAATGGCTGCAAACGGTCGAAGAGACAGTGGCAGCCATTCGCTCGAATGAAACACCGTTGAAAAAAGTGGTTCTGGCCAGGAGAATGAAGATAGAAACGAAGCAGTCGATCATTAGTGCTGGGGTGTTGCAACGGTTGGCGCAACAGCAGCCGAATACCTATCTTTTTGCCATCGAACATGGGGGCCATGTTTTTGCTGGTGCGACGCCAGAACGCTTGCTAAAAGCGACTGTCGATCAATTTGAAACGGTGAGTATCGCAGGTTCCGCACCAAGAGGCCAAACAAAAGAAGAAGATGAGGCACTGGCACAAGCCCTCTTAGCGGACGCAAAAAATACCCATGAACATCAAGTAGTTGTCGATCGCTTAGAAACGGCATTGGCCACTTTGTTAGCTGACGGCTTTCAATCAGAAGCCCGTTCCGTCATCAAGAATCGTGACATTCAGCATTTGTTTGTTCCTTTAGCAGGGCAAAGAAAAGCAGGAGTCAATTTTCTGAGCGCCGTGCAAAAACTACACCCGACCCCAGCATTGGGGGGAGAACCGAAAGAAGCAGCCGTCTCATGGATTCGTACCCATGAACCAGCCAGCAGAGGGATGTACGGTGGACCGATCGGTTGGTTGGGTATTCAAGAAGATATTGGCGAGTTTGCTGTGGCGATTCGCTCAGGATTCTTTAGCGGCAATCAAGCAACGCTGTATGCAGGCTGTGGGATCGTTGCCGATTCAGATGCGGAATCCGAACGTCAAGAAACACGGTTAAAATTTCAACCGATGAGGAGAGGGATCTTAGGAGATGAATAATCAGACAGTCATGACAGACTATTTATTAGCGGCAATCCAGGGACTAAAAGCAGCGGGTGCGAAGCGAGCGGTTATTAGTCCCGGTTCACGATCAACGCCATTGGCGCTACTATTGCATCGTGATCCTGAGATCACCTGTACGGTGGCTGTCGATGAACGTTCGGCTGCTTTTTTTGCTTTAGGGATGTCCAAAGTTGATCTCCAGCCAACAATCTTACTGTGTACTTCTGGAACTGCAGCAGCCAATTATTATCCAGCAATATGTGAAGCAGAGGCCACCAACTTGCCATTGATCGTCTTAACGGCTGATCGCCCGCCAGAACTGCGGGGCGTTGGGGCGCCACAAGCAATGGATCAACATAATTTGTATGCCTCTCATGTCAAAAAGATGGTAGAGATGACGGTGCCAGAAAACGATCCAGCTTTGTTGCGTTATAGTTTTTGGCAAGCTGCAACTTGCACGATCGAAGCGCAAAAGCAGCCGAGAGGCCCTGTCCAAATCAACTTTCCATTACGGGAGCCGCTGTTGCCTGACTTTAGTCGCCAATGCAGTATACAGCAAGACGTGAGCTATCTGGCACCACAACAAGAGCTGTCAGCAGAGATGATCACCCAGCTAGCCCCTTACTTTGGTAAAAAAGGTATTCTGATTGCTGGAGAAAGCCTTACGATCGAAGAAGCGCAGCAGTTGCTGGCTTTTTCAGAGAAATTAGGCTGGCCGATTGTCGGCGATCCATTGACCAATTTGGCGACAGCCGGTACCAAAGTAGGAACATTTATCAGTCAAGCCGATCTTGTTTTCCCGCAATTGACTTCTGCCTTCCAACCAGAAGTGGTCGTGCGTTTTGGTCGCTTACCAGTCACTAAAAATGTCCTATTATGGTTGAACAAAGCAGCGGATACGACGACGTGGCTCTTTGTTGATCCATCGGGACAGTGGCAAGACCAGTTGCATCGAGCAAACTATTTGATCGAAGCAGCGATCACCACTTTCGTGGCGGCCATCACCCAGTTGCCGATCGTCAAAAATATGGCGTGGCAACAACAATGGCAAGCACTTCAAGCGCGGGCAGATCAGGTGATTGCTGCATGTCCGCAGTTGCAACAATGGGATGAGAGCAGCGCTGTGCGCATGCTCCAACAATGTTTGCCCGAAGATGCGCAGATCCTTTTGGCAAACAGCAATGCGATCCGTTTCTTTGATCGCTACGGCAGCAAAACTACCTCCACTTATCGAGTGTATGGAAATCGGGGCGTCAATGGGATCGACGGCCTTGTCTCGACCGTAGCTGGGATTGCTTCCGCCAGTCAAAAGCCTACCTACTTGTTGATTGGTGATTTAGCGTTGTACCATGATATGAACGGCCTACAACTACTTCGTCAGTATCAATTGCCAGTAACGATCATTTTACTGAATAATAACGGTGGTGGGATCTTTTCCTTTTTGTCACAAAACACCCTAGAATCAAACGACTTTGTCCCGCTCTTTGGCACGCCGTTAGACCTTGAGTTTCAAAAAGTGGCGGCCTTATATGAGGCAGATTGGCACACACCGACCTCTTTGCTAGAGTTTCAAACGATTTTAACGGAAACAAGCCAACGGCCGTGCTTTCAAATAATCGAAGTGAAAGGTGAGCAAAAAGATCCGGTCAATACATGGCAAGCACTGCAACAGCAGTTTAGCGAGGCGGGAGCACAGCAATGAGGGACACGATAAATGGCGTCAGTTATTTTTATCAGTGGTTGCAACCGTACCGACCAGCCTTACCAACCCTTGTGGCATTGCATGGCTTCACGGGTTCTTCGGAAAGTTTTCGACCGGTTTTTGCAGAGGAAGGTTCTTATAATGTATTGGCAGTCGACTTGATTGGACATGGACGGTCATCGATTTATGTCCATCCCATGCGTTATGAACTTCCTTTACTGGTAGAGGATCTTGCACAGCTTTTAGCGAAGCTAGGGATTGAACGTTATGGCCTTTATGGCTACTCGATGGGGGCACGAATCGCACTTTTTTGGGCGGTCATGGAACCAACTGCAGTGACCCATCTATTGCTTGAGAGTGGTTCCCCCGGGTTAGCTGATCCAGCGGAACGACTCGCTCGTCAGCGACACGATCGTCGGTTAGCGTTGCGCTTACTAAGGGAGTCTCTGGTCGATTTTGTCGATTACTGGCAAGAACTGCCGTTGTTTGCTAGTCAAAAGGAGCTACCCTTAGCGCAGCAGGCTGCTGTAAGGCAAGGTCGCTTGCAGCAAAATAAATTTGGCTTGGCAGTAAGTTTGGTTTACGGTGGTACCGGCAAACAGCCAAGCTGTTGGTCGGCACTTCCGCGGCTAGCTTGTGAAATTCTTTATTTAGCGGGGGAAAAAGATTTAAAGTTTCGTAAAATCGCCCACCAAATGAAGCAGCTGCAACCAGAGATGACCATCAAAGTCGTTGCTAATGCTGGACATTGTATCCATTTAGAACAGCCGACACAGGTTCGTCATGAAATCGATCAATGGTTTGTAAAAGGATCGGGGCCACAGTCAGCTGATTGACAAGGAGAGAACGCAATGAAGATTGAAAAAATTGAACGCATCGCCTGTCGCTTGCCCCTCAAACACCCCTTTGTGACAAGTTACGGACAATTAACAGAAAAAGCCTTTGATCTTTATTTGGTGACGGCAGAGGAGGGAACGGTGGGCATCGGTGAATTGGTCGCTTTTGAGCAGCCAGATTACATTGAAGAAACCCTCTTTTCTGCTCGACAAGTGATTGAAACAGCACTGATCCCATTATTGATTGACCAGGAGATCGAGCATCCGCAAGAAGTTTGGCAGCTGTTTCAAACGGTCCAAGGAAACTACATGGCAAAATCGGCTTTGGAAACAGCAATTTGGGATCTATATGGCAAGCAAACGCATCAAAGTGTGAAAGAGCTGTATACCGCGACCCGACCGAGTGTCGCGGTTGGCGTTAGTATCGGCATACAAGACTCTGTCGAAAAACTAATGGCTCTTGTTGCCGCTTATGTCGCCCAAGGGTATCAACGAATCAAGTTAAAAATCAAGCCGGGGCAAGATGTGGCACCCTTGCGAGCGATTCGACAAGCCTTTCCAGAATTGCTTTTGATGGCAGATGCGAACGGGGCCTATCAAAGTGAGCCTGAACGCATTTTGGCATTGGATGACTTAGGCTTGGTGATGATCGAGCAACCCCTTAAGGTACGAGATCTGGTGGGGCACAGTCAGCTACAGCGACAGATGAAGACGCCTCTATGTTTGGATGAAGATATTCGAACGGCAGAAGACGTCGATACAGTCGCAGCACTGGACAGCTGCCGTGCGATCAACCTGAAAATCCCTCGTGTCGGTGGGATCACCGAAGCTTTGCGGATCCTTGATCGATGTCAAACCCATGGACTGCTTGTTTGGTTAGGCGGCATGTTTGAGTCTGGTGTGGGACGAGCCATGAATTTGCAATTTGCGAGTCAAGATATTTTCCATTTTCCCGGGGACCTTTCCGCTTCTGACCGTTACTTTTATGATGATGTCATTACACAGCCTGCAACTTTGCATGAAGGCAAGCTGCTGGTACCTGATGGAAAGGGCTTTGGTATCACATTAGCTGAAACAAAGCTAAGTCAATATGGGCAATCTAAAGAACGTATCTACTCAAGAAAACGGTCAGCGAAAGAATAACCGCAGCGAAAGAAAACACAGCGAAAGCAAAAGAAACGGCCAGCAGGGAAATCTGCTGGCCGTTTCTTTTGCTTTATTCTGCGTTTTTGAATTCTTTTTCAATTTGTAGTCGTTGAACTTTCATGGTTGCTGTTCGTGGGATATCTTCGTAGTCGCGTAAAATTGGTTGATTGAGGTGAGGGAGATCTTCCACCATTTTCCACCAAGCATCCCAATCCATTTCACGATTTGGCGCTAAAGCAATGATTGGTTGTGGTGAGTTTTCTTTGTCGCGAACAATCACAACTTCGGCAAGGAAGTCTAAATGATCTAGCAAAAGGTCTTCCAAGGCAAGATTGCTTTCAATATTTTTGATCAAGTCCACTTGACGGTCTTTTAAGTAAAGATGGCCCTGATCATCCATCATGCCGTAGTCACCACTGTCCCACCAAGCGCCATAGACATTGTCAGCAAAACGCTGATCTTCTTTATAATAGGTCAACGCGCGTCCTTTTGAAAGGAAATGGATGTGCCCATCGGTATTGGCTGGCAGCTCGTTGCCCTCTGCATCGGCGATCCGTGCTCTCGTTAAGTCCTCGAGACCCACACCCATATCACGGGCATCATTGGTAGCGATGCTTTCTAAGGTATGTGCTTTTAGGATCATTGGCCCGCATTCACTTTGACCATAGACTTGCAAAAAGATTGCTTCTTTTGTTGCTGAAGTATTTAAAAAAGTGGCCATTGTTTGGTTGTTGATGGCATCAAAAGTTGAATGGTAATAGCGAATATTGGCGAAAGCATCTGGTTGTTCTTTTGCCACAAAGCTCCATTGGACAAAATTGTTTGGATGAGTTTCCAAAGCGATTGGTGGATATTCTTTTAGCATGCTTACGACATGAGCGCCGTTGGCATTGGCTAATGGCATCATCGGAAAGCCCATCGCCATCAAGGATGAGATGCCAATATTGAAGCGGGAGTGCACCGGTGAGATATGGAACGCAATTAAATCAGAGTCTGCCTTGGTGCGATCAATCTTGGTGAAGATCGTTTTTTGCCATTTTGTCCGCCAGCCCATGGAGTTTGCCGAATGACAAATCAATTTTGGAATACCCGTTGTTCCAGAAGTGTGGGTCATATAAGAAATTTGATCCACCGGTAACTCAGTTTGGGCCACTGGTTCCGCTGGTTGTTGCAGCAGATGACGAACAGCAATCTGTTTGTCAGTACTGCTATTTTTCACTTGTGCGACGCGGCCTTCGGTTTCTTCATCAAATAAGATGAATGGATCTTCTAAGCGATCCACAAACACTTCGATGGTTTCAGCAGGAAAATGATAGGAGATCATGGCAGGAACGGCACCAAGGTAAGAAGCAGCCGTTGCTAATAAATAGGTATCGAATTTTGAAGATTTGTAAAGAATGATTTTATCGCCGGCTTGCACGCCTAGTGCAGCAAGTTGGTACGCACGTTTTAAAATCATTTCATGGCTCGAACGGTAGGTACTACGATAGCCAAGTTCAGGAAATGCTGGCAGCACTTCATCGTGGATGATGGTTGTGTCAGGAAATGCCTCGGCAGCTTCGCGGTAATTGGTGTAAAGATTTAATGGACGATAGTCTAAAATGGTCAAATAGAACACTCCTTTAAAAGTTCGTGAAAAACTTCATTTGATTTCTCCATTTTAGCACAGGAATTTCTCGATACAATAGATTTTCAGTGTTTTTTATTTATTTCTAAAAAATCCTACCCTCAAAGACTTTCGAAGAATGAATGACTGTGATGTGTTATCATTCATTCCTCGTACTAAGCGGAAAAAGCGCATAATCAACGGCTGTATTTTGCTACAAAATCTTCGATTGGGAGCCGGAAATCCAGATAGCGTGCTTCTAATTCTGCACGACTCCAATTCCACCAAGCGATTTCTTTTAAAGCAGTGATCGTTTCTGGATCAAAGCGGTATTTGATCACTTTTGCTGGAACCCCGCCGACGATCGCATAAGGCGGCACATCTTTGGTTACTACTGCGTTTGAGGCGATCACGGCACCATCACCGACGGTCAAACCAGATTGGATCACGGCACCATGGCCGATCCAGACATCATTGCCAATGAAGGTCGTCTTCGCTTTGCGTTTTTCTAAGAAGGACTCGTCTTTAGGCATAAACCCATAACCCTCGCCATTGTAAGCAAAAAGGTGTTGGCTGGGGCGTTCGTAAGGATGATTGGTAGGACCGATCCGAACCATCGCAGCGATACTGATAAAACGTCCTAATTGACTGTTCTGAATAAAGCAATATTGCCCCGTATAGGTATAATTGCCGATGGAAGAATGATCAATGTGATTGGCTTCGCCAATTTCGACATAGTCTCCTAAAGTTGTGTCTTGAAGCTGCGAGTCTTTGCCAACGATCGGCTGTTCATCAGGAAAATTTGTGATCGATAGGTGCATAGTAATCATCCTCTCTTGCGTATTGCTATCATTTTACCGCACTTTTTTGTACTATTTGACTAATACGCACTAAAGACAAAAGGAGGTCTGCGTTATGGAGACGATTTATCAGTTAGATAAGATGACCGAAATGATAGCTAAGCGAGCAATCAAAAAAGGATACGCGTTAAAAAATCAAGCGGCCCCAGAGGCGCTGTTTGTACGCAGTTCAACGGTTCCTAACGAATTGATCACACCCAAATTAGCTGTGATCGCTCGCTCAGGAACAGGCACCAATACGATCGATTTGGCACGGTGTACTCAAAATGGCACAGTAGTCTTCAATAGTCCCGGTGTCAATGCCAATGCAGTCAAAGAATTGGTGCTCTCCAATTTGTTTCTCAGCGTTCGCCCCTTATTCAAAGCCATCCAGACGGTAGCCGATTTGCAAGAAGAGCTAACGTCAGGTCAAATTGAAGCAGAAGATGTGTTGAAGGTAGCTGAAGAACGGCGAAAAGAAGTGATCGGCGAAGAATTAGCTGGAAAAACCATCGGTATTTTAGGCTTAGGAGAGATCGGTGAACGGGTGGCAAAAGCCTGTCACCAGTTAGGAATGGAAGTCCTCGGCTATGCCCGTACGAAAAAAGCGGCCCACGATTACGAACAAGTTAGTGACTTGCACGTACTGTTGGCCGAATCAGATTTTGTGGTGGTTTTGCTTCCTTTGAGTCAAGAGACCCACGGCTTGCTGAATCGACGAACGATTCAGCAGATGAAAAAAAATGCAGTGTTGATGAATTTTGGTCGCGGGGAAATCGTGGAAGAAGCAGCCGTCTTAGAAGCATTAGCCAAAAATCAGCTCAAACAATACATCACTGATTTTCCTAGTGCGGGCTTGATCGGACAACCGAAAGTGTTGTGTTATCCGCATATCGGCGGCAGTACTACCAATGCCTTGGAAAAGGGGGACCACGTAGTTTTTGATCGCATGCATGCCTATTTACGCGCTGGGACGATTCAAGAATCGGTCAATTTCCCCCATGCAGAGTTGCCTTTTTTGGCACCGTATCGCTTAGCGCTGTTTTATCACGACAAGCCTGGTGCTTTTGCCCCATTATTGCGGATCATTTCTGAAGCAGGCGTGGATATCGATAATTTGGCGAGTGAGAGAAAAGCCGGAGTTGCCTATACTTTGATTGATCTTGATGAGACAAATGAAACACTGCTGCAAGATCTGCAAAAACAGATGCAGCAGGCAGGGGCAATCATTCGTGTACGTTTGATCAAAAATCCGCGAATCAGTGAATAGTTGCCACCAACAATGTTTCTTGTTATGATGAAAAAAAAGTAAAGGAAGTTCATCATGACGAATAAGTTTCAAGATAAAAAGAAGGTCGCTTTGCCTCGTTATCAGCAGATTGCCGTGGCGATCGCGGAACGAATCGTTGAAAATCGCTACCAAGTTGGGCAAAAGATCCATGCACGCTCAACGTTAGCCAGCAATTTCAATGTCTCTCCTGAAACAGCCCGTAAAGCGATCAATGTATTAGTTGATTTAGAAATCATGGATGTCCGTCATGGCAGCGGCGCCTATATTGCTTCAAAGGAAAAAGCACAGGCCTTTGTGGAACAATACCAAGATGTGCAGTCGATCCAAGAAATCAGACAAGATATTTTAGACAGTGTGGAGCGGCAGCAGCAAGAGCTGGATAATTTTTCTGACTTGTTGAACACGTTAGTGCAGCAGACCAAAAAGGTACACCACATGAGTCCGTTTGTGCCCTTTGAACTTCAGTTGACGGAACAAGCGCAGCATTTGGAAAAAAGTATCAATGAATTGAATATTTGGCAAGCCACAGGGGCGACGATCATCGCAATCCAAACAACCGAAGAATTGTTGTTGTCACCAGGACCTTATGCGAAATTTAGTGCAGGCAATACGATTTATTTTGTCGGAAATGAACTGGCGTTGCAGCGCATGACCAATTTCTTCTATCCAACGGACCATTCAGCGTAATTCTTTTTCCTGATTCCCATGCTTTTTTTGCAAAAGAAAAAGCATTGGGAAATTTTTTTTGACAAAGTGACCACATCTTGTTAAGATGGTATGGTCACTTTCGTGAAATTTTTCAGAAAAAGGAGTATTAATCATTTGAGTAAAGTTAAAGTGGAACACTTAACCAAAATCTTCGGTAAGAAAAAGCAGCAAGCTCTTGCCATGGTCAAAGAACAACGTAGCAAAAACGAGATTTTAGAAAAAACGGGTGCCACCGTCGGGGTCTATGATGTGAACTTCGAAGTCAACGAAGGCGAGATTTTCGTCATCATGGGCCTTTCTGGAAGCGGGAAGTCAACATTGATTCGCCTCTTGAATCGATTGATCGAGCCGTCTGGCGGAGATATTTACATAGATGGCGTGGATGTTGCTAAAATGAGTAAAGAAGAACTGCGAGAAGTTCGCCGTCACAAAATCAACATGGTTTTCCAAAGCTTTGGCCTTTTCCCTCATCGGACGATTTTAGAGAACACAGAATACGGACTAGAAGTCCGTGGGGTCTCGAAAGAAGAACGAACAGCGAAAGCGGAAAAAGCGTTAGAAAACTCAGGGTTACTTTCATTTAAAGACCAATATCCTGACCAGCTGTCTGGAGGGATGCAACAGCGTGTGGGACTTGCCCGTGCGTTAGCCAATGATCCAGAGATCCTCTTGATGGACGAAGCCTTTTCAGCACTCGATCCGCTGATTCGCCGTGAAATGCAAGATGAACTTTTAGAACTACAAGCCAATGTTCAAAAAACGATCATCTTTATCACCCATGATTTGAACGAGGCCTTGCGGATCGGTGACCGGATCGCTTTAATGAAAGATGGTCAGATCATGCAGATCGGTACAGGAGAAGATATTTTGACGAATCCTGCCAACCAATACGTGCGTGATTTCGTGGAAGATGTCGATCGTTCCAAAGTCTTGACTGCGCAAAACATCATGGTTCCAGCATTGACGACGAACATCGAGATCGATGGACCAAGCGTAGCATTGAACCGGATGCGGAAAGAAGAAGTCAGCATGTTGTTAGCCGTCGACAAACGTCGTCACCTAAAAGGAAGCTTGACAGCCGAGTCTGCTCGTGAGGCACGGAAAAACAATCTGACCTTGAAGGAAGTTATTGATAAAAATGTTAAAAAGATTGATAAAGATATGCTGGTAACGGATATCTTCAATTTGATCTATGATTCGCCTACACCTTTAGCCGTGGTAGAAAACGATCGTTTGATCGGAGTCGTGATCCGCGGAAGCGTGATTGAAGCGCTGGCTGAGACCGATTCAGCCGCTCAAGCAGAGGAAGGGGTAGTGACAAATGGATAATTTCTTACAACATACGATTCCGGTAGCTGATTGGGTCGAAAACTTTACTGATTGGCTAACAGGAACTTTCAGTGGATTGTTTTCAGCCTTACAGTCTTTCGGACAATTTATCATGGACGCTATTACAAATGTATTATTGTTTGTACCACCGTTGTTAATGATCGTCTTATTGACGGCTGCTGCCTTTTTCGTTTCACGCAAAAAATTCGGCTTGCCAGCCTTTACTTTTGTTGGGTTGCTGTTCATCTATAATCAAGGGTTATGGACAGACTTGATGAACACCGTGACGTTGGTCTTGTTGTCAAGTTTGGTTTCGATCATCATTGGGATTCCACTAGGGATCTTAATGGCGAAAAGCGAAAAAGCGCAAAGCATCGTGACGCCAATCTTAGACTTTATGCAAACGATGCCTGGTTTCGTTTATTTGATTCCTGCGGTTGCTTTCTTTGGGATCGGGATGGTTCCTGGGGTCTTTGCCTCAGTGATCTTTGCTCTACCACCAACCGTTCGGATGACGAACTTAGGGATTCGCCAAATTTCTCGTGAATTGGTAGAAGCCTCTGATTCCTTCGGTGGGACTGGCTGGCAAAAACTGATCAAATTAGAATTGCCACTAGCCAAAAGTACTATTTTGGCTGGGGTCAACCAAACGACGATGCTGGCATTATCAATGGTCGTGATTGCGTCAATGATCGGGGCTCCTGGATTAGGGCGCGGCGTCTTGTCCGCCTTACAACGAGCACAAGTCGGTAACGGATTTGTCAGTGGGGTATCCTTAGTTATTTTGGCGATCATTATGGATCGCTTTACCCAGAATTTGAACCGTTCGGCACATCAAAAAGCAGCGAGCAAGACGAGTCGCAAACAAAAACGTCTTTTTGGCGGGATTGCTGCAGCGGCAGTCGTTGCTTTGATTGGAGCATCGTTTGCTTTTGGAAATGTTTCTGACAGCAAAGGCACGGTGAACTTGGCGTATGTCGAATGGGATACGGAAGTTGCATCTACCCATGTGGTGGCAGAAGTCTTGTCGCAAATGGGCTACGAAGTCAATACGACGCCATTGGATAATGCCATCATGTGGGAATCTGTGGCAAAAGGGGAAGTTGACGGGATGGTTGCTGCTTGGCTGCCATCTACGCATCAATCCCAGTATGAACAGTACCAAGACCAAGTCGAGAACTTAGGTCCTAACTTAGAGGGGGCAAAACTGGGGATCGTTGTACCAAGTTATATGGATGTAGATTCCATCGCAGACCTTTCTGACGAAGCTGGAAAAACCATCACTGGTATCGAACCAGGCGCTGGTGTCGTAAATGCAGCGGAAAATACGGTTGCAACGTATGACAACCTTTCCGATTGGAATGTCGCTACCTCTTCTTCAGGAGCGATGACAGTGGCATTAGGCCAAGCCATCAAGAACCAAGATGAGATCGTTATTACTGGCTGGTCTCCACATTGGATGTTTGCGAAATATGATCTGAAATATCTGGATGATCCAGAAGGAACAATGGGTGAAGCAGAAAGCATCAACACTGTTGTACGCCAAGGATTAGCAGATGACATGCCAGAAGTCTACGAAGTACTTGATCGTTTCAACTGGACACAAGAAGACATGGAAGAAGTCATGTTAGCAATCAATGACGGAACGTCAGCCGAAGATGCAGCCAAAGATTGGGTAGCCAATCACCCAGAAGAAGTTGCTGCTTGGACGAACTAATGTCTAAAAAAAGAACGACCGCAGATTGAAGCGGTCGTTCTTTTTGTTATTTAAAATACTTAGGTTCATAACGAAAGACGAGGGGATGATTTTTGCAAAAGATCGAGCTTTTGTGCAGGTTAAGCAAAACGATGGAAAATCGGCTGCATCTGTTCAAACGTACAGAGTTCAGTAAATCCTAATGATCGTAAAAGATCTTGTCCCTCTTTGATTTGAAACCCGAGCTGCTCTGGTTTATGACTATCGCTGCCGATGGTTAGCACGCTTCCCCCCAAGTCACGATAAAGCTTGAGGATCTCGATCGATGGCGTATACCCATTGATTCCGTAACGGTGGGAAGAGGTATTCAGTTCAATGCCTTTGCCATCTTTGATCACGACTTTCAAGATCTCTGCGATTTGTTCTTTCGTTTGTTTAAAAGCGTCCTTCTCTTTATCTAAATAACGACGAATCAAATCCATATGGGCTAAGACGGAATACTCTTTATATGTCGTGACTAGTTGATACATTTCATCATAATAGCGCTCGTAGCATTCCTGTTGGCTGCGTCCTTTTTGAAATTCTCCGGTCCAAAATTCTTGATCGTCTACCTGATGAACGGAAAGTAAAATGAAATCAAAGGGATGCGAATGATAAAGACGGGTAAATTGTGGGATCGTGTGCATTTGCATCCCAAATTCCAGCCCAGTTTTTAGCTTGATTTGGTCACTGTATGTTTCCTTTAAGCGTGCCAGTTCGTTAAAATACAAGTCGTAGTAGACATTTTTTACGACTTTATTGGCTCCGACGAGGTACGTATCCGTCGCTTGCCAGTCTTCTTTGACCCCATAATCCACATGATCGGTAAAGCAGATTTCTGCTAAGCCTAGTTTAATGGCGTCTTTGACTACATCTTCCATCAAATACCAAGAATCATCGCTGTAATCACTATGAACGTGATAGTCTGTAAAAATCATGGCGTCTCCTTTTGTTTCGTCATTTTTGCTGCTTCTGCCAGTCTGCTCGTTTTTGATGATAGAGCTGGGCGGCAGTCTCCCAATGCTCTTTGTCAGTCGGCTGAATCTCACGGATCACACGGGCTGGATTGCCACCGACGATCGTATTCGGCGGCACATCTTTTGTGACGACGGAACCAGCAGCGACGATGGCATGTTTGCCGATCGTGACACCTGGTAAAATCGTACTATTACCCCCGATCCAAACGTAATCTTCGACGGTGATCGGTAGGCCAAATTCCAAATCTTGACTGCGGATCACAGAATCGATTGGATGGCCGGCAGTATAGAAGCTGACCCGTGGTCCCACCATCACATGATCACCAATCAGAATCTTATTGACATCTAAAAAAATGCAATCCATATTGGCATAAAAGTGATCACCAATCTCAACATGGCGACCATAATCAACAAAAAGGGGGGGCTGGACAAAGCAATGCTGCCCAAATTTGCCAAAGAGTACTTTTTCTTTGGCGATGATTCCTTCTCGGTCATCGACTGGTAAATGGTTGATTTCCTGGGCCCGTTTTTTTCCCTCCGCTGAACCATTCTCAGGGAGAATGCCAGCAGCTTGATACAATTGACCAGCCAACATCGCTTGATAATCAAAGTCTTCTTTCATTGCAAAATCCTTTCTAAGACGGTAAATCGTCGGTGGTTAATTCAATCAAATTGCCCTCGGGGTCTTGGACAACTGCTTCATAATAGCCATCGCCTGTTGTACGAGGACCATTTAAAAGAGGGTAGCCATCTTCAACAAACCGTTGAGCGTATCGATCGACGTCAGCTTGATCACCAACTGCTATCGCAAGGTGAGTGTAGCCTAAGCTTTCACTGACACGAGGGCTTAAAAATTTCTTGGTCGTTAATTCTAACCGACTTCCAGAATCAAAGGTCAAAAAATAGGACTGAAAGCCTGTTTTCGGATTATGGTATTTTGGGTTGCTGACCGCCTGAAAGTAGGTTTCATAAAATGTCCTCATTTTTTCCAAATCATTGACATATAGTGCGATGTGTTCAATTTTCATTATCGACAACTCCTTTAATAAGCAACATGCGTCGTTCTTTCTTCGTTCCTTTTTGAACTTAGTAAACTTTGTTTAATAAGTTACTTCTATTATACCTTTGTTAACAAAATTAATAAAGGTATATTCCCAGCTTTTTATCTGTTAAAATAGGAGCGTTGAGGGGGAGAAAAATGAAAGCTTATCAGCCAACGACCATTAAATTACATAATCAGGCAGTTTTGCTGAATTTGCTAAAGCAGCAGCAAGCGCCTATGACCAAGCGCCAACTGGCAGATGCCTCTCAATTAAGCGTGGTAACGATCAACAAGTTGCTTCCTGAATTGATTGAAAAGCAACTACTTTTGACGACGGATCAACCGCAACGAACGGGAGGACGTCAAGCTGCGGCTTACCAGTACAATGCACAACGGACACTGTTGTTGATCATTCAGTTTATCGAAGAAGACCAGCAGATCGTGATTCGTTTTTCAGTTGTTGATCTCGTGGGGAACATTTTGCATCATGAGCAGTCAGCAGAGGGCCGATTGCCGCAGTTCTTGCAAGTGATTCGTCAGATAAAACAGGAATACCCGAAAATCGGCTTGGCAGTCGTGGGGATTCCGGGTGTGGAAATTGCTGGAAGACTGAAGATCATGGATGCTCCGGCATTTAAGGACATGGCGTTAGGGGAATTGATTGAAAAAGAGATCGCTGTAAAAGCGCTTATTGAGAATGACGTGAATGCTGCGGTATTTCATTTCAAAGAAGAGAAAAAAATCGTGGCTGGCATTTATTTTCCGAAAAATTATCCGCCAGGTGCGGGACTGGTCATCGACCAACAGCTCTTTAAAGGAGCCAACCATTTAAGTGGCGAAATCAAGCATTTGCCGCATCTCTACACGGCTTCTTACCCGTTGGCAAAAGAGGCGATCCCAGAACAAGTGACTGCCACACTTCAAGCGATCGTGGCAGTGACGGACCCGCATCAAGTCATTTTGTTTTTACCCTCTGAGTGGCAGGCGCTCGTGTCGCGCTCCTTTTTGGAAAAGCAGCTGGCAGCAGTGTTTCAGTATGGCGTCTTGCCAAAATTACACTTTTCCGATCGGCTTTCAGAAAATTATTTAGCTGGGTTGATCACGATGGGAATCGAAGCAGCTGGCTTAGGGCTTTGATTCGCAGCATTCAACTGGTATTGAGGACAAAAACTGCCACCGCTTCCTTTATCAGAAGCAGGGCAGTTTTTTTGAAAATACGAGAACTCACAGCTTAGCAAGTTTCTGTGCTTTTTCGGTATTCGCAAAATGCAGTTTGGCATATTTGCTCAATAGTGCTATGCCACCTTGTTGTAGTAATTTTGCGGCAACTTGGTCAGCAGCTGCGTGGGCGCCAGAAGGCAAACGCATACCGACTTCTTTGGAGGCTGCCTCTAATTCATCCAAAAAGACTGTACGGCATAAAATAGAGGCTGCCGCTACTGCTAGATGATATTGTTCACCTTTCGTTGCAAAATAGAGCTTTTCGGTGACCGCTGCTTGTTCCGACTTTAAATAGGTGCGATAATTTTTTTCGCTTGTGAACTGATCGATCAAAATGGCATCTGGTGTCTCAGGAGCAATTTTTTGCAAAAGCAAACGAATGGCTTGATTATGCAAAGCAACTTTCATTCGGACCGTGTTGTATTTTGGTTGGATCTCGTTGTATTTGCTGGGCGTGACAGTGAGCAATTGGTAAGGAACCAATTCTTTGATTTTCGGCGCCATCTTACGGATCTCTGGATCTGTCAGCATTTTTGAGTCCTTGACACCTAAGGCTTTCAGCTGTGGTAATTGCTCTTTTTTGGCATAGACGGCACAGACCACCAAAGGACCGAAATAACTGCCGTTGCCGACCTCGTCACTGCCGACGACGCTTTTTTCGCTAAATCCTGCTGGCAACGCAGTGGTTGAAACAGGCGCTTTTTTCTTATCCGGTACAGCACTAGCCGTGTCGCCCCATAAGGAAGCTTCTTTTTCAGCAGTCGCTCCTTGAAACATGACTTTTCCAGACGTATAAGCAGTGATCGTCGTTGGCCCTTTTTTGGCGACAAACACTGTATAAGGAACTTTCTTCGCCAGCAATTCTCGTTGATAAAATTGCTGCATTTTTTGGATAGTTGAAGTTGGTACTTTGATAACGATCGTACTCATTTGATTCCTCCTGATTTTTTGTCTTTTTTTAGGTAGACAAAAGGATACTTTAAGATTTTACCATACTTCTTATTCTTTTTTACTAAGACGATCAGCAAACAAACGATTGGCATGGAAATTCATAAGAAAATCACGTATAATAGTTAAGAGTTTGCGACACATGTTCAATAAGTGATAGAATAGAGCAGAATGTAAGCAATGGGAGGAAATATTCCTATGACGGAGCAAAAGAAACGCTATAAAGCAGTTATCGCGAATCAAAGTTACACGATTATTGGACGCGAAAGCAAAGAACACATGGATATGGTGACAAGATTGGTCAATGACCAACTGCTTGAGATCATGCAATTGTCGCCACAAACCGATCAAGAACAAGCGTCGATCTTATTAGCGATCAACGCTGTTTCCGACCAGCTGAAAAAACAAGAACAGCTGTTGGTCCTACAAAAAAAAGTGGACGAATTGCGGGGACAAGCCATTAAAGCAACGGAGCTTGAGAATCGTATCAAGCGGATCGAAGCGATCGAATCCGAAGCACGGAAAGTTCTCGATGAGACAGGTCGCAGTGATGTGGAGATCCATAATCATGTGGAAGCACAACAGATCTTAAATGAACAAAGGAAACGAAAAATTCAAGAAAAGACAGCCCATGGGTAGTGCGGCGTAGAAAGGATTCCTAAATGATTGGATTATTTGTCTTGGTTTTGTTGTTGGCAGCCTTTTATGGCGGCGCGCGGCGCGGAACCAGTTTACAATTGGTCTCAGTTTTGGGCTATTTGATCTCTTTTTTCTTTGCAGTTGCGAATTACCAAGAAATTGCGAAAAAAATTGAGCTCTATGTTCCTTATATGTCAGTAACGGCGGATTCAAAGTTAAAATACTACGATATGGAACTGGCTTTAGATTTAGACAAAGCCTATTATGCGGCCATCGCTTTTGTGATGGTACTCTTTGCTGGTTGGCTGATCACCAAACTATTAGTGATTTTTGCAGACAGTTTGCGTTACAAACGCCTACGTTTTTTAGGCGGCTATGACTGGGCAGTTGCGGGTGTTTTAAATGTCATCTTGATGTATATCAATTTGTATATGTTTTTCATGATTCTCTCAATGATCCCGTTTGCCACGATTCAAAATCTGTTTGAAACGAGCGGAACTGCGAATTTCATCGTTGATCGGTCACCGATTCTCTCAGATTACTTCTATCGATTGTGGATCACAGATGTGATTGGGTAAAAAGCAGGCAGATGGTTGCAGAGCCATTCTGCCTTTTTCTTAGGAACAAAAAGTTAAAACAAAGCAGGTGAGAAAAGAATGAATACTAAGATCCTTGATGTTTTAGGATTTGAACAAGTAAAGAGTCAAATCGGTCAGTATATCGTAACAGCCCAAGGAAAAGAAGCCTTAGCAAAGCTTGTGCCATCAAGTGATGAGCAAGTCATTTCCTCTTGGCTAGCAGAAACAGAAGACGCGATCAAGATCCAGCGTTTAAGAGGCGGAATCCCTGTACCAAAAATTGAGAATATTCGTCCCCAAATGAAACGGATCGAAATCGGCGCAGATTTAAACGGCGTTGAATTGGCACAAGTTGCCCGCGTCTTATCAACCACGCAGGAATTGAAACGCTTTTTTGCTGATTTGTCTGAAAGTGAGATTGAATTTTCCCGCTTGTATCACTGGGAAGAACAGTTGGTGTCTTTGCCAACCTTGAATCGTCGCTTGAAAGAATCTATCGATGAGGATGGCCGAGTCACAGACGATGCCTCTCCAGCACTACGGGGAATTCGCCAATCGATCCGACGAGCAGAACGGACGATTCGCGAGACATTGGATGGCATCGTCCGAGGTGGCAATGCAAAGTATCTAAGTGATACGATCGTAACCATGCGAAATGAGCGTTATGTGATTCCAGTCAAACAAGAATACCGAGGTGTTTTTGGCGGCGTGGTTCACGACCAAAGTTCCTCTGGTCAAACCTTGTTTATCGAACCAAAACAAGTAGTGGAACAAAATAACCGTTTGCGTCAACATCAAATTGCGGAACGGGACGAAATCACTCGTATTTTAGCAGAATTATCAGCAGAGTTAGCCCCATACCAAAGAGAGATTCTCCATAATGCGTATGTGATCGGGATCATGGATTTCATGAATGCCAAGGCTCGCTTTGGGAAAGAGATGAAGGCGGTCGTACCAGCGATCAATCAAGATAACCATGTCTTTTTTAAACAAGCACGTCACCCATTGATCGATCAAGAAAAAGTCGTTCCTAACGATATTACGATTGGAAAAGACTATCAAGCTGTTGTCATTACTGGGCCGAATACCGGTGGGAAAACCATCACCTTAAAAACATTAGGGCTGTTGCAGATCATGGGCCAAGCCGGCTTACCAATTCTGGCAGAAGAAGAAAGCCAAATGGGGGTCTTCAATGAAATTTTTGCGGACATTGGTGATGAACAATCCATTGAGCAAAGCCTATCGACCTTTTCTTCACATATGACAACGATCGTTGATGTGTTGAAAAAAGTCGACGAAACAAGTCTGGTGCTTTTTGATGAACTAGGTGCTGGGACCGATCCTCAAGAAGGGGCGGCACTAGCGATTGCGATTTTAGACGAACTTGGGGCTAAGTCGGCTTATGTCATGGCGACGACCCATTATCCAGAATTGAAAGTTTATGGCTATAACCGATCCAATACGATCAACGCCTCTATGGAGTTTGATGTCGATACCTTAAGTCCAACCTATCGCTTGTTGATCGGGGTTCCGGGGCGAAGCAATGCGTTTGAGATTTCGAAAAGACTTGGCTTGCCAGATACCATCATTGACCAAGCCAAAGAGATCATGGATGGAGAAAGCCAAGATCTGAATGAAATGATCGCTGATTTGGAAAATCGACGCAAAATGACGGAAACGGAGTATCTGGAAGTTCGTCATCATGTAAAAGAAGCAGCCCGCTTGCACCAAGAATTGGAAGCAGCTTACAGTTATTTCTTTGAAGAACGCGAAAAAGAATTGGCAAAAGCCCGTCAAAAAGCCAATCAAATCGTAGAAGAGGCTAAAGAGGAATCAGAAAAAATCATTGCCGATATTCGTAAAATGCAGTTAGCTGGCGGTCAAACGAAGGTCAAAGAACACGAACTGATCGATGCGCGCACCAAGCTATCAGGACTGCAGCAAGAAGAACATCTGCAAAAAAACAAGGTTCTGCAAAAAGCCAAAGCAGCCAAGACGCTGAAAGAAGGAGACGAGGTACTCGTAACTTCTTATGGGCAGCGCGGGGTACTGTTGAAAAAAGCCGGTAAAAATCAGTGGCAAGTCCAAATCGGCATTCTGAAAATGAATTTGCCAGAAACAGATCTCCAACCAGCAGCGCCAGTGAAGGAGCCTACACAGCGTATCGTTAATACGATTCGTTCTGCTGACAGCAGTCCAGTGGTCAATCAGTTGGATTTACGCGGCAAGCGGTACGAAGAAGCCCTCAATGAAGTGGATCAGTATTTGGATGCAGCAATTTTGGCAGGTTATCCGCAGGTGACGATCGTTCACGGTAAAGGAACCGGCGCATTGCGTCAAGGGATCACTGACTACCTAAAAAACCATCGCTCGGTGAAAAGTTTTGAATTTGCCCCAGCAAATCAAGGAGGCAATGGAGCGACCATTGTGAAGTTTAACTAAACGTTAAGAACCCTTACCTTTTGTAAGCAGACGATTTTAAAAAACTTCCGATACGTGGTATACTTTTTTTAGTTTTAAAAATGGAGGGGAAGTACGATGGCAAAAGAAATTACCGATAAAACTTTTTCAGAAGAAACCGATAAAGGCTTAGTCCTTATTGATTTTTGGGCAACTTGGTGTGGCCCTTGTCGTATGCAAGCACCGATCTTGGAACAATTAGCGAATGAATATGAGGAAGACGAATTGAAGATCGTGAAAATGGATGTGGATGAAAATCCTGAAACACCTGCTTCATTCGGAATCATGTCTATTCCTACTTTATTGTTGAAAAAAGACGGTCAAGTGGTTGATAAAGCAATTGGGGTGCATACAAAAGATCAATTGAAAGCTTTAGTTGCAGAACATATGTAATAGAAGAAATATTTTTTTAGCAATAGCCGAAAGTGGCTATTGCTTTTTTTATTTTGGGGACGTTTTTTTCAAATTTTCTTTTAGGCAGTGGTATACTTAAAGTAGGGAGTGGCACTAAAAAATATTTAGTTAATATAGTAAGAAAGTGATACCAAAATAGGATTAAAGGGGGAATAAAAATGAAAAAGTTAAAACGCGGGTTATTTCAAGGCGTTGCGATTGTTGGGGTACTGATCGCACCCATTGTAGGAACGATCACACAAGTTTATGCAGCAAATGAAGGGGATTCGACAACAGCTTCTTTCGCTGCGCAAGAGACGACGTCAGAAAGCTTCTCAGAAGAAAGCGCAGCATCATCTCAAGAGGCCAGCACTGAGAGTGTAGAGTCAAGTACGGCAACAGAGTCCTCATCAACGTCTACCTCTTTATCAGAAACAACGTCAAGTACTAGCACGGCTACGACTGAGAGCAGTCAGACCGAGACCACACAAGATTCATCTACTCAATCGACGGAAGAATCTTCTGAAGAACCAGATGTTGCGAAAATCGATGTTAAGAAAGTAGAAGATAATGACCAATATGTAAAAATCAAGCCGATCGCCGCAACAGATCCAGAAACACAAAAAATCCTTTACCGATTAGAAAATGGTCAATTGATCGAACAAGGAACGATCGATGAATTAGCTGGCAAGGTATACCGTAGTGTCAAACAGTATCAAGGTACCGACAAGCAGACCTATCTTGAAATTCGCGACGATCAAAAGGTTGTCGGTGTCGTAGCAGAAGCAGCAGTGAAAGTTGCCAGCGGAACCTTCAAAACCGAGAAGAAATATGCAACCATCACAAGTGCGAAAGAATCGCTTTGGCAAGATGTGTTTTTAGATAAAAAAACGAGCACCTCTTCAAGCATTAATGGTCAAACCTTTGAAATCAAAGAAGTATTCACGACGAATAATAAAGTGACCTATTACGCATTGTATTCAAATAAAAATGTTCTCATCGGTTGGATAAAAGCCGCCGGTGTTAAGCTAGCGACTTCACCCGGCGGTGCATGGCAATCTGAATCAAAATATGCCACAATCATCAGCGGAAATTATACGCTATGGCAAAATTTTAATTGGACAGCGAAGAAAGGAACGACAGCCGCTTTAAATGGCAAAACAGTCAAAGTTACTGGGAAATATCGTCACTTGAATGGGTCGACGTACTATTCCCTTTATACAAATAACAATAAATGGTTAGGCTATATCAATGCCTCGGGTGTTAAGTTAACGACGGATGCACAAGGCGCCTACCAATCCTACGGAAAATATGTGACATTGACCAAGAAAAATTACACGATTTGGGGAAATTTCCGTTGGTCGAGTAAGAAAAATACTACAACGAAATTAGCGGGAAAAACCTATCTTGCAAAAGGAAGATATAACCACGTCAATGGCGGTGTCTACTTGTCCCTTTATGATGCTAACGGAAAATGGATTGGCTACTTAAATGCCGATGCAGCAACGGTCGCCAACAATCAAGGTGGTACTTGGCAAAGCGAAAAACGCACAGTCCGCCTTAATAGCAAGAATTATACCTTATGGCAAGATTTAGCTTTTACGAAGAAAAAAGGCAGTAGCACAAATTACATGAATAAGAATATCCAAGTTACTGGGAAATATCAACATTTCAACGGCTCCACCTACTACTCACTCTATCTCAACAACAAATGGCTGGGCTACATCAATGCAAGTGGAGTGACCAATGCCCATACGATCACTTCTCAAAGCAACATTAGCCGCTATGTGGTCGTTAAGAATGGAGATGGCAATTTCTTTGAAAAAGCCGATCCAAATAGTACGAAACTTGGAAAAAAGAGTGCCTACAAAGGCTATATGGCACAAGCGACCAAACTAGCAAAAACAAGTGATGGCAATTACTTGTATCTCGTTTCGCCAGCTGGTCGAATCGGTTGGGTCAAGGAAAATCAAACCACAAATGTAAATAGCAATTTTTGGATGTATACTACAGGAGGGAAATATCCTTCATTAAACGTTCAAAACTTAAACATTGAAGTATCCATCAGCAAACAGCGGGTTTATATCAAATCAGGGAATAAAGTGATTTATACGATGCTTTGCTCGACCGGTGCCTTTAATACACCAACACCTTTAGGGAATTTCCGCATTCAAGCAGAAAAAGGCTTAGCTTTTTCAGGGGCTGCCTACTACCGTTCCTTTAAAGACCATGGGGTCTATTTATTCCATACGATTCCAACGAGTATCGCTTGGTCCACCAATGCTTTTAGTTCCGTTGAAGGACGAAAATTAGGCACTCGGGCTTCTCATGGCTGTATTCGATTAGCAGTGCCGGATGCCAAATGGTTTTACTATAACATGCCTTATAATACGCCTGTCAAAATTGCTAATTAATGATCAAAAGTCGTTTCCGTAAACGGGGACGGCTTTTATTTTCCAAAAAAAAGATTGACGCTGGCTATATCATTCGATAATATATCATTAAGTGATATAGGTGATGGATGGAGGAATCAAATGGATGAGGCATTGACAGATTCGACCTATTTGATTTTATTAGCGCTTTTAAAGCCAAAACATGGGTATCTCATCATGAAACAGATTGATGACCTAAGCCAAGGGACGTTTGAGATTGGTCCCGCAACGATGTATACGATTTTGAAAAAGCTTACGAAAAAGGGGTGGATCGATTTAGAAGAAAGCGTTGATCGAAAAAAAATCTATCAAATTACATTAGAAGGAAGACAAATTCTGGAAAAAGATATTCAGCGACGCAAATTATTTTATCAAATCGGAGAACAGGTCTTCGAAGCGTTAGGAGGGGATCAAGATGGGCATCAATAAGAAATATCTTCTTTCTCTTGGAGTCGCCTACTATCCAGAAAAGGAAATGGTTCGTCTGCAAAAACAAGCGTCACTAGGCTGGCATTTTGTGAAGATGAATCGTTTAGGTTTTTTGAAGTTTATCAAAGGAAAACCAGAAGCGACCAAATATGCAGTGGACTTTTTCGAAGGGGAACCATCTGAGATCGTTGACTACTTAGCGATGTACCAAGCTGGGGGCTGGACCTACATTAGCAATTATAAAGATCGTTATTTTTATTTTAAAGCGTCACTAGATACACCGGCGATTTTCAGTGATCAGGAAAGCTATCAAGAACGGATCGATAATGAAACACGGTATTTAATGAAAAAGTCGATTCTGCTTTCGGTGATCAGTTTAGCGATATTAGCAGCAATTTATTTTTTAATCCGTTATTTCAATATTCGCACAAATCCATTTTGGTCCTTTGGGCTAGGTTTGATTACTGGACTGGTGTTTATCC
The DNA here is from genome assembly GCF_002140615.1 of Enterococcus sp. 2G9_DIV0600. Taxonomy (NCBI): domain Bacteria; kingdom Bacillati; phylum Bacillota; class Bacilli; order Lactobacillales; family Enterococcaceae; genus Enterococcus; species Enterococcus sp. 2G9_DIV0600. The sequence goes on from NZ_NGLL01000001.1 coordinate 856,883, forward strand.
CGATTGGGGTGGGATTGACCACGATTCTGATGAAATTCTTATATAAAAATCGAGCAAGTTATTACAATGAACCAGAGAAACTGGCGAAGCGACAACGGGTAATTCGTGACACAGTCATTTTGATGTTTGTCGGAGCAATCATTGGTGCCGTTATCGGCTTTTTCTTTAGTGATATATTTTATTAGACAGGGAAGGTGAGCATGTGTTAGAAGCAAAACAATTAGTAAAAACATTTGGGGATTATACAGCAGTTGATCATTTATCCTTTACCATCAATGATGGACAGATCATGGGCTTAATTGGTCAAAACGGAGCAGGAAAAACAACGACATTCCGATTGATTTTGGATTTCTTGAAAGCCGATCAAGGAGAAGTATTATGGGATGGTCACAAAATTAGTGAAAAAGAATACAATATTATCGGCTATCTGCCAGAAGAACGCGGCTTGTTTCCAAAAGTCACGATTGAAGATCAATTGATCTACTTCGCGCGTTTACGAGGCAAAAAGAAAGAAGACATCGTACCTAAAATTGACTATTGGATGGACAAATTTAAAGTCAAGGGCAAGAAAACTGATAAAGTCAAATCTTTATCAAAAGGAAATCAGCAAAAAGTTCAGCTAATCTCAACATTGATCCATGAACCAAAATTAGTGATTTTAGATGAACCGTTTAGTGGCTTAGACCCAGTCAACGCGGAACTGTTGAAAAACGGGATCATTGAACTGAAAGAAAAAGGCTCTTGCGTCATTTTCTCCAGCCATAATATGGATAATGTAGAAAAAATCTGCGATCACTTGATTATGCTACGAGATGGTCAAACGGTCTTAAACGGAAAGGTCCATGAAATTCGTGAATCCTTTGGACGAACGAAAGTTTATTTAGAGTCTAATTTGACGAAAGAACAGCTTTTGGCAGTGTCAGGTGTCGAGCAAGTGATTGCTAGAGAAGACGGCAGCTATGATATTACGATCGCTGATCCTGCAGTAGGAAAAACCTTATTTGATTTAGCGACGGCGGATGGTTATATCCCTATGTTCAATCAACAACCGCCAACGTTAGAAGAAATCTTTAAGCGGAAGGCAGGAAAAAAAAATGAATAAGTTTTGGGTAATCGCATTAGATGTTTATAAGAAAAATATCAAATCAATTTCGTTTTTGATTATGATATTGGTTCCATTCATTGCAATGGGCGGGTTTTATCTAATTAGTTATTTTGCTGATGGTATGAGCAGTGTCGATAAAATTGCTGTTTATGCGAATGAACCGGCTATTGCGCAGACCTTTGTGGAGCAAAGTAGCGATGATTATGAATTTGAAGTTGTTGACAGCGAAGAACAAGGACAACAACAATTGGCAGACAAAGATGCTGATGCCTTGCTAGTTATTACTTCTTCAGGGGATACGCTGCAAGGGGAATTATTAAGCGAGTCTTCGATGGGGCAAGCTTTAGAGCTGACGATCCAACAATTATTGACGGGCCTGCAGTCATCCTATAGAGCTAGCGAGCTTGGTTTGACGGCTGAGCAAGTGGCAGTTCTTAGTGAAGTTGCACCGCTTGACCGGCAAAAAGTTTCCTTCAGTGAAGATGGCGAAATGACCTATGGAGAAGATAATACCGCGATGCAAGCAGCGGTTAGTACCATCGCAACAATCGTTCTCTTTTTCTTTATCATCACTTACGCACAAATCATTGCGCAAGAAATTGCTTCTGAAAAAGGCACACGCATTATGGAAGTCATTTTGTCTAGTACGCGAGCACAAACCCATTACTACGCCAAATTGACTGGGGTAATCATGGTTGCAGCAACCCAGCTAGTTGCGTATGTTGCGATTTTTGGCGGGAGTTATTTCTGGATCAAGGACAACTCGATGGTAAAAGACTTGTTGGCAAGTTTTTCGTCAGATGGCATTTTTGGTCCTTTCCTCGTGTTTGCGATCGTTTTCGTCTTCTTAGGAATCTTGATCTATTCTGTCTTGTCAGCCCTTTGCGGGTCGTTAGTGAACAAAGCAGAAGATACGGCGAAAGCCATTATTCCAGTGACGTATCTTTCGTTAGGCGGGTATATGCTAGGAATCGTACTAGGCGGTATGGATCCGCATAACGTTGTTTTACGAGTAACCTCTTATATCCCATTCTTGTCCTCGTATATTATGCCAGTACGGCTTGCTAATGATACAGTGGGGATTGGCGGAGCGTTGATTTCAGTAGGGATCCTTGCTGTTACTACGATCGTTCTGATGCTGGTTTCTGCAAAAATGTACAAATCAAATGTCTTGATCTATAACGACAATGGCATCTTGGCAACGTTGAAACAATCACTAGTGTTAATGAAAAATGAGAAATAAACAAAACGCCCGATCCTTTTTGTGATCGGGCGTTTTTTAGTGGCTAGAATCTAGAAAACAAGGTGCAGGTCTTTAGAATTCCTGCACAAAAAAGTCGAAGATCGATTGCTCAGAAGGCAGCTTGTGAGCGGCTAGTTCAGGATGCCACTGAATGCCTAAGATTGGTGCGCCATAGGCGGTGGATTCAATCGCTTCAACAACACCATCAGGAGCGGTGGCGGTCACGTTGAAATCATCTGCAACTGTTTTGACTGCTTGGTGATGAAAAGAATTGACGTGATAGGTTGTGCCTAAAAGAGCAGCCAAACGACTGTCTTCCTTGATTTCCACCCGATGTGTAGGGAATTGAAAGAACGTTGGCAATTGCACGTGTTTGATCGTTGGGTGATCGATCAAAGAGAGATCTTGGTACAAACTCCCACCAAATGCGACATTTAGTAACTGCATACCGCGGCAGATTCCAAGGATCGGTTTGTTTTGAGCCACTGCTTCTTTGATCAATGCCAATTCAAAGACATCACGATCAGGATGAATGCCTTGAATCAAAGGATGAGGATCTTCGCCATAATGGTCAGGGGAGACATCATGACCACCGGCTAACAAGAGTTTATCGATTTTGCTGATATAAGTTGCAGTATCTTCCACGACACCCATTGGTAATAATAGGGGAATGCCTTGGGCTTGTTGGATATGGGTGACAAAATTTTTGGGTGTATAGGACAACCAATGCTCTGCTTCTTCAATCATTGGTCGTTCATTAGCAGCGATGCCGATAATGGGTTTCATTTGATCAAACCTTTCTACTAGTAAATGAATCGAAATGGATCGAAAAAGAAAAAAGGACACGAGGTCCTTTTATCGATCACCTTCGCTTTATTTTTCGCGAATAACTTCGATTTTGTAGCCGTCAGGATCTTTCACAAAATAGTAAGAAGGAGAAGTTCCTGGTAGTCCTTTCAGGTCAGTGACATCAAATCCGGCAGCTTGGTGCTTCTCATGAAGCGCTTCTAGATCATCGGTACTGATGGCGATGTGGCCATAGCCGTCGCCTAACTCATAGCCAGGATGGTCATAGTTATATGTCAACTCTAGCTCGTAGTCATCACCAGGCAATGTTAAGTAAACCAAAGTAAATTGATGTTCAGGAAAATCACGACGGCGAGATTCTTCAAAACCAAAAGCAGTTTGATAAAAATCTAGAGAAGCCGTTAAGTCTTTGACGCGGACACAAGTGTGAGCCATTTTCATGGGTAAATCATCCTTTCGATCTTGATAGTTGTATGATAACATATTTTCTCATTTTATAACGAATAAAAGACAACAGGGCGTTATTTCCAGCTTGTCCAGACTATTGGCATAGGGTAAAATGGAAAGAAAGTGTTGGTGGAGGGAATCATGCCAGAAAAGGAAATTGTGTTCGGGGAAAAAGAAGCGGGGAAACCATACAAATCAAGATATGGGGCGTATGTCGTTCTTCCAAACGAAAAAAATGAAGTGATCTTGGTGCAAGCACCCAATGGCGCCTATTTTTTACCAGGCGGTGAAATTGAACCAAATGAGACCAAAGAAGAAGCGATCCAGAGAGAATTAATAGAAGAACTTGGATTTGAAGGGGAGATCGCTGCCTATTTAGGAGAAGCAGTTGAATACTTCTATTCACGCCATCGCGATACATTTTACCATCACCCCGGCTATTTCTATTTAATGACCAAATGGAAAAAAGTCTGCGAACCGACAGAAGAAACCAATCAGTTGTCATGGCATACGCCAGAAGAAGCGATTCAACGATTGAAACGCGGCAGTCATAAATGGGCAGTTGAACAATGGTTGGCAAAATAAAAAAGGCAGGCTTCCGATAAAAAGGAAACCTGCCTTTTTTTACACTTAGTTATTTGCTAAAACATACTTGTTGATTACTTCTGCCACACCGTCTTCTTCGTTTGAAGCGGTTAGGACATCTGCGGCATTTTTCACATTTTCAGTGGCATTGGCCATCGCCACACCGATACCAGCGTATTCCACCATGGTTAAATCATTTTCGTTATCGCCGATCGCCATGACTTCTTCTTGTTTGATGCCTAAGTGCTCCGCCAATTTTTTGACAGCAGCTCCTTTATGGGCTTGTTTATTTAGGACTTCCAAGAAGTAAGGAGCACTTTTGACCACATTGTAGTTGTCCGTCAAACTGCTCGGCAATTGTGGGATGATCTGATCCAGTATTTCGGGATCATCGATCATCATCATTTTGATGATATTCAAGTCAGCAGTCATTTCTTCTGGTGTCCGATATTTCAATGGCATGTTGACTAAGAAAGCTTCATAAATCGTATAAGGACTGATATCGCGGTTAGCGGTATACATAGTATCTTCGGTTTCTACATGAAGATGAACCCCTAATTTTCTCGCAGTCATCTCAACAAAGAGATAGTCGTCTTGGGACAAACCAAATTCAGAGATGATCTCTTGGTTTTTGGTTTTTTGAACCAAAGAGCCATTATAAGTAATCACGAAATCATTGTCCGTAAATAAGTCTAGTTCCTTTAATAAATCTTGGACACCAGTTAAAGGGCGTCCCGTACACAAAACGATGCGTACACCTTGCTTTTCAGCGTCTTTCAATGCCTTGTAAACGGCTGGGGTGATCTTGCGGTCGTTGTTCAACAGGGTGCCATCGATATCGATGGCGATCAATTTGATACTCATAAGTTCCTCCTAGTGGCTTGGTTTGATCAAAGCACCATTGCGAATGTGCTTGGCAAACTCTTGATACGTCTCTCCAAATAAATCATAGTGATTTTGGATGTTGGGGTCAATCATTTCTTTTGGAAAATAAAAGCGCTGGTCACCTTGGGTTTGTCCTGCTAAGGCTGCAACAAGCTGACTGGCTTGGGATAATTCCACAAGAGAACCATCTTTTTCCTGTAATTCGATCTGTGTCCGATGTTTGCCTGAAGTCGGCCGATAAAAATCATAAGGCAGATCGAAGCTTGAATTGATGGCAGTATAATAGCGGGGATTGAAGCCGACTTTTTCCACCAGTCCCTGCATTTCTTCAATCATCGGCAACTGTGTCTCATCGTCAAAGCGAGCGGATTTTAGCGGTTTACGATTTAAGAACCGCTTGGCTAAATCGCTGAGGATCGGATCATTCTCTTCCGTCCATTGGGTAAAGTAGGTATTCAACACGCCATCGTCGAGTTTCAAGTATTCATCTAAAGTGAATTCTTGTTTTAAAAATGGGAGAAGCAGCTGCGAATGGCCTTGAAACAATTCTGAATCCACTTGATACAGTTCTGCAGCTCGATCCAGCAAATGGGCTAAGATCACTTCCATCCCTCGAGAACTAGCATGGAAATAAACTTGCACATACATTTGGTAACGACTGACGATGTAGTCCTCCACAGCGTGCATGCCATTCATAGAAAAAGCAATACCGCCTTCATAAGGACGAATCACTCGTAGAATGCGAGTCAGATCAAACGTGCCGTATTCAGTGCCGGTAAAATAAGCATCGCGCAGCAAGTAGTCCATCCGATCAGCATCGATTTGACTGGAAATCATTTGAACGACTTGGGGATTGGGATAGGTTTTAGTGATAACACTTGCCACCTTCTCAGGAAATCCAGCTTCCACACGATTCAATATCTGATGAACTTCCGTCTCAGGAGAAGTGATGATCGCCACTGTGATCGCTTCATGATCCGTATGAAAAATATGCTCAAAGGTGTGGGAGTAGGGTCCGTGGCCCACATCATGAAGCAATGCTGCACACAAGGTCACTAAACGCTCTTTGTCATCCCAGCCGTTTGGCCCGACTTTTTCAATGGGATAATTGCGTTGGAAAATATCGCAAATGCGACGACTGATTTCATAAACCCCCAAGGAATGGGAAAAGCGGCTGTGTTCTGCTCCGTGAAAGGTAAAGGAAGCAGTTCCCAGCTGTTTGATGCGTCGTAAACGCTGTACTTCTTTGGAATTGATCAAATCTAAAATTACTTGGTGCTGTACATGGACATAGTTATGAACGGGGTCACGAAATACTTTTTCTATCGCTAAGGTTTGATATTTATAAGGTAGACTCATCGCTAAACTCCTTTATTGGTTGGTTTCGCTTTTCCATGCCAGCTAAGCGTTGCTGCATTTGTTCGCTAAGGTTATTTTCTGTCAGCCATTGATCCAGTGATTCAAGCGGATATAGGGATTGGCCAGAGATCAAGGAAAGCAGGGCTTTTTGCAAGCGGTCAATCACCTCTTGTGTGGTAAACTTACGGCCGAGGGCTGCTTCTAAAGTGGTCATGCTCGCAGGATTGACGGCTGGATAGCCATTCGTACCAAAGCCTTCTTTCAAACCTGCTTGGTAAAAACGACGAACGAGAGAACCGCGGGCTAGTTGGTCGCCATTGATGCTCAGATACATCATGACAGCCACGCCATCTTTGATCCGTCGTTGTGCTGTACCAGCAATTTTTTTTCCATCAATACTCAGGTCATAGGTGCCTGGGCAATACGAGTCAGCAATTTCATAAGCCAAAATTGTCTGCTCAGGAAAGGCTGTTTGCAACAATGTCGCCATCATTTCATAGGCGGCATCCGTGGTGGCAGCCAAATGTTTAGGGAAAATGAGGGAGACATTCAAAATACCGGCATCATTGATGACCCCGAGCCCGCCTGAGTTGCGGATGATCGAGGCATAGCCAGCTTCTTTTAAAACCTGCAGGCCGTCTGTCAAAAACGGCAACCGGATATCTTTCATGCCTAAAATCATCGTATCGGACAACTGCCAAAAATGACAATAAACTTGTTCCTGTTTGCCAGCAGCTTCGGTGGCAACATCGGTGAAGGCAAACGGCTCATAAGGATTGTGGATACGTGGTAAGGTTTGATCCATTACATAGATAGTCAAATCGGTTAAACTCCTTTAAAAATAGCTGTTATCCTTATTATATACGATTCTTGGAAAATTACTTGGAGAAAAGAATGAAAACTTGCTTTTGTTTTCGTTTTTATTTTCAATGAAGAAATAGACCAAGGAGAATCAACTGAAATGATTGACAAACGCATAAAAAAAAGCAAGAATGAAACTGAAATCTTCAAAGGAGGCACACGTACATGCAAGAATTATCAAAAGGAATCCCAATCTCGATTCATTTAACAACCAATGTACGTCAAGCAGGGGAAACAGAGAACTTTCTGTTTGATCTGCAAGGACAAGCAGTCAAGATCGGTGATACCTTATATATCCGTTACAAAGAGATCCAGCCAGATGGCACCGACATTCCCGTTACGATGAAAATCATGCCAGACGGACTGATTCAATTGATTCGCTCAGGGGAAATGCGCATGCGCTTGAAATTTTCTTATAAGGAACGTTTAGAGACGAGCTATCAAACCCCATATGGCTTGATGATGTTCCACACCTTCACCAATCACTTGCACGTTAGTTTGAAAGACCGTCCATACTCGGGAAAGATCGATATCGATTATGACTTGTTCATGGCTGCTGACAAAGTCGGCGAATACAAGCTATCTTTAGAATTTACCGCTTGATCAAAGGGAAATTGAAAGAAAAAATTGCAATTTGAGCCGTAATTTTGTATGATTAGGAGTAGACTGTGAAAGGACGTGTCCTGTTTGGAAATTAATGTATTTGAAGGTGTAAATAAAAACGAATTGTCGATGATTGAAGTTGCCCATGCGATTTTAGAGCAGCGCGGTGACGTGATGGATTTTTCTGATTTGGTCAACCAAATCCAAAACTATCTTGAAACATCAGACAGCGAGATTCGTGATTCATTGGCGCAGTTTTATACAGACTTGAATATCGACGGTAGTTTTATTTCTTTAGGCGACAATCGTTGGGGCTTACGTTCATGGTACGCCATTGATTCGATCGATGAAGAAGTCAACCATGGCATCGAAGACGAGGATGAAGATACACCACGTCGTCGCAAACGTAAAAAAGTCAATGCCTTTATCAACGATGATGAAGACGCAATCGATTATAACGATGATGATCCTGAGGATACTGATTTGTCAGATGACGAAGAAGATGATCTCTTTGATGATGATGATGACGAGGATGAAGAAATCTCGGCATACAATTCAGACTTGCAAGAAATCGGCGCCGACAACAGCACCGATGATGAAGAAGAATTACCTGACAGCATTGAGGAAGATCTCACCATTATCGATGACGATGATGAAGATGATTTTGCGGATGAAGAGGAAGAAGAGGAGTAATCCTCTTCTTTTTTTCGCCTTTTGGTTGCAAGCAACTTATAATCGGTGAAGGACGTTTTCGTCTTCTTACATAGATACAAATAAAAAAAGGAACCGCGTCAGCGGTCCCTAAGTGCTTTTGAATTATTGATTTGAATCGAGTATACTTGTAACGAAAAGAAAAAACGCGCCTTGAGGGAATCGAACCCCCGTCTCAAGAACCGGAATCTTACGTGATATCCACTACACTAAAGGCGCGAACCACAAATATTAGTTTAACCAATTTCAGTGAAAAAAACAAGAGGTAGAATGATGAAATTTCAACAGCAATTTTCACAACAACAAAAACAGACGCAAAAGCTTGCTATGACGCAGAAATTGCAGCAATCGATCCAAGTGCTGCAATTTTCCGCAGACGAATTATTGTCATTCATAGATAACCAGGCATTAGAAAATCCGTTGATTGATCTGGGGGAATATGATTCGCCCATCACACCAAGCAAGAGCAGCGGCTCGTCAGAACAAATAATGGATTATTTAAGTCAGATTCCTGACCAGCATACATCGTTGTTTGAACACCTCATTGATCAAGTCCATTTAAATTACCGCGACACCTTTTTGCGGACAATCGTTTTATTTTTAGTCGAGTACATTGATTTAAACGGCTTTTTGACGATTGACTTGGAAGAAGCTGGAAAGCTTGTTGGTGGGACCCCAATCCAAATGCTCGATGCCTTGACCTTGATCCAGCAGCTAGATCCGGCAGGAGTCGGTGCTCGTGATCTAAGAGAGTGCTTGATGCTGCAAACGGAAAGAGATGACTATGCGCCGCCAATGGCCTATCTCATTTTAGAAGAATTCTTTACGGAAATGGCAGAGCGCAAGTGGGACAAAATCAGTAAAGCGTTGCAGATCCCTTTAAACGAGATCCAAAAGGTCTTTGACTATGTTCAAACGTTGACCCCGACACCGGGGGCGGCGTTTGGGTCAACGGATGGGCTTTACATTGTACCTGATTTGCGAGTAACGGTTGAAAAAGGACAACCAATCGTGAAATCAAACAAGCGCGCCTTACCAGAAGTTCGCTTTCAGCAACAGTACTTTGACCAATTAAAGCAAAGCGGTGATCCGGAGGTCCTCAGTTATTTAGACAATAAAGCCCAAGAGTTCGAGTGGCTAAAGAAGACCTTGCAACAACGAGGGGATACCATCTATCGTGTCGGCGTGCAGATCGTTGCTCGGCAAAAGGAGTTTTTCACCCAACCGGATCGACCATTAAAGCCATTGGTTTTAAGAGAAGTTGCCGAAGAGTTAGGCATTCATGAATCAACGGTCAGCCGGGCAGTCAATGGGAAATATTTGGAAACCTCCTTTGGGGTGTTTGAATTGAAACTATTTTTTGGACAGAAAGTTTCGACGCAAGAAAGCGGTGATGACCTGACGACTGCATCGATCAAACAGCAGCTAAAAGCACTGATCGATGAAGAAAATAAAAATAAACCATTGTCAGATCAAAAGTTGACAGATGCCCTCAAAGCCCAAGGCATCGATATTTCCAGACGAACGGTGGCAAAGTATCGCGAAGCCATGAATATCCCTGGTTCTTCCAAGCGGAAACGATTCGAGTAAAGCAAAAGCTTACTACTAACGACGAGTAGGGAAGGCAGCAAAGCCTTTCCTTTTTTTATCGATCACTTCCAATTTTTTAATTTATGACGATTTTATGAAAAGCAAGATTTTGTGACTGAAATAGTTGCGTATCAAGGCGATAAGTGCTACTATTATTGGTGTAGGAAACAGATTTAAATTTTTTTTGCAATCGATGGGTCATTTTAAGTCATTGTAGGACGAAAATTGTCCAACGGGAGGATATAAAATGCTCGATGAATTAAAATTGATTGAGGCAATCACCCCGGATATTCTCGCTGTACTCCAGGAACGTTACCGTATCTTAAGAAATATTTATTGGATGCAGCCCGTTGGCCGCCGGACACTTTCGGAAAGTTTATCAATGACGGAACGCGTGTTGAGGACGGAAACAGATATCCTTAAAAAGCTGAAACTGATCGACTCTTCAAAAAGCGGCATGCAATTGACCGCCTACGGAGAAGAAGTGTACACGAAGATCGGTGCACTGATGGATCAGCTGTTCGGAATGCACCAAATCGAGAAACGATTATCAGAGACCTTTGGCATCGAACGTTGTTTGATTGCGAGTGGCGATGGTGATCGACAACCGAAAGTTATTGCTGAATTTGGCCAGTTGCTGAATGAATCGTTGGATCTCTTATTGCCAGAAGGCAAAAACACCATCGCAGTGATGGGAGGGACGACAATGGCGAAAGTTGCTGAGGAATTAGGCAATTTAGAAACCGCCAAACGTCATAACTTGTTTGTACCAGCCCGTGGCGGTATTGGAGAATCAGTCAACGTCCAAGCAAACTCAGTCAGCTCAGTGATGGCGATGCAGACAAATGGCGATTATCGCTCCTTGTTTGTACCAGAACAATTAAGCATGAACACCTACGAGTTTCTCTTGAAAGAACCCGCCATCGTTGATGTCTTAAACTTGATAAGTCAAGCAAATTGTGTTATTCATAGTATTGGACGGGCGTTGCATATGGCGGCTCGACGAAAAATGTCAGAACAAGAAATTCTGATGTTGAAACAAAAAAATGCAGTTGCAGAATCCTTTGGGTATTTCTTTAATGAAGCAGGCGAGGTCGTTTACAAAGTTCCTCGAATTGGGCTTCAATTAAAAGATTTGCAAAAAGTCCCAATCATTTTTGCGGTCGCTGGTGGACAGTCAAAAGCCAAAGCGGTCAATGCATACATGAAAAATGCACCAAAACAAACCTGGCTCATCACCGATGAAGCTTGCGCAAATGAGATTTTAAAAGGGGCAACCCTTTAAAATAAATATTTTTATGATTTTCATAAGGAGGAAATCTTAAATGACAGTTAAAGTAGGTATTAATGGATTTGGACGTATCGGACGCTTAGCATTTCGTCGTATCCAAGAAGTAGAAGGAATCGAAGTTGTGGCTATCAATGATTTAACAGACGCTAAAATGTTAGCTCACTTGTTAAAATATGATACAACACAAGGACGTTTCAACGGTACAGTTGAAGTTCACGAAGGTTCATTCAATGTGAACGGAAACGAAATCAAAGTTTTAGCTAACCGCAACCCTGAAGAATTGCCTTGGGGCGAACTAGGTGTTGAAATCGTGTTAGAATGTACTGGATTCTTCACTTCTAAAGCAGCTGCTGAAAAACATTTAACAGCTGGTGCAAAACGTGTAGTTATCTCAGCTCCTGGTGGAAACGATGTTCCAACAATCGTTTACAACACAAACCATGAAACTTTAACAGGTGAAGAAACAGTTATCTCTGGCGCTTCATGTACAACAAACTGTTTAGCTCCTATGGCGAAAACATTGAACGACAAATTTGGTGTGATTGAAGGATTAATGACTACAATCCACGCTTACACAGGTGACCAAATGACTCTAGACGGACCACACCCTAAAGGTGACTTCCGCCGTGCCCGTGCTGCTGCTGCAAACATCGTGCCTAACTCAACTGGTGCTGCTAAAGCGATCGGCTTAGTAATCCCAGAATTGAACGGCAAATTAGATGGTGCTGCTCAACGTGTTCCTGTTGCAACTGGTTCATTAACTGAATTAGTTACTGTTCTTGACAAAGAAGTAACTGTTGATGAAATCAATGCAGCAATGAAAGAAGCTTCAAACGAATCTTACGGTTACAACACAGACGAAATCGTTTCTTCTGATATCGTTGGTATGACTTACGGTTCATTATTTGATGCAACTCAAACAAAAGTTATGACTGTTGGCGACAAACAATTAGTTAAAACTGTTGCTTGGTACGACAATGAAATGTCATACACTGCACAATTAGTACGTACTTTAGAATACTTCGCTAACCTATAAGAGTTGCGAACGACTTTAATTTAAACCATCGCAAGAGAAAGCGGGGAAGCATCGCGCTTCTCCGCTTTTTTTAACAATTATGCTAGGAGGAATCTGTTCATGGCTAAAATGACAGTTCAAGATATCGATTTAAAAGATAAAAAAGTTCTTGTACGTGTGGACTTCAACGTTCCATTGAAAGATGGAGTGATCGGAGATGATACACGGATCAAAGCAGCATTACCAACAATCAATTATGTGATCGAAAACGGCGGAAAAGCAATTCTTTTCTCACACTTAGGTCGTGTGAAAGAAGAAGCAGATAAAGCTGGAAAATCTTTAGCGCCAGTTGCGAAACGTCTTGGCGAATTATTAGGCAAAGAAGTAACTTTCGTTGATGAAACCCGCGGTGAAAAATTAGAAGCAGCGATCAACAACATGCAAGATGGTGATGTCGTTGTTTTTGAAAACACTCGTTTCGAAGACATCGATGGCAAAAAAGAAAGCAAAAACGATCCTGAACTAGGTAAATACTGGGCTTCTTTAGGCGATGTTTTTGTAAATGATGCCTTTGGTACCGCACACCGCGCACACGCTTCAAACGTAGGGATCGCTTCAACAGGTATCCCAACAGTTGCTGGTTTCTTAATGGAAAAAGAAATCAAATTCATCGGGGAAGCAGTCGAAGAACCAAAACGTCCAATGATCGCGATTCTTGGTGGAGCAAAAGTATCTGATAAAATCGGCGTAATCGAAAACTTGATTCCTAAAGCAGACAAAATCTTGATCGGCGGCGGAATGACGTATACGTTCTACAAAGCAAAAGGCATGGAAATCGGTAATTCTCTTGTGGAAGCAGATAAAGTAGAATTAGCAAAAGAATTGATCGAAAAAGCTGGCGATAAATTAGTATTACCAGTTGATTCAATCACTGCTGCTGAATTTTCAAATGATGTCCCAACAGAAGAACATACTGGTGATGTTCCTGAAGGACAAATGGGCTTAGATATCGGACCTGAAACCATCGCTTTGTTTGCTGAAACATTAAAAGGCGCAAAAACAGTCGTTTGGAACGGACCTATGGGTGTGTTTGAAATGTCTAACTTCGCAAACGGTACGATCGGTGTTTGTGAAGCAATTGCTAACCTTGAAGATGCAACAACGATCATCGGTGGCGGTGACTCTGCAGCTGCAGCAGAACAATTAGGGTTTGCTGACAAGTTTACCCACATCTCAACAGGTGGCGGTGCCAGCCTTGAATTGCTAGAAGGAAAAACACTTCCTGGCCTAGCTGCGATCAACGATAAATAATCAATGACAAGCCGTGCAAAGAACTTTCTTTGCACGCTTGATAACGAAAAGGAGTGCCAGAACATGCGCAAACCAATTATTGCCGGAAACTGGAAAATGAACAAAACTGCGAAAGAAGCAAAAGAATTTGCTGAAGCAGTCAAAACAAAAATTCCTAGCAACGAGACAGTTGACTCTGTGATCGGTTCGCCAGCTTTATTCTTAGAAACATTAGTGAATGCTGCTGAAGGAACAGAATTAAAAATTGCTGCTCAAAACAGCTACTGGGAAAATGAAGGTGCCTTTACTGGCGAAACTTCACCAGCAGCTTTAGCAGATCTAGGTGTTGACTATGTCATCATCGGCCATTCAGAACGTCGTGAATACTTCCATGAGACAGATGAAGACATCAACAAAAAAGCCAAAGCAATCTTTGCAAACGGCATGATTCCAATCCTATGCTGTGGTGAATCTTTAGAAACCTATGAAGCTGGCAAAACAGCTGAGTGGATCGAAGGACAAATCACTGCTGGCTTAGACGGTTTAACAGACGGTCAAGTAAGTAATCTTGTGATTGCGTACGAACCAATCTGGGCGATCGGTACTGGTAAATCAGCGGATGCAAACATCGCAGACGAAATTTGTGGTGTTGTCCGCAAAACCGTTGAAAAATTATACGGCAAAGAAGTTTCAGATAGCGTGCGTATCCAATACGGCGGTTCTGTAAAACCTGAAAACATTGCTGAATACATGGCAAAAGAAAATGTTGACGGAGCATTAGTTGGCGGCGCAAGCTTGCAAGCTGATTCATTCCTAGCATTATTAGATGCTGTAAAATAATTTCATTTTCATGAAAATAACATTTGCAGAATCGTGATTTTTTCACTACAATTAAGTTGTTCGCAAGGGGCTTTCCCCTTAAGATAAAACAAACTCAAAGGAGAGACAAAACATGTCAATTATTACTGATGTTTACGCACGCGAAGTCTTAGACTCACGTGGTAACCCAACTATCGAAGTAGAAGTCTACACAGAATCAGGTGCTTTCGGCCGCGGAATGGTTCCTTCAGGAGCTTCAACAGGTGAACACGAAGCAGTTGAATTACGTGATGGCGACAAAGCTCGTTATGGCGGTAAAGGTGTAACGAAAGCAGTTGACAATGTAAATAACATCATTGCAGAAGCTATCATCGGCTACGATGTACGTGACCAAATGGCTATCGATAAAGCAATGATCGCTTTAGACGGAACTCCTAACAAAGGCAAATTAGGCGCAAACGCGATTCTTGGTGTTTCTATCGCTGTTGCTCGTGCAGCTGCTGATTACCTAGAAGTACCTTTATACCACTACTTAGGCGGATTCAATACAAAAGTATTGCCAACTCCTATGATGAACATCGTCAACGGTGGTTCTCACTCTGACGCACCAATCGCTTTCCAAGAATTCATGATCTTGCCTGTAGGCGCACCTACATTCAAAGAAGGCTTACGTTGGGGTACTGAAGTATTCCACGCTTTGAAATCAATCTTGTCTAAACGTGGTTTAGAAACTTCAGTAGGTGACGAAGGTGGTTTCGCTCCTCGTTTTGAAGGAACTGAAGACGGTGTTGAAACAATCTTAGAAGCAATCAAAGCTGCTGGTTTAGAACCAGGTAAAGATGTATACCTAGGATTTGACTGTGCATCATCAGAATTCTACGAAAACGGTGTTTACGACTACTCTAAATTTGAAGGCGAAAACGGCGTAAAACGTACTGCTGCTGAACAAGTTGACTACTTAGAAGAATTAGTTAACAAATACCCAATCATCACTATCGAAGACGGTATGGATGAAAATGACTGGGATGGTTGGAAACTATTAACTGAACGCCTAGGCGACAAAGTTCAATTAGTAGGGGATGACTTGTTCGTTACAAATACTGAAATCCTTGAAAAAGGGATCAAAAACGGTATCGGTAACTCAATCCTTATCAAAGTTAACCAAATCGGTACATTGACTGAAACTTTCAATGCAATCGAAATGGCGAAAGAAGCTGGTTACACTGCAGTCGTTTCTCACCGTTCAGGTGAAACAGAAGATTCAACAATCTCTGATATCGCAGTTGCAACAAACGCTGGCCAAATCAAAACTGGTTCTCTTTCACGTACTGACCGTATTGCAAAATACAACCAATTATTACGTATCGAAGACCAACTTGGTGAAGTTGCTGAATACAAAGGCTTGCAAGCATTCTACAACTTGAAAAATAAATAATTTCAGTTTGAACAAACATTTTCGTTTGGCTGTACTGAAATGATGGTAAAGTCCCCTCATGTTAAATGACATGGGGGGACTTTTTTACGAGTTTTATCGGTATGCTACTTGTATGATAGACTATAGGAAAACTTAGTATTTTAGGAGAGAATGCTGATGAAAAAATTGTACATAAATAATGTAGTATCAAAGGAAGTAGAACATATTGTTTCGGCTGCAGGAATTATTGACCTATTTCCAAAAGATGTGATCCTCCAGTATAATTGGCTGATTACCGATTATTCAGGTGACATAAGTATTTTGCATTCGATTGAAAAGAATAAAAATGGAAAGTCGCTTATTTGGCTGAGCGGCCATAATTTATTGGATACAATCAAAGATACTTATCTTTATGAAGGGGTGCTAACTGGTTTTTTACCCAGCATTTCTTTGGATGATCTTTTGATCTTTGATTCTTAGCCTGAGTGGGAAGGCTGGAATCGTGATGTAGATCTTCCGTATATTCAGCATCCATTAGGCAGCCTAGAATTAATTATTGATGATGGTAGCTCATATTCTGTCGTTACAGACGATACAGATCTATTGGTATATATAGAAAAGCATTGTAAGGATATAGCTGTGTCTGATTCATGTGATGAAAGACCAGACAGATCGTTTGGCGATCTTTATAGTCACCAGTTGCTACCCACAACTGTTGGAAACTAATGGTTAACCTTTAACGGGGAGCCGATTTCTTTTAAAGTAATCGATGGTCATAGCAATTTTTCGAGTGACTACGGTGAAAGTCATCCAGATTGGGTCAACGAAATAATCGGTCGCTTTATCTTATTGCCTAATTTAAAAATGATCAAAGGGAAGGGAAAACTTGAGATAAAAACGGATCTTCCTCGACACTCTTTCCGTGATTTTGAAATCGTTAGTGGGCAAAGATACTATGGCGGGCAATATTTGTTAAAAAAATCTGCCAATAACCTTAATTTTGCTGTAACTCAATATTATGACGATGAGTGTTTCCTGAAAAAATCTGGGGGTGTATATCAACTTGACAGGTCTGACTCGGGATTCCCAGCTTATTTTATTGAGGGGAATCAAAGTCCAACTGATTTAAAATTTTGTGTGTCATGGGGTGCATTGGCTACTGCAGATTCTTTGTCCTTGGATGTGGCTTGTGACTTTGATCAAGAGGAGATTGCTCAAACTTTTAGTAATTAAAAGTGAATGAAAGCTATATAGAAAAAACCTGTTTCTAGTAGATGAACAAGGAACAGTTTTTTTTATAGAAAGTAAGTTGAAAAATTAAGAGAACTTATAAATAGAGGGAAAATAACAGTAAGATTTTAAAGAATCAGCTAAAATTTTTGTAATCGAAAATGAAAATAATCTGATTGTTTATGAAAATTTTCATTTCCAGTTTACATTTATTGTTTTTTGACTAGTGAAATTTTAACGAGTTGCCAATCACTGCTGTTGCTCAAGAGTTTTGAATGAAAGAACTTTTATCACAAACAAAAGATTCTTTCTGGATTTTGAGTATTTATCATGAATAAATTGTTCTGTTGTTTTTTAAAACTAAAGAAATTATATTTCATTTTCACAAATTCTCCTGAGAGTAAGAATCATTTTATGGGTCTTGCTTTCATTTTTTTCACATAAACAAACTTTGAGGTATTTTGCATTTTGTCTTTTTTCCGATTAGGATAATCACCTGAGTAAAATTTGTTGTTTGGAGGAAGAGAAATGCGTACTTATGTGAAAAAAATAGCTTACCCAATTTTCATGTTGTCATTGCTTGTGATGTCCTATGTGATACCATTGTTACCAGTCATTACAGCTCATGCGGACACCGAGGGAAACACCAAAATAATTCTATTTCAAAATGAAAAAGGAACAGCGCAAGTGACCTCATTACCAGATCATACGACAGGAAAAATCACTTGGACGATCGAGGTAGAAAAGAATCAGCAGTCTGCTGCTAATCAACTGGCATTCAGCTTGAGTAAAGGAGAACAAACGGTTCTGCCAGAATCAATCCAAAGCAACGGCACGCCATTTACATATGATCCGCAAAGACAGCAGCTGATGGAAGAAACTACTAGCAGCTCCTTTAGCCAAATGACGCTAACGTTTCAAACAAAAGCTCTTAAAACTTTGACAATCAAATCCGCATTTCTTCAAACAGAGGAAAAAAATGGACAAGTGAAAGAAGACATTATCAACACAACAGATGTAGCAGTTGTTCTACCTGACAATCAATCCACAGAAGCAACGAGTGCCGAAGCAGTGCTTGCTGACAGTCAGGAACAAACAGAGGCTTCCGAAAAACAGCCTGCCACAAAAAGCAGCGAGTCACAACCACAAGCAGAATCAACTACCGTATCAACAACAATCGAATCACCACTTGATACACAAGCAAGTGCGCCAGCAGCTTCACAACTATCAAGTGGCGGCAGCTTTAAGAATGATGTGCCAGAAGTTGATAACGTACTTCTAGGAGAAGCTCAGTATTTTCATATTTTTGCTAACCATGCGACGCTAAATACCCACACGAACGGAAACATAGCAGTGGGGGAACTAAATGGCAATGTCAATTTTGGAACCAGTATTCAGGATGGTTCGTTGGCAACAGAAATCAATTATATTCAAAAGGTCAATACGATCGCAAATTCTTCTTTTGTGTCAGGAACTGATAGCAGAAAAAACAAAGTTGTCTTTGGCCCAGCAGTCACAGTAGATTTCGCAGATCAAAATCAACAACCTGCCGTTTTTGTAAATGGACAGAGAATGGATCACTTGAAAACTTCCGAAGTTTTCCAAGATCATTCTGCAAGTGAACCGTATATAGATTTTAAAAAGGTATTTTCAACGTTACAGGCGACGTCAGAAAGGCTAGGAGCCTATCCGCAAACACCCGGTGTAACCAAAGATTTTACTGATAATAATCAGCGGGTCATTAATACCGCCCGTGCTGAAAATGATACGCAAGAGGTGGTGTTGACCTTAACGGATGAACAAGGAAACCCGCTTGATGACGGTGTTTACGAACTTCAAAATAAAAAGACACATAAAGAGGTTGATGAAGAGGTCACAAATGATGATGGACAAGTAATCGAAACGGATCTTCCAGAAGGGGACTATTCCTTTGTTGAAACAGAAGCGCCAGATGGTTATCTAATCGACAAGAAACCAATTTCCTTTTCGGCAGACACTATTGATGAAGAAGATCAAAAGGTAGTCGTTACTCTTTCAAAAACAGAATTAGAAAAAGATACACCAATTACCATCAAAGGGCTAACAAAGGGCACGTCTCCTGTACTCATCAATGTGGATACCGAAGGAGCAAGTACCGTTAATATCAAGTCGCAAATTAAACTAGAATATACAGATGGCACGACGCGCAATAGTCATGAAACAGAAGATTTTGATGATGCCGTTATCCTGTGGAATTTTATTAATCAGCCAGAAAATCAAATGATTTCGATTAATAGTCCCTTCCAAGGAACGATTTTGGCTGTTGGTGATACAGTTGATGTCCACCAAAATGTTGACGGCAGTATCATTGCTGATACGGTATTGGTCAATGCGGAAACCCACCGCTGGGATCTTCAAGCCAATGAAACGGTTGTACCGATAATCAAACTTGCTGCAATGAATCACCTGCTGTCTCTTGATACAACGACAGTCAGCGGAACCAAAACGTGGGACGATTATGACAACAAATTTAATACTCGTCCGACAAGCATTACGGTTCAATTACTGCAAAACGGTGAAGTGTTCCAAACAAAAAAGGTTACCCCGAATAAAGAGGGGGAATGGCATTATGAATTTACCGATCTACCAACAACCGACGAATCTGGTCAGACCTATGACTACGCAATTCAAGAAACACCCGTTGAAGGATACACCACCAAAGTAAATGGCTATGACCTAGTCAACACCTACCGCAATACTGAAACGACAGAAGTATCAGGAACAAAGACATGGAATGACTACGACAACAAGTTCAATACCCGCCCTGAAAGCATCACTGTCAAACTGATTCAAAATGATAAGAAAATCGACAAGCAAGTCGTAAAATCAGATAACCACGGCGACTGGACCTATCGATTTGACAATTTGCCTAAGTATGATGCCGAAGGAAAAGTGTACACTTACATGATCCAAGAAGAAAATGTTCCAGGATACACCAGTGAAATCAACGGTTATGACTTAGTTAACACCTATCGTAACACCGAAAAAACGGCAGTATCGGGAACGAAGACGTGGAATGATTATGATAACAAGTTCAATACCCGTCCTGAAAGCATCACTGTCAAGCTGATGCAAAATGATAAAGAAATCGCCAAGCAAGTCGTAAAAGCAGATAACCAAGGGAACTGGACCTATCGTTTTGACAATCTGCCTAAGTATGATGCCGAAGGAAAAGAGTACACTTACACGATCCAGGAAGAGAAAGTTCCAGAATACACCACTGAAATCAAAGGCTATGACCTAGTTAACACCTATCGTAACACCGAAACAACGGCAGTATCGGGAACGAAGACGTGGAATGACTACGACAACAAGTTCAATACCCGCCCTGAAAGCATCACTGTCGACTTAATGCAAAACGGTAAAGAGATTGACAAACAAACCGTAAAAGCAGATAACCAAGGGAACTGGACCTATCGTTTTGACAATCTGCCTAAATATGATGCCGAAGGAAAAGAGTACACTTACACGATCCAGGAAGGAAAAGTGCTAGGTTACACCACTAAAGTCAACGGCTATGACCTAGTCAACACCTATCGTAACAACGAAACGACAGAAGTAGCCGGAACAAAGACATGGAAAGACTATGATAACAAGTTCAACACACGGCCGAAGAGTATCACTGTCAAATTGATGCGAAATGATAAAGAAATCGACAAGCAAGTCGTAAAAGCAGATAACCAAGGCAACTGGACCTATCGATTTGACAATCTGCCTAAGTATGATGCCGAAGGTCAAGCTTACACCTATAGCATTCAAGAAGTGGCTGTCAAAGGATACAAGTCAGATGTCCATGGCTATGATTTGATCAATACTTATGTCGAACCAAAAACGCCGAGAACGCCTGAGACACCGAATGATCCTAGCGGTCCCAAAGTACCAACCCCTTCTGACAAGTCTGATAAACCGAAAAAAATAGCCAGAAACGCCGAGCAAAAGCTGGATGACAAAAAGAACCAGACAGAGTCATCACAGACAGATAATGAAAAACGCTTGCCAAAGACAAACGAGGAATCCTCTTATGAACTAAGTGTTTTTGGAGGTATCTTACTCACCATGATTGCTTTCCTATTCTATAAACAGAAACATAGTTAACCAAACAAATCTTTGTACTGCTCCTTCGCTAGAAGTCAGTACAAAGATTTTTTCTTAAAAAAGTATAGGACTTATTTAAGACTTGCGACAAAACTTTGGCTGAAAACCGGTGTAAATGGTAAACTAAAATGAAGGGGGGATCCTATGGTTTGGCTATTGCTACTACTGCTTATTTTTATTTTTTTGGTGTACTATGTATATCGCACGTCTGTGATGAAAAAGGGCGTACGCTATTTTGTTTCGGCAATTATTATGCGTAACAATGAATGGTATGAAAAAGAAGGCAGAAAGAAACTGGGGATTCCATACAAAGAGCGGATCGCAAAAAGCAGTTCGGCTTTTTGGGCACAAGGTTCGGAATGTACGGTAACGACCACCGATGATCTGATCTTGAGAGCAGAAGTCTTCGATCAGTGTGCTAAAACATGGGTGATTTGCTTGCATGGGTATCGCAGTGATGGGCAAGCAGACTGTCAAGATGCGGCCGAGAAATTCTGGGCTGCGGGTTACAATGTTTTAGTTCCTGATTTGCGTGGACATGGCCGCAGTGAAGGCAAAGAGATCGGCTTAGGGTGGCTAGATCGGATGGACCTGCTTTTGTGGATCGATAAGATTTTGGAAAAAGACCCCCAAACACAAATCTTCCTCTATGGTTTAGGAATGGGGGCGGCGACTTTGCTGCTGGCTAGTGGAGAAGTCATGCCGGTGCAAGTGGCTGGGTTGATCTCAGACAGCAGCTATACGTCCGTTTACAGTGCGATCCGATCAAGCTTGCCGCAATTTTCTCGGTTACCGATCAAACGCTTTTTGCGCTTAGCGAATCGCTATAGCAAACAATTAGTCGGTTATCCCTTCTTGCAGATCTCGGTGACCCGACAAGTCGGCAGCAACCATTTACCTGCGCTGTTTTTACAAGGAGAAAAAGATTCGTTTCTTTCGGAAAAAGAGATCAATACCTTAATGGAAGCAACGGCTGGACCGAAACAAAAAGTCCTCTTTGCGAATATGGGACATTTACAGGCAGTGAAAGATGCTCCAGAATATTGGCCAACCGTTTTGCAATTCATTGAGAATATCAAACAAAATACAGACATCGTCTGATAGAAAGGAAGAAAGCAATGGAAATCAAAGAAGAAAATAAACGTTTTGCTTTGTATGATGGAGAAAAAGAGGTGGGAGAAATCACATGGCAAGAAACGCCAGATGATGTTCTAGAAGTAGACCACACCTTCGTCAACCCTGATTATCGCGGCCAGCAATTGGCGCAAAAATTACTCAAAGCGGTTGTTGAAAAAGCAAGACGGGAAGAGAAAAAAATTATGCCTGTCTGCTCCTTTGCGGTCAAAGAGTTCAAAGAAAAACCAGAATACGATGACGTACTCGTTCGCTGATTTGAACGAAAGTGATCTATGAGAAAAAGGCTGTCAGAAAGGACAGTCTTTTTTTAAAACCGTCATGCAACGGTCCATGACAAAAAGAGAGTAGTAATTTCCAGCGGAAAATGCTAAAATGGAAAGGACGACTTTAGCAAGCAAGGAGGAGCTAACGTGTATAACATCTTATTAACTGCTGTGATCGTTATTTCGATTTTAATGGTCATTACGATCATGATGCAGCCTAGCAAGCAAAATAGTGCAGCTAGTGCCTTTACTGGCGGTGCAGATCAATTGTTTGGTAAGCAAAAAGCCCGTGGATTTGAAGCGGTGATGCAGCGTTCAACGGCCATTTTAGGTTTTGTTTGGATGGTCTTGCTCTTTATTTTGGCTTTTCTTTCATCAAACTAATCACTTTGTTAGCGAACCTCTCGTAAAGAGAGGTTTTTTTCTTTTTAACGGGAAGATTTTGATCGCATTTGTCGAAGTATTCTTGCTAACTATGGTAGAATTGGACGTGAGGTGAAAGGAAACATGAAAACATTTAATCAACCAAAACCGGTTTTTGCTGAACACGGCAAACGAGCGGTCATTTTGTTCCATGCCTATTCAGGCAGTCCTAACGATGTGCGCATGCTTTGTCGTTCGTTAGAACAAAAAGACTACACGGTTTATACACCGATGTTTACTGGACATGGTACACCGAATCCAGATGATATCTTAAATCAAGGAATGACTGTTTGGCAGCAGGATGCTGCGGATGCAGTTGCTTATGTGAAAGAAAAAGGCTATGAGGAAGTTGCCGTTCTTGGACTTTCGATGGGTGGGATTTTAGCGATGGATCGTTTGACCCAAGATCCAACATTGATGGGGGGCGGACTGTTTTGTTCGCCATTATTTGAAACCAAGAATGAAGTGCCAGTCAATTTTGAAAAGTATGCTGAAATGGTCATACCCTATGCTGATTTAGACGAGGCGACCCAAAAAGAAATATTGGCAGGAGTCCCTCGTAAGGTCAGAGAACAGCTGCAAGGAATCGAAACAGTCGGACAAACCACAGCTGGGCATTTAGGAAAAATCAAGCGCCCAATCTTCCTGGCGCAAGCAGGAAAGGATCAAATGATCGATCCACAGACAGTTTTCAAAACAGCAGAGGCACTGTCCCATGTTCCCTATACGCTTCAATGGTATCCCGAAAGCGGTCATGTGGTGACCGTTGGACCAGAACGGAAAAAATTAGAGCAGGATGTGTTTGCTTTCTTAGAAACACTTGCTTGGAAAGAGTGAGTTATGACAGAAACGATTAAAACAAAAATCATTCAGTTTCTCGAAGAAAGCCGCAAAAAAAGCTTTTCAATGGAAGAAATTGCTGAAGGTCTAGGACTTCAAAAAAGCACAGACTTTAAGAATCTTGTCCAGACAGTAGCAGCGATGGAACGAGAAGGCAGTGTGATTTTTAACAAAAAAGGCAAAGTGAAATTACCCATGAAACGTGTATTTGTGGAAGGGACTTTCCGAGCCAACGAGCGGGGCTTCGGTTTTGTCACGTTGGATGAAGAAGAAGACGATATTTATATCCCTAAAGAAGCAACAGGCTATGCCATGGACGGCGATACCGTTGCTGTAGACATCGTGCATGTTGCCGATCCTTTCTCAGATCGTGGTGCAGAGGGGAAAGTCGTAGAAATCAAACAACGCGCCATCAGTCAGTTGGTCGGCGAGTTTACATTATTTGACGAAAAAGAGATCGAAGAGTCGGATCTATATGGCGTAGTTCAGCCTAAAGATAAAAAACTAAGTGAATTAAAGGTGTTTATTGGCGCTCAAGGGATTCGACCTGTAGATGGTAGCATTGTGATCGTTGAAATCAGCCATTACCCAGAAAAAGGTTATTCGAAAAGCTTAGAGGGGTTGATCACGAAAGTTGTAGGACATAAAAACGATCCTGGAATGGATATATTGTCGATCGTCGTGGCGAACGGGATTCCCACAAAATTCGAGGAAGAAACCTTAGCGGCGGCAGATGCAGTCCCAGATACGATCGATCCTGCCGACTTTCCAGAACGGCGTGATTTGCGAGGTCAACAGATCGTAACGATCGATGGAGCGGATGCCAAAGATTTGGATGATGCGGTGACGGTAAAAGCATTGCCTAACGGCAGCTTCTATTTGGGCGTGCATATCGCCGATGTTTCTTATTATGTGACCGAAAACAGCGCATTGGATAAAGAAGCGTTTGATCGGGGAACGAGTGTCTACCTTACGGATCGAGTGATTCCAATGATCCCACAGCGTTTATCAAACGGCATCTGTTCGTTGAATCCAAACGTGCCAAGGTTGACCATGAGCTGTGAAATGTGGATCAACCAAGAGGGGATCGTCACGGATTACAATATTTTCCAAAGTATTATTCAAACAAGTGCCCGGATGACGTATCAAGCAGTCAATCAAATCATTGAAGACAATGATCCAGAAACCACCAAAGAATATGCGGAACTAGTACCGATGTTCCATGATATGGCCGCCTTGCATCACGTGTTAGAAGCGATGCGCATCAAACGTGGGGCAGTTTCTTTTGAAGACCGAGAAGCGAAAGTCTTAGTCGATGGAGAAGGACACCCACAAGAAATCGTTCTGCGAGAACGTGGTGTCGGCGAGCGATTGATCGAATCCTTCATGTTGGCAGCCAATGAAACCGTGGCGCGCCATTTCAATCGGAAACATCTGCCATTTATTTATCGGATCCACGAGGAACCAAAAGAAGAGAAAATGCGCCGCTTCTTTGATTTTGCGTCTGCTTTAGGGATCGTAGTCAAACAGACCAATGGCTCGATCTCACCAAAACAACTACAAAAAGTGGTTGAAGATGTGGCAGATAAGCCAGAGGCAATGGTTGTCAATACGATGCTACTAAGAAGTATGCAACAAGCGAAGTATTCTGAAGAAAACGTCGGTCACTATGGTTTGGCAGCGGAAGATTATACCCACTTCACGTCACCTATCCGTCGGTACCCCGACTTGATCGTGCATCGCTTGATTCGTTCTTACAGTGAAGATGTCTCTGAAGCCAACCAAAACAAATGGGCGGAAATCTTGCCTGATATCGCAATGCACAGCTCCCAAATGGAACGACGAGCAGTCGATGCAGAAAGAGAAGTCGATGCGCTTAAAAAAGCTGAGTATATGGCCGATAAAGTAGGAGAAGAGTTTGACGGTATCATCAGTTCAGTGGTCAAGTTTGGCTTGTTTATTGAATTGCCTAACACGATTGAAGGGCTGATCCATATCAATAACTTGAAGCAAGATTACTTCCATTATTTGGAAAACCATCTAGCACTTGTGGGGGAACGGACAGGCTTGACCTTTAAAATTGGTCAGAAAGTTCGCATCAAAGTCGTAAAGGCTGATCCAGAAACAAGAGAGATTGATTTCGAACTGGTAGCAGCAGAAGAAGTTGAAAAACTGCAAGCACCAAAAGCTAACAAACGAAGCAACCATCAAAAAAATGAAGCGAACCGCCGTGGAAAAAAACAACGAAACCCTGAGAAAAACCAAGGGAAACGGTTTGAACAATCAGGCAAAGGCAAGCCGAAAAAAGCTGGCAAAGTGAAAAAGAAAAAACCTTTTTACAAAGGAATCAAGAAAAAATAAATGGAGGGATGGCCCGTGCCTAAAGGAGAAGGGAAATTAATCGCCCAAAACAAAAAGGCCCGCCATGATTACACGATCCTCGATACGATCGAAGCGGGGATCGTCTTACAGGGAACAGAGATCAAAGCGATCCGTAACAGTCGGATCAATTTGAAAGACGGCTTTGTACGCATTCGCAATGGTGAGGCATTCTTAGTCAATGTGCATATCAGCCCTTACGAGCAAGGAAACATTTTTAATCATGATCCACTACGGACAAGAAAACTGTTACTGCATAAAAAGCAGATTGCTCGTCTGGTTGGCGAAACAAAAAATACAGGCATGACGATCGTTCCGTTAAAGGTGTATATCAAGGATGGTTATGCCAAAGTTTTGATTGGTTTAGCGAAAGGAAAACGCGAATATGACAAGCGGGAATCCTTGAAACGCAAAGATCAAGAAAGACAAATTGACCGAGTTCTTAGAAATTTCTAATTTTCTAAGAACTTCTTTTAGAATCCGATAGAGGTTATTGCTTTGAAAATCGCGCTAAATTTGGTAGCATTTAAGGGAAAGCTGTTGATATAACAGGCTTTTTCTTCCACATAGCGACACGGGGATTTTTCATTTAATTTAGGATTTTTGGCATTGTGAGTTTTTTGTCTAATTTTCTTGAAAATGCTTTGAAATTTTCCATTCGTGGTGGTATGATACCGATTGTTATGAGAGGAAACGCATTGTAACACCAGATTTTTTTCTGGAGATGACAGGAAAAGAGGTGAGAAAGATTGGAAGATAAATCGCTTATGTTTCATATCGGTCCTATATGGTTTGATGGAACTGTAGCTATGATGACAATCATTTCTTGTATCATTGTTTTTTTGGTGGTCTTTATTTGTACACGTAATTTGCAAATGAAACCGAAAGGGAAGCAGAACTTCATTGAATGGGTCATTGACTTTGTTCGTGGCATCGTGGCGGACAATCTACCAGGATCTCAAGTGAACAACTTTCATTTGCTCGGTGTAACAATGTTTCTTTTTGTGTTTGTGGCAAATGAGATCGGCTTAGTCACAAAAATCGTGACGACAGATGACATTACCTTATGGAAAAGTCCGACAGCAGACCCGTTTGTTACATTGACACTCGCACTTATGGTTATTTCCTTGACACATTTCTTTGGGATCAAGTCGTTGGGCTTCAAAAATTACTTGATCAATTCGTATCTGAAACCGGTGGGCTTTTTATTGCCGCTAAAAATCATCGAAGAGTTTACGAATGTCATCACGTTAGGCTTGCGTTTATATGGAAATATATTCGCTGGTGAAGTGTTATTAGGATTGATTGCCAACATGTTTATTAGTCTTGGTTGGTGGTCATTACCGATCGTGATGCCGCTAGAAATGATCTGGATTGGCTTCTCACTCTTTATTGGAGCGATCCAAGCTTATGTATTTGTTACATTGACCATGGTATTTATGAGCCACAAAATCGTGGCAGAACATTAATCGAATCGACATACAATTAGGAGGAAAAAAGAATGAACTTTATTGGAGCAGGATTAGCAATTATCGGAGCAGCAATTGGTGCAGGGTATGGTAACGGACAAGTAATCGCAAAAACGATCGAATCAATGGCACGCCAACCTGAAATGTCAGGTCAACTACGTTCAACAATGTTTATCGGGGTAGCGTTAGTCGAAGCTGTACCGATTCTAGGGGTAGTTATCGCGCTGTTATTAGTCTTCCGATAAGACAAGCACGAAAAGGCAGAAACGAACAATTGCACTCGTTTTTGCTTTTTTCTAATGAAACAATGACTTTCAGAAAGGAAGAATCGTTATGCTAAATCAGTTGGTTATGGCGGAAGTTCAAAATCCAATGCTTGGCAATATTATCGTTGTCAGCGGATCAATTCTTCTTTTGCTATTCTTATTGAAACATTTTGCATGGGATGCCATCAGTAGCATGATGCAAAAACGGGAAGATAAAATCGCCAATGATTTGGATTCAGCGGAACAATCACGCTTGAATGCAGCAAAATTAGAAAAAGAACGCCAAGAAAAATTGGCACGTTCTCATTCTGAAGCTGCGGAGATCATCAAGAGCGCCAAAGATAGCGGGGAATTGAGTCGGCAAAATATTTTGAGCGAGACCAAAGAAGAAGTGGCTCGTTTGAAAGAAAAAGCCAACTCAGATATCACCCTTGAAAAAGAAACTGCGTTAAAAGAAGTGAAAGATGATGTGGCAGAACTTTCGCTTCAAATCGCAGAAAAAATCTTAGGCCGCGAATTGACTCCCGAAAATCATGAATCCCTAATCAATCAATATATCGAAGGATTGGGTTCAGTTAATGAAACTCGATAAATTCACAGTGGGAAAACGTTATGGAAAAGCGTTGTTCGAATTGGCGATGGAAGAACAGCGCTTGACAGAAGTTTACCAAGAATTAATGACCTTGCGTCAGATTTATCAGGAAATTCCAACATTCGGCCAAATCGTGACCGATAACCGTTTGGATCTTCATGAGAAAAGACAATTAGTCGATCAATTGCTGAAGGGCTTTGAAGGCTTGGTCAGAAATTTCTTAGAGATCGTTTATGAATATGATCGCATGGATGATCTATTGCTGATCATTGATGAATACGAACGTCGTTACGATGAATATCAAGGTCTTGTTCTCGGAACGATCACAACGGCTGTTGCTTTGTCAGCAGAACAAAAAAGCAAAATTGAAAAGCAGATCGCCGATAAGCTTGGGTACAAGCAGGCACAATTGAAAGAAACGATCGATCCAACGATTTTAGGCGGTGTCATCGTTGAAGCAAATCATCAAGTGATCGACGGTAGTATTAAGAGCCAACTGGATTATCTGCGACAAAAAATCGGCAGATAAACAAGAGATAAGAGGTGAATCGGATGGCCATCAAAGCAGAAGAAATTAGTGCCTTGATCAAAGAGCAAATTAAAAATTATCAGAACGAACTTTCTGTAGAAGAAATCGGTACTGTCACATACGTTGGGGACGGGATCGCCCGCGCCCACGGTTTAGAAAATGCCATGAGTGGAGAACTGCTTGAGTTTTCAAACGGTTCTTATGGGATGGCACAAAACTTAGAGTCAAACGATGTCGGGATCATCATCCTAGGTGATTTTGAAACCATTCGTGAAGGGGACAAAGTAAAACGAACCGGTAAAATCATGGAAGTTCCTGTCGGCGATGCATTAATTGGCCGGGTAGTAAATCCATTAGGGCAACCAATCGATGGTTTAGGTCCGATCGAAACAGATAAATCACGCCCAGTCGAAGCAGCTGCACCAGGTGTTATGCAACGGAAATCCGTTTCGGAACCAATGCAAACTGGTTTAAAAGCTATTGATGCTTTAGTACCAATCGGTCGTGGCCAACGGGAATTAGTCATCGGTGACCGGAAAACCGGGAAAACAACGATCGCTATTGATGCGATCATCAACCAAAAAGGGCAAGACATGATCTGTATCTATGTCGCTATTGGCCAAAAAGACTCAACGGTTCGTGCACAAGTAGAAACATTACGCCGTTACGGTGCACTTGATTACACGATCGTTGTTTCAGCAGGTGCTTCACAACCAGCACCATTGCTTTACATCGCACCTTATGCTGGGGCAGCAATGGGAGAAGAATTCATGTATAACGGCAAACATGTTTTGATCGTCTTTGATGACTTATCAAAACAAGCAGTCGCTTATCGTGAACTTTCTCTCCTTCTACGCCGTCCGCCAGGTCGTGAAGCATACCCAGGGGATGTCTTCTACTTGCACTCTCGTTTATTGGAACGTGCAGCGAAATTAAGTGATGAACTAGGCGGTGGATCAATGACGGCATTGCCGTTTGTTGAAACACAAGCAGGGGATATCTCAGCCTATATCCCAACCAACGTGATTTCTATCACAGATGGACAAATTTTCTTAGAAAACGACCTATTCTATTCTGGTGTGCGTCCTGCCGTAGCGGCTGGATTGTCCGTTTCACGGGTTGGTGGTTCTGCGCAGATCAAAGCGATGAAAAAAGTTGCCGGTACCTTGCGTTTGGACTTGGCTAGCTATCGCGAACTAGAGGCCTTTACACAGTTTGGGTCTGATCTAGATGCTGCGACACAAGCCAAATTAAACCGCGGTCGTCGAACCGTTGAAATCTTGAAGCAAAAACTGCATGAACCATTGGCAGTAGAAAAACAAGTCGTGATTCTTTATGCCTTGACGCATGGATTCATTGATAGTGTGCCAGTCAATAAACTATTGGACTTTGAAGCAGAATTATTTGAATATATCGAAGCAAACGCAGCAACGATTTTTGAAACCATTCGGACAACGAAAGACTTGCCAGAAGAAAGCTTGTTAGATGACACCATTAAAGCATTCAAAGATATTTTCATGGCATCCAACAGTTCTCGGGTAACGCCGCAAGATAAAATATCGACAATGCAAAACGCATAAAAGAGGTGAGAGAAAATGGCTGCTTCATTAAATGAAATCAAGCAACGAATTGCCTCAACAAAAAAAACCAGCCAAATCACAAAGGCCATGCAAATGGTTTCAGCTGCAAAATTAACAAAATCTGAAGCTCATTCGAAACAGTTTCAAGTGTATGCCAACAAAGTACGTGAAATCGTTACGCATTTAACTGCGCAGCAGCTTTCCGATCTTGCAGGTTCCGGTCCTAAAGATGGTGTGAACTATAACAGTATGTTGGTTAGTCGTCCGGTCAAACGCACAGGCTATATCGTCATCACTTCTGATGGCGGTCTAGTGGGCGGCTACAATAGTTCCATCTTGAAGCAAATGATGACCATGCTGGACGAAGACCATGCAAAAGAAGAAGAGTATGTCATGATTGCCATTGGTGCAACTGGCGCCGACTTTTTCAAAGCACGGGGCATCAATTTGGCGTACGAGTTAAGAAACCTTTCGGATCAACCAAGCTTTGACGAGGTGCGTAAAATCGTAACATTGGCGACAACGATGTACCAAAACGAAGTCTTCGATGAATTATATGTGTGTTATAACCATCATATCAACTCATTGACTAGCCAATTTCGTGTGGAGAAAATGTTGCCGATTTCCGATCTAGATCCTGAAGAAGCCGAAAGTTATGAACAAGAATACTTGTTTGAACCTTCTAGAGAAGCGATTTTGAATCAATTACTGCCTCAATACGCTGAAAGCTTGATTTATGGTGCGATTGTTGACGCAAAAACAGCCGAGCATGCTGCCGGAATGACAGCGATGAAAACAGCAACAGATAATGCCAAAAATATTATTGGGGACTTGACGATCTCTTACAACCGAGCGCGTCAAGGCGCAATCACCCAAGAAATTACTGAAATTGTGGCGGGGGCATCCGCGTTAGAATAGTTTCAAGAACGAATGGAGGAATACGAATGAGTTCAGGCAAGATTGTTCAAGTCATTGGTCCCGTTGTTGACGTGGAATTCTCTCTAGACCAATCATTACCAGATATCAACAATGCGTTGATTGTTTACAAAAAAGATGAGCAGAAAACAAAAGTTGTGTTAGAAGCTGCCTTAGAACTTGGCGACGGCGTTATCCGTACGATTGCCATGGAATCAACAGATGGCTTACAACGAGGAATGGAAGTAATCGATACAGGCGCCTCCATTTCTGTTCCAGTTGGGACAGACACCTTAGGACGGGTGTTTAATGTCCTAGGAGACACTATCGATTTAGAAGCGCCGTTCCCTGAAGAAGCACCTCGCAGTGGGATTCACAAAAAAGCTCCTGACTTTGATGAATTGTCAACAAGTACCGAGATCCTTGAGACTGGGATCAAAGTTATCGACTTATTGGCCCCTTATTTAAAAGGGGGGAAAGTTGGTCTTTTCGGTGGTGCCGGTGTTGGTAAAACCGTCTTGATTCAAGAACTGATCCACAACATCGCCCAAGAGCATGGGGGGATCTCTGTCTTCACAGGTGTTGGTGAACGGACACGTGAAGGAAACGACCTTTATAATGAAATGAAAGAATCTGGCGTTATCGAAAAAACAGCCATGGTGTTTGGACAAATGAACGAACCACCAGGTGCTCGGATGCGGGTTGCCTTGACTGGTTTGACCTTAGCGGAGTACTTCCGCGATGTAGAAGGACAAGACGTACTCTTGTTTATCGATAACATTTTCCGATTTACGCAAGCTGGTTCTGAAGTATCTGCCTTACTAGGTCGGATGCCTTCTGCTGTTGGGTATCAACCGACACTAGCAACCGAAATGGGACAATTACAAGAACGGATCACTTCAACGAAAAAAGGATCGGTTACTTCTATTCAAGCGATCTATGTTCCTGCCGATGACTACACGGACCCGGCACCAGCGACTGCTTTTGCCCATTTGGATGCAACAACCAACTTGGAACGGAAATTGACTGAACAAGGGATCTATCCAGCCGTTGATCCACTGGCTTCTTCTTCTAGTGCGTTAGCACCTGA
Organism: Enterococcus sp. 2G9_DIV0600; assembly: GCF_002140615.1. Taxonomy (NCBI): domain Bacteria; kingdom Bacillati; phylum Bacillota; class Bacilli; order Lactobacillales; family Enterococcaceae; genus Enterococcus; species Enterococcus sp. 2G9_DIV0600. The sequence goes on from NZ_NGLL01000001.1 coordinate 889,755, forward strand.
AATCGTTGGTGAAAAACACTATGAAGTAGCGACTGAAGTACAGCATGCGTTGCAACGTTACCGCGAACTACAAGACATCATCGCTATCTTAGGGATGGATGAGTTGTCTGATGAAGAAAAAACGTTAGTGGCTCGTGCGCGTCGGATTCAATTCTTCTTGTCGCAAAACTTCCACGTAGCGGAACAGTTTACTGGACAACCTGGTTCTTATGTACCAGTTGAGGAAACGATCAAAGGCTTTGCTGAGATTCTTGAAGGAAAATATGATGATCTTCCAGAAGAAGCCTTCCGTAGTGTAGGACGAATTGAAGACGTCATTGAAAAAGCGAAAAAAATTGGCTATTAATTAACCAGCCTCGAAGAAAGAGGGGAACCTCATGGATCAATTTTTAACAGTCAATGTGGTGACACCTGCTGGTTTGGTTTACGATCACCACGCGAAAATCGTGGTTGCACGTACGACAGATGGCGAGATCGGTATTTTGCCGCATCATGCCCCAATCATCGTTCCTTTGACGATTGATGAAGTCCGGGTCAAACGGATCGATTCGGATACTCACGTCGACTGGGTCGCCGTCAATGGCGGTATCCTTGAAGTGCGGGACAATGTTGTCTCTATCGTAGCCGATAGTGCGGAACGTGATCGCGACATCGACGTTTCACGGGCAGAAAGAGCAAAACAACGTGCAGAACGTCAAATCGAAGAGGCCAAACAAGTCGAAGATATCGACCAGCTTCGTCGCGCAACGGTTGCTTTGCACCGCGCCATCAATCGAATCAACGTGTCAAAACATTCCTAAAAAACAAGGGCATCTTGCCTTTGTTTTTTTGTTTCTCCGAGAAAACGTTTTAAAAACTTTTTAAAGTCTTTTCATGAAGGTTTCAAGAAAGATTATTTTTTATCTTGACATCTTTGTGGTATGATAGGAATGTTCAATTATGAAAAAAGGAGCAGGAAGTATGCAAGTGTATGGAATTGATGCAATCATTCGAATCGTGAGTCATTTAGCGTTCATCTATTTAGCATTTTGGGCATTGCAATCTGTGCGGATCGATGCTTTTTTTAAAGCCTTACGAACGACTCAGATACGAATGGTCATGGTGTTTCTTGCGATTGCATTAGGCTACACCGCCAGTACTTTTTTCCTTGAGTTGATTGCGTTATGTCGTAATTTATTTTTAACAGGTTTTTAAGAATTTCATTAATATATGCAAAAACACCGAATATTATGCTATAATTGGCAAGATTTGTGTGAGTCACTGCATTATTTGGAGGGAACATAAATGGAAGAGATGATCGTTCAAGGTGGTAATCGATTAACTGGAACAGTGAAGATCGAAGGGGCAAAAAATGCTGTTCTACCTATCTTAGCGGCAAGCTTATTAGCGGAAGAAGGAACAACGACATTAACAAATGTACCGATCCTTTCCGATGTATTAACAATGAAAGAAGTGATTCGGCATTTAAATGTCGCAATCGATTTTGAAGAAGAAAACAATACGATGACGATCGATGCATCACAAGAGTTAGCGATCGAAGCACCGTATGAGTATGTAAGCCAAATGCGCGCTTCAATCGTAGTCATGGGACCTTTGTTAGCCCGTAATGGTCATGCCAAAGTGGCAATGCCTGGCGGCTGTGCAATCGGCAAACGACCAATTGATCTACATTTGAAGGGATTTCAAGCACTAGGCGCTCAAATCATCCAAAAAGATGGATACATAGAAGCGATCGCTGATGAGTTAAAAGGCAATAGCATTTACTTGGATTTCCCAAGTGTCGGCGCAACGCAAAATATCATGATGGCTGCCGTAAAAGCTAAAGGCATCACTATCATTGAAAACGTCGCTCGTGAACCTGAAATCGTCGATTTAGCAAACATTTTAAACAAAATGGGTGCCAAGGTCTTTGGTGCAGGAACCGAAACGATGCGTATTGAAGGGGTCGAACACCTGCATGCAGTAGATCATTCGATCGTCCAAGACCGTATCGAAGCAGGAACCTTTATGGTTGCAGCTGCGATGACTCAAGGAGACGTTATTATTAAAGATGCAATCTCAGAACACAATCGTCCATTGATTTCAAAATTGATCGAAATGGGCGCAGAAGTGACTGAAGTAGCTGAAGGGATTCGTGTCGTTGGACCTGAAAAATTGAAGGCAACAGATGTGAAAACAATGCCTCATCCAGGTTTTCCTACGGACATGCAAGCGCAAATGTCTGCTATTCAACTTTTAGCAGCTGGAACAAGTGTTGTGAATGAAACGGTATTTGAGAATCGTTTCCAACATTTAGAAGAAATGCGTCGGATGAATGCTCATGTCAAAATCGACGGCAACATAGCAGTGATCGAAGGCGGCCATGAATTGCAAGGTGCGCTGGTCTATGCGACGGATTTACGTGCTGCCGCAGCGTTGATTTTATTAGGTCTGCGTTCAACTGGTCGGACACGTGTCCGCAATCTAAAATATTTGGATCGTGGCTATTACAAATTCCATGAAAAATTGCAGCAATTAGGTGCTTCTGTGGAACGAGTTTCTGAAGTAGTTGAAGAAACCGTACCAGTAAACGCTTAGTAGGAGTAGGAGAGAATAAAGTGAAGTTGAACCGTTACATTCTAACTAGCTTGATAAAAATTCTAATTGTCATTTTGTTAGCTATTTTATTGTTCTTAGCTGGAACAATGATTGGCTATGGAGTGATTGGCGACGGTAGTCCTTTTAAAGTCTTCTCTCCAAGTCTTTGGAATCATATCTTTGAGTTTATGAAGTAAACCAAAACTAGGACTTACGCCTCGTGCTGAGTCCTAGTTTTTTCTATCTGTCTTTACTGCATCGTGATCATAAAAAGAAAGGTTGGCAAGAAATGAGTAAACTTTTGATTGGCTTTGTTCGTTTCTATCAACGTTTTATTTCTCCATTATTTCCTCCTAGCTGTCGTTATTATCCGACTTGCTCAGGATACATGATCCAAGCGATCCAAGTCCATGGAGCAGCCAAAGGAGGTTTGATGGGAATCGCACGTATCTTACGGTGCCATCCTTTTGTAAAGGGGGGAATCGACTACGTGCCTCAGACCTTTACGTTAAAACGTAACACTGATGATAAAGTCAAACCAACGTACCGTTATCGGAAAAGTTAAACGAACATAAGAGAAAAAGAAAAGGAAGAAAAACATGATTCGTCCAATCCACCCTAATGAAGCGTATCCTTGGTCACTGTTGCTGGATGCGGATCCTGAAAAAACAGTTGTAGAAGGCTATCTATATGATAGCCAGACGCTTGTTTATGAAGAAGCTGGAGAAGTGATCGGTGTCTTAGTGTATCAAGACCAAGGCACAAAGTGGGAGATAATGAATGTGGCTGTCTCCCCAGTAAAGCAAGGAAGGGGCATTGGGGGTCAATTGTTGCAAGCTGCCGAAAAAGCGATTCTTAGTCAGCAGCAAGGTGCAAAACACCCTCTCGTCGTGATCAAAACCGGTAGTCTGCCCTCAGCAGCCCTGACTTTGTATCAAAAGCAAGGATATGTTGAAAAAGACCGGGTGAAAAATTATTTCACCACCCACTATGCTGAACCGATTTTCGAAAATGGGCAGCAGTTGATTGATCAAGTTATTTTGGAAAAGCAGCTCTAATCCCATAGAGACAGTCTATGTCGATTTTAGGCTGTTTTTTTTATTGTTATCGGAAATCGCTTTCTTCAAGCGGGGACTTACGGTAAAATAGATAGTATCAGAATAATAAAGGATTGAGGGGAAAAAATGGCGATTTTAGTTTTTGATATGGGTGGTTCAGCAGTAAAATACGGCGTCTGGTCACAAGATTCTTTGGTGAGTAAAGGCAAATTTATTACTCCAAATACTTGGGAGGAAATGAAAGCCCAGCTGCAGCAAGTGAGAACAAGCGTAAACGAAGAGATCGAAGGGGTCGGGATCAGTGCGCCGGGTGCGGTCAATGCCCAAGAGCGGCGGATCGACGGCATCAGTGCGATCCCTTATATCCATGGGTTTGATATTTACTCAGAACTCGAAGCAGCATTTGGGGTACCAGTAACCATCGAAAATGATGCCAATTGCGCTGGGATGGCTGAATTTTATCAAGGAGCGGGCAAAGAGTTTCAGCAAGCTGCCTTCGTTGTGATCGGAACAGGCGTTGGCGGCACCCTGTTTCAAAATGGTGAGCTAGTCCGTGGGGCACATTTATACGGTGGCGAATTTGGGTTGATGATCTTGGATCAAGGCAAAACATTTTCGCAATTAGGGACAGCGGTTCAGATGGCTTGGCGGTATTGTGATCGAATCGGTGTAGATCGAGCCACAATTACCGGCGAAGAGGTCTTTCAACGCGCAGAAGATGGGGATGCCATTGCGATCGAGGAAGTCAATAAATTTTACCGCTATTTAGCGCAAGGACTGTTCAGTATTCAATTTGCTTTTGATCCTGAAGTGATCATTATCGGTGGCGGTGTCAGTGCCAAAAAAGGCTTATTACAAGAAGTTGATCAACGGTTGAAAAAAATGCTGGCAGATCAAGCTTTAAATGATTTTGTCCCACTGATCAAGCTTTGTGACTATCGCAATGACGCCAATCTAGTTGGGGCAGCAGCCAATTTTCAAGCATTGTATCCAAGAAATAGCCGCTAACATCTAGATGTGATGTTTTCAAACGTCCTTTTGACAAAAAAATGAAGCAATTCGAAACGTTCAAAAAGTAAGCAAAGGAAAAAAACTTTGCTTACTTTTCTTTTTGCTCAAAAAACTGAAAAGCGATTCCATTGTTGGTGGATCAGTGTTTTAAAAACCCCATTTTTTTATAGCGAAAAAAATAAATTCTGAATAGGTGAAATATTCTGATAATTCGTTGACATTTTCCGGATTTTTCAGTATATTGGATAACATATTCAGGGGAAGTGAAGGAGAGGAAAAATATGAAAAAGAAATTTGCGTTTTTGTTTGCGAGTTTGTTTTTGTTGACAGCGTGTAGCGCTGGACCAACAGGTGGATCAACGGACGGCAGCGGGGCTGCTGAAGGTGGCAACAAACAAGAGGGAGATACTATCAAGATCGGAACCAATTTAGAGTTGTCAGGAGCCGTAGCTGCTTATGGGACGGCTGAAAAAGAAGGAATCGACTTAGCAGTAGAAGAAATCAATGCTGCCGGTGGTGTTCTTGGAAAACAAATTGAAATTATTTCGAAAGATAACAAATCAGATAACAATGAAGCTGCTACAGTAGCAGCCAATTTAGCAACGAATGATAAAGTGGTAGCCATCATTGGTCCAGCAACCTCTGGTGCTACGAAAGCAGCTTTGCCTAACGTGACTAGAGCGCAAGTACCAATGGTTACTCCTTCAGGTACTGACGATGCGATTACTTACACTAGTGGGAAAGTGCAAGAATTTGCCTTCCGTTCTTGTTTCCAAGATAGCTTCCAAGGAACGATCTTAGCAAAATATGCGGCTGAAAATTTGGATGCATCAAAAGCCGTGATCTTGGGAGACAACTCAAGTGATTACGCAATTGGATTGACGGAAGCATTTAAAGAAAGCTACCCAGGCGAAATTGTCTTAGAAGATAACTTTACTGAAGGCGACAAAGATTTCCAAGCAGTTCTTACAAGAATCAAAGATGTCGACTTCGATGTCTTGTTCATTCCAGGCTACTACACAGAAGCTGGTTTGATCATCAAGCAAGCGCGAGAATTAGGAATTGATCAAGCAATCATTGGTGCCGATGGATTCGGTGATGAAAAAATGGTTCAAACAGCTGGTGCAGAAAATGTCAGCAATGTTTACTATACCGGTCACTTCTCTACCAAAGCACCAGCAAATGACAAAGTTGAGCCGTTTGTGGCCGCTTTCAAGGAAAAGTATGGCAAAGAACCTTCTGCTTTTAATGCATTAGCCTATGATGCCGTTTATATGATCAAACAAGCAATCGAAGATCAAAACTCAGCAGATTCATTGGCAATTGCAGCTGGTTTGTCTGAACTGAAAGACTTTGTCGGCGTGACAGGTGAAATCACAATGGATGAAAATCATAACCCTGAGAAATCAGCAGTTGTTTTAGGATTGACTGACGGGAAGGAAACCTCAGCAGACACTGTGGAACCTTAAAAACCTGCAGTTGTTTGGCAGTGAAAACTGGGACAGACCTGATGTGTTTGTCTCAGTTTCTTTTCTCTGACGAGAAGAACCATAATAAATGATATTGGAAGTGAGTATATGGAAATGATGATCCAACAATTGATCAACGGCTTGTTTCTAGGCAGTATCTACGCCTTGTTAGCGTTGGGTTATACGATGGTGTATGGCATCATCAAGCTGATCAACTTCGCCCACGGAGAAGTTTATATGATTGGTAGTTTTATCGGTTACTTTTTGATCAATCAATGGCAATTAGGGTTTTTCCCCGCGTTGTTCATTTCAATGATCGCCAGTGCAGCTCTTGGGGTAACGATCGAATTTTTAGCGTATCGTCCCTTACGCAATTCCACGCGAATTTCGGCACTGATCACGGCAATCGGGGTTTCTTATTTTTTGCAAAATGTCATGATCTTTTTCTTTTCAGCCAATGTGCGCCCCTTTCCGCAAGCGATCGAACGACAAACTTATTCCATCGGGTTTGTTCAAGTAAGTAATGTCCAGTTATTGATCTTGGCTGTTTCGGTTACCTTAATGATTCTCTTGCAATTGATCGTGAAAAAGACCCGTATGGGAAAAGCGATGCGTGCAGTAAGTGTTGATGCGGATGCAGCGCGTTTAATGGGGATCAATGTCAACCGAACGATTTCCTTTACCTTTGCCTTAGGCTCGGCTTTGGCTGCAGCTGGTGGGATGCTGATCGGTTTGTATTATAATTCCATTGATCCATCAATGGGGGTCGTTCCTGGTCTGAAATCTTTTGTTGCGGCGGTTCTCGGCGGGATCGGGATCATTCCTGGTGCAGCTTTAGGCGGCTTTGTGATCGGTTTGGTGGAGACAGCAGCGACAGCGCTTGGTTTTTCTGATTACAAGGATGCTTTAGTGTACGTCATTTTAATAATTATATTGTTGGTTCGTCCAGCTGGGATCCTCGGCAAAAATATCAAAGAGAAAGTGTAGGTGGCAGAAATGAAAAAGAATTTACGTTACAACTTAATTTGGCTCGCTCTGGCAGCTATTCTTTATTTCGGGTTATTTGCAGCTTACAACGGCGGGATGATCAATCTGTTTTCTGACGCCATCATTGTCAATATCGGCATCAATATCATCTTGGCAGTCAGTTTGAATCTTATCATTGGTTTTTCAGGGCAATTCTCCTTGGGACATGCCGGGTTCATGGCTATCGGTGCTTATGCTGGCGCGATCCTGTCGGCAAGCAATCCAACCTTTGGCGGCTTTTTAACTGGTTTATTGGTGGGAATGCTGGTTTCAGGTGCAGTCGCATTAGTAGTTGGGATTCCGACCCTCCGTTTAAAAGGCGACTATCTAGCGATCGCTACCTTAGGTGTGGCAGAGATCATTCGGATCTTGTTGGTGAACTTACGAGGCTTGACCAATGGTCCTGCTGGAATTTTCGGATTGCCCCAATTCAGTAATTGGCAGATCGTCTTTCTCTTTGCCGTTTTATCGATTCTTGTCGTGTCAAACTTTATCCATAGCGGACCTGGTCGAGCGACTTTAGCGATTCGGGAAGATGAGATTGCTGCAGAATCGATGGGGGTCAACACAACGAAATACAAGGTAATTGCGTTTGTAATGGGGGCAGTGATGGCAAGCATTGCTGGTACCCTTTATGCCAGCTATCAGCAGTCGGTTTTCCCACGAGATTACGGTTTTATGAAATCGATCGATGTCTTGATCATCGTCGTTTTTGGAGGGCTTGGGAGTACCACAGGAGCAGTTGTTTCGGCAGTAGTGCTAGGAATCTTAAACATGTACTTGCAAGGCTTCTCTGATTTGCGCATGATCATTTATGCATTGGCTTTGATCATCATCATGATCTTTAAACCAAGCGGACTTTTAGGAACCTGGGAATTCTCCGTAAAAGGACTGTTGGACAAATTTAGAAAAAAGGGGGATGACAACGATGCCTCTATTAGAAGTTAAAAGCTTAACGAAAAACTTCGGCGGTTTAGCTGCTGTTTCTCATGTAGACCTCCATCTAGATACCAATGAGCTGGTCGGGTTGATTGGACCAAACGGTGCCGGCAAGACAACGCTCTTTAACCTCCTGACAGGTGTGTATGAGCCTAGTGAAGGCGAAGTGCTTTTTGAGACCCAAGGTAAGCCAAAACGTTTAAATGGCGTGAAGCCTTATAAAATCGCGGATTTAGGCCTTTCAAGAACCTTCCAAAACATTCGCTTGTTTAAAAACTTGACCGTGATGGACAACGTTTTGATCGCTATGAACAGTAAGCATAAAGAAGGACTACTGACGAGCATCCTGCGTTTGCCAAAGTATTACAAAAACGAAGAATCCATGAAGAAAAAAGCCTTAGAGCTGTTACGGATCTTTGATATGGATCGAAAAAGTCAAACGTTAGCGAAAAATTTGCCTTATGGCGAGCAACGCCGTTTAGAGATCGTACGCGCATTAGCTACGGAGCCAAAAATTTTGTTTCTTGACGAGCCGGCAGCGGGGATGAATCCTCAGGAAACAACAGAACTGACAAAGCTGATCTATAAGATCCAAAAAGATTTTCAATTGACGATCCTCTTGATCGAGCATGATATGAGTTTGGTCATGGAAGTGTGCGAACGGATCTATGTACTGGAATACGGGCAAGTCATCGCCCACGGTGAACCAGAAGAGATCAAAAACAATCCACGGGTAATCGAAGCCTATCTAGGAGGGGAAATCTGATGCTGGAAATTCAAAATTTAAGTGTTCACTACGGCATGATCCAAGCAGTTCATGATGTTTCCTTCCACGTCAATCAAGGAGAGATCGTTTCGCTGATTGGTGCCAATGGTGCCGGGAAAACCACGATTTTACGGACGATTTCTGGATTGATCCGTCCTTCAAAAGGCTCCGTCACTTTTGAAGGAAAGCAAATTGAGAAAGAAGCACCGCAAAAAATCGTCGCAAACGGCTTGTCGCAGGTGCCAGAAGGGCGGCACGTCTTTTCCGGTTTGACGGTTCAAGAAAACTTAGAGATGGGCGCCTTCTTGCGTAAAGACAGTGGTGTCAAAGAAGACTATGAACAAGTTTACGGCAAGTTTCCTGTATTGAAAGAACGCCTCTCGCAAGATGCGTCGACATTATCTGGCGGTGAGCAGCAGATGTTGGCAATGGGGCGGGCATTGATGTCAAAACCGCGCTTGCTTTTGCTGGATGAGCCATCGATGGGCTTGGCACCAATTTTTATCAAAGAAATTTTTTCCATCATTCAAGAAATCAAGCAGCAAGGAACGACTGTGCTGCTGATCGAACAAAATGCGAAAATGGCTTTATCGATTGCCGATCGCGGCTATGTATTAGAAACGGGGAAAATCGTTTTAGAAGGTACTGGAGAAGAATTACTAGCAAGCGATGAAGTAAGAAAAGCGTATCTAGGAGGTTAAACAATGAGCGTAAGTGATTTTATGACGAAGACGGTCATCACCGTCGATTCGCAGACACCGATCTTTGATGCAATAGATGTGATGAAGCAGCACGATATCCATCGTCTGCCCGTCGTTGACGATGGTAAATTAGTAGGGTTGATCACAGAAGGAACGATCGCTGAAGCAACTCCCTCAAAAGCGACAAGCTTAAGCGTTTATGAAATGAACTATCTCTTAAATAAAACGACGGTCGCTGATATCATGTTGAAAAAAGTGACTACGATTGAACCAGATGCACTATTAGAGGACGCCATTTCCGTCATGCGTAGTGAGAACGTGGGGGTTTTACCAGTCATGGATGATGATGCCCTAGTGGGAATCATTACCAACAATGATATTTTTGATGCCTTTTTGAAAATCACTGGCTACCACGATGGCGGGACCCGAGTATCGATCGAGATCACGGATGACCATGTGGGGGTTTTAGCAGACGTGACGAAACTCCTTGCCGATCATCAAATGAGTATTTTGACGATTGTGGTAAATCGGATGGCACTAAAAACAGTTGTTGAGATCCAAGTAGAATCACGGCAAGTCGCAGCAATCGAGAAAATTTTAAGCGATGCAGGTTATACCGTGACGAGTGCTGTCTTGACGAACCAGAAGTGATCTAAGGAAATGTAGCTGATCGTAAAGATTGGCTACTTTTTTTATTTCCAGAAGAGATTTTCTTTTTCTTTTGCTGCTTTTCTGTTAAAATAGGAAGGTGCTGTAAAGAAAGAGGTGCAACCATGTCTAAGAAAAATAAAGATATCGAAGTCCGTATTGAAGAAACAACAAAAGCCATTCATGGCAAAGACTATACCGTCAATGAATTATTTATCGGTAAAAAACGCATCGGTGAGATTTTAACAACTGGACCAAAAGAATTTCAAAGCTTTTTAGGGGATGAGGATCTAGGTTCGAGCAGAAGCTTAGAAGCTGCCATCGAGATGATTATTCGCCAATGGAATTTACATGAATAATTTCTAGAAAAAATTACTTTTTGCTCTTGCAATTTGTTATCTTTTTCGGTATTATAACTATTGTCAGGTTTGAGAAAAACCTTTTGGAGGAGTAGCGAAGTGGCTAAACGCGACGGACTGTAAATCCGTTCCTTAGGGTTCAGTGGTTCGAATCCACTCTCCTCCACCATTATTGGGGTATAGCCAAGCGGTAAGGCAACGGACTTTGACTCCGTCATGCGTTGGTTCGAATCCAGCTACCCCAGTCAAAGAAATACGTAGAAAAAGCAGCAAGCAGACTTGCTGTTTTTTTTGTTATTTAAAAAGAATCGTTTTTTTTATAAGTACTTAGGGAAATAGGAAGCTGATGAGAAAGAAGCAACTTTCAACGTGCAAGTTTCTACGAAAAAGCAAAAAGTGGTTACTTTGGGGCATTTCTATTAAACAGGCATGGGATTGCCGTCCATTCTTTCACGGAAGTCTCTTTCAGAGAATTTAAAATATTTGGGCATTTTTGGTTCTGTTTGGTATACTTAGGCAAATCAGTTCCTTTACGAGAACCATTTTTTTGCATGAGAAACGAACGATGACAGGAATATTACCGATTCTCAGATATGATAACTTTACTAGATGGGGGCTTAACGAAGATGGTGAATGAAACAACTTGGGAAAACATAGATCGCCTTTATCTGTTGTGTCAACCAATCATGCAGGTAGAATCGCTAAGTCAGCAAGAGCTGAATGGCTATGAAGTCTTACTGCGTAGCGAGAAGAACAACCGCTTCCCTCAGCAAGAATTCAGTACAATGATTCAAACTGAAAGCGGCAATCAGCAATTGATGGAATGGTATGCTAAGGAATTGCGGCGTTTGTGTCAAAAAAAGCCGGAAACCCGCTTTAGTGTAAATATTCATCCACAACAGCTGCTGTGGCAGTCAACGTGGTCCTTTTTTGAAACGATGGCTGTTCATAAGGAGCAGTTGCAGATTGAATTGACGGAGCATCCCGTACGCATACAGCAGGAGTCATTTGATTTGTCTGTAGCCATTGCAAAAATTAAAGCTTATGGTTATGTGATTGCGGTCGATGATATCGGTTGTGGACAAAATACCCTCTCGTTGGTCTTTGCCAATCTTGCCAGCGTTGATTGTTTGAAATTTTCGTTGTTACCGTTTATTCAGCTTGATGAGGAGATTGGCTTCAGCTTTTTGGCTTGTTGGTTGAAGGTTGCCCAAAAATATCAGCTTGAGCTGATCGTTGAAGGCATCGAGAACCGCGAAAAAATGGTACAGTTGCTTGAGATGGGGGTGCATTTGCAACAAGGGTATTTATGGTCTAAAGGAGAGCGATTGTGATGGAATGTTAGAACGAGGCGTGCTTTTGGCGTTTGGTTTGCCGCTGATGATTGCCAGTTTACTGGTGACCGCAGATGTTTTTGTACGAAGTGTGCAAAAAATATCGGTTTCTCGTCCATTTAAGTATTTTATTATTGGTATTCTGACGTTTACGCATTTGTATTTTATTCTTTCTTTTTCTATGAATTCAGTTGGGTTTATCTGTTATCAATACACAACCGCTTTTATAGCGAGTCATTTTTTCTATGGTGATCGTGGTAAGATCTTGATTTTGGTAACGCCGTGTATGGTCGTCTTTTATTTGTGGTTTGTCGGTTTTTCTGATGTGGGTAAAGCTTTTTATCTTCCATTATTCGGAGTTGGGATCTTTGTCCTTGATTTTCTTTTATCAAAAGTCAAGCGGATCCGTCCGCAACAGCAATTTTATTTGATGTATTTTTTGACCTGTCTGCTCTCACCGCATTTTTCGATGCTGGTCCATCATACGACGACCTATGACTGGGAAGCGATGCTGGCAGTATTTGTTGGTTCTTTTGTGCTGTTGGGCGGCTTTATGTGGCTTCATCGGTTGATTGAAGGCGAAGAGTACCAAGTACTGGCAGAGTTGGCGAATAGTAAGATCGATGCGTTGACCGGCTGCTTCAACTATGGGACCTATAACCACGATCTGCTTCAAGCCGTTTCACAGAAAAAGACTGTGACGATCGCCATGATTGATCTCGATCACTTCAAAAAGGTCAACGACCGTTATGGTCATATCGCCGGAAATGAGTTGTTAAGAACCTTTGCCTCACGGACGACTACTTTTTTAGAGGCGCATTTTGCCGAGACCTTTTCCTTTTATCGTTATGGCGGAGAAGAGTTCTGTCTCGTGATCGAAGGGGATGTCAAAGAAAAGACCGTAGCTGCGATGACGACACTGTGTCAAACCATTTCCAGCAGTATGTTTCCTGTGGCCAATTTTGAAAAAGGGACGATGTCTTTGTCTTGCGGCGTTGAAGCGAGTACAGTTTGTCATGGCGATATCTTGGCAGCTGTTGAAAGAGCCGATCAAGCCCTCTATCTCGCAAAACAAAGTGGTCGAAACCGGGTGTGCACCTTGCCTGAGACGTAAAAAATAATGGAAAAATAATTTACACAAATTCTCAAAGAATTAAATGTTTATGCACAAAAAGTTAGTAATAATAAAGAAATAATGTTATTTATTTAGAAAATATACATTTTGATCATTTTATTTATTTTGAGAATCTTCTTATATCAACAAAAAGATTGAAAATATGTATAATTTCTGGTAAATTATTTTAAATCAAGAGTGATAGAAACTGTCAATGATAAATAGTGATCCTTACTTGATGCTCCGTCCGCTTTTCCATGAAACATCTTTGGAAATGTTCTGTCGAATCAGCAAGTAAGGGTTCTTTTTTTTAGAAAGGAAGCGCAGGAAATGGCAAATACGCTGGTTGTCAATACACTCGCAAATTTAGGTGCAATCATCATCAATATTTACTTGTTGTTCAAAGTCAGTGATGGCTTCGTAGGGCAAGGGACTTTCAAAGCAAAGCAGATCGCAGCGGCGATTGTTTGTGAAACCGTGGTAGGGATGTTGCTAATGAACTTCTCTTATGTCGTATATGAAACAAGATTTGACCTGCGCTTTTTGCTGTACGCTTTTTCTATGAAGTATCTGGGCTGGAAGGTGACCGTACCAACGATGTTCAATCTAGCGTTAGGCCGTTTTTTGTTTGAAGTATCAAAATCTTCCTGGTTGAACTTATATCTCAGTTTCTTTTTGATGGTGACCCTGACGCTTCTCCATGCTTGGGCCAAGCGGCGGCTTAGTGACAAACAAGAGTTGATTTTATCGATCACCTACTTGATTGTTATCTCCTTTCTATTTGGCTGCTATTTGACTGGTGATATTCAAAAAACGACCTTAATTTATATAGTTTATGGCATTCTTGCTTATACGTTGGCGTTTTTCCTTTACTCAATATTAAATGATATGCAGCGCATTTTGGCTTTAGTCAAAATCGATGATTTGACGCAGTTGAACAACTTTCGTAAGTTTCAAGAGGACCGCCAACGCCTAGATACGACCGAGGTGGACTTATCGATCGCTTTGATCGATATCGATCATTTCAAAAATTACAATGACCGTTACGGACACCGTGCCGGGGATGTGATTTTGCAAGAAATCGCTCGTATTTTTTCGACCTACTGTACGGCTAGCAATCCGGTCTATCGCATCGGTGGGGAAGAGTTTGCGATCTTGATCCAAGGAGACGCACAGGCTGCTGCTTATCTCCTCGAAAAAATCCAAAAGCGCATCCGTTACCAAGAAATCATCTTGGATGCCGGCGATTCGGTCAGCATCACGTTGTCGATTGGGATCGCACAACGGCAAAGGGGCGAGCTGCTGATGCAAACACAAGAACGTGCCGATCAAGCATTGTATCGCGCCAAGCGCAGCGGTCGCGACCAACTCTGTCTTTACTGATGGGGTTGGCTTCTTTTCTTTTTTTGTTTTCAAAAATACTACCTTAAATGAGGAACGCATATGGAAAATAGTTTAATCATGATTCCTTCGCTAGAACCTGACCACAAACTGCTGGCTCTGGTGGAGAAAATTCGTTTGCATAACCAACACCTGCCGATTTTGGTCGTGGATGATGGCAGTGGATCAGCTTATCAGTCTGTCTTTTCGGCGTTGGAACAGCAGTTTGGCTGTCAGGTTTTGACCCATCCAAAGAATCTTGGAAAAGGCGCAGCTATCAAAACCGCCCTCACCGAAGTGCTGACAAATCAACCGGCAGTTGAATTTATGGTGACCATTGATTCGGATGGGCAACATGAGTATACCGATATGATGGCTTGCTTAACCAAGGCACAAGCCCATCCGGACAGCATTATTTTAGGGACCCGATCCTTTGGCAAAGAAGTCCCCTTGCGGAGTAAGTTCGGCAATATTTTGACCCGAAATATCTTACGTTTAGCGACTGGTCTTGCCATCGAGGATTCGCAGACGGGCTTAAGGGTTTTCCCTCGGAAATTCATGACAGATTTGTTGGCGATCTCAGGTGAGCGCTTTGAATATGAAACGCGGATGCTGATCGAAGCCCAGAAGCGGGGGTGGCCGATTCTCTCGCAACCGATCGCCACCATCTATATTGAAGAAAATGCGTCTTCCCATTTTCGGGTCTTGGCAGATTCTGTCGCTATCTATAGCGTCTTTTTGAAGTATTTGTTTTCATCTGTGGTCTCCTTTTTTGTCGATGTGATCGCCTATGCGTTATTGATCCATTTCTTGTCTGTCATCGATCTGTCCTCCATCGTGATCGCTTCGCTGGGGGCCCGATTGATTTCGGCGATCGTCAATTATTACATCAATCGTGAGCTTGTTTTTGGTCAACGGACAAAGAACAGTATGTTGCAATATTTTTTATTGGTGATCGTACAGATTTTGCTGTCCTCTTTCCTCGTCTACTTGATCTATTTGATCCTGCCAATCGGGGATTCTGTGTTGTTAAAAATAGGCGTCGATTGCCTGCTCTTTTTCTTTAGTTACCATGTGCAAAAAAATGTCATCTTTAAGGAGTGATTGAGGTGGAACAAAAACGTTTGCCTTGGGCGAAAAAAGTCGTTTACTTTCTGGCGTTTGTCTTTTCGCTGATCTATTTATCATGGCGGGGGCTGTATACATTGCCATGGCACGAGTCTTGGTTTGCCCTGCTGTTTGGTTTGCTGCTTTGGGGCAGTGAGATCGTATCGAACTTTACGGGCTTGCTGTTGATTTGGAACAAAAACAAAGCAAAGCCTTTTGAAAAACCGATCGTGCCAGAAGCCGACTATCCAGCGATCGATGTGTTGATTGCGACCCATAATGAAGAAGTGCCGCTTTTATTAAAAACGGTCAATGCGGCAGTTCATATGAAATACCCCGATCCCAAAAAAGTTCACATCTACTTGTCAGATGACACCAACCGTCCAGAGGTCAAAGCACTGGCAGATAAATTTGGCATCGGTTATATCGGATTGACCGGCAATCAGCATGCCAAGTCAGGCAATCTCAATCATGCATTGTCAAAAACCAATTCGCCGCTAGTGGCGACCTTTGATGCAGATATGATTCCTTACTCAGATTTTTTGCTGGAAACAGTGCCATATTTTGTGGCAAATCAGCAGGAACGCCGTAAAGACCAGACCATCAAACCGTTGGGCTTTGTCCAAACACCGCAAAGCTTTTATAATGCGGATCTTTTTCAGTACAATCTTTTTTCAGAAGCGGCAATCCCTAACGAGCAGGACTTCTTTTCCAGAGAAGTCAATGTTTTGAACAACGCCCATGATACAGCTATTTATACAGGTTCCAATACGGTGATCGCACGAGAAGCGATCGAAGCCGCTGGCGGATTTCCGACGGACACGATCACGGAAGATTTTGAATTAGGCGCCTTGATCAATTGCCAAGGTTATCGCAGTTTGTCAACACTGCAGCCAATGGCCAGTGGTCTGTCTCCCATTGATATCCCAAGTGCCTTAAAGCAGCGGATTCGCTGGGGGAGAGGAGTGGTCCAAAGTGTCCATAATCTCCATCTTTTCAAAAACAAGACGTTGTCTTTGGCGCAAAAAATGGTTTTCTTAAACAGTTATTTGTATTGGTGGTCGTTTTTGCGTCGGTTGCTGTTTATTTTCGCGCCGATTTTGTACACCGTCTTTAATGTAAGGGTCGTAGAGACCAACTTTTGGGTCTTGCTGCTGTTTTGGCTGCCAAGCTATACGTTCTTGCATTTGGCGATGCAGGATTTGAGCAGTGATATTCGAACGCAGCGCTGGGGCGAGATCCAGGAAACGATTTTTGCACCTTACCTAGTGATTCCTGTCTTTTTACAAGCCATTGGCATCAAAGAGACCCGTTTCAAAGTGACCAATAAAGCAGCAACTCAGTCTAAAAAAGACTTGTTATTTGTGGTGCCGCATTTGTTGCTGTTGATTTTGACGATTATCGGCTTAGTGAAGTTTAATTACGGCAAATTCGGCTCAGAGATTTTCTATGGCAGCGTGTTGACTTTCTGGTTGCTGACCCATTTCTTTAACTTAACCTTTGCGGTCTTATTTTATCTTGGTCGCCCGATTTACCGAACGACGGAACGGTTCAGAGCCTATTATCCTGTTGAAGTTTCCGACCAAGACGCCAGCTATTCTTTGATGACAGAAAATATCTCAGAAAACGGCATGTCCTTCGTTTCTGACGTTCCTCTTTATTTTCCGCCAGATGCGCAGCTGACTTTTAAAATCACCCGCAATGGCTACCAAGCAGAGATGACGGGAAACGTCGTCCGCGTCTTTTCAGGCAAGGATCGCTGGGTCTATGGGGTTGCTTTACACCAATTATCAGAAAAAGACTACTTGGCTTATTTGCAGATCATTTATGATGGCTTCAATCAAAGCCTACCGGTTCTGCGGGACCCATGGATGACCTTCTTTGATAGTCTTTTTGAGAATCTCGGTAAGCATCTGCTGCAAGCTAAACAAAAGCCATTGCCGACTCAACGAGTGCCCATACTGACCATTGATCAAAAATGGCACTTTGATGAAGGAACCTATGTGGTCACAACGTTTGGTTTTGACCAGTTCACGCTGACAAAAGCAGAAGAAGTCGAGATGCCGGCTCATCTAACCTTGCCGATCAGTAATCTTGTGCTTCACGCTGAAAAAGCGATGCTTCAACCAACAGAAAATCAAGTGATTTATCAAGTAAGCAATCTTTCCGAGCTGCGTTTTACAGCAGCCTTTCAAGAATGGGTAGACAGCTTGCTGAGAAAGGAGGCAGACGATGATCGAGATCCTGCTGCGATTTAGTCTCTTTGGTTTATCATTAGCTGGCTATGCCTATCTTTTTGTACGAGTTTGCCATTTTCCCAAACACATCAGCTGGATCGCTGCTTGCTGTTTGCCGATCCTCGTTCTTTCCTTTGTCGCATATGGTCCCAAAGGATGGTTGATCTGGGGGGCATGGGTTTTATTTGGTCTTGGCTTACTATTATGCGTTTGGCGTTTTTGGCAGGAGCGCTATCAGGTGCGTTGGGGCTTGCAAGAGCCCATCATGCTGTGGTTTTACGGCTATTTTGCTTTGTTCGTTTTAACCTTGCTTCACAGTCATTTGACCCACTATGACAACTTCTCCCATTGGGCGACGATCGTTAAATTCCTTTATACGCAGGGACAATTGCCAACGGCAGCCGATGCCATCATTAGTTTTACTTCCTATCCTTTAGGCAGCTCGCTGTTTGTTACTTATACAGCGATCATTGTTGGCTATCATGAGAATGTCTTGCTGATTGGTCAATTGATTTTGATTTTCTGTAGTCTGTATAGTTTCTTTGCGATTATTCGTGATCCGAAAAGAAAGCTGGCTTTTGCCCTGATCTTCACCAGTATGGCGGTTTTCAATTATTTTAATATTGCGATTCGAATGAATAATTTGTTAGTAGACTTTATCCTGCCAGTGTTGACTTTAGCTGGCATCGCTGGCTTATTCGCTTTAAAAGGCAACGTACTACCGTCGATCGGTTTCTTTCTTTTGATTGGCGCCTCTCTTGATTTGGTCAAAAATAGCGCCGTCTTTTTTCTGCTGATTTTAGGCGGCTATTTACTAGTCTGCTTGTGGCAGGCATCAGTTCGTTGGCGGCAACGGCTGGGCATGATGATTGTAGGATTAGCTGCCATTGGGCTATCTGTCCTGCCAGCGATTCTTTGGAACCTGCATGTCAAAGCGAATTTTCCTAAATCGAAGCATGAAGTCAGCGTGACCGCATATAAACAGATTTTTGGCGAAAAGGATTCTCAGATACTGCAGCAGATTACGGATGTTTTTGTCAAAACGATCACGGATGTTGCGACGATCTCCACGCAAGGGATTCTCTTGATCCAGGTCATTCTGTTGGGCAGTTGGCTATTTGTCCGATTTATCATGAAAAAACGCAATCCATTTTTAAAAGAACTGCTGTTGATCGATGGTATCATTGGGGGGTATTATTTAGGAATCTATGCCATGTTCTTGTTCTCGATGCCCACTGATGAAGCACTGTCTTTGGCAGGGTTCGATCGTTATGCCTCGAGTATTGTGATCTTGGCATTAGGTTTGATGACCTTTTTAATGGTCCGGGGCATTGATCATTTGTATCATGAACAAGCGATCGATCGGCGAAACTACCGTAGCTTTGCCAGTTTGACCACAAAAAAAATCTATCAATACAGCACCTTGATTCTGCTGTTTTTTGCGACATTGCTGATCCTCTCAGAAAATAATGGCATGCGTTATACCAATCGTGAATATGCTGCTTCGATTCCAGCACAAGTTTCAGCCGTTACTGGCGATCACTTTGACCTGAACGAGAAAAAATATTTGGTGGTCAGTACTAACAAAGAAGCAGTAGACAGCTACTTAGTTGGCTATGTCGGCAAATATTACTTGTTTTCACCCAATGTCGATGGCCGAGAGAATTTCCTCTTATCTGATGCAGAATTTCGCACGCTATTAAAGCAATACGATGAAGTTGTCGTCTTAGAGGAGCACTATACCTTTAATGCCATGACGAAGAAGCTAACAGGCAAGACCTTTGCCCCAGGCGTATATTCGGTGGCGGAGGTGTTGGGGCGATAGGGAATGACGAATAAAAAGAAGCCGAGAAGGAACATTTCTCGGCTTCTTTTTTTGCAAGTAGCGAAATAGGATCATTTTTTCTTTTTCGGTGTATGCCCATAATAAATTTTGTATTTCTTATAGAAAAAAGTGATATTGGTGAAACCTGCTTCAGCCGCGCATTGGGTGATTGGTTTGGTGGAAGAAGCAATTAAGTTGTGGGCGAGATTCAATTTTTTTTCGATAATCAATTCGGTCAAATTTTTACTAGTTTCTCGTTTGATCAATGCACTTAGATAGGAAGGGGAATAGTTAAAAAGGGTGGCGAGTTTTGGCAAAGTAACCGTTTGGAAGTTTTCTTCGATATAGGTCAAGATCGCTAGAATGTGCTGTTTTTTTGCCGCTTCTTGCTTGTTGGTCTGATAGTCGAACTCACGCACGAGAAAAGTGAAAAGAATGGCTATTAGATTGCTGATGATTCGTTTACTACCAATGGCTTTTTCATAAGTTTCTTTCAGCATTTCTTGAATCACAGCATGGATCCGATCATCTTTATTGTTCTTAAAGACAATATATTGGTCATGCGCGTGCTTGTCTGACAATGCAGTCAGAACAAAATCAAGCACGACCCCTTCATCAAACTGTTCCCGACTAATCAATTGAGCGAAATAATCCCGCTTGATCAAAAGATTGATCAAAACATCTTCTTCACCGGTCATTTCAATCGAATGGGGAATTCCGGTATCAATCAGACAAATTTGTCCTTTTGTCAGCGTAACTTTCTGATCATCGATCAATTGGGTGCATGTTCCTGAGTAGATATAATTTAATTCGATAAAACTGTGGTTATGATAAGGAACTGGACTGAAGCGGCTTTGCTTTACCAGAGTAAAGTTTTCTTGTTCTTCCATCAGATTATCGAATAAGTAAACTTGTCGGCCATTGATCGTCACTTTTTCCAGCTGTTGATAATAGTCAGAAAGGTGGTTTGGATGGTCTCTGTGATAGCATTCTCGTTCAGATAACTGAAAAAGTTTTGCTTCCATTTCTTCGGTTGTCATTACGATCTCCTCCTTTCGTAAATCTAAAAATATGATAATTATCTACAAAGCGTATGACATTGTTTCAAGCTAAAGAATTGCTTATGATACATTTGTAAGCGTATTTATTATGATTTTAAATGAAGTTGAATGAGAAAGAAAGAGGAATTTGTATGAAAAAGATAACGAATTTATTGAACGAAAAATATGATAATCATATTTTTCCGTTTTTATGGATGCATGGAGAAGATAAGGAAACGATTCAAACTTACATCAGTAAAATTTATGAAGCAGGCATCCGATCTGTCTGTATCGAATCACGCCCCCATGAAGAATTTTTGAAAGCACAATGGTGGGATGAGTTGGCGATCATCATTGAAGAGTGTGAAAAAAGACAGATGACACTTTGGATTTTGGATGATAAACACTTTCCAACAGGCTATGCCGCAGGAGAAATTGAAAAGAATCATCGTCACTTGCAGAAAGAATTTTTGAATTTCCGACAATTTGATTTTGTAGGTCCCAAAAAGAATGCTGGAATTATGCTGGATTGGTGTTTTAATGCAGAAAGACCGAATATTTTGAATTCAGAAAGGGAAACGGTTAAGGAGAGTGGCAAGTCATTTTTTTCAGCTGAAATCATCAGCGCCGTTGCGGTCAAGAAAACTGGATTTAAGCAGATCAGTGAGGAGAACTGGATCGACCTTACAGACTCAATTATTGATGAGACATTGTATTGGTCTATTCCTGAAGGAGAGTGGAGTATCTTTGTCTTTTACACGACACAAGAAGGAGGGGAAGCTTCGACACAAGGGTACTTAAATCCTTTGGTACCAGAAGCAACAGATATTTTGCTGGAAACGGTTTATCAAAGTCATTATCAACACTTTGGAGAGAAATTTGGCACAACGATCCAAGGATTTTTCTCAGATGAACCGCGGTTTGGGAATATCAAGGGTCCTGATGCAGTCCTTGGAAAAGTAGATATGCCATTGCCGTGGCGGCATGATTTGTTGACTTTGTTAGCAAACCAGCTAGCCATATCTGAAACTGAGCTGCGAGGGCTGTTGCCGGCTCTCTATCGTGGTGAATCAAAACATACGGCTAAGATTCGTTACAATTATATGTCGTTGGTTTCTGAGCTATATAGTCAACACTTTTCTCAGCGGATCGGACGTTGGTGTCGTGAACATAAAGTCGACTATATCGGACATGTGATTGAGGATAACAATGCCCATGCACGTTTAGGCTATGGGGCAGGTCACTTCTTTCAATCGATGAAAGGACAATCGATGGCAGGGATCGATGTCGTTTTGCATCAATTGATGCCGCAACAAAATGACGGATACTTTGAAGCCATGACATCTACTGGCTGGGATGGCGAATTTTTCCATTACGCATTAGGGAAAATGGGGGCGTCTTTAGGAAACTTAGACCCTGTGAAACAAGGTCGAACGATGTGCGAAGTATTCGGCGCATATGGTTGGTCAGAAGGAACCAAACTGATGAAATGGCTAACCGATCACATGCTGGTGCGAGGGGTCAATCATTTTGTCCCTCATGCCTTTTCAATGAATGACTTTCCTGATGCCGATTGTCCGCCGCATTTTTATGCGCAAGGCCATAATCCACAATTTGAGGGCTTCAAACAGCTGATGGCGTATATGAATCGTTTGAGTTATCTATTTAGTGACGGGAAACATCAAGCGGACATTGCTGTGCTGTACCATGCTGAAGCGGAGTGGGCAGGCGCTTATATGCCGATTCAAAAAGTTGCTCGTGAACTGATGGAACATCAATACGAATTTGAAATCGTTTCGGTTGAGATGATGCTTGATGCGCAATATACGAATCAAACATTTGTCATTAATGAGCATGCCTTTCAAACACTAGTCATTCCATATGCTGAGCGAATGTCTGATTCATTGATCAAAAAGCTGACAGCTCTCGCAGAATCTGGTATTCAAATTATTTTTATTGAGGAGATGGTGAAAGAATCCCTTGAAGAGACTTTGCTTAGCCATGAGCTGCGGCTTCTCGATCGTCTGACAGAAGTAACGCCGCTCACAGCACTTACTGATAATGCTGGCTTGAAGGTACGGGATCGTTTAGAAACGTCAAAAGCTCTGCCGTATTTGCGGTACTATCATTATCAGCAGCAGACAGATGAGGTATTCATGCTTTTCAACGAAAATGACAGTGAATCGCTGCAGTTTCAGGCTGTTTTTCCTGCTGAGAAGCCTTTAGTTCAATATGATCCAGTAGAAAATAAACTGAAACCTGTGTCATATAAAAATGGCAGCTATGAGATTCATTTAGCACCAGCAGAGAGTCTGATTCTTTTTGAAGCTACCTCGGAACAACCATTGCGTATTGAAACAAGCAAACCTATGAAAGAAGTTCATCTAAACGATCAGCCATGGCAAGTCACTTTCGAAGGAATCGGGAAAGAGCAAGCAGCGGTTACCTGTCA
Organism: Enterococcus sp. 2G9_DIV0600; assembly: GCF_002140615.1. Taxonomy (NCBI): domain Bacteria; kingdom Bacillati; phylum Bacillota; class Bacilli; order Lactobacillales; family Enterococcaceae; genus Enterococcus; species Enterococcus sp. 2G9_DIV0600. The sequence goes on from NZ_NGLL01000001.1 coordinate 912,798, forward strand.
AAAACAATATTCGTCACTGCCTTTACTGGGGGTCGGTGATGACTTCAGTCGGTTTAGCGGGAAAATCACTTATACCGTGGACTTCCCTAAAGCAGCAGGAGAGGTTTTATTAAGTATTGAAGATGCTTCAGAAGTTGTGACTGTTTCAGTGAACGGTCATTGTGTAGGCACAAGAATCAGTACACCGTATACATTTGAGTTGACGGACCTGCTTCGAAAAACGAATAATTCCATCCAGATTGAAGTGATCAATAATTTAGGTCGCAGTATGAGGGATTATCTTTCACAGTTTGTCCTGTTCGAGCCTTTGGGGATCACTGGCGAAATCAAACTTTTTATTGAGGAGGAGTAAAAATGAACAACCAGCAGTTGGCAACAGAGGTTTTAAAGGAAATTGGTGGAAAAGCCAATATCGAATCGGTGACCCATTGCGTCACACGTCTGCGCTTTGTATTGCATGATACCGGTATTCCAAATAAGGAGACGATTGCTAGTCTTGACGGAGTGATCTCAGTCGTTGAACAGGGCGGACAGTACCAGATCGTCTTAGGAAATCGTGTGAACGATGTCTATGAAGCGGTCCTGCAACAAGTTGGCGAACTAAAAGAGGACAATACTCGTGAAAAAACAAAAAAGTCTCTTTTTGATCAATTTACCACCACGATTTCAGGGATTTTCACGCCAGCTTTAGGCGCTATGGCTGCGTCAGGAACGATCAAAGGAATCTTGACGATTTTATCAGTAGCAGGTATTTTGTCAGAAACTTCGGGAACCTATATCGTTTTGTATGCATTGTCTAATGCTTTCTTTTACTTCATGCCAATCTTATTAGGTGCTTCGGCGGCAAATTATTTTAAATTAAACAGTTATGTCGGAATGTTGATTGGGGCATCATTGATCTATCCTACTTTGCTGCCGTATGCGACAGAAGGTAGTTTGACCTTTTTGTCGATTCCCGTGAATATGATGGACTATACTTCTTCCGTTTTTCCGGCAATCATTGCTGTCTGGGTGGCAGCCAAAATCAATGGCTTCGTTCAGAATTGGCCATTGAAGGATTTGCGATTCATGGTACAGCCTCTTATCGTGTTGCTAGTTTCTGTCCCTCTTGCCTTGCTGGTCGTTGGTCCAATTATATCCAACTTATCCAGTCTAATGGCAGCGCTTGTTAATAATGTTTATCACTTTAGTCCGGTATTGGGTGGGCTGGTGATTGGGGGTCCATGGATCTTGATGGTCATGTTCGGATTGCATTGGGCATTCATTCCGATTTTTCTTAACAACATGGCGATGCAAGGGTTCGATCCTGTGATGGGTCTGCTCTTAGCGAACCAAATGGCAATGGCTGGTGCTGTCGTAGCGGTTGGTCTACGTACGAAAAATGATAAAACGAAAGCACTCGCATACTCAACAGGTCTGACAACCCTGATTGGTGTCAGCGAACCAGCATTGTACGGAGTATTGCTTCCTTATAAACGTCCGTTGATCGCTGCTGTCATCGGTGGAAGTTTAGGTGGGGTTATTGCAGGCTTTACGCAGACAGTGCAGTATTCTTTTGGTGGTTCAGGATTATTAGGTATTCCTTTGATCATCAATCCAGCAGGAATCGATGGTGGATTTTATGGTGGGATCGCTTCGCAGGCAGTAGGGCTTGTTGCGGCTTTTCTAATCACTTATTTATGGGGAATTGTAGAACCTGAAAAAAGGGAAGCAGTCAATTCAAAAGAGTCCGTGGATACCAAAATTAATTTTCAAGAAGTCGTTCAGGGAGAAGTCGTTCCCTTAACAGAGGTTCCTGATAAAGTTTTTTCAGAAGGCTTGATGGGGCAAGGTAAAGCTGTCAAACCGCAATCAAATACCTTTTATGCCCCTTTTGATGGCATGGTCACTGCTTTATTTCCGACAAAGCATGCGATCGGCTTGACCAGTGATCAAGGCGTTGAACTTTTGATCCATATTGGTGTTGACACCGTAGAACTAGAAGGAAAACACTTTACGACCCTTGTTGAAGCAAATCAAGCAATCAAAAAGGGCCAGCCGCTGATAAAAGCCGATCTCGCAGCTATCCAAGCTGAGGGATATGCGACCATTACGCCAGTTGTGGTAACGAATGCGTCAGCATTCGAGAAGATCATGAATGAAAAAGAGTCTCATATTGTTGCCAACTAAAACGTTAGATTCAATGCAAAAAAACATGAAATCAGTGAATGATTTCATGTTTTTTTTACCGCCCATTCTCCGTCTGTCGATAATCACTAGGTGAAATGCCGACTTTTTTCTTGAATAAACGGCTGAAATAGGCGGTGTTTTCAATGCCGATCGCCAATGAGATCTCTTTGATGGAAAGCCGAGAATAGCGCAAAAGGTCTTTCGAATAAGAGATGCGTTTGCTGATCTGGTACTCGATGGGGGGCAAGCCCATATATTTGGAGAACTCCTTGACGATTTGATACTTATTGATATGATACCTTTCCTCCAAAGATTCCAAGGTGATCCCTTGACGGAAATCTTCTTCTAGCTGGTCTCGAATCTGCAAAATATAAGGCGGGATTTCACTATCCGAAAAGTCGAGATGATATTTTTGCAGGAGCAGTTCATTGAGCAGCTGATGGATCAAAACAGAGCTTTGGAAGGCAGTTTTCGCATTTGGTTCTGGCTGTAGCATCAATAAATCTTGTAAGACCAAGTGGATCGGATTTTGACGACTGCTGGCAGGATTGGTGTGAAAAACTGGACTGCCATTCTTTAGAAATTCATCATAAAATGCTGCGACATTGGCGCCATATAGATGGATCCAGTCCATTTCCCAGGGCTCTTGACTAACGGTGCGGTAGTACTGATAGTCTAGGCAGTCGATAAAAAACACATCACCTGCTTTTAATTGATAGCTTTTACCTTTGTAGCGCAATTCACCGCAGCCGGACAATGTATATTTGATCAAATAAGAAGGCAGGTTCTCTCGTTCTGTAAAGTAAGGTTTGCTGGCTTTGAAATAGCCGATTTCTTGAATGTAATAGAAAAGTTCACGCTGCTTTTGGGTTGAAGTATTGATGTAACGCAGTGAATCGGTTGACCATGAGTGGTTGGCTTTTTCCCAGTAATCCATCGGATCCTCCTTTTTACCAAGATTGTGCAAGTATTTATCAAAATTGTGTGATGAAACTCGTTAATTGTCAAGCTAAAATTGAGGAAACAAGAATGAATCAGTGAATTGTAATCGATTTATTTTTAAACAAGATAATGAAAGGTGGAGACCAGTGAACACATTTATCGCAATCGATATCGGTGCATCAAGCGGTCGTCTGATGCTGAGCCGTTGGGAAAATGAGCAGATCACTTTAGAGGAAATCCATCGCTTTAAAAACGGCTTTCGTTCCCATGAAGGCTTTGACCGCTGGGCGATCGATTATTTGATCCAAGAGATTTTAGTAGGACTGCAAAAAGTGAAACAAGCAGGTATCAATGACTGCTTCGTCGGAATCGACACCTGGGCAGTGGATTACTGTTTGATCGATCAAGCAGGCGAGCGTTTAGGCGACCCAGTCGCTTATCGAGATAGTCGCACCAATGATGCGATCGCAACTTTTGGTCAGCGCTATTCTTTGCAAAAACTGTATGAGAAAACAGGCATTCAGCTGCAGCCCTTCAACACGATTTTTCAGTTAGCCGCAGAAGAAGCGCAACTGCTGCAAAAAGCCGACAAGCTGCTGCTGATTCCAGACTACTTGGGCTACGTTTTTACTGGCAAGATGGTCACGGAAAAAACCAATGCTTCGACGATGCAGCTCCTAAATGCCAACACCCAAACATGGGATGCAGAATTGTTAGCTGAGATCGGTGTAACAGAAGGCTTATTCCCACCATTGGTTGATGCTGGAACGATTTTAGGCGTACTGCAAACACAGAAGTTTCCCGCCTATGATTTGCCACAAGCGACCTTTGTCACTGTCGCTAGTCATGATACGGCATCGGCGATCATCGGTACACCTGGAGAGGGGGCAGATTGGGGCTACATCAGCAGCGGGACTTGGTCATTGCTGGGGATCGAAACCAAAGTACCCAATGTTTCCCTTGCCGCCTTTGATGAAAATTATACGAACGAATGGGGTGCCCACAACACGATTCGCTTTTTAAAAAATATTATGGGCATGTGGCTGATCCAAGAAGTGGCTCGGCAGCAAGACTATCAGTATTCCTATGCAGAATTGGCGGAATTGGCGCAAGCAACGCCTGCTTTTCAACAGTTTGTCGATGTCAATGATCCTCGTTTTTTGAATCCGGAAAACATGATTACTGAACTGCAAGCGTATTGTCGAGAAACCCAGCAGAAAGTTCCAGAAACCGCAGGGGAACTGGCTCGCTGTGTGTATGATAACTTAGCGCTTTGTTATGCCAGTGAATTACAAAAGCTGGAACAGCTGACAGGTACGACAAACAAGCTGCAAAAACTGCATATCGTGGGGGGCGGTTCCAATAATCGCTTTTTAAATCAACTGACGGCTGATGCTGCGCAGCTGACGATCGAAGCCAGTCCAAGTGAAGCAACGGCGATCGGTAATCTTTTAATGCAGATGATGAGTGCTGGCATCTTCACGTCGCTGGCTGAAGCACGCCGCGCGGTCAAACACTCATTTCCTTGCAGTGTTCATGAACCACAGCCTTTTGATCACAAGATTTTAAGCAACTATCAACGTTTTATAGAAGGAGTAGGAAAAAAATGACAACGATTCAACAGCGTTATGAAGAAGCTAAGAAAGCATATGCCAAATTAGGCGTCAACACGGATGCGGTTTTGAAAAAATTAGCCGATGTGAAAATCTCGATGCATGTTTGGCAAGGGGACGATGTCCAAGGATTTTTGAGTGATGAAGCGTTATCTGGTGGGATCTCTGTAACGGGGAATTATCCTGGTGCTGCCCATACCCCAGAGGAGTTGCGCCAAGATTTAGAAAAAGCCTACTCTTTGATTCCTGGAAAACACAAATTGAACCTTCACGCCATCTATTTAGACACCGAGGAAGAAGTGGATCTAAATGAATTGGAGCCGAAGCATTTTGAAAAATGGGTTGCTTGGGCGAAAGAACAAGGCTTAGGTTTAGACTTCAATCCAACCTTTTTCTCACATCCCATGTTCAAAGATGGCTTTACCCTTGCTTCACCAGATGAAGAAGTTCGTCAGTTCTGGATCGAACACGGCAAACGTTCTCGTCAAATCGCTGCCTATATGGGGAAAGAAACTGGGCAAGTCTGTGTCAATAATTTCTGGGTGCCAGATGGCTACAAAGACAACCCGATCGATCGTTTTACACCACGGGAACGCTTGATGACAGCATTAGATGAGATTTTTGCTGAAGAATTGCCAGCGGACTACACGGTAGATGCCGTGGAAAGCAAGTTGTTTGGTCTTGGTGCCGAAGCCTACACCGTCGGCTCTCATGAATTTTATATGGGCTATGGCTTGACGCGCGATAAATTGATTTGTTTGGATGCTGGACATTTCCATCCAACCGAAGTGATCTCCAATAAACTGTCTTCATTGGCACTATTCAGCAAAGGCATTTTGCTGCATGTCAGCCGTCCTGTACGCTGGGATAGTGATCATGTCGTGATCATGGACGATGAATTGCAAGAGATTGGCCGCGAATTGGTTCGCAATGACTTATTGCCAAAAACCAACATTGGGTTAGATTTCTTTGATGCGACGATCAATCGGGTCGCTGCGTGGGTGATCGGGACGCGCAATACTCAAAAAGCGTTGCTAAAAGCGATGCTAGAACCGATCGAAGAACTAAAAGCAATCGAATTGTCAGGTGATTTCACCACTCGTTTAGCCATGACGGAAGAATTAAAAGACTATCCGTATGCAGATGTTTGGAATTACTTCTGTGAAAGCCAAGGGGTACCAGCAGGTCTGGATTGGCTATCAGAAGTGAAAGCCTATGAAGAAACCGTCTTAAAAGCCAGAAAGTAGGAGAACGATGAAAAAGATTGATATTTTACAAGCGAATTTTGTACAAGAAATGATGGAAACGACAGCAAACCTTTACCGTTTAGGGTGGGATGAGCGCAACGGCGGCAATATTTCTTACTTATTAACAGAAGAAGAGATCTTGCCTTTCCTCGATCCGCAAAGCGTCTTGCGGGAAATTCCCATGATTTTTGATGCCACGGCACTAGCTGGCAAGTACTTTATCGTGACAGGTTCAGGAAAATACTTTAAAAATGTAGCGGCACATCCAGCGGAAAACCTTGGTGTGATCCGAGTCAAAGAAGATGGGCAAACATTGGAATTGCTTTGGGGCTTGGAAAATGGTGCGGTGCCAACGAGTGAACTGCCAAGTCATTTCATGAGTCATATCGCTCGCTTGTCGGTCGATCCAGAAAACCGAATCATCATGCATAACCACGCATCTCATCTTTTAGCCATGAGTTTTACCCATGAGTTGGATGAACGCAGTTTCACGCGGACCTTGTGGCAAATGTGTACGGAGTGCTTGGTGGTCTTCCCCGAAGGTGTTTCCATCATTCCTTGGATGGTCCCAGGAACGAATGAGATCGGCGAAGCAACGGCTGCTAAAATGAAAGAGACCCGTTTGGTTCTTTGGCCACAACATGGGATCTATGGCGCTGGCAAAGATATGGACGAAGTCTTTGGCTTGATTGAAACGGCAGAGAAAGCTGCGGAAGTGTACACCTATGTCAAAGCGCAAGGCCCAATTTTACAAACCATTACAGATGAAAATCTGAAAAAATTGGCTGACGCTTTCAAAGTCACTCCCCGAGCAGGCTATCTTGAGGTATAATCAATGGTAGAAAAATAGAAAAGGCTTTCAGTCTTTTCTATTTAAAATATATTGTGAATAAACAAACAAATGGAGGTAGAAAGAATGACAAATAGAATGATTTTGAATGAAACATCGTATTTTGGAAAAGGAGCGATCGAGAACGTACCGACCGAATTCAAGGCACGAGGGTTTAAAAAAGCGGCAGTGATCACCGACAAAGATTTGGTGAAATTTGAAGTTGCGACCAAAGTGACGAAATTATTGGATGAAGCAGGTGTCGATTATGCGTTATATGATGGGATTGTGCCGAACCCAACGATCCAAAATGTCAAAGACGGCTTAGCGTTTGTCCAAGAAGCCCAAGCCGATTGTATCATTGCGATTGGCGGTGGTTCACCGATCGATACGGCAAAAGCGATCGCGATCATTGCTACGAATCCTGAATTTTCCGATGTGATTAGTTTGGAAGGCGTGGCAGACACGAAACATCCGTGCTTGCCGATTTTAGCGGTACCGACAACTTCTGGGACTGCAGCCGAAGTAACGATCAACTATGTGATTACAGATGAAGACAATCATCGGAAATTTGTTTGTGTAGATCCTCACGATATTCCTCTGGTAGCCTTTGTGGACAGCGATATGATGATGGGGATGCCTAAGAGCTTGGCAGCCGCAACGGGAATGGATGCCATGACCCACGCCATCGAAGGCTTCATCACCAAAGGCGCATGGGAAATGACTGATATGCTGCACATCAAAGCAATTGAGATCATCGGCCGCTCATTGCGAGATTCCGTGAATGGCGATCAAGCAGGACGAGAAGCGATGGCGTTAGGACAATACATTGCCGGTATGGGCTTTTCAAACGTCGGCTTGGGCTTAGTCCACGGCATGGCCCATCCATTGTCCGCTTGGTACAACATTCCTCACGGAGTAGCGTGCGCGTCCTTGTTGCCAACCATCATGAAATACAACAAAGACTTTACGGGTGAAAAATACCGTGAGATCGCGATCGTTTTAGGCATTGAAGGGGCAGAAACGATGTCACTTGAAGACGTCCGCGATGCTGCTTGCCAAGCAATCGATCAGTTAAGCAAAGATGTGGGCATTCCAGTGACCATTTCTGAATTAGGCGTCAAAGAAGAAGATATCCCAGCCATCGCCAAAGATGCCTTGAACGATGTCTGCACACCAGGCAACCCGCGGGATACGACTTTAGAAGAAATTATTGAGCTTTATCGTTCGTTGATGTAATCTTGTTAAAGGTACGAAATTCGAAGAAATGAAAGATACTTCTGCAAGTTTCCCTTAACAACGATCTGCTGATCAGTTGCTGTTTTATTCTGAAGACTTCAGTAAAATTGCGAGGCAAAGCGTTAGATTTTTGAAGAAATCGTTGTGCCCATATACTAGTAATCAAATCAAAAAAAGTGATCATTAGAGTTGGTTCTCTAATGGTCACTTTTTTGCTGTACGCAAGATCACAGCGTACCGATCGCTTCAAAATCATCACCTATCAAGAGCTGAGAGTTTCAGAATTGGTTAGTCAGCCACCCAATCATCTCTCGATAGCACTCATCAGCGCTCGCATTTGGTGTCCGATCAAAGTCATGCTGATCTAAGTCGAGCCAAAGTGTTTTGGCATGGGGGACTTGTGCAGCGAAAGCATCGGATGCGCTGAAGGGAACATCTGGATCTTTTTTGCAATGAACGACAAAGCAAGGAGGAAAGTCTTGGTAAGCGGCAGCAGGAATCGCCAAGGCTGCTAGCTGTTCCCGATTCCCTAAATAACGCTGCCAGTTGCCATATTGACGGGCGGAAAGGTACAAAGGGAATCGTTTTTCTAACGTGCCGTGGGTGATGGGTTGGCTTTCGATCATGGCTTCAGCGGCGAGTGGTGGGACTTTCGGAAATTGTGTGTAAAAGCGTGCCGGCTGCAAAAATTCTTTACAAAACAACTCTTGGTAACCGTAAAATCGGATCAAGCCCTTTTGCTCCGAGTGCTTTGTGCTTGCGGTCAGTAAGGTCGCTAAAAAACCGCCGGCGGAGCGACCGAACAAAATGTACTCATTTGTACCAACGCCGCTGAACTGCCAGCCTTCTGCCAAAAACCACTCCACTGCTTTTTTTGCATGAAGGTAGATATCGTGTAGCGCTACTTCGGGAGCCAGTGGATAATCGAACAGGTAAAGGCTAACGCCGGCAGCCAGCAATTGGTGGACATAATCCTGTGGAAGGTCTTCCCGCTGACCATAGAGGAAGCCACCACCATGAAAATACAAAAGGCTGATCCGAGGCTGCGCTGCTTTTAGGATCGTCACTTCTAACGGCAAAGTGCCGTAGGTGTCAAATTGGATATTTTCTATTTGCGCAAAGGCATTTTTAGGATAAACCATTGTTTTCTTCCTTTCTCTTCTTCGATAGTATAAGGAAGAGTATAGGAGAAGGAAGCGGTTTAAAAAACAGCGTTATGACTAAAAATAGAAACGGTTTTGTCGAAAGTGAACAATGATGTCCTTCAGTAACACGCTTACAATAACCGTATAAATCAAAGGAGGCAGAACAATGGAGTTGAAAAAAGAAGTAGCGGCAATGATCGATGCACTATCTCAGATTGGGAGTGATCCCACTGGAGGAATGACTAGACTGCTTTATACCGATTCATGGAAAGAAGCGCAATCATTTGTAGAAAAACAATTAAAAGAAACTGGCTTAACGACGTCCTATGATGCAGTCGGCAATCTCTTCGGCAGAATGGAAGGCAGCCAGTATCCAGAAGAAACGATTCTTTCAGGGTCACATATCGATACCGTCGTCAACGGAGGCACATTAGACGGTCAATACGGGGTCGTTGCTGCTGCTTTAGCGATCAAGTATTTAAAAGAGACCCATGGGCAACCTTTACGCTCCTTGGAAGTCATCTCAATGGCAGAAGAAGAAGGCAGTCGTTTTCCAACCGTTTTTTGGGGAAGTAAAAACTTTGTCGGAGAGGCCAAAAAAGCCGATGTTGAAGCGATCGCAGATTTTGAAGGCAATAGCTTCGTGGCAGAGATGCAACGCCAAGGCTTTGATTTTAGCGACCCACAAGAACCGGTTCGATCAGACATCAAAGCCTTCGTGGAAATCCATATCGAACAAGGCAGTGTTTTAGAAAAAGAAAATTTGCAGATCGGTGTCGTCAATAGTATCGCTGGACAAAAGCGCTACACCTTTGTCTTAAAAGGACAAGCCAATCATGCAGGAACCACACCGATGGGCTATCGCCAAGATGCTGTGTATGGTTTTGCCAAAATGTGTGCCGCAGTGATCGACCGTGGTTTAGAGCTTGGGGATCCATTAGTTGTGACATTCGGTAAAGTTGAGCCAAAGCCGAATACGGTCAACGTGGTTCCTGGTGAAGTGTTGTTTACGATGGATTGTCGCCATACTGATGGGCAGTTATTGGATGCCTTTACTGCTGAAGCAGAACAGATCATTCAAGCGATCGCCCAAGAGCACGACCTGACAGTGGAGATGGACCTATGGATGGATGAACGCCCTGTGCCGATGGACGATACGATCGTTGCCACGGTGGAACAAGCGGTGAAGCAAAATGGCAAACGCTACAAAGTCATGCACAGTGGGGCGGGTCATGATTCCCAAATCATTGCACCACATTTTCCAACGGCGATGCTGTTTGTACCAAGTATTGATGGGATTAGCCACAACCCAGCCGAAGCAACGACTATCGAAGATTTAGTAGCTGGGGTTGAAGTTTTAGCAGCTTCCATTTACGAGCTAGCATACAAAGAATAGAAAGCAGGGACACACATGGGATATAAAAATAATAACACGGGCTATTTAGATGGATTGCTGCAATCACGAGCAGTCATTAGAAAAAATAATTTTGCGATCTTGCCGCATGATGGGTTAGTGAATAATGTCATTCCAGGCTTTGAAAACTGTGAATGTTCGATACTCGGCACACCAAAATTAGGGGCATCTTTTGTCGATTACATCATTTCATTCAAAAAAGATGGCGCCAACCAATTGGGCTTCGGCGGTCCAGAGATCGAAAGTTTCTTGTATGTCATCTCGGGCAAACTGGAAGTAAGTGATGGCAAAGAAACCCATACATTGACGGACGGAGGCTATATCTATCTGCCTGCTGGAGAAAAACTGTATATGAAAAATCTCCAAGAAGAAGCGACAGAAGTGTTCTTGTATAAGAAGCGTTACCAACCGTTAGAAAATCACCAATCCTACAAAGTAGTGGGGAATCTTTCAGAGTTGACACCGATCCAATACGAAGGGATGGCAGGCGTCTTGCTTTGGGATTTCTTACCGAAAGAGTTGGGCTTTGACATGAATATCCATATCCTTTCCTTTGAACCAGGGGCAAGTCATGGCTACATTGAGACCCACTATCAAGAACACGGGGCGTACTTACTGTCAGGTAAAGGGATGTATAACTTAGACAATGAGTGGTTCCCGGTGGAAAAAGGCGACTACATTTTCATGAGTGCCTATGTACAGCAAGCGGCCTATGGTGTTGGTCGTGACGAACCATTGACCTATATTTATTCCAAAGATTGCAACCGCGATCCGGAAATTTAAAGGAGTTTAGAAGATGGAAGAAACGGTTATTGTACAGTCACAAGAGTTACAACAATTGATCCAAAACAAATTAGCGGCTGCTGGTTTGTCTGAAGAGCACGCAGCCATCGTTGCAGAGCATTTGGTCTTTGCCGATGCCAGCGGGATCCACTCTCACGGGGCTGTACGGGTAGACTATTACGCAGAGCGGATCGCTAAAGGCGGGATGAATCGCACCCCGCAGATCACGTTTGAAGAGACTGGACCTAGCAGCGGGATCGTTCACGGTCAAAATGGCGCAGGGCAGGTCGTCGTATTAGAAGCGACAAAGCATGCGATTGAGATGGCCAAACGTTCTGGGATCGCGGCGGTTGGTGTGCGGAAAACGAGTCATAGTGGGGCACTATCCTATTATGTCAAAAAAGCCGCAGAAGCTGACTTGATTGCATTATCTATGTGCCAATCGGATTCAATGGTGGTTCCTTTTGGCGGCAAAGAAAATTATTTTGGTACCAATCCGATTGCCTTTGCGGCACCGCGAAAGCATGGTGCGCCGGTGGTTTTTGATATGGCAACGACGGTCCAAGCGTGGGGCAAAATTTTAGATGCTCGTTCCAAAGATAAAGAGATTCCAGCAACATGGGCCGTTGATGCCCATGGCAAGCCAACGACAAATCCGCATCATGTTCATGGGTTATTGCCAATCTCAGGACCAAAAGGCTTTGGGTTGATGATGATGGTGGATATCTTGTCTGGAATGCTCCTTGGGCTGCCTTTTGGCAAGCATGTTTCCTCTATGTACAACGATCTGACGAAAGGCCGCGACTTAGGGCAATTTATTTTGCTGATCGATCCGCAACGCTTTACAGATTTAGAGACATTTAAAGAGTCAGTCGAAACGATGATCGAAGAGCTACACGCCATACCGGCTGCTGAACAGTTCCAGCAAGTCTATTATCCAGGCGAGATCAATCAACTAACCTATGAAAAATATATGGCAGAAGGCATTCCTATCGAAAAGAACATTTATCGCTATCTCATTAGCGACACGGTTCATTTTGACCAGTATTCTGGGTCAGATGCCTTTGCACAGACAGGAACAGGAAAGTGAGGAGACCCATGTTACACACTATTATTCAAAAAAACAATTACCAAGATTCCATTGTTTTAATGCTTTTGACCAATCGTTTACTGACGATCGAAGGGATCAACAACGCTTCGGTCATGATGGGTACACCTGCCAATAAGGATATCTTCAAGACGGGTGGTCTTTATACCGAGGAGATGAGCAATGCGACCTCCAACGATATGGTGCTCGTGTTAGACATTGAAGAGGAAGAAATCATCGAAACAGTCCTGTCAGAAATCGATGCCTTCTTATCGGACCAAAGCAATAGCGCAGGGGAAGAAACCCAAAGCGTCAAAACTTGGGAAAAAGCCTTAGATCTTGGAAAAGATGCGAAGGTCGCTGTCTTATCGATTCCTGGTACTATGGCAGCACCAGAAATTGAAACCGCATTAGCAGCGGGCAAACATGTTTTTTGTTTCAGTGATAACGTTTCATTGGAAGAGGAAGTTCGGCTAAAGAAACTGGCTCATGAACAAGGACTTCTTTTAATGGGACCAGATTGTGGCACAGGGATTCTCAATGGGATACCAGTAGCCTTCACGAATGCCGTTCGTAAAGGGAAAATCGGTGTTGTCGGCGCTTCGGGTACGGGCATCCAAGAAGTCACCACCATCATTCATAAATTGGGTGCGGGTGTGACACAAGCCATCGGAACCGGTGGACGAGATCTCAAAGAAGAAGTCGGTGGGATCACCATGAAAGACAGCATTCTTGCCTTGGAACATGATCCTGATACGGAGGTGATCGTGGTGATCTCCAAACCACCTGCACCACGTGTCCGCGATGAAGTATTGGCATTATTAAGAAGAGGAACAAAACCTGCAGTCACGATTTTTCTGGGGGAAGAGCCAACGGATCACGAAGAAAATCTTTACCGAGCTTACACGCTGGAAGAAGCGGCTCAATTAGCCGTGCAGCTGCTACGTCAAGAACAGATTGGATTAGAGCCAGTAAAAGAGGAAACGGCAGCTGCCGCTTTTGGCCCTGAACAGCAAAAAATCAAAGCTTACTATTCTGGCGGAACATTGGCGTACGAAGCAGCGATGCTAGTCAAAGCAGGATTAAATCTAGAACAAGAAGATGCCCATCAGGAAGGGTACATCTTAAAAGCAGCTGGCCATGAGATCATCGATTTAGGTGATGACATCTATACGCAAGGCAAGCCCCATCCGATGATCGACCCAACAAAGCGGATCGAACTGTTGAAACAAGCGGGAGAAGATCCTGAAACGGCAGTGATTTTGTTAGATATCGTTTTAGGGTACGGCTCTCATCAAGATATGGCGAGTGAATTGGCACCGACCATCAAATCGTTGAAGGAAGCAGCACAAGCAGCTGGCCGAGAGTTAGCGGTGATCGCTACGATCGTCGGAAGTGATTTAGACCCCCAAGACAGTAACGAGCAAGCAGAGATTTTAACCGCAGCTGGCGTGATTTTGTGTCAAAGCAATGCCCAAGCAGTCAAACAAGCTTTAGCATTACTCGGTCACCCCTTTTCACCAATTAATCGTAAGCTGTTGCCAAAAGCAGTGACAACTGCCGATGCATTGCCAGAGCCATCTGAAAAGAGCCGCGAATTGTTGGCGAATGACGCATTCATCAATGTAGGATTGCGTAGCTTTGCGGAAGCAATCCAGGCGCATCACGGTCAAGTCGTTCAATATGACTGGCAGCCAATTGCTGGTGGAAACGTAACGTTACAAAAAGCCTTACGTTTCTTAGCACAAGTGTCACTATCAGAGTAGGAGGAAGTTATCGTGTACGAAACTATTGAAGAAGCAAACCAAGCCGTTATTGCCAAAATCGTTGCGGGTTCGCCTTTTTTGCTGGATGTCGTTCCAGCAGTCAGTGTCATTCCAGAGTTAGGTGAAGGAAAAGTCCTATTGCATGCAGGACCACCGATCCGCTACGACCAGATGATCGATCCGATTCAAGGCGCTTGTGTTGGTGCGGGGCTTTTTGAAGGCTGGGGCGAAACGGAAGAAGAGGTACGCCATTTATTAGCATCTGGGGAAGTTCAATTGATTCCTTGTCACCACGTGCAAGCGGTTGGCCCAATGGGGGGCATCACCTCTGCCAATATGCCAGTGCTCGTGGTAGAAAACAAAACCGATGGCAACCGAGCGTATTGTACGATGAACGAAGGGATCGGGGCAGTTTTACGTTTTGGCGCCTATTCTCAAGAAGTCATTGATCGCTTGCATTGGATGAAAAATACGTTAGCACCAGTTTTAAGTGCTGCACTACAAACAAAACCCGATGGCTTGAACATCAATGTCTTAGTCGCAAAAGCAATCGCCATGGGGGATGAGTTCCATCAACGGAATATCGCTGCTTCGTTGGCGTTCTTAAAAGAAGTAGCACCAGCGATCGTTACTCTGGAAGGATTTGAAAAAGAAAAACCAGAAGTCATTCAGTTTCTAGCAGACACGGATCAGTTTTTCTTGAATATCATGATGGCTTCTTCAAAAGCGGTGCTTGATGGCGCCCGGACGATTGAAGAAGGAACGGTTGTGACAGCAATGTGTCGCAACGGGCATGAATTCGGTATCCGTATTTCTGGCATGGGAGATGAGTGGTTTACTGGTCCTGTCAATACACCAAAAGGGCTCTATTTCTCAGGATTCAGTGAAGAAGATGCCTCTCCAGATATGGGCGACAGTGCCATTACGGAAACCTTTGGTGTTGGGGGAATGGCAATGATTGCTGCCCCAGCTGTGACACGCTTCGTTGGTTCCGGCGGATTTCACGATGCGTTGAAAACCAGCAATGAGATGTTAGAGATCTCCATTGATACCAATCCGAATTTTCCCGTTCCTACATGGGACTTCAAAGGGATCTGTTTAGGGATCGATGCTCGTAAAGTCGTGGAAACAGGGATCTTACCGATGATCAATACAGGGATCGCCAACAAACAAGCTGGACGGGGACAAATTGGTGCCGGGACAGTGACACCACCAATGGATTGCTTTGAAAAAGCTGTCTTGGCTTATGCGAAAAAATTAGGATTTGAAGAATAAATCAGGGACTGAAAACGTGAAAAAGGAGCAACCTAGCGATGATACAGGCAAAATGGATCGACCAAGCTTTATTTGAACCCACATTTATCAATGGCAACTGGATCGTTCACAGTGTGTTTCAGCATAGTTTCAATCTGCAAGATCCTCGTCAGGATCAGCTGATCTGTGTCTCCAAACAAGCGGCTCGCGTGCCCAAAGGGATGATTTTAGCTGCCGACGATTATGCAGCGTTGGCGACAGGCTTAGTTGCTGGTACCGCTCTTTTGGTTCAGCAACGGGTGATCCATTTTCCGCATCATCGTCTGTCTTTTCAAAAGGCAGCCAAATTTACAACCACCTTTCCAGCTGGCACAGTCCCATTTGATCGAGAACTGTTTTGGTCAGCCCTCCAAAGCGTCACGGAAAAGACGGGAATTCAAGAAGCGGTTTCAGAAACCATCCGCAGCAATCATCCGTTTTATGACGCAATCGATCAGCTATGCACGCCTTCATTTAAGGAACAACGGCAAGCAGTCGCTTATTTAGTCGGACGGGGTGTCGGATTGACCCCCACAGGCGATGATATGCTAGTTGGTCATTTACTGGCTCGCCGAGTGATGGGGCAAGAAGATACCCGCTTGGTGGCTTATCTACAAAGAAGGCTGTTGACAGTCAATGATTTAACGACTGACGTCAGTAAACACTATCTTCTGCATGCACTGACAGGCGCATTCAATCAATCGGCATTATCCTTGACCAGGTGTACCGATTCAGCGGCTTTTTCCCAAGTAATCAAAGAGATACTAGCGATCGGTCACACCTCGGGGGCCGACTTTTTGGCAGGGGTTGCTCGCAGTATCGATCAATTTCAAAACAATAGAAATGAGGAATTCATATGGCAAAACGAGTGGTCATCGCTCTAGGGGGCAATGCAATTTTAAAACCGAATCAACCAGCGACCGTTGAGACACAGCTTGCAAATATCCAGTTAAGTGCAGAACAGATCGCTAAAATCGAGAAGCTTGACCATCAAATCGTCGTGACGCACGGCAATGGTCCGCAAGTCGGCAATATTTTACGACAAAATGAAGAAGCCAAAGAAGTCGTGCCGCCTTTTCCACTGGATGTCTGCAATGCAGAGTCACAAGGCTTTATCGGTTATTTAATGGAGCAAAGCATCAAAAATAAAATTGAGCAAGAAGAATTGACCAGCAATGTCGTGACCTTATTGACCCAAGTGGAAGTGGCAGCGGATGATCCCGCGTTTGAAAAGCCAACGAAGCCGATCGGCTTGTTCTACTCAGAAGAAGAAGCAAAAAAGATGGCTGAGGAAAAACATTGGGTGATGGAAGAAGATGCTGGACGTGGGTACCGTCGCGTCGTGCCATCTCCACAACCTGTGACGATCCACGGCGTGGAATCAATGGTTCATTTATTGAATCAAAATACCATCGTGATCGCTGGTGGCGGCGGTGGGATTCCAGTCGTAAAACAAGCGGAAGGCTTGAAAGGGATCGAAGCAGTCATCGATAAAGATCGAACTGGGAAAAAACTGGCAGAACAAGTGGATGCCGATGTATTTATGATGCTGACCGACGTCAACAACGTTTATATCAATTATGGAACACCGAAACAAGAAAAATTAACGGGCTTATCCGTAAGTGAAGCGCAAGCATATTTTGATGCGGGGCATTTTGCAGAAGGTAGTATGGGGCCGAAAATGGAAGCGGCGATTGCGTTTGCCAAACAAGGAAAGACAGCAATCATCTGCTCATTGGAAGAAGCGGACTTAGCATTGTTAGGTGAAGCAGGCACAAGGATCGCTGGGTAAAACCAGCGATCCAACTGCTTGATTCGCCTATTAGTCGCCTTCTTCCGACAGCTCAAGGGCTAAACGCAGATCCAGGCTGATGCTAGGATCATGCACGTTTTTTCCTAGTAGCTTTTGACACTGTTCGATGCGGTATTTGATCGTGTTGCGATGAACGAACAAGGCTTTGGCGGTGCGGGTGATCTCACATTGATAATCCAAGTAAGCCCGTAAGGTTTTGCGCAATTCGATGGTGGCATCTTCTTGCGGAAACGCCAATTCTTTAAGAATCGTACGGCAGAAATAATGGATATCTTCAGGACTCATTTTTTCAAATAGACTCCGCATTCCCCTTTGATGGTAGAAAGAGACGATGGAAGAATCATGTTGGCCTCTTCGTTCTTCATACGCAGTTTTTGCTTCGATGTAGGAGCTGGCTAAATCATTGATACTTTCACAGACACTTCCTACACCAAAGGCCATTCGAAATGGCAACCGATTGGTCAAAGCATTGGCGGTCTCGATCAAATGGTCTTCTAAGGCATCACACTTGTGCTGCACGAAAATCGCAAAGTGATTGCTGCCCTTTAAGCGAAAGAGACAAACATCTTTGATGCGATAAGGCAGTTGTTCACTAAACCACTGATAAACCAAGTCACTTTCTTCTTTTAGGTATTTGTCTTTGCCTTTGGTTTCTTTGGTTGGTTCACAGGCACCATAGATGACACGATAATGGCGGGCTTTGACTAACCCGTAAGTCTTTCCGAGATCTAACCAATCTTTTTGTTCTTGCTTGGTCGATTGCTGGTATTCGATCATCCGTGTTAAAAAGTCACTTTTTAAATCTTCAAAAGATTCTTGCACTTTTTGGTTCTTGTAGAGCATAAACGACAAGACCAATGCTGCTTGTTCCAGCGCAAAATCCGAGACAGGATAAGGAATTGCCTCAGGATTCAAAATGACTAAATAATGGGGGAAATAAGTGGAGGTTTCAATGGCATAATAAGAAATTTGTGACGTTTTTTCATGAAGATCTTTGATAGGGATCGCCCCGCTTTTTTCACCAGTAAAAACCCCTTTCGTTTGTCCTAATTGATGGATGTAGTACTCCGCGGGTTTTGACATGCGGGTGAAATGCTTGGAGTGGGCAATCACTTGTTTAAAAGGATTCAACAAAATGATCGGTGTATTGACCATTTGGCCAAAATCAGCGATAAAGCGAGCGATGC
Organism: Enterococcus sp. 2G9_DIV0600; assembly: GCF_002140615.1. NCBI lineage: Bacteria > Bacillati > Bacillota > Bacilli > Lactobacillales > Enterococcaceae > Enterococcus > Enterococcus sp. 2G9_DIV0600. Next base: position 931,325 of record NZ_NGLL01000001.1, read on the forward strand.
TGACATCCTTCATCAAGGAAGCAGAGAACCGTTTTTGGATATCTAAGGCATAACTCAACTGCTCGGTTTTGGTGTTCCATAGTAAATTCAAAAGCTGGTGCATCAAACGGCCCAGCGGCATCGTGGCAGGTACTTCTACGATGGGGAAACCCAAGCTATCGGCATAGGCGATGACTTCAGGATCGATGACATCTAAAAAACGACCGATCTTGATGCCTAATCCAGCGGCATTTTTGGCTACGAGGGAATCGATCAGTTCAAGCAGTGCTCCTTGATTATCTTTATAAACCATCGCCGTGCTTAAGATAAAGGTATGCTCAGGAATATAGTGGGCGATATCGGGGGTCTCAGTGATTTCGATACTGTCGACGGGAATTTCCGCAGTCAGGGGATCTGTCAATAAACGCAAATTGGAAAAGCGTGGTGTAGCAAGCAATTCAGCAACTAACTTCATAGAGAAACTCCTTTTAGAATTGAACAAAACAAACAAAAACATGTCCTTTTTTAGCTTTATTGTACAACAAACTTGGAAACGTTGACAAGACGATGGACAGTGAAAACAAAAAGAGAAATGAGGGGAAAAGATGTATAAAGAGTTAACGATCGCACAACGTACGATCATGACACCTGGGCCTGTAGAAGCCCATCCAGCTGTTCTACAAGCAATGACCAATCGTATTTTGGGGCAGTTTGATCCGAATTTTTTGGTGATCATGGATGAGGTCAAAGAAATGATCAAACAACCGTTTGGAACCAAAAACAAAGAGGCATTTGCCATTGACGGGACTTCCCGAGCTGGTTTAGAAGCGGCGCTGATCGCTTTGATCGAACCAGGGGACAAAGTCTTGATCCCAGCCTATGGGCGCTTTGCTTTCTTACTGGGAGAAATCTGTGAACGTGCTCAAGCGCAAGTCAAATATGTGGAAAAAGAGTGGACGGCTCCTTTTGCACCCGCAGAGGTCATCAAAGAAATCGCCGCATTTCAACCCAAAATCGTGGCGATGGTCCACGGGGAAACCGCCAACGGGCAAATGCAGCCGTTAGCAGAAATCGGGCAGTATTGTCGCGCAAAAGATATTTTCTTTGTCGTTGACATGGTGGCGACTTATGGTGGCGTAGCCCTGTCAGTCGATGATTGGTGTGTCGATTTGGCAATTGCTGGTACTCAGAAGTGTTTAAGCGTGCCGTCTGGTCTTTCATTAGTGACCTACAACGAGCGAGTCGAAGCTGTCCTTAATGCCCGTTACCAAAAAGAATTAGGCTTGAGCAAAACGGATCGAAACAAGCGGCACATTATGAGCAATTACCTGGATTTGAGTCAACTGCAACGCTACTGGAATAAAGAGCGAATCAACCATCACACAGAAGCGACGAGTATGATCTATGCGCTTCATGAAGGATTACGGATGCTGCTAAACGAAGGCCTGGATGCAGCCTACCAACGTCATTTGACGAATGAAGGGGCGTTGGTCGCTGGACTGGAGGCAATGGGGCTTTCAATTTATGGCGAAAAAGCAACCAAAATGCCGACAGTTACCCCCATCTTTATTCCAGAAGGTGTTGATGGCGAAGCTGTCCGAGAAGAGATGCTTCACTCCTTTGGTGTAGAGATCGCTAGTTCATTTGGTGATCTAAAAGGAAAAATCTGGCGGATTGGAAATATGGGTTACAGCAGCCGCAAAGAAAATATTTTACATGTCCTAGCCGCGTTAGAAGGGGCACTATTGTACCAGCAAGCACCAATTTCTGCCGGCAAAGCGCTCATCGCTGCGTTAAATTACTACCAAAAAACGACTTAAAATTTTAGCACAAATGCACAACGACTGAAAGCGCTTTGTGAAAAATGACAAATGCAATCGTCGGCAAAAAAACGTACACTAAGACTATCTTAAAGCGCTTTCGTTGGCGTGCTTCACAAACTTTACTTGTGTAACTGATGGAGGGAAAAAAATGGAAATCAATAAAGAACGTGGTGGGCTTGCCTACTGGAAACAAATTATTATCTTAATGTGTTCAGGCTGGGTCACTATCTGGATTTATCGTGCTGCGTTATCACCGGTCTATCCGCAAATCAATGAGTCACTTGGCGGCAATATTTCTGATACAGCATTAGGATCGATCGCCAGCTTTTACTTTTTCGGCTATGTGATCATGCAGATCCCTGCCGGCTTTTTAGTGGATAAGATTGGGAAGAAAACAGTTCTGCTTCCGGGATTTGTGGTATTTGCACTGGCAGCTTTACTGATTTCACAAGCCTCTTCAATCACCATGATCTATACCGGTAGCTTTTTAGCAGGGATCGGCTGTGGGTCTTTTTACGGCTCCGCGTATTCTTTGACCTCACAGAACATTCCGAAAGAAAAGAAGAGCTTCTCAACAGCGATCGTCAATAGTGGTTCTGCCGTTGGTTCAGGGTTTGGGATGATCTTGTCAAGCTTTATCGTTATTCAGATGAACATGCCTTGGCAAACAATGATGTATTTATCCGCTTTCTTGATCGTTTGTATGACGATCGCTTTCGCATTGGTGATCCGCAGCAACAAAGAAGACGTAGCTTTCTTGGAGAGTCAAGCAGCAGCTGAAGAAGAAACAACGGATCAGCCGAAAGAAAAAGTTTCCCTTTCGACCTTGTTCTCACTGCGGATGCTCTTTACTTATGTGTTATATTTTGCGACGTGTTATGCCTACTATATGACGGTTACTTGGCTACCAAACTTCTTAGGAACAGAACGAGGCTTCCAAGGAGTCGCGATCGGCTTCTCTTCTTCATTGGTGGCATTTGCTTCGATTCCTGGGGCCTTGTTCTTTAGCCGCTTGGCAGATAAATACATGCATAAAAAAGTTACCTTTATCGTTATTTTAGAAGTATTGGCGGCGTTGATGTTATTAGTAACAGTGCAAGCGACAAATTCGACCTTCTTAATGATCGCGTTGATCTTGTACGGGTTCCTTGGAAAATTAGCAGTTGAACCAATCATCATTTCTTGGCTAGGGGAAAATGCACCAAAAGTTGGGGTCGGTACGACATTAGGGGTCTTCAACTTTTTCGGCATGATGTCTTCCGTTATCGCACCAACATTGACCGGATCGATCTCGGATGCAACAGGGTCAAAAGTAATGGGCTTTTATATCGCAATTATTTTGTTGATCGGTGGTACATTCTTATTCTTGACTGTAAACTCTAAGAAAACAGCCAAGTAGAAAAGTGAGGAACAACAGATGAAAAAACGATCCTTAAAAATCAGTTTGACCAACCAAATCATGATTGCAACGGTATTGGGGATTTTTTGGGGCGTTTCCTTTCCCGGGTTAGGTGATCAAATGCAGCTAGTCGGGGACTTCTTCTTGCGACTGATTCAAATGTCTGTGGTCGTGTTGGTCATGGGCTCGGTGATTGAAGCGGTGGGGGGACTTGATCCAAAAGAATTAGGTGGTATTGGCGGGAAAGTCTTCCTCTGGTTTACCGGTTCGACCCTTGTCGCCGCTATTTTCGGTCTCTTGTTCGCCTTGATCCTCAAGCCCGGCGCAGGCCTTGATCAGTCCCTGCTGCAAAGTACAGAAACCGCATTAAGTACCAGCAGCATGGAAGAAGTCATCTTAAACTTTGTTCCACTGAACATTGTTCAAGCCATGGTGGAGCAGAATATGATCCAAGTGATTATTTTTTCGCTCTTCTTTGGCCTTGCCTTGAGCTTGATCAAGCATGAAAAAAAGAATCAGCTGTTTCTAGATATGATCAGCAGTTTTAATCATATTTTGATAAAAATGGTCAGCATGATCATGAAGTTGGCGCCGATCGGGATTTTCGGCCTTGTTGCTTCCTTAGTAGAAGATACCGGTATTCGTGTTTTGGGAATGTTAGCCAGTTTTTTATTGACGTTATCAGCAGCATCTTTGCTCTTTTTGTTTCTTTGGTTTCTCTTGACGTCGCTCTATTGCAAAGTTTCCTTGTTTCGTTTGATAAAGAACATGTGGCGCCTCTCGGTGATTTCCTTTACGACCACCTCTTCTGCTGTTTCATTGCCGTTTCAAATCGAAGATGGCAAAGAACGATTTGGGATCAGTGATCGAATCAATAAGCTCGTGATGCCTCTGGGCATGACCTTAAATAGCAATGGGCTCTCCTTATTTTTAGCCCTGGCAATCGTAACCGTTGCTCAGGCGTACCAGATCCAATTAAGCTTGGGGGATCTTTTGCAAGTGGTCTTGTTGTCCTCGTTGGCATGCTTGGGAACGATCGTCGTTCCAGGCGGCGGATTAGTTACACTGGCTACGGTTTTACCTATGTTAGGACTGCCTAATGAAAGCATCGCCTTACTGGCAGGGATCGATTGGTTTTCTGGGATGTTTCGGACCCTTTTGAATGTGGATCCTGACGTCACGGTGGCGTTGATCGTTGCTCATGATGAAGGAGAACTGGATCGTGCAGTCTTCAATGGTGAAAAAGCCCCGGTCAAATTAGCAGAAAAAATCACCGATGGCGTATAAGACCAATCATTCTTGTGATGAAACTTTACTCTTTTTTGAAAACGTGCTACGATTGATTCGTTGATAGACTAAAGAAGCTTCCTGAAATACCGTAAACGGTAAACAGTAGCGACTGATTTTCAGCTCGTCATTCAACAGACAAATACGACAAAAAGAGGAGGAAAAAACATGACAGCATCGATGAAATTGTGGATTGACCTTTTGAATAGCTAATTTAAATCTATTTCAAAAGTCTAGGCAATCGTGATTTCAAGGGATGAGTGTCCTCTTTTTTCCAATTTCTTATTAAAATCAGGGTATAGCGGTAGGCTATGCCCTTTTTTTGTTCTTGCGTTTTCCTAGACGGGAAGGACAGACTGATGGAACAATTAAGTGTAAAAATAAACAAGCTAATCAAAAATTATGGGTCCAAAGAAGTACTGAACATTGAAGAACTGAGCGCCTATCAAACAGATCGTATCGGGATCGTGGGCGCAAACGGGCAAGGCAAGTCCAGCTTGCTGAAATTGATTGCGGGAGTGATCGATCCTGATTCAGGAACGATCCAAAGAGAAAATTCGTTTCACTATTTCCCGCAAATCGCTGAGGTGACTGAAAAGACGGAGGCTCTTGACTGGGCGCTGTTTGGTCGTTTTTCGATCCCAACTAATGAATTGGCGACACTAAGTGGCGGGGAGGAGACCAAATACCGGTTGGCACAAATGTTATCTTCCTATCAATTAGGACTTTTGCTCGATGAGCCAACGACCCATTTAGACCAGCAAGGAATTCAAGTCTTGATTGAGGAATTGCAGTATTATTATGGCACCCTGATCGTGGTCAGTCATGATCGGTACCTATTGAATCAGCTGGCAACGAAAATCTGGGAAGTCGATCAAGGCAAAGTCATCGAGTATTCTGGCAATTATGACAGTTACCGACAGCAAAAAGAGCAAGCGACACAGCGTGTTGCCTGGGAGGCGGCACAGTATCAGCAACAAAAGCAGCAGTTGACTCAAGCAATCCAAAAGAAAAAAGAACAAGTGATCAAGAGCAGTCGCATTTCTGAAAAAAAGCGGCAGCAAAACATCCGACCAGACCGTTTGTCGTCATCAAAACAAAAGGACACGGTGCAAAAGTCATTGCAAAAAACAGTCAAAGCCATGGAAAGCCGCTTGGATCAGTTGGAAGAAGTGAAGGGTGTCGCCCAGCAGCAGGTGATTCGTTTTCCAGTAGTCCCTGCAGTGGAACTGCATAATAAACGACCGATTCGTGGGGAGCAAGTAACCATTCAAAGAGGGACGAAATGTTTGCTAGACAGCAGCAGTTTCCAGTTTGCTGCCGGGAAGAAAATCGCTATCGTGGGTCCGAACGGTTCGGGGAAGTCGACTTTACTAAAAGAAATCATCGCAGGTGGAGAGGGAATCTATGTATCACCGAAAATCGTCTTTGCGATCTACGAGCAAATGGGCTATCGAAAAAACAGCACCACACCACTTTTGACGGAATTGATGGCTCAAACAGACTATCAGGAACCACTGGTCCGCAGTATTTTACACAATCTAGGATTTAGCCAGAATGAAGTGATGAAGCCAGTCAATGTGCTAAGCGGCGGAGAAGCGACACGGGTCGAGCTCGCACGCATCTTTACTCAAGCTGCCAATGTCTTGATTCTTGATGAACCGACGAACTTTATTGATCTGCCGACAATCACCGTCTTGGAACAATTGATTCGCAGCTATCGTGGCATGGTTTTGTTCACTTCTCACGATCAAGCGTTTATTGATGCTGTCGCGGATGACGTGTATCAAATCGATCATGGGAAATTAACATTGGTTTCCAGTAACTAGCAGCATTGTCGCTTTTATACCTGTATAGAGAAAAACAGCGCGGGAAAGGAAATGACCGCCCAACGTTCGATCAACAATCGGCCGTTGAGCGGTCACTACAAAACCCGCACTGTTTTTTTGCACTAATCGGTATCGCCTAGCTGTTGCTACATCGCTTAATAAATCTTTTTCGTAAAGTATTTTAAGATCAGTGGAGAGATCAAGGTGCTCAACAAGACAACGATCACCAAAGGGGAATACAATGTGGACGAAATCAATTGGTTTTGTTGACCAATCTGCAAAATGATCAATGCCATTTCACCTCGGGAAATCATTCCAGCTCCCACCATCCAAGCGCTGTTGTTCGAGAATTTCGCGATTTTCGCCCCGACATAGCCGCCGACCAGTTTGGTCAAGATCGCGACCACGGTAAAGGCAAGAATAAAGAATAATTGCTCATTTAAGCGGGAAAAATCAACTTCTAAGCCAACGCTGACAAAGAACACCGGAATGAAGACGGCATAACCTAATGCTTCGACACTGTGTTCCACTTCCTCACGAACCTTCGTTTGACTGACAGCGATCCCTGCGAAGAAGGCACCAATGACAGAGCTTAACCCAACAAGGTCAGCAAGATACGCCATTCCTAAGCAGATGATCAGTGACATGATGATTACCGCGGAATTTGCAAATAGCTTTTCTGCAAGTGCCAATAAGAACGGAGCGATCCATTTCACCAATAGAAAAATCAACACAAAATAAATCAGTTCTACCAATAAGGTGACCGGCAGTGGTGTTGCTTGGCTGCTTTCGCCGCCTAAAAAGGAAAGGCTAAGACTCAAAACCAACACGACCAAAATATCATCCACGACGGAAGCACCAAGAATCGTCGAACCTTCTTTCGTGTTTACCACATTCAACTCTTTCAATACTTCGACAGAAATACTGACTGAGGTGGCAGCTAATACGATCCCGAAAAAGAACGCTTCTGTGGGACTGCTTTGAAAACCGACTCCTGTGGCATACCCGAAGAGCATCGGGAACACGATCCCCAAAAGGGCAACGAGCATTCCTGGACGAAAATAGCGTTTCAATAAAGAAATATCACTTTCCAGTCCCGCTAAAAACATCAGCAAAATAACACCAATCTCTGAAAAATCATGAACCAGAATATCTGGATGGACCCAATTGAGTCCTGCGCCTCCTAATAAAACCCCCGCTAGCAACTGCCCGATGACAGCAGGAACGCCCATCCGTCTCGCCAGATGCGAGAAGAGGGTCGTCGTGATTAGGATCAAACACAAAATCCCGACAAAATGCATAAAACCTCATCCTTCTTTCCTATAACATACTCCCCTTTAGTATAGCATTCTCTCTTGAATTGAGCCTGTATCAAGCCTTTTTTTAATAAAAGAGTTTCATTAAACCGCACGTTTTTTGAGATGAGGAGGAAGCGAAGGCAATTAGAATTATTCTGCGCAATCATTAAAATAAAAAAACATTATTTTTACTTTACTTGTAACAAATTATTGTTCGAGCCAATGGGCAAGCTGCTGAAAGACCATTTGGACTTGCGGCTCCTCGACGTTTTTCAAAAAGTCGTGGGGCAAATCATAGACAGGGACAAATTTACTTTTAGGCACTTTCTTCAAGCCTTTGCTGTAACGAAAAGGTACTTCCTCATCGGTACTGCTAGCACTGCTGAAAATTGGAGGAAATTGTGAAAGTAGCTCAGGATCAATGGCATAGTCAGAAAGATCCTCAGCTGTTAGCCCATAGATGGTGGCGAGTTCTTGCTGTTGGACCCAATAAACATAAGGCAAATAGCGCTGAAACTGCGGATCATCCCAAACGATCTCGGTTTGATCCAAAGGAGGGACTTGCTCTTTGCTTAAGAGCGGCTGCTGCAAGACTCGTTTGTTTTCGATAAAAGAAAGATCGGTGTACCCATAAAAGTTGACCAGTTTTTCAGGTAATCTCTGTTGTTCCTTCAGTAATTGCTGGGTCAGCGCCAGCATCAAATACCCACCGGCTGACCGACCGCAGAAACAAAATGGGCGATCTTTAAGCACAGTTGCTTGCAATTCTTGAAAGTTCTGCCAGTTCATTGCTAAAATCTCCGCTAACGAGGAATTAGGTGCCAGCAAATAATCGACTGTGAGGACGCTGTATTGCTGCGCTTGAAATAGTGCGATCAGTGATGCGGGAATGTCTTGGCGGGTTCCATAAACAAAACCGCCACCGTGAAAATAAACCAGGTATTTCTCAGAAGCAGGATAAAGGGTCACCGAAGCGCTGGTGGTCAATTGCCATTCTTTTTTCATTTTGCTTGACTCCTTTTCTGAAGCTCTAATAAATAGGTGCCGATCTCGTAATTGACTAATTGGATCGGACTTGTTAGATCGATCTCTAGTAGCTGTTCAATTTTGCTTAGCCGGTAGCGAATCGTTTTGGCATGAAGAAACAAGGTTTCAGCCGTATTTTTGTAATTGCGATTCGTGATAAAAAAGGTATACAGCGTTTTGAACAGCTCTTCATTTTCTTCCGAAAGTTGATACAGCTTCGGGGGAATGCTTTGCTGCAGCTTTTCTAGTTGGTTCTCTTTGATAAAGGAACTAAAGATACCTAAGTCGCTATAGGCAATGATCGGCGCCAAATAAAACTGCCGATTGAAGCGGATCGCATCCAAACACTCTGGCAGGATCTCTTTGATCTGTTCCTTGCGTAAGACTTCGCTGACCACCAAGCAGCCATGTTCATCGGCTAGCAGGGCATCATCAAAATGTGTCTGCAGCATCTGTTTCGTCACCTGATGGGCGATCGATTGGAAATTATAAAGGATCACCAAATAATTATGGTGTTCGAAAAAGACGTGGGGTGTTTTCAACGCCCGTAGCTTGTGCAAAACGACGGACTTACGCTCCTTATCTTTAAAGCTGTTGGAAGCAAAGGCGATGCCTTGGTAGAAATCGTAGCGATCCAGTTGCGCTTCTTCTAACAAAAGATCCAGCTCAGCCAAATTGCTAGGAGTGTTTTGCAAGATGGCATCGGCAAGATTGTTCATACGATTGTAGCGCTCTTTCTTCAACAAATACGCCATTTGGAGGCGTTCATAGATGACGTCGATCACATTTTCAATAATCATGACTTTTGCCTCAGGAATCTGCGAATCTTTCTGATAAACGATCAAGGTACATAAATCATTGTAAGGATTGATGATCTCTACTTTGATGGCAGTCACATATTGATTGTTCTCATGAGAAAATAATTCCAAATATTCGTAGTGGTTCTTGGTAAACTCAACGGTTTTCATGGGTTCTTGTTTGGTCACCACGAAATTCTTAAAGGATTGACCGACGGACACATGCACATCTAAATGGGGGATGCGCAAAGAACAAGGCTTTTCGATCAATTGATAGAACTCCTGCATGATCTGATCGAAAGACGAGTGGTTGCGCTCGACTTTCATGAAGCGCTGGCGAACTTCGTAATAGGTACGCAGCAGCTGGGTTTGGTGATTCAGCAATGGTTCGTAAACCGCTAGCATGATGGCTTCATAGCTGACTTCTTGCTGTACTTTGATCAAAGGGATCTGATAAGCAAAGCTAAGCTCGATCACCCAATCTGGAATCATAGGGATCAAGCGATCCACTTTGATCACTAAACCGCTGACGCCGATTTGCTGCATTTTTTCAAAAAAAACACGCAGTTCCTCAGGGGATTGGTCTTTGAAGGCATAAAAAGAAGTCAAAATCAATTGATGGGCTTTGCTCCATTTCTCGATATCCATCGCTTCCAGCACCATAACGGAACCGACGGAATTTGTTAAACCAATGGAGCCAGTCAGGACTTTACTTTTTTCAAAAAGCGGCAGTTCAACCAATTCTTTTAATTTCATAAAATGCTCCTTTTTTCTCTTTTGGATAAAAAGTATAGCATTTTTTTAGAACTTTATCCAATGAAAACGCAAACAAGGCTCGTTAGAATGAGAGTATAAGAAAAGGAGGAGAACAAATGCTGCACACAGTAATCTTAAAGAATAACTACCAAGATTCCATTAACTTAATGCTGCTGACGAATACGATCAATGATCTAGGCGATGTCGAAATGAGTCAAATCATGATGGGGACGGATGCAAACAAAGATATATTAAATAACACTGGCTTGCTTTCTAAAGAGGCAGAAGGTGCTTCGCCCAACGATATGATGATCGTGGTCGATAGCCAAAACGAACAAATCATGGATCAAGTTATGCCAGCGATCGATTCATTTTTAGCTGATCTTTCAGCAAAAGATCAAGGCAAAGAAACGCCAGCGGCGGCTTCATGGCAAGAAGCCTTGAGCGCAATGCCGGATGCCAATGTTGCATTATTTAGTATTCCTGGGGAATATGGCGCAGCCGAGATGGAAAAAGCGCTAAAAAATGACTTGCATGTTTTCTCGTTTACGGACAATGTCGCTATCGAAGATGAAGTGCGTTTGAAAAAGCTGGCTCATGAAAAAGGCTTATTGATGATGGGTCCTGACTGTGGGACTGGTATTATTTCTAGCATTCCGATTGCCTTCACGAATGTCGTGGCACCAGGAAACATCGGCGTTGTTGGTGCCTCTGGTACGGGGATTCAAGAAGTGACAACGATCATTGACCGATTAGGCGGTGGTGTCGTTCATGCCATCGGGACCGGCGGACGTGACTTAAGCGACAAAGTTGGGGCGATCACTGTCAAAGATGCCATCGTTGCTTTAGAAAATCATGAACCGACAGATGTGATTTGCGTGATCTCGAAACCACCTGCAAAAGAAGTGCGGGATGAAGTTGTTCAATTGCTGCAAAGTATCAGCAAACCTGTGGTAGCGATTTTCTTAGGAGAAAAACCAGAAGCCCATGAAGGAAAAGTCTATTTGGCACATACGCTGGAAGAAACAGCGCGCATCGCTGTTGATCTTGCCAATGAAGAACCCGTCAAAGCGAACTATTTTGAACGCGTGAAAACCCCAGATGTGCCCAAACTCGCTGAAGATAAAGTGGTCAAAGGTCTTTATTCTGGCGGTACATTAGCTGCCGAAGCAGGAATGCTGATCTCCGAAGCCTTGAATCTAGAAGGCCTTGTAAAACAAGAAGGCTATATCTTGCATTCCCAGGGCTATGATGTGATCGACCTTGGTGATGATATCTATACCCAAGGCAAACCGCACCCAATGATCGATCCTGAAGTGCGCATTAAAAAAATCGAAGACTATGCGCAAGATGAGCAAACCGGGGTCATTTTATTTGATGTGGTGTTAGGTTACGGCGCACATGCAGATATGGTAGGTGCACTGTTACCAGCCATCGAAGCTGCACAGCAAACAGCCCAAGCAGCTGATCGCACGCTGTACTTTGTTGCTACCGTCTGCGGAACTGAAAAAGATCCGCAAAACTACCAAGAAGCGGTCAACCGTTTGAAAGCAGCTGGCGTCTATGTGGCACCAAGCAATGCTCAAGCAGTGCAATTAGCCCTCGCCTTAAAAGGGGCGACTCTTTCTGAAGCAGACAAAGCGGTCAATGACTATACTGGTAGCAAAGTTGAGGTGCCGACAGTTAGCAAGAAAGTGATGGAGCTGTTGACCACCAAACCACGGATCATCAATGTTGGCTTGCAAAGCTTCAATGAATCGATCCTGCAATATGGCGGGAAAACAGAACAATTCAACTGGCGTCCTCGTGCCAACGGCAACAAGAAAATGATCCGCATTTTAGACGCGTTAGAAGAATTTGACGAAAAAATCACAGCTGAAAACCAAGCAGTGACGGATAAAATCAAAAATGCCCAACCATTCTTGATCGATGTCGTTCCAGCTAAATCAGTGATCGCTGAATTAAACGAAAGCCAGAAAACCTTGCTGCATGCAGGACCACCGATCCAATGGTCGGAAATGACGGGACCGATGCAAGGATCTTGTATCGGCGCTGCCTTGTTTGAACGCTGGGCGAAGGATGAAGACGAAGCCCGCCGCTTACTCGAAAGTGGGGAAGTCCGCTTTATGCCATGTCACCATGTCAAGGCAGTTGGACCAATGGGCGGGATCACTTCTGGGAATATGCCTGTCTTTGTGGTTGAAAACCGCCTTGTCGGCAACAAAGCCTACTGTATTTTGAACGAAGGGATCGGTAAAGTCTTGCGATTCGGTGCCTATTCACAAGAAGTCATCGATCGTTTGGATTGGATCAAAGACGTCTTAGGACCAACCATTGCCAAAGCATTACAATTAACAGAAGAAGGCATCAACTTGAATGTATTGATTGCCCGGTCGATCACAATGGGGGATGAATTCCATCAACGAAATATTGCAGCATCATTGAACTTCTTGAAAGAGATCGCACCGTTGATCATCCAAACAGAGATCGATGAAAAGCAAAAATATGAAGTGATCAAGTTCTTAGCAGATACCGATCAGTTCTTCTTGAATATCATGATGGCAACTGGCAAAGCCATCGTTGATGGTGCTCGTGTCGATGCCAAAGGAACGATCGTGACCACCATGACAAGAAACGGCGTCAATTTTGGAGTTCGTGTCGCCCAAACAGAAGACCAATGGCATACTGCACCAGTCAATACGCCGAAAGGTTTGTACTTTACTGGGTTTACCGAAGCAGATGGCAATCCTGATATTGGGGATAGTGCCATTACTGAAACCGTCGGCGTCGGAGCAATGGCGATGGTAGCTGCACCAGGGGTAACCCGCTTTGTCGGCGCTGGTGGCTTTGAAGATGCGCTAGAAACTTCCAATGAAATGGCAAAAATCTGTTTCGGTCATAATCCGACCTTCTCGATCCCAACATGGGACTTCCAAGGGACTTGTTTGGGGATCGACATCCGTAAAGTCGTTGAAACAGGCATCACCCCAATCATCAATACCGGGATCGCCCATAAAGAAGCAGGTGTCGGCCAAGTCGGTGCAGGGACTGTGCGCGCACCGTTAGGCTGTTTTGAAAATGCCTTGACGGCTTATGCGAAGGATCTGGGGATCGATGTTGACTGAGAAAATCAAAATCAGTGATTATCTAGACCCATTGCGACGATTCGGTCGTAACGGTCGGGTGCATAGCGTGTTTGATCGTTCATTCAATGTGATGATCGGGCAGCAACTGGTTAACATCAACAATTATCACAACTATTTGACTGGCTTCGGTATCTTTTTACCAGATGCATTGTTTGAACAAGTCCTGCCTTTGATCGAGGTCGGCAATCGCGTGCAAGTCCGAGAGCATGGTCTGACCTTTTACAGCACAAAAGGAACATTTTCTCTGTCATTAGAGGAAAAAGAATTGGTTTCGCTGCAGGTGAAGGAGCTATCCTTCACCTCTGCGGAATTGCAGCTTTTGAAAGAAATCCTGCTTCAACAAAAACTAGAAACCAAGATTGGGTTGCCCGAAGATGAGAAAACCCAAGCAGTGTTTGCGGAATTGCGGCAGCCTGTCTCAGATTGGGAACCAATCATTGACCACCTGATTGGCCGCGGCAAAGGATTGACACCTAGCGGCGATGATCTTTTAGTTGCCTATCAAGCGATGCTCTATGCCTTGCAGCAGCCGGAAGCTGACGCGTTAGCGCAAGCATTGGCAAAACCGCTGTCTACGACGGATGTCAGCCTTGCTTATATTCAAAGTGCCAGTCAAGGGTATGTCAATTCTCTGATGCTGCAATTATTTAAAGACTTAAAAAAGCAAAACCCACAGGTGATTGAAAAAGATGTGCAGCAGTTGATGTCCGTTGGTCATTCGTCAGGCAAAGATCTTAGTTTTGGGTTGTTGTTAGCGTTGGAGTCATTGTCACTTGAGGAAAAAGAATAGAAATGGGGAGAAATCATGGAAATCAGTAACCAGAAAGATGCGGTCAAAGTAAGCAATTCTTACTGGAAAAAAGTCGTTGCTATTTTCTTTGTCGGCTGGATTTTAATGTACGCCACACGGACGATCTTCAATCCAATCATGGGTGTGATCGGAGAAGAATTCAATTTAAGCAACACACAACTAGGACTTGCCAATAGTATTTTCTTTTTGACATATGCCGTTGCGCAAATTCCTTTTGGCATCATCGGCGACAAAATCGGTCGCAAATTGGTGATCGCCCTAGGTTTTGTTTTATTGGCGGTGACTACGTACTTCAGTGGGCTAGCCACAAGCTTCGTTTTGTTCTTAGTGATTCGTGCCATTGCAGGGATTGGTCAAGGTGCCTATTACGGTCCGCAATACGCATTGTCTACCGAAGCGATTCCCGACAACAAACGGACCGTCGGAAATGCCATTATCAACAGTGGGATGGCGTTTGGAACGTCTGGCGGATACTTGCTTTCTAGTAAATTGGTCTTGGATAATGGGGGCCATTGGAGTCAACCCTTCTTCCTAATGGCAATTCCGACCTTGATCGTCGGTGTCTTGTTCTATTTTGTTTTGAAAGAAAAAGTGATTCGTCCAGAAGATGAAGGACAAGAAATAAAAGAAGAAGGGCCAAAAGAAAAGATTTCCTTGAAGCAGATTTTTTCAAACCGCAATCTCGTGGCAGCCTTTGTTCTTTGCTTTACCAGCATTTATGCAAACTTTGTGATCATTACTTGGTTGCCGCAATTCTTGATTGCCGAGCGTGGCTTTGAAGGGGCGAGTGTCGGCTTTATTGCTTCCTTAGTCCCATGGGCATCGATTCCAGGTGCATTGATCTTTGCTCGATTGAATGATAAAACTGGCGCGACGAAAAAATTAGTCTATTTATTGGTCCCATTGGCGACCCTTTCCGTATTTGCCATTGCCTTTGTAACCGATCGTACCTTATTGATCACTGTTTTGATTTTGTATGGATTGACTGGCAAGCTGGCGCTTGATCCAATCGTCGTGACCTTTGTGACGAAAAACGCACCAAAAGGCGCCTTAGGAACGACCTTGAGTGCCTATAACTTTATCGGGATGTCGGGGTCGATCTTAGCGCCTTATGTTACTGGCTTTTTAGCCGATTCTTTAGGATCGATGCAGGTCGGGTTTTACCTGTCTTGTCTATTACTGCTGATCGGATTAGGTGTTTTTGCCGTATTAGCAAAGGAAAATCAGAAGGAGAGCATAAAATGAGTTTGAATGTGATCGCGTTAGGCGGCAATGCTATTTTAGATAAAGACCCTAGTGATGAAGGACAAAAAGCCGTTGTTGCGCAAGCAGCACATTATATTGCCGATTTTGTCGAAAAAGGGGAAAAAGTCATTGTTTGTCACGGCAATGGACCACAAGTCGGAAACTTGCTGTTGCAGCAAAAAGCCGGGGAAAGTGGAAAAAATCCCCAATTGAAATTAGACAGCTGCGTAGCGATGACCCAAGGAAGTATCGGTTATTGGCTGCAAAATGCCTTGATCAATGAGTTTGCCACACGTCAAGCACATCCTTCAGTGATCTCATTAGTCACTCAAGTTCGTGTCGATCCAGCAGATCCATCCTTTGAGAAACCTTCCAAACCAGTCGGACCTTTTTATAGTGAAGAGGAAGCCAATGCTGCGATGGCAGCCAATGGCGGGGTATATCAAGAAGATGCTGGGCGTGGTTACCGCAAAGTGGTTCCATCCCCGAAACCGCAAGAAATCGTTGAAAAAGAAGCCATTAAAACATTGGTCGATGCTGGTGTGATCACGATTTGCGCCGGTGGTGGTGGCGTACCTGTCGTTCGCAACGATAATGGGTTTACTGGCGTGGAAGCCGTCAACGACAAAGACTTTACCGCCAGTGTCTTAGCAAAAGATGTGCAGGCCGATCGCCTGATCATTTTGACCGGTGTCGACAATATCTACATCAATTACAATCAGCCGAATCAGCAAGCCTTAGGGGAAATCAGTGTGGCACAAGCCAAGGGCTACATCGAGGAAGGCCATTTTGCAGCGGGAAGTATGTTGCCAAAAATAGAAGCTGCGATTGATTTTGTTGAAGAAGATGCTGCCAGAACCGCGATTATTACCTCAATCGAAAAGTTAGCTGAACTAGATCAGCATACAGGAACCATACTTCGAAAATAAAGAGGGGATCAAAGTGAAAGCAAAAAAACTACCGATGGTGACGCAGATCGTTATTGCCGTTCTTCTAGGGATTCTTTGCGGTTTGTTCTTTGGGCAAGCCGCTTCATTCCTAAAAATCTTGGGCGATCTTTTCTTGCGTCTGATGCAAATGGCGATCCCGTTATTGATCGTTGGACAAATCATTCAAGCAGTTGGGGGCATTGCCCCGAAAGAACTCACACGTTTGGGTGGAAAAACGATCGCTGTCTTTGGGATTTCCTCCTTATTCGCTGCTGCATGGGGTGTGCTGATGGCGGTCTTCTTTGCTCCGGGCAAAGGGATCGACTTTTCACAAGCTGCCGGTGAACCTCTGCAAGCACAAGAAATTTCTATATCAGAGACAGTGATCAACTTTATTCCCACGAATATTTTCGATGCGTTGAGTAAAGGGTCAATTATTCAAATCATCGTTTTTGGGTTATTTTTTGGTGTTGCCCTCAATCGCTTTATGCAAAAGAAACCTGAGTCAGCTCTTTATGGGCTGATCGTGGATCTGAATGAGGTCGTCATTGCCATCATTCGTTACGTGATGATCGTGGCACCAATCGGTATTTTTGCATTGATCGCTTCAACGATCAGCTCCCTGGGCTTGCAGATCATTTTGCCATTAGGCAGCTATTTGCTCATCTACGGTCTAGCCACCGTTACGTTCCTTGGGCTGTGGCTAGTCTTGTTGACCGTGTATTGTCGGATCAATCCGTTACGATTGATCAAAAATATGAAAAATATGTCGGTCATGGCATTGGCGACAACCTCTTCTGCCATCACACTGCCGATCGCTATGGAAGAATCCCAGAACAAATTAGGACTCAGTAGCCGCATCACCAATTTGGTATTGCCATTGGGCATGTCTTTGAACAGCAATGGGTCAGCAATGCATATGGCGATTACCGTCATGACGATCGCCCAAATGTATCAAATCAACTTTGACGGGATCCAAATGGTGACGGTAGCTGTCACTGCGACTTTCGTTTCTTTAGCCAATGCTGTTGTTCCCGGAGCGGGGTTAGTTTCCTTGGCAATCATCGTTCCCCAGCTCGGGTTACCAATCGAAAGCATTGCGCTATTTGCTGGTGTCGAATGGTTTATTGGCATGCTGCGGACGATTTTGAACGTGAACTCAGACGTCTATTCAGCGCTGCTGATCGCTAAGTCAGCCGATGAACTCGATTATCGCGTGTTTAATCAATAGGAGAAGCCGTTGCCAAGCGTGCTTCTCTTTTTCATAAGGAGGAGAAAAGATGGAAGAAATGAGCAGACGTTCTCTGCTGGAATTAGAAGCATTAATGCAAAAGAAACTCTTGGCTGCTGGTTTGCCAGAAGCCGCTGCCAGTGAAACAGCGGCACATTTGACCTTTGCGGATGCGTGCGGGATCCATTCTCATGGTGCCGTGCGGATGGACTACTATGCCGAGCGTTTAGTAAAAGGCGGCATCACGCTGGAACCAAACATGTCTTTTGAAAAAACAAGCGCCGCTACCGGAATTTTCCACGGAGATAACGGTATGGGGCATTATGTGTGCAATGAAGCGATGGCGATCGCCATTCATCTGGCAAAAGAAGCCGGGATCGCTGCAGTAGGAATCGAGCAGACCAGCCATAGCGGGACGATGGCGTATTACGTCAAACAGGCTGCTGAAGCCGACTTAGTGGCGATCGCCATGTGTCAATCGGATCCGATGGCGGTGCCTTTTGGTGGGACCGAAAACTATTTTGGCACCAATCCAATCGCGTTTGCTGCACCACGAGCCAATCATCCGCCGGTGGTTTTTGATATGGCGACAACGGTTCAAGCGTGGGGCAAAATTTTGGACGCTCGCTCGAAGAAACAGCAGATCCCCGATACTTGGGCAGTAGACGAGCATGGCTTGCCTACCACCGATCCCTATGCAGTCCAAGGATTATTGCCCATCGCTGGTGCCAAAGGATATGGCTTGATGATGATGGTGGATATTTTAGCTGGCTCAATGCTAGGCTTGGCTTTTGGTAAACAGGTCACCTCCATGTATGCGGACTTGACGGAAAAACGCCGCTTAGGACAATTCCTGCTTGTGATCGATCCATCTCGTTTTACCAACACCGAAACCTTCAAGCAAAGCATCGATCAGATGGTGACTGAGCTGCATGCAATCCCGCCAGTAGAAGGGCAATCACAAGTCTACTATCCTGGAGAGATCAGCCAAATACACTTTGAAAAAGCCCAGAAAGAAGGGGTCATGATCCCCAAAGCGATCATCGATTATCTCGAAAGCGAAACCCTCCATTTTGATCGCTATGGTAGTCAAGATTCCTTTGCTAAATAAAAATCCGCAAAAGGCAGTTGGTTCAGAGGGGGATTGAACCAACTGGTTTTTTGCTGTCTGGAGCAAAGAAAAGTTTTCAGTCAGAAAATCGCACATTGTTGGCAGGATCAGACGAATTCTTTGAGTTGGTTCATTTTGTTCAAAGCATTTCTTAAGCCATTCGACCTTTGATTGCTTGTTTTTTGGAATGTGGTAGAATAGGTCGCATAAGGTAAGATCACTCAAGAAATGAGAGAAAAGCGAGGATGCAACGTGGCAATGAATAAAGTGGTTCTTACTGGGAAAATCGCAGAGATGCCTAGTAAAGAAGCGTTTGATGCGGCGGACGATCAAAGCGTACGTTTTGATCTTGTCATTGTGTCTCAATGGCAAAACAGTGAAGAAGTGCACCATGAATGGTTTGCTTGTGTCGTTCATGGAAAACAGGCAGAGACCTTTTTACGGTATACTCAAAAAGGGGCAAGTATCAAAATCAATGGACACTTGCAAGGCTGTCCTTATGAAACACCAGAAGGTCAGAGACTTTGTGCGGCAGAAGTGGTGGTGGATAGCTTCCAAATCTTAGAGTTGGCAGAAGAACCAGCGGCGCCTTTTCCTAAAAAGCGGCCATCGACACTTGATGAAACGACGCAAACAAAGTCGATCCGTAATGAAAAAGATCCCCTAAAAACACAGATGCTGGAGTTTTTAAAAGACAATCGATTATTTTAATGACGAAACATGCGGAAAGCAACGGCTTCTCGCATGTTTTTTTACATAGAGAAAGCATTGGTAAAATTCAACTATATCTGACTAGCGGTGTTCTTTATTGCTTATCAAAGAGGGGGTTAAATAGAATGGTGATTGTAATAAATGATCGCGAAAGTGAAAATAGTGTTTCACAAAAAGTGCGGATTGGTTTAGAATAGTTGAAACATATCTTGAGAAAAAGAGCGGCGCTTGCCTTGTGCAACTGCTAGATGCCGCTTTTTTTCTGAAAAAATCGTTAATCAGGGAGGGATGTCGATGAGCGAACCAATTATAGGGATCGCTGCGAATGAAGTGCAAGATGCTGGCGATGTGCTGCATCATTTGCCGATCGCCTACACACCATTAGGGTATGTGCGAGCGATCCAGCAAGTGGGCGGACTGCCATTGCTCGTGCCAATCAGTGAGCCAGCTGCAGCCAAGGACTATGTTTCACAGATCGATAAACTGGTATTAGCTGGTGGACAAGATGTTTCACCCAAGTTTTATGGGCAGGAAGCCCATCAGGCAACTGGAAGTGGCTTTTTGGCACGGGATGAGTTTGAACTAGCGCTGATCGATGAAGCGCTGCTGCAAAAGAAACCGATCTTTGCGGTTTGTCGGGGAATGCAGCTGGTCAACGTGGCATTCGGGGGCACGCTGCAGCAAGACATCAGTACCTTCAGTGAGATCATTCATATGCAGGCACCGATTCCGAAAGAAGTGCCGACTCATGCCATCGCGACGGCTGAAAAAAGTATGTTGGCTCGTGTCTATGGCCAAAAAACAAAGGTCAATTCCTTTCATCATCAAGCGGTGGATCGATTGGCTCGTCCGTTGCAAAAGACGGCTTGGAGTCCTGATGGCATCATTGAAGGCATTGAACACGTGGGTCAGCGTTTGTTGGCGGTTCAATGGCATCCAGACTTTGCCTATGATGCGCTTTTACAAGAACAAGCGGTTTTCAAGTATGTCGTTGACGTGTTGTAAGAAAGAGGTCACGCAAGGAGGAGAAAAATGAAAAAGAAAATGTTTGGTATCGCTGCTTTCACACTATTGGTTTTAAGTGCCTGCAGTACCACGAGTTCCACGACGGATTCTGGACAGCAAGAGGAGCAAGGCGCCGTGGCGCAAGAGATTCAAGTATCAACCGCTGGCGCCTTATCGACCCTTGATAGCGGGCAATACACGGATGTCAACAGTTCCGATATGATCGGACAAGTGGCAGAAGGGTTATACCGTCTGGATCAAGAGGGGGATCCTGAGCTTGCGATGGCCGCTGAAGAGCCTACGGTATCAGAAGATAGACTGGTTTATACCTTCACCATTCGTGATGCAAAATGGAGCAATGGCGATCCTGTTACAGCGGATGATTTTGTCTACGCCTTTCAATATGTTGCCAATCCAGAGAACGGTTCTAGCAGTAGCAATCAAATGGATGTGTTGAAAAATGGCAGTCAAGTGCGTCAAGGGGACGCTGAGGTGAGTGAGTTAGGTGCCAAAGCATTGGACCAGCAGACGTTAGAGCTAACATTGACAAGTCCAATCTCATATCTGGATCAAATTCTGGTCGGGACACCTTTTATGCCAAAAAACCAAGCGTTTGCTGAAGAAAAAGGCGCCGATTATGGGTTATCAGCGGAAAATTTTGTCGGCAACGGCCCATTCTTGATCGAAGGGTGGAATGGAACCAACGAATCATGGACGTTAACGAAAAATCCTGATTATTGGGATGCTGAGAATGTCCAATTGACCAAGATCGACGTGCAAGTAGTGAAGGAAACGGCAACTGGTGTGAGCCTTTTTGAAACAGGGGAACTGGACTACACCACCTTGACAGATACTTACGCACAGCAATATCAAAACTCAGACCAAGCCAACTATGTGCCAAAGGCGCTGGTGGGGTATTTAAGTGCCAACCAAAAACGAGAAGTCACAGGCAATGTCAAAGTACGTCAAGCAATTTTACAAGCCATCGACAAAGAGGCATTTGCCGAAAATATCTTAGGTGATGGGTCCACTGCATTGAACGGCTTTGTGCCAAGCAACTTTGCCAAAGATCCTGAAACAGACCAAGATTTTCGTGAAGAGAATGGCGATTTACTGCCGTACGATTTAACAGCCGCACAAGCGCTTTGGGCGCAAGCCAAAGAAGAGCTAGGACAAGACGAGATTACCTTGGAGTTGCTATCGGCAGATACAGCAGCAGCCAAGAAAACCATCGAATTTGTCCAAGGACAGTTAGAAACTAATTTGCCTGGATTAACCATCGATGCCAAGTCGATTCCTTTACAAAACCGCTTGGACTTGCAATCCCAAGGTGAATTTGATCTCGTCTTTGGGACTTGGACACCAGATTACGCGGATCCAATCAACTTCTTAGAATTTTATGATTCGACAGGTGGCTTGAATACCTCTGGGTATGCCAGTGAAAGTTACGACCAAGGGTTAGCAGAAGCACGGACGACTTTAGCAAACGACCCAGCTGCCCGTTGGGACTTATTGAAAGAACTCGAAAAGCAATTGATCGTTGAAGATACAGCCGTTTTGCCGTTATATCAAGGAGCGGTGGCGTATTTGAAAACGGATCGCTTGCAAGGGGTGCAAGTGTTTCCTTTTGGACGAACAGTATCCTATCGCCTAGCATCTGTCACAGAATAAACAGGTAGTAAGAAAACAGAGGAACTTTTTTTCAACCAATTGTGCTGATCAAACAGCGCTTGTTGAAAAGAGGGGCATCTGTTTTTTAATTTTTGCCAAAATCCTTGCAACTCTTGGGATAAAACAGGAATTCGTTTTCAAAAAAAGGTTGTTAAAAAGGACTGTTCTGACATTCGCATTTTTAGAAAAGTCAATCTTTTTTAAAGAAAATTAATAAAAGTTGTTGCATTCTCAGAAACTTATCTGTAAAGTGTTAGGTGTAGTCAGCAAAATAAAAAGAGAAGGAGGGATTACGATGCAAAAAGTATTTGATAAAAAAACAACTAAATTGAATAAAGTGAATCCCTCATTCGGTAACCATTAGTGTACAGATAATGTCTATAATAACGACGTTTATGCTCTGTCCTTTTTCCGAAGGGACAGAGCTTTTTTGTGTACTTTTTTAGAATGTGAGGGATAAAACATGAAGTATGTATTAAAACAATTAACAACGTATTTTAAAGAACATAAGGTGCGCTATACCTTTGTATTCGTCTTTATGGTGATCGCTAGTGCGATGTATGTTGCACCGATCTATATTCTGCGCTTGTTCATCGATGCGTTGATTCAAGATAATTTTGATTACTCCGTACTGATCCAATATGTGAGCCTCTTCGCGGGAGCTATCTTGTTAGGATATTTGGCGGAATTTGTTTGGACGTTTAATTTATTTATTGGTTCCTACGATTTGCAAAAACAATTACGGGAACAATTGATGAGCCACTTTCTCAAAATGGGGGCGCCGTTTTACCATCGTTTCCGAACAGGTGATTTAATGACTCGTTCCAGTGACGATGTCCAAGTGATGGGGATGACCGTTGGGTATGGTCTGATGGTTTTCTTAAATACTAGTTTGTATCTAAGCTTTATCGTAGCGATGATGGCTGGGACGGTTTCTTGGTTATTGACCTTGATTGCCTTGATTCCAATGCCGCTTTTAGCCTATTACATTTTCAAATGGGGCTCGCAAGTCGATAAGGCGTTTACGGAAGCGCAGAATTCTGTTTCTGAGATGAACAGTGAAGTGTTGGAGATCATTGATGGCATTCGGGTCGTCCGAGCTTATGGACTAGAAGGAGCCACCACGGAACAGTTTCAAAAGAAAACACTGGAAACACGAGCAAAAAACAATATCGTTTCTGAGATCGATTCCCGTTTTGGGCCGCTGATTACCATCATCTTAGCGATCAGTTTTGTGATGAGCTTTGGTGTCGGGGCGTTTCTTGTTGCTAACCAAACGATCACCATTGGTGCGATGGTTTCTTTCCAAGTGTATTTGACAATGGTCGTTTGGCCGATGATCTCAGCAGGAGATCTTGTGAATGTGATGCAGCAAGGTGCTGCATCCTGGCGTCGGATCAATGAAGTGCTGCAGACAGGGGATGAATTAGAAACGCCAGGCGAAGCCGACCTGCAAGCCATCAATACGATCCGTTTTGAAGCATACCATTTCCAATACCCACAAGCAGCTCGCTATGTGTTAGAAGGACTGGATTTGACGATCACTCGTGGAGAAGTCTTAGGGATCGTTGGGAAGACCGGCAGCGGAAAAACGACGCTGCTAAGACAATTCGGTCACCGCTATCCATACTCTGATCAAGTACCCTTGATCAATGAGCAGCCCTTGACGGCCTATCAAACAACAGCCGTGCGCAACCACTTTGCAGAAGTACCGCAAGAACATACCTTGTTTTCACGAACGATTCGCGAGAACTTGTTATTCGGACAGCCAGACGCTTCCGAAGAAGTATTGTGGGAAGCCCTGGAAGCTGCTTGCTTTAGCGAAGACATCAAGCGGATGCCAGAAGGGCTCGAAACGATTGTCGGTGAGAAAGGCGTTTCCCTTTCTGGTGGACAAAAACAACGCTTGTCCTTAGCACGGGCGTTTTTACGAAACAGTGAAGTCCTCTTACTGGATGATGCCCTTTCGGCAGTTGATGCCAAAACGGAACAAGCCATCATCACGAATTTGAAAACGATGAAGCAGGCACCGACCTCCATTATCGTGACCCATCGATTGTCCGCCATCACCGAAGCGGATCAAATCATCGTCTTAGAAGACGGACGGATCACACAGCGTGGTACCCATCAGGAGTTGATCGAAACCCCAGGGTGGTACCAAGAACAGTATTACCATCAACAGTTAAAGGAGGACGATACAAGTGTTCTCAACGATTAAGCGCTTGCTCACGTATTTGAGCTATTATAAAAAACAATTTACCGTGGGCGCGATCTTGCTGTTGCTGGCAGCAGCGCTCGAACTGACTTCACCACTGATTGCCAAACAGCTGATCGACCGAGTGATGACACCGGCGGTTGACAGCAGAAACCTAAATACGATGCTTTTGATCCAATTACTCGCTGGGTATTTGCTGGTCAATTTGATTGGTTCCCTTTTTCGTTATATCAGCTTGCTACAATTGCGAAAAATGTCCAACAGTATCGTCAAAAAAATGCGAGATCAGCTTTTTGATCATATGCACAAATTACCGGTTTCTTACTTTGACCAGATTCCAGCCGGCAAGGTCGTCGCACGGATCACGAATGACACCGAAGTCTTGCGGTCGAATTTCTACGTGATCGTGATCAGTAATTTGTTAAGCAACATCATCCAAATCATTGGTGCGTTTATTGCATTATTTCTTTTGAATCGCACCTTAGGAGCAGCGATGCTTATTTTGATCCCGATTCTGGGCATCTGGCAGCATTTTTATACCAAATATGCCTCTCGTTACAATTTAGCAATGCGGGAGTATATCTCACAAATCAGTGGGCAGTTAAATGAATTTGTCCAAGGAATGGCGATCATCCAAGCCTTCCAACGAGAAAAGCAGTTGCAGAAAGAATTTAATGAAACAGTAGAGAAATGGTTCAAAACTGGACGGAAATACCTCTTGCTCGATTCAAGTATCGCTTGGGGATTAGGCAATTTGTTGCGAAATTCAACGATCTTGATTTTGATCACGACCTTGGCCGCCTTTTTCCTTGATGGCCGCTTGGCGATCTCAGCAGGCTTGCTGTATGCCTTTATTGATTACATCAACCGCCTGTATGATCCCATCGAAGGGCTTGTCCAAACCATCACCAACGTGCAGCAATCATTAGCTGCTGGACAGCGGGTCTTTGAGTTTGCTGATCAGCCGGTTGAAAAACAACAAAGTGATCAGCTGACTGTCACGAATGGCGATGTTTCTTTCCAACAGGTGACCTTTGGCTATGATCCTGAGCAAGCGATCTTGCACGATATCAACTTTGACGTTGCCGCAGGAGAGACCATTGCTTTAGTCGGTCATACTGGTTCTGGAAAATCGAGTATTTTGAACCTGTTGTTCCGTTTTTATGATCCACAGCAGGGAAAAATCGTTGTGGATGGACAAGTGATCGCTGATTATGATCGTCATAGTTTAAGAGATTCAATGGCGATCGTCATGCAAGATCCCTATCTATTTACTGGAACGATCGCCAGCAACATCGGAATGAACGATCCAATGATCACCGAAGCGATGATTATCGATGCCTTGAAACAAGTCGGCGCTGACTACCTTTTGAGCCGTTATGAAAAAGGCATCCATCATCCAGTCGTTGAAAAAGGCAATGAGTTTTCTAGTGGAGAACGTCAGCTGATCAGTTTCGCCCGTGCGCTGGTGTTTGATCCAAAAATCTTGATTCTGGATGAAGCGACGAGCCATGTGGACACTGAAACAGAGTCCATCATTCAAAAGGCGATGACCGTCTTGCAAAAAGGACGGACGACCTTCATGATCGCTCACCGTTTGTCAACGATCAAACAAGCCGATCAAATCTTGGTCCTAGACCAAGGGAAGATCGTGGAAAGGGGAACCCATGCGAGTCTTGTCCAAGGGCAAGGAATCTATCAGCAAATGTATCAAATGCAGGCAGAACAGCTGTAATCAGCGGTGATTGCCGACAACGTTAACCGTAAAAGAAAATCCTTGAGCCTCCTGCATGGGAAGTGGCTCAAGGATTTTTAATATAATGCGAAGGTGCAGCCAATCATCTATGGGGAGTAGGAAGAGGAGGCCTTCGCTTATATATCAGTAGGAAAAGCTGTAAGATGATGCCGTAATTTTGCTAAGAAACGCTCGCCGATCACTGATAACGGGCGAGCGTTCTTTTTAATGAGGATGATCTCACCCTCGGACGCGTCGATCAAAGGAAGAAAAGCCAAGCCTTGGCGTTCTGGTTGGGCAACGATCCCCGAGCCGGTTCCATAAAGATCCGTCTGCTGTAATAGCTGGACCATCGTGCCTCGATCGCTGACATGCACCACTTGAGGGCTTGGAGCAAAGTCGATCAAATCTTCGGAAAAAAACGAATAGCGTTCATCTTCTTGCAAAAAGCGTACTTGTGGATAAGGGGCGAGATGTCTTAAGGAAAGCTGCCTTTTTTCTGTCAAGGGATGAGCCGCTCGCAAAAAGACATGGGGGCGAAACCGTCCCAACGCCTCGAAGGACAATTGGGCGCCTTGCAGAAGTCGTTCCAACCCTGCTTGGTTTTGCTCATTTAAATAAAGGATCCCAAATTCACTTCGATATTGCTGCACGTCCGTGATTACCTTTAAGGTCGTGGTTTCTAAAAGGCGAAACTGGCGACAGTCGGGAAATTCCTGCAGCAGCTCACTGAAAATTCCAGCCGTGAAATCATAGTGCTGGCTTGCGATAGTGAAGGTTTGATTCGCTGCTTGCTTGCTGGAAAAACGTGTTTGCAGCTGCGCCACTTGACTCAAGATCGGCTGGGCATGGTCTAGAAATTCCGAGCCTTCAGCAGTCAAGCGGGCGCCTTGATTCGTACGCTCAAAAAGCTGGACCTCCAATTCTGTTTCCAACTCTTTCACGGCTTGGGAAAGACTTGGCTGCGAAAGATACAGCCGTTTTGCTGCTTCACGAAAACTTCCATGGTCAGCGATCGCTTGCACGATCCGCATTTGTTGAATATTCAATTTTTGACCTCCTTTACAAAGATTTCGACAGGGAAGGGTCCACCAATCAATAGTAGTCAGTTCTTTTACTTCTATAATAATAGAAGCTTCTTTAAAAAATAAGACGACAGTTGCTGCTTATTGCTACTTTTCAAGCGGTCATTGCAATTCCTCAGGAATAAACCAATAATCCGTTTGATTCTCTTCTGCCAGCAGTTCTTTAAAGGCTTCAGAATGATAAGCTGCCACCACTGCCTGTGCCCAATCACTATCTTTATTGGCTTCTTTTACCGTTGCCACCAGTTCATATTCTTGCAAAATGTCTTCACTTAATAGGCTTTCCTCTGCAGCGATTCCAGCACTATAAACGATGCTGCCGGGAATCACCGCATAGTCTAAATCTGCTAAGCTGCGGGGGATTTGGGCAGAATCCATCTCGACGATGTCCAGGTCATAAGGATTGTTAGTAATGTTTCTCAAAGTCGCGGCAATGGGCGCCACTTCGGAGTCAAGCTCGATCCAGCCGGCTTTTTGTAGCAGCAACAGGGCACGGGTACTATTTGACGGATCATTGGGGATCCCGATGGTATCGTTTGCTTCAATCGCTGTTAAACTGTCCTTTCTGCCAGGATACAAGCCGGCTGGAACGGTAGGAATCGGTGTGATACCCACTAAATCGGCATCCGTGTTTTCATTGAAGTTTTCTAAATAGGCGGTGTGCTGATCGACGTTTAAGTCGATCTCGCCATCGTTCAATGCAATGTCCGCTTCCAAGACCCCAGTAAAGCCAATATCCGTCACAGTATAGCCAGCTTCTTCTAAAATCGGTTTGATTCCTTTGAGAAATAGTTCACTGTAAGGCCCTGGTGTCGTCCCCAATCTGATTTCTGTCTGCTGTTCCTCGGCATTTCCCGTTACTTCTTCTTGATTGCCACAACCGGCAAATAAAACTAAGGACAATAAACCAATGCCCACACCCAATCGAATCTTTCGTTTCATAACTTTTCCTCCTTTTTTATAAAAAAAGCCTTCCCAAAGAATAGTCTTTGGGAAGGACGATCATTTCGCGGTACCACCTTCGTTTGTTTTTTGCTGAAACAAAAAACCTCAGTCAGTTCATCAAATAAACTGCATTGCGCTATCGGGCTTTCTCCGTCGGGGATTGTTCGTCCACGAATGCTCAAAGGTCATCTTCGGATCTTCTTCCTTACTCGTTTCCACCAGTTCCGAGTTCTCTTGAAAGAAAGGGGGGATCGTACTCTTCTTCTCACTGCATGTGTATGAAATTAGTAGTATCTTAGAACAAGATGAGAAAGTTGTCAATTGCTTTCGTGATAGGTGATTCCAATCACTACGCAGGTAGAAGGGGAACAAATGGACAAGGGCAAGAATAGACCTAAAAAGCAGATGAATGGTCGAAATCGCTTGGTTGGGTTAGAATCGAAACACAAAACAAAAAAAGAGGCGAGCAAATGAAATTACTTTTGATTGGACATACCGGCACACTTGGGCAGCTTTTAGCTGAAGGCTTTCAGCAGGTACCAGAGGTGGAGCTGATCACGGCTAGCCGTAGCAATGGCGATCATCAGGTCGAAATTGCGGATGCAGCCAGTGTCAGCCAGCTATTTGCAGCTACTGGGAAAGTGGATGCTATTGTTTCCGCTGCGGGAAGCACAGTGTTTAAACCCTTTGAGGAATTGACGCCAGCTGATATTCAACAGTCGGTGGCTTCGAAGCTACAAGGACAAGTCAACCTTGCGTTGATTGGCCAGCAGTTTCTCAATGAAGGCGGTAGTATCACACTGACTTCTGGAATTATCAAAGACGAATTTATCCCAATGGGCACGCCTTCAGCACTGGTCAATGGCGGTTTAGAAGCCTTCGTGGCATCGGCAGCTTTTGAGATCGGTCATGGGCTACGAATCAATGCAGTCAGTCCCAATGCGCTTGTGGGTTCTTGGGAAACCTTCGCCGATTCTTTTAAAGGCTTTATTCCCGTTGGTGACGCACCCGTTTTTGCAGCGTATCAAAAAGCAGTTTTTGGGATCATGACTGGCAAAACTTTCACCGTTTATTAAGAAAAGCAGAAGTAGCAAAAACCGCCAAATCACAGCTGACTTGGCGGTTTTTTGTTCTGCTGAAAAAGAGGCAGCAAACAGTTAAGAAGAGAGCATTTGGGTTTTCAACTTGGGCATTTCTGCTTTAAGTTGTTGGCGAGCAAAAGCCAAGTCATTGATCCAAGAAGCAATCGCTTCTTTTTCTAAGAACAGAGGCATTCGATCATGGACCGGTTCAACAGAATCGTTCGCGGCAGTCGTTAGAATGATTGATTCGGTTTCGATCTGATCCTCTTTTTGAAGGATGCGATAAAAACCAGCGGCATAAATCACGTGATCTTGCGAAAAGAGGAACTTTTCCTTTTCATGATTCCATTCATAGAAACCAGACATTGGAAAGACACAGCGATGCTCTTGGAAAGGTTTGCGAAAAGTCGGTTTCTCTTCAACGGTCTCAGAACGCGCATTGATCATCAAATGCCCTTTTTTAAAGCCGGTAAAGCCCCATCTTGTCACACCAGCTACAACTTGTTGTTGTTGATTTGCACCGATGGTTACGACATGATTGGAAGGGAAAACATCATTGACAGCGACAGTCTGTTGGCGCTTGCGGGCTTTCGCCGCGGCTTCTTGATAATATTCTGACAATTCGCCAGTTGTTGGGTCAAATAAGTATCGGCCGCACATGGACGGGTCACTCCTTTTTTTGGATTGGCTGGTGCCTTTGTTTCAGTATAAAGACTCAAGGCGTCAAAACCAACTAACTTGCTTCACTTCTCGATTCAACAAGAAAAGGATCATAAACATATGTAAAAAGTCAGGAGTATCGCTTGATTTGCTGGAAATCAGATAACAAAAAAAGGCAGTCACCTACTGAGGTTGACAGCCTTTTTTATTCTAGTTGGTTAGCCAATTTTTTTAACTCTCCCGCCGATTTTATTTGCGAAACGTTCAGCATCTTCTCTGCAAGTATAGGTCAATGCAATTGTTTTGTCCCGTGTTCTTTTTCCTTCGGCGGTTAGATAACCATGAAAGATTTTAATCGCATACAATAGATAAACACCTCCTTATCCTTGGTAATAATAACAAATTTACCGCTTACATTCAATAGATATAGTAAAAGTTTATTTTTTGTTAGTTATTTTATTAAGAATTTATTCAAAGGTTTAAGAAACGATTGAAGGAGAAAGTAAGGGGTGGTGGAATAGACCAATGATTGCTGTTAAAAGGAATAAGCTCCTGGGAAAAAGAGGCATGTTTCTGAATTTCCATCAAATAAAGAAACTGACAACTGCTTGAATTATTCTTTTGCTGCACCAATCGAATAGACCAATCCACGAGGATCAAAATTGCCGAAAGAAAACCTATGATAATGCATAGCTGCCAAACAGGGAATCCATCGTAAGGGATAGGGGCAAGTACGAAAAGGGAAGAGTGGTCCAAACTAAGCACCTGTTTCTGTATTTTTTGATCAAAGAAAAACACCAGACCTTGTGCTTTCACAAGATCTGGTGTTTCATCAATTACGCCGATAAACAAATCGCCCATCAAATACGGTCGCTTCAACGGTCGTTTGAAGCAATTCTTCGGCGGTCAAAGGTAAGATGTTTTGGGACAAAATACAAAGATCGGCTAAACAGCCAACTTCTAATCGCCCGATATCTTGCCGACTCAAGGCTTTGGCGGCGCCTGCGGTGTGGGCATAGAGGGCATCGGCGATGGAGATTTTTTCTTGCGGCATCAATCCGCCTGCTGGCTGGCCGTTTTTCTCTTGCCGAGCAACCGCATAATACAGCGAGTCTAAAGGGGGCACGTCGATCACGACCGGCGTATCAGTCCCAAAAGCCAAGGTTGCGCCTTGCTCTAGAAAGGACTGAAAAGGAAACATTTGACTGGCACGCTGAGGTCCTACTTCTTCATCGAGGGTCTCATAACCGACTAATAAATGGCTAGGCTGTACGGAGAGTACCAATTGTTCTTGGCGAACTAGTGGCAGATCAGCGGCATCCATCACTTCCAAGTGTTCCAAGGTATTGGCTTTGCCTTTAGAAAGCGGGTGAGCAGCAGCACTTTCTTGATAAAAGAGGAGTGCTTGTCGAATCGCTTCATCACCGATGGTATGGATGCGCATCGGCCAGTCTTGCTGGTTGGCTTGTAAAATAAAGCGACGCATCCGTTGAACATCGATCAACGGCATCCCGACATCACCGGCAAAATACGGTGTTTCATATTCCGCTTTTAAAAAAGCCGTGTGCGTACTCGTCACGCCGTCAAAAAATTGTTTGACGCCGCCCATCTGTACTTTTTCGGAGCGATAAGTACGGTAAGTTTCTTTTAGTTGCGTGATGTCTTCTCGCATGGCTGGATAAAAGACAGCGCGCAAGGTCGCTTCTGCTTCTGTTTGTCGATAAAGAGTGGGATAGACTAGATCGTCCCAGCTTTCTCCTGTCAAGGCAACATCGCCGATCGTCGTGATGCCGTATTGATTGAGCTGTTTCATATAGGTCAGAAAAGCAGCAGGGCTTTGTGCTTGAAACGACTGTAAGACCTTTGCTAAATAATGAATGGCGATCGCTTCTAAAAAGCAGCCGCTTAATTGTCCGCTGTTTTCGTCAAGTAGTGCCTCCCCACTGATCCCTGCTGGTAAGTTCTCGGGTGTGATCCCTAAAGCAGCGATCCCTTGGCTATTCAACCAAATACTGTGGGCATCACCGGAAATCAGCATGACAGGCGTGTCGGCACAATAGTTGTCGATCGAATCTTTCGTCGGGTAGACTTGCTGACCGAAATCACTGCTGAACCAGCCGATGCCAATTTTCCATCCATGGGTGATGGGCAAGGCGGGCACTTGCTGGGCAACGGCTTCTTCTGTCATTCCCGTAAGATGGGTCAATGCCCCTTGATGGAGTAATGCGGAAAGATAAAAATGAACATGAGCATCAATAAAGCCTGGGATGATCATTTGTTCTTTGAGATCAATGACCTGGGTGTCTTCCGCAAGTGTTGGCAGCGCTGAAAGAGGACCTACAGCCGTGATTTTCTGGTCTTCTATCAAGAGAAAGCCCGCAAAAGTCGTTTTCGTTTTGGTATCAAAGATGTGTTCAGATTTTAGTAATAGTGACAATTATAATCCCAACTTCCATTCAAGGAAAAGGTCGTTGTAAAGCTCAACCGCTTCTTTTCCTAAGTATTCATAATGTTCCATTTGTTCCATCGCACTTGGCTCAGGGTAGAAAGCTTTGTCAGCAGTCAGTTCTGCTGGCAGCATGGCTTTGGCCGTTTCACTCGGCGTGGCATAGCCCACGTATTCGGCATTTTGTGCGGCATTTTCTGGGCGGAGCATAAAGTTGATGAAGGCGTAAGCTCCTTCAAGATTACCAACGGTTTTCGGGATCGCAAAATTGTCTGTCCAAATCGCACCGCCGTCATTGGGAACGATATAGGTGACGGCAGGATTTTCCGCCATCACATAAGCGGCATCGCCCGAATACCCGATTCCTAAAGGGGCATCGTTGTTGATCATCAAGGTTTTGATCTCGTCGGTCAAAACTGCTTTGACATTGGGACGGATACTTTCCAGCTTCTTCAAGGCTTTGGCGACCTTGGTCGGGTCTTTTTCGTTTTGGGAAAGACCGAGCGTCTGTAACGCGATTCCTAAGGTTTCGCGAGCACCATCCACCATCAATACATCATTTTTAAATGCAGGGTCCCATAAATCACTCCAGCCATGGATCGAAGAAACATCGACTTCTTCAGTATTTGCCATGATTCCGATCGTGCCCCAAAAATAGGGGATCGAATAGGTATTGTCCGGATCAAAGGCTTGATCCATCAAAAAAGGCGACAGATCTTCCGTTCCCGTCAATTTCTGATGATCTAAAGGCACTAACAGTCCTTCTTCGATCATTTTCGGAATGATCGATTCGCTAGGGAAAACCAAATCATAGCGCGAGCCGCCTTGCTTGATTTTCGTTTCCATCGCTTCGTTGGAGTCAAATGTATTATAAATCACTGAGTAACCAGTCTCAGTTTCGAATGTTTTGATCAATTCGGGGTCAATATATTCGCCCCAATTGTAAATAATCACTGTATTTTTGTCGGACGACGTTGCTGCCCCCGATTCTTTCGTTAACACCGAAGCACCGAAAAACAGCAATGCGGTGATGCCGATCACACCGCCAAAAAATACCCACAACCTTTTCAATTCATCAATTCCTTCTTTCTTTACAATTTCGTATTTCTTGAGTAGCGTAATTGATTTTTAAAGAAAAGGCAATAAAAAAATGAAGAAAAAATAAACCCGTTTCTTTCAAGGCTTAGCAGGAGGAACGGCCAGGTGGCTGGGGCAGTTTCCAAACATATCATTTGTCAAATTTCTTCCTTTTGCCTAAGCTAGGGAAGTGAGAAATCAAGGGATGGAAAAACAGGAACCTCTCTTTGATGAAGAATGAATGTAAGGAGTGAAGCATCAATGGAAACACGTGCTGTCGTTATTGAAGCCTATGGTGGAAAAGACCAATTAAAAGAAGCAACGGTCCAATTACCAGAATTAAAAGCAAATCAATTATTAGTCAAAGTTGCCGCAACATCCATCAACCCAATCGATTGGAAATTAAGAGAAGGCTATTTGAAACAAATGTTTCCATGGGACTTCCCAATTATTTTAGGCTGGGATGTCGCAGGGAATATCGTAGAAATAGGCGCTGACGTGACAGAATTCAAAGTTGGTGATGCAATCTATGCCCGTCCTGAAACGACTCGTTTTGGGACGTATGCTGATTATGCCATCGTGGATGCTGAGTTAGCAGCGATCAAACCAGAAAACCAAAACTACGCAGAAGCAGCTGCAGTGCCATTAGCTGGTTTGACTGCTTACCAAGCGTTGTTTGAACACGGTCGTTTAAAAGAAGGGGAAAAAGTCTTGATCCATGCCGGAGCAGGCGGAGTTGGCACCTATGCGATCCAACTAGCAAAAGCAGCTGGCGCTTACGTCATCACGACGGCTAGTCCTCGTAACCATGAGTTATTACAAAAACTTGGTGCCGATGAGATCATCGATTACCACACGACAGATTTTGAAGAAGTCTTGCAAGACATCGATTTGGTCTTTGATACGATGGGGGGCGACACCCAGAAGAAAAGTTTCACTGTCTTAAAACCTAAGGGCCGTCTGATCTCGATTTTGAGTATTGAAGATGAAGACTTGGCAAAAGAAAAAGACATCTTCGCCAAAGCAATTTGGTTACGAACCAACGGCAAACAATTGGCAGAATTGACAGAGCTGATCGAAGCAGAAAAAGTCAACAGTGTCATCGGTGCAACCTTCCCATTGACAGCACAAGGGATTTACGATGCCCACGCATTGAGTGAGACACACCATGCGGTCGGCAAGATCGTTATTGAAAATCAAGACAATTTCATCAGCCAAGACGCAGAATAAAGGAGGCTGAACCGATGCGCTTATGGCATGAAGCACTGATCCCTGCTTTGCCTCGGCAGCAGCTGTTAGGCCAGCATCGTGAAGCAGCAGCCTTACGAGGGTTAGGCTGGGGCAAGAGGCACGCAACGGTCGATTACGTTTTTACTCATCCGCCCTATAAATTGTTTCAATACCATCAGTTAGTGCTGGATGAAATGACCCGTCGAGGCTATCGGCCAGCACCTGAATGGTACGATCCAGCGTATCGTGGCAAAAATCTGCCGCTGGAACCCTCGGTTCAAGCCGTTCCTTTGACTACGCCGATCTATCCAGAACATGATGAAGCATACTTTGAAGAATGCTTAGTGAATCTCCATAGTAAGGGGATCTATCTTTAAAGACCAAACACTTTCCTGAATTTTTGTTCGGGAAAGTGTTTTTTTCGCTTTAAAATCGCTAACTTACAAAAAGTAAGCATATTGTTCGCAACTTTTTTTGTTCCTTGTTATAGTGAGAACAGAGAATCAGTAATGAGAAATGAGGAAAAGAAAATGACCATCAATCACAGAAATCTTGAATTTGGGTTAGATACGTTTGGCGATCTAGCCTTTGATGATACAACGAAAGAACGGATCAGTTACAGCGAATCGTTGCGCAATATCGTAGCGGAAGGAAAATTAGCCGATGAAGTCGGCATCGATGTCATTGCCTTAGGGGAGCACCATCGGGAAGAATATTCGATCTCAAGTCCTGATACGGTACTAGCGGCTTTAGCGATGGTTACCAAAACCATCAAATTAGGTACCGGTGTAACTGTCTTGAGTTCGGATGATCCCGTGCGGGTCTACGAACGGTTTGCGACCGTTGACGCGTTGTCGAACGGTCGTGCACAAATCATGCTGGGACGAGGATCTTTTACTGAATCATTCCCTCTATTCGGCTATGACTTGCAAGATTATGAAGAACTATTTGAAGAAAAAACAGCGATGTTTAGTGAACTGAGAAAAGGCAAACCATTAACTTGGGAAGGCAAGTTCACGCAATCCTTAAAAAATGCCGACGTTTTTCCAAAAATCGAGGGACATCAATTAGATACCTATGTGGGTGTCGGTGGAACCCCTGAATCGATCATTCGTGCCGTCCGTTATGGGTTTCCCGTTATGTTAGCGATCATCGGTGGCGAACCTGCTCGTTTTGCGCCGTATGTTGATCTGTATAAAAAGGCAGCGCAGCAATTGGGGCAACCAATTCTGCCAATCGGCATGCACTCCCATGGTGTGATCGCCGACACCGACGAAGAAGCCTATGAAATCGGCTGGAACTACATCAAAAAGAGCATGGACAAAATCGGTCTTGATCGCGGCTGGCCAGCCATGAGCAAAGAGCGCTTTGACTTTGAAGTCGAACATGGTTCTTACTATGTAGGCAGTCCAGAAACCGTGGCGCAAAAAATTGCCCGTATGATGCCGCAAGTCGGTGTAGAACGTTTTGATCTGGTTTACGGTACAGGCGGACAGCTGCAAAAAGACCGTTTCAAAACGATTGAATTGTATGGAACCAAAGTGATTCCACGGGTGAAAGAATTGTTGGCAGCAGGTGATGGCAATGCCTAAAACCATCGGTATTTTAGGCGCAGGCAAGTTAGGATTAGCGCTCGCAAATCTTGGTGCCCAGGCGGGCTATCGGGTCTTGATCGCCAGTACGAAGCCAGCAGAAAAAATCGCCTTGTCCGTTTCTGTGTTGGCTCCGGGAGCGATCGCAAAAAATGCCGCTGAAGTGATGACAGAAGCCCAAACGATCATTTTGGCAATCCCGTTGAGTAAGTACCAACAGCTGCCAGCAGAAGCTTTGGCTGGTAAGCTAGTGATCGATGCCATGAATTATTGGTGGGAAGTCGATGGCAAAGAAACAGAATACTCATCCATCGAGCAGACTTCTTCGGAACGTGTGCAACGCTATTTTTCCCAAAGTAAAGTAGTCAAAGGATTCAATCATATGGGGTACCACGATATCCAAGAGGAATCCTTGCTGACGAGAACGGCTGCTCAAGGAACTGCCAAAAAAGCCATCGCCATTGCTGGTGATGACCAAACCGCCCTTGATCAGACAGCCGAAATCGTTGCCGCTTTCGGCTTTGATCCCTTTCCTATCGGTGCTTTAGCTAATGGCATCATGTTAGAACCCGGCAGTCCTTTCTTTGGTGCCAATCAAACCAAAGAGGGATTGACGGCATTGATGAAGGAGTTTTGGAGCAGTGAGAAAGGGCAAGCGTTTCTGACGCGTTCTGCCACTGTGAATAATGAGCAGCCGGCTCTCCAGTAAAAGAGCCGGCTCCACGTACGGCTGGATACGATAAAAACAACCCTCTTCTCAAAAAAGAAGAGGGTTTTTCCCATCCAGTCAAATCAGCACGTGGTCGCTAAAAAATACAATGTGATTGTTACGATTGTGATTCGTAAGCAGTGGTTGTTACGTTTACGTCTCTGCCAGACGTTCCATAGTGTACATATCAGCCTGTACCTGCTTTGTGCTCGCCTTTGACACCCACCCATGTTTGTTAAAGATCGACTAGCCAGTTGGTTTGTTGGATCTTTCCATCTAATTCTCGCAGCTGTTTGGCGGTCGCATTCAATTGCTCCGTTAGCGTTTTTGTATCGATCATGCGCACCAGTCGAATTTCGTTGCGACCCATTCGGGGAGCTGCTTTGGTTTCATCCAGTGCTTGCGTTAGCAGTGCATGCTTACGGCGCAGCTGTTCTCGCTGTTCTAGTGCTTCCATCAGCAATAACGCACTATCTGCTACAGAGGCAGTCGCATTTTTCCGATTGATGGCTACGACTAATTCGGAATACTGTTGATTGATCTCATCGTATTCCTTGAATAATTCTGTAATACTGCGATCCAAGGTATCGCCTTCTTGGACTAACACACTGCTAAAGATTTCGTTGCGCAATTGAAACAGACGATTGTTCAAATCTCGTCTTAAAAGTAACGCTTCTGCTAATTTCATTTTGGCACACTCCTTTTTTACAAATGAGAAGGCTTATCTAGTTCTTATCCTAGAGAAGAACCTGACGAAAGGCAAGCAAGACGCAAAACAAGCTCTGATAGAAAAATCATAAAAAACTGAATATTCGCAATTCTTGTTGACTTCCAAAAACACCAATAGTATACTTTAAAACAATCATGAAATA
Organism: Enterococcus sp. 2G9_DIV0600; assembly: GCF_002140615.1. Classification (NCBI taxonomy): domain Bacteria; kingdom Bacillati; phylum Bacillota; class Bacilli; order Lactobacillales; family Enterococcaceae; genus Enterococcus; species Enterococcus sp. 2G9_DIV0600. Next base: position 969,027 of record NZ_NGLL01000001.1, read on the forward strand.
GACAAAAAAACGTCATTTACCTGTTTTTTAGATAAAAAGAAAGACGATGAAGAGAAGAGTAGCTTTGGAATCTGTTAGAAGAGAACCCGGATGGTGAGAAAGGGCAGCAGAAAAAAAGTGAAGATGAGCTCTGAGTGATCTGATTTGTTCACGCAAATCAGACGGAAAGCAGCCGTTACCGTGCCAAGTATCTTAGCGTACTGTTGAGGTGCCATTTGTGAGAATGGTGCGAAAAAGGGTGGTAACACGAAAATCTCGTCCCTTTGTTTGTCAAAGTTGATAAGCAAAGGGATGAGGTTTTTTCTTTTTATCGTTGAATGCGTTTTTTGCTGTCATGAAAAACACTTGCGTTGGTTGCGCAATCACATAGGAGGAAGAATGAAAATGATCTGGAAGAAGCGTTTATTGGTTGCAGCAGGAGTGATTGGGTTGACCCTTTCTGGCTGCACGACAACAGGAAATACCGAGGGATCAGAGGCTGAAACTAATGGAGCGCCGAATCAAGCGATTGCGGTGAGTCTACCAGCTGAGCTGACGACTCTCGATACGACCCAAACGACGGATAAAGCAACGTTTACCATCGTACAACATTTATTCGAAGGGCTTTATCGTTTCGATGAAAACAGCGAACCAGTTCCAGGCTTGGCAGAAGGAGTCGAAATCAGTGAAGATGGCAAAACCTATACCTTTACCTTGCGAGAGGATGCGAAGTGGAGCAATGGCGAAGCGATCACTTCGGCTGACTTTGCTTATGCGTGGAAAAAGTTAGTTGATCCAGCAACGATGGGACCAAATGCCTATTTGTTGGATAATGTAGTCAATAGTAAAGACATTCGTGAAGGCAATGCAGACGTAGAAACGATTGGTCTGGAAACCCCAGATGACGCGACCTTTATCGTGCAGTTGGCGCAGCCGCAGCCTTCCTTTTTATCCTTGATTTCCATCGGCTGGTTGGCACCGCAAAATCAAGCCTTTGTTGAAGAAAAAGGCGAGACCTATGCACGGACAAGTGAGGATTTGTTGTATTCTGGTCCCTTTACTTTAACCGATTGGCAACAGACTGGAGATGAGTGGACGCTAGTGAAAAACGACCAATACTACGATGCTGATGTCGTTCAATTGGAGGAGATCAAAGGCTCCACCATCAAAGAAGAAAATACGGGGATCCAATTGTTTGAAAGCGGCGACCTTGATTTGCAAAAAATCAGCGGGATCTACGTCCAACACTACGGGGACAATGAAGAACTAGTTACGCAAAACGATGTGGCGAACTTTTTCTTAGACTTCAATAAAACCGCCAACGATGCCTTAGGAAATGTTCATGTGCGTAAAGCGATCGCGTTGGCGATCGACAAAGAAAGTCTCGTGGATAATGTGTTGAACGATGGAGCGAAAGTTTTAAATGGATTGATCCCTACCGGCTTAGCTGCGAATCCAAATACTGGCGAAGATTTTCGAGCATATAGCGGTGATTACAACCTGTATGATTTAGAGGCTGCCAAGGAAGAGTGGGAAAAAGCCCAAGCGGAAATTGGCGAAAGTACGACGCTGCGTTTATTAGTGACAGATGATGACAATGGTCAAAAAATCGGGGAGTACTTGCAAAGCCAACTCCAAGAAAACTTGCCAGGCTTGTCGATCTCCATAAACAAACAGCCACGTGCCAGCTTGAATCAATCAAGAGCAAATAGTGATTACGAGCTTTCCGTTTCTGGTTGGATCGCTGGAAGCAGTGACATGGATATGTTCTTTATCTTATACAAAACCGGCGCTTCCTTTAACTACGGCGGCTATGTCAATGAAGAATATACGGCGTTGACGGAAGATGCGCGCACCGTTCATGCCAATGACCCCGATCAATATTTTGAAGATTACAAAGCGGCAGAAGAAATTTTATTGGAACAAGATGCTGCGCAAGTCCCTCTTTACCAAAGTGCTTCAAATTATCTGATCAAATCAAAGGTAAAAGACATCCAATTCCCAGCTTATGGCGCGCATTTCTTTTTCCGCACCGCCTATGTTAGTGAATAAGGGGAAAAATAGTTGAATGAAACGCGCATGTTTATTCGATGAACATGCGCGTTTTGCAACAAAAAAAGCAGTTCAGAAAGCTGAACTGCTAAATGCGGAAGATGGGAGTTGAACCCACACGAGATAAACTCACACGCGCCTGAAGCGTGCGCGTCTGCCATTCCGCCACTTCCGCATAAGATAAAGATAATCCTTTCTAGGAAGAAATGCAAGTCCAATCTCACAAAAAGGAGCCCGCCAGCGGGGACTGGCGGGATAGGAGTAAAAATGAAAAAGTGTTAGGGTTGTTTGTTGGTATG
>NZ_NGLL01000001.1:975659-1287648 GCF_002140615.1 Enterococcus sp. 2G9_DIV0600
TAAAACAGTCAGAAGACAAAAAGGAGCCCGCCAGCGGGGACTGGCGGGAAGGAGTAAAAATGAAAAAGTGTTAGGGTTGTTTGTTGGTATGCATTTATAATAGCGGGAAAATGTGAAGAATTTTCGAGCGAAATTCAGGAATTGCGTGAATCTTTTGACAAATTATGCCTTCTGTTTGAATTTTTTCTTAAAAGAGAATTGACAAAAGGCACAAGCTTTGATAATTTAAATGAAACAAAATGCAAACGCGATGAAAAAGAAAGTAGAATCAAGGTAGTTGTCTAGCAGAGAGTTCCGGTAGGTGAGAAGGAACGACAACGAATGATTTGAAAATGACTTTGGAGCGGATTTTCTGACTAATTAGGAAAATACGGTTGCCCCGTTAACAAGCGACAGTCTCCGAGTGTTTTCGGGTACTGAATGAGGTGAAGCCTGTGAAGGTTTTGCAGATTAAGGTGGTACCGCAGGTGATGCCCTTAGCTTTCGCTAAGGGCTTTTTTTGTGTCTGCACGGTCAGCTGTTTCAAGCGCAGGTTTTGTTAAAAAGGAGAAAGGTTGTTGGGAGGAGAGAAAAATGCACAAATTAGTGGTTCAAACCGATTTTGGTTTGCAAGATGGAGCGGTCAATGCGATGTACGGGGTAGCTTATCAAGTGGCACCGGAGCTGGTCATTGCTGATTTGACTCATGAGATCGAGCCATACAACATTCATGATGCCAGCTATCGTCTGCTGCAAAGCGTCACCTATTGGCCAGCGGGAACGGTCTTTGTTTCAGTGGTCGATCCCGGCGTAGGGTCTGATCGACGAAGCGTGGTTGCCAAGTTGGCGACCGGACAGTTGGTTTTGACGCCAGATAATGGCACCCTAACCTATTTAGCGACTTATATCGGAATCGCTGAACTACGGGTGATCAATGAGGCAACTGAGCGGTTGGCCGGATCAGCCGAAAGCCATACGTTTCATGGTCGGGATGTTTATATGTATAACGCCGCGCGTCTCGCCAGTGGCGCCATCAGCTTTGATGAGCTAGGAACACCCGAACCTAAAGAAGCGATCCAAGTCTTTGCCATTGAAAAGCCAAGCCAAACAGCAGAAACGATTACTGGTACGATCGATATTCTCGATATCCGTTTTGGTTCGTTGTGGACGAATATTCCCCATACGTTCTTTAAGCAATGGCAGGTCCAATACAATGAGCCGCTGCTCGTCAGTATCTACTACCAAGATACACTGCGTTATCAAGAAGAAGTGCGTTTCGGACGCTCCTTTGCGCAAGTGTCGGAAAATGAACCTGTCTTATATGTCAATTCCCTATTGAATATTGGTTTAGGGCTCAACTTGGCTTCATTTGCTGAAACCTATAAAATCGGGACTGGCACGAATTGGAAAATTACCCTCAAAAAAAGGAGAAATGAAAAATGAATCAATCAAAATTTACAGTAAAACACATTGTTGCAATCGGTATCGGTGCTGCCGTCTTTTTCGTCTTAAAACGTTTCGTCACGATCCCGACTGGTTTTCCAAATACGGATATCGCCACAGCCTATCCTTTCTTGGCGCTATTAGGCGTTGTCTACGGTCCAATCGTTGCTGGTTTAGCGGGCTTTATCGGGCATGCCCTAGGAGATTTGACGACTTATGGTCCATGGTGGTCTTGGATCGCCGCCTCTGGGATCTTAGGGGTGTTCTTCGGACTTTTGACTCGTTGGATTCCAATCCAGCAAGGAACCTTTGGCGCTAAAGAAATTCGGACCTTCTTGATCGGTGAAACGATCGCAAATTTGGTTGTCTGGGTGATCATTGCCCCGATCGGAGATATTTTGATCTATGGCGAACCAGCGAACAAAGTCTTTACACAAGGAGTCATTGCGGGATTGACCAATGCAGTCGTAACTGGGATAATCGGAGTGATCCTGCTAAAAGCCTATGCCCAAACCAAAACCAAAAAAGGCAGCTTGAGCAAGGAATCCTAACCAAAGAAATGTGTGAAGGCTAAAAATGAAACAAAAAATCATTCAATTTACGAATTTTTCTTTCCAATATGATGCACAAGCGGAACCGACCTTGAAAAACATCGATCTAACGATCTATGAAGGAGAAAAAGTCCTGATCGTCGGTGCCAGCGGTTCTGGCAAAAGTACATTAGGAAAATGTTTGAACGGTTTGATCCCGCAAAACGACAAAGGCAGTAGTACTGGAGCATTGACGATCGGTACCAATGCCTTTGGGCAAGCTTCCATCTACGAGCTGTCTTTGACCATCGGCACGGTGCTGCAAGACACCGATAGCCAATTTGTAGGCTTGACCGTAGCAGAAGATATCGTGTTTTCATTGGAAAACGATCAGCGTAGTCAAGCTGTGATGCAGGAGGCGCTGCGCGTTTGGGCTGAAAAGACCGACTTAATGGATCATTTGGCGAAAAAACCGCAGGAATTATCGGGTGGCCAAAAGCAGCGTGTTTCAATGGCAGGTGTTTTGATCGATGAAACACCGATTCTACTGTTTGATGAGCCCCTAGCCAACTTGGATCCGCAAACAGGTGTGGAAGCCATCAAAATGATCGACCAACTGTATCAAGAGAAGCGTTTTACCACCATCATCATCGAACACCGCTTAGAAGAAGTGTTAGCCGCCGCTGTCGATCGCATCATCGTGATGGAAGAAGGCCGCATCCTTGCCGACAGTACACCGAATGAACTATTAAAAACGGATATGCTGCAGCAAGTCGGCATTCGTGAACCACTGTATTTAGCCGCCTTAAAAAAAGCGGGCGTTCCCGTGACCGATGCTGCTGATTTGGTCGCGGTAGAAGCATTTGCATCATCTGAGATTGCCGAAAAACTGACTCAGTTTCAAGAAAAATTTCCGAAAACGGCACTTCCTAGCCACCAGCCGCCGTTGTTGGAAGCGAAGAATCTATCGTTTTCTTACCAAGTCGGTAAACCCATTTTGCAGGCACTGGATTTTACCATCCATCAAGGAGAAATGATTAGTTTGGTCGGGCATAATGGCGCAGGAAAATCGACCTTGTCCCATTTGATTACCGGCTTTTTGACACCGACTTCTGGCAAGTTGCTTTGGCAAGGAACAGACATGGGCAATGATTCCATCAAAGAACGAGCGCAAAAAATCGGGTATGTTTTGCAAAACAGCAATCAAATGCTGTCAAAAAACTTCCTGTTTGACGAAGTTGCCTTAGGCTTGCGCAACCGAAATGTCCCAGAGGCTGAAATCACAGAAAAAGTTCATCAGACCTTGAAAATTTGTGGTCTTTATCCGTTTCGCTCATGGCCATTGTCGGCACTAAGTCATGGGCAAAAACGCCGAGCCGCCATTGCAGCGATCCTCGTCTTAGATCCTGAACTCATTTTATTGGATGAGCCAACAGCAGGACAAGACTATCGCCATTACACCGAAATGATGCAATTCTTACAGGAGTTGAACCAGCGGGGATTAACGATCGTTATGATCACCCACGATATGCACCTGATGTTGGAGTATACACAGCGGACGATCGTTTTGACGCAAGGAACGATTTTGCTGGACGCACCGCCAGAAGTTGTTTTAGCAGACAAACAAGTGGTGAGTGCCGCGAACCTCAAAGAAACCAGCTTGTATACACTGGCGACCCTTAACCAGCTGACAGATCCCGCCGCTTTTACTGCCGCCTTCATTGCCAGCGAGAAGGAGGAACACGATGGAAAGTAATCTAATCGGCTATCTTGACCGCAAAACGTGGATTCACCAATTAAGCGGTGCCGCAAAACTGATTTGTTTTTTGCTGCTATCCGTCATCGGGATGATCTCTTATGATACGCGCTTTCTCATTGGACTGGCATTGTTTTCGGTCTTTCTATTTGCCAGTGCTGGAATTCGCTACCGAGACATCGCTTTTGTATTGAAATTTATCATCTTCTTTTCGCTTTTGAATTTGGTGGCGGTCTATCTTTTCGCACCAGAATATGGGGTGGAGATCTACGGTACGCGCCACGTGATTTTTGAAGGGATCGGTCGGTATACATTGACCCAAGAGCAAGTGTTTTATGAGCTGAATCTGTTGATCAAATATTTTGTCACGATTCCGCCAGGGTTGATTTTCCTGTTTACCACCAATCCAAGCGAGTTGGCGTCCAGTATCAACCGCATCGGGATCTCCTACAAAATCGCCTATGCAGTCGCACTGGCTTTGCGTTACATCCCTGATATTCAAGAGGATTTTCGGACCATTGCCAAAGCCCAGCAAGCACGGGGCGTGGAGCTTTCTAAAAAAGCACCTTTGCGCAAACGCGTGGCAGGCAATGTCGCGATCGCGATTCCTTTGATTTTTTCCAGCTTGGAACGGATCGACCATATTTCTGCTGCCATGGAGCTAAGAAGGTTTGGCAAGCATAAGCAGCGTACCTGGCTGAAAGCTAAGCCGATCCAAGGCAAAGATCTCTTGGCGATTGCTGTTGTTTGCTTGATCGTGGCGCTCGGATTGTCCTTGATGGTCCTTAATGGCGGACGCTTCTACAATCCGTTTCTTTAACAAATCAACCCATGGAAACTTAAAAAAACGGGCTCTTTGTCAATAATGAAAGTGGGACGGATGAATCAGAATGGATTCATCCGTCCCAGAAATGATTGAGCCAAAAAACGCAGGATAATCAGTCAATTATCGCCAGCGAATGCTATATTTGCTAGTGCCAGTTGCTGCTAGGTCTGCGTTTTTTTGCCGATAAAAAAGGAGCCCGCCAGCGGGGACTGGCGGGATAGGAGTAAAAATGAAAAAGTGTTAGGGTTGTTTGTTGGTATGTATTAATAATAGCGGGAAAATGTGAAAAAAATAGGAAGAGAAAGCAATAGAAGTGTGTCAATCTGTTGATGATTTTCGTAAAAAATTCCAGCGGAAGCCTTTTAGATCTTTGATTGACGGAAACACGAAATAAGGCTACACTGATGGCATCAAAGCAGTACAAGGAGGGGACAGGATGGATGCCATTACGATCAACGGACTAAGCAAACAATACAACAAGAAGTACGCCATCGAGAATGTATCATTGCAAGTGGCAGAAGGAGAGATTTTTGGCTTTATCGGACCAAATGGTGCGGGAAAATCAACGACCATCAAAGTATTGTTGAATTTTATCAAACCAGATGCAGGACAGGCGGCGATTTTTGGACGAGATTGCCAACAAGCAGCCAAAGAGATCAAAACGTTTACTGGGTATGTTTCCAGTGATGTACGGTTTTATTCAAAAATGACGACAGCAGAATTGCTGGCATTTACGGCAGATTTTCATCAAGTCAAGCAGCCAAAAAAAGAGATTCAGAATTTGATGGAGCTTTTTCAAATTGATCCAAACAAATCGATCGCAGAACTTTCTTTGGGCAACAAGAAAAAAGTCGGGCTTGCGAGCGCCTTGATTGCACAACCGAGAATGTTGATTTTAGATGAACCGACCAATGGCTTAGATCCCTTGATTCAAAAACGGCTGTTTGAAGAGCTCCTTAGAAGAAATAAACAGGGGATGACGATTTTTCTATCTAGCCATGATTTGCATGAAATTCAGACCTATGCCCATCGGACCGCCTTTATTCGTGAAGGACAGATCATCACCGTGAAAGAACTGAGTGAGGAAGAAAATTTCGGCAAAGTTGTAACGCTCACGAATGAGGACAGTATCTCATTAGTCGGCTTGGAAAACGTACAAGTTCTTGCTCAGGAATCACACACCTTGCGTTTTTTCTATCAAGGGGACATGAATCAGCTGGCACATTTTCTAACCAATCCTGCCATTAAAGAGTTCACGATCGAACACCCAACCCTTGAACAGCAATTTATGCTGCTCTATGAAGGAGGTTCTCAAAAATGACTTTAATGAAAATCGACCTTAAAAATACCTTCAAAGGCTGGCTGGTCTGGACGATCCTTTTTGCAGCAATCATTTTTGGATTTACGGCTATCTATCCTCAAATGATCACGCCAGAAATGAAAACGTCCTTAGACCAGATGTTGGGCTCTTTCAGCCCAGAATTACTAGGCATCTTTAACCTCCAACTGACAGGACCTTCAAGCTTGGTTTCACCGACAGGCTTTTTCGGGTATTACTTTCAATACTTATTTATCGCCGCGTGTATTTATGGGATGCTTTTAGGCTTGAACAGTCTGATCACTGAAGAATCAGAAGGAACGATTGAGTATTTATATGCTCAGCCTATTAGCCGCAGAGAAATCGTTAGGTGGAAGTTCCTCGCTCGATTGTTGTTGCTGACTGGCTTTTGGCTCATTGCCTATGGCAGTAGTCTGGCCTCTTTTGCTCTATTCAAACTACCAGGAGATGACCTGTCCGCTTTTATAGAAGAAATCAGCAAAATCTTCGTTGCCGAGTATGGTGTCTTAGTCTTTTTCCTCTGTCTAGGTTTCTTTTTATCCACGATCTTGCGTTCCAGCAAACAAACTGCCAGCGTCGGCTTAGGCTGCGTGTTCGGTCTGTATTTGCTCGGCATCGTGGGGGAACTCTACGATAAATTGGAATGGCTGGCAGGACTTTCACCTGTGCGGATGGCACTACCCGTCCAACTCATTGATAACGGCGCCACATCAGTCCTATGGGTACTGCTGATCGGTATCATCTGTTTCTTTGGCACCTTTTCCCGTTATGAGCGCAAAGACTTGCAGGTCTGAATATATCAATCAAAAGACAAAAAAGAGCCTGTCAGCGGGGACTGACAGGCAAAGGAGTAAAAATGAAAAAGTGTTAGGGTTGTTTGTTGGTATGCTTATATAATAGTCTCGAAATGTGAAAAAAGTATGACGAAGCAGGCACGTTTTTGCGAAAAAATCATTGCGAAAGTTAAGAAAGCGTAAAGCGTCCCTTCACCAAAAGGCTTGAAGGGACACCCAGAACCTAAAAACACTCCGAAGCAGCAGGCGGTTCATGCTGTTACGGAGTGTTTTTTTAGTTGAAGCTACTTGCTCAAATCAAGGCTATCGACATTAAAGGTGTCGCCATGTGCTAAGTCACCATAACGATAGCCACGGTTAAACCAGTCCACGCGCTGCTGCGATGTGCCGTGCGTAAAACTATCTGGAACAACATAGCCTTGGTATTCTTTTTGCAGCGTATCATCCCCGATGGCATTGGCAGCCGTGATCGCTTCTTGAATATCGCCAGCTTCTAAAATCGGCTGTCCTTGATAGGTTTCACCTTGTAGATACTTTGCAAAAGTACCAGCTAAGTAGTCAGCTTGCAGTTCCAAACGAACGCTGTACTGATTGTATTCCTTTTCTGAAACTTGCTGGCGGATTTTGTCCAATTGTTGGGTGATCCCCAGCTCATTTTGCACATGATGACCGACTTCATGGGCGATGACATAGGCCATTGCAAAGTCGCCGCTTGCGCCATATTTATCAGAAAGCTCATTGGCAAAACTCAGATCAAGGTACACATTCTCATCTGCTGGGCAATAAAACGGACCAACCTGTGACGTGGCATAGCCGCATGCCGACTGGACGCTTCCCGTAAATAATACGAGTGTCGGGTCTTGATAGGTTTCTTGCCGCTCTTGAAAAACGTCTTGCCAATAATCTTCTAAATAGCCGAACACGACTGCGGAAAATTCTTTTTCCTCCGTGTACTCACTGGTGCCCACATTTTCTGTCTGGTAATTGGCTGCTTGACCGCTGCCACCCAAGACATCCGGCAGCGAACTTAAATCACCACCGCTAAACAGGAAAAATAAAACAGCGATGATCACCGTACCGATCCCGCCACCAGCAGCCAACATCCCACCTGAGCCAGATGATCGCCCCGTTCGATCATCGACATTTCTGCTTTGTCTACCCCCACGCCATTTCATGTTATCTCCTCCTATATAAATCCTAGCTTAATTATAAGAGAAAGGCGGCAGATTGTGAAAAAAAGCGCCTTGAAATTGTTATAAAATGCCTTCAGGAGCCTTAAAAATCAAAGTGTACACTCCTTTTAATCATTCTTTAATCTAACAATTAGCCTTCTAATTTGGTACAGTAGCAATAAAATAGATGTAGAGGGTGAGCGTATGAAAATGAATTATTCGGGGACATCGGAACGAAGGATTTTGATTTTTAAACGGTTGATTGCTGGCGATCATCTCAGCTATCAGCAGTTAGCAGAGGATTATTTCGTTTCCCGCAGCAGTATTGCCAAAGATATTTCTTATTTAAAAGAGCTGTTTCAAAAAGAAAGCTTACGTCTGAGATTTGATAATTCAGGTACATTTTTTAAAGCAAGTGAATCCCAGATCCATCGGGTGCTCAAACGCTTTTGCTTAATGATGCTGGATCAACCAGCGGCGTTTTCCTTGTTGGTGGAACCTGCGAAATACCAGGAAGTAAATCAGGCCTTTCGTCGAGCGTTAGTGGAAAAACAAGTGGAAATGCCCGACAGCTATATTCAAAGTATCGTCCTTTCCATCGTGCTGCTGATCGAGCGGGCGAGTCATGCGGAAAACTTAGTGATTGAAGAAAACCGCCAAGTGGGGAAGCTGTTTTTGGAGTTCGACAAATATCCGTTAGTCTATGAGCTACTGAAAGAAATCGAAGAACAACACATTTATCAATTTTCACCAAAAGAAGTGCAATATCTAACCTACCTGATCGTCGGTAGCGGCTTGAAATTTTTTATGAAAAGTGAAAAAGTTCCTTTCGTCTTTCGGGGAAAAGTGCGTAACTTGATTCAAAAAATCAGCGAAGGCTTAGGTACCGACTTGACCCAAGACAATCGATTGGAAGAAGATGTGACGATCCATCTGTATCAACTACTGCTGCGGATCGAAGCGCAAACCACAGTCATCAACCCTTTGTTAGAAGAAATCAAACAAAACTATCCTGCTTTGTATGGCGTGGTCTGGTTCTCGCTTCATGATTTCTTGAAAGCGTATCAAGTGGGGATCTCTGATGATGAGATTGGATTTGTCACGATCCATTTTCAAGCAGCAATCGAGCGAATGCGCCGCATGAACAAAATCATTTTTGTCTGTCCCAATGGCGTCGGCACTAGCTCATTTGTCTCTGCGAAAATTCGTCGCATTCTGCCAGAGATCGACAGTATCGAAACCGTTTCAGTAGAAAAATTAAAGCAGATGGACATTTCGGCGATCGATTTTATTATTTCAACCATCGATCTCGTAGGGATTCAAAAACCTGTGGTGCGGATCTCGCCTATGGTGACCAATCGCGACATGAAGCGGATCATGAATCACTACATCGATTTAGTCATCGATAATGAGGCGGTGGTCGATCAAAATGGTTTACTTCTTCAAGCCCAATCGATGATCCAGCCAACCGTCTTTTTCGAGCGATTTGCCAGCAAAACAGAAGCCATCAATTTTTTGATCGAACAAATCCCTTTTAGTGATGAAAAACGAAAAGCGCAGTTTCGGCAATCCGTCATTGAAAGAGAGCAGCTACAATCAACCTATTTAGATAATGGCTTTGCCATCCCTCATGGCAATCCGAATTATGTCGAAAAAACAGCGATCTCGATTTTGCTTTTGGATCAGCCAGTAGAATGGGGCAACCAAAAAGCCGACATCATTATTTTATTGATGATCCGAGAGGATGAGACGCAAAAGGTGGAACCAATGATGAAATTGATCATGCAAGGAATCGAAAACAAAGAATGGTTCCTATCAAAAATGTTGGAGGTTAAATCAGAATGAAAGTGAAGGATTATTTGCCTGAAAAGCATATACAAACGGATGAGACAGTGGCAGATTGGCGCTTAGCCGTAAAATTAGCCAGCCAGCCCTTGCTGGATGAAGCGCTGATCACGTCAGCTTACATCGAAGCGATGATTCAAAGCGTGGAAGAAAATGGTCCTTACATGGTGTTGGCGGATTACTTTGCGCTGATGCATGCCCGTCCTGGAGAAGGGGTTTTGGAGCAAAGTATGAGCCTTTTAGTAACGAAACAGCCCATCGATCTTGAGGGGAAACCGGTGCGGATATTTCTTGTCTTAGCCGCCGCAGATAGTGAAAGCCATCTAGAAAGCTTGAAAGAGATCATGGCGATCTTTATGGATGAAGAAAAATACAACGTGATATTAAACGGCGATCGGGAACAAATTTGTCAATTATTCCAATAGGAGGAAAAGGATATGAAAATTTTAGCAGTATGTGGATTTGGTGTAGGAAGCTCAATGGTATTGAAGATGACGATCGATAAGGTGATCAAAGAGTTAGGATTGACGGCAACTGCCGAGAATACTGATTTATCAACAGCAAAAGCGACACCAGCAGATGTTTATTTTACGAGTAATGAATTATTGAATGAGTTAAAAGCATCCGTGAAAGCACCCGTTTATCCAATCAAAAAGTATATGGATAAAGAAGAAGTCAAACAGCAAATGGAAAAATTTTTAGCTGAAAGAGAGGGATAAGCATGAATTTTGTTACGGATTATATTTTAAAAAATCCGCCAGTCCTACTGGGGATCATTGCCATGATTGGGTTATTGGTACAAAGAAAACCTTTTGCAGAAGTCGTCAAAGGAACCTTAACAGCTTCTTTCGGGATGGTGGCATTGACGGCTGGGGTAAACATGTTGGTGGGAACGATCGCACCGATCAATGCTGCGGTTCAAACCCAATTAGGCGTTGCTGTGTCAGATGGACTCTCTGACATCACCTTTACGGCAGAATACGGCGGAACAGTAGGTTTAGCGATGTTTTTCGGACTTGTCATTCATTTATTGATTGCTCGCTTTACACCTGTGAAGACGATTTTCCTCACCGGTCACATGTTGTGGTGGTTCCCATTTGTCATCGTCGCTGGGGGCGTTGAAGGCGGACTTACCGGAATCCCACTGTTGATCTTAGGGGCGGTTCTATCGGCTTGTTACTGGTCATTCATGCCATGGATCATGCGGAAATATGTATGGGATGCCACAGGCGATGATTCATTTTTGATCGGTCATCCAACGGGGATCTTGTCATTGGTTTCAGGCTTTGTTGCAAAACGGGTCGGAAACAAAGAAAAATCGACGGAAGATTTGAAAGTGCCAGAAAATCTCTCGTTTTTCCGTGAAATATCGATTACTGGCGCATTAGTGATGTTTTTGATGAATATCGTTATTGGTTTGATTGCGCCCGTATTAGTTCCTGAAGGGGGCAACTTGGTGATGTTTGCGGTTGATGCTGGCTTGAACTTCGGTGCAGGACTATTGATCATGTTGTATGGCGTACGTCTATTGATCAACCAAATCATTCCAGCCTTTCAAGGGATCGCAGAAAAAGTCGTTCCTGGAGCAAAACCAGCTTTTGATGTGCCAATCTTGTTCAACTATCGTCCAAATGCTGTAATCATCGGCTTTATCGTGGCGATGATCACCTCAACGATTTTAGTGGTGATTGCCAATACCACCAACGTCTTTGGCATTTTGATCGTTCCTTTAGTCATCACCAGCTTCTTTGAATGTGGGGGTGCTGCGGTGATCGGCGAAGGACAAGGGGGCTTGCGAGGGGCCATTATTGGTACGATCACAGCTTCTGTTGTTATGGTAGCACTCGTTGGGATCTCTGCAGCGTTGTTCTCAACGACGATTCAAAACTGGATCTTGATTTTCGGTGGGAACGATTTATCTCTATGGGGCATCCTTGGTGAATTGATCGGCAAGCTGTTTGGAGGGTTTTAAATGTTTCAATACTTTGAAAAAGCAAAAGAACTATTGTCTATTGTAGAAGAAAAAGAAGCACCAGCGATTGAGCAAGCCATTGAATTGTTGACGAAAGCCAACTTGACCAAAAAAGCCATCTACATTTTTGGCGCAAGTCACGCTGGGATCTTAGCCGAAGAGATGTATTATCGAGCAGGTGGCATGATGACCATCAACGCGATCTTTGGAAGAGAACTGATGCTTGATCGCAGCCCAATCACCTTCACTAGTAAAATGGAGCGCTTAGAAGGCTACGGTAGGGCCTTGGCGGCGACCCAGCCCTTTACAGCAGGCGATGTGCTGATCTTGCATTCGGTTTCTGGGCGAAACCCAGTTATCATCGATATGGCGCTTCATGCTAAAGAAAAAGGGGTCAAGATCATCGCATTAACGAACCTTACCTATTCGAAAACAGTCAGCAGCCGTCATACATCAGGCTTGCGTTTATTTGAAACGGCGGATATCGTCATCGACAATCATGGGGAGATTGGCGATGCTGCGTGTACGATCCCAGACGTAGAACAAAAAGTCGGACCTACATCCACCGTAGTCGGCGCAACGATTTTAAATGCAATCATCGTTGAAGTTTGCCAAAAACTAAAAGAAGCTGGCGTCGACTATCCGCCGATTTTTTACTCAGCGAACCTAGACGGCGGGGATGAATTGAACCAGTCCCTGTTTGAAAAGTACCAAGAAGCGATCCATTATCAGCTGTGACTGCATAAGTAACTTATCTTTTTATTAGAACGATCAGAACGAAAAATTTGAAAACTACTAATAGAACGAATTTTCTTGGGGGAATCAATTCGTAATTGTAGTGGTCAAATCTCGTTCAGATCGTTTTTTGTGTATTAGAATTTTAAAGCTTAATGAATTTTATTGGTACGATAAGTACCAGGTGTCGACCCTTCAAATTGTTTGAATACCCGAATAAAGGAATTGGTATTTTTAAAGCCGACTTTGCTAGCAATTTCATTGATTGAACTTTCTTGTTCACTCATTAGACGTTTGGCTTTTTCCACACGTAGTTGATTGACGTATGGTTTAAAGGACATTGATAGTCGTTCTTTAATCAACCGGCTTAAATAGGCTTCACTTAGATGAAACTGCTGGGCAATATCTGTTAAACTGAGGTCGTTGCAATAGTTGCTATTAATAAATTGAATGATTTCATCTGTTTTGGATCCATTATTATTTTCCGTGGTTTCGATCTGAGTGATCAGCGTGTCAAAAAGGAAAAAAATCGTTTTTTTCACATCGGGATCTGAAAAACCTTTTTTTAAGTAAAGAAATTGTTTCTTATTTTGTTCGTAGAATTCAGGGTAGGAAATCTCTTTGATCACAGTGATTCGTTTTATTGTTAAGTTCAGAGCGGTTGAAAATTCTTGGAGGAAGCCTAGGGAACGGTTGCTAGAAATATTGATCTCCACGATTTGTTGCAATAATTCTCTAGCATGGACAAAATCACCTACTTTGAAATATTGGATCAGTAACTGTTCTTCATCAACGGTATAATTGATTTTATGAAAAGCATTGGATGTTGGAACCGGTATTTGATGGAACTGATTATTGCCGTTGCATTCATCTGACCACTGACAGGTTTCATGAAAGACTTCGATAAAATGTTCGAGAGAATGAAAAGGTTTGGAAAGTAGATAAGTCATTCTTAAGTTCAAACTGTCTTCGATTGTTAGTTTCAATTGATCGATCTCTTTCATGATTTGTGAATATTCCTGATCGTAAAAAAGAATGACAAGGTGTTTTTCGGAAAAACTGATGATATCATAACGCTCGATATGAAGATTTTTCTTGATCAACTGTTTGCGTACATGAATGATCTCTGTTCCATTAAAAGTGGCTTCTTCTGCCATCTCACCTGAGAAGGTTAGAAAAGCAAAACTCCCGCCTTTTTCTATGCCTTCAAGATGAAAAGTAGGCAGTAAACTCTTGCTCATACTGTAGGTATATTTTCCGTATAGCAGATTTTTTAAGAAAAGTTCCTTAACTTCATCTGAGACGGGGGACTGGAGCTGGTTGATCGAACTAGACGACTCGATCATTTGATGCAACGCTAAGTTGATATCATCAACTGTTAAAATATCCCCATTACTCTTTTTGATTTCATCCAAGATTTCTAAATAAGGTTTGTACATCCGCTTACTCAAGAAAACGACGATCAAAGCACCTAGTACGATCAAAACCATTAATGGAAGGAGAAAGGAAGAAATCGTAGAGAAAGGAAAACTGCTTTGAATCGCGGGTGTCAATTGATAATTGGCAAAAGGGAGTACCTCTGAATTTTTTATGAAAACGACATCATCTGATTTCGTCTCTTGCTGAATGGTATTTTGTGTAAAATCAGTAAGTATCGGTGAATTGGTCTCACTAGAAAAATATTGTTGGTCGATAACTTGTAGTCCTTGATTCATTGGAGACAGTAGTTCATTTTTTTTCCAATAGGCAAAGAAATAAAGGGTCTGATTCTCCACTTGCTCTTTATGAAGCAAAATCAGCCGCTGATCCAGGGTTTCGAAGATGGAAGAACTGAAGCTGGCATCTGCGAGCATTTCGGAAAGAAGACCGGCTTTTGTTTCTATATTCAAAAAGGAAAAGAAATCATTGTAAACAAAATAGCCGTCAGAACTGACGATGATATGATTCTCTGGATTCAAGATTCCAATAGAGTATTCAAACTGATTCATTAACAAATAGTTTTCACGAATTTCATCATACATCGCTGAAAACAACGCGTAATCAGATTCAGTACTTTGGGAAAACACTATAATACTTTCTTTTGTTGCTAAAGATTTCATTGAATTGAGGGCAAATCGAAGTTGTTGATCAATGCGAAACGCACTGTTTTCTAGCGTCATAATACTTTGGGTAGTTTGCTCAGCTTTTCGCTGATTGACTTCATTATTGATAACAATCACCATAATAAAAATAGTATACACAATGATTACCGTTAAAAAGGTTAAGAATATTTTTCGATAGGTTTTTGATTTCATAAGTGCTCCTTTCTTTTTTTGGTAACGTTTACATTGATTATAGAGATAAATCAGCTTGAGTCAAATCATCATTATTTGCAGTTGTCTACAAAACTTGATATTAAGGTTAAAAAGTGTATATTCCAACGAATAATGTTGATATTCAACAATGGCTAAATACGCTATATTTAAAGCGCTTACTTTAAGCGAGAGAAAATGAAAAATGATTTAGGAGGAACGATTATGTCAATGAAAAGAAAAGCTGCATCACTCCTGACCATCCTGACGCTGCCTATGGTTCTTGCTGCTTGTGGGAACAGCGATGGCTCTTCAAGCGGGGAAGGTTCAGAAGGGAAAACCGAGATCAAGATCACTTGGCGCAATACGGGGGAAAACGATAAAATGACCCAATACTTGGAAGAAACATTTATTCCAGAATTTGAGAAAGAAAATGAGGACATTAAAATCGTGCTTTCTCCGATTACGGCAAGCGAAGGGGATTATTTTTCAAAAGTTGCTCTTTCCATGCAGTCAGAAAGCACAGCACCCGATGTAGTGGCAGAAGATTCCTTTATGTTGAATTCTGATGCAAATGCTGGTTACTTAACCAATCTGGATGACTATGTTGCAGACTGGGATCAGTGGGGGAATTATACGGAGAATTTAAAAGCCGGTGTCATTGCGCAGGACGGCAGTACGTATGCTATTCCTGGCACTTCTGATTCTCGTGGGATTTGGTACAACAAAAATGTCTTTAAGAAAGCGGGTCTGCCTGAAGACTGGCAACCAACAACTTGGGCGGAGATTATCGAAGCGGCTGAAGCTATCAAAGCCTCCGATGAAAATGTGATTCCTTTAGGCTTGGGCGTAGCTAAAGCCAATGGCGAGTCGGTTTCTATGCAGACTTTCCAGATGCTTTTATACGGTACTCAAGACACAC
Source organism: Enterococcus sp. 2G9_DIV0600 (assembly GCF_002140615.1). Taxonomy (NCBI): domain Bacteria; kingdom Bacillati; phylum Bacillota; class Bacilli; order Lactobacillales; family Enterococcaceae; genus Enterococcus; species Enterococcus sp. 2G9_DIV0600. Next base: position 991,264 of record NZ_NGLL01000001.1, read on the forward strand.
TATTTGATAATGAAACGCGAAAGTGGCAAGTGAATACACAAGGGATCATTGACTCTTTAACTTTTATTGATGAAGTGTATAACCAGAAACAATTAGGCCCTTCTTTATCTGTTGCTATTAACAGTAATTACGGATCCGTGATGTTCCAAGACAAATTTCCTAATGATGAAGTTGGTATGCTATTGGATGGCTTTTGGAGTGCCGGTAACTGGACAGAAAATGGGGCAACTCCTGTTGAGAATATGACAGAACGTTTTGGATTCGCAGCCATGCCGACACAAAATGGTGGTGAACCGCCATTTACGACGATGTCAGGGGGCTGGACATGGGCCATTCCCGAAAAAGCACAAAATAAAGAAGCTTCTTGGCGCGTGGTTCAGGCCCTTGGCGGAAAAGAACAGCAAGCTGCTCGTGCAATTGCTGAAGGGAATTTAACCGTCCGAGACGATTCAGCAGAAATAGCTGAATATAAGGAGCAACCTTTTATTGAGCAAGCAACCTCTTTCTTACAATATGCCCATTTCCGTCCGGCAGATGACAAATATCCAAATGTTTCAGTAGAAATCCAAACAATGGTTGAAGCAGTTGCCACTGGCAGCAAGACACCGGAAGAAGCTGCTCGAGATTACGCAGCCAACGTGACGAGGATTGTCGGTGAGGATGCCATTGATTAAGTAAATAAATAGGAGAAGGACTCGTTGAAAACGATCCGACTAGGGTCTAACGTTCCTTCTCTTTTTACTAAGAAAGGAGAAAAGAATGGAACATTCGCTAAAACGAGAGCAGCAAATGTCCAATAGTAAAAAAGCGTTGATCTTTTTATTTCCCAGTTGGCTCTTGCTGCTGATATTTTTTGTTGGTCCAGTTATCTTAACTTTTATCTTTTCCTTCACGAACTTGGCTTTGACTGGTGCTGAAGCAAGTCAATTGCGGTTCATCGGCTTTGAAAATTTTGTGCGCATGTTCAATGATCCGGCTTTTCAAACCAGTGTCGTGCGAACCTTGATTTTCGTCATTTTTTCTGCAGTGATTGGTCAATGTTTCTTAGGTTTTTTGATTGCATTTATGATGCGGGAGAAGAATCGTGCCTTTCGGCGAGTCGTCGGTCTGATCATCATTGCCGCATGGGTTACGCCGGAAGTCGTTGTTTCCTTTTGCTGGGTTGCTTTTTTAGGGGACAGTGGAACAGCCAACTGGTTGATGGGACTGATGGGATTTGAGCCAGTTGCTTGGCTGTTTGCGTTTCCTATGATCAGCGTTGTGATTGCCAATATTTGGCGAGGAACCGCTTTTTCAATGATGGTGTTTCAATCCGCTTTAGATGAGATCCCTAAGGAAGTAGAGGAAGCTGCAGTTATGGATGGCGCCAGCCGCTGGCAAGTGATTCAAAAAATTACGATTCCGATGGTCAAAGGTACCATTGCAACGAATTTGATGCTCGTCACTTTGCAGACATTGGGTGTCTTTACATTAATTTATACTATGACTGGTGGTGGTCCCGGCAATCAGACTGCAACCCTGCCGGTCTTCATGTACAAACAAGCTTTTGTGAGCTATCAGCTAGGATACGGAACAGCGATTTCGCTAGTCTTGCTACTGATTGGTGCTGCCGCAAGCTTGATTTATATGAAAATGCTGAAAGTGAAAGTGTAGGTGAAAAAGATGGTAAAACGCAGTGAAAAATTGGAGACCCTGATTCATTATCTGCTTTTGGCAGTATTAGCCTTATTGTTTTTGCTCCCACTGTTGTGGATGCTGATTGCCTCTATTGATCCGGGCGCTATTCAAACTTTGAAATTACCTGAAGCAGTATCATTTGAAAATTTTGCTTCGATCCTTTCTGATCAAACCATCATTCGGTCATTTGGAATCGGCTTGCTTTTGTCCGGCTGTCAATCAATTTTAGTTGTTGTCTTATGTGTTTTGGCAGCATATCCCTTGTCGAGGTATCAGTTAAGATATAAAAAAAGTTTTTTGATGGCGGTACTGTTCATGACCTCACTACCGATGACTGCTGTCATCGTGCCGGTCTACCAACTGTTTATCTTTTTGAAGTTTCAAGATTCATTACTGGCGGTATCGTTCTTCTTGACGGCGTCCTCACTGCCTTATGGGATTTGGATGATGAAGAACTTTATGGATTCGGTACCAATCGACTTAGAAGAGTCCGCTTGGGTCGATGGGGCTTCAACATGGCAAGGGGTACGAAAAGTCGTAGCGCCGCTGATGGTTCCAGGTATTTGTACGGTTGGTATTTTTACTTTTACTGGAAGCTGGGGCAACTTCTTTGTTCCTTATATTTTGATTCAGTCACCCGAAAAAATGCCGGCATCAGTCTCGATCTTTCAGTTTTTCGGCAACTTTGGTATGGTCAATTATGGTCGTTTAGCCGCTTTTTCGGTGCTGTATACCTTACCAGTCGTTATTTTATATGCTTTGTCCCAAACGTATATGTCTAAAGGATTTAGCATGGGAGGAGCGACGAAAGGATGAAAGATCCATTTCATACGACAAAAAAATTAACGAAACGAATCGCTGAACTAAAAGCGTATCGTTTTCAAAAAGTACAAGACCTGAAAATGTGGTCGGCAAAAGAAGATAAGTCAAAAACGGAAAAACACCCACCAGAAGAGTGGGACTTTACACTTTCAGTTGGCGATTTCTGGAAAGGGAGAGACCGTTACATTTGGGCTCATTATGAATTGACGGTTCCAGACGAGGAAGACTTATGGTTACTGATTGATTTTGGTCGTACAGGTGGTGGCTATAATTCAGGTTTTGAGTCCTTGCTGTTAATCGATGGTGAACCTTATCAGGGTGTCGATTCGAATCATACAGAGATTTTTCTGGCGGATCATTACCGGGGGAAAACCATCCGACTTGATTTAAAACTATGGTCGGGCTTGGAAGGCGGTGGGGCTGAAGTCATTCAACGGCATGAGTTTCGGCAAGCTTGTTTGGCAAAACGACACTTAGCTGCTGACGACTGTTTCTTTCTCGCTGATATGATGGCGAAAACTATCGATGGGTTACCGGAAAATGAACCGATACGACACAAGCTGTTGAATCTTTTAGATGATGCCTTTCGTTTGATTCAGTGGCAGGTACCCGGATCTATCTCTTTTTACCATAGCGTTGAGGAAGCTGATCATTATTTAAATCAAGAACTGCAAAAAATACCTAAACTTTCGGAGATCACTGTGACAGCTATCGGCCATACACATATCGATGTTGCTTGGCTGTGGCGGCTGAAGCATACAGGGGAAAAAGCTGTCCGCAGTTTTTCAACGGTTTTACGTTTGATGGAACAATACCCAGAATATATTTTCTTGCAAACCCAACCTCAGCTATACAAATATGTCAAAGAAAGCTATCCAGCTCTTTATGAGAAAATCAAAAAGAGAATCAAAGAAGGCCGCTGGGAAGTGGACGGAGCCATGTGGCTGGAAGCCGATTGCAATATACCGTCAGGTGAATCATTGGTCCGTCAGATACTCCATGGGAAAAAATTTGTGAAGGAAGAATTTGACAAAGAAATGCATTTCTTGTGGCTTCCGGATGTGTTCGGCTATTCTTGGGCATTGCCTCAAATTTTGAAAAAATCAGGTATTGAGACGTTTATGACGACCAAAATCAGCTGGAATCAGTATAACCGGATGCCTCATGATACCTTTTATTGGCGGGGGATCGATGGGACAGACATTTTGACGCATTTTATCACCACGCCAGTTGATGGTAAAACGGATGAATGGGCAGAAGAATGGTTTTATACCTACAATGGAACGCTTTCTCCTGAGACCGTTCAAGGAATTTACGACGGATATCAAGACAAGCGTTTGAATCAAGAATTTCTGCTGTCTTACGGTCATGGGGACGGCGGAGGCGGTGTCACTAGAGAGATGCTGGAAAATCGACGACGCCTTGACCAGATTCCAGGATTGCCGCAAGTCAAAACAGGAAAAGCGAAAGCCTTTTTTGAACGACTGCATCAGACAGTAGAACGAAATAAGTCGCTGGTCTCTCGTTGGGATGGCGAATTGTACTTGGAATATCATCGAGGAACCTATACCTCGCAAGCGTTTGTCAAAAAAATGAATCGAAAAGCTGAAATTGCTCTACGGGAACTTGAGATTCTCTATACATGTTTAGCAGCCAGCAAAGAAGACGAGTATCCTAAGGAGCCGCTTTTTGAAACATGGGAGACGGTTCTTCGTAATCAATTCCACGATATTATTCCTGGTTCTTCGATCAAAGAAGTTTATCAAGACCATAGAGCAGAGTTTGCCGTCGTGACTCAGACCATTCAACAGTTATTTGAACAATTAGATGGACCTGCTAGTCAAAAGTATACAGTCATCAATACAGCTGGCTGGTCACGGAATGAATTGGTTGAACTTCCGCTTTTACAAGAAGGCCGCTTTATTGATTCACAAGGAAAAGAACTTCCGGCTTATTTTGACGGAAAAAAACAGTCTGTTCTTGTGGCAAATGTTCCGCGGATGAGTCAGGTGGTCATAGAGTTTCAACCGATAGCAGGAAATAAAGACATCAAACCGCTCGCTGTGTTCACAGAGGGGGCGATTGAGACCAATCGTTTGCGAATTTTATGGGAAACATCGGGAAATTTAATTAGCATTTTTGATAAGAAACTGGGTAGAGAAATGTTGGAAGGAAAAGGGAATGTTTTTCAGCTATTTGAAGACAAACCTTTAAATTATGATGCATGGGACATCGATAGTTTTTATCAAGAAAAAGCAACAGTGCTTCAAGCCGATCAAATTCGATTGCATTCAAATAATGCGCTTTACGCTTCCGTTGTATTTGAGTATACGTTTGGTAATTCGCAGATACATCAGGAAATGCAGGTCTATGCTCATACACAACGAATCGATTTTTTAACAAACGTTTCATGGCATGAACGCCAACAACTGTTGAAGGTAAACTTTGATGCAGCAATTCGATCAACTGAAGCAGTATTTGATATTCAGTACGGAAATGTAAAACGAGCTACCCATGCTAATACCAGTTGGCAATTGGCTCAGTTTGAAACAGTAGGCCACCAGTGGGCAGATCTTTCAGAAAAATATTGTGGGATAAGTTTATTGAATGACTGTAAATATGGTTATGCTGTTAAGGAAAATCAATTAAGCTTGACCTTGCTTAAAGGCGCTATTTATCCTGATCCACTGGCTGACGATGGTGATCACGAATTTACTTACAGTTTTTATGCCCACGAGCACGATGCCATCGATGGGGGAACTATGGAAGAAGCATGGTCCCTCAACTCGCCATTAACGGTTATTAACGGAGAACATTCTTGGTTGCTTCCGTTGCAAATAGACTGTGAAACCTCAGTTACCATCGACACCATCAAGCAAGCAGAAACCGGCAAAGGGTGGATTTTACGTTTACATGATCACACGGGAGGAACTAGGGAGGTTACATTGCAGTTGCCACACAGTTTTTGGCAAGAAACAGATTTGATGGAGATACCTTTAAATAATGAGCAGTGGAAAGATAAAGTCTCATTTACCTTGTCACCCTTTGAAATAAAGACATTTCATTTTGAGTTGAGATAAACTAAAACCAGCAGATTCTCCATTTATAGCGGAGAAGCTGCTGGTTTTGTTTATTCAAACTCTTCATACTCATTTGGATCTTGACCATCAATACGGCCGTCTTCCTTGTTTAACTGATTGATTTGATTGATTTCATCTTCAGTCAGTTCAAAGTCGAAGATTGCAAGATTTTCTCGTTGATGGGCGAGGTTTCTTGATTTTGGAAGGGGCAAAATGCCACGATCCACATGCCAGCGCAAGATGATTTGACCAGCTGACTTTTGGTATTTCTCAGCTAATTCAGTGATCAGTGGTTCTTTCAGGGCATCGCTGCCACGACCTAATGGGCTCCAAGCTTCCGTTACGATGCCGCGTTTTTTGTTTTCTGCGACCATTCGTTCTTGAACCCAGTAAGGATGAATCTCAATTTGATTTAGCGCAGGGGTCACACCAGTTGCTTCAATGATGGCATCCAAATGTTCTGGTTCAAAATTGGAAACGCCGATGGAACGGATCAAGCCTAATTTTTGGGCGGTCACTAAGGCTTGCCAAGCTTCGACATATTTGCCGCGTTTTGGTAATGGCCAGTGGATCAAAAAGGCATCGAAGTAGTCGAGTCCCATGCGAGCAAGGGATTCTTGAATGCTGGTTAGGGCATCATCATAGCCATGGTATTTTCCTGGTAATTTTGAGGTGATATAAAATTCTGAACGTGGGATACCCGAGCGACGGATCGCTTTGCCGACAATGCCTTCATTGTCATAATTGGTTGAAGAATCGATCAAGCGATACCCGTCGGCGATCGCTGCTTGCAGCTGGCTCAATCCTTCGCCACCGCGGATCTGATAGGTACCGATGCCCACTGCGGGGCGTAAATTGCCGTCGTTTAATGTCAGTAAAGGTGCTTTCATAAAATGATTCCTCCTTTTCTTTACATTCTACTCTAACGCTTTTTTGCCAGGAACGTAACCAACTTGCTCAAACAAAGAAAAAAGAGCAACGGTTTCTGTTTCAGAAACAATTGCTCTTTTTGATTAAATTATTTTTCAGGCGGTGTGCCATACATTTTTGGTGTGACTTGATCGAGTTTTGGCGCTTTTCCTTCGACTTTTGGTTCGTCTAGCCATTGGTATTCGCCTTCACCGTCAAGGGCTTTGCCTTTCGCCCAAGAGCCTTCTTTGCTTTGGTCGCCTTCTGAGAAGTTATAGAAATCATAAGCGATATCTAAGCGTTCGTTTTTGCGGTCAAAGGTACTTGGCACTAAAATTGAGCCTTCGTTTTCTTCCAATTCTTTCACGGCAGCTGCCCAGAGATTTTGGTGGTAGCTATCACGCGCTAATAAGACCGAAAGTAAGTCTTTGACCCCACGGTCATCGATCATCTCATAGATGCGTGCTACTTGCAGACGACCTTGTGATTCCGCATTTAAGTTGGCACGAAAATCAGCAAGTAAGTTGCCACTAGCAATGATATACGCACCTGACCATGGATTGCCGACACTATCAGCAGGACGTGGTCCTAAGCCTGCAACGATGGCATGTTGCGGATTCATTCCAGAAATGATCGCACCGATCGTTGGGTCTTTTTTCATAGCCGCTTCTTGATCTTCCACAGGTGCACCTTCCAGTAGACGTGCAACCATCGTTGCTAACATTTCAACGTGTCCAAGCTCTTCAGTAGCGATATCCATCAACATATCTTTGTATTTTTCTTCCCCACGGCAGCTCCATCCTTGGAATAAGTATTGCATGGCAACACTCATCTCTCCATATTGTCCACCGATTAATTCTTGAAGGTATTTCGCAACTAACGGATTTGGTTTTTCTGGTTTAGCTTCAAACTGTAGTTCTTTTTGATGACGAAACATACTATTCCTCCTAAAATTTTTTATTGGGCCCATAAAAAGTTTCTCATGAATCGAAAGGTTCGTCTAATAAAATGCACTTAGTTCAAAATGAAAAAACCTCCAAAAAGAAAAGCCATTTACTTTGACAAAAAGCGAGAAGCGTTAGATAGTTAAATTAAGAGAGAATTAGAAAAGGAGCGAGTCACCATGTTTCAGTATTACAAAATGGACGACCGAAAAATAAGGGAATCCTCGGAGGAAGATTACAATTGGCTGGTGGTTTCTGGGACAGATCCAGAGGAACAACGCCACTTGTTAGATAAGTATCAACTGCCCGAAGATATTTTTATTGGCGCCAATGAACCAGAAGAAGTCTCACGTTTGGAATACTTACGTAATACTAAGTTAAATCATCCGATTCTTTATACCTTGATCGATTTGTCAGAAGTGACACAAGACCGCATCGAAGATCGTTTAGAACCGGTGACTTTTATTTATACCAAAGATCTTTTAATCTCTTATGTCTCTCATCAATCTACACTGATTAAACGCCTGATTGAAAAGCATGAGCAAGATATTCAACGGTATGAAGATATTGTTGCTTACTCGACGTTGATGATCTACACCCATTACATCAAAGGTCTGCAGGGAATGAAGAAGCAAATCGATGATTTGGATCAAGCAGCCCGTAAAACGACGGAAAACAAGGAATTGTTCAATTTAGCCGATACCGAGCGAGACATGGTCTATCTTGATCACACCTTGCGGGACCAAAACCATACTGTCGATCGATTGATGGATCGCAAAGAATTTTTGGATCGTTTGGATAATGAAGCACTTGTTTATGACATCAAGCTACGGCAGAAATTTGCCATGAAAATGGTCACCATCTATCGCGACTTGTTAGAAACTATCGGTGGCTTGTTCTCCGATATGATGGACAACAATCTAAACCATCTGATGAAATACTTAGATTCTGCGGCATTAGTGGTGGCTGTGCCATCCTTGATCGCGGGGCTATGGGGGATCAACACCGGGGGACTGCCAGGAAAAGACAATGCGATCGGTACGATCGTCGTCTTCGGCTTGGCTATTTTAGTCGGTATTTTAACCGCCGTCTACTTGTCACGAAAAGACTTTTCAAAATAAAAAGCGCCGCTGCTCTGTAGCACCGTTCATCCATAAAAGGAGAAAGGTGCGACGAAGCAGTCGGCACTTTTTTATTTTAGCCCGCTATCTAAATTGCTGTCGAGAATCCAGCGCTGAAAGGCGAGGAAGACCAGCAGCAAAGGCAAAATGGAAATTACTGAGGCAGCGATCAAAATCGTCCAATTGATATTTTCCGCGCCCACCAAGCTGCGGATCGCCACTTGCAAGGTATATTTTTTCGGATCATTCAAGACGATCAAGGGCCAGATATAATCATTCCACCGCCACTGGAACGAAAAGATCCCCAGTGTCATAATGATTGGTCGGGCAATCGGCAGCATGATTTTCAAAAAGATCATCCCATCCGAGGCGCCATCGATGCGGGCTGATTCAATCAAATCGTCAGGAACGGAGACGAAAAAGGTCCGAAACATAAAGATACCGGTTGCTGTATTGATGGAAGGAATGATGATCCCCAGCAAGTTATCATATAAGCCTAGCGAACGAATGACGGAAAACGTCGGATTCATGATAACTTCCGTCGGCAGCATGGTGGTGGCGATGATACATATGAAGAAAAAACGCAGCCATTTGGCATCGTATTTTGCAAAGGCATAGCCACAGGCGGCGCTGACTAGGATCGTCAATAAAGTGGTGACGACCGCTGAAATCAACGTATTATTGAAGTAACGAAAGAAATCCAATGTCGTCCAAGCATCAATAAAGTTTTGAATGGTTGGATTTTCAGGAATGATTTTCAAGGGATAAGCAAATAGTTCAGTCCCTGGTTTGAAGGCACTCAATAAGAACCAAAGCAGTGGAAAAAGGTACAGTAGGGAAGTGATGATCAATGCCAGCGTTAAAAAAAACATCGCTGACTTTCTTGTGACAGGTCGTTTGGTTTTGATGGTCTTAGATGTCATTCTTGCCGCCTCCAATCTTCATTTGTGCTAAGCCTAACAGTAAAAGAATCACGAAAAGAACCATGGAGGCAGCACTGGCATAGCCGACCCGCATTTTGTCAAACCCAGTCGTATAGATATATTGCACGATCAACATGTTGTCGGTTCCTGGACCACCATTAGTCAACGATTGCACGAGGGCGAACTCTTTCATAGCGCCGATCGAAGCCAATAAGATGACCATAAAGGAAGTTGGCCGCAGCATAGGCAATGTGATGTAGCGCAATTTGTGCCCAAAGCTAGCGCCGTCGATCTCGGCAGCTTCATACAACGAGCGGGGGATATTTTTCAAAGCTGCAGTAAATTGCAGCATGTTAAAGGCAGTGCCGCCCCAGATGGCAGCCAAAATAATGACAGAAAAGGCAGCATTCGAGTCGGTAAACCACGGGACAGTTTGTTGTCCCGCTTGCTCTAGAATAAAGTTGATAAAGCCAAAGTTTTCACCAAACAGCCATTTCCAGATAACCCCAGCGATGATCCCAGAGATGGTCCATGGTAAGAAAAAAATGATCTTTGCGAAAAATTTGCCTTTCGCCAACTGACTATTCAACATCAAAGCGACGGCGAGAGAAACGACATAGATACTTGGGACCAGAATGATCACATAACGAAATGTGCGGAATAGTGCTTTATAAAAGCTGGCGTCTTGAAACAATTCTTGGTAGTTTGCCAAGCCGATAAAATTGGCTGTCGCAAAGCCTTTATAGTCCGTCAACGAGTAATAAAGTCCTAAGAGTGCTGGAATCAAAAAGAAGATAATGAACAAAATGATGCTTGCGCCAGTGAAAAACAACGGCCATTTGTTTTTTTGTAAAGTGCTCATAGAAAATTCCTCCTCCGACGATCGTATCAGCAACAAAGAACCCGCAGTCTGCAAAAAGCCAGACTATGGGTTCTTTGTGGTTGAACGTCTGTTTATTTCTTCAAAAACCCATCATTGTAATCCTTGATCGTCTTGTCGATTGCCTCATCTAATGTAATTTCATCATTTAATACTTGCACGATGGCATCACGGTAAGCCCCTGTCAATCCAGTGTAGCCTTTCATACTCATCGTCACTTGATCGGTGGTTTGCTTGCTGCTGATTGGATGAGCAGCGGCTGCGATCTCTTGGTTGTAGATTTCATAAGCATCCTGACCTTGTTCATAATCGACCGTCAAATCTTCCACCGCAGGTAAGTAGCCAGCATAGGTACAAAGCTGTTTGTAATTTTCTTCTTCGTACAACCATTTGATGAATTTTTCGCCTTCTTCACTGTTTTTACTATTGTTGAAGCCAGTGATGAAGTTGCCGCCCATATTTACCGCGCGGGTCTCTTCATAAGGAGAATAGGTGGATTGCCAGTTAAAGTTGCTGATGTTGGTAGAAAAATCAACGATCTGCCAGCTGCCAGAAAAGTAAGCTGGAACACGGCCGCTCTTGAACATAGCAGAAGCATCTTCTCCAGAGGTCCAAACCGATTTTGGCATCACTTCGTCATTGTTCAAATCCACAAATTTTTGCAAAGCCGCTTTCGTAGCATCATCGGTCGTATAAGAATCACCGCTGTCATCTAAAAAGAAATCTTGTCCCCCGTATTGATAGGTGAAAGCCCGTAAACGGTGATCCGACGCGTCCATGACCATGCCGTATTTGGCATCGGTTTTTTCAACGACTTCATTGATCGCAGTTAAAAATTCATCCCAAGTCCAAATGTCTTCTTCCGAAGTGGGGTAGGTCACACCAGCTTCGTCAAACAAATCCGTATTGATAAACAACCCAGTGGCAGTGACATCGGAAGGGAGCGCTTTGACGACATCTGCTTCATCTTTGATCGTCATCGATTCCAATGTTTTTGCCTCACTGGCGATGTCTGATAGATCCATCAGATAGTCATTCCAGTCAGGTTGAACGGTAGAAACCCGCACGACCTCTGGCGCATCATCTGCTTGAACAGCTTTGGTGATCTTTGTCAGCAAGTCCGCATAAGGCACATCGGTGACTTCGACAGTCACACCAGTTTCTTCCTTGTATTTTTCCGCCATTTTCGAATAAGCGCCGCCTTCACTGGTATCTCCAGAAACGAACATACGGATCTGTTTGCTGTCGCTGGCACTGTCACCACTGCCGCATCCAGCGACCCCCAACATCACTGCCGCTAAAGACAAAATTGAATACCCTATTTTTTTGTTCATTTTGTTCCTCTCCTTTATTGAATGATTTTTGTTCAAAAAAACGTTTCCAATCGAAAACGATCGAAACGTCCCCCAATGAAAAATAGCTGAAGTTCTGAAAAGATAGCAGTCCTAGGACTGATCGAGGAGTGAAAAGTGCCAATTATCTGACAAAATAAGAGTGGTTCTCCCTCAGTTTAGCGGATAAGATACAAAATACAAAATAAAACGATTTCAAAAAATGCACCAATACTAAAAAAAACGAATTAAAGCTCTTACAACGATAATTAAGAAGTGCTGATAAACGTTAATATAACAAGGTTTGAAAATTTTTTTTGCAAATTGAGTGCAAATCTTTTGTCTAAAACGGGGATTAAGCGTAACATAATATGTGTAATAACTACTTAAAAGAAAGAAGGAGAAAAATATGCATTGGTTATGGGTATTAATCGTAGGAGCTATTATCGGTTTGATCGCCGGAGCTATCACAAATAAAGGTGGATCAATGGGTTGGATCGCCAACATCGTTGCAGGTTTAGTAGGTTCAGCTATTGGACAAGCGATCTTAGGTTCTTGGGGTCCATCACTTGCTGGAATGGCAATCATCCCATCAATTATTGGTGCGGTTATTGTCGTTGCTGTTGTTTCATTCTTCTTAGGACGTTCAAACGGCTAGTCCATTCAGCAATTGTTTCCATTTATTTATTTCGGGTAGCAATTACCTCGAATAGACAGGCAAATCCAGAGTTTCTGGGTTTGCCTTTTTTGTTTTCAAGAAACAAGTACAAGCAATCCTTTTGTCATATCGGGAAATTGTCGTTACACTTGAAGTAGGTCAAAAAAAGAAAGGAAGAGGTTCAATGAAAAAGCAATATGAAACAGCGATGATCAATCGAGGCGGTCGTGTCGGAGAGGTCGAAGCACCAAATGGCAGTTTTCACCTGAAAATTGACAAACCGGGTCTTCATAGTGAAGGGACTAACCCAGAACAATTATTTGCCGCAGGCTATGCTTCATGCTTCAACGGTGCCGTACAGCATATGTTGAAAGAGCATAACATCGAATCCGAATCCGAAGTTAAAGCAAGAGTGTCTTTGTATCAGCATGAGGACGGTAGTTACCAAATCGGCGTGATTTTAGAAGTATCGTTACCAGGCGTTGAAAAAGCCGAAGCGGAGAAAATCGCAGAAGAAGCGCACGATTTTTGTCCGTATTCTCGGGCAACTCGTGGCAACATTGATGTCGAAGTACAAGTAGTCTAAGCATTATTGCAGCTAGACAAACAATAAGCGGCTGATAAATCAGCCGACAAGAGGGAATTCATCAAGGAGGCCAATCAATGAGACAAACAGAGTGCTTGCTGCTTTTGGGCGTGTTTGTGGTTGGCCTTTTTGTGGTGTACTGGCTAAAAAAGCACCGACATACGCGCCACAATCAAGCGCTGGTAGCCCAGCTGAAGCGTTATCCCAGGGTGCGGCAAGCGTGGCTGGCAGCCGGGGCAAAAAGAGAAGCAGTCCTTTTGGTTCCTGGATTAAAAGAAGCCACTGCCGCAGTGGCAACGACGGCAACGGCGAAAGTAGAAACGAGGCTGCACAAGCATGCGGATCAGTGTCAGGCAATGACCCCACAAGGGTTGGCCGTTTCAGAGGCCTATTTGTTCATCTCAGCGTATTGTTCGCAGCAGGAACATCACTCACAGCTTTATATAATAGAAAGAACGAGCGGGCGGCATCTGAAAACGGTGGTTCTGCCAAAACGCCCCCATGTCGGCGGATTAGTCTTTGATCGAGCAACGCAATTGCTGTGGCTAACCATCACTGGAAAAGGAATGGGGCGCGTGGCGTGTGTTTCTCTGCAGAAACTGCTGGAAGATGATTCCTTGGCAACCAATCAGCCTATCGCTTATCAGCAAGTCATCGAATTGGCAGGCATCACTCACAGCTCCTATTTGGCAGCCGATAGCGGTGAACTTGTCTCAGGGACCTTTGCCTTGAAACAAGGAGGCGTGGTGGCGAATTATCCGCTATCTGTTCTTTCAGCCAGCGGTCGCAAAGCGCCTCCTCGCATCAAACCGCGTAAGAGAAGGGTCACCACCACGAAAGTCCAAAGTATCGCCTTTACCACTGAATACTTGTTGCTGGCACGTTCTTTTGGACCAGGGTCGGCGGAGTTATGGGTCTTTCCAAAGGATGCAACGGTGCTGACCCGCAAACATGCATTGCGGCGCATCAAGTTTCCCCATTACCTTGAACAGATCGTGGTAGAAAAAGGGCAGCTGTACTGCTTGTTTGAAAGTGGGGCATGGGCGTATCGGCAAAAAGGCGGCAGCATCGATGAAGTCGTGGTATTGGACCTTGCGACTTTGCTCCAGTAAAAGCACTGCTTAAAAAGAAAAAAGACCAGCCTCTTAAGAAGCTGGTCGTAAGTGCAGTGATTATTCCACGATTGCTCGTTGGATATCTAAGACGGTGCCGGTATGAGCATCTGCCAAAAATTCATAGGTGACAAGCTGTCCGTCTTCGGTGCGGGTGATGCCGCCAGTATATCCCTGGGAAGTGATCGCAAATTTGCGCAAAGGTTGTTTTTCGAAATTGATCCAAGAACCTTCGATCGGTCCTTCTTTGATAAACGCCGCTTTTATATTGTCTAAGACATCATCGGCATTCATGGCTTGCCTTTTCTTCAACCAGATCGTTGAAAAAATCCCTCCTGCAAAGCCAAGACCTAAACCGATGGTCAGTCCATTTTTAAAATAATGCAATGGATGCTCATTCTCCATCTAATGTCCCTCCTAAAGTAAGTTTTCCCGAATGTTTTGATCTCGGTGAAAGCACAGGTTCTCTTAACAATAGTTTACCATAGTTTAGAAATATTCTATAAGAAAAATAACCAACAATAGAAATTTGCGCTATAATAAAGAATATCAGTAGGAATAAGGAGGAAGAGAGCACATCCGTTGTTTCACCCAAAAATTGCTGGAAAACACAGCCACAGCAAGCGTTGCTTTTTCAAAAAAAGCAGCTTTGTTTCTTTAGGGCAGCAAACAACCGATACGTGTTTCTCGAATGATCATGGAAGAAAAAACATTTCAACGTATCAAAGAACTAACGGAGTTACAAGGAACCAGCGGGTTTGAACACGACGTGCGCGCGTATATGCGTGAAGCGATGACCCCCTTGGTAGATGAAATCCAACAAGATGGCTTAGGCGGCATCTTCGGTTTGCGTCACCACCAAGAAGCAGATGCACCACGAGTGATGTTAGCTGCTCACATGGACGAAGTTGGCTTCTTATTGACGACGATCACCGATCGCGGCTTATTCAAAGTCACTCCTTTAGGCGGATGGAATCCCTATGTGGTTTCTGCTCAACGGTTTACATTGAAAACAGCGAAGGGCGATTACCCATGCGTTTCTTCTTCAGTACCGCCACATTTGTTGCGAGGAAGCAGCGGTCAGAAAAATGTCGAAGTGACAGATATTTTGTTTGATGCTGGGTTTGAATCAAAAGAAGAAGCAGAAAGCTTTGGTGTACGTCCTGGCGATACGATCGTCCCCCAAGTGGAAACCATCAAAACAGCCAATGGGAAAAACATCATCTCGAAAGCTTGGGACAACCGTTACGGCTGTGCGGTCGTATTAGAAGCACTTGAAGCCTTGAAAGAGGAAACGTTAGGCCATACGCTGATTGCTGGTGCCAACGTTCAAGAAGAAGTCGGCTTACGGGGTTCCCGTCCGTCTGTGACGAAATTCAAACCAGACTTGTTCTTTGCGGTCGATTGCTCGCCAGCAGATGACACAGTCACGAAAAATGGCACCTTTGGTCATCTAGGAGCCGGGACTTTGATGCGAATCTATGATCCAGGCATGATCATGTTGCCGCGGATGAAAGAATTCTTGTTGGATACAGCAGAAAGCAACAACATTCCTTACCAATACTTTGTTTCAAAAGGTGGTACCGACGCTGGTGCGGCACACATGGCAAATGAAGGGATCCCAAGTTCAGTTATCGGTGTTCCTGGACGATACATCCATACCCACCAAACCCTATTCAGTATCGCTGATTATGAAGCGGCACGGGAAATGGTGATTCAAGTCTTGAAAGGTTTGGATCGTTCAACCGTTGATACGATTTTGGCAGGACAATAAGCGAGAACGAACGAAAGCAAAGAGACAGCAACCCGTTGTCTCTTTTTTTCTGCAGGGGTTCTAAGATCAGCATGTCAGTTGGTAGTCCCTGAAAGAAAGGTGTATACTTAAAGAAAAGAAAGTGGTGAGAATTTGATTATTCCAAAAGATTTAGCAGAGTTAGCAACATATGTGGAGAAAGGCAAAAATGTCTTCTTTTTCACCGCCGATTGGTGTGGGGATTGCCGCTACATCAAACCGCAATTGCCTGAGATCGAAGCGGACTTTCCAGATCTTCAATTTATCGAAGTCGACCGTGATGAATACATGGATGTAGCGGTTGAATGGAACATTTTTGGTATTCCTAGCCTCGTCGTCATCGAAGACGGCAAGGAGCTGGGACGGTTAGTCAACAAGGATCGCAAAACCAAAGAAGAGATCGAAGCCTTTTTAACCAGCGTACAATCAGCATAGGAGGGGAAAAAGATGGAAGCACAAAGATATCAAAACATTTTAGTAGGGATCGATGGGTCAGATCAAGCGATGTCTGCCTTCAAAAAAGCAGTGGAAGTCGCTCGTCGAAATCAAGGGAAGGTCTATGCCGCAACGATCATCGATCAGCAAGTGCCGACCATGATGGGCTATGCACCTTTGGATAGCTCCATCTTGGAACAAGAAAAAGATACGGCGAAAAATCTGATCGACGATTGCAAAGCTTACGCAAAATCAGTGGATTTTGATCTAGTAGAAGGCATCGTCGCTTACGGCTCCATCAAAGACGCCCTTGCCACTCAATTACCTGATCAATACAACATCGATTTGATCATGGTGGGGCAATCTGGGCTGAACGCCGTGGAACGCTTCATGATGGGGAGTGTCGCCAGCTTCGTTATCCGTGAAGCCCGGTGCGACGTGCTGATCGTATCCCCTGAAGAAACCAAAGCGTAAGGTCATTTTTGAAAAAATAAGCTTGTCGTTGCCGAGTTCTTTTCCTTAGTTCGCATGGTAGTAACAAGTGACAAAAGGAAGTTCCTGAGAACCAGCGGTTTTGCTCGCTAGTGAAGCATTGTCTTTAGCAAATGAGCAGTAGCTGGTTTTCAGGCTTTTTTGTCTTTGAAAATAACTAGAATTTCAAGGAAAACAAAGAAATTCCATGACGGATGCCGAAAAATTTGTTAAGATTATGGGCGGAATGTGTAAGTACCTAAGGAGGAAAAAACGTGATTTTTGCTTATAACAAAGAATATGTCAGTGATACACTACTTGCGATCACAGCAGATGATAAAGGATTAGAACAAACCGTCGAACGCAAAGGCAATGTTGCCCAAATCAAAAATGAAGAAGGCACGATCGTCGGCTGGAACTTTTTTGCGATCTCAGAAGTGATGACGATCGAAGGCCGTGGCCAAGTGACGTTGACGAAAGAACAAATCCAACAATTAAACACCATGATCAAAGAAGCAGGATTCAGCGAAGAACTGCCAGCAGATACAGAACCAAAAATCGTCGTTGGCTATGTGAAGTCTTGTGTGGAACATCCAGACAGCGACCATCTGTCTATCACGGAAACAGAAGTTGGAGATGGGGAAGTCTTGCAAATCGTCTGTGGCGCTGCCAATATCCGTAAAGGCTTGAAAGTCGTTGTCGCAAAACCTGGCGCAATGATGCCAGATGGCTTGATGATTTGGCCGGGGACGCTTCGTGGCGTAGAAAGCTTCGGAATGATCTGCTCTGCTAAAGAACTACATTTAGAAGGTGCACCAATGAAAAAAGGCATCCTTGAGCTGCCTCAAGATGCCGTTGTAGGTGAAGCTTTTCCGGTCGGTAAAGCCTAAAAAAATGAACTGCCGCTTCCTGTTTTTGCGGCAGTTCATTTTTTGATTGTTTTGATTGGTTTTGGTGATTAGTTGCTGCTGTCTGTTGATTGTTCGTTGATCGATGTATCAACGGAAAGTTTTACTTCTGCTGTTTTTTCTTCATCGCCACGATAGAAGGTTACAGTGATCGTGTCACCGACTTTGTGTTTGTACAACGCAGATTGCAGATCAGTTGTGGTGCTGACTTCTGTATCATCGATCTTCGTGATAACGTCATATTGTTGCAATCCTGCTTGTTCTGCTGGAGTTGCATTGTTGACTGAGTAGATCACAACGCCTGAAGTTACGGATGAAGGAACTTTCAAGATTTGTTCTTGTTGTTGTGATGTGATGGAACCTAAATCGATCGTTTGGATCCCTAGTGCAGGGCGGACCACTTTGCCGTCTGCTTCTAGTTGATTGATGATTTCAACGACATCGTTACTTGGGATCGCAAAGCCCATTCCTTCGACACTAACGCCTGAAGCAGAACCAGAGGTGCTGGCGATTTTACTTGAGTTGATCCCAATCACTTGACCATCAACGTTGATCAGTGGACCACCTGAGTTCCCTGGGTTGATCGCAGCATCCGTTTGGATCGCGTTGATACTGATCGTACCACCAGATTCGTTTTGGCTTGTAACTTGACGATTCAAGGAAGACACGATCCCTTGTGTCACAGAGTTTGCATAGTCGGAGCCTAGAGGAGAACCGATCGCGATGGCTGGTTCGCCGACTTTCAAGGCACTTGAATCGCCAAATGTTGCGGCAGTTGTAACTTTTTCAGAAGAGATTTTTAAGACGGCTAAGTCTGTGTAAGAATCGGTACCCACCAATTCAGCTTTGACTTTTGTACCATCTGCTAAGACAACTTCCAAACCATCTTGACCTTCAACGACGTGGTTGTTGGTTACGACATAGGCATCGTCGCCATCAATTTTGTAGATGACCCCACTACCTTCAGAAGAAGCTTCTAAGGCGCTGTCGTCTTCGCTTTGGCTATTGCCTTCACTTTGTCCACCTTGCTGACCAAAGAGGCTGTTCCAATCGTTGCTTTGACTTTGTTGTAAATTAATGATGGAAACGACGGAATCTTGTACTTTTTCAACTGCTTCAGTGACATCGCTGGTCACATCAAGTTTGACATTAGATACTTGTGTTTGCCCGTTAGAATCTTGGACCCCACTGTTGGTCGTGGTTTCTGGTGTTGAACTCAAGGATGAACCCATTGCCAGATATAGACCGCCGAAGGTCAATAATCCGCCGACCATACCGCCTAAAATCCCAATACCTAATCGTTTTAATAAACCAGGAGAAGTTTTCTTACCTGGTGTGACATATTTTCTTGCCATTACTATTTCCCCCTTAATGAATAATTCGTTATAATCAGTATATTCCTTCTATCTGAGATTAGTCTACTAAGAGATTTTGAAAAAAATATGAAGAAGTTGCGTAAGAATCTGTTTCAAACGATGAAATTTTCTTCGCAAAACCGGGTCATTTTTGAATAAAAATAGCAGAGAAATCTGGGGGGAATCAAAGGTTTTTTTATCCACAGTGTGTGGACAATCTTGATGGGGTTGGTTGGGTGGATGAAGAAATCGTTGAAGTGTCACAGTTTTATAGATAAGATAGAAGAATTTCAAAGAAAGTCAAAGTGTGTAAAAGGTTGTGGATAGCATTGTCCACATTTTCATAAAATAAGGGGATAACGAGGAGGGAACTATGAAAATCAAAATCGTCACAGTAGGAAAACTAAAAGAAAAGTACCTCGTTCAAGGAATCAACGAGTACGCCAAACGATTGGGGGCATACGCAAAGCTTGAGTTTGTCGAAGTACCAGATGAAAAAGCACCAGAAACCTTGAGCGAAGCTCAAATGCTGCAAATCAAAGAAAAAGAAGGCCAGCGCATTTTAGCCAAAATCAAAGACACCGAATATGTCTTTGCCTTAGCAATCGAAGGCACCAATCCCACCAGCGAAGCCTTCGCCAAACAAATTGATCAACTCGGCATCCAAGGAAAAAGCCAACTGACCTTCGTCATCGGCGGTTCCCTAGGCTTAAGCCAAGAAGTCATGACTCGCAGTGATGCCAAAATCTCCTTTGGCAAAATGACCTACCCGCATCAACTCATGAAACTGATCTTATTGGAACAAATCTATCGCGCGTATCGAATCAATACGGGGGCGCCGTATCATAAGTAAATATCTCAAGCAATAGAATAGAAAAAATTATCCACCGGTACTACCGGTAAAAAGGAGCAACAACCATGCGAAATATCAAATTAACGATTGAATATGACGGCAAGCGCTACTTAGGGTGGCAACGACTAGGAGATTCTGAAAAAACGATCCAAGAAAAAGTTGAAGGAGTCATCAAATTATTGACGGGAGAAGAAATTGAGGTTGTGGGTTCTGGCAGAACCGATGCTGGCACGCATGCTCGAGGACAAGTGGCGAATTTCAAAACGGCCCATCAAATGAGTTTGCCAGAGATGCAGCAGTTCTTTAACCGCTATTTGCCGCAAGACATCGTCGTCAACAAGATTGAAGAAGTCCCTGAACGCTTTCATGCACGCTATCATGCCAAAGGCAAGCAATACAGCTATTATGTTTGGAACAACGCAATCCCATCAGTCTTTGCTCGCAATACCAGTTTTCATTGCCCGCAGCCCCTTGATTTGGAAAAAATGCAGCAAGCGGCTGAGAAGTTGATCGGCACCCATGATTTTATTGGCTTTTCTGCGTTGAAAAAATCAAAAAAATCAACGGTGCGGACGATCGATGAAATCACCATCACACCAGAAGGCGACCTATTGCGGTTTACCTTCAAAGGTAACGGCTTTTTGCATAAAATGGTCCGAATCTTGACAGGCACACTGATTGCCATTGGCGATGGCACACTGCCGCCAGAAGTGATCGATCAAGTTTTAGCCGAGAAAGTACGACAAGCAGCTGGTGAAACAGTGCCTTCTCATGGCTTATTTCTAGATGAGGTGTATTATTAAAAGAAACTTGGTAATGGCTATTTAAGGAAAGGAGATCATCTATTGATCACATTAAAATCCCCACGAGAAATCGAACAAATGAAAACTTCTGGTCGTATTTTGGCAAGTATTCACGAGCAGCTACGGGAAAAAATCGTTCCCGGTATCACCACGAACCAAATCAACGCCTTTGTCCATCAACAGATAGAAGCAGCAGGGGCAACAGCCGCGCAAATCGGGTTTGAAGGCTATGAATTTGCGACGTGTATCAGTGTCAATGAAGAGATTTGTCATGGTTTCCCTTCAGAATATGTTTTAAAATCAGGCGATGTCGTCAAAGTTGATTTTTGTGTCGATTACAAAGGAGCAATCTCTGACAGCTGTTGGACGTATGCTGTAGGAGAGATTTCGCCAGAACATCAAGCGCTGATGGAAGTAACGAAAGAAGCCTTAATGAAAGGCATCGAGCAAGCACAAGTCGGCAACCGGGTCGGCGATATTGGTTATGCGATCCAAAGCTTCGCTGAAGAAAAAGGGTATGGTGTCGTGCGGGACTTTATTGCTCACGGCATTGGCCCAACCATTCATGAAGAACCATTCTTTCCTCACTTCGGCTTGCCTGGCAAAGGAATTCGTTTGAAAGAGGGCATGACGATCACCATCGAACCGATGATCACGACCGGCACTTGGCGCATGAAGATGGACCCGAACGGCTGGACAGCAACCACCATTGACGGCAGTTATTGTGCCCAATATGAACACTCGATCGCCATCACCAAAGAAGGTCCAGTCATCATGACGTTGCAAAAGGAAGAAACGTCAACATCACTTAATGTCTTTGAAAAATAACTGAGTGTATTTTCCGTAACATTTATACTTTCTACATTTCTTAAAAGGGCGTACCTAACTGATGGTACGCCCTTTCGATCTGTGCTTTTTTCAAAAAGATCGTAAAAGAACTCAGTAATCAACAAGTGCTTGTCTATTCATATCGGTATTATTTGATGGAGTCACTTTATTTTAAGGTTTCAGAAACTTAAAACGTTTTTGGCTTTTTCTTATTTGGTTCCGATTATTTATTTTGCTTTATAAATCATTTAACGATCAGTAGAAGAGGGAATCGAGTGACATTTAAGCCAACGAAAATACAAAAAAATAATATCATGAGGATTGTACATTAGTAAATTATTGAAAAGTTAATATACTACCTAAAAATATCAACGAGATACCTACAATACTAGAAAAAGGAATAGGATCATTTAAGATTAGCAAACCAAATATTGCAGAAACCGCAGGCTTAGAGAAAAAAACAGTGTGTGATAATTTTTTGAATTTTATTTGACAGATAAGGTAAAACAGAAAGCCGCAGGCGGTTACCACAATGCTCAAATAGAATAGACCTGGTAATGTTTGTAGGCTAAAATCGGTAAAGTAATGAAATGTGAAAATCGATTTTAATGGAGAATCATCATTAAATTTCGAAAAAATCAAATTTAATAGCGCCAATTCCAATGCGCCAAAAATAAAGGTATATGATGTAGAAGTCACTGTACTTAAAGTATATTTTTTGATAATTCTTTCGTTTAGTGTACTATATAATCCAAATAAAATAGAAGAGATCAAAGCAAATAGAACCCCTAGATCATTTTTTGTGTAATTTGAAACAATGATGATTATGATTCCTAGTACTGAAAGTATGATCGAAAGTGAAGGTACTTTTAACTGACGAGTTAATAACGTATTTATCAATTGTGTAAACAATGGA
This sequence comes from Enterococcus sp. 2G9_DIV0600, assembly GCF_002140615.1. Taxonomy (NCBI): domain Bacteria; kingdom Bacillati; phylum Bacillota; class Bacilli; order Lactobacillales; family Enterococcaceae; genus Enterococcus; species Enterococcus sp. 2G9_DIV0600. The sequence goes on from NZ_NGLL01000001.1 coordinate 1,013,668, forward strand.
TTTGTGCTAAAAACAACTGCTACAAAGAATGCGCTTGATTGAAAGATAGCCATTTGATAGAAATTCATGCTGAATACGATAAATAAAATCGCATTTAAAACAAGGAGTGGCAAAGAAGCTACCTTTATACTTTTTTTCTTAGCTAAAATAAATAGAAAAATACCGCCAATCAAAAAACGCCAAAAATTTAATTGCCCCCCGTGGCTACTCGTTCCCCCTAGTAACTTTAGTGTAATCTCTGTAGAACTGACTATTAGAATTGTAAAGATAGTGAAGAGAATGCCTTGGTATTTTTTTATCATAGCGATCGATGCATAATATACATGTCAGTAAAAATTCCATTCTTCAGTCGGAATCCTTTAGGGATAGAACCGATGATGGAAAACCCATTTTTCTCGTAGGTATGGATCGCTGCCTTGTTATTAGAGACGACGGCGTTAAATTGCATTCCTTGAAAACCTAGTTGTTTTGCTTCCCATAAGGATCTTTTTACTACGTGTTTGAATAAGCCCTTTCCTCTCATCCTTTTATCGATACAATAGCTCGCATTTGCAGTATGTGCACAACGTCCGATATTATTAGGATGAATTATGAAGAATCCTGCATAGACTCCATTATAAAGAAGACAGGATGCAGCAGATTGTTCTAATAACATTAATTCAAAATCTTCTGTATTAAATAAATCTTCTCCTGGAAATGCTTCGCCATCTATCAAAATATCATTCCAGGTTTGTGTCATTTCGCTTAAAAAACGCTTATTATAGGGGATAAATTCGATTGTCATAATTATTCAACTCCAATATTTTTATATGATAATATCATCAAATGATATATAATAATATGAAAAAAAGGTTCTTACATATGAAAATATAACCAAAGGACAAGTTGATGAAAAAATTATTTGAACAGAATCACTATCAAGATACTAGTTTTCCTTTTGAAATTTATCATATAAATCAAAATGGAGTGAATCCTTCAGGTAGAGGATTCGATGATGCCCATTGGCATGATGAATTACAATTTACCATTGTTGAGAAGGGAGTAGTTAATGCAAAAATTAATGGAGTCGACTATATATTAAATAAAGGTGATTTTATCTTTATCAACTCTAATGTTCTACATCAAATGACTCAACTAACACCCAATAGCTCTTATATAAGCATAAATTTTATCAAGGAGAATCTCACTTTCTTCCCTGGAAGCCGAATGGACCTTAGCTATGTGGAGCCCTATGTAAATAGTATAAAATATCCTTGTATTGCGATGGACAACCTGGATATTTCTTCAAGAGAAATCTTATCTATCCTAAAAGAAATTATCGATTTGTATTACATGGAACCAAGATTTGGTCGAGAGTACTTGATATCGATAGATCTTTGTAAAGCTTGGCTTATTCTAATCAACTCGAAGTTAGATCAGATAAAGCAACCGACTACCATTAAAAATACTAAAATAAATCAGATAATGACAATGATCCAATTTATATACGGAAACTATGCCGAAAATATAGCTTTAGCTGATATTTCCTCAAGTAGTCACATTAGTAATTCAGAGGCGAACAGATTGTTTAAAAAGTACACATCCATGACCCCTTATAAATTCTTGATTGATTATCGATTACAACGAAGTCAGAGTTTATTGGAAAATAAGAATCTAACAGTTACTGAAATTTCTCAACAAATTGGATTTTCTGATACGAGTCATTTTATCCAAAGTTTTAAGAAAAAATATGGACGAACGCCCGGATCCATAGATTAATGGGCGATAACTTAAAATAGGGTCAGAAACATAAAATTTTTTAATTCTTCATTTCACAATTCCTTTAGTAGCTCCATTAGTTAGGTCAGAAAGATACTAACTTAGCACAGCAGTGTAAACTTGTAAGAACAATTCTTTTTAATGGAATTTAGGTGAATCGACCAAAAGGATAATTATGTATATACTTAGTCGTGATATATGTTATACTATGTATATACAGAAAGAGGTGTCGCGCATGGAAATGTTACCTATAAAAAAATGGGGCAATAGTAACGGTCTTAGATTGCCCAAGCACATTATGGAGTATCTTGGCATTCATACAGATGACAAAGTGAAGATAATACAAGAAGAAGTAAACGGGCATAGACGGCTAATCATCGAAGCGGCAAATTCAGAAAACGAGTTAACGATTGAAGAGTTATTTGAAAATTACACTGCTGAGAGAAATCACGTGGAAATTCAACATTTAGGTGAAGCAGTAGGGAATGAAAAATGGTAAGAAAACCTAGACAAGGTGATATTTTGTTATTGGATACAGCTCCTCGTTCTGGACATGAACAAACAGGAAAAAGACCCTATATTGTTTTAAGTCATGACATGATTGCAGATTATAGTAACGTTGTCACCGTTGCTCCGATTTCCAGTACAAGTAGAAACTATCCGTTATATGTAAGTATTAATCCAGATTATGGCATGAAGACAACAGGAAAAGTATTGTTAGATCAATTAACGACAATAGATTATGAAGCCAGAGTATGTGTTTTTTTGGAAAAAGCGCATGAGCACTTGGTTGATGAGTTATTGATGAAAGTCAGAACAGTATTTCAAAAAGTAAGTAAATAAAAACAGCATGATCATCTTATCGATGTCGACCATGCTGTTTTCTTTTATTCTATAAACAGTATATCCGTAAGATTATACGCCCGTGCAATCTTTAAGACATCAGCTCCATTCTCAAGAGCCTGGACGATACTTTTATAAACAAGGCAACTGGGGGAGCTTTTGTGTCTGCATTAGCAATTTTAATACTTTGTGCTTGGCGACGTTTGAAGTCGGTACGCTGCTGGGCATCAAATTGGGCGAATCGGCGAAACTATGGTACAGTGCAACCAAACAAGGAGCGAGAGTCGCTCCTTCATGAGGCAAAGGGGCAATGGTGATGAAGCAAACAACGATGGCGTGGCTGTCAGAAATCTATAATTTGATCTTGCATCCTGGCACGAGACAGTGGGAACGAGAACAACTGGTGCAAGCAAAAAATACACTGGAAACCCAGCTGGCGACCAAACAAAAAGCGGGCAAACACGAAAAGGAATCGTCAAATAGTCTTGAAGACCAACAGACCAGACGGGTTTTGGAAAAACTAGAAGCGTCGTTGCGTCCTTTGGCACTGAGAAACAATCTGACCCCGAATGTCGCAGAGTTTTATCAAACAATCAGCCAGTCAGCACCGAAAAAGGCAAGGAATGAAGAAACAAGCAAAGCCCAACCAGCAGAAGTTTCTGTGGAGCCGACCGAAACAGGTGGAAAAGCACAAGAAGTGGCTATTTTTGCTGGAGGCTGCTTTTGGTGTATGGTCGAGCCTTTTGAAGACCAGCCGGGCATTCTTTCCGTCTTGTCGGGGTATACCGGGGGAACCGTCCCGAATCCGACGTATGATCAAGTACTAAGTGGAACAACAGGGCATGTCGAAGCAGTAGAGATCATTTTTGATCCCAAAATCATCACCTATCAGGACTTGTTGCAGTTATATTGGCAAGTGACAGACCCGACAGATGCTTTCGGACAATTTCAAGATCGCGGCAATTTTTATCGCCCAATCATTTTCTATACGACTGCTGAGCAGGAAGTGCTTGCGCAACGAGCCAAAAAGGAACTAGCACAATCTGGTTATTATCAGCAACCCATCGTGACTGAAATCCGCAAGACCACGCAGTTTTGGCCAGCGGAAAACTACCATCAAGCATTTTACAAGAAGCAGCCAAAGCGCTACCAGCGGATCAAGCGGGCGCGCAAACAACTGATGCTTTTTTATCGGCTGAAACGCTGGACAAACCGAGGTGAAAAACGATCATAGGCAGAAGATACATCAAAAAAGCGGGGCTCCGAGAAAAGGCCAGAGGATCAAATGAAGGCTCTTTTCTCCACAGGCCGCGCTTTTTTCTGCGCTTTTAGCTAATTGGATAAAAAACGTAGATTTATTTTAGAATAATGTCCAAAGAAAGCGTTAACAACAAGAATTATAATAGAGAAAGAAAAAGTGGCGAAAAAGGTCGAAAAAGCAGGTGTCTTTTGCTTGATTCCTTTCTTCGAGGAAAGAAGGTGGGAAACACCAGAGAAAAATCAGCGGAAAAATCAATCGGCAACACCACATAGCAACACAACATTTATTATATGAAGGTTCATATAAGTTAGGAGAAATGTGATGAAAAAAAAGGGAACGTTCGTCTCACTGTTTATGGCTCTCATTCTTTTTATCTTTTCAGAAAGAACAGTGTTTGCGGCAGAAGCGATCAATGAGATCGTCGCACCAACAGGAGTCAAAGCATTTCTAGTACTGATTCCGTTAGTGTTAGTGCTGGTTTTGCTCTTTAAAAAAGTAGATATGATCATTGCTGGCTTGATTGCTGGGATCTTGGCGATGATTATTGGCGGGATCAGTTTAGCTGAAGCCAATTCGCAACTGTTGGAAGCTATTCCGACGATGTTGAGTATTACGGTGCCAATCATCAATTCCGCTGTAGCGATGGCGGTCTTCAAAGCCGGTAGTTATACGGCAGCCTTAACCTTAGCCAAAAGAGGGACCAAAGGAAAAGTGGAATATGTGGCTGGTTTTATTGTTATCTTATTGGCAGCAGCGACTTATATGTCCGGAATCGGCGGCGGGAGTGCGATGGTGATCGCACCGTTAGCATTTGCGGCAGTTGGGGTGGTACCCGAATTGATCGCAGCGATGTCGTTAGCGGCAGCTGTCTCCTTTACGACTTCTCCTGCCTCTTTGGAATCTAGTATCGTGTCTGAACTAGGCGGCTTTAGTGTCGCTTCTTACGTCGATCAAATGCGCCCATTTTGGTTGTTATTCGTTGGTTTGGCGATTTTATTGGCATTCTTTGGGACCAAGCGTCGTCATCTGGGCTTCAAAGAATCAGCCAATCAAGAGTATGAAAACAAAAGCAATGGTGAATTGTTCAAAACGACACTGCCTGCAATCTTCTTGCTTTTTGCGGTCATCTTTGGTCCGTTGATCAATGACCTGATCGGCTTTGTCCTCTTTACGCCGCTAGTTTATATGGTGGTCACGTTGGCGTTGATTTTTGTTTGTACCGACTTTTCGATGAATCAATCGGTGGAAGCGATGGTGGACGGATCGACGTATATTTTGACCCGCTTGTTCCAAGTGGGGATCTTTTTAGCCTTCATCAACGTGATCGCTGAAACCGGGACGTTTGCTGTAATTGCCGGTGCAGCACAAAATGCCCCCGCAGCGATCGTCGTTCCCGTGGCGATCTTGACGGGTGTCTTGATTGGGATTCCCGCAGGTGCCTATGTCGGCTCCGTTTTAACACTCGTGCTACCAGTTGCCGTTTCATTAGGCTTCCCAGTCTTAGCTCTTGGCTTTGTAACGATGGGGGTTGGCCTCGGCAGTCAAATGAGTTTTGTCAACATTACGATGCAAGCTTTATCTTCTGGTTTCCAAATTCCGATTCTGGATGTAGTCAAAGGAAACGTGAAGTGGTTGAGTTTAGCAGCCGTATTATTATTAGTCATCGGCTTAGTGTTTGGCTGATGGATAGGAGGAAAACATGGATTTATTGATCAAGCAAGCACGTCTTGAAGACGATGCAGAATTAGTAGACATTGCAATTTCAGAAGGAAAAATCACCGCAGTTGCACCCAACATTGAAGAATCAGCAGCAACAACGATTGAGGCGAAAGGCAAAGTGGTGATCCCTGGATTGATCGAAAGCCATATCCACTTAGACAAAGCGTTGATCGCCGATCGTGAACCCAATAATTCAGGTACGTTGCAAGAAGCGATCCAAGTTACGGCAAAGCTGAAACCGACCTTTACCGAAGAAGACATTTATGATCGGGCGAAACGCGCATTAGAAATGCTGATCGTACACGGCACGACTGCTGTGCGCACCCATGCCGAATTTGATCCAGCACAAGGCTTCACAGGGTTTGACACCATCATGCGCTTAAAAGAAGAATACCGCGACTTGATCGATATCCAGGTCGTTGCCTTTCCGCAGGAAGGGATTTTTAAAGCACCCGGGACGGATAAAATGATGATCGAAGCGATGGAGAAAGGCGCCGATGTCGTTGGCGGCATTCCTTACAATGATGCGCCAGCCAATGAGCACATCGACTTGATCTTTGAGATCGCCAAGCGATTTGACAAAGACATTGACTTGCATCAAGATTTTGCCGACGAAGCAGACGATACATCGATCGTCTATCTGTGTGAAAAAACCATCGCAGAAGGCTATCAAGGTCGGGTATCAGTAGGACATTTGACTGCACTGCATGCCATGGAACCTGATCAGCTGGCAGAAGTCATCGATTTGATGGTCACAGCCCAAATCAATGTGATGCCGTTGCCTGCGACCGACTTGCACTTAGGTGCCAGAAACGATGCCTACAACGTTCGCCGTGCCGTGACGCCGATTCGTAAATTACGTGATGCTGGTGTGAATATCTGTTTAGGCAGCAACAATATCCGTAACGCCTTTACACCATATGGCAACGGTGATTTGATTCAAATTGCTATGTTGGCTGTGCCAGTGGCGCATTTAGGCGGCGCCGATGACCTGCCGACGGTCTTGCCAATGATCACGACCAATACCGCTAAAGCATTAAATATCAAAGACTATGGAATCGCTGTTGGCAACCGCGCAGATTTGATTCTTTTAGATACCCAAAGAAAAGCCGATGTGCTGATCGATATTCCTGAACGTTTGATGGTCATCAAAAATGGCCGCATCACCGTAGAAGTCAAAAAAGAAGTGACGATCCACCGTTAGTAACAGGTCATGTTTTCTCAAGTAGTACGATTTATTCGTGCTACTTTTTTTATCGTAATATAGTCGAAATAAAAAAATCATTTTCTAGTCATTTATTCTTTTTTCATCTATGATAGAAAGAAAACCACTATCACGGAGAGTTCGTTTAAGAAAATCCTGTCAAAACTGTTTGACAATGCCGTAATATCAATGGATTTGAGCAGAAACCACAGCAGGTCTGCGTTAAGGTAGAAGAAGGAGGCCAAGATGACGATTGGGGAAGCATTAAAGAACCATCGAGTCACACAGCAAATGAGCCAAGAAGAAGTAGCAACAAAAATTTTAGTGACCCGCACATCGATCTCAAATTGGGAAACCGGCAAGACGGTACCAGACAGTTTGAATTTATTGAAACTGAGTACCCTTTATGGGTGCAGCGTCGATGAGCTATTAAAAAAGGAGCGAGCAGGAATGAAAAAGAACTTTCGTACGATGACCTATGGTGCTGGATTGAAAGACGGAACGATGCGTTTGAAAATCGAGACCGATGCCAGCAAGTTTTTCCCACGAGGGGTTGAAGTCAAAGCATCTGTCGATTTAGAAACAGGAGAAGTGACTTTTTTTGTCGAGCAAGAGGATCTGCAAAAGCTGAAAGCAGCCACCGACGAAAAATAATTTTTTTATACAGTTTTTTGCTGAATTTTGTTTGGACAAGAGAAAAAAGTGATGGATAAAAAAACACGAGCCTAGCTGCATCGTGTTTTTTTATGTGGGATGAAAGAGGGCTGAGGCAATCGATGAAAGCTGGTTCTGTTTGTTCTTGGCTGCTATTTTCAAGGTTTGTAAGGTTTAAGGGAAAGCGAAAAGATGTAAATGACTATATACAATATATAGTGAATAGAACGATTTTTATCTAAATGAAGCACAATATGTAGTATTTACTTTTTTAAGAGATTGTGTAAAATAGCAGGTGTAGTGAAGAAGGAGCTGTTGTTTTTGAGAGTAACTGTATGTTGCGATACCCGTTTAGAAAATGAGGAAAAGTTGGCAAAGACCGCTCGTGCCATCGGCAATGCCTTAGCAAAAAATCACATCGAGTTGGTTTATTGTGGCCCTTTGGCTGGCTTGATGAGGGAGATCGTGAAAGGGGTCTTTGAAAAAGAAGGCGCAGTGACGGGGATCTATCCATCAGGTTCCTTTGCAGAAGATTTGCCGCCAATCATCACTGGATCAAGCACATACACCGAGTTCTATACGGATACGAGGGAGGAACAAACGCAACAGTTATTGGAAATGAGCGATGCCTACCTTGTATTACCTGGTGGATTTGGTACACTAGAGGAGTTGTCATCAGTATGCTCTTTTATGACTCTTGGGAAATTGCCAGTCAAGCCGATCGGTGTGTTAATGAACGAAGGCTTGAAGGATGGACTGAAGCCGCTGCTAACAATGTTTGAAGTTTGGGCTGAACTGCCGGAAACGCTCTTTTTCCTATCTGACGTTGAGTCGTTGATCCAACGATTGGCGGCGAAGGGGTCAGGAAAGGAGTGCTTAGCAGGATGAAGCAGGTCTATTTAGCTGGACCATTTTTTTCAAACGAACAAGTCGCACGACTCAAACAGGTAGAACGCAGTTTAGCTGAAAACTCGCAACACTTGGCGATCTATTCGCCGCGCCTGTATCAAGAAGGTTCATCTGAACCCAATACACCGGAATGGGCGAGAGAAATTTTTGAAAAAGACATGCCGGAATTGACACGAGCCGACGTCGTCGTTGTCGTTGTGGATTACCATGGTGGAATCCCTGATCCAGGAACAGCCTTTAAAATCGGCGCAGCACACGTACGAAATAAACCAGTGATCGCTTTTCAGGAAAAAAGCTCGGCGGTCAATCTGATGTTGACGGAGTCGGTACAAGCGTATTTGACTGATTTGGCGGCACGAATAGCGTATGATTTTGAAGCGATGGCGCACCGAGCATTTGTCGGTGACTATATTTAATAAAGGATGATGAATGTGTTATTAATCGCAGGAACGATCGGGGCAGGAAAAAGCAGTTTGACTGATTTTTTATCGAAGGAAATGGCGTCGAAGCCTTTCTATGAAAACGTGGAGGACAACGATGTCCTGCCATTGTTTTATTCCAATCCAGAACGATACGCCTTTTTATTGCAGATTTTTTTCTTAAACAAAAGTTTTTTAGGGATGCGGGAAGCGTTGTCGAATGATGACAATGTCATTGACCGCTCCATCTATGAGGACAGTTTGATGTTTCATCTAAATGCCGATCTAGGTCGCATCGCACCGATGGAAGTCGAACAATACGATAATCTGTTGAATACGATGCTGCGGGAATTGGAAGAATCGGCGCCGTTGAAACATCCAGATTTAATGGTTCATATCAAAGTTTCCTTGGATACAATGATCGAACGGATCAATAAACGTGGCCGTTCCTATGAACAAATTGCCAACGATCCGACATTGTACGACTATTACAAAGAATTGAATCAGCGATATGATGAATGGTATGAAAACTTTGACGTTTGTCCGAAAATGCAAATCGATGGGGATCAATTGGACTTTGTTGCCAATGAAGACAACCTCATGGTGATCCTCGAGATGATCCAAGAAAAATTGGCAGAGGTCCGTCAGACCCATGGCAAAGGCCACTATTGTACGGACAAAGCCATCGCAAAAGGTGATTTTTCCAAGAAAAACGCAGCATCTGTGACAAGCTGACCCAGCTGTTGAGGACAGCTTACTGAAAAAAACAAGTGTCTTATCGACAAGGGGAGGGAGCAAGGCGATGAATGTTGAACGATTTATTGAGGTGAGGAAGCAGGCGGGCTTCACGCAGCAAGAACTTTCGGAAGGAATTTGTACGCAAGCCACTTTGAGTAAATTTGAAAACAACGGTCAGGCACCGTCCCTCAAAATTTTGATCAAATTGTGTAATCGGATCGGCTTGCCATTGGTCGACTTGTTTTCTTCCATGAATGTCACAACGACCAAAATCAAAGAAGAATTGGCAAAAGCCGAATTCTACTTGATCACGAGCGAGTATGAACAGTTGGCTGCATTGTTAAGTCAAATCGAAGTGAAGTTGATCGATGAACCAGCATTAAAAGCGCAATATGATTATTTAAAAGGCTTTGAAATGATTTTTAATGAAGCTGCGATTACCGATGTCTTGTTTCAATTCGATCAGTTATTGATGAATGAAACGGCGGAGGAATTGTTTGATCTCTTAGCGTATACTGGGATCGGTTTGGTGTATGCCAGAGAAGAGGAATGGGCAAAGGCTGAGTTTTATGTGACGAAGGTCTTTGAGAAAATTTATACCTATCCGATCAAAACGATCGAAGACACGTGGCGGGTGTTGAACATCGTCTTTCATTGCGGCGTCTTTTATGCCAAAGTCGATGATTTGGAAACTAGTGATACCTTGTTGAATTATGTGTTGGCGATTTGTTCCGACAATCATTTGACTTACTACTTGGCTCGCGCGGCAGCCCAACTGACCGAAAATGCTATTCGCGAACAACAGCCGAAAGAAACAATTTTGGAAATGTTACACGATGCACGAGCGTATGCCAAAATCAATAAAAATGTAAAATTACTGGCGCATTTAAAAGCGGTCGAAGAAACGATTGATTAAAAATATATTTTCGACAAAAAATTTTTGTTGCTCAAATGCTTGATAACTAGCAGTCCTTTCGACGAAGGGACTGCTTTTTTGAATTCCTTTTATATAAAAAAATATATAATCGTGTTGACAAAAAAATATATCGGGAGTATTCTTTAATTGTGAAAAAGCTAACATAATTTGAGATGCATCGTTTTGAGGAGAAGGGATTTTATGAAGGCAGCAGTGAGAGAAGCCACTCGCACGATTCAGCGGATGGGCACGTCCATTGAGTTAAAAGTCGCTCATACAAAACCAGAAAGTGTACTGGACGAGCTAGAGACCCAGCTGAAAGGATACGACCATCGCTTTAGTGCCAATGATCCGCGATCGGAATTGAATCAGCTGAATCAGTTGGCAGGACAAAAGGGGCTTGTGCTTGATCCAGAATTGTACCAGCTGATCGAAATCGGCAAACATCATAGTTGTGCTCCCCACAGTCAGCTGAATATTGCCATCGGTCCACTGGTCCAAGCATGGCGCATCGGGTTTGAAGATGCCCGCATCGTATCAAAGACGCAGGTCAAAGAATTGCTTGCGCTAACAGACCCGCAACAGATCCAATTGGCAGCAGGCAAGGTTTTTTTGAAAAAAGCTGGAATGAGGATCGACCTCGGAGCATTAGCAAAAGGCTACATCGCTGATAAGTTACGCACCCTTTGCCAAGCCCGTGGAGCAGCGTATGGATTGATCAACTTAGGCGGAAATATTGTCTGTTTCGGCGCTGCACCAAATCATTCGGACGGGCATTGGCGGATCGGGATCCGAGATCCCAAAGGCGGTCGGGCAGACACCTTGGGCATTCTGCCAATCAAGGACCAAACCGTCGTCACTTCGGGAATCTATGAGCGGGTATTGACCACCGCTGAAGGAACGTATCATCATTTGATTGATCCTCAGAGTGGCTTTCCCATCGAATGTGGGTATTTGAGCATCACGATCGTTGCAGCGACATCGTTACTGGGGGAAATCTGGACTTCGCGATTGTTTGGCAAGCCCATTCCAGTTGTTTTACAAGAGATTCAGCAGCAGCCAGAAATCGAAGGAATCATCGTAACCAAAGAAAATGAAGTCATCGCCTCTAAAGGCATTCAGGCAAGACTTTTAAGATAGCCCAACCAGAAAGGAAGAGACAGGATGAAATTTATCGGATTCGTGGGAACCAATGCCACTCGTTCCACCAATCGCACGTTGTTGCAGTTTATGAAAAAAATGTTTGCCAATGAGGCAGAAATCGAACTAGTCGAGATCAAAGATCTCCCATTGTTCAACAAACCAGAATCAAAGGAGTTGCCCGTACAAGTAACCCAGCTTGCCGAAAAAATCGCGGTAGCAGACGGTGTGATCATCAGTACACCAGAATACGATCATGCCGTACCCGCAGCGTTGATCAATGCCCTGAACTGGTTGTCCTATGGAATTTTCCCTTTTGTTGACAAGCCAGTGATGATCACTGGTGCTTCTTATGGGACGTTAGGTTCTTCTCGTGCCCAAGCTCATCTAAGACAGATTCTGGATTCTCCAGAGTTAAAAGCACGGATCATGCCTAGCTCTGAATTTCTCTTAGGTCATTCGCTGCAAGCGTTTGACGACCAAGGCAACTTGATCGATGAAGAGCAGACCCAAAAACTGCAAGGACTGTTCAACGATTTTCTTTTATTTGTAAAAATTACCAGCCAGTTGCAGCACGCCCATGCCGCCAATCAAAAAGAAGCTGCTGAATTTTCATGGGAAACCATCTAATCGCAAAAGATAGGAGCGTAAAGACAATGAAATTGATCGGAATCGTCGGATCAGCCGCTGAAGTCTCCACCAATCGTCAGCTGCTGAACTTTATCAAAAAGCAATACAAAAAGGAATTCACGTTAGAACTTGTAGAGATCAAAGACTTTCCTCTATTTAATCAAGAGGAAGATCAAACCCAAAACCCAGCCATCCAGCGTTTGAATCGGCAATTGCTGATGGCAGACGGTGTGATCATTGCTACACCAGAGCACAACCATACCGTGACGGCAGGACTGAAAAGCTTGCTAGAATGGCTTTCATTCAAGATCCATCCTCTGGAAAACAAACCAGTAATGATCGTGGGTGCCTCTTACTATGATCAAGGAACATCAAGGGCCCAGCTGCATCTGCGCCAGATTTTGGACGCACCGGGAGTCAATGCTTTAGTGATGCCAGGAAATGAGTTTTTGTTGGGCAAAGCCAAAGAAGCTTTCGATGAAGCGGGTGATTTGATCGATGCCCGAACGGTTGCTTTTTTAGATGCGACGATCAACAGCTTCTTGCAATTTATCAAAGTCGTTTCTGCCTTAGCGGGTCTCAAACAATTGCCGCCCGAAGACCTCTACGCCACAGGGAAAATCGCAACCACCGTGGAAGGGGTGGATATGTATGATGATCAATGGCTGGAAAAAGCCGCTGAAGCAGTCGGTGCTGTTTCTGGCAATACCTACGTCAAACTAAATCGCGGCTTGCTGACAGTCGATCAGATCAATTACTTCTTAGATTCGATGCCGATGGAATTGACATTTGCCGATAGCAACAACCAATTCTTGTATTACAATCTGCGGGAAGAAGCCCAAAATATGCTGGCAGCACGTGTGCCAGGACAAGTCGGCAATCCATTAGCAAAATGCCATCCTGAAAAATCCTTCAAAAATGTTGAGTGGGTGATCCAACAGCTGCGCAGTGGAGCGACCGACGCGGTTCGGGTCCATGTACCGAAACAGGTGCCAGAAAAATACATCGTCCACAATTATCAAGCGATGCACGATGAAAACGGCGAATATGCGGGGATCAACGAATACATCCTTGATTTCAAGCCAATCATCGAATGGTATTTGCAACAAACCGGTCAAAAACTTGTCGGCAATGAAGACGCCATTTCCAGTGCTTCTGTGCACCAAGAACCGACCGATGCGGTCACTAGTGCCAGTACTCATGACGCACCTGCAGCAGATGCGGTCACCAGCGCTTCAGTGAAATAAGGGTTGTCTAAAGGGAGAGAAGGAATCGCTAGAAGCATTCGCTTGCAATCAGTTGCCAAGCGAATGCTTCTCTTTTTGCTGCTTTTTCATGAATGAACGGTTTTCTATGAGCGATTGAGTTGATCAAGGACATCGTTGCGAGGATTTCACAAAGTTTCTGAAAAAAATTTGCATATTCATCGTTTGCTTCGTATACTAGTTTAGGACGTTGCTTATAAAACGGCTGTATCATCGTACATATTTTGTGATAGGAGGAATTGCATGAAAGACAAACGAAAAGTCTTGCGTCCGTTAGGATCAGGGTTTGCGATGGCGGTTCCTTTGTTTATAGGGATCCTCGTTCAGGACCCTTTGATAAGTTCTGTGGGGGCGATGGGGGCTTTTTCATACTTAGCTTTTCAACATCGGTCCCTTTTTTATAATCTGCGCGCCATTTTGACCCACGGCGCGGCGATACTGCTGGCCTTTATTTTAGGCGCTGGGACAGCACTGATTCCTTGGAGCGCGCCTTTTATTATCGGTGCGTTATCGTTTACTGCGTTTTTGTTGTCAAAAGTGATGCGGATCCCCAAGCCGGATTATTTCTTCGTGTTGATGCTTTATGCCACCGGCTTTAATTTTCACGCCGCGCACCTTGGAGAGATCTTGCACCACAGTTCCTATTTGCTTTATGGCATCGCAGGTTCGCTGCTTGCTGGACTGGTGATTTCGTTAGCTGAACAGCTACCGTTGAAAGAAGAAAAAACGGCCTTTCAACAACTGAGCTTGCACGAGAAATATTCGCTGGCATTATCTCAGCAACCAGAAATGGTCATCAAAGCGTTGCACTTTTCTTTGATCTTGTTTATTGCCACCTACATTGCCTATCTGTTGCGGGACAGCAACGGCTATTGGATCTTGATTTCCGCTGCTGCCGTCTTGGCAGGGGAACATATGGAAAAAATCAAAAATCGCACGATCGGCAGGGTACTGGGAGGAATCGTAGGGCTGCTGCTGGGTTTCTTATTGATGTCCTTGCATATGCCCCTTGAAGCGATCGCAGTTGTCTTGATCATTCTAAACATATTGACGGAGTTTTTTATGCCAGTCAATTATACCGTTGCTAATTTTTTTACCAACCCACAAGTCCTGCTGTTAATGACGATCGGTACTAGTTTTACGCCACTGAAATTGATCCCATTGCGTTTTTCAGGGGCATTGATTGGCAGCGTGCTGGCAATGCTGTTGATCTTTCTAATGGATTGGGCAGTAAAGCAAATGGAGCAAGCGCTGGGAAATAAGCCAGAAGACACGACGGATCAAACACAATAGTATGCACCATCATCGATAAGCAAGAGCAGCTGCTCTTGCTTTTTTTGATGGAATCGGAAAATTATCATGGTGCCAGTTTATTGAATGTTTAGTCTAAGCCCAAAAATTTCGAAGTTCCTTGGTTTTGGACTTGTAGGATTTCGGCTAATACTTTGGCATCAAATTGCCCCTCTTTATTGGCAGAATAGACATTGACCTTGAGCTGGTAGTCGGGCAAAGCATAGTTTTCAAGACTTGCTTCAAGTTGCGCGACCGCTTGTTTCGAGAGTGGCTCACCGACGAGTTTTAATTCAAGGGATTGTTTCTGCTCATTAAGTGTTTGCTCCAGCAAATAATGTTCCCCCAGTTTGGCTTCTACAAAACGCTTGGCATGGTATTCCACGATGGTCGTTTGGATCGTCGTATAAACGAAGAAACTACCAATGACCGTGATCGGTAAGGCAACCACGGCAAACTTCCACAATTTTTGGTGACGAAAATCCCCATACTGCAACAGCCAGATGGTAATGAACAAGGAAAAACAAATCAAAAAGGAATTAGTGAAGAAGAGTTGAGCGGATTCCCATGAAATCGAATAGTCTTTGATCGACAGCCCATAACCCGTTACACAAAGCGGCAAAATCAGGGACGTCCCGATGGAGACCCCGATAATGACATCGTTGTCGCGGCCTCTGACTTTGGCAAATGCCAGTGCTGAACCACCGATCAATGCGACGCAAATATCCCAAATCGTCGCAGACGTTTGGGTGATGATTTCAGGTGTTGTATCTTTGACTGGGGTGAGTAAGAAAAAGGCAAATGAGATGATAAGTACGATGATGACTTGGATGCTAAAGACCAGCAGTCCTTTTTTAACCAAACGTAAATGAGAAAGACCTAAACCAAAGCCGATCCCGTTGATCCCATTTAAAAGTGGTGAAATCAACATCGCCCCGATAATCGTTGTCGTAGAGTTGTAGTTCAAACCAATCGAAGCAATCAGCGTTGCACAAACTAAAAGTGCATAGACGAGCATCGTTTGGTCCATATCTTTTTGAATTTTTCCAATCAATTGTTCTTTGGAAACTAAATCAGGTGTTAAGTTCACCTTCATCATCCTTTCTGAGAAAAATCATTCTACTCTTTTCATTGTCCCTTAAATCGACTGATTTTACAAAAATCTGCGTTTATAGGCGTTGGCAGCCATGAGAATTCAAGGATTGGGTTGCCAATCTTTTGCAAAACCGCCGATTTCCTCTAGAATAAGAAGCATAACAGAGAAATGGAAAAGGCGGGGAATGGATGAAAGATTATTTTGCGCAATACAAACGCCTGTTATCGATCGCTGAAGCAGGTTTGTACTATGGCAAAGATGTGTACGATAAGGAACGTTATCAAGAAATCAAAGAGTTGGCATTGCATTTGATGAGTACCGTCGTGGATCAAGACGCAGCTGCGTTGACCCTTTTAACAGAAAAAAATGAGGGCTATCCTACGCCCAAAGTCGATGTACGAGCATTGATCCAAAAAGACGAAAAAATCTTGCTGGTGGAAGACAGCCTGACGAAAGAATGGTCACTGCCAGGAGGCTATGCAGAAATTGGCTTGACACCACGGGAAAACATCAAAAAAGAAGTGCTGGAAGAAACCGGCTTGCTAGTAGAGGTCAAAGAGCTACGTGCAATTTTTGATACGAATCTAAGACAAGACATTCCGCAAGTGTTTCAATACTATAAGTTGGTCTTTGAATGTGAGGTTCTGGCAGGGGACTTCATCAAAAACAGTGAAACCTCCAACAGCGATTACTTTGCGTTGACCGAGCTGCCAAAGCTTTCCATCAAGCGCACCACCAAGGAACAGCTGGAGCAATTGGTGAATGAGAAGTCGTTACACGTGGATTAGAAACAACTAAAGGTAAGATGTTGGAAAAAGCGTTTTATTGGTTTTTTTAACCGGATAATATTTACTTGCAGATAAAGTTGGTTTATGATTGATTTCGTCGTTTTCATTATAAAAAATCAAGCAATCGTGATACCTTTGCTTGATTGCTGGAGGAGTAAAAATGAAGAATCAAATCAATTCCTTTTTTGGGCTGGATGCCCTACAAACAACGGTCAAGCGAGAAATCTTAGCTGGATTTACCACCTTTATCTCAATGGCCTATATTTTATTCGTCAATCCAACGGTCCTTGGGGCATCTGGGATGGACGAAGGTGCCGTCTTTACAGCAACGGCGTTAGCCAGTGCATTGGGCTGTATCTTGATGGGAGTTCTAGCAAAATACCCGATCGCTACAGCACCCGCATTAGGGATCAACGCTTTCTTTTCTTATTCAGTCTGTATTGGAATGGGGGTTCCATGGCAAACAGCATTAGCCGGTGTGTTTGTGGCATCACTGATTTTTATCGTGATCACGATCTTCAAATTACGGGAGCTGATCATTGATGCGATCCCTGCTGATTTAAAATATGCCATCTCTGGCGGGATCGGTCTGTTCATCGCCTTTTTGGGATTGAGCGAAGGCGGGATCATCGTTTCTGACGATTCGACCCTTGTGGCGCTAGGTTCATTGAGTGTTGGTACGACGTGGCTGACGATTTTTGGTTTAGTGATCACTGCCGTCTTGATGGTTCGCCGAGTTCCTGGCGGAATTTTTATCGGGATGGCCGCAACAACTGTTTTAGGTCTTTTGACTGGCTTGATCCAAGCACCATCCAGTATCGTTTCTGCTGCACCAAGTATTTCTTCCACATTCTTAGTGGCGCTCAACCATGTAGGAGACATCAATTCTCTGCAAATGTGGGTCGTAGTACTGACTTTCTTACTCGTCACTTTCTTTGATACCGCAGGCACCTTGGTGGGACTTGCCAACCAAGCGGGCTTCATGAAAGACAACAAAATGCCACGGGTCGGCAAAGCACTTGCTTCTGATTCCACCGCCATGCTCGCTGGTTCTTTATTAGGTACCTCACCAGTAGGCGCATACGTGGAATCTTCCGCTGGGATCGCCGTGGGCGGTCGTTCTGGCTTGACTGCCGTGACGACTGGAATTTTCTTCTTGTTCGGCTTGTTCTTTTCACCATTGCTATCCGTTGTCACTTCTCAAGTGACCGCACCAGCACTGATCGTCGTAGGTGTATTGATGGCGCAATCGCTGCGAGAAATCAAATGGCACGAAATGGAAATCGCAATCCCAGCCTTCTTGATTCTATTAGGCATGCCGTTGACCTACAGCATCTCCGATGGGATCGCGTTGGGCTTCATCTTTTACCCAATCACCATGTTAGCAGCCAAACGCGGCAAAGAAGTCTCACCAATCATGTACGGCTTGTTCTTTGTCTTTCTTGGGTTTATGTGGATTTTGAATGTGTGAGAGACGTTTTAATGTAAACTTAGTATAGGATTTCAAATAATAAAAAACCAGCTAAGCCACGCTTAACTGGTTTTTTATTATATGTCGCTTGCTATAAAAATGTTCAGAATTGAATAAGGATTTACTATCCGTGGTTTATATGCCGACGGATCAGGGCGTTGTATTGCTTAAAAAAATACTCAATGATCTGATCGATCTTCACCATATCTTGTAAAGGGAGGTTTTAGTTTCTCTACCATTCATTGATTGTAAGATTACTTTGAAGTGAAACTTCCTTCCAAAATCGCCCAACCCAACAATTTTCACGCAAAACCTGCGCTTTTCTTTCAGTTATTGATATAATAAAAGAAAACGCAAAGGTGGGAAATCATGACAACGATCAAGGACATTGCTGAAAAGGCGGGAGTAGCGAAAAGTACGGTTTCCCGCTATCTGAACAATGGCTATATCAGTGAAGAAAAGCGCCAAAAAATTGATCAGATCATTGCTGAAACTGGCTATCGTCCTAATACATTTGCTCGCTCGCTGAAAGCCCAAGACACGAAATTGTTGGGCGTGATCATTCCTCGATTGAATTCGCCATCGACAAATGATGTGTTGAAAGGGATTGATACGACAGCACGGGAAAACGGCTATCAAATGCTGATCACCAACTCTGATCAGAGCGATGAGCGGGAACTAGAAAATATCGAAATGCTGGTCAAACAAAAAGTAGCAGGGATGATCCTTTTTGCGCGTAAAATCACGCCGCAGCTGCAAGCGGTGCTGGCAGAGGTTCCTATGCCGGTTTTATTGTTAGGTCAACAGTTAGCTGGCATTCATTCCATCGTCCATGAAGATTATCAAGCGGGCAAAAACATGGCAGAATATGCAGTCAGCGCTGGCCACCGACGTTATTTATTTGTTGGGGTCAGCGAGAATGATTATGCGGTAGGTGTCTTGCGAAAAAAAGGATTTCTTGATGTCTTGGCACAAACCCCCAACGTCAAGGTGGACTTTATCGAAACGTCTTTTTCTAGAAGAGAAACGTACCAAAAAGCCCTTGTGTTCTTGAAAGATCAACCGGCAACGTACATCGCCTGTGCTACGGACAATATCGCTGTTGCTGTATTGAAAGCCGCCCATGAACTAGGGTACCAAGTGCCGCAAGACTTTTCCTTGAACGGATTTGGCGGCTATGATTCGACGGATTATGTCTATCCGACCATCACAACGACCCAATATCCCTATGTCCAATTAGGCATCGATGCCGTCTTAACGATCCAAAAACTGACACAAGGGGAAGAGGTTCCTGAAGTGATCGAATTACCGAATCGATTAGTGGTCAAACAGTCGACTGCCAAGCTTGACAAGCAGGAGCGATAAAGCAAATATTTTTCGAGAAAACAGAACGTCCAGTTGCGGCGTTCTGTTTTTTATTTTCTTTGCTTGCAATTGCAAACGGTTTCTGTTAATCTACAAATGTAGAACCGGTTCCACAAGTGGACCGACGATCAAAGGAGTGGGAAAAATGAAGGAACAAAAAACGATCGACCAAGTGTTAGAAGCTGTTGGCGGCAAAGAAAATGTCAAAAACTTTGAACACTGTGCCACACGTTTGCGCTTGATTTTGAAAGACGATCAGTTAGTAGATAAAGACAAAGCGGAAGCAGTTGAGGGCAGCAAGGGCTATTTTTTCAACACGGGACAGCATCAATTCATTTTTGGAACAGGAAAAGTCAATGAAGTGTATCAAGCCTTCGCCGCAGAGATGGGCAATGACGCCTCCGCTGAAAAAGCTGGCTTCAAAGATGATGTGTATTCGAATCTGTCACCCGTCCAAAAAGTTGTCCGTACGTTGTCAGATGTCTTGGTGCCACTGATTCCAGCTTTGGTGACGACGGGGCTCTTGATGGGGATTCGGGGATTATTGACCGAGTTGGGGGTCACCTATAGTGCTGACTGGTTAGCTATGTTTGAAATGTTAACGGATACAGCGTTTGCCTTTTTACCTGTTTTGATCGCCTATAGTGCGACGAAAAAATTCGGCGGTAATCCGATCATCGGGATCGTGGTAGGATTGATGATGGTGGCACCGCAATTGCCGAACGCTTGGGCAGTTGCCAGCGGGGATGCAGAGCCACTGCACTTATTCGGTTTATCGATCTCTGGGTATCAAGGGTCGATTTTTCCAGCAATTATTGTCGGGATCTTAGTTTCTAAGCTAGAAAAATGGTTCCGTAAATTTGTTCCGCAAATGATGGACTTGATCGTGACACCATTCTTAACGATCGTCATTACTTTAGGTTTGATTTTGTTTGCGTTAGGACCAATCTTGCAAGTAGCTGAAAGAGCAGTCATCAACAGTATCGTCTACTTGGTGCAAGCACCATTGGGCATCGGTTATATCATTTACGGAGGAGTTCAGCAAGTGATCGTGATCACTGGATTGCACCATTCGTTAAGTATTATTGAGTTAGGGTTATTGAATACGACAGGCGAAAACGTCCTACAAGTCTTAGGTACAGCAAGTATGGCGGGACAATTTGGGGCTGCGATCGCTGCGGCATTTATTTATAAAAACAAAGTCAAACGCTCAAATGCCATCAGTGCGGCGGTTCCAACCTTATTTGGGATCACGGAACCTTTACTATTTGGGGTCAACTTACGCTCGATGCGGATTTTTGGCGCAGGCATGTTAGGGGGCGCAGTCGGCGGGTTTGCGACGTATGTCTTCCAATTAGCTGCCACTGGGATGGGCATCACTTTTATTCCAGGACTATTGTTGTATACTGGAGATTTCGGTGCCATGCTGAAATACGTCCTCGTGATTTTGATTGCCTTTGCAGTCGGTTTTGCTGGTGTCCAATTGCAGCGCAAACCGCTAGCCAAAGAGTTGAACCAATAAATAATCCCTTGTTGTTCATCGGCAAGAGAAAAGAGGTACCACAATGTTAACGAAAGAATACTGGGCACAGCTTGCCCAAACTCAAAGCGAATTAGTGGAAAAAATCAGTGCTGATGCGTGGCGCTTGAACTATCATTTGATGCCAGAAACAGGATGGATGAACGACCCGAACGGTCTTTGCCAATTCAAAGGCGTGGTTCATTTTTACCATCAATATGTACCGCAAACGCCCCACGGCGGAGAACCACCCCATTGGGGACACAAAACGTCGACGGATTTTGTCACGTTTCAAGAAGAAGCGCTGTTTCTTTCTCCCGAACACGACTATGACAAAGACGGGGTCTACTCGGGCTCTGCCTTTATCGAGAATGACACGATCCATTTCTTCTATACTGGGAATGTCAAACATCCTGGTGATCATGACTATACCTTTAGTGGACGAGAACAAAACACGGTCCATGTAATCAGCAAAGACGGCTATACCGTCGAAAAGCAAGAAGTCGTGATTCCTCATGAGGACTACCCTGAAGGATTTACCGATCATATTCGTGACCCAAAGGTTTTTGCCCACGAAGACACCTACTATATGCTGCTAGGCGCGCGTACGTTGGAAAACGAAGGCAAAATTTTGATTTATGAATCGACGGATTTAAATGAATGGACCTATCGAGGAATCTTTTTCGGTGAGGACTATGCTCTAGGCTACATGTGGGAATGCCCAGACTACTTCCATTTAGATGGCAAAGATGTGTTGGTCTTCTCACCGCAAGGCTTGGCAGCCAAAGAACATGCCTACCAAAATATTCATCAATCAGGGTATCTGATCGGTGAGGTGGATTGGGAGACCCTGACGTTCAAAGAAACTTCTGCGTTTCGTGAACTTGATTATGGGTTTGACTTCTATGCCCCGCAAACCTTTGAAGATGAGCAGAAACGTCGGATCTTGTGGGGCTGGATGGGGCTAGGGGATACCAGTCCTGAATACAGCAATCCTACGATCCCTCGCGGCTGGCAGCATGCCGCAACGCTGCCAAGACAGCTTTCGGTCAAAAATGACCAGTTGTATCAAGAACCTTTGCCAGAATTTCAAAAATTGCGAGACAAGCAAGTCAGCCAAAAAATTGTGCTATCAGAGAAACCGCAGCACTTGTCTTTCGATGAATTGGCATATGAGTTGCAAGTTACGGCGGAAGTCCCATTGCAGCAGTTCCAGCTTGGACTTTTGCAAGATACGACTTTGGCTTATGAAGCTGGTGTCTTCACGATCCATCATGGCGTTTCTGGCTACGGTCGTAAACAGCGCAGTGTCAAGGTCGATGAACTGACGCAGCTGCAGATTTTTGTCGATACGTCGTCGATTGAGATTTTCTTAAATGGCGGGCAATATTGTTTGACCTCTCGCGTGTATCCAAAACGGACCGAGGCGATCGCTCTCAGCGGAACTGGCACGGTTACTGTCAATGCATGGGCATTGGCGAAAAAATAAAGCAACGACCCGAAAACGACAGCAAACAGTTGGTTTTTCTTGTTGCGCCTCCTAAAAGTCAGCTTTTTCTCTGGCTTTTAGGGGAGCATCATACCAACTATTTCGCTGTCGTTTTTTGCTTACTACTACTTTTGTTGGTTTTGGATAAAGGTCTGCAGCGCAGGCGCATCGATCCGATAGCCGTCTGCAGTTTTTGAGACTAGTTTTTGCGTTTTGAAATCTTTTAAGGTATACGTCAAATGGCGATAGCTCACGCCTAAGTATTCTGCGGTCTCCGTTAATTTTTCTTGAAAAAGATCATCGATCGAAGCTTCCAACAGTAGCTGGGCAAGGCGCCAAGCCAAGGGATAGGTTTGATTGACGGAAAAATGATCCATACGCAGCAGCAATTTTTCACCGATAGTTTTGCCTAGCGTTTGTACGAAAGCCAGGTCTTGCATGAGCCCGTGAGCTGCTGCTTTCATAGGAATGCCCAGACAAGTTGTTTCACCGATCGCAACCACGGTCTTCGGCACTGTTTCGGCGCCAATCAACGTGAGATCACCAATGCAATCACCAGGATGGAGAAACTGTAGCAAGGCACGTTTGCCGTTTTCTTGCGTTTGAATGATCTTGGCTTTGCCAGTCAATAGGACGAAAAAGACCGACATCGGCACCGTTTCTTTTTGGATCGCTTCTCGATGATCAAAGGTCCAGAGGGCACTTTGTTGTAAAATCTCCTCAGGAATCGGCAAGGGGCAGCTTTCTTTGATTGGTACCTGCTTTATTGCCAAGGCATAAGCGGTTTTTTTCACTTTTTTCCTCCAAACTAGGAGAAATCTCCTATTTGTTTTTAGTCAGTATAGCACATACTTAGAAAAGCAAAAATGAAAGTGTGGGAGAAAAAATGAATAAAAAGCAATGGATAGGATCTGGGATATTTTATGGGCTGAGTGCTTTCGGGATCAGCTTGACCATTAAAGCCAGCGTCGGGGTCAGTAGTTTTAATGCCTTAAATGTCACACTGGCAACGATGTCAGGAATCAAAGTCGGCACCATCACAACAGCCATCAATTTGGGCTTTTTAGCTGCCTGTTGGCTATTGGATCGGCGGCAGACGTCCCTCAAACAAAAAGGCAGTGAGTACTTGATTATGTTTTTTGCTTTGCTGGCATTCGGCTATTTGATCAATGGCTTTGTTTACTATTTCTTGGCATCGCTTCACTTGACGAATTATTGGAGCCAACTAGCTGCTTTGATCGGTGGGATCTTGATTTCTGGAACGGCGACGGGGCAAGTCTTACGGTTGCAGGTCTTGAAATTTCCAATCGAGCACTGGTGTCATTTGCTGGCGCAACGCAGTCGCTGGACGTTCAAGCAGTACCGTTATGGCGTTGATGCGGTCTGTATTTCGGGGGCGCTCTTGCTAGCGATCAGTTTGGGCTTACCGCTAGCGGTGAGGGAAGGGACGGTCATTAGTTTCTTTTTGCTGTCGGGTGCCATCGCTTGGTCGAAGGAACGTGACTTGACTTTAGGAATACCGACACGGCAAAAGCGTCAAGGGTAAATCCTTCAACGCCTTTTGATCTTACGCATCAAATTGCACAGTGATCCCGGATTTCGTCAATTGTTCCCATTCACGGATCGTTGGCAAACGACCTTGACAAAATAGCTGATCGTCGACATAAACGAGCGGAAGACAGCTGCGCCCATTGCTTGCTAATTGCTGGCTAACGGCTTGATTCGTATGGAAAGGGGCAGGATCTTCTGTAAAGAAGTATTCGTCGATCGTTAAAGGTTCGTTATGGAATGTTTGATGAGCCTGAGTCCTTTCTTCATTTATTTTTAACTGGTGAGTCAAGTGTGCTTCCCAAGTATCTTCTTTCTGGTCGGTATAAACAGCGATCGTTGGCATTGCATCAAATCCTTTCATGGTAGCTGATTTGTCAAAAGTATACCTGAATTTCTTGCCACGAGCAAAAAGAGTGCCGAAATTAAGTGAAATGACAAAAAAAGACGCAAATGCGTCTTTTTTGTTGTTTCCTATTCGTCAGCGGGTAAAAAATCGAAATTGGTCAACTCGTTGTAAGAATACGCTTGGTCGATTTGACCTTTGTCTTTTGTCCAAGCAATGATCGCGTCGAATTGCTCTTGCGGCACTGCCTGGGCATACGGATAGTCTTCCTGGCTGTCTAAGTAAGTACTCATAGCATCGGGAAATTGATAGTCTGCCAAGATGTCGGCATAGTCTTTTGCTGAATGAGCATTCATGTAATCGATGGCTTCGTTGTAAGCAGTGTAGAATGCTTTTAGGTCTTGCGGGCGATTTTGGATAACTTCGTCCATAAATTGCAGTGTGCCGCCTTTGATGCCAGCATCTTTAGAGCTGCCTAAAACAATCGCCCCTTGGGCAGCCAACATGCTGGCTTGCGGTTCCGTATAAACAGCGCCATCGACTTGGTCATTGAGCAATGCTTCGGAACGGGCAGAAAAAGAAGCGATATCCACGATGTCATAAGTAAAATCATTTTCTTGTGCAAATTGATCCATGATGTATTCTAAAATGAAATTCGGTACAAGGGTGATTTTTTTATCCGCTAACCCTTTCATCTCAGTGATTCCTGAATTCGGTGAAGCGAGAATCTTGAAGTTTTCCAAAATATCAGAAGTGATCGTCATATCGATGCCGTTTTGCTTGAAGGTCGCTTCTGTCATGACATCGCTGATGGTACCATCCAGCTCGCCTGCCTGCACCGCCACATTGCGGTCATTCGGGGAAGTGAAGGATTTGAGTTCCACAGTCAATCCTTGCTTTTCGAAAAAGCCTTCTTCTTTTGCTAGAATGATCGGAATCGCTGATTCTGCTGGTAACACCCCAATCGTCAATGTTTGATCCGTGACCGCAACTTCTGTACTGCTAGTGCTGGAATTGCTGGTACTTGCTGTTTCGCCAGTGTTGCCGCAGGCGGCAGCGCCGACAGCGAATAGTGCTAGGATACTTGCTAAAATCGTTTTTTTCATTGGTTCATTTCCTCGTTTCTAAATCGTTGTTCAAAAGCAGCCATTGGTAATGAGAACGGGATGACTGCCCGATGGAGTTCCATTGGCTTGGTTTGTGCCGTGTTGATCCCTGGTTTGGTTGTAAATGCTAGAACAAAGCCTTCCTTTTCCAAGGTGGCGATCGTCTGCTGATCATAGAAGCCAAAAGGATAGGCAAAAACATCCTGGATGGCCACATGCTGATTGCAGCTTCGTAAGTCTTGCGCAAAGGCGGCTGGTGTTTCCCACATCGAACGCCCTTGCTGGTCCTTGCGTTCGTGAAAATGATCGGTATGATTGGCATATTCGAAGACATCGCTCATTTCGGCTAATTCGGCGCTGCTCAATGTCCGTGAAACTTCTGGCTCGTAAGGCTGAGGGGCATCAAAAAGCCAGCCGGTCACGACAAAGGCAGTTGCCTTGAAACCAGCTTCTTTCAACAGTGGGTAGGCATATTCTTTCATCGATTGATAGCAGTCGTCAAAGGTCAGCAATACGGATTTTTCTGGTAGCGGCTGCTGCCGGAAATAAAAATCTTTGACTTCTGCAAGGGTCAACGTATGGTAATTTTCTGCTTTCAAAAAGTCGATTTGTTGTTTAAAATGAGAAGTGCTATTGAATAAGGGCAGAGGCAAGGCATCTTGATAACCGTCTGCGACTTTGATCGGGCGGACCTGATCATAAAGTTCTGCTTCGGGACGTATTTCATGAAATACGAGGGTCTGAAACATCATAAACCATCCTTTCTTGTCAATCACGCAAAAAATAGTATAGCATAAAATGTGAAAACCAACACAAATAATTTGAAGAAAGAAGTTTATTCTCTGATGAGTATTCTATTCGATTCCGTTTCTTTTACCTATGGAGATATCGCTATTTTTAAAAACCTTTCGTTTTGTTTTGAACAAGGCGCGACCTATGTGCTGCTGGGAGAATCGGGGATTGGCAAAAGCACGCTTTTATCCTTGATCAAAGGGTTGCAGCGACCGCAATCCGGCACGATCACTTACCAAGGCTGTTCCCCTGACAACATCGAGGTCGTTTTCCAAGAACTGCATTTGTTTCCTTGGCAAACAGTCTACCAAGCACTGGAAATGCCGCTGCTTATCAACCAAATCCCTAGTGAGCGCCGTAAAAAATGGGTCACCAGCTGTATTGCTGAGTTGGGATTGACGCAGGTGCAAGACCGCTATCCGCATCAGCTTAGCGGCGGTCAAAAACAGCGGGCTGCCATGGGGCGTGGACTGATCACACAGCCCGATGTTTTATTATTGGATGAGCCGACCGCTTCGCTAGATCAAGAAACCAAAGCAAACGCCCAAGCCATGATCGCTGCCCAACAGCAGCGTAGACAAAACAGCTTGATTGTGGTGACCCACGATCCAGAAGAGGCAGTGTTTTTGGGGCAGACGATTTTGCTGCTAAAAGATCAAGGCGTTACGCCGATCAGTAATACTTTTTACGGCAGCCAGCAGGAACGAGACTCATTGGCTTTTTATGAAGTCGTCTTGCAGTTGAAAGAACAAATGAGGGAGGCAAGGCAATGAAAACCATTAAATCTTTTGCTTGGGGCTTCTGTTCGTTTGTCGTGGTTTGGTGGGGTGTAAGCTGGGTGACCAACAATCGTTCACTGCCTAATCCTTTAGAAACGGCTGAGCGTTTTTGGGCATTGCGAGAAGTCTTGCTGATCCACGCAGGTGCCAGTTTGCTGCGGGTATTTACGGCGTTGAGTGGGGCGTTGCTGGTCGGGGTGCCGTTAGGAATCTTGATTGGGCGATCCCAAAGAGCCGATCGGCTGCTTGGTCCACTGCTTTACTTTTTATATCCGATTCCTAAAGTTGCGTTTTTACCCGTCTTTATGATTTTCTTTGGCTTAGGCAATCTCTCAAAAGTTCTCTTGATTTTTGCGGTGATCGTCATTCAAGTGATCGTCTCGATTCGTGATGCAGTTATGAAGATCCCACCAGCGTATTTTCAGGTCATGAAAAATTATACCAACCAATGGCGCCATGTCTTGCGCTTCGTTATTTTGCCCGCGCTCATGCCCCCGCTTTTTGCCAGTGTGCGGGTCAGTATCGGGATCGCGTTGGCTTCCCTCTTTTTTGCCGAAAATTATAACACGACGTATGGTGTCGGCTATCTGATCTTAAGTGCGTGGTCAAAAATGGACTACCCACAAATGCTTTCCGGGATCCTCCTGATTGCTTTGATGGGCTATCTGCTTTTTGCCAGTATCGATTGGTTGGAAAAAGTGGTGTGCCGTTACCGACAATCTTAGAAAATGAATGGTTGCTCCATTGTATGATAGTATTTATTGATAAGAAAGAGCGATCGAGCAAGAAAAACAAAGTTGATCGCAATACTAAGGAGTGAGCGAGTGATAGGGTTTATCTATTTTATTGTCATTGTTTTGGCGAATGCAGTAGGTGCAGTTTCGGGCATGGGGGGCGGCGTGCTGATCAAACCGATTTTCGATTTTATCGGCGCCCATTCTGTTGCTGCGATTTCTTTTTACTCGGCGACAGCGGTCTTCACGATGTCCATCGTTTCGACAGCCAGACAATTAGCCAGTGGACGGAAAATCAATTGGTCGATTGCCTTGTGGGTTTCTGGCGGCGCTGTGTTAGGCGGTGTTTTAGGCAATGTTGTCTTTGAACGGCTATTGCTGGTCTTTCGAGACGACAAGATGGTTCAGCTGATACAAATCCTTGTGACCGTGCTGACACTATTATTTGCTTTTTTGTATACAAAATATAACTGGCGCGGGTTTGCGTTGAAAAAAGTCGGTTGGTATGCAGCTTGCGGCTTGATTCTCGGCTTTCTAGCCAGTTTGCTGGGGATCGGCGGCGGACCCATCAATGTTTCTTTATTGATGCTGCTATTTGCCATGCCGATCAAAGAGGCGACGATTTATTCAATTTGTACGATTTTTTTCTCACAGCTGGCAAAAATTTTGACGATCGCTTTTTCGACAGGTTTTGGTCTATATGACCTCAAGGTTTTATGGTTTGTCATTCCGGCAGCCATTGTTGGGGGACTCATCGGGGCAAAGGCAAGCAATGTCCTTTCGACCCAGCGGGTGACACTGGTTTTTCAAACAGTGATCGTTTTGGTTTTGCTGATCAATATTTACAATGGCATTCAACTATTTTTCTAATTCAATCGGCTTGCTTAACTATGAAAAAGCGGCACCTTTCCTCGTGGATAGGTGCCGCTTGTTTTATTGCCATTCGGATTGATAATTTCCTTTGAGATCATAGACATAATTGATCTCGGTGCGATTACGAATCCCATTTAACCCAACGGTCCAAGTCCATTCGCCTTGGAAGCCGTTTAAAATGACGATGCTGACGCCAGGGACATAGTGATCCAGCTGAGCTGCTCGCGCCTCAGAATCCTTGATGATCTTGGGAATGACGCCCCAATCGATGGTATCAAAGGCAATGGTATCTTCCATCGAAAGCTCGATCGTATCGTCGTCTTTTTTCCATTTGGTCAACAGATTTTCTGGGTAATACCAATACTCGTCTTGCAGGCCTGTGTTTGGATTGATCACTCGCGCAACTGCATAAATGCCGCTTTTTAGCGGGACATTGCGGATGTGAAAACTATAGCTGACCAGTTGCAGCTCTTTGTCTTTGAATGAGGATTGATTCGGTAGCGCAGCCATAATTTCTTTGGCACTGGCTTCTTCTCGAAAGAGTTGGCGGTCTACAGGTAAAAAGGTGGAAACTACGCCAATACAAAAGAGAATCACTGGCAGCAAGAGCAATGAGAATAACCAATAGAATGGCGATTTTTTGTGTTTTTTGAGGCCAATGATCAGACCGATCAAAAAGACCAACAGGATCCCTGCTACCCAAAAGTAGGGGAACAAACGAATGATCTGATGCCTGATTTCAACGACTTGGTATTCATTCAGACCAAACCAATTTTCCGCGATGGTGAGGTTATTTAAAACAATGATTCCGCCAATAATACTTAGAATAAATAAGAAAATCAACAGCAAAAGCATCCGACCGAGTATCCGACGTATCAGCGAGGGTCTAGTAGGTGGGGTCATGAGTCACGTCCTTTTTATTTTTTCGAAAATAGTAGGTTAAATACAAGAGTAGTACAACTGGTGTTTTTTTTCAATGATTGTAGACAAAAAAACTGCATCCACAGATGCGACCTCAAAACGTTAGACCAAAAATCTAACTTTTTGGGGTCAGGACATCGCAGATGCAGGTTTTATTTTCAATTAGTCGAGGGTTTGTTGGCGGGCGATAGCTGGAAAGAATTTCAGGCTATACAATGCGCTGATCCCAACTAGAATATAAATGACGCGGGCAATGATCGACGTGCTGCCGCCGGTGATCGCTGCGACAAGGTCAAACTCGAAGGCGCCGACCAGCAGCCAATTGATACCGCCGATGATCAATAAGGTCAGTGCGATCCCATCAAATGTTTTTAACATAGGAAACTCCTCTCTAGTTGTCGCCCCATCAACTTTCGTCGTCGGTGATGGTGACATCTTTTTCTTTTTCGCCTTCTTGATTGCGCTCATTATAAATATAGACATGGCGAACGATTTTAATCAGCGGGCGAATGGTCAAAAAGACTCCGCCGATCAAATAAGCAATCGTTCCGTAAATCGCAGGCAAGCTAGTTAATGAAACGATACTCCCGAAAATATAAAACAAGCCCGTCAAAATATCATTCGTAAGTGAGATCAACATGTAGCGATTTTGAAAGTAGATGCGAAAGCGGCTTGCCTTGATGATCACATCTTCTTCTTTTCCCGGATCGAATTGATGTTCACTCCGTTTGATTTTTGGCATAGGTGCTATCACTGCTCCTTTATTTGTGCTAAGGTTTCAAGACAACTTTGATGTTCTTGTCTTCTTTTTTGTCAAAAATCTCATACGCTTTGGCAGCATCTGCTAAAGGCATCGTGTGGGTGATGATCTGTGACGGGTCAAACAAACCATCGGCAATCATGTCATAAATTTTCGGCATTAAATGAATCACAGGTGCTTGCCCGTGTTTGACATCAATGTTGCGCATAAAGAATTCTTGCAATGGATAAGAAGAAGCAGGTGTCATGTAAACGCCAGTGATTTGGACGGTACCAAATTTTTTGACTGCCTTGGCGGCCATCTGGATCGGTGAGATCGTGCCACTTTGCAAGCTGACTAGATTTTTGGCTTTTTCTTTGACGGGTTCTAAACCATCCATCCCAACACAGTCGATGATCACATCAGCGCCACCTTTGGATAGCTCATACAATTCATCGGCACTAGTAGCCAAATCATCCAATTGGAATGTTTCGACTTGATTGTAGCTGCTGGCTTTTTCTAAGCGATGAGCAACAGGGTCCACGGCAATCACCCGCTTAGCGCCTGCCATCACGGCAAATTTTTGGGCAAACAAGCCAACTGGTCCTGAGCCTAAGACGATCACGGTATCATCCTTTTTGACGCCGGCATTTTGGACACTCCAATACGCTGTAGGTAAGATATCAGATAAAAACAATACTTTTTCGTCAGGGATCGTTGATTCAGGTACGATAAACGAGGTGAAATCTGCGAAAGGGACGCGCAAGAATTCGGCTTGACCGCCCCAGTGGTTGCCGTTCATTTTTCCAAAACCGAATAAGCCGCCATACAATGTATCTTCTGAAGAATTGTCACATTGACTTTCCATTTCATTTTGACAAAAGTGGCAATGGCCGCAACCGATATTGAAAGGGATGACGACGCGATCGCCTTTTTTTAGTTTCTGTACTTGACTGCCGACTTCTTCGACAATACCCATTGGTTCGTGACCAACAACATAGCCTTCTTCCAAAACAGAGCCGCCATGGTGGTAAAGGTGGAGATCAGAGCCGCAGATTGCAGTTGCGGTGATTCGGATGATCGCATCCGTCGGTTCTAAAATCGTTGGATCTTCTACACGGCGAACGTCCATTTTTTGATTTCCTTGCCAGGTTACTGCTTGCATCATTTTTCCTCCTTGTTTGTTCAGATAAGTTCGGACAATCCCTAATTTTTTCAACAACATGTTTTTACTTTTCAGTAACAGATAGTTTAATTCTGCAAGGATTTTAACGATTTGACAACGAAAACGCTCAAAATGGTTGATTTGTTTTTTCTTCATCAATGGTTTAAAAAAAGAAAAACAGATGATTTGCTAAAAAAGTGAAAGCGTGACACTATTAAAGTGAAGCATGCATGCGTTACGAGTATCTAACGGAACCTGCATCAACCAGTGACAAGAAATGAGGAGGGATGATCATGGATCTAACGATTCGAGGAAAAGCTTCCTGCACCAATTGCAATGAAAACTTTGATGGGAAGCTGGTCGTTCATTTACAAGAAGACAGCGAGGGGCAATTAACCATGGTACCACCGTTGGAAACGAATGAATTGGCAGAAGATGAAATCGCTATTCATTACGCTTACGGGGAAGTGAAGGAAGCCATCGAAGGAACCTTCGTATGTCCAAACTGTCAGACTGAAAATGAGGTTCGGATTGAAATTCCGACCGAGCTATTAGATGGCTCAATGAATTAAATCAATAATCAAATTGAAAAAGCTCTCTGTTCCTTGAACAGGGAGCTTTCGTTACCTATTGGTCATTGGTTTGTTTTGTGCCATCAATGATTTGGACATTGAAATCTCGTAAGATGTCGAGTCCTTGCGACTCGTGGTTTTTACCAGCAACTAATGTTTTATTGATGGTGAAATCAGCGTCAGGAAAGGCGCTTTGGATCTCGATCGTATTGGAAAGGACACAGATGTTGGTTTCAACACCAGTGATTTCGATTTTCTTTTCTTCTTCAGGTTCAAATAGATTTTTCTTGATGTCGATCAAGACTTCAGGTGGAATACTGTAATAGTATTTCTTGACGACTTTTTCATTTTCGAGAGGCTTAAGTTCTGGGATCAGCTGCAGGGCAGCGGCTTCTTCATCAGGCGTTCCTTTGACTTCGATTGGGATGTCGCGGGTGTGTAAGATGTACTCCCCATCCGCCCGCGCTTGTTCTAGGCGCTTGGCGATTCGTTTGACGAGAGCAGCGCCATCTGGCACATACGCTTCGTTCTCTTCATCGAGAATTTGGTTTTGCATATCGACAATGACTAGCATGTGGTTACTCCCTTTCTATAAACATCGTTTTTTAATGGTCTGACGTGAGGTTGAAAAATAGGTGCTATTTCTATGATGCCCCACTTTTTTTATATTTTCAAAGAAAACGCTCTTCTTGTCGTGGAACGGCAAAAATGTTATTTTTTTATTCGAATAACGATGCTTTTTATTTGCTGAAAAGAAGAAGTAGTGATAGCTTTTAAATAGTACATTAAAAATAAATGAAAGTAGGTTAGGTTAAATGAGAAAGTTATTTTATATGGGGACTTTGCTTTTTTCAGTTGGTGTACTGGCGGCAGGATGTGGCAATAGTGAAACCGCTGATTCCTCGGGGAATGAGTCAGCAGATGGCAAAACGACGTTGGATTTTTGGTCCTTCTGGGGATCTGGTGCAAGACAAGAAGTAATTGAAGAAATTATTGATGATTTTAATGCGTCACAAGATAAAATCGAGGTCAAATACAGCTACCAGCCTTGGGGCGATATTTGGACAAAATCACTGTCGTCGATCACTGCTGGTAATCCGCCTGATGTTATTGTACAAGATATCAATTCTGTTGCTCAGCGGGCAGAAGCGCAGCAAGCAACGAATTTAAGCGAGTATATCGAAGAGGGCTTTTCTGATGAATTTTATCCGCAATTATGGGATACAGTGGAGTACGAAGGGGATGCCTATGCGGTTCCTTTCAATACAGATACGCAAGTGATTTTCTACAATAAGACACTCTTTAAAGAGGCTGGTATCAGTGAAGAGCAACTGCCCCAAACGTGGGAGGAGTTAGAAACAGTTGCTCGTAAATTAGATGTCAAAAACGGTGATGACTTTGAGCGGATCGGCTTTTACCCATTGTGGAATTTAGGCGCTGACGTGTGGGCGTTGAATGCCGACGATGGCGTCAGCTGGTTTGACAAGGATGAGAACGTCAAAATCGATACAGACAACAAAGTGGAAGCGTTGGAATGGATCTTAGACTGGCAAGAGTATTATGGTCAAGATACCATCAATCGCTTAGAAGCTGAATTTGGTTCAGGGGTTGCCGATCCATTCATTTCTGGATTAGTGGCGATGCGTGCGCAAAACATCAACTATTACTCAAGTTTGGCGGAAAATGCACCAGATGACTTTGAATTTGGGGTCATTCAAATTCCTGAAAAAGAAAGTGGCTCTGGTCACTGGTCATGGGGCGGCGGGTTCGTCCTAGAAGTGCCATACGGTGCCAAAGATCCTGAAGCCTCCTATGAGTTTATCAAATACTTGTCGACACCAGAAGTTCAAGAGAAATTTGGTGAGAAGAGCTTTGATATCATGGCGAATCGGACAGCCAACGAAAACTTGGTCAACAACGACAATCTAGATGAAAATGGTCAAATGATCTACCAAATGGCGGATGAAAACTTTGCCAACACGGTGATCACGCCTGTGCCATTGACAGCGCCTGACTTCAGCAGTCTTGTCAATGAACAAATCGACCAAATCATGCTAGGCAGTAAAACACCGGCTGAAGGGTTGGCAGATGCGCAAAAAGCGGTGGAAGATCTTGTTGAGCAAAACAAATAAATTTCAAAACGAGCGTTTTTAAAAAAGAAGGAAAGTCCAGTCGGTTAGCGGACTGGGCTTTGCTTTCTGCTTTGCGAAGCGGACATGTTTTCTTGAACAAACAATGAGTAAAAATAGAATGGAGTGGAAGGAATGCCAAAGAAGCGTTCAAAAAGTAAACGGCAAGAAGCTCTTTGGGGCTACTTCTTCGTAGCGCCATTTTTGCTTGGGTTCGTGGTGTTTATGTTGGGGCCCATGCTGTTTTCCTTCGTAGGAAGCTTTACCGATTACAATCTGACTTCGAAAATGAATTTTATCGGCTTTAAGAACTTTACCCGCATGTTCACGCAAGATACCCTGTTTTGGAAATCTCTCTATAACACGGCGTATTTTGTACTTTTCAATGTTCCCTTAACCACGTTGTTCAGTGTCTTTCTAGCCACTTTATTGAATCAAAAAATCCGCGGAATCAGTTTTTTCCGAACGACCTTTTACTTGCCAGCGATTCTTTCAGGGGTTGCCGTCTACGTCTTATGGATGCAATTATTATCTCCTTCCGCAGGATTGATCAATACCTTCTTGAGCTGGTTCAATATCAAAGGTCCGGCATGGCTGTTTGATCCCGAATGGACGAAACCAGCGTTGATTTTGATGAAGATTTGGAGTTCAGGGGGCGCGATGCTCTTGTATCTAGCTACCTTGCAAAATATTTCGCCGACACTGTATGAATCGGCTGAGATCGATGGGGCGGGAGTCTGGGCGAAATTCAAAAATATTACGATCCCGTTGATCACGCCGATCATCTTCTATGATGTGATTACTTCTACGATCGGTTCTTTTCAAATTTTCCAAGAAGCATACGTGATGACCAAAAATGGTACCGGTGGTCCGGCGAATTCGCTGCTCTTCTATAATTTGCATATGTGGAACAAAGCCTTCGTCGCCTTTGATATGGGCTATGCGATGGCCATGTCGATGATCTTGTTCTTGATCGTCTTAGTCTTGACCTTTATCAATCTCAAGCTGGCACCGCGCTGGGTTCACTATACCGGAGGTGGCAGCTAATGGAAATGACGACAAAAACACGAAGCAAATCAAGCCAACAGCGAGTCAAAAAAATCATCAGCTATGTGGTGATGTCGATCATCGGGATCGTGCTGCTGATTCCGTTGCTGTGGATGGTCTTTACATCATTGAAACCGATGGAGGAGATCGTGCGTTACCCGCCGACCTTTTTCCCAGAAGAAATCAATCTTGGCAATTATTTGGAGACTATCAACGCCTTTCCATTTTGGCAGTATGCAAAAAATACGTTATTCATTACCGTCTTAGTGGTCTTCGGCAATGTCTTATCAAATTCCTTCATTGCTTATGGGTTTGCAAAATTGGCCTTTCCAGGAAAAAATCTGATCTTTGCCCTCGTCTTGTCTACGATGATGATTCCTGGCTTTGTGACGATGATCCCGCAATATGTCTTGTTTTCCAAAATCGGCTGGGTCGGCACCTATCTGCCGCTGATCGTTCCAGCGTTTTTCGGGAACGCCTTTAACATTTTCTTGATGCGGCAGTTTTACTTGTCCGTTAACAATGAATTGATCGAAGCCGCTAAGATCGATGGCGCCAATCATCTTTATATTTGGAGCCATCTAATGATCCCATTGACGAAACCCGCGCTGATCACGATTGCCATCAACTCCTTCAATGGGGCGTGGAATGATTTCTTAGGACCATTACTGTATATTCAAAACCAAGAAAAGTACACGCTGCAGATTGGCCTGCAAGTCTTCCAAAACCAATCAACGACCCAGTGGAACTACTTGATGGCAGGAGCAACGCTTGTGCTATTGCCGACGATCTTGCTGTTCTTCCTCGCTCAACGCTACTTTATTGAGGGAATGGATCTGACGGGAGGTTCCAAAGGATGAGAACAAAAGTTACCCCTCAACGCTTAAACCAAGCGCTGTTGACTGGCATCAACTGGCTTCCGCATTTACTGGTTTTACAAGGCATGTGGCTGTTGTATTCCTTGCCTTTGATAACCAGTACCACCGCTAGTCGAGCATTGATCGAGACGTTGACGGAACTGCGTAACGAGGGCTTGGTGGCAAGCAGCAAAGCTCATTTTCAGCAAGCATTTCATCAGCAGTGGGCAACAAGAAAAGGGCAAGACCGTTTGCTCAGTCTATTCTTCCTGCTGCTTTTGGCGGACAGCTTTATCTTTAGCCGTTTGCAGCACCCGCTGTTTCAGATCGCTAGTTACGCGTTAGCGTTCACCTTTGGCTTGTTTTGCTTGGTCTTGCTTTATCAAACGAGGCTGCTTCACACCTATCCGCAGCAGCCCAGCTCATTGTTTTATAGTTTTTACCAGTTTGCTCGTTCACCCAAACGAGTACTGGCGCATCTTTTAGCAACAGTGACGCTTGTCTTGACCTTTTTGCTGTTTGGTCCAGTCTACTTATTGGTCTTAGGGATCAGCACCTTGTATTTAGTCAATGTCTTGCTCTGTGACCAAGCGCTCAAATAGAAAACAAACGGGTATCCCGAAACTTCCTTAGTGAAAAGCTAAGGAGTTTCGGTTTTTTTGTGAAAAGAAGGTTGACAGGGTCAAAAATTATGCCTATGCTGAATGTAAATTTAGTAAACAGTAAACAGATGAGGTGCAGCTATGGCAAGTATGAGAGATATCGCGAAATTAGCCGGGGTGTCGGTAGCAAGTGTTTCTAGAATCCTTAACAATGATGAAACCTTCAGTATCAATGAACATACGCGTCAGCGAGTCATTGAGATCGCCAACCAAATGAATTATTCAAAAGAAAAAAATCAACCCCATTCCCGTGAAGTCGGCGACCAAAACACGATTGCCATCATTACCCGCCACGATCGAGAGTCGGAAAGAAACGATCCGTATTTTATGATGATCCGCAACGGGATCGAAAAAGAAGCGGCGAAGTGGCGCTTAAAAACGATTCGGGCCTTTTCCATGCGGGAGCCTCAAAAAGATTTGGCACAATTGGCGAAGTATGGCGCAGTCATTATTATTGGAGAGATGACCAGCGATGCTTTGGCAGAGATCAGTCAGCAAAATGCCAATATTATCCTGGTGGATAATTATAGTGAAGCCCCCAGCTACGATTGCATCCAAACCGATTTTGCCCAAAAGACCCACCAGATCCTCACGATGTTAAAAGAGAAGGGCCATGAGAATATTGCCTTTGTGGGTGGTGTTGCCAGCCGAGTGACGATTTCTGGCGAAGTCGTTTACGATGAACAAGAGATTCGAGCAGAAAATTATCGCCAATGGATGCTGCTTAATAAATTGGAAAAGTTCACAACCGTGCTGCAGGGGAAATGGTCACCAGAGACTGGTTTGCATTTTGGTCAGCAGATCGCGCAAATGAATCCTCTCCCCACAGCGATCGTCGTTGCCAGCGATCCTATGGCTGTCGGGGTTTACAAGGCACTCGCTGAAGCGGGGCTATCGATTCCTAAAGATGTGTCGGTCGTTAGTTTTGATGATATCGAAATGGCGCAATTTATGACGCCCGCATTGTCCTCCGTTAAGATGAAAGCCGAAGAGATGGGGCAGATGAGTGTCGAATTAGCGAAAAATAAAATCCTTGGGGTGCGGACGATGCCGGTTCGCGTCGTTTGTGGCAGTGAATTGATTATTAGAGAATCGATTGCCGAAAAAGATCAGTGACGTCTGATCTTTTTTTATTTTAGGGGTTGTGTAAACATTAACTAAACAACTATACTGATTGTAGTAAACGTTTACAGTTAAAAATAAAGGAGAAAACGAAATGAAGTTTATTGATAAATTAGCCGAAAAGATGGTGCCTTTTGCTCAGATCATTGCCAACAACAAATACTTGTTAAGTCTTCGTGATGGGTTTATGGTCGCTTTTCCTGCGACAATGTTTGCGTCAATTATGATTATTATTCAAAATCTGCCTGCTACTTTCGGACTCTCGGAAAAACTTCCAGAGGGATTCATCACGTTTCTAAACGACTTTTTTGGTCCTATCGGAAATGCGACCATGAGTATCACTGCTATTTTCGTTGTTTTTGGGATCGGCTATCAGTTGGCTGGCAAATATGGACAAGCCAAATTATTTGCGGGTGCCATCTCACTGTCTTCGTTTTTGATGCTACTGCCTTTTGGCTCATCCGAAGAGTTAGGTACAGTGATCCCCTTGTCGAAATTAGGGGCTGAGGGAATGTTTGTCGGAATCATCACGGCCATTATCGCTACGCAGATCTATTGCAAAATCAGTGCGGCTGGGCTGACGATCAAAATGCCAGATTCGGTTCCGCCAATGATCGCAGAATCCTTTGTCGCCATCATTCCTGGGGCGGCACCGTTGTTCCTTTTCAATTTGATTCGCTACTTGTTCACCTTTACTTCATGGGGTAATGCCGTTGATTTCGTTTATGAGATTTTGCAAAAACCATTAATGGGCTTAGGCGGTACGTTGCCAGCAGTACTGATCGCCGTCTTGTTCACCCAATTCTTCTGGTGGTTTGGGATTCACGGAACATTGGTGGTCAATGCGGTGATCGATCCAATCATGAATGCGTTAGCGATCGAAAACTATGAAGCCTACAAAGCAGGGGCTGAACAACTGCCCCATATCATTAACACTACGTTTATGGGCGTGTTCGTCAATCAAGGAATGCAGCTGGGGATCTCGATTACGATGGCCTTCTTTATCGCTCGTTCGATTCGGATGAAAAAATTAATGAAGACCGTGATCGCGCCATCTGTTTTCAACGTATCTGAACCGATGACCTTTGGTTTGCCGATCGTCTTGAACCCGATCGCTTTTGTCCCATGGATCTTAGCGCCATTAGCCAGTACGACGATCTCTTACTTTGCGATTGCCGCAGGCTTGGTGCCACGACCAATTGGAGCAACGGTGGTTTGGACGACCCCGGTCTTCTTATCTGGTTGGTTAGGCACGGGTTCTGTTGCCGGTGCAATCTTACAGTTAGTGACGGTTGCCGTAATGACCTTGATCTGGGTGCCATTCTTGATCGTAATGGATCGCGGGTACTTGAAAGAAGAAAAAGCGGAAGCGTCATTAAATGAACAAGCGGCATCTGAAATGATCAATCAAAGAGTAGAAGAAAGATAAGCCCAGAAACGGAAAGGAATGCAATAGCGCACCCTTTAGAAAGGAATTTGTGATGAGAACCGATACATTGTCTTGCAGTTATCAAATGAATACCACACCTACGGACTTTTCCCGTGTGTTATTGGCGGAACAAGAGAAATTCTTTCTAGCCAAACAAGCCCAAGAACCGTTCGGGGAAGGCTGCCGTATTGAAACGATGATCCAAACCAAAACCGCCCCGCGGTTGGTACCTGCCGTCATGACGGTCAAAAAAATTGCCGCGGATGAGCTGTGGCTTCGTACGACCCATGAAGAAGGAGTGATCGATCAACGGTACAGTTTTGCTCCAGGACAAAAAGGGAAGCTACAAGTCACGTATTCGGAACAAAGCCGTTTTGCGCAGCAGAAAACAACCTACAGTTTTATGCTGGCGGCGCTGTTTTACAAATTCTTTTTCAATCGCGGCGTCAAAAAACGCTTGCGTTATCTTGAAGCAGCTTGTCAACGAGCAGGGACAAATGAAAAAAATGGGGAAAATTGAGGATAGCAATGATAGAAATTAGGAATGAACAACTCTTTCACTTATACAATGAAAAAATCAGTTATATCATAAATGTGTTACCAAATCAGCAACTGGGTCATGTCTATTTTGGGCCATCTCTAGGCACACTGGCGCCATTTGATCAAGCGTACCTTGAGAAAAAAGAGAATAAATCGGCAGGAACCGTCAAGTTTTTTGAAGCTGACAATCTTTTTACCTTGGCGGACCGTTTTCAAGAATTGCCAACGTATGGGACTTCTGATTTTCGAGAAGGGGCAGTGTCGGTTTTTGAGGAAGAAACCCCTCTTTATGTGGATTTTAAACTTGTGGCTTTTCACTGTTTTGAGGGCAAAGAACGAAAGCTGGCACAACCAGCCAGCTTTGCTTCTGCCGATGAAAGCCAAAGCATCGTCTTTGAATTAGTAGACCAAGAGCGACAGCTGGAAATGGCAATCACCTATACGATCTTCAAAGGATCAGGAACGATCACGCGGCAGCAAACACTGACCAATAGGGGGAGCAAGCCGAGAACCATCCAACGCTTTTTGAGTGGTGTCTTGGAGCTGAAAAATCGCGATTTTGAACTGCTGCATCTTTCAGGCGCATGGCTGAAAGAACGGCATATCAAGACGGTCCCTTTGACCCAAGGGACGATCAGTGTCGGCTCGTTAAAAGGAGCGTCTGGTCATCAGCACAATCCTTTTGTCGCCTTAAAAGAACAGCAAGCCACCAATGACACTGGTCACGTCTATGGTGCCAACCTGATTTATTCGGGCAACTTTTTGGCGCAAGCGGAAATGGATGAATGGGACAACGTTCGATTGATGTTGGGGATACATCCTGAGCATTTCAGCTGGCAGCTTTCACAAGGAGAAACTTTTGAAGCCCCAGAATGTCTCTTCACCTTCACCGCTGCTGGTCTGAATGGCTTGAGTCAAGAATCCGCCCAATTTATCGAAAAGCATGTGATTGCTCCTTATTGGCAAAAGCGGCAGCGGCCGATCGTCTTTAATAACTGGGAAGCGACTTATTTTGATTTTAATGAAGAAAAGCTGTTGACCTTAGCTCAAGAAAGCAAGGCATTAGGGATGGAGTGCTTTGTGCTTGACGATGGTTGGTTTGGAAAACGCAACGACGATCGCAGTTCATTAGGCGATTGGGTGGCGGACCCTGCCAAATTTCCAAAAGGAATCGGGTCTTTTGCTGAGAAAATTCATGCCATGCAGCTGCAACTGGGGATTTGGTTTGAACCAGAAATGGTTTCGCCGGATAGTCAGTTGTACCAAGAGCACCCTGAGTGGGTAGTCAAGCATCCTTATGAGCGGATCTCTGTGGGGCGCGGACAATACGTGTTGGATTTTGCCAATCCAGCAGTGGTCGAGGCGATTTTCGAAGCGATGCAAAAAGTGATCCTTGAAACCAAGCTAGATTACATCAAATGGGATATGAATCGCAATATCACTGAAGCTTACTCTCCCTATTTAGCGGAACAGGGAATTTCTCAGACGGAGTTTTATCATCGCTACATTTTAGGTCTTTATCGCTTATATGAAAAAATCTTAGCTGCGTTTCCGACCCTTTTGATCGAAGGCTGTGCTGGCGGCGGGGGCAGATACGATTTAGGGATCTTATTTTACAGTCCGCAGATTTGGCCTAGTGATGATAGTGATGCAGTGGAACGTTTAGCCATCCAAAGCGGAACGTTGTTAGGGTACCCTTTGTCCTCCTTCAGCAATCACGTGTCGGCGGCACCAAACCACCAAGTCGGCAGGGCAACGTCTTTAGCCTTTCGGCAAACCGTCGCAATGTTTGGGCCTTTGGGGTATGAACTCGATCTCTTTCACTTGTCTGAAACCGAAAAGCAGGCAATCAAATCCCAAATCGTCTTTTATAAAAAACAGCGGCAATTGCTGACCTTTGGCACTTTTTACCAGCTGCAGCAGTTGGACCATGCCAATGAAACGACTTGGGCGGTGTATGATCCGCAAAATGAAGAAGCCTTGGTTGCTTTCTTTCGCGTGTTGGCACAAGCCAATCCGACGGCGGAAGACTTTTTGCCCGCAGCCTTTCTCAATGTCCAACAGGTGTACCAGGTCAATGGCGAAACTGTCTCTGGTCAGCTGTTAAGACAATTAGGGTTGCGTAAACCCTATCAGTTTAATGCCGTCAACCATGGAACAGCGCAAGTCACTGGCGATTTTCAATCATTTGTCTACCAGTTACAAGCCAAAAAAGGAGCAGAATGATGAGCAATCAATTGTTTGATCAGCAGTTTATGCATGGCGGGGATTACAACCCCGATCAATGGCTGGCTTATCCAGAAATCTTGCAAAAGGATCTTGCTTATATGCAGCAAGCCCATGTCAACACTGTCACATTAGGAGTGTTTGCTTGGAGTGCCTTAGAGCCACAGGAAGGCGTTTATCAGTTTGACTGGTTGGATCGTGTGTTTGATCAGATCCATGACATCGGCGGCAAAGTCATTTTGGCCACTCCTAGCGGTGGGCGTCCTCAATGGCTGAGCCAAAAGTATCCCGAAGTCAATCGGACCAACGCCCAAGGGCAAAAACATACCCATGGGTTTCGCCACAATCACTGTTACTCTTCACCGATCTATCGGGAAAAGGTGACGCAAATCAATCAGCAGTTGGCAAAACGTTACGGCAAGCATCCGGCATTAGCCATGTGGCATATCTCCAATGAGTACTCTGGGGAATGCTTTTGCTCCTATTGTCAGGAAAACTGGCGCAGCTGGCTGCAAAAAAAATATGGTGATTTAGCCACGTTGAATCATGCCTGGTGGACTTCTTTTTGGGGCGGTACGTACTCTGATTGGTCGCAGGTTTTACCGCCTTCACCTTTAGGGGAACACAAAGTGCATGGCATGGATCTTGATTGGAAACGATTTGTCACAGATAGGACGATCGATTTTTATTTGCATGAATGTGCGCCGATCCGTCAGCTGACACCGGACATTCCTGTGACGACGAATTTTATGGCGGAAGGACATGCTACCCAAGATTTTATTCCTTTAGAAGGCATTGACTACAGCAAGTTTGCTCGTCATGTGGACATCGTTAGCTGGGATAGTTACCCTGATTGGAACAACAACTTTGAATCCTTGGCAGCGACAGCGATGAAATCCGCCTATGTGCATGACCAGTACTGGTCATTGAAGAAACAGCCCTTTTTAGTGATGGAATGCACGCCGAGTTTTGTTAACTGGCATTCCTTCAATAAAGCGAAAAAGCCTGGTGTCCATCAGTTGAGTGCCATGCAACAGATCGCCCATGGCTCAGATAGTACCTTGTATTTTCAATGGCGCCAATCCCGTGGCAATTCAGAAAAATTCCATGGGGCAGTCGTGGGACATGATGATTCCACGGAGAATCGGGTCTTCAAAGAAGTTGCGGCTTACGGCAAGCGCTTGGAAAAAATCAAAGAGATTCAAGGAACCACCAGAAAAAAAGCAGTGGCGATTCTTTTTGATTGGGAAAGCAACTGGGCATTGAAGCGAGGTGGCGGGTTTGGGCGACCAACACGACGGTATCCCCAAACGTTGCAGGAGCATTATCGTTATTTCTGGGAACAAGACATCGCGGTCGATATTTTGACCCCAGAGCAAGATTTTTCTGACTATCAGTTGGTGATCGCTCCGATGCTTTACTTGATGACAGCAGAGACGATGGCAAAACTTTGCCAGTACACGGAAGCTGGTGGTACCTTGATTTCCAGTTACTTTAGCGGCATGGTCAATGAAACCGACCTGTTGTATCTGGGGGGATTGCCACAGCCGTTGCGAGGGTTATTAGGCATCAACGTGCTGGAGCTGGAAACTCTTTTTGACACTGAACACAATCAAGTGGTTTTTCAAGGACAGCCCTTTGAAACACGGGACTATTCTGCAATCATCGAAGCCGAAACAGCGGAGGTGCTAGGGGAGTATCAAGCGGATTTTTACCAAGGAACCCCTGCGATCACCAAAAATGCCTTTGGTGCCGGCACCGCCTACTATCTGGCGGCTCGCACCAACTATGACTTTTTCGAACAGTTTTATGCTTCTTTGGCCCGTGAGCTGTCTTTGGCAGAGGAAAGGATCGCGCATGCCAATCCTGCAGTCTCGATCCAAGGTAGGTCCAGTCCTGAACGATCGTATTTTTTCATCATGAATTTTTCTGAGAAAGAGCAGACACTACACTTG
Source organism: Enterococcus sp. 2G9_DIV0600 (assembly GCF_002140615.1). Taxonomy (NCBI): domain Bacteria; kingdom Bacillati; phylum Bacillota; class Bacilli; order Lactobacillales; family Enterococcaceae; genus Enterococcus; species Enterococcus sp. 2G9_DIV0600. The sequence goes on from NZ_NGLL01000001.1 coordinate 1,057,684, forward strand.
ATCAAAGAAGTCGTTGATTTAGAGACCAATCAAGCAGTCCCTCAAACAGCAACCTTGGCGCCGTATGAAGTGCGAGTGGTTTATTTTAACAATTAGCTGACCGTTGAAAAAAATGTCCCCTTCGACAAATACAGAAAGGGACGTTTTTTTGATGAATGGTTTATCAGAAATCATTCTGGATCGGATGCTTGGTGCTTTTTCATCCATTGAGGCAATGCGGCACTGATTTGTGTCGGCAACACGACATAGTGCTCTTTTGCCAAGGCTTCGCCAATCAGGCTATGGAGATAGACAGCCGCGTGGATCGTTTCCTCTGTTTTTTCAAACTGTGCCAAAAAGCTGGTAATCATGCCTGCCAGCGTATCCCCCATGCCGCCGGTCGCCATAGCGGGTGTTCCGAGGGGATTTTGGGCGATGCTGCTGCCGTAAATTTGCGTGCGATGGCTTTTTAAGACTACCAGACTTCCGAGTTTTTGTTGGGCTTGCTGGTTGTTTTCTTCTGTCTGGTCGGCAATTGCCAGTCCGCTGAGCCGTTGCCATTCCATCTGATGCGGCGTGAAGACGACTTGTTCAGGAAAGGGGATGATCAGCGGATATTTGGCAGCCAAATTGATCGCCGAACCATCGATCACCAACCATTGGTGTTCTTTTTGGGCAGAAACGATCCGCTGCAGCAGATCAAAATTGCTTTTTCCTTCGCCTAATCCAGGACCAATCAGTAGGACGTCTGCCGATTCGGTGACCGTATCGATCAGTTCTGTTTGCTGCCAATCGACAAACATCGCTTCAGGCAAGCGGGCGTGCAGGGCGGTTCGGTTGACGCCATCGGAGATCACGGTGGTCAAACCAGTTCCCCCATACACACAGGCTTGCGCAGCCATTAAGATCGCCCCACCGAATTGGCGGTTGCCCCCTACTAAAACGGCTCGGCCAAAAGTGCCTTTGTGGCTTTTTGTCGGGCGCTGTTGGATCACTTTGGATAAAATTGCAGAATCAAGTTGCTCCATGCAATGACTCCTTTCGTTAATCAAAATCGAGTTATATTTATTATACCTGTTTCCTAGAAATTTCATAGAAAAGACCCATGGAAAAAGGCGCAATTTTTTTTCCTTTTTTGGTTTAAGAGTGTTATCATAAATAGCGAGAACAGAAATGGAGGGAACACTATGACAATCGATTGGAAAAAAGAGGTCGAAGCCCGCAAAGACGATTTGCTGAACGACTTGATTGATCTATTGAAAGTGAAAAGTGAAAGAGAAGATGATAAAGCGACTGCGGATGCGCCATTTGGTCCTGGACCTCGTGATGCGTTGCTACACATGCTAGCTTATGGCGAACGTGATGGCTTCACAGTCAAAAACGTCGATAACTACGCTGGTCACATCGAATTTGGTGAAGGAGACGAAACATTAGGGATCTTCGGCCACATGGATGTTGTTCCTGCAGGTGACGGCTGGTCAACCGATCCTTATGATCCAGTCATCAATGACAACAAAATCTATGCTCGTGGTTCTTCTGATGATAAAGGTCCTTCAATGGCTGCCTATTATGGGATGAAGATCATCAAAGAATTGGGCTTGCCATTATCGAAAAAAATCCGTTTTGTCGTTGGTTCTGATGAAGAAAGCGGCTGGGCAGATATGGATTACTACTTTGAGCATGAAGAAAAGCCTGATTTTGGCTTCTCACCAGATGCCAATTTCCCAATCATCAATGGAGAAAAAGGGAATGTGACGTTAGGTATCCATTTCCAAGGCAACAATGAAGGAGACTTCACGCTGCAAAGCTTTACTGCTGGCTTGCGAGAAAATATGGTACCAGGAACGGCAACAGCAAGCTTCATTGCTCCATCAACAGAAGAAGCATTAGCGATCGAAAAAGCCTTTTTCGATTACGTTGAAGCCAATCCAGTGACGGGGACGATTGAAACAGAAAATGAACAAGTGACGATCGAATTAGTCGGTAAAGGTGCTCATGGTGCCAGCCCACAATCAGGAATCAATGCGGGGACTTTCTTAGCAGTCTTCTTAGATAACTATGCCTTTGGCGGCGGCGCAAAACAATTCATCCATGCAGCAGCAGCCTATGTCCATGAAGATTTCTACGGTGAAAAATTAGGTGTGGCGTACGAAGACGAAAAAATGGGTAAATTGACAATGAATGCTGGCTTGTTTGCTTTCAAAGCGAACCAAGCAGGAACGCAAGCAGACAACTTTATCGCATTGAACTTCCGTTATCCTAAAGGCGTAACTGCGGAAGGACTTGAAATCGGTGTGGAACGCACCGTCGGTATGGAAGGGGCAACCGTTACCCGCAATGACCGCAACATGGAACCTCACTACGTGCCAGCAGATGATCCATTGGTAGAAACTTTATTGGCGGTTTATGAAGAACATACCGGCGAAAAAGGCTTCGAACAAATCATCGGCGGCGGCACATACGGTCGTCTATTGAAACGCGGCGTTGCTTATGGCGCAATGTTCCCTGGCTATGTCGACACCATGCACCAAGCCAATGAATTCATGAGCTTGGATGACCTATTCAACGCAGCGGTGATCTATGCAGATGCTATCTACCGTTTGGCGAAATAAAGAGAGATTGATTGGGTCTGTTCACTCGCTAAATAAATACAATTGAACGTTTCGTGCGGCATTCTCGTATCTTTTTCATGTGAGAGAATGCCGCACTTTTTTAGTATGGAACAGCGGGCTGAGTAGTAAAAAACACCTCATAGTGATGAGGTGTAGAAGCAATCAGTCTTTACATTTTTTCTTTAGGATTGGGTCAGTGAGGATTTCTGAAAAATCTAAATGCATAGTTCGTCCTAGTTTATCCGCCCATTGAGGAATCGCCAGTTTTTTCTCGACGAAGGTTTGATTCTCTAAATATTCTGAAACATCGACAAGGACCATCGATAGAAATGATTTTTCTTTATCGTAATCGAATTCAAAATCTAAATCGTCTATAAATGGATTGTTCGCTTCCAGTGATAAACAATTAATGGGGGGAGAGAGCGGAATCTCCCGATTATTTTCAATACAATCTGCCAAAACGATTCCGAGCCAATTGGATGCCATGAATAAAGCATCGGCGATGTCTAAGCCTTGAGTGCCGACTTGCTCTGGAAAATCAGGAAAAGAAATAAAATACTTCACTTCGCTTTCGTCTGTATCGGTGTAATAAAACAATGCAGGGTAACTTGCTAACATAGTGTACAACTCCTTTTTCGCAATTCGCTATAGATCTGATTACAATGGTAGCGCTCTTATTTTTCACTAGTACCTAGTAGTCTTAAGCAAGAGTTGTTGCTTTTTCAATTGTACCAGTGTCATAAATACTGAACAATAGGCAATTTTTTTTAAGAGGAGAGCATCAATTCAGAAATTCTGATGATTGAAAGAACATCATCTTTTGTGGTAATTTAAAAATCTTTGTGTCTATTATTAATGAAAATGTTCTATTTTATTATTGACATCAAATCATCTGAATGATTTACTTTTTGTAAGGAGTTGAAAAGTGATGCCTGATTTGGTGAAATTTATTTTGGTTATTCTGGCGATTTGGGTGGTTTATCAAGTATTTACGACGATTTTATTTACCCTTTCCCAAAAAGCAGTTGCCAAACGAATCAAAAGCGGGAAGATGTCTGATCAGCAATTGGCGAATTTGTACCACGCTGTAGCACGAGCAAATCAAGGAAGCAATTTCCAAGCGATTTTCTCTTATGGGCTCTTTTACCGCAGCCATGCAAAGCAAAGTGATGCGGTCTATGAACTGTATCGCGCAGAAATGGCGAAAAGAAATCTGCTGTAACCAACTGTGAAGCAGCTGCTTTCGAGAATATTGCTCGAAGTAAAAAAGCCTAGGTCCTGCACAACAAGTGCAGAACCTAGGCTTTTTTGGTATTTACTGGGCAGCAAGCTGTAACAGATAAATACAGATCCTTGCTGCTGCTATTTCTTGTCTTTGCTGCTTTTTTGATCCATGCCCGCACCGATCGCTACACCTAGTGCGATGCCTAAACCCATGCCTAATGCTAGATTATCAAAAAACAGCAGCTCAAATGCAGCACCTAATGCCATTCCGACACCGATCCCCAGTCCCATATTGTTAGAAGCGGCTTCCTTTTCTTCAGACGTTTGCGGCGGTTTTTTCGTCATTGTGAAAAACCCCTTTCTTTTTAGTATAGAGGGGTTTTGTTTTGATGACAAACATTCGAACTGCTACCCATGATTTTCATCAGGAGAGAGCATCCGCTTATCTCAGCAAAAGTATCGAACCATTGGTCTATCTTCCGCCGGGCAAATAGTTACGCTCGGGGTTGTAGCGGCGAATGATCTTATTTTCAGCGAGTACATGCTCATAATAATAAACAGGCGCATCCTTAGTCTCTAGTCGAAAAACAAAGACGAGCGGAACCTTTAAGACGGAATAGCGCGCGGGGATCGCAATATATGATTTTTGATTGCGCTCCATCGTCAATGCGAATTCATCAAACAAAAGCGCCACTGGTGTGGGAAAGTTTACCAATTCATAATAGTGTTTTTCAAATGCATAGGTTTCTTGTTTTGCATAAGCGATTTTTGCAGCTGGCATACACATTCACCTCACTTGAATTATACGAACGTTTGTTCTGTTTGTAAAGTGATAAATCACCAAACGAGGAAAAAGGAGGCGTTCTCTATGAAAAAGATGTTTTGCTAACAAGAAATTTGCTACACTAGAGAAAAGAAGGAATCAAAAAGGAGCAGATACCATGGATTACGAACGTTTCGCACGATTGCAGGCACGCTTTGCCGATGAAAAACTGCTGACCAAAGAAGGGGTCTATCGGTTGCGTTTGTCAGGGAAGGCGCAGTTCGAACTAGCCTTTATCAAAACCGGACCCTGTGGCGAGTCTGTCTACCAGCCACTGATCAAGGGCACCTTTGCTGAAAAAGAAGCAATCCCTACCTATTTGCTGGATCTTGCGGCGCAGCCTATGACGCAAATCAGTCAGCGAACCTCCGAAAATGCAGCAGTGTTAGATAAAGCGTTAGCAGCATTAATGGAAACATGTGAGCAGGCAGTTGCCGTCAACGAAGCCGCACAAGAAGCCACACGTTAATTAGCGCGACAAAGATACAAGAGCAGCCTGAACCTGATTTTTTACACTAAGCAAAAAAACGATCCTGACAAGATTCCTTGCCAGCGATCGTTTTTTATTTTCCCGTGGTGATTAGTGTCCTCATTCGCCGAAGTGGTCTGAGAAGCCTTGTTGCTTCATAAAGGCAGCGACATCTGGACGTCGCGGTTCACGGAAAAATTCCGTCATTTTCGTTTGCCAATTGGTTTGCTGTTGATTGCGGCTGCGCTGTGCATAATAGGCTTCTGTCGTTTGGTTGTACTGGGCTGTTTGCTCCTGCGTCAGCGGTTGATACTGATCGACACTTACGATCGCTTCTTGGGGCAAGCGGACTTTCGGCTCATTTCTGTGTTGCGGATAACCGATCGTCAAGCCGAATAACGGAAACGTCAATTTTGGTAAGCCGACGAGCTCTGCGATACGAGGCAAATCATTGCGGATGCCGCCGATGTAGCAAATTCCTAAGTCTTGCGCTTCAGCGTAAGCTACCATATTTTGGGCAGCGATGGTCGTATCAACGACTGACACAATAAATGGTTCCATCGTGTTTAAGTGGGTATCCGGCAATCCTGCTTGGGTCAGCAGCTGCTGATGCTTATGTAAGTCGGCGACAAAAAGGTAGAAGACTCCGGTTCGAGTGATATAGTTTGGGGCACCCGCGAGCTTTTCAATCTCAGCCAGCTTTTCGGGATCACTGACCTCAATGATCGAATAGGCTTGAACAAAATTCGAGCTGGAACCGCTCTGGGCAACCGTTACTAGTTTTTGCTTGAGTTCCTTTGATAGTGGCCGGGGTTGAAAATCTCTGACAGAGCTGTGGTGGGTAAAAGTATCAAAAAGATCCATCGTTTTTCCTCCTGTAACGTACAAATTTCTCTCTTCCTTAGTGTAACAGAAAAAAAGGAATGGGAACAAAAAGAATGTTTTCAAAAAATTTTCAAATTGATGTTTTATAGTTGCCAAGCACAACAGTTTCCGTTATGATAATGATACATTCTTATTATTATTCCTTAGGGGAGTAACCGGTGGCGCAAGCTGCGATAATATCAACAGTAAGTAAGCTGGCGACAGCTTTCTGGTATTATTTGAAATGGTGAGACCTAAGACAAGCGTATACTTGTCTTAGGTCTCTTTTTTTCTAGCAGAGTGCCTAAGGAAAATAAAATTAAAAGGGGCAAAAAAATTGGCGAAAGAAATGTATCAAAAAGAAATCTCGGAAATTATGGCAGAGGTCCAGAGCAGTACAGAGGGGTTGACGCAGCAAGAGGCAGCCAAGCGCTTAGAAAATGGCCTGAACCAGCTGAAGGAAGCACCTAAGAAATCTAGCTTTGCCTTATTCTTAGATACCTTCAAAGATGCGATGGTGATCGTCTTGCTGATCGTGGCAATCATCCAAATGGTTATGGGTGCCCACGTTGAGTCGATCGTTATCTTCGCAGTACTCTTGTTGAATTCCGTCGTCAGTGTGATTCAAACGAAAAAAGCCGAAGGGTCGTTAGACGCTTTGAAAAGCCTGTCGGCACCAGATGCTAACGTCATTCGGGATGGCAAAGAACAAAGTGTGCTAGCGAAAGAATTGGTTGTCGGCGACATCGTTATTTTAGAAGCTGGAGACTATGTACCAGCAGATGGTCGATTGATCGAAGAGGGTTCTTTGAAGGTCGATGAAGGAATGCTGACTGGGGAATCAACGCCAGCGGAAAAAGAATTAGGTGTGATCGATCGTACCGCACCGATCGGCGACCGTGACAACATGGTCTTCAGTGGAACGATCGTCACTTATGGGCGTGGTCGGTTTATCGTAACCGCAACTGGTAATGTGACGGAAATCGGTCAAGTGGCGGGCTTATTGGAAAGTACGGTTGAACACAAAACGCCATTGCAAAGAGGACTAGACAGCTTCAGTAAGAAACTGAGCTTGGCGATCTTGGTCCTTTCATTGATTATTTTAGGGGTTCAAGTCGCACGGCTGTTCTTAGGTGACGGTACAGGTGATATGACGGAAGATTTAGTCAACGCCTTTATGTTTGCGGTAGCCGTAGCCGTTGCAGCGATCCCAGAAGCCTTGCAATCGATCGTGACGATCGTCCTTTCCATCGGAACAAAACAAATGGCGAAGCGTCATGCCATCATTCGAAAACTACCAGCGGTTGAAACATTGGGTTCAACGAGTATCGTTTGTACCGATAAGACAGGGACCTTGACCCAAAACAAAATGACCGTTGTTGACTACTATCTACCAAATGGGCAAACGGGCACGTTCCCCGATGAGCCAACTACCTGGACATTGCCTGAAAAACGCTTGGTAGAAATCAGTGTCTTGGCAAATGATGCTGCCATCAGTGAAGATGGGGCGAAGCTAGGAGACCCTACTGAAATTGCGTTTCTGGATTACAGTGAGAAACTAAATCAGCCATATCGGGCGATTCGTCAACAGTTTCCTCGTTTGCAAGAATTGCCTTTCGATTCTGATCGTAAATTGATGTCCACCTTACATGAGATCGATGGCGAACATTTATTGTTGACCAAAGGTGGTCCAGATATCGTCTTTGGCCGCAGTACTAAAGTCTTGATCGATGATCAAGTCGTGCCTTTAACAGATGAAATCAGAAATAAGTTGCAGCATCAAAACGAAGAATTCTCAAAACGGGCATTACGAGTCTTGGCGTTTGCTTACCGTCCATTGACCGATGCCCAATCACGAGAATTGACACTAGAGGATGAAAACGAGCTGATTTTGGTTGGTTTGATGGCAATGATCGATCCTCCTCGTAAAGAAGTCAAACAAGCCGTAGCGGATGCTAAATCTGCTGGTATCAAAACAGTGATGATCACAGGGGACCACAAAACGACAGCCGTGGCGATCGCACAAGAGATCGGTATTTCAGCCGAGGGCGATTTAGCCTTGACTGGTACGGAATTGGATGCTCTTTCTGAAACCGAACTAGCGGATCAATTAGACAAAATCACAGTCTATGCTCGTGTTTCGCCGGAAAACAAAATCCGTATCGTGCGGGCTTGGCAAGACAAAGGCAAGATCTCTGCCATGACCGGAGATGGGGTCAATGATGCACCTGCCTTGAAACAAGCGGATATCGGGATCGCAATGGGAACCGGAACGGACGTTGCCAAAGATGCAGCGGCGATGGTCTTGACGGATGACAACTTTGCCTCGATTATTCGTGCTGTAGAAGTTGGCCGAAACGTCTTTGACAACATCAAAAAAGCCATTTCGTATTTGTTTGCTGGAAACTTAGGTGCGATCATTGCGATCGTCTTTGCCTTAGTGATGGGTTGGGACAATCCATTTACTGCCTTGCAGCTGCTCTTTATCAACTTAGTCAACGACTCATTACCAGCGATTGCTCTTGGAATGGAAAAAGCCGAACCAACCATCATGCAGCGCCAGCCAAGAGATCCAAATGCTGGTATCTTCACTGGAAAAACATTGATCTCAGTAACGTATCGCGGTATTTTGATTGCCGCTGTCGTGATTTTGGCACAATGGTTAGGGATGAGCCAATCACCTGAATTAGGTGTAGCGATGGCCTTCTCAACACTTATCTGGAGCCGAACATTGCAAACATTGCCAGCACGCTCAAACACTGAGACTGCTTGGCAAGCTGGCCTTTTTGCCAATAAAATGGTATGGTTGGCGATCGTCGTTTGTGGTGGACTATACAGCATTACCTTGATTCCGGGAATCCGTGAAGTCTTTGCGATTCCAGCAACTTTCACTTTAGGCCATGTCGGTCTATGTATCGCAATGGCTGCTGTGGCAGTTGTTTTGATGGAAATCACGAAACTGATTATTATTGCCGTTCAAAAACGTCAAGGAAACGCCTAAAGCAAAAAACGTATCGATCCTTTGATCGATACGTTTTTTTGTCGTTTCTCCTCACTGCTTAGTTGAGTTTTTTCAGCTGACTGATTTGGGCAGCGACTTGCTTTAAGAAGGCTTCTTGACCAGCCGGCTGTTCTTGGCTGTAAAGATAGGCTTCGTATTGCTGCGTCAAGCGGATAAAATCACCATGGAACAGTGGATAGAAGGCTTCGAGTCGTTGGGCATAATCGATCAACGGCTCCGCCTCGTTACGGTACAGAACTTTCGTCGTTTGTCGTAAAAACAAAGGATAGGCAGCAACTAGCGGCTGTTTGTTAAAGCGGCAGATCAACCATAAATGAATACGGAAAAACGAATGGCGGAAATAGAAAAGCAGGCCAAGTCCTAAGATAGCTAAGCCTCCAAAGAAGCCATTGCGCAGCGTTTGTTTCAGCTCCTCAGTCAACCAAACATCATCGGTAACCGCGGCTGTTGCAGAACTGCTGGTCGTGGTTTCACTACTTTCTGTTTCCGTATTGCTCGTTGGTGTTGTCTCGCTGCTAGCGGTCGGTGTTTCTTCGGAGCTAGTAGATTCTTGCGTCAACACGGGACGATCTGGATTTTGGAAACTAGGTGTCGGTTCAAAAGGCACCCAGCCGTATCCGTCAAAGTAGACTTCCACCCATGAGTGGGCATTCAAGTTACGGACAGTATAAGTAGTGATGCCGTTTTCTGTCACGGGGGATCCAGGAGAAAAGCCTTTAGCCCAGCGAGCAGGGATCTCTAAACTCCGTAGTAGCACGACCATTGCCGTGGAAAAATTGTCGCAGTAGCCGACTTGTGATTCAAATAAAAATTGATCAACGTAATCTTGCTCTTCTGCAGGCACGACGGCATCGGTCTTGGAATAGCGGAATACGAGTGGATCTTTCAAATAGCTTTCAACCGCCGTGACTTGATCAAACAGACTGTTGCTGTCAGTGGTGATCTCAGCAGCGAGATCACGTACCCGTTGCGGCAAAGAATCGGGTAACTGGATATAATCGATCGGAGAATCTGGATAGATCAAAGGCAGATTTTGGAGATTTTCTGCGGCAAAATCTGGATGGTCCCAATCGAGGGTCAAGGTGGTGTCTGGGAGTGGATCAATGAGATCGACCCGCTGGATGGCATCGCTGATTTGAAAACCGCGAGCACCGTTTTCAAGGGACAACGTGCTGCGTCCATAGGGCAATGGGACATAGTCTCCATGGTTTTGAAATTGAACCCGAACGGATTCGTTCTCAAGATAGGCTTGCTGATAGCTTTGATCCGCGATCGTGATGCCCTCTGCTTCCAAGCGAGCCTCTTCGCGGCTCGTACTGATCCAGCCTTTACCAGAATAAAAGTCTTTGCTTTCCACCCGCCAGTAATGCGGGGTTTCTTGTTGCGCTTCAAATAAGATCGTCGCATCATCCAGTAGTGGTCCGCCTAATTGACGGTCGTTTTCACTGAATCCTGTGCGAGAGCCGCTGGGCGTGCCATGTTCTTCAATAAATTGATAAAAACCCAGCTGATTCAGATTTGTCCGTATAGGCGTGGAACGGGCTGCCAACTGATCCCGCAGGCTCGTTTGCGGCAAGTAGACAGCAGTGACGGCTAATCCACCAATCAATAGCATCACGGCGAACCAGGGGGCGATCATTTGACTAGATTGAAAGGCGCTGCGCTGGATCAGTGAAGAAGCCAAGGCACAAAGAAAAATACCGATCAAATGCCACGTCAAATCAAATTGATTAAAAATCACGACTGTTAGCAGGTAGCCGATCATGGTAGCGTAAATCAAGAAAAAGCGTTGATAAGCGATCGGTAAGATCGCTAAAAACAAAACCCAACTAACGATCAATGTCACCGCCGCCAGTTCGGTGATATAGCCGACTTCACCGCTGAGAATCTCTTGAAAGGCACGGTGCAGGTCTAGCCAAAAACGCAGCAGCCAATCAAAAGAAAAGGCAGTCCCATAAGGAAAGATCCGATACAAGACGATCAGCCAAGCGGCTGCCAGCAAAGGCAAACTGTAACGGACTTTCGGCACCACGGTCAAAATCAAACAGACACTAAAGGCATAAGTTAAAAGGGTGAACTGATTGCCAAGGTCATAAACTGCGATAAACGGCAAGATCACCAGTGATAGACTGAGAAAGGTCAGAAGACCAATCAGCGCTTTCTTAATAAATCTCATCCTACCGCCTCCTCAAGTTTATTCAACTGCCTCATTAAAACAGCGTAGGTAAACACTTGGCAGCTGTTTTTTGCTTCCAACTGACTGAGGTAGTCTTCCAGTTGTGGGGTAAAAACCGGGGTAATGAAGACAAGATGGCTGCCAGTCAAAAGCGGTACCCCTTCAGGAACTTTCTCGAAGGGAAGGATCTGGGCATAGGCAGCGGCATCCGTTTGGTAAGGAGAAGTCAATCCGTCACCAATCAAGAGCGGCTGAAAAAGTCGTTGATTTTGCGAGAAATGGTGGATCGAATAAAACAGTGTCAAAGTCTCTTCAAAAGCAGGATGATCTTCTCCCCAAAAGAGCAGAACGATGTCTTGTTCTTCTTCATGTTCTCGTTCGCGATAGATCAATTCCTGTTGTTTGCTGGATAATTTCCAATCGATATTTTTTAAGGAATCCCCTAACTGGTATTGACGAAACTGTCGAATAGAAAAATTGGGTTCCCCGTGGCTTTGGCTGCGGACTTGCTGTTTAATAAAAGGCAGTAGGGTAACGGCTTCAGGCGTCAATTTAGGCAGGATCAAAATCGTTTGGTTCGCAACTGCAGCGTAGCTTTTTTCAAAAAAGCCAAAGAGATCATGGCTGGACAGTTGAACGGACAATTCTTCATAGCTGCCGCGCTCCTTTGGGGTCCAAGGCAGCTGGAGCCGGATCAGATTGCCTCGATAAAAGGAGCTGTGATGACTTTCCTTGAAACGATCGTCAAACTGTAAGGTGAAATCGACCAGCGGCAGCAGCGTCGGGCGATACTTGAAGACTTGCAGCGGTAAGGTGATCGCTGTGTGTGTTTCAGCTTGGATCGATTCTTCTAAAATGATTTGGACCTTCTTGAGGGAGGGCAGCAAGAATACTGCGTCAAGCAACAATAACAGAGTCAGTAAAAACCAAAGGCTCCAGCCAGCATTATTATTGAAGATCACACAATAAGCCAGCAGCAAAAAATAAACAGCACCAAACAGCAGGATGCGCAGCAGGCGTTCAATTTTCTTTTTTTTCATCGCTATTTCCTCGTTGGGACAGGCACCCGCTGGATCATCTGTTTCATCAAATCTGAAAGGGTCTCCGTGCTAGCATGAACGCCGCCTTTCAGTAATAAACGATGACCGAAGACTGCTGGTAAAATTCGCTGCAAGTCTTGCGGCGTGACAAAGGTGCGGCCTTCCGTCAACGCTAGAGCTTTAGCGCCTTTTAAGAAGGCGATCCCACCACGTGGACTGATACCAAGGTCAATGGCATTGTGCTGTCGACTTGCTTGCACCAGCTGCAATGCATAACGGGCGACTTGCTCATCGACATATACGTCATCGACCATCGCTTTTAAAGCAGTCACTTCATCAGCATGTAAAATGGTTTGAATCTGATCCAAGCTTTGCTGTCGTTTTCCAGTCAAAAGGGCGAGCTCATCTTGAAAATCTGGGTAACCGATATGCAGGCGGAACAAAAAACGATCCAATTGGGCTTCGGGCAAGGGATACGTTCCTTCATATTCGATTGGGTTTTGGGTAGCTAACACAAAAAAGTGGGGGCTCAATGGGTACGTTTGATTGTCGATGGTGACATGATTTTCTGACATGGCTTCTAAGAGCGAGGCTTGCGTCCTTGGTGTGGTGCGGTTGATCTCATCTGCCAAGAGGACGGAGGTGAAGATCGGACCAGGACGAAACTCGAACTGGTGACTTTGGGAATTAAAAATCGAGACACCTAATATATCGTTAGGCAAAAGGTCAGGGGTAAACTGGACTCGCTTGTAGTCACTCTGAATGGCTTTTGCTAACGACTTGACCAACATTGTTTTCCCGACACCGGGAATATCTTCGAATAAAACGTGCCCGCCAGCAAGCAGCGCAGCTACGGTAAATTGGATCACATCTCGTTTGCCTAAAATCACTTTTTCCACTTCTGCGATCAAGGCATCAATTTTTTGTAATTCAGCGGTCATGAAACAACCTCCTTGCGTTCTTTTCTTCTATTGTAACGGTTTTCTAGAACTGTCGCAATTTTCGTGTAACAATTAAAGAAAATTTCAAGAATATTCTAAATAATGAAGAAAAATCAGTGTGACGGAAGACGTAACAAAAGCAGACCCCCGAATGGTTCATCAGGTGTCTGCTTTTCATGGAAATGATGGACCCATTTGTTAAAGGGATGCGCGCAAAAGCTCAGCGGCGATCTGATCCGCCTGCCGTAAATTAAAAGCATCAGTTCCCGGCTGAGCAGTGGCAGCCGTCAGCCAGTGGATGCCTTCTGTGGGAATCCCAAAACAATAGAGGGTAGTGTAGGGGCGTTCATCTGGTCCAAGGATCTGATTGGTCTCTGGATCGATGGCGATAGCCCCCGTCTCAAAAGGCTCCTCATTGGGGATCGGCAACTGGTGCGGGTGAATGATCCGATCGTTTAGTAGTTGCCGCAACAAGGAATTGTTGGTTCGACGAATCGCTGTCGATGGAATGCGAGCCTCAATTAATTGCGTCGCGTGATAGTGTGTGTCGTCAAATCGCTTTGAATACGTACAGTAAGCCTCCTCGATCTCAACAGTCATGTCAGGACCTAGTAAGGTCACCACTCCTGCTTCCATCAATGCCACCAGTTCCTGCAGTCGCTGAACTGGCGGTCCGATCGATAAAAAGCTGTTCAAGGGAACGAAAGACTGCCAAAAGAGTGTTTTCAGGTCTTGTGCTGGCATTAGCTGATGATCGAGAACAAACCGAATCGGGTCTCGCAGATCTTTGAAGACTTCCAAGGCACTGCTGATAGGTCCTGTTAGATTGCCATTTTCGGCATCTTGGATTTGGGTACGTAATAGTGCAATGAAAAAGTCTTGCAACGACTGTTGCTTTTTCTGAGCAAAGGGGTCGGCTAGTTGTTGCCATGACCACCACTCCGTCGTAGGAAGCTGCCATTTTTTCAGCAAGTCTTCAGATCCTTCAGAGGCAACAAAGGCGGCGGTAAAAGCGGCAAGCTGATCTTTGTCCAGCAGCTGTTTTTCTAAAAGCAGCGTCTCATAATAGACGAGTTTTGCCTCTTTTTTTAAATAGAAGAGCAGGGTCTTGCCAGCAACCGTTTTGGCTGCTTGCCAAGTAGCTAGGCGTTCAGGGGTCAAAAAAACGGGCTTTCGCTGCTGCGTCGGTGTTTTTTGATTGCGGCCACGAGGATGATACGGGACACCCCGACGAGAACCTGCGATGATTTGCGGTTCTTCACCAGAAGGTTGATAGACGAGGGATCCATTGACTTTGACGAAGGTTCCGCCCCGACCGCTGGTCAAGCGGGTGACGTAATCGTAAAAGGCAAGTCCTAGTCCCCGTAAAATCACAGGTTCGCCAGCTTTCACCGCCGTTAGATCCGTATCTGCCGCATTGGCTGGCGGTGTATAAAACCAGCCATTATTTTCTGCGGCCGCCGCCAAGCGTTGTTCTGCTGCTGACAGTTGGGCTTGTGAATGGCCTGTAGCTAAGACGACGGCATCAACAAGAAATGTGTGGTGAGCCGTCGTCAACTGGTAGCGATTTTTGGAAAGAGGGGTCAAGGAGCTGACACTGTCTGACAGATGGTTGACGGTAATGGATTCAGGCAGCTCTTTTAATAGCTGCTGATAAAACCACTGCTGATAGAGGCCATATAACGCCCGCGAACAATGCCCGTTAGGATCAAGTGAATCAAGTGCTGTGCATTCCGCAACGAGCTCAGGGGCATGCGTGGCTGCGAAATGTTTCCCTTCTGTCACTGCCCATTCGTATAAGGTAGGTCCTTTGACCACGGGACCGCCGGTGCTTAATGTGTCATCCGTGAAAAGGGTGACTTGACTGGTTACAGAATTCAATAGCAGATCCGCCGATTGGTCCGTGCGCCAAACTGCCCCAGGAAGAAAGGGATCAAACAGCAGCAAGTCGATGGCTTGTTTGTTTTGTTTGCTATGAGCGATCAGTCGTTCTGAAAGTGAAAGTCCACGAGGACCAGCACCGATGATAGCTATTTTCATATCACACCGCCTCTATTATTCTATGGTCATTGTGTCATCAACGGGCTAAGTCAAAAGGTGTCTTGCGGAAAATCAGCCAGTGCATGCCTAGCACCATGGCTTCCTCGATAGCATCGATATAATGGAAAGCAGGCTGATTGGGTTGTTGCTGCAGCAATGGATTTTTTTGGATCGCGTCTAAGAGATCGGTTTTTACTGCATCACTGCTGGCTAAAATGATACAGTGGGGGGCAAAAGCTGCATTGTAAAATGGCAGTAAGCTTGTCAGACGCTGAACCAAAGCCGTGCGGTCTTGCGGTGCCCCTTTATCCAAGTAGCCGGGCAAAAATTTTGCCTCTCCCGCTAGGGCATCTTTTCCTTCTAAAAGCGCACCATTGACCAGGAGCGTGATACCAGGCATGCTTTTTTCGGGATTGTACATGCCGACGATGGTTTGCTGCAAGGAGATCTGTTGGGCGATGCAATAGCCGATCGTTAAAATATGGGCATCGTTTTGACAGTAGAAGGGCAGTGCAGTGACCTCTGCCACGAGGGCTGCCAGCTGCCAGCCATTAAATTTTTCATACCAGCTGGAAGTCACGGTTCCTCCACTGATTTTTCCTGGTAAAAAGAGGGCGATCTGTTCCACAGAGGGAAATAATGCTAGCTCGTTCGTTACACATTCTTGAAAGCGATGAGGGGCAACATCAGGAAAGGGCTGGTCGTGTTTTGCCAAAACCTTTCCCTTGCGGTCGATCAGCATGGACCAAAGAGCCAAGGAACCATCGTGATCGATAAAACTAAGCAAAAGAGAATGGCCTCGGTCTTGGTTTAGCTGATAGGTCACGGCAGGCCGCCCTAGCTCTTTTTGCTCCAGCGGACCTTTAGTGATTTCCCCCTCTGCCAACAATTCTTTTAATAATGAGTTAGTGGTGACCATGCTGATGCCGGTTTTCTTTACTAAATCGGAGGCGAATAATGCCCCGTTTTGAAATAAGGTTTTTAAAACCAGCTGTTTGTTTTGCTGGCGAATGGAATGGGTGGTAGAAGCCATAGGTGTTCTCCTTAATGAAGTGATTTAATTAAGTATACCGACGGGATGGAACGATGTAAAGTTTTTAAAAGACTGACTTGACGGAAAACTTAAAAATAAGTATACTTAATTAACAATGTTAATTAAGTGATTCGCCATAAAGAGGACACGAGGTAGAGGGGAAGAGAAACGTATGATCAAATTAGTCATCACAGATTTAGACGGCACATTTTTGAACAGCCAAGGCAGTTTTGATCGGTCTTATTATGAACAAGTCAGCCAACAAATGAAAGAAGCGGGTGTTGCTTTTGCTGCCTGTACCGGCAAACAGTGTGAACGAGTGGAAGAACTGTTTGGTGAAGCAGCAGCGGATGTTTGGATTCTTGGGGATAGCGCGACCCGCATCAAACATCAAGGCGAATACATCTTTGAATCACTGCTGCCAAACGAATTAGGGCGGCGGATCATTGCGAAGCTCGCTGCGATTGCGCAAGATCATGTGATCATCGCCTGTACACCGACTGCGGCGTACATTGCGGAAACGACCAATGAAGCAGATGCCCAGAAAGTTCGGGGCTCTTATCGGGTGGTCAAAACGGTGACGGATTATCAAACCATCACCGAAGATTTTGTGAAGCTCACTATTTTTGATCCCAAACTACGTTGCTTTGAGCATGTCCAACAGTTAGGTGAGTTTACAAACGACGCCTACATCGTGGCTTCGGAAGCCGCTTGGATCGATATCACCAATCAAGGCGTCCACAAAGGAACGACTGTGGCACACTTGCAAGAATTGCTGCACGTCACACCAGAAGAGACTATGGTCTTCGGCGATGGCTTGAACGATTTGGAGTTGATGGCAGCTGGCACGTTTAGTTTCGCCATGAGCAATGCCTTTGAGGAAGTCAAGGCAGCGGCAGCGTTTGTGACCAAGTCAAACGATGAAAATGGCGTGCTGAAAACCATCGAACGTCTGTTACCGCTACAAATGAACCAATAAAAAAACCGCTCCCTAGCAGGGATAGCACGTACTTTCATTTGACTGAAAGTAGAGTGCTGCCTGTTGCTAAGGAGCGGTTTTTTCGTTATGCATGCGGTTGACTGACGCTATAAGGATAGGCATCGGCTGACCACTCTTTGCTGCGAGGGACGATACCTAGCTGGAAGTTCAATGTACCACCGGCAGTCAATTCTTGGTGGGTGAAAAACAATCGCTCGAAGGGTTCTTCGTTCAATGTGATTTTAACCACGAAGAGCTGTTGCGGCGCATTGGGCGTGCTCTTGATCACTAAGTCTTTGCCTGAAGCAAGATGTAGTGTTGCTTGATCAAATAATGGCATGCCGATGACATATTCCCCCGTCCCTGGTGTGACTGGATAAAAACCCAAGGAGTTGAAGATGTACCAACCAGCCATGCTACCGTTGTCTTCATCGCCAGGAAAGCCTTTGGGCGAGTCATTGAAGCATTGTGTCAATAGCTGCTTGATCAAGGGCTGTGCCATTTCTGGTTTGCCCAAATAGCTGAATAGATACGGATAGTGGAAGCTTGGCTGATTGGAGATCGCCAGCTGACCAAAATCGAGTGCGGCCATCTCACTCATTTCATGGATCTCAAAGCCGTAGCCTTCTGTCGTATAGCGAGGTTCTTGATTGCACAAGTCGATCAGTTTTGCTTCAAAGGCCGCTTTGCCGCCGTGTTCGGCGATCAAACCAGCGAAATCATGGTAAACAGCAAAACTGCTTTGCCACGCACTGCCTTCTGCATAATCTAAGCCCCAGCGTATGTCACTGAATTCTGGACGAAAGGCACCATCGGGATCTTTTGCCCGCATAAAGCCAGTTTCCTGATCGAAAATGTTGCGGTAGTTTTGCGATTGCTGCTGATAATAGTCTGCTTGCTCGTCACCCAGCTGTTGCGCGACTTGTGAAATACAAAAATCACTGTAACAATAATCAAGGGTGTGATTGACCGATTCATGATGCGTCAATGGCACATACCCATAAGTCAAATAGTCCGTCGTGCCGCGCCGACCATAATTGGGATTTTCACTTTGGACGGTGGCGCCTTTTTTCATCGCTGCTAAAAATTCGGGCATCAAATCAGGACGAATGCCTTTTACTGCGGCATCAGCGATCACGGCATCGATCAGCGTCCCTGGCATCAATCCACGCTCATCTGGCGATAGCCATTTTGGTAAAAAGCCGCTTTCGCGATAACTGTTCAAAAAGCCTTCCAGCATGTCTTCCAATTGTTCGACAGCCAAGAGTGAAAAGAGCGGGTAGACAGTTTTATACGTATCCCAAAAGCCGTTGTTTGTATACAGTGGTCCTGGTTTGATTGCTTTTGCCAAGGTATCCCAATGCATTTTGCGGCCCTCTTGGTCGATTTCGAAGAAGGTTTGAGGAAACAAGAATAAGCGATAAAAATTATGATAAAAAGTAGAAACTTGTGTTTGATCGTGATGCTCAATCTCGATTTTTTGCAAAAAATGATTCCATTGCTGTTGGACAGAAGCCAGATAATCGGCAGGAGCCCATTGCTGTTCCCGTTGCAAGTTCAAACAAGCTTGTTCGCGACTGAGAAACGAGGTCGCAAAACGGATCGTCTGTGTTTGGCAATCATCAAAGCGGAGAACGACGAAGGCTTCTTTGCCTGTCAAGGCACCTTCGATCGCCGTGATGGGTGTTTCAAAACGATAGACGAAATGGAAGGTGAAGCGTTCATCTTCGCACCCTGAAAATACGATCAGTTGACCAGCCACTGTTTGTTCATCCAACTGTTCTAAGACATAGTCACCCGGCAGTGACAAGCCAAGACCTGGCTGATCCCCGCAGTTTTCAATAGTCAGCACACCGCCATACATACTGGGGATCAAAGTCGTTGTTGTTAAATACCGCTGCGTCTTGATTTTAAGAAAGGCTGGATTAAAGGTGCTTTCTTCGGGACGATACGAGCTTTGCGCATGGAAAAGGGTATTTTCAGAAAGCGTGCCGTTTATCGGCAGCATCGTCAGATGGCTGAAATCTCCCATCCATGGGCTAGGCTGATGGGTGATGCGAAAGCCCTGAAAGGTTCGATCTTCTGGATGAAACCACCAACTGCCGCGTTGATCGCTGGTTTGCGGGGAAAAGTAGTTCATGCCAAAAGGAACCCCTGTATAAGGCAGGCAGTTGCCGTGGGAAAAACTATATTGGTTGTCTGTTCCGTGTCGTGTGTCGAT
This sequence comes from Enterococcus sp. 2G9_DIV0600, assembly GCF_002140615.1. Taxonomy (NCBI): domain Bacteria; kingdom Bacillati; phylum Bacillota; class Bacilli; order Lactobacillales; family Enterococcaceae; genus Enterococcus; species Enterococcus sp. 2G9_DIV0600. Next base: position 1,077,107 of record NZ_NGLL01000001.1, read on the forward strand.
CATTGATACGTTCACTTGGTTCACTCCTTTAATTGGGTTGATTCTCTTTTGATCAAAGAAACCGCCACTAGATGGGTGGTCGTCTCCGTTGGTACTGGGGTTGCTGCCTTCGCATCGTTGATTTTCTCAATCACTTGGTTTCCTGCCAAACGCCCCATCTCGGCAAAATTCTGCCCGATAGTCGTTAGTGCTGGATCAACGAGGGCTGCGGCTTGGATATTATCGAAACCAACTAGGGAAATATTGGCAGGGACGTGCAAATCTGCTTGGCGCAAAGCACGCATCAATTCAATGGCGATCAAGTCATTTTCACAGACGGCTGCCGTGACCTGATGTTCTTCCAAGTAGGCAAGCGCATTTGCGATGCTGGCAGCCGTGTCGTCGAGCTTGGTGCGAAAGGTTCTTTGGGCTTTTTTCAGCGCATCGATGTAACCTAGATAACGCTGACGGACGGATTGCGGATGATGGGTATCACCAAAAATATAAGCGATCCGTTGATGCCCCAACGCAAGTAAATGCTCTGTGGCTAGCTGTCCACCTTGAAAGTTATCTGGCATCACCGCTGGAAAATTAAACTCATGCAGCTTTTTATCTAAGGTCACGATAGGAAAGTGCTTTTCAGCACATTCGAACAGCAAGTCATAGTAAGAAAACGTATTGCTGGCGTAATAGATCAGGCCGTCGAATTCTTGCATCAGCTCAGCTGCCGTCGTTTTTTCCAAATAATCCACTGGTGTCATCAAAAGTTCAAAGCCGTGTTCTTGCATCACGGGGTAAATGCCTTCGGTAAAGTTTCCTAAAGAGAGATCATTGGCAAAGGGCAAGACAAACAAAATTCGTCCAGTCGCTTTTTTTTTCTTCAATTCTCGGACAAAGCTGCCGCTGCCTTGCACGCGATAGATCAGCTGATTTTGTTCCAGTTCCGTCAAGGCTCTTTTAGAGGTGATCCGACTGACTTGGTATTGTTCAGATAGTTCTTTTTCAGTAGGGACACGAATGCCAGGCGCTAATCGCCCTTCAACGATGGCTTCGTGAAGCTCCGCGTAAATTTTTTTATATAATGGTTGTTTCATAAGAAAACTCCTTTTGATATATCATATTTGTTAGCATACCATAAACCAATAAAAATGAAAACCCTTTAATTATTTTGAAAAAACGCTAGACATTCAATTAATTCATGATATACTAGGTTCGTAAATTGATATATCAAATCAGGGAAGGTGATGGAATGGTTTATAAAGAAATACCAACTTCAGTAGCAACATTTATGGAAACGATTACGGATCTATGCGGAGAAACGCATGCCGATTGGGCGAAAAATTTTAACGCAGCTTTTGCCAATACACTATTAACGACGGTCAAACGTCATGAGGATGGCACGACCTTTTTACTGACGGGGGATATTCCAGCGATGTGGCTGCGAGATTCCACTGCGCAAGTTCGTCCCTATTTAGTGATCGCCAAAGAAGACGAAGACTTAGCAAGCATGATCAGCGGGTTAGTCAAGAAGCAATTCTACTATATTACGATCGATCCTTATGCAAATGCCTTTAACGAATCAGCCAATGGTGCTGGCCACCAAACAGACGATACAGAAATGAACGATTGGATCTGGGAACGCAAATATGAGATCGATTCTTTGTGTTATCCGATCCAACTGGCCTATCTGCTATATAAAAACACAGGCAGAACAGATCAGTTCAATGATGATTTTGTAACAGGCATCAAAAAAGCCTTGGAGGTGTTTGTAACAGAACAAAACCATGCGGAATCCACGTATCGCTTTGAACGGGATACCTGGCGAAAAGAAGATACCTTGACTCATGACGGCAAAGGAGCACCGGTGAAACCCGTTGGCTTGACTTGGTCAGGCTTTCGACCAAGTGATGATGCCTGCAAATACGGCTATTTGATTCCCTCCAATATGTTTGCGGTGGTGGTCTTAGGCTATATCCAAGAAATCTTTACGACGGTTTTAGAAGATGCAGCGATCGTGGCACAAGCAAAAAAATTACAAGCAGACATCGAAGCGGGCATCAAAGAGCATGGGTTGACCAAAAACCAAGCTGGCGAAGAAGTTTACGCCTATGAAGTGGATGGATTCGGCAATAGCACACTGATGGATGACAGCAATGTGCCGAATTTGATCGCCGCTCCTTACTTGGGGTATGGCAGTATGGAAGATCCCCTTTATCTTCAAACTCGTAAAACGTTGTTAAGCAGTGAAAATCCGTATTTCTATGAAGGGAAATACGCCAAAGGCATTGGTAGCTCTCATACGCCAGAAAATTATGTGTGGCCGATCGCCATGGCAATGGAAGGGATGACTACTACTGACAAAGAAGAAAAGAAACGAATTTTGGATCAGTTAGTGGCGACAGATGCGGGTACCAATTTGATGCATGAAGGGTTCGATGTCGATGATCCTTCGCAATACACGAGAGAATGGTTCTCGTGGGCGAACATGATGTTTTGTGAATTGGTCATGGATTATTTCGATATCCGAGTGGAAAAATAAGCAACACTACTCACCACCATTCGAGTGACACAAAAAGCAGTCCAATGACGCAAACAGCGAGGAGTAAAAATCAATGAAGAAACAAGTTTATATCATCTCACACAGCCACTGGGATCGGGAATGGTACATGCCTTACGAACAGCATCACATGCGGCTAGTTGAATTGATGGATGATCTTTTAGAATTAATTGAAAATGACCCTGAGTTCCACAGCTTCCATCTAGATGGACAGACGATCATCTTGGATGACTATTTAGAAGTGCGACCTGAAAAACGCGAAGCGGTCAAAGCGGCCATCCAACAAGGAAAATTACAGATCGGTCCGTTTTATATTTTGCAAGATGACTTTTTGATCAGTGCTGAATCAAACACCCGTAATATGCTGATTGGAATGGCAGAAAGCAAAAAGTGGGGCACTCCCGTTATGTTGGGGTATTTCCCAGATACTTTCGGCAATATGGGGCAAACCCCGCAAATGATGCTGCAAGCCAATCTTGAAAGTGCTGCATTTGGGCGTGGCGTCAAACCGATCGGCTTTGACAACGAAGTTTTACCCGATGATCAATTTACTTCCCAATATTCTGAAATGCATTGGGAAGGTCCAGATGGCAGTCAAATCTTTGGTCTACTCTTTGCCAACTGGTACTCCAATGGCAATGAGATTCCAGTGGATAAAGCAGAAGCCAAAGCTTTTTGGACACAAAAACTGCAAGATGTAGAAAAGTTTGGTGCCACCAATCATTACTTAATGATGAATGGGGTCGATCATCAACCTGTCCAAAAAGACATTTCGGCAGCGATTCGTACAGCCAACGAGCTTTTCCCAGAGTATGAATTCAAGCACGCCAGCTTTACCGAATACCTTGAAGCGGTGCAAGCAGATCTGCCAAATGACCTAGGAACTGTCACAGGTGAATTGACCAGTCAAGAAACCGATGGTTGGTATACTCTAGCCAATACCGCCTCTTCCCGAGTTTATCTAAAACAATGGAATACAAAGGTTTCCCGCCAATTAGAAAATGTTGCGGAGCCATTAGCAACTATGGCTTATGAAGCAAGCGGCAGCTATCCTCACGATATGTTGGATCATGCGTGGAAAACCCTGATGCAAAATCATCCCCACGACAGCATCTGTGGCTGTTCAGTGGACGAAGTACACCGAGAAATGATGCCGCGCTTTGAAAAAGCCAATGAAATCGGCAAGTTCGTGGCAGATGAAGCGTTACGAAATTTAGTAGCCGCCATCGACACGAGCCAGTTTCCTGAGGAGAGTCGCCCCTTCGTGGTCTTCAACACCACTGGCAGCACCCGTTCTGGTTTAGTGGAAGTGGTGATCGAACTTGAGCGTAAAACATTCCGTGAAGGATTGCCAAGCAAGCTTTACCACAAATTGTTGGCGAAGCCAAAAGGTTCATATTCGGTGATCGATGAACAGGGGAACCCTGTTGCTGCGATCATCAGTGAAGAAGAGGTGCTTTTTGACTATGAATTGCCTAAAGATGCCTTTCGGATTCCTTTCATGAAACGCTTTGTCACGGTCCAAGTAGAAGCAAACCAGTTGCCGGAATTTTCATGGCAGACCTTTGCCTTAGTGGAAAAAGCCGCTACGCCTGTAGAGAGTGCACCGATCGTTTCAGAAGGAGGGCGTAAACTTGCCAACGCACATTTGGAAGCCGTCATTACTGAAAACGGCAGCTTGACGATTACAGACAAAGCAACCCAAAAAACCTATCGTAATTTACTGGTTTTCGAGGATGTGGGGGATATCGCCAATGAGTACATCTTCAAACAACCAGAAGGGGATCAAGCAATCTTATCGACGCAATTTCCGCATCACGTGACGATCGAACAAAACGATCCGCTGGTGGGAGTCGTGCGACTGACGCAAGAATTACAGATTCCTGTTTCAGCAGATGACCGTTTGTTAGAAGAACAAAAAGCTGTCGTCGATTTCCGTTTCCGTAAGGCACAGCGGAGTCAAGAATTGGTTGCTTTCAAGATCGAGACGGAGATTCGCTTAGAACGAACCAGCAACCGCCTGGCATTTAAAACCACCGTCAACAACCAAAGCAAAGATCACCGACTGCGGGTGTTATTCCCAACAGGGATCACCACGGATTTCCATGAAGCTGACAGCATTTATGAAGTCGTAAAACGGCCAAATCAGGTTTCCAGTCATTGGGAAAACCCAACAAATCCGCAGCATCAGCACGCCTTTGTCAACTTGCATGATGAAACTAGTGGCATGACGGTTTCTAATTTTGGTTTGAACGAATATGAAATCGTGAAGGATCAGATCTGCTTGACCTTGTTGCGCTGTACGGGAGAACTAGGCGATTGGGGCTACTTCCCAACACCAGAAGCGCAATGCTTAGGCAGCCACACCTTTGAATACGGCGTAGCCTGTCATGGGGCTCCTGAAGAACGTTATGAAACGTATCGCCAAGCACAAGCTGCCCAAGTTCCTTGGACGGCAAGCCAGACCGACAAGCACCAAGGCAAGCTAGCCAGCAGCAACCAATACATGGAAGCTCATGGATCGACGGTAGCTATCACCGCCTTAAAACGCAATCGCCAAGACCAACAAATCGTTTTGCGGGGCTATAATTTGGGGGATCAAGCCACTGCCTTTCACGTGCAAAAAGAGCAGGCGGCACTTTGTCTGTTGAATCTTTTAGAGGAAGAACAAGCATCGAGCGTCAATGAGCAATTACGCCCATATGAAATTCGTACCATTGGAGTAAAGGAGTGAGAAATGATGGTTTACGGAGGAATTGAAGCCGGCGGCACAAAAATGATTTGTGCCGTTGCCGATGATCAGCTGACGATCATCGCCCAAGAGTCGATCCCAACGACAACACCAGAGGAAACGTTAGCGGCGATCTTTGCCTTTTTCGATCCCTACGATCTCGTGTCATTAGGGGTCGGTTCCTTTGGTCCGATCGGGATCGATCCAACCCAAGCGACCTATGGCCACATACTAGCCACGCCGAAAAAGGGCTGGCAGCAGTTCGATTTTCTCGGTGCGTTAAAGAAGCGCTACCCAGAGACAGCATTTGCTTGGACAACAGATGTCAATGCTGCCGCTTATGGAGAATTACGCCAAGGGGCGGCGCAAGGCAAAGACAGCTGTGTCTATTTGACGGTAGGAACCGGCATTGGCGCCGGGGTCGTTCGTGAAGGAAAGATTTTCGAAGGGATCGGTCATCCAGAAATCGGTCATACCTATGTCAAACGCCACAGTGAAGATACGTATGCGGGTACTTGCCCCTATCACGGCGACTGTCTGGAAGGATTAGCCGCAGGGCCTTCTTTGGAAGGACGCACGGGGATCAAAGGACAAGACTTGCCACAAGATCACGAGATTTGGGAGTTGCAGGCCTTTTATCTAGGGCAAGCGCTGGTCAATATCACGTTGACTTTAGCACCTGAGATAATCATTTTAGGCGGTGGGGTCATGAATCAGCCGCATTTACTCGCTCAAATCCAACAAGCCTTCCTGAAACAAATAGCAGGCTATATGGAGACACCACCAGTGGAAGACTACATCGTCACTTGGGGCTTGCCGAACAAAAGCGGCATCATCGGCTGTCTCTTGTTAGGCAAAGAGCAGGTGACTGCCCATGCCTAACCTGCATTTTCCTAAAGATTTTTGGTGGGGGGCCGCCGCCAGCGGTCCACAAACTGAAGGACGAATGGCCGATGATGGCAAAGGCGATTCGATTTGGGACTATTGGTACGCAACGGAGCCAGAACGTTTTTATCAAAAACGGGGACCCAAAGATACCGTCCAACTGCTGCAGCGTTACCCAGAAGATGTGGCGTTGATGAAAGAGATCGGCTTTAATTCTTTTCGAACCTCGATCCAGTGGAGTCGCTTGCTGCCAGAAGGAAGAGGGGCGGTCAATCAACAAGCGGTGGCATTTTATCGCGAGTACTTCGCCACTTTGATCGAAAATGGCATCGAGCCTTTCATCAATTTGTATCATTTTGATATGCCGATGGCACTGCAAAAAGAAGGCGGCTGGCTCAATCGCGAGACTGTCACAGCATTTGCAGATTATGCCGCTTTGTGTTTTGAATTGTTCGGTGATCAAGTCCGCCATTGGTTCACGCAAAATGAACCGATCGTGCCAGTGGAGATGGGGTATTTGTATCAGCAGCATTACCCAGCAGAAATCAATTTGGCTCACGCGATGCAAGTTGGCTACCATGAAGCACTCGCCAGCGCCTTAGCGATCCAACGCTTCCGTCAGTCTCAGCAACCAGGCGAAATCGGCATCATCTTGAATTTGACACCGACTTATCCGAAAGATCCGAACGACGAAAAAGATGGCCAAGCGGCGCAACTGGCAGATGCCTTTTTCAACCGTTCCTTCTTAGATCCTGCCGTCAAGGGCACATTTCCGGAAGAATTGATCACTGTCTTAAACGAGTTGGCGATCATGCCAGAAACCAGAGCCGAAGATTTACAGATCATTAAAGAAAACACGGTCGATCTCTTGGGGGTCAACTATTATCAGCCAAGGCGGGTGCAGCAAAAGCGTTCTGCCAAAACAGCGGACACACCAATGCCAGAAGATTACTTCGATGTTTATGATTGGCCAGAAAAGAAAATCAATCCCCATCGAGGCTGGGAGATCTATGAACGAGGCATCTATGATACCTTGATCAACCTACGAGACAACTATGGCAATATCCCCTGTTATATTTCAGAAAACGGCATGGGGGTCGAAGATGAAACACGCTTTATCGATGCCAGCGGTCAGATCCAAGATGAGTACCGCATCACCTTTATCAAAGATCATTTGCGGTATGTTCACCAAGCGATCCAAGAAGGCAGCCAGTGCCGCGGGTATCACATGTGGACCTGCATGGACAATTGGTCTTGGCTGAATGAATTCAAAAATCGTTACGGGTTTATTGCTGTCGATTTGGCTACCCAAAAACGGACCATCAAAAAGTCTGGTGAGTGGTTCCACGAAGTGATTCTACAAAACGGCTTTGTCGACTGATCATTCATAAAAAACAGATCAATGAAGCGTCCTATCTTGCAAAAGGTAGGACGTTTTTCTGGTTTTTAGAGAATAAAAACAAAATATAAACAAAGACCTTTAATTTGTTTCATTTTATCTTTAGTTTGTTCCTTATTTTTTAGGGATGAAAGCGTTATTCTAGTAGCATGAAGGAGATGATGAGATGTGAAGAAAAAGGGGTTTTGGAGGAATGTCTGGCAATACAAAGCGTTAATATTGATGGCTTTGCCAGGTGTTGTCTGGTTTATCTTTTTTTTCTATATACCTGTATTCGCAAATGTGGTGGCGTTCAAAGATTTCCACATTTCACCAGACGGCTTTTTTGCCAGTTTGAAACAAAGCCCATGGGTCGGCTTTGATAACTTTAAATTTTTATTTGCATCCAATGATGCTTGGCTGATCACTAGAAATACGCTACTCTACAATATCGTATTTTTAGCATTCAACCTATTCTTTGCGATTGCCTTTGCCATTATAATGAGTGAGCTACGCAATAAGCGTTTGGTAAAAGTTTATCACACGATGTCACTGTTGCCGTACTTCCTTTCTTGGGTGGTTATTTCGTACTTTGTCTATGCCTTTTTGAGTCCAGACAAAGGGATCATCAACCAATGGATCACGGGTATGGGCGGTGAAGGAATCAACTGGTATGCTGATCCGAAATGGTGGCCGTTTATTTTCGTCATTATGAATGTCTGGAAGAGCTTAGGCTACAACAGCATTATCTATTATGCGTCAGTGGTCGGGATCGATCAGACGTATTACGAAGCCGCGATGGTCGATGGCGCCAGCAAATGGCAGCAGATCAAAAATGTGACACTGCCACAACTGATTCCAATGATTTCCGTCTTGTTGATTTTGAATATCGGTGGGATCTTCCGTGCCGACTTCGGACTTTTCTATCAAGTCCCACGAAACTCTGGGGCATTGTACCAAGTCACCTCCGTTTTAGATACGTACATTTATAATGGACTGACTGCCACAGGCGACTTCGGGATGACCGCAGCTGCCGGCCTTTATCAATCAGTGGTTGGGGCATTATTATTACTAACAGCGAATTTGGTTGTTCGTAAACTAGAACCAGATTCAGCATTATTCTAAGGAGGATGGATAAATGAAGAAAAAAGTAACGAAAGTCGAGATCCGCTCCTTTAACCCAACGTTCAACCTGATTTTTAATATCGTGATCGGTTTGTTCGCGATTTCCTGTGTCTTGCCGTTTCTCTTTGTGATCGCGATCTCATTGACCAGTGAAACCTCTTTGGCAGAAAACGGCTATCGTTTTTGGCCACAAGAATTTTCCTTCGCAGCGTATACCTATTTGTTTAGCGGACAAATGAGCAGCAAAATTTTCCAAGCATTTGGCGTATCTATTTTTATCACTGTTTTTGGTACCTTCGTCAATGCAACGATGACTTCGCTCTATGCCTATGTCATCTCTCGCTCAAATTTTCCATTCCGTCGGTTCTTTACGATCTTCGCTTTGATCACCATGTTGTTTGCGCCAGGGATGGTTGCCAATTACTTAGTGATGGTCAACTTGATCCAATTGAAAGATACGATTTGGGCATTGATTTTACCCCTTGCCTTAGGGCCTTTTAATATCCTCGTTATGCGGACCTTCTTTAAAAAGACGGTACCAGATAGTATTATAGAATCTGCGCGCATCGACGGTGCCAGCGAAATGAAGATTTTTCTATCCATCGTGTTGCCCTTAGCGGTTCCAGGGATCGCGACGATCAGTCTATTTGCCGCTCTTGGCTATTGGAACGACTGGTTCAATGCATTGTTGTATATTCAAAAAGACTCTTTAGTGCCGTTACAAGCACTTTTGATGCGGATTCAAAGCAACTTGGACTATCTAGCCAAAAGCTCCGGCATGGCTGCCCAGATCCAAGGCGGTTTGGCCGCTTTGCCAAGCGAAACTGCTCGCATGGCAATCGTTGTTGTTGCAACCTTACCGATTGCGATCACCTATCCATTCTTCCAACGGTATTTTGTCGGTGGTCTGACAATTGGTGGCGTCAAAGAATAATCAAATAAGTATAGGGAGGAAACAAAAATGAATTTGTGGAAAAAAACAGTTTTTGCTGGGATGGCCGCAGCGGCAACTTTGGGAATGGCTGCCTGTGGGTCGAACGGCGCAACATCCGATTCAGAAAACAATGCAGACGGCGTAACGACTTTATTGATGTATCAAGTCGGGGACAAGCCAGAAAACTTTGATCAATTGATGGAGATCGCCAATAAACGCATTGAAGAAAAAACCAACGCTCGTATCGATCTGCAGTACATCGGCTGGGGAGACTGGGATCAAAAAATGAGCACCATCATTTCATCGGGTGAAAACTACGATATTTCCTTTGCCTCAAATTACGTTGCGAATGCGCAAAAAGGCGCGTATGCAGATTTGACGGAGTTAGCACCAAAATATGCCAAAGAAGCGTATGATCAATTAGACGAATCTTATATCAAAGGCAATACGATCGACGGAAAATTATATGCCTTTCCAGTCAATGGCAATATTTATGCCCAACAAGTCTTGACCTTCAATAAACAATATTTAGACAAATATGATTTGGATATCAGCGGGATCGAATCTTATGCAGATGCCGAAGACGTGTTGAAGAAGTTTAAAGAAGAAGAACCAAACATCGCACCGTTTGCGATCGGACAAACCTTTAATGTTTCTGGAAACTATGATTATGTGATTGGGAAAGATTACCCATTTGCTGTCAAATTGGATGGCGATACAACGAAGATCATCAATCAATACGAAGATGATGAACAAATGGAAAACTTGAAATTGATGCACAAATGGTACAACGAAGGCTTGATCCCAACCGATGCAGCCACCAATACAACTGGTTACCCATTAGAAGGCAACACATGGTTCATGCGTGAAGAAACTCAAGGACCAATGGATTACGGCGATACGATCTTAAGCAATGCCGCAGGTCATGAATTGGTTTCACGTCCAATCACGAAACAATTAAAATCAACCGGACAAGCGCAAATGGCAAACTTTGTCGTAGCGAATGTTTCGAAAAACAAAGAAAAAGCAGTGGAAGTGTTGGGCTTGTTGAACAGCGATCCTGAATTGTTGAATGGATTGGTTTGGGGTGTCGAAGGTGAAGCATGGGAAAAAATCGAAGGCCAAGACAACAAAATCCGTCTCCTTGATGGCTACTTGCCAAATACCCGGATGGCTGCTTGGAACACTGGGAACAACATGATCCTTTACACACAAGAATCCATCACAGACGATATGATCAAAGAGCGTGATGAAAACATTGCTAACGCGGAAGCATCACCAATCTTAGGGTTCAACTTCAAGACTGATAATGTGAAAACAGAAATCACGAATATCGCCAATGTCATGAACCGTTACAAAGCAAGTTTAGCAACCGGAACGATCGATCCAGAAGAAAATGTTCCGAAACTAAACGAAGAATTAAAAACCGCTGGCTGGGAGAAGGTCCGCGATGAAATGCAAAAACAATTTGATGAGTACCGCGCAAGCCAAGAATAAGCAACAGGTGGTTCTCACAAATCAATAGATCAAGCAAGCCGGAGGCTAAACGCATCAGGACCAATGGTTCCCACGTCTAGCTTCTGGCTGCTTTTTCTTTTAAGTGAATAGAGGGATTTTGTTCAAAAAACGCAACTTTTATTTTTTCGCTTTTAAATCTCAAGCATGTTGCATCTAAAACGTACATAGCATTAAAAGATTCTCAGGTAGCTTGAGTAGGAAGCTGGAATCATGCTACATTTTCGGTAGGGAACAAATAAGGGAGGAATTTTAAATGGAAGAAACAGCAAATAGCGGGTTGGTCAAGGGCTTTCGCTTGATTTGGGCGATCGTGAAGTTGAATTTGTTTTTTGTCGTCTTGACGCTTGCCGGTGGTGGAATCTTAGGGATCGGCCCAGCGTTTCATACCATCAGTGCTTTGATCCACGAAGATGGCCTGAATTATGAGAATCAAAGCTTTCGTAGTGCATGGCGCATTTGGCGCAGCGTCTTTGTCAAAGCCAATAAGCAGTTTTATCTTTTCTTCCTACTGACAGGGTTCTTAGTGTATAACTTGTATTTAGCTACCCAGATCCAAGGCTTGATTTGGCTGATGATCTCTTTTGTTTTAGTTGTTGTCAGTGGATTGAGTGTTTTACTGTACCTGTTAAGTGTGGTTTTTGACACGTCCTATGAGATTTCCTTGTGGAATAACCTGAAATTGTCCTTTGTGTGTCTGTTTCTTCATATGGCGACCTTTCTAAAATTGCTGGTTGGGATCGCTAGTATTCTAGTTTTTACTTGGATGATGAAAGGGCTCTTGCTCTTTGGAACATTCAGCTTACTGATTTTATGGTGCCATGTGGCGATCAGTCAGGAAAAAAACGTCATTGATCGGGATTTGGCACATGACTAAGTGGCGTTTTCGTTTGTTCAAACATGATTTTTTGATCAATCAGTTGATGCAGCTGTACAGTGTGCTCTTGGTGATCATCTCCATCATTATTATGCTGGTCCTGACCGCTTATACCGGAGCGGATCGTTTTACTACGAGTGAACGTTTAGTGGAGAGCACAAGCATGCAGCTGGATGCTTATGTACAAGACCAAAATACCGTTGTTTCAACGGTACTTGGCGAATTTACCAGCTCAGATACCGCCTTTGAATCTTTACGCAACTATTTGCAGCTTTCATTGCCAGATTATTTTTCCTATAGTAATGATATTTTTCGCCAGACGGGACAAAGTGTTTACTTACCAAATATTCTCTATCGTTTGATTCGTAATCATCCTAGTATCGAAGAGATCATCATTCAATTGGATGAAAGCAATGAGACACTAGTGGCAACGCCGGATACACCTTACGGAGAAAAACACAGCGGCAAACAGATTGATTTAAAAAATCGTCTGTTTTTTGTTCGTTCGATCGCCCAACCAAGTAATTATGCCCAGCCCTTAGGCCAAGTCTACGTGATCTTTCGTTCAGACGATGTTTTAGCCAATCGACAAGAAGACAACCAAGTTCATGGAATCAACAGTTTTTTGTATACCTCAAATGGTCAGCGCCTTTACAAGGATGCCACGAACCTCAGCAAGGAAACTTTAGCCAAAATTGATCAGGCGGTTGCGCACGGAACCATTCACGACACTCTTTCGAAAGACTTTTATATCAAAAAACAAACCACTGTCAGCGGAGAAGTGTCCCTGGTTTTGCTGTCAAAAAGGGTGATTTGGCGGGATATTTTTTCCAGCGCCATTTGGATCTTTAGTTTTGGAATCGGGATTCTCTTGTTGGTCCTATGGGTGCTTCATCGCACCTTTAAGCGCTATACATCGCAAGTAGAGCAGATCGTCTATGCGACGAAAGAAGTCAGCCAAGGGAATTTTGACAAACGGATCGATACCGTCAATGTCCAACAAGAACTGAAAGAAATCGCAGAAGCCATCAATCAAATGACCTACAGTATCAACGAGTACATCAAAGATATTTACACACTGGAGATCAAACAACGGGATGCCGACATGCGGGCATTGCAAGCCCAGATCAATCCGCATTTTCTCTATAACACCTTGGAATACATTCGAATGTATGCCTTGAGCCGCAACCAAGAAGAACTGGCAGATGTCGTCTATGCCTTTTCGGCACTGCTACGGAACAATACGACGCAAGAAAAGACGAAGACCTTAAAAGAAGAAATCGATTTTTGTGAAAAATATGTCTACTTGTTTCAGATGCGCTACCCAGATAAGATCGCCTATCATGTAACTATCGATCCGACATTAGAACAGTTGGAATTGCCGAAGTTCACACTGCAGCCGCTTGTCGAAAACTATTTTGTTCACGGTATCGATTATCAGCGTAATGATAACGCCATCAGTATCAAAGCTTATAAAGAAGCCGATCAGATCGTGATTGAAGTCAAAGACAATGGCAAAGGCGCAGATCCGCAGCAGTTAGCGATGATTCATGAAGAACTGCAAAATCAGGAGATCGGAGCACAAACCTCGATCGGGATCAAAAATGTTCACGAACGGTTGCGGGGGATGTTCAACGGCGCCTACCAAATGGATGTTACGTCTCAAGCAGCTGCTGGGTTTACGGTCAAGATCCGCTTAGATGAGAAAAGTTTGCAAAGGAGGCATGAGGCAGATGTATAAAGCAATGTTCGTTGACGATGAATACATGATCTTGCAAGGGCTGCAGATGATCTTGCCTTGGCAAGAGCTGGGCTTTGAGGTGGTGCATACAGCGAAAAGTGCTAGTGAGGCTCTCGAGTATCTACAAGAACATTCCGTTGATTTGCTGATCACGGATATTCGGATGCCAGAAATGAACGGCATCGATATGATCCGCCAAGCGCAAGCGTTTGGGAATCGATTCTTCTCGATCATTCTCTCAGGGTATCAAGAGTTTGCCTTTGTCAAACAAGGCATGGCGTTAGGTGTGCGTAATTATCTGGTCAAACCTGTTAACAAAGAAGAACTGCGTAGCAGTGTTCAAGCGATTGCAGCTGAGTTAGAGGAGCAGCAAAAACTGTTGGCAGAAAAAGAACTGTACCAAGAATCAAGCCTCCTACTTTGGTTGAATGATGAATTGAACGAAAGCGAGTACCTCCATTTGCTGGCGCAACAGCGGGTACCGCTTGCAGCACCCTTTACCGTTTTGCAGTTCAATGGGACTGCCGAGATCTTACAAAAAATCACGACGTTTTTTCAGCAACACGATCAGCCATTGATCTTACCAGGGCGATTAGATGAAAACCAAGTGATCATTACCGCAGCCGGACCAAGACAACAAATCAACGCTGACCTAAAAGCACTGGCCCAGCAGCTTGATAGTAAAGACTGGCAGTTGATCATGAGCGAAACCATCAACGAGTGGGAGAATTTGTATAAAGCCTATGAAAAAATCAAACAGGTTCAATCGCTGCAAGCCTTCTATCCAGATCTGTTTTTACAAGAACAGACGATCCACGTGGATATATTAGAGCGAAACGAAGAACTACCGTTTCTATCTTTTAACAAAGCACTGACCATCGGGGATGTTAAAACGATCCAACATGAGTTGGATAAAATGTTCGCTATTTTGGAACAAACCCAAGCAGACCCTGAGCATGTTCGTTATGTTTCTTTTTTATTGTTCAATGATATTTATCGGCAACTGCCGGTGCTTTCCCAAGAAAACCATGAGCAGATTTTAGCACGAATCCGCGAGTCCAATACATTGGCAGATTTGCGGCAACTCTTTGATGATGTGCTGGAATTGGCGAAATCACAGCCGCCGCAAAAACGTTATTCAGAGATCGTTCAAAAGACGATTCAGCTGATCGAAGAAGGTTATACCCATGATTTGACGGTCAAATCAGCGGCAGAAGAACTGCACGTCAGCGTCGTTTATTTGGGACAGCTCTTCAAGAAAGAAACGGAAATGAGTTTTAATCAGTACGTCAATCTGGTGCGAATCAAGCAAGCCCAGCAGCTGCTGCTTCATTCGAAAGCCACGATCAGTGAGATCGGGGATCGCATCGGTTACAACAATACCAACTATTTTTCCAAAATGTTTAAGAAATTGAATGGTCTGACCCCCAAAGAGTTTCGCGATGCCTATGAACAGCATTATGAATCCCTTGATTGAATTTAGATTTCTTCAAAAAAAATCCGGTTTTTGTGATTAAATGATAGTAATTGTGACGCTTTCACGGTAAACTAAGAGAGGAAAAATAAAGAAGAGAGCGTGATGTTGTGAAAGAAACCAAAAAATTTGCACAAGTTTTGATAGGTACCGGGCTGATTGCGCTAGCCATATCCTTATTGATCACCGCCCATCAAGGATATGATACGATCAGTACGTTTTTACTAGGAATTTTGAATTTTGTCGATGTCCCCTTTTGGATTGCCAGTTTGTGTTTTAATATTGTTGTTTTGTTGATCGTTGCAGTCTTTGATCGTGCTGAATTAGGCATTGGCAGTTTTATCAATGGGATCGGCTTAGGCCTGTTGATTGGGATCTTTGAACCAGTGATGGACAAAGTATCGATTCATTTGCCTTTCTACCCGTGGATCGCTATTTTCGCGGCACCGATCTTATTCGGGATCGGCGCCGGTATCTACGTTTCTTCCAACAAAGGTTCAGCCGCACTTGAAGCCTTGACGGCCTTGATCTACAAACGAAGCAAATTGACGCAAAAAACGATCCGTATCGGCTTGGATGCAGCCATGGTCTTGATCGGTTTTGCGTTAGGCGCCAGTGTGGGGTTAGGTACTCTCTTGTGTATCGTCTTTATTGGCCCAATCTTTGAAGCCACCATGAAAACCATCGCTGCTCGAAAGAAAAATGCCTAGCCTTGAGAATAAGTCGGAAAAAGCTGTCTGTGAGGGCAGCTTTTTTGCTGCTTCCATTTAAAGGAATTATCTGAAGGGAGAGGAATCCTGATTTCCTTAAGATTCTCTGGGTAAAAAAAGTGTTTTCTCCATGGTTACGGTCTTATTGGACTTGGTATACTGATAAGACGAGTAAAGGAGAAGTGAAAATGAAAAGTTATCGTTCGACGATTGCAGCTTGCTTTGTAGGGTACATCGTTCAAGCCGTGATCAATAATTTTGCCCCCTTATTATTTTTGACCTTTCAAAGCCAATACCAGCTGCCGATCAGTCAGATCACCTTGTTGGTCAGTTTTAACTTTTTGACCCAGTTAGCCGTCGATTTTGCAGCGATCTTTTTTGTAGACCGCATCGGCTATCGTATTTCGATCGTAGCGGCGCATTTTTTTGCAGCGATCGGCTTGATTGGTTTAGCTGTTTTTCCCTTATGGTTTCCGACTCCGTTTAGCGGGCTGTTAGCAGCGGTTTTGTTGTATGCCATTGGCGGTGGCTTGTTGGAAGTCTTAGTCAGTCCCATCGTCGAAGCCTGTCCGACGGAACATAAAGAAAAAACCATGAGCTTGTTGCACTCGTTTTATTGCTGGGGGTATGTTGGAGTCGTTTTGCTCTCGACGGCGTTCTTCATGGTGTTCGGTATTCAACAGTGGCCGATTTTGGCGATCATCTGGGCGCTGATCCCGTTGGTTAATTTGTTTTTCTTTACCAAAGTCCCGTTGGCGCCAATTGTTGCCGAAGGAGAACGAGGCTTGACCACTCGACAGCTCTTTTCTTTGAAAAGCTTTTGGCTGTTTCTGGTGATGATGGTCTGTGCCGGAGCCAGCGAACAAGCGGTCAGTCAATGGGCATCGACGTTTGCTGAACAGGGCTTAGGCGTTAGTAAAACGCTAGGCGATTTGGCAGGGCCAATGGTTTTTGCCTTAATGATGGGGATCTCGCGCTTGCTTTACGGCAAGTTCGGGGAACGGATCGATTTGAAACGCTTTATGTTTTTGAGTGTTTTGCTTTGTCTACTGGCGTATATGATGATCGGCTTTGCTTCATTGCCGTTGATCGGGTTCATTGGCTGCGGCTTAAGCGGTTTTGCCGTAGGGATCATGTGGCCAGGGGTCTTTAGTCTTTCTGCGCAATACATTCGCAACGGCGGGACGGCGCTATTTGCATATTTGGCATTAGCGGGAGACCTAGGGTGTTCAATCGGCCCTGCTGTCGTTGGTAGCATCGTTGAATGGACGGGACAGCAGCTACAGGTCGGGATTCTAGGGGCGATCGTTTTCCCAATCATCTTGCTGGTAGGAATTTATTTGGTTCAACAAATGCACAAAAAGCGGCAGCTTCCGTTGTTCGTTTTTCAGGAATCCACAAAAGAATAAAAAAATTTTAGAGCAAATGCCGTCTTTTCATGGTATTTGCTTTTTGTTTTCTGAAATTCCTCTAGTCAAGATAGTTTCTATCCGCTATACTTTGACTTATTCATTTAAAAAGGAAGTGATGTTGTGAAAAGTCAATTGAAAAAAGAAATCAGTTTTTTTGGGGCATTATCGACAGTAATGGGAACGGTGATCGGCGCCGGCGTGTTTTTCAAAGCAGCGGCTGTGGTTCAGCAGACGCAATCGACTGGATTGACCTTGTTGGTCTGGCTGCTTGCCGGCTTTCTAACGATTTGCGGTGGTTTGACCGTGGCAGAATTAGCGACGGCGATTCCTGAGACTGGCGGACCCATTCGATATATTGAAAGAATTTATGGAAAATTACCCTCCTTTTTATTAGGCTGGGCACAAAGTATCATTTACTTTCCAGCGAATGTTGCGGCTCTAAGTATTATTTTTGCGACCCAGTGTTTGAACTTATTTCATCTACCTAGCAATTATTTGCTTCCTTTATCGATTTTGACCGGAACGAGTGTGACCTTGATCAATCTTTTGGGAACAAAAGCCGCTGCTCAAGTCCAGTCGGTCACATTAGCAGTCAAGCTGATCCCGATTGCGGTGATCATCGTGGCTGGCCTATTGACACCCGGGCAAGTCTCGGTGTCATTGGTGGATTTTTCTTCCAATACTCAAGGTTCGCTTGCGGCTGGTATCAGTAGTGCTCTCTTAGCAACCCTTTTTGCTTATGATGGTTGGATGGGCGTCGGCAATGTCGCTGGAGAAATGAAGCGACCCGAAAAAGATTTGCCTAAAGCCATCATCTTTGGATTGAGTTTTGTCACCTTGGTGTACGTGTTGATCAATGTTGCCTTTTTAAAAACATTGCCGATCGATCAAATCGCTGGTAATTTGAACAGTGCCTCAGAAACTGCGATGGCCTTGTTTGGCAGCTTTGGCGGAAAACTGGTCACGATCGGTATCTTGATCTCTGTTTATGGCGCATTGAACGGCTATACAATGACTGGCTTGCGGGTCCCATATGCCATGGCGTTAGAAGATGAGATTCCTTTCAGCAAGACCTTTGCGACCTTAAGTAAAACCACCAATGCACCTTATGCGGCGGCCTTTTTACAATTAGGCATCGCTTGTATCATGATGCTTTTAGGCACCTTTGATCTCTTGACCGATATGCTGGTTTTTGTTATGTGGTTCTTTAGTGTATTATTATTTGTAGGAGTTTTTCGTTTGCGAAAAACAGAACCGCAGATGAAGCGTCCGTATAAAGTTCCCTTCTATCCAATCATTCCCTTGATTGCGATCTTAGGCGGCTGTTTTATCTTGATCATGACCTTGATCACTGACACGTGGTTAGCAGTCGTGGGAATCGGTGTGACGTTACTAGGAATTCCCGTTTTTTATGGAAAAGCAAAAGGAAAAGCGAGAGGAGCGAAAGAATGAAGATCGTTGTACTTGATGGCTATGCGTTGAATCCAGGAGATTTGTCTTGGCACGGGTTTGAAGAATTAGGAGAGGTGACGGTGTATGATCGTACCTCGTATACAGATAAACAAGAAATTATTGAGCGAGTCGGCGATGCCGAAGCGATTTTGACAAATAAAACACCGATCACCGCTGATGTGCTCAAAGCATGTCCGCAATTGACCTACATTGGGGTCTTAGCAACTGGATACAATGTCGTTGATTGGGCAGCAGCGAAGGAACAAGGAATCACCGTGACCAATATTCCTAGCTACAGTACCAATGCAGTGGCACAAGCGACCTTTGCTTTGCTACTAGAAGTGACGAATCAAGTGGGACACCATAATCGTTCCGTGCATCAGGGCGACTGGCAAACCAGCAAAGATTTTTCTTATTGGCAGACACCATTGATGGAATTGGCAGGCAAAACGATTGGGCTGATTGGATATGGTGCGATCGCTCAAGCAGTTGCCACGATCGCACATGCGTTTCAATTGAAAGTAATCTACTTTAATCATCGACCAAAACCAGCACAAGCTGCTTGGGCAAAACAAGTTTCGCTGGCGGAACTGTATCAAGAAGCAGATATCATTAGCCTTCATGTTCCACAGTTTCCTGAGACAGAAAAAATGATCGATCGCACAGCATTGGCACAAATGAAACCTTCTGCGATCCTGATCAATACCGCCCGTGGCGGCTTGATCGATGAATCGGCAGTTGCTGAAGCGCTGAAAACCGGGCAGATCGCAGCCTTGGCGGCAGATGTCGTCTCGAAAGAACCGATCGCAGCTGACAATCCCTTATTACAGGCGCCAAATTGCTATTTGACACCGCATATCGCTTGGGCACCCGTCGAAACCCGTCGTCGTTTGATGGGGATCGCTGTGGCGAACTTAAGCGGTTTTAAAGCAGGTACACCGCAAAATGTCGTGTAAGCAAAACGAGCAAAAGGACTTTGACAAAGCAGGAGACTAGCAAAGCAGTTAGTCTCGCCGACACAGTAACCATTTCGACCAGTCATCCAGCCTCACAAGGTGATTGGTCGTAGGACTGGTGGTTTGTCTAAGTCTTTTTTTGCTGAAAATGAAAGGAGACGGTCTTGAAAAAGTATTATTATCTAGTGGCCTTTGTTAGCGTGCTGGTCTTTAGCTGGCTGATCCAAACCCAAAGTAGCCGCTTTTATGCACAGCCGATCATAGAAGTACAAACGGTTCAAGTCACCGCCGACCAGCAGCAGATTCAAGGGATCCTTCGTAACGGAGAAGAAGCTGGGGTACTACGGACAGTCATTACAGAATACACGCCCAACGGTGCGATTCATCCGTTGTATCAGACCGGACAACAGCTGCTTTTGCAAAAAGAAGGGGATGGCTGGCAGGTACAAGCACAAAAACGGGATGGGTATCTCTTTTTCTTCCTTGCCTTATTCCTGATGGCAGTAGTCGCAATTGGTGGCAAAAAGGGCTTGCGGGCTTTACTTAGTATCTTTGTGAATACTGGCTTGCTGCTCCTTTTTCTGTGGTTTCACAAAGGCAACAGCTCCTTTTCATTGGTCTTTTTGATGATCGTTTTTACGATCGTCTCGTTGGTTTTGACGATGGGGATTTCCTATGGCTTTCGTACGATCGACAGCCGCAAAATCATTGCCTCGTTAGCCAGCGTCCTCTTGGCGTTTTTTCTCTGTCGGTTCGCCATGGATCTTTTGCAAGATCATGGGTTGCGCTATGAGGAAATGTCGTTTCTGACCCGTCCGTATCGCAGTGTCTATCTAGGGAGTCTGCTGATTGGCGCGATTGGTGCCAGCATGGACAATATCGTCATGCTGATTGCCAGTTTAGATGAGATCCAACGCATCAATCCCCAGACGAGCCGCAAGGAACGATTAGCGATCGGTCGGTCCATCGCGCAAGATACGACTTCTTCGATGATCAATGTCTTGTTGTTTGCCTATTTAAGTGGGAGTATGCCAGCGCTATTGTTTTACCTAGCCAATGGCTGGCTGCTTTCGCAAGCATTGCCGATGCATCTTTCTTTAGAAATAGTGCGTACAGTATGCGGCGGCTTTGCGTTGGTTTTATCGGTACCGTTGACGCTCCTTTGTTTTGAAGTGCATAGGAGGAAAGCAAAATGACTGTTTTGTTTGTGTTGATCTTGCTTTTTCTCTTGTTGACTTTCGCTGTTTTTCGGATCGAAGGGCTGTTTCAAGTCACAGGTCTGTTTATGAATGTGGCCGTCTTTCTAGCGCTACTGGTTCTGATTGACCGAGGGGCACCGATTTTACCAGCGGCTTGTGTTGCCTTTTTAGCCGTGGCGGCGATCACCTTGTTTTTCGTGAACGGTGTCAATCAGAAAACCAAAATTGCCTTTGTCTGTGTGTTGGTCTTTCTAGGGCTTTTTCTACTACTATTTCCGCTTGTGCTCGCTGCAATGAATCTTCATGGGTTTTCGGCAGAGGAACTGGATGAGTTGGCGATGTATTCCTTTGATGTAGCCATCGATTTTAAGACATTGATGACCGCAATCATTTTGATGAGTTTTTCGGGGGCGGTGGCAGATGGGAGTATGGCGATCAGCACGGCGACCTTTGAACTTTTTCAAGCAAACCCGCAAGTCTCAATCAAGGCATTAAGTAAAAGTAGTATGACAGTGGTATCAGACGTATTGTCTTCGACGATCAATACCTTATTGTTTGCCTTTATGGGAAGTAATCTGGCGTTGATTGCGTGGTTTCAAGATTTATCGATCTCCTTTGGTGAAATGATCAATTCGAAGGCGTTCGTCTCAGAATTGATCGTTTGTTTGATCACGGGTCTGGCAGCGGTGATTATTTTACCCATCACCGCATGGGCAGCGAGTTGGTATTTTTTGAAAAGAAACCGAATGGAGTAGAAGGGAGCTAAACCACCATGGAACCACTAATTGAAACCAAGCGATTATTGCTGCGAGAAATGAGTCATGACGATCGTCCAGCGATTGAAAAGATTTTGCAAGATCCAGAAGTCATGATTGCTTATGAAGGACCCTTCAGTGAGCAGGAAGTCACTGGTTGGATCGACAAACAGCTGTAACGCTATCAAAACGATCACATTGGCTTGTGGCTAGTGATTGAGAAAGCATCCGGGCAAGCGATCGGTCAATGCGGTTTGACATGGCAAGACGTCAAGGGAGAAGCCGTTTTAGAAATTGGGTACTTGTTTCAAAAGAACTTCTGGCATCATGGGTTTGCCACAGAAGCCGCCCAGGCTTGTAAAGACTATGCGTTTGCAACGCTAAATGCCGCCATTGTTTATTCGATCATTCGTGAGAACAATCAAGCCTCCATAAATGTGGCATTGCGCAATGGAATGAAGCTGGTGGATCGCTTTGTTAAACACTATCGGCAAGTGGACATGCCGCATCTTGTGTATGCTGTGGCGAAAGAGAGGTGAAAAACGAAAGAATGCTTTTTTCGATTTAGACAATGAAACGCCCTTAGAAAGTTAGCTTTTTCTAACTTTGTAAGGGCGTTTTTTATGCTTGCGTAAAGCTTTTTCGCTCGATGAGTTCAGCCCCTAAAAGGACTGTTTTGGTGATCGCTCGAGGATGCACGATCTGATCCACCAATAAATCGATCGCGGTTTTGGCGATTTCCTCCACATCGATGTTAAACGTTGTTAGAGGGGGAGCCACAAATTTTGCGATCTCATTGTCGTTGATACTGATTAGTTCCAAACGATCAGGAATGATGATGGATTGTTCATTTAACGCTTGGAGCACACCAACTGCGATGGTGTCAGAAGCCACAAAGAGCGCCTCTGGCAAATCGTCACCAAGGGATTCCACCATTTTTTTCGCCAAACGATAGCCGGTTTCAACGGAAAAGTTGCCACCAGTAAACAAGAATGCCTCATCGAGGGCGTCTCGCTGAGCCAGCGTTTGACGGAAGATGACCTCGCGACTATCCATTTCTGCACGTTGGGTATCAGGATTTAGATAAGCACCACCAATAAAGCCGATTTTTCGGTATCCTTTTGTTAAAAATAGATCGATCGCCAGTTGCGTCATTCGATCAGTATCGGGTTTGACCGTATCGAACAGCTCTGGACAGGGGTTGATTTCCAAAAGGACGCCATAGGGACAAATGGATTTGAACTGCTGCGTTTCTTTCTCAGTGAAAGAGCCAATCCCAATAAACCCGGCGACTTCTTGCAGTGTTTCTAAAACATCATCTTCATGAGTGATCAGTTGAATTTCCAAATTGTTGATTTTCGCATATTTTTCTAAAGAGATTCGCAATTGTCGAAAATAGACATCTTGCAGCTCTTCTTGTTCTGTCAGCCAGAAAAGGACCGCGATTTTTTCTAGTGTTGTTTTTATTTTTGAGCGATCATAACCTAGTGATAAAGCGGTATGAATAATTTTTTGACGCGTATCGGCTGCGATCGACAACGATTCGTCGCCTTTCAATAATCGGGACACAGTCGCTTGTGAAAAGCCTGATTGCTCGGCAATTTTTTTTATTGTAACCAATCTTCTTCACCTCTTTCTTCTAGTATACGCTAACAACTTTACCAAGTAAATGAATTTACTAAATATATTTACTGAATAGTGAAAGTTAATAACGTAGAGGTATTTAGAAAAAAATATTTGTGCTGTCTCTTATACACATCTAGATGTGTATAAGAGACAGAATTAATTTAGTAAAACTATTTACATATTAAGTAAAATAATTTATTATAAACGAGAAGATAGCGTTTGCAAAATAAAGAAAAGGTGGAGAAATGATGATGAAAAAAATGTCTCGAGTTCTTTTTTTAAGTGTAGCAGCTTTAGGATTAGGTGCTTGCGGTCCACAAAGTGAAGGGACAGATAGTACTGCAGCAAATAGTGGCAGCGATAAGGACTATGATCTATTGGTCTGGGAAGACCAAGCAAAATCAGCTGGGATTGAAGAGGCAGTCAAACAATTTGAAGAAGAACACGATGTGACGATCAAAGTGGTCGAAAAAGCCTATGGTGGACAGATCGAAGATTTACGATTGGATGGACCCGCTGGTACAGGTGCGGATGTCATCACGATTCCTGGCGATCAAATCGGTACAGCCGTTACCGAAGGTTTGTTGAAAGAATTAACAGTCGATCAAACGCTACAAGATCTGTATACAGAATCAGCAATGCAATCGCAAATCGTTGACGGCAAAGTCTACGGCTTACCAAAAGCGGTTGAAACACAAATTTTGTATTATAACAAAGAACTAATTTCCGAAGAAGACTTGCCCCAGACAACGGATGAATGGCTGGAGTATTCCAAGTCTGTTTTAGGTGCTGACAGTTATGGGTTACTGGCATTATGGGATCAAATTTATTACGCACAAGGTGTATTGAGCGGTTATGGCGGGTATGTTTTTGGCGAGAATGCCGATGGATCCTATGACCCTGAAGATATTGGATTAGCTAATGAAGGCGCGATCGAAGGAGCAGACTATATCCAACAGTTTTATGAAGCAGGTGTTTTTCCATCGGGATTGGTCGGTGAACAAGGAATCAATGTGTTGGACTCTTTATTTACGGAAGGAAAAGCTGCAGCTGTCATCTCGGGACCATGGAACTTGTCTCCTTATAAAGAAGCTGGCATCGACTATGGTGTGAAAGAATTGCCATTATTAGGCAATGGTGAACATATGGGCTCCTTTATCGGTGTCAAAAGCTACAACGTAAGTAGCTATTCCCAAAACCCTGAATTAGCTGAAGCGTTCGTCAAATTTATCAGCAATGAAGAAAACTCAAAAGTTCGTTATGAAAAAACACAGGAAGTACCAGCGGTTGCTTCTTTGGCAGATGATCCAGCAGTTCAAGAAAGTGAAAGTGCTGCAGCCATCGCCGCTCAGTCCCAACACGCAGAACTAACGCCTGGGATCACTGAAATGAATTCAGTATGGGAACCAATGGATGCCGCATTGCAAACCATTGCTACTGGAAAGGCTGAACCGAAAACAGCTTTACCACAAGCAGTTGATCAGATCAAATCAGCCATTGCGGCAATTCAAAACTAAAAAGTCGTTACGAGGACAAACGTTTCGGATGGTGATTCAGCACTAGGAATCAAGTAATGCCGAACGAAACGTTTGTCAGCGGCTTTTTCTTACAGGGGGCGAAAATGTGAAAAACACGCAGTCGTATGCAAAACGAGCAATGCTATTCTCGATAATACCAGGATTCGGTCAATTTTATAATCGGCAAAAAATCAAAGGCGCTTTATTTTTCTTCTTTTTTGCTATGTATCTTGTCGTCTTTAAAGATTTATTTAATATGGGACTTTGGGGCATCGTGACATTAGGCGTGGAAGTGCCGAGAGACAATTCCATCTTTTTATTAGCAGAAGGATTAGTTGCCTTGATCGTCATTGGTTTTGGTCTGTTGTTCTATTATTTAAACATCCGTGATGCCTATAAAAACGGCGAATTAAGAGACAATGAGCTACCAGTCAACTCTATCCGTGAAAGCTACCAGGCACTATTAAGAGAAGGCTATCCTTATTTAATGAGTAGCCCAGCATTTTTCTTACTCGTGTTTTCTGTTATTTTTCCGATTCTCTTTAGTATCGCGTTAGCTTTTACGAACTATGATCTGTATCATTCTGCACCTGCCAATTTAGCAGATTGGGTGGGATTAGAGACCTTTAAGAAGATTTTTACTGTCGATATTTGGCGTAGTACCTTCTTCAATGTTCTAGGCTGGACAGTTATCTGGACCTTGATCGCCTCAACGTTACAAGTTTCTATCGGAATATTTTTAGCGGTGCTGGTGCATCAAAAAGAACTACGATTCAAAAAGTTCTTTCGAACGATTTTGATCCTTCCATGGGCAGTTCCGGGATTTGTTACGATCTTGGTATTTTCAGGAATGTTCAATGATTCCTTTGGTGCGATCAATAATACGATTTTGAATTTCTTCCAGATTTCACCGATTCCTTGGCTAACGAGTGCGAATTGGACCCGTTTAGCTTTGCTACTGATTCAAGGCTGGCTAGGCTTTCCGTATATTTTTATCGTGACTACAGGGACGCTGCAATCCATTCCGGATGATTTGTATGAGGCGGCGACCATCGATGGTGCTTCAGCTATGCAAAAATTCCGACGAATCACATTGCCATTACTGCTTTATGCAATGGCACCGATTTTGATTACGCAATATACGTTTAACTTCAACAATTTCAATATCATTTATCTGTTTAATTCTGGTGGACCGGCAGTTCCTGGTTCGACCGCTGGTGGTACCGATATTTTGGTTTCATGGATCTATAAGCTCACGATGCAAAATAGTCAATATGCACTAGCAGCAGCATTGACGATTCTCTTATCGATCGTCGTGATCGCGATTGCTTTATGGCAATTCCGCCGAACAAATTCATTCAAGGAGGTTGGATAATATGAAGGCAGCAAGTATGAAAAAACAAAAATTTTTCCGCCTATCCTTGACGTATCTTGTACTGATTTTTACGGTAGTGGTGATCGTCTACCCTTTACTATGGACGATCGGTGCTAGTTTTAATCCTGGGAACAGTTTAGTAAGTACGAGTCTGATTCCGACGAGTCCGACATTAAGTCACTACACGAAATTGTTTGCTGGCGACAACTCGCTTTATTATAGTCAATGGTATCTGAATTCATTGAAAATCAGTGTATGCACCATGTTTCTGTCACTGATCTTTGTCTCCATGACGGCTTATTCCTTTTCACGGTTTCGTTTTACAGGCCGTAAAAATGGATTGATGCTGTTCTTACTCCTACAAATGATCCCGCAGTTCTCTGCCTTGATCGCAATTTTTGTATTGGCGCAAATGCTCGGCTTGATCAATAGCCATTGGTTGCTGATCTTGATTTACGTTGGGGGTCAGATTCCCATGAACACGTACTTATTGAAAGGGTATTTTGACTCGATCCCGTTAGATTTAGACGAGAGTGCCAAGATAGATGGCGCAAGCAATACGCGAATATTCTGGCAAATATTGATTCCTTTATCACGACCAATGCTGGCAGTCGTTGCTATGAATGGCTTTACTGGACCACTCGGGGACTTTGCCCTGTCTTCTGTGATTTTACGTAATCCCGAGTACTATACATTACCCATCGGGTTATACAAATTAGTCACGGATAAAATGGGAGCCAGCTATACGACTTTTGCGGCAGGGGCTATTTTGATCAGTATTCCGATCGCGCTCGTCTTTATTGCATTACAAAAACATTTTGTCTCCGGTTTGACCGCTGGTGGCACAAAAGGATAGGAAGAGAAGATGACAAGATATAACTTAGAAGAACGCTTTTTACATGGTGGGGATTATAATCCTGACCAGTGGCTAAATTATCCCGAGATCTTAGCCAAAGATTTAGAACTAATGGAAAAAGCTCATGCTAATACATTTTCCCTTGGTATTTTTGCTTGGAGTGCCTTAGAGCCAGCAGAAGGGGAGTTTCAATTTGAATGGTTAGACAAAATCATGGATGAGCTTGCCGAACGAAACAGTAACGTCATTTTAGCGACGCCAAGCGGCGCGCGTCCTGCCTGGTTGTCTAAAACATACCCTGAAGTTTTACGAACCAATGAAAAACGGGAAAAAATGTTACACGGCGGGCGACACAATCATTGCTTTTCTTCACCGATCTATCGTGAGAAAGTGGCGATCATCAATCGGAAATTAGCTGAACGCTACCACGACCACCCAGCACTATTGATGTGGCATATATCCAATGAGTATTCTGGAGATTGTCATTGTCCCATTTGCCAAGAAAACTTTCGTCAATGGGTCAAGCAGAAGTACCAAACATTAGCAGCCTTGAATGAGGCCTGGTGGGGACCTTTTTGGAGCCATACCATCACCGATTGGTCGCAAATCGAATCTCCTTCGCCGATCGGCGAAATGCAAGTTCATGGACTAAATCTAGACTGGTATCGTTTTGTCACCGATCAGACCATTGATTTCTACGAACATGAGATCAAAGACATTCGCCGTTTGTCTCCAGATGTGCCAATCACAACGAATTTCATGGCAGATACCCGAGATTTGATTCCCTTTTATAGCCTTGACTATGGAAAATTTGCCCAACATGTGGATGTCATTAGTTGGGATTGTTATCCTGCTTGGCACAATGATTGGGGAACAACCGCTGATTTGGCAAGTAAGGTTGGGTTTATCAATGATCAGTACCGTAGCTTGAAAAAGCAACCCTTTTTGATCATGGAATCAACCCCTAGTGGTGTGAATTGGCATCCAGTCAATCGCACGAAACGCCCCGGGATGCATCTGCTGTCTTCTATGCAATTTATTGCTCACGGTTCAGACAGTAATCTTTATTTCCAATGGCGAAAATCTCGAGGCTCCTCTGAGAAGTTCCATGGGGCCGTCGTGGACCATGACAACGACGAACAAAATCGTGTTTTTCAAGATGTAGCAGAAGTGGGGAAAGCCTTAGAAGAAATCAAAGAAATCAAGGGATTGCACAAAAAAGCCAAAGTGGCGATCATCTATGATTGGGATAACAATTGGGCGCTCAATGATGCGCAAGGTTTTGGTTTAGAGAGCAAACGCTACCCACAAACGTTGCAAGAACATTACCGCTATTTTTGGGATCATGACATCGCGGTTGATGTCATCACGAAAGACCATGACTTTGATGCTTACCAATTGATCATCGCTCCGATGCTTTACCTCTTACCAAAAGAAACTATGAAAAAATTTCAACAGTATACGAAAAATGGCGGGACACTGGTTTCCACTTATTTGACAGGGATCGTGAATGAAACGGACTTGACCTATTTAGGGGGCTGGCCCCAAGAGTTA
This sequence comes from Enterococcus sp. 2G9_DIV0600, assembly GCF_002140615.1. Lineage (NCBI taxonomy): Bacteria > Bacillati > Bacillota > Bacilli > Lactobacillales > Enterococcaceae > Enterococcus > Enterococcus sp. 2G9_DIV0600. The sequence goes on from NZ_NGLL01000001.1 coordinate 1,105,715, forward strand.
CAAGAACTGTTTGGAGTATCTGTGAAAGAAATCGATACGTTATATCCGAAACAAAAAAATCTGCTTTTAATGAAGGAGCAGCAGTACCAAATTCATGATTATTGTAGTGTTGTCCAAACAAACACTGCCCAAACGTTAGGGGTCTACGGTGCTGATTTTTATCAAGGTCAAGCTGCAGTGACCGTAAATGATTATGGTGAAGGGAGTGCCTACTATCTTGGGGGACGGACGGATCAAGCCTTTTTGGAAGACTTCTATCAAGAAGTAACACAACAGCTTCGCTTACAAAATGAGTGGGTCCGTCAAGGTTCAACGAACGTGTCGATCCAAAGTAGAGAAAGTCAGCAAGAGCAGCTCGCTCCGACCACCTATTATTTTGTGATGAATTTTTCCGAAGAAAATCAAGAAGTAGAGGTAGCAACTTCAGGAATCGATTTGCTTACTGGAAAAACGACAAACCAAAAGCTTCAGTTGGCGCCTTATGGGGTGCAGATCATCAAAGTGACAGCACCAGTTCAATAAAGACTATTGTGTCAATTAGATAAGAAAAAGAAGTACTTACGTTGATGAAAAACGTGAGTACTTCTTTTTTATAGAGAGTGTTTTAATTTTCTTGCGCAAATTCGGCAGCTTTTGTTCCTGCTTGGCGTCCGAAGATGATGATATCGGCAACTGCATTTCCGCCAATTCGGTTTTCACCATGCAACCCACCAGTTACTTCACCGGCTGCAAAGAGACCTGGAATGATCTCGTTATCCGTAGCGATCACTTCTGTGTTCGTGTTGATCTTCACGCCGCCCATCGTGTGGTGGATACCAGGAGCGATGGCGATGGCATAGTAAGGTCCTGTTGACAAATCGTTGTCCATTGCGGTGCTGCGTCCAAAGGCTTCGTCTTCACCAGCAGCCACACTGCTGTTCCAGGTAGCGATCGTTTCAGCAAGCGCTGCTTCTGGCATGTCCAATTCTTTTGCCAATTCTTCGATCGTGTCAGCGGATTTGACTAATCCTTGTTGCTCGTAAAAATCAATGGCTGTTACGCGTTCTTTGACACCTGCATCAAAAACTAACGTTGCTGATTTTTCAGGCAGGGCAATGATCGCTTCAGAGACTTTGTCTCGTGTTTCCATTTCATTGAAGAACCGTTCGCCTTCTTGATTGACCAAGATCGCGCCTTCTCCACGGACAGCTTCAGTGATCAACAGTGATTTCGACTGATCCACTGTTGGGTGAATTTGAATTTGTTCTAAATCAACCGTTTGTCCGCCTAATGCTTCGATCATTTTGATTCCATCACCAGTCGAACCCTCTTGGTTCGTTGTCACGTAGTCTGCCAATTCTGGTTTGTATTCGGTGATCATGTCGAAATTGGCACCGAAACCGCCTGTTGTAACGACAACTGCTTTGGCATCAATGGTTTGTTCGGTTCCTTCCACTTCAACGGTCACCCCGTTGACTTGACCATCTTCTTCATTGATTTCTTTGACATCGGCATTTACAAAAATTGGGATTTCCAATTCATGGATGTTGCGCATCAAGCCATCAACTAAGTATTCCCCAACAGCGGAACCATCCGATGGACGGTGCGTTCTTTTTTCACTCATCCCGCCAGTCGTAGTTAAGTTGTCTAAAGTGATACCCATGGAATCTAACCAATCGATTGCTTCTGCTGAATGATCCACAAAGTAACGCAACAATTCTTCATCATTGGTGTTGTGACCGCCAGCTAATGTTTCTTCATAGAATAGATCGTTTGAATCTTCGATGCCTTCTGCTTCTTGGAATTTGGTTTCTGAAGCGTTCATTCCTGCAGAAGATTTCAATGTATTCCCACCAGAAATTGGCATTTTTTCTAAAATAACTGGGTTTGCGCCAGCTTCCTTTGCTTGGATCGCAGCGGCCATTCCAGCGCCACCCGCACCGACGATCACGACATCGTAGCTGTCTGCAAGTTCGCTAGGGTCTGTGTATTCTTGACCAGATGCAGCGGAAGTTGCATCTGTTTCTTCATTAGCAGATGAACCAGTACTTGTGCTACTGCTTGTTTGTGAATCAGCGCCACAAGCACTCAAAGTTGCTAACGAGGTTAGGACTAATAGTGTTTGGAAAATTTTCTTCATTGTTTTTATTCCTCCTAAAACTTTTTCCAAATCAAAGACTAACATAGTTATCATGTTATTTTTAGGTTTTGTTCGAAAAATCACATAATAATTAGAAAAGTTTAATTTATAAAGCGTTTTAGTCGTGATGAAAGGGTTTCTTGGTCATCATAAAAAAGAGTGAATTCGTGAATTTCTAGAAAAAGAACAATTATTGATTCTTTGATTTGTTTGATTTTAATCATGAAGGGAGAAAACGAAGAGGATTCGATTTGCCTCTCTTCTGTTATTGAAAAAAGTACGTCACTGAGGTGCTGAGGAACGATCTCTTTTATTGAAAATAAATCAAACGCTTTGCGATCAAAAGATAGAAAAAAATTAGTGGAATCAGTATTTGTGGGCACCAATTTTTATTCAATAAATAGAGATAGAATCCTGGTTTTCAAGAACCATTGCCAAGAAATTGCGGTGTTTCTTAAAAAAATCAAGAGAACTGTCTTGCAAAACCAATCCTTTCTTGTATAATAAAAATAAGTTAGGTCTACCTAAAAAATAAATAAACTATCCTTAACTATGGAAATGGAGTGAAAATAATGATTACTTTTTCAAAGATATCCGCAGCTTATGATGGCGATCATCAAGTAATCTCGGATTTGTCGTTTCAAGTAGAAAAACCGGCGATCGTAGGGATCATCGGTCCAAATGGGGCAGGGAAGTCGACGCTGATCAAAGCGGCGTTGAAGTTGATCCCTTCCAGCGGGGACATGAGTGTCGACAAAAAAGCGTTAAAAGACTTCCAAAAGGAAATTGCCTATGTCGAACAAAAGACTGCGGTTGATTACACGTTTCCGATCACAGTCAAAGAAGTCGTATCTTTAGGCTTGTATCCTAAAATGCGCATGTTCCAAAGGATGTCGGCCAACGATTGGCAGAAAGTGACAGCCGCTCTGGCAGCGGTAGAAATGGAATCCTTTGCGGAACGTCAGATTGGGGAATTGTCCGGTGGGCAGTTTCAGCGGGTCCTGATTGCTCGAACGTTGGTGCAAGATGCCAACTATATTTTCCTCGATGAGCCCTTTGTAGGGATCGATGCCACCAGTGAAGCGATCATCGTCGGGCTGTTACGTAACTTGCGAGATGCTGGCAAGACGATTTTTATCGTTCACCATGATCTGGGGAAAATCACCGAATACTTTGATTACTTGGTTCTGCTCAATCAAACCCTGATCGCTGCGGGCCCAGTCAGTGAAGTCTTTACCGAAAGCAATTTGAAGCAAACATTTGGCGATGCGATCATCGTGAAAGGAGGCGTTTAACATGTTGACAAGCTTTTTTACCAGTTTAAGTAACTATCATTTCTTGCAAAATGCCTTGATCACGGCAGTCGCGATCGGAATCGTCGCAGGGGTGATCGGTTGTTTTATTATCTTACGAGGGATGTCCTTGATGGGGGATGCAATCTCTCATGCGGTCTTACCAGGGGTAGCCTTGTCTTATATCTTCGGCGTTCATTTTTTTGTCGGGGCGATCTTCTTTGGGATCTTGGCTTCCATGATTATTACCTATATCGCCAATAACAGCCTGATCAAAAGTGATACGGCGATCGGTATCACCTTTAGTTCGTTTCTAGCTTTAGGGGTTATCTTGATTGGGGTAGCAAACAGTTCGACTGATTTGTTTCACATTTTGTTTGGGAATGTGCTAGCGGTACAAGATAGCGACAAATGGCTGACGATCGCTATCGCTATCCTTGTGCTGGCAGTGATCATCCTTTTCTTCCGTCCACTGTTGATCACGTCTTTTGATCCGATGATGGCAAAGGCTTTTGGGATGAAAGTGCAAGCCTATCACTACTTATTGATGTTCTTGTTAACTTTGGTTTCAGTGACAGCGATGCAAAGCGTCGGAACGATCTTGATCGTGGCTTTATTAGTCACTCCAGCAGCAACGGCTTATTTATATACAAAACAATTGAAGCATATGATGGTCATCGCAGGGATTTTAGGTGGTTTCGCCTCATTTATCGGCTTGTTTATCGGTTACAGCTTTAATATTGCCGCAGGGTCAAGTATCGTTTTGACCGCAGGAGCCTTTTTCGTGATCGGTTTCTTGTTCTCACCAAAACAAAAGACCAGTCCAGTCAAGCGCTGGTCAGCGACAGCGGTTTTAGCAACAGCAGCGGTAGCCGGCGGCTTCTTTTTGGCACAGCAAAACGGACAGATGGCCCAAACAGAAGGGAAGCTTTCAGTAGTAGCGACCAATTCGATCATTGCTGATATTACGGAAAACATTGCCGGTGATCGAATCGATCTTCACAGTATCGTACCGGTGGGGCGTGATCCTCATGAGTATGAACCTTTAGTGGAAGATGTTCGAAAAGCGACCGATGCTGATCTTATCCTTTACAACGGCTTGAATCTAGAAACCGGTGGCAATGGCTGGTTTACCAAATTGATGAACAATGCCAATAAGGTAGAAAATGAAGATTACTTTGCCGTCAGTGATGGCGTGGATGTGCTTTATCTTTCTGATGATGAAGACCACAGCAAAGCCGATCCTCATGCCTGGTTGAATCTAGAAAACGGCATGATCTATGCCCGCAACATCGCTCAACGCCTGAGCGAAAAGGACCCTGACAATCGCTCTTTCTATGAAGAAAACCTTGAACGCTACTTGGCTTCATTAGAAGAACTGGATCAGCAAGCGAAGGAAAACTTCCAATCGATTCCCGAAGAGAAGAAATTGATCGTCACCAGTGAGGGAGCCTTCAAATACTTCTCCAAAGCCTACGGTGTACCGTCTGCCTATATTTGGGAAATCAATACCGAAGAAGAAGGTACCCCTGCGCAAATCAAAAACTTAGTGGATCAGCTGCAAAACTCAGCCGTCGCTTCCTTGTTTGTCGAAAGCAGCGTCAATACTCGTCCAATGCAAAGTGTTTCTCGTGATGCAGGCATCCCGATTTTCGGAACCGTCTTTACCGATTCGATTGCAGAGCCGGGAGAAGAAGGCGACAGTTACTATAACATGATGAAGTGGAATCTCGATACGATTTATCAAGGCTTGAATCAATAATGCAAAAAACATCCTTAGCTCGTTCTGGCTAAGGATGTTTTTTCGTCGTATTTTTGTGCTGGAGAAAAGCAAAGAGATAAAATCCGCAGCCCATCAAGGCAGCAAGAAATGCGATGACAGGAAAGTACAACCCCTGAAGGTATACATAGGCTGTATAAGCGAAGAAGGCGATCAAAAACCAGAGCGTTCCTGAGATGAGCATTTTTTGGTTCCTCCTAATTGTTTAAAAGTATTTATTTGGTATATTTTAACATGGTGGAAACAAAAAGAAAATCAGTGAATCGAACGTTTGCGGAAACGATTCGCTGATTTTTTCCCAATCACACCATTGAACAGTTAAGAAACGTTCGATTGCTGTTGCGGTTCTAGATGGTAATAAAGGATCTCTGGCGGGACGCCGAGTCGGGCGGGAATCTTGGTCATACCGACCCCACTGGAAACACTCAATAAGGTCTCCTTGCCTAAAAGGTAGAGCCCATCGGTATATTTCAACGCACCCTTCGTTTTCGCATAATAAAAAGGCAAGCGAATCTGCCCGCCATGGCTATGGCCAGACAGAATCAAGTCGTAGCTTGGCAGATTGGTGATCCGAGAAACATAATCGGGTTCATGGAGCAAAAGCAGCTGCCATTCTGCTAATGTTGCTTCATAGGTAAAACTGACTTTCGGACTTTCTATATCGATACCGACAATATTCATCGACGTCTTGTCATCAGAACCAAAAACCGACTCATTATCAAGTAAAGTAAACCCTGCATGCTGGTATATTTCCTTAACAAAGTAATGTCCGTCATTCAAATGGTCATGGTTCCCCATAACTGCGATCTTACCCAGAGGCGCTTGCAATTTTTTCAGCTTTTCGATCAGTCGCTTGGTTGAACGATGCGGCCATTTTTTATAATTATCGATCAGATCCCCCGTGATGATGATCAGATCCGGTTTGTTTTGGATCGTTGATCGAATGATGCGATTCATTCGTCTTGGTTTAAACCAACGAGAAAAATGAAGGTCGCTGATATGGGCGATCACGATATTGCTCTCTGCTTGGTAAAGGTCATAAGCTTTTGAAATATCTAAGACGGTGCGCTTGTCTTTTTTTATGAGATAATGCCGTTGTTTGAGAAGATGCGGTTCAATAATAAAGGAGTAAACTAGCAAGCCCGTAAGGAGGAATGCAATAAGAATGAGGGTGTACATGGCGTGGCTCCTTTTTTGATTTGCTAGTTTCTAGCATAGTAGATTCTTACAAAAAAAGCAATCATACGAAAGCAAAAATAACAAAAAATATCCATCGTATTTCGCTTGATTTTTCCATTAAAAAAGATACAAAAGAAGCTACAATAGCCTATCTTTTGTATCCTAGATCGCAATTATTTGATTTTCACCAATCGTTTGAAGCGTGCCTTGTGTTTGACGGGGATCAAAGCCATGACACAATCATAAGGGACGGAGATGATCGCCCATGCGAGACTTTTACTTGAAGCAAAGGGATAGTTTTGCTTTAAGACAAAATGGCCACTGATCAAGGCAAAACCGATACTACCGACCCACAGCCATTGCGGGTCCCAATTCGTAAAGTGCTGGAGGGCTGTGATCACAAAGGGATAGCCGTAAAAGTACAATGCAGTCAAAACGAAAGTGACGTTTTTGGTTAATTGACGCAGGGTCAGTAAGAAAAATAAGCCAGAAAGAACGATACCCAACGGCGGGAACAAACTAACTAAGAAGGAATAAACGATGCCCCATATGATCATGCCAGGTCCTTTGACGAGAGCGGCTAAGACAAAGACAAAAAGTAGGAATAAGAGCTGTTGCGAAAAACTTGCTGCTGTCAAAAGTCCGAAGAAACCAACCAATAACCAGTGAGAAAAAGTCGCTGTTTGATTCTTTTGTGGTGTCTGCTGCTGCAATTTTAGCCATGTAGCAAAATTCGGGAAATCTTGCTGGAAATTTCGCTGAAAGTCGCTGTTGAATGCTTGATGGGCATTTTGCTGCCGATAGTAATGATATTGATGTTTTAACGTGCCTTTAGCTGCTGCTTTTTGGCCAGAAAAAAAGCGGCCGGGATCAATTTTTGATCGTTCCATATTTCCACCTCCATACGATTTCGTTACCCTCAGTATAGAGAAAATCAGCTTCGGCGTCCTCCAACTTTGGGCGGATTTTTTTTGCTTGCTGAAAGTTTTCTTAAACTGCTGAAAAAAGCGGAGAGGATTCGTTTCTTAAACCGTCAAAATATGCTAGAGTATAGAAGGACTAAGGAGGAGATTTCATGATTTTTGATTCTCATACACATTTGAATGCCGAACAGTTTAACGAAGACATTCCCGAAACGGTCGCCCGTGCGCAAGAACTAGGAGTAACGGAGATGGCGGTCGTCGGTTTCGATCAGCCAACGATTGAAAAATCGTTAGCATTAAGTAAAGAATATCCTGGCATTTACAGCATTATCGGTTGGCATCCCACCGAAGCTGGTTCTTATACCCCAAATGTAGAAACCTATTTGCAAGAGCGCTTGGAACGACCAAAAGTCGTTGCCCTAGGTGAAATCGGTTTAGACTACCACTGGATGGAAGATCCGAAGGAAGTTCAAGAAAAGGTCTTTCGTCGGCAAATGGCGATTGCTCGTGAACATCAGCTGCCCATCAGTATTCATACCCGTGAAGCCTTAGAAGATACCTATGCGATCTTAGAGGATGAAAAAGTCCAAACGATCGGCGGCATCATGCACAGCTTTAGCGGGGATGGCGAATGGGCGAAAAAGTTCTTGGATCTAGGAATGTACATTTCCTTTAGTGGTGTCGTGACCTTCAAAAAGGCTACGGAGGTACAAGAAGCTGCGCAAGTTGTGCCACAAGATCGGCTACTCGTTGAGACTGATGCGCCGTATTTAGCCCCTGTTCCTTATCGTGGCAAGCGCAATGAACCCGGCTATACCCATTATGTAGTGGATAAAATCGCGGAGCTGCGGCAAGAAGCGGTCGCTGATGTTGCGACCTACACGACAAAAAATGCCCACCGCTTGTTTAGGATCAATGACTGATAAACCGAAAATCGAAGAAATCATTGTCGTCGAAGGCAAAGACGACACCCGCCGATTGCAAGAAGTGTTCGAAGTAGATACCATCGAAACGATCGGTTCGGCAATCGATGATACGATCCTTGATCAAATCGAGCACGCCCAAGAGACACGAGGGGTCATCGTGTTTACCGATCCCGATTTTTCAGGAGAAAAGATCCGCAAGATCATTATGGAAGTCGTTCCGGATGCCAAGCATGCCTTTTTACCACGCAGTCAGGCAGCACCGAAAAACAAAGGCAGTTTAGGCGTGGAACACGCCAGCCATGAAGCGTTGAAAGAAGCCTTGCGGAAAGTCGTAACCCCGATTGCTTCAAATGAAGCTAGCGAAGGGACCATTGATCGGCAACAGTTGTTAGCGTATGGCTTGATCGCAGGGGCTGGAGCGAAAGAGAAACGAGAGCGGTTGGGGGATCTTTTACGCATCGGCTATACGAACGGCAAACAATTAGAGAAGCGGCTGGCAATGTTTCGTATCACTGATGCAGAGCTGGCAGAAGCAATGAAAACAGTGGAGGAAGAATTGTGAAAGAAGAACGGGATATAGCAACCCCCTCAAGAACCAAAGAGATTTTAGCGAAACATGGCTTTACCTTTAAAAAAAGTTTAGGTCAAAACTTCTTAACAGAACCGAATATTTTACGGAAAATCGTAGAAACAGCAGGCATCAACGAGACGACAAACGTCATCGAAGTTGGTCCCGGGATCGGTGCGTTGACCGAACAGTTGGCAAAACATGCCAAGCAAGTGTTGGCGTTTGAAATTGATGATCGGTTGATTCCAGTGTTAGCCGACACAATGCAGCCATATCAAAATGTGCAAATCATTCATCAAGATGTCTTGCAAGCAGATCTGGCAACGACCATTCAGTCAGCATTCAGCGATACGGCTGCTTCATTAAAAGTTGTCGCAAACTTGCCCTACTACATCACTACGCCAATTATGATGCACTTTTTAGAGTCTCAGGTACCAGTAGATGAAATGGTCGTGATGATGCAAAAAGAAGTGGCTGATCGAATCTCAGCAGTTCCTGGGACTAAAGCCTATGGCTCGTTGTCGATCGCTGTGCAATACTACATGGAAGCAAAACTGGCATTCATCGTCCCGAAAACCGTTTTTGTGCCCCAACCGAATGTTGATTCGGCTATTTTGAAATTGACGCGTCGTTCACAACCAGCAGTCGCAGTCACCGATGAAAAAGAGTTTTTCAAATTAACGAAAGCAGCCTTTCAGCTGCGTCGTAAAACCCTTTGGAACAATTTGCAAAATAGCTATGGAAAAGATGACACAACCAAACAGTGGTTGGCAGACAGCTTAGAAGCAAGTGGGATCGATCCGAAACGACGTGGAGAAACGCTGTCGTTAGCGGAATTTGCCAAATTAAGCAATGAAATGCAAGCGCGTAAAGGATAACTTCAATAAAAACGGATGTTGAATAAACATTCGTTTTTTTGTGTCTTGACACCTCGTGGAAATACCAGTAGAATAAGCAAGACAGAACTGTCATGACACATTGAAGGAGAGAGTATAAATGAAAAATCATTCCATCCGCCATTTAACGATCGCTGCATTGTTGATCGGCATGGGGATCGTCATTCCCATGGTAATGCCCAAAATCGTCATTGGACCAGCATCTTTTACTTTAGCTAGCCACGTTCCCGTATTTGTGGCGATGTTCTTTTCACCAGCGATGGCGATCGCGGTAGCTTTAGGAACAACCTTTGGCTTTTTCTTAACACTGCCACCAATCATTGCTTTACGGGCATTGTCCCATGTTGTTTTTGCAGTCATCGGTGCCTTCTATTTACAGAAGCACCCAGATATTTTACTGAAAAATGGCAAACCCTCTTTATTGAATATCAAATTTCAGAGCTTTAACTTGATTATTGGACTGATTCATTCTGCCGTTGAAATGGCAGTCGTTGCCGCCTTTTACTTCACAGGAAATGTCCCGGGAACCGCATTTGATGGCAATTTCTACTATTTCTTGTTCGTTTTGATGGGGATCGGTGGCTTGATCCATAGCTTGATCGATTTCAATTTGGCTTATTTTGTTGCAGGTGCCTTAAGCAAACAATTTGATATTCGTTCGTTTTCGAAAGCAAAAGGACGCTTTATTCAGAAACAGAAGAAAGCGGCATAAGCGCCAGTTTGAATAGACCCGCTGCCTAAACGGGTCTATTTTTTTGTGTTTAGATTAAGAAAATACTCCTTCCTAATAAGTTTATTATAGTGAAATAATAAACAGAAATAAGTTATAATATACAAGAGGAGGAAGTAGATGAAGAAGATAAAGTTAAAACGGTTACTTTTAAGTATGTTCGTCTTGATGCTCTTCTTTCTGCTGATTTTTTATGACAGTAAGAACGGGCAATCCCCCTTTGAAGTGATAGAGGATGAATTGACATTAGCACTTTCGGATGAGGAACAAACACCAGAGCCGGAATACAGTGAGGTTATTCAATTAGATGTTCCGTTAGAAAATCAATTCGATGAAGTTGCCCTAGGAAACGGCTGTGAAGTAACAGCTTTATCGATGCTCTTGAATTTTTACGGATTTGGTACCAATAAAAATCAATTGGCGGAAGAATTAGCGTATGTCCCGCTTTATGAGGATTACGATCACCATGGCGATCCGCGAGAAGGCTTTGTTGGAAACATCTATGGCGGCGACAGCGCAATGGGGGTTGACGTTGAGCCGATCACCGATGTTGCCGAAAGGATTGTGAAAGAGCAATATGAAGTTGTTAGTGGACGAGACAAAAGCTTTGATGAGATCGTCAAAGTACTGCAATCTGGAAAACCCGTTTGGATGATCGCGACCTTAGAATTACAAGTACCTACCGATGCTGACTTCTTTCAATGGAATACGAAAAATGGCGAAATCCTTGTGACTGCATTGATCCACTCGGTAGTAATCACGGGAATCGACGGAGAGACGATGTATGTCAATGACCCTTATGGGCATAAAGATCGCGAAGTCAGCAAAGAAGACTTAGCAACGATTTATGAAAAAATGGGGCAACAATATTTATATTTAGAAGAACTATAAGAAAAAAATAAACTTGACGTTGACAGTAAATGAAAAAACAATTATAATTTTTTAAAATTAAACAAAGATTTCGATAACGTTGAAGAGAAGAGTAGCAGATCAACAAAGGTACAGAGACTCCGGTTGGTGAAAAAGGAGACATGCGGTGATCAGTGAAGATGAGCTCTGAGTTTTTTTGTTGGTTCACGCCAGCAAAACGGCATGCGCCCGTTACAGCGCCAAGTATCATAGTGTACTGTTGAGGTGTTATTTGTGAGAATAGCACGAATTAGGGTGGTAACGCGCATCAAGTCGTCCCTTTTATCCGCAAGGATAAAAGGGCGGCTTTTTTTGTTTTTCACAGCCGAAACTGTTCGCTTTCTCTTCAACAAGAAATTTATCTGTAAGGGGTTGAAGCAATGCCAATCATTATTCCCAAAGAATTACCCGCTGCAGCGGTCCTGCAAAAAGAAAATGTCTTTGCCTTACTGCAGCATAAAGCGGCGAAGCAAGAGATCCGTCCCTTGAAAATCGCCATCGTCAATTTGATGCCGAAAAAGATCGCTACAGAAAATCAGTTGTTGCGTCTGCTTTCTCAAAGCCCTCTGCAAATTGAGGTGACTTTACTGAAAATGAAGTACCACGAAAGCAAAAACACGTCTGTCGATCACATGGAAAAGTTCTATCAAGAATTTTCAGTGATCCAGTCCCAACGCTTAGACGGCTTGATCATTACTGGTGCCCCTGTTGAAAAAATGACATTTGAAGCCATTGATTATTGGCAAGAACTGCAAGAGATCATGAATTGGAGCCAGACGAATTGCACTTCAGTCTTGCATATTTGTTGGGGAGCGCAAGCAGGACTTTATTACCATTACGGTATCGAAAAAGTGTTGTACCCAAGCAAATTGTTCGGTGTCTTCGAACAAACAGTCACGCATTTCCATCCACTCGTTCGGGGCTTTGACGACGTCTTTTATACGCCCCATTCGCGCTATACTGGCATCGATGAAGTCCAGCTCGCCCAAGCCCCCTTAGAAATATTGGCAGCGGGAGTTGAAACGGGACCCTCCATCTTCGTATCAGAGGATCATAAAAATGTCTTTTTACTAGGACATTTTGAATACCATACAACGACCTTGAATGAAGAGTACTTGCGAGACATGGAACGGGGCTTAGCTACCGCATTGCCGCAAAATTACTTTGCCTATGACCGTTTAGGTGGGAAAATCACCAACCGTTGGCGGGGACATGCCTCCTTGTTTTTCAGCAATTGGATCAATGAAACCTATTTGCGAACGCCGTATGACCTGTCCGTCAAGCCCACGAAAGAAGGTTATCGGATCGGTAGCGAGCCAGAAGGTCGGGTGAGTATCAATGACGATTGAGTCCTTTCTCTCCCATTATGCCAGACAGCGAAAAGGCACTGATTCTTTAAAATGGGATCTTGTCGATCAACGGTTCCAAGGAGAAAAGCTTTTGCCTTTATGGGTAGCCGATATGGATTTTGCGGCGCCAAAAGCAGTAGAAAAAGCTTTGCAGCAACTGGTTGCTCAAGGAACCTTCGGCTATGGCATTCCCCCCTCAGGCTATTTTTCAGCCTATCAGGGCTGGCAAGATCGCCACTGGGGGACGAAATTTGAAGAAAAATGGCTCTCGTTTTCCACAGGGGTCGTCCAATCTTTGGTTGATTTGCTTCATTGTTTCACAGAACCTGACGATGGCATCTTGATCCAGCCGCCCGTCTACTATCCCTTTTTTGACAGCATCAAAGAGACGAAAAGACGCTTGATAGAAGCACCTTTACAAAAAGTGGGGAATTCCTATCGAATCGATTTTGCTGCTTTTGAAGCCCAAATCATTGAAGAAAAAGTGAAACTATTTATTCTCTGCTCCCCCCACAATCCAGTAGGGCGGGTCTGGCAAGAGGAAGAGCTACATCAGTTATTGGCAATCTGTCAAAAACATGAGGTTGTCGTGATCGCCGATGAGATCCATCGTGAGCTGATACTCGGTGAGCAGCAATTTGTTTCAGCCGTGACAGTGGCACAGGGGGTCGGCTTTGAGAAGCTGATCGTTCTGGATTCGCCCTCAAAAACCTTCAACTTAGCAGGATTATTGCTCTCTCATGTTTGGATTCCTGTTTTAGAGATGCGTAGAGCCTATGAGGAGTGGTGCCGACAATACAAGCAGACGGAAGTCAATCGTTTGGGATTGGTGGCTGCGAAAGCCGCGTATGAATCGGGGGATCAATGGCTAGCGGACCTGCTTTTGGTGATTGCTACCAATGAACAAATGGTCCGCCAGAAACTGCAAGAAGCATTTCCCAAGATTGAGCTCCTGCCCTTAGAAGGAACCTACCTTCTCTGGGTGGATCTGCGGCAAGTCATTGCCAAAGAACGAACCAAGCACGTGATCCAAGATGCTGCCAGTTTGGCACTCGATTATGGGGAATGGTTCGCCAAAGACGGTCAAGGCTTGATTCGTCTGAATCTTGCGACAACACCGACTATTATTCAACAAGCCCTTGATCGCATGATCGAGGCAATCAAAAAGGAGGAACGACATGACGATTGATACAGCAACTTTTCTGGCACAATTAGGCAATCATTCGGATCAGCAAACTGGGGCGATCAGCCCACCGATCTATCTTTCCACGACCTTTGCGCATCCTGAATTGGGGCAAAGTACCGGCTATGATTATACCCGTACCAAAAACCCAACCCGTGATATTTTAGAAGCGGGTCTTGCTGAATTAGAAAAAGGGGCTCGGGCAGTAGTGACCAGCTCTGGCATGAGTGCGATCGCTTTGATTTTTGATTTGTTTGCCAGCGGCAGCCGCTTTTTGGTTTCTCGTGACTTGTACGGCGGCAGCTTTCGCTATTTTGCGGAATTGGAAAAAAGCCAGCGGGCATTCTTCGATACCTTCAGTACTGTAACAGAATTAAGTGAGAAATTAACTAACGAGGTAACGGCTGTCTTTTTAGAGACCCCAACGAATCCTTTGATGACCGTGACGGATATTGCTGAAACCGCCAAGCTTGCTCACGAACAGGGGGCGCTATTGATTGTAGATAACACCTTTTTGACGCCCTTGCGACAGTTGCCCTTAGAGGAAGGTGCCGATCTGGTGATCCACTCAGGTACCAAATTCTTATCTGGCCACAATGATATTTTGGCAGGCGTCGTCATCGCCAAAGATGCGCAGCTGGGGGAGCGTTTGAACTATTTAGCCAATACTTCTGGCCCTACCTTGAGCAGCTTTGATACGTGGTTATTTATTCGAAGTTTAAAGACGCTGCCGTTGCGCTTTGAACGGCAAGAAGCCAACGCCAAGGAAGTCGGCCGCTTTTTACGAGCCCATCCGGCGATTAAAGAGGTGCTGTATCCGAATGCCGGCGCGATGATCAGCATTCGGGTGCTTGATGAAACCAAAATCAGTGGCTTTTTAGCAGCATTAAAGGTCTTTACCTTTGCGGAAAGCCTAGGGGGTGTGGAAAGTCTCATCACGTATCCAACGACACAGACCCACGCGGATATTCCTCAAGAGGTACGAGAATCTTATGGATTGACGCCGGATCTTTTACGAATCTCCATTGGGATCGAAAGTAGTAAAGATTTGATCGATGACTTAGAAAATGCACTGAAGATATTCAAATAACCCGACCGCAGATCAGCTAGTTAAAAACTTACTTTTGTAGAGTAATTTTATTGACAGTTTTAGTTGTATAGGATAAAGTTACACTACATATGAATAGTGAGTCCGATGTTTTCGGTTGACGGCAACAGGCATTCTCCCTTTTTTCTCACGAGAAAGCAGTTCTTTCTAAAAGAAAAGGTGAAATTGGTCTAGTTGAGCAACGCCACAAGAAAACGAGACGATTGATCTGAGGAGGGAACAAAAGGGGAAAAAGGAATGAAAAGAAACGTAGTAAAGGGATTGGCAACAGGGGCTCTTGGATTGCTGGCATTGTTCAGCTTCGCCGCTTGCGGCAGCAGTCAAGCAGATGAGGAAGCCACCGTTGTCAAATTGGGTGTCGTTGGTGAACAAAACGAAGCCTGGGAACATGTGCAGGAAGAACTGAAGGAAAATGAAAACATCGACCTGCAATTGGTGAAGTTTACCGATTATCGCCAACCAATCGTCGCACTAGAGGATGGGTCGATCGATCTACACGCAGCATTGACGGAGATTTTTATGGACAACGTCAACGAAGAAAGTGGTTATTCCAACACAACGATTGCGTATACGACATTAAACCCACTTGGTATTTATTCCGATAAAATCACAGATGTCAGTGAATTGGCTGATGGAGCTACAGTGGCTTTACCGAATGATGTCTCAAATGAGAGTCGCGCACTGCTGCTTTTACAAACGGCTGGTTTGATCACTTTGGATGAATCCAAGGGTCTACTGCCGACAACTAGTGATGTGACTGACAATCCCAAAGCTTTGAAATTTGAGCTGCTTGATTCCAATCAGACTGCTCGAGCTATGACTGACGTCGACATTTCTTTGATCAATAATGGCATGGCCGTTGATGCTGGTTTGGTACCTACAGAAGATGCGATTTTCTTAGAACCCGTGGCTGATTCCTCCAAGCCTTATTATAATGTGATCGCTGCGCGAGCAGACGAAGCAGACAATGACGTTTACCAAACGGTCGTTCGATATTATCAGACCGATGAAGTAAAAGCAATTATCGAGGAAGTAA
This sequence comes from Enterococcus sp. 2G9_DIV0600, assembly GCF_002140615.1. NCBI lineage: Bacteria > Bacillati > Bacillota > Bacilli > Lactobacillales > Enterococcaceae > Enterococcus > Enterococcus sp. 2G9_DIV0600. Next base: position 1,121,713 of record NZ_NGLL01000001.1, read on the forward strand.
CAAAGAAATCTAGTATACCTGTATGGGAATAGAAAGGTAAAAACGACTATTACTATATAGGAACAGGAAGTAGGATGGAAAAATGATAAATTGGAAAAAAGGTTTAGCAAGTGTTGCCGTCGTTGGACTAGGATTTGTTCTAGCAGCCTGCGGTGGATCAAATACAGAAGAAACGTCAACCAGTAGTGCAGCTGGAGCTGGGGATGATTCAACATTCACTTATGCGATCAGCGGGGACCCATCGTCCACTAACCCGATTAACACCAGTGATCGTTGGGGATTGACAGTGACAAACATGATCTATTCTCCATTAGTTACAGTGGAAGCAGATGGAACGACACAAAATGCGTTGGCAGAATCAGTGGAACCAGCTGAAGACGGCCTTTCCTTGACAGTACATTTGAAACAAGATGTGAAATGGTCAGATGGCGAAGACTTTACCGCCGATGACGTTGTTTTCACATATGAACAAAAAGTCAAAAAAGAAAATGGCAATGCCGATTCCCTTTGGGTCGACGACCAACCAATCGCGATCGAAAAAGTGGATGAATACACCGTCAAATTCGTGTTGCCGACACCAAGTGCCGCAGCGATCAGCAACATCGCAACCGAAACATACATCATTCCCGAGCATATCTTTAAAGATGTTACCGACTTCTCTGTCAGTGAACTGCCTGAAAAACCAGTCGGCACCGGTCCGTATCAACTGAAAGAATACAAACGTGGTGAGTACTTTACTTTTGAAGCCAATGAAAACTATTATGGCGGCAAGCCTTCGATTCAAAATGTGACGTTGCGTATCATCGAAAGTACCGATACGGCGAAAGTCGCTTTGCAAAAAGGGGAAGTGGATGCAGCCGTTGTCTTGCCTTCAGATATTGAAGACTTAGATGATGAGCAGATCTCTGTTTATCCTTATACTGAAAACCGTGTCGGTTATCTAGGCTTGAACACTCACTCAGATGCTTTGCAAGATGTGAAAGTTCGACAAGCAGTTCTTTATGCGTTGAACAAAGATGAATTAAATCAAGCGGCGTATTTAGATGAAGAGTATTATGCAACACCATATTCATTCTTGCCACCGAACAACCCATACGTCACTGATGATGTTGAAAAATACGAGACAAATGTCGAAAAGGCTCAAGAACTTTTACAAGAAGCTGGTGTGACTGATTTGTCGTTGAATTTGGCTTTCAACTCAACCGATCCAGCCCAAACGATCCAAGCTACGTTGATCCAACAACAATTGCAACAAGCAGGCATTACAGTTACCCTTGAAGGGGGCGATGGTACAGCGATCTTTACCGAGTTGAAGAAACCTGATTCAACGAAGTACAACTTATTCCTTGGCGGGTATATCATGGGAAATGACCCTGACTTATACGGCAGTCTATTTGAAACTGGCGGTAGTGCCAACTACTTCCAAAGCAATAGCGAAACCATTGACAATTTGTTTGCCCAAGCAGCAGTTGAATTAGACACGGACAAACGTGAAGCATTGTATGATGATTTGCAAAAAGCCATTGCTGACGAAGCGATCATTTACCCAATCGTTGACAACAAGAAAATCCTAGCGGTCAATAACCGAATTGGTAATGTAGAAGATGCAGGTTTGATCCCAATCTATACATTCGAAGATATGTCTAAATTGACAATCAAGTAAATCCATTGGCTGTGATAAAGAGGAATCTTTTTTATCACAGCTTTTTTCTATGAAAAAGAAAGTAGGTCAGTTATGTTTCGATACATTGCAAAACGAGTATTGCAAGCAATCCCTTTGCTGTTTGTGATCTCTTTTATCGTTTTTTCGCTTATACATATCGCACCGTATGATGTGATCGACTCCATCACGACACCCAATATGTCGCAAGAGCAAATCGATCTTTTGCGGCAGCGCTATGGCTTGGATCAACCCTTTTTGGTTCAATATTTTCTTTGGATCAGAAATGTTCTTACCGGTAATCTTGGCTTTTCGTTGGTGTCTCAAAGTAGCATTTCACAAGAACTTGCGACTCGGATTCCCAATACCATGCGCCTAGTGATCCCCGCTTATTTGACTGCCTTGTTGTTGGCGATCATTTTGGGCCTGTTGGCTGCTGCCAACAAAGGAAAGATTTGGGATCGGATCATTGACGCTGTGGCATCTTTAGGGATCGCTGTGCCGACCTTCTGGTTTGCGATGATCTTGATTTATGTGTTTGGTTACTTATTAAATATGTTTCCAATCATTGGCATGTATACGGTCGGTAAAGAAGGGGATTTTGGCGATTTTCTGCAGCATTTTATTTTGCCTTATACCACATTGACAGTCGCCTTCTTTCCAGATTTGACGCGGTATATCCGGGCATCAGCGACACAACAAGTTTCAGAAGACTACGTGATGGTGCAACGGGCATTTCATGCCAGCAAATGGCAGATTTTCAGCCGTCATATTAGTCGCAATATTTTGATTCCCGTTGTCACCCAAATCGGCTTGGCGTTGCCGATGTTAGTTACCGGTGCGATCATTACAGAAACGATCTACGGCTGGCCGGGCGTCGGCCCTTACTTGATGAGTGCGACGAAAAGCCTCGATTATCCTGTGATCATGGCCATCATGCTGTTGTCAGCAACACTGGTCATCTTAGGGAATTTGTTAGCGGATGTATTATACTCCGTGGTTGATCCACGTATCCGTAAAGGAGGGGGTAAGTAATGAAACGTTTCAAAAAAATCAGTGAAGTCATGCTTGCTTCGCCCATCTATACCTTTTCTGTCGTTTTCCTGACGTTACTGATTATTTTGTCGCTTGTTGCACCTTTGATCCCCATCGATCCCAATGCAACGGATGTCAGCAACATGTCACAGCCGCCGAGTTGGGCTCATTTATTTGGAACCGATGAAGTGGGGCGGGATTACTTTATTCGGGTCGTCTACGGCGGTCGGGTGTCCTTGTTTGTAGGTGTGTTGGCAATGATCACTGCGACGTTTATTGGGACTTTTGTCGGTCTTGTTTCTGGCTACTTTGGTGGTTGGATCGACAACTTGCTGATGCGGCTCGTCGATGTATTGTCATCGATTCCTTGGTTGGTGTTAGTGATCGTTTTGAGCGTCTTTTTACGTCCCGGACTAACTACGATTATTATTGTGATCGGCGGCTTCTCCTGGATGAACATCGCTCGTTTGATTCGTGGTGAAACGTTAGCGGCGAAAGAACGGGAATATGTCGCTTACGGGAAATTTATCGGACGTTCTTCATTTAGTATTATCATTAAGCATGTTTTCCCAGCAGTACTGCCAACCTTGATCGTTGCGGCATCTGCAAGTATTTCAGGAGCGATCATGACCGAATCGGCTTTGAGTTTTCTAGGCTTAGGCATTCAGCAACCGATGGCTTCGTGGGGCAGTCTGTTGCAAAACGCGCAAAACAGCTTGCAGCGGGCACCATACATGGCGATCCTTCCCGGGCTTTTTGTTATTTTCACCATCTATTCCTTTAACAATATCGGCGACATGATCAAACATGTCTTGCAAAGAGAGGTGTGACCAATGATGACAGAGTTATTAGCGATCGAAGCGTTGAATGTGACATTTCAAAGCAAAACTGGGCCGAAACCGTTAGTCAAAAATCTTGATCTGGTGATTCCTAAGGGCAAAGTGGTTGGGATCGTGGGCGAATCAGGCAGCGGCAAAAGTATGACCATGAAAAGTGTCATGGATCTTTTGCCCGATAAAGTGACCGATCACTATGCCAGTTATACATTTGAAGGAGCAGCAGTTAGCGATCGTCGAACATTACCAATTGCTATGATTTTTCAAGACCCGATGACTTCGTTAAATCCTTTGCGCACGATCGGCTATCATTTGATCGAAGTGATTCGCCGCTCACAAAAAGTATCGAAAAAAGCAGCACAAGAAATCGCCGTCAAAGAGTTAGAAAAAGTCGGCATACCTTTTCCAGCACAACGTATGAAACAATATCCTCATGAGCTATCTGGGGGGATGCGTCAGCGGGTGATGATCGCCATGGCTTTGTTGGCGCAACCGAAATTGCTGATCGCCGATGAACCGACGACGGCTTTAGATGTGACGATCCAAGCACAGATTTTGGTATTGATCAAAAACTTGCAAAGAGAGAACCAGCTTTCCGTCGTCCTTGTGACCCATGACTTCGGGGTCGTTGCAGGAATGTGCGACTTTATTAAAGTGATGTATCAAGGCCAAGTTGTGGAAGAAGGCACCACGGAAGAAATCTTTTATCAACCGGCACATCCTTATACGAAACAGTTATTGCAAGCGGCCCATTTAGGCGACAAGCATGCTGAATTAAAAGTCTTTGATTATCACGAGACATTGGCAGATGAGTTGCAAGAAACGCAGCTATCTAAGACCCATCGCGTCTGGCGTAATCAGGAGGTGACAGAATAATGGAAGAACTGATTCGCGTAGAACATGCTACGAAAACCTTTCGCAGTAAAAACTGGCGCGGCACTGTCAGCGAAGTCCGAGCGGTCGAAGATGTCAGCCTAACGATTCATCGAGGCGAGACATTGGGGCTAGTGGGGGAATCCGGGAGTGGGAAAACCACTTTAGGACGCAGTATTTTAAATTTAGAGACCTTAACAAGCGGGGAGATTTTCTTTGAAGGCAAAGAGTTAACAGCATTGACGGCAGAAGATCGCAAAGCAGCGTATCAGCAAATGCAGATCATTTTCCAAGATCCGTATTCCTCATTGAATCCCCGTATGACGGCACTTGAACTGGTGATGGAGCCGTTGTATCATGAAACGAAAGATGCTGCTCGAGCGAAAGCCAAAGAAATCTTAGCGATCGTCGGGATCACCGGTGATGATGTCCATAAATTGCCGCGCAGTTTCAGCGGCGGACAACGGCAACGGATTGGCATCGCTCGTGCGGTGGTCAATCGCCCGGCGTTCGTCTTGTGTGATGAACCGACTTCGGCATTAGATGTCTCCATTCAGGCTCAGATCATCCAATTGCTGCTGCGTCTACAAAAAGAGTTTTCATTGTCTTATTTATTCATTTCCCATGACTTGTCCGTGATTCGTCATATCAGTGATCGAACAGCCGTCATGTATCAAGGGAAATTAGTTGAATTGGCACCTACCGACCGTTTGTTTGAAAATCCGCTGCATCCTTACACGAAGAAATTATTAGCAGCAGCGCCGATCGCTGATCCTGTGTTAGCAAGAGGTGCGATGGAACAAACGGAAATTCAAAGCACGATTACTTTGACACCATTGTATGAATGGGTCGAAGTTGAACCAGATCATTTTGTGAGGAGAGAAAAACGATGACAGTAGAAACATTGACGATCCATCAAGGAAGCGACAAATTTGAAATGACGACCCCAACTGGCAATTGGGTGTTAGCACGGGAAAAAGGCTATTCGCCAGTCCAAATGCTGGTGAGTGCGGTCGCTGCTTGCGGCGGCTATGTATACGCATCCGTCTTAGAAAATTCAAAGGTTGCAGCAGAAATCGAAAAGATCGAAGTCAGCTATGACCGAGACGACAACAAAAAAGCCCAACCAGTCAGTGCTATCCAAATTCAGTTTTATGCGAAAATCGCCGAAGCTGATCATGACAAAGCGACCCGCTGCCTAAAACTCGTTTCACCAAATTGCCCCGTGATCCAATCATTAGATCCAACGATCGAAGTGACGGAAACGGTGACGTTTATTTAATCGAAAAAAGACTTTGTGTGCCTGAAACCAATAGGCATACAAAGTCTTTTTTTTTGATCAATAAATAATATTCTCCCGAATAAAGTCGATATCTGTCACTAATAATTTGCGATCGACACTCTTTAGGGCGCCAGATTCTCGTAATTTTTGCATCATTCGATTGACACTGCTGGCAGAGGTAATGCCGCAAAAGCGAGCGATCTCTTCATTGGTGACTTCAAAATCGATCAAGACACCGTCAGTTGTTTGAACCCCAAAAGTTTCATACAACTCATTGATTTGAGTACAGACAGCACCAAATTTGCCGTTCATCAGCATTTGCTGCATCTTTTTCATCGTATCCATCAAATTTCGTCGATAATACTCTTTGACATAATCCTGCAGCAGACGGTCACGATTGACATCTGCCCAAAATTGATCCCGCACGATTTTGTATAATTCGGCTTCTTCTGATTCAACCCGCACATTAAAAGGGGCTTCGACTTCTTGAGAGGATTCGTCTTTAAACAAAGAGACGATTTCGAAATCCGTCAAATAGCGCAAGTTGAATTCGCGCCCTTCATGGGTCACTACGCTAGTTTTGATGATGCCTTTTTTTAAAATGTAGACGTACCGATCCGGGATCCCTTCATACGTCAAGTAACTCTTTTTCTTACGGATAACGACCGGTATTGCTTGTTTTTCTAAATAATCACGTAATATCTGTTTCTCCACCCACGTTACTCCTTCACTTGATGCCAACCCAACATTTTCTGAAAAAAATCTGAAATTTCCTCTATTCATGCTTCATTAAAAGACATTTCTGGTGAAAAAGCAATAACAAATGTTAATGTTTCTTGTTAATGCTCTTTTTTAACAGCAAAAGCGCATTTCAAGCAGAGGAAGTTTCGGTATAGTAGAACGCATCACAGCACAAACAGGAGGAATGGAAGAAACATGTCAGATAGGGAAACCAATCAAGAAGGAGTCGTCAGCTCGTTGCCATCAACCAAAAATGAAAAACTATGGAACAAAGGGTTTATCACGATTACCTTGATCAATTTTATCGTCTTTCTCGTGTATTATTGTTTTGTCGTCATCACCGCGAAATTTGCCACGCAGGAGTTAGGGGCATCCACTGCACAAGCTGGCTTGGCAGCGGGGATCTACATTATCGGGACCTTGATCGCTCGCTTGTATGTCGGAAAAATTTTAGAATTAGTCGGTCGCAAAGCCGTTTTGCGCTGGGGGATTTTGTTTTATGTCATTACCACCGCTGCCTATTTAGTCTCAGTCAATATTTATATTTTAGATACCGTACGCTTTTTCAATGGGTTTGCTTATGGTGCTGTCTCAACTGCGGCTAATGCGATCGTCACCGCATATATCCCAGCTTCCAAACATGGGGAAGGGATCAATTACTATGGATTAAGTACTAGTTTAGCAGCGGCAGTCGGACCTTTTATTGGCATGCTTTTACTACCGACGGTCGGCTTTGATTTCATTATTTGGTTAGCAACCATCTTATCAATCGCAACAGCCATCGCTTGTTTCTGGTTCCCAGTCAAAAACATCCCATTAACAGAAGAACACAGAGCACAACTAAAAAAATGGTCCATCAAAAGTTTTGTCGAACCAAAAGTCTTTTTCATTTCCGGGATTGCCTTTTTGATCGGGTTGGCTTATTCCAGTGTTCTCGGCTTCTTGTCGATCTACGCCAGTGACCTTGGATTAGAAACGGCCGGTGCCTTTTTCTTCATCGTCTATGCACTTTCCGTGACCTTCACTCGACCAATGACTGGCAAACTATTTGACCGTCATGGCGCCGATGCAGTCATGTATCCTAGCTTTCTTTTCTTGACCCTTGGTCTTTTCTTATTAAGTATTACCGGCAACAGCTGGATGTTGTTGCTTGCGGGTTGCTTTGTCGGCTTAGGCTATGGCACCTTCATGTCCAATGGCCAAGCCGTCTGTCTGAAAGAGGTCGATCCTCACCGTGTCGGCGTAGCGCTCTCCACTTATTTCATCGGGCTGGATCTCGGCTTAGGCGTAGGTCCCTATGCATTAGGAAGCTTGCACGGTCTGTTTGATTATTCGCAAATCTACATCTTATGCGGACTGATCCCAGTCGTCGTTCTTGTTTTATACAAATTGTTTTATAAAACGAAACGCGCAGTTGCCGCCGTTGGTACGATGAAGCAGCCAATCAACGAAGAAGACTAACCTCAACATTACAAAAAGGAGTGTTTCACCATGGATAACAACCAACTGATTATTGAAGCATTGAACAAATTAGTGACGAACCTCAACGAATTGAATGAAGAAATGCACGCTATGAAAGAGGTCACCGCAACGATGACCCATGAACAACTTGCTATCGATCATCAATTACGCGATATCAAATCGGTATTGATCAATGACAATCTGATTGGGTAGTAAGGCACGAAATGAAACAAGAAACAGGAATGAACGCTTTTTTTGAGAATGTTTGCTGCTCACTTACTAGTGGCAGAAAGATTCACATGAGAAAAGCGTTTTTTTGATATGCAAAAACGAAAAGCGAACATTGACAGAGTTTGTACAAAAAAATAAGCAAGAAAAATTGTAGCAGTCCCCGCTTGTATGCTATAGTGTGTCTGGGTAGCAATACCTAATAAAAATCAGAGTAGGAAATAAAGCGTTAAGTGCTGGAAGGATGGGATGTTGCCTTTCGGACGAAGAACGATCATTCGTTCGCGGTTTTATTTTCGCATTCGCTGCATGAATTTGTAGCAACTCTAAAAGGAGATGCTCGCTATGAAAAGAAAAGTCGATGCACACATGATTGCGGTCATGGGACTTTTGATTGCCTTAATGGTGGTCTTGTCGCAAATCTTGGGGTTTGAAACCTCCTATATCAAAATCACATTTTCTTTTGTACCCCAGCTGATCATGGGTATGCTGTTTGGTCCGTTTTGGACGGCAGTTGGCTCCTCATTAGCTGATATCGCAGGAATGGTGATTTTTCCAAAATCAGCCTACTTTTTCGGCTTTACCATCAATGCCTTCGTTGGTGGACTGATTTATGGCTACTTCTTTTATCGGAAAGAAGTCACACTAAAACGAGCGGCGATGGTCGTCTTGTTAAATACACTTTTAATAACCTTGATCTTAACTCCGATCTGGTTAGCTATGATGCTGAATATTCCTTTGACAAGCTGGGCCATCTGGTCGGTCCGCTTGCTAAAAGCAGTCATCATGTTCCCGATACAAACTGCGTTGATTTACATCGTAGGGCGTGCGGTACCATACAAACGGCTGATCCGACGGTTCGTTTAACGAGTAAAAAAGAACGATAACATCCATTGAAGTGAATCATCTGCGAATATTTCGTCAGTGGTTCACTTTTTTCTTTCTAAGAATTGGCTTAGTCATTCTCGATAACTTGTTTGGAGGGGAAGGTGAACCTATGAATAAAAAAGGACTCGCTATGGGACTGTTTCTTTTCTTGGTCTTAGTAGCAATGGGAGGGATGAAGTGGGTGATAGAACAGCAAAAACAGCAAACGGAGGAGTCAGCCGTGATCCAGCAAAGCAGCTCGAGAGACGAAACAAAGGAAGAAGTCAGTGAAGGCCAAAAAAACACGTCAACTTCTGCGCAAGAACAGCCAGAAAAGACAATAGCAGAAAAAATCGCCACGATGAGTTTGGAGGAAAAGGTGGGGCAATTGTTTTTTGTCCGTGTACCAGAAAGCAATCAAATCGAAGAGCTTCAAAATTATCACTTTGGCGGCTATCTGTTATTCGGCCGTGATACCGAAAATGAGACGGCGGAGAGCTTGAAACAGAAAATTTCAGATTACCATGCAGCCAGCGCCATTCCGCTGTTGATCGGTATGGATGAAGAAGGGGGCACAGTGACTCGCATCAGCCGCAATCCGAACCTTACGGATCAGCGTTTTCTCTCACCACAACAGCTGTATGCCCAAGGTGGATGGTCAGCGATCGAAGAAGATACAGCAAAGAAAGCGGAAATTTTAAAAGCTTACGGCATCAATGCTGGGCTGTTTCCCGTTGCCGATGTTTCCACTGATCCGCAGTCCTTTATCTACGACCGAACCATTGACATGGATGCGCAGGGCACGAGTGCGTTTGTAGAACGTGTGGTTCAAGTTTTACAGAAACACCACGTTGGGTCTACCTTGAAGCATTTTCCTGGCTATGGCAATAATCGTGACTCGCATGTCGAAATCGTCACCGATGACCGTCCGCTATCTGCACTGCGGGAAACGGATTTTCTGCCTTTTGCCGCAGGGATCAAGGCTGGTGCCGATAGTATTTTGGTGGCCCATACAATCGTCAATAGTATCGATAAGACCGTACCCGCCTCTATTTCAAAACCCGTGCATGAGCTGTTGCGAAATGAATTGCATTTTGAAGGGGTCATCATGACGGATGACTTGGATATGGCAGGACTTTCTGAGTTCATTCCGCAAAAAGAAGCCGCATTACAGGCGTTGCAGGCGGGAAATGATCTAGTGATCTCCTCTACCTATCAAGAACAGATTCCTTTTGTGGTACAAGCGGTTGAAGATGGGCGCTATTTGGAAGCTGATTTGAATGCTTCCGTCAAACGAGTCTTGCTCTGGAAAGAAGCATTGCATTTACTTTAAGAAAAAAATAAACCTGCTGTTTCCTCCGTGTAAGAGAGTTGTTCTCTCACTGAGAGGAAGCAGCAGGTTTTTTTAGATACTCTGAGCCAGTACCTCTAATTCTTTGGCAAAGGCTTCTTGACCAATAAATCGCAAATAATCCAGTGCTTTTTCAATCGTGGCCATTCCCAGCGTACGATCTCCTTGAAACAAGGCGTAGATGCCTTCGAAATAACGAATCATCAAGCGAATACGATCATTGTCCGGCGGCAGGTGATCGGCTAGATACGTCAGCACATGCGCCAACTCGGCAGGTTTTTTGCGATCGATAAACAAGAAAGCCGCATTCGTTAGCAATTTTGTGTAGATTTGATAATTGATACTTAACGTATTGCTGTAAAAAATTTTTTTATTCAGGTGTTTCATTTGATACAAGATGTATTCGTCAGAAAAAAGAAAAAGCAGATTGGTAAATAAGGAGATTTCAAATTTTCCCCACGTGTCGATGCGTTCCAAGTATTTCTTGATGGTCGCTTCGATGATGCGCCGTTCTTCCTCGTCGGTAACCACGCCTTTTTTCTCTAAAATCAAAAAGAATTGACTATACAATACATAATAGAAGAAATCCTTCGTGGTTTTATACAGCGCTTGGGCTTTGTTATTCAAAGAGAGGACTTCAGAATAATTGCTTTCATAGTAAGCGGTGGTCAACTGTTTGGATAGCTGCTTTTTCTCGCTGACTTGATTGTCATCCAAGCGATACTCAAATTCCTCCAAGGTGACATTTAAGCGGTCCAAATATTGGTGCAAAATATCAAAGGCGATGCGGTGCCCTTTTTGTTCAAAGGTTGCCAGTGTACTGCGTTCTGAAATGTTCTCAACCAATTTTCGCTGTGAGATATTTCGTTCCGTTCGTAACTCTTTTAACAAGTCATTGGCCTTCAAAAAATCCCTCCTAAAAAAAGTGGACGGAAAAATAGTCCAAATATGTTACAGCTTTATTTTGCGGGTAAACTTGAAGAAAGTCAATTAAAGGAGGAGAAATGGATGTTTGATTTTTTTAGTTTTCCCTGGGAAGTTGTAGAACTAATGGCTAACGTTTTTTCTTTCTTCAAATAATCGATCCTTTGTGATTGGTTAGCAATTGATTTTTTAACAGGAAAAAAGTATAAGTGGTTTCACGTAATAAGTTACTGTTCATTCGTGCATTCAAACGCCCTCTCCCCAAACAGCTTACCCTGTCAAGGTGCGTAGGTCTGCCGAATCCCTTTTAAAAAAGGAGCAAACACAACAGCGAGTGATTGCTCTTTTTTTGTTGGTCAAAAAACTGCATACGGCATCGCAACAGTCAGTTTTGTTTTTTCTTGAACATTGGTTCATTTGGATCAGAATAGTAATCAGGATTGAATTCATCATCGATCGAGACCCCGAAAAGAGAAACGAGACTGGGAAGAAACCCAATCACGCCGAGGGCGACGGCAACTGGAAGGTAGAATTTTTTACGCTTGTACCACGGAAGCTGCGATTTCTTTTCCATAGGAAATCCTCCTTTTTAAATAGTGTAGCATGTTCTGAGTTGAGTGTGTTAATAATTATCTTCAATATTTAAAAATATACTAAAACGGTATATTGGTATATCTGATGGGGAAAAGGCTTCCTAGTAAAATTTAGGGAGCGTTCGTTTTTGTCATTGTTGCCCGAATCAAGTTTTTATAAAAAAGGAACCGAGTAAGAAAGCATCCTTCTTACTCGGTTCCTTTTATTGAAAATAATCCTTGGTCTGGTCCATCAAGGTTTGAAAGTCTGATTCGTTTTTTCTTATCGCCTCTGTTAGGGTAAACAAATAACCGTTGGGGTCTTTGATGGTCATTTCAAGGGCATTCCAAGGCTTTTCCATCAAAGGTTCCACGATCCACTTTTCGGGAATTTTCTGAGCGATATTCTGAAGATCAATCATCGCTACATTCAAAATTGCCCCATCGCCAACAGTGAACGAGTCTGCGGCAATCAGCATCAAATCTTGGTAGTCAGCAAGACGCAGATGGTCCATCGTCACTTGATTTTCTTGATTGCGAAACTGATACAATGACTGGAACCCCAAGATTTCTGCAAACCATTTCGATGATTGTTCAATATCTTTGGTCTTCAATTGGTAAAACATTGGCATAACATAAACCTTCATTTTGACACCTCCTCTTAATTAGAGGATACCGCTTGACGCAGCGTCAAAGTCAATAGACATTTTCGTATTGAAGCAAAGCTTGAGAATGGCGTTTCTTTGGCACTTAAGTCAAGGAAAAATGGGCAATAATTTTTTGACTGACTTCATCAGGTGACAAGTGGGTATTGTTGATTTTCAGCGAAGGAATCGTTGGAAAAAGGGTAGTTAATTCCTGTGGCAGGCTTTCTAAGCGATAGTTTTCAAACGAAGACAAAAGCTCGTTTCTAGAAAAAGCCAGCGCTCTTTTTGACGGCTTTGCGACTAAACGGTCCTCATGGCAATTGCGCTTTAAGCGTTCCTCAATATCAGCCACTAATTCAATAAAATAGACCTCTTGTCGGGCATCGGTAAATAGTTGGGCGATCTCTTGTAAAAAAGCTAATTCTGCCGCTTGATCGAAATCAATCAAGACCGTAAAGATGATTGATTTTGTCGTATTGTTGGCTTCATTTTGAACAAAGGCTTTGAAAAGTTCGATCCGCGTTAGATTAGACAAAGCGAATGCCGCAGGGCTATAGCCAAGAAAGTTCGCAAAAAGATCAATGGTCTGGTGATTGAATAAAAGCTTTGCATCTAATCGTTTTTCCAGTTCTTTTCCCACCGTCATTTTCCCTACTGCTTGCGCGCCAATCAAGACGATCAATGACATCACAACACATCCTTTTTAACAATCGTAACAAAGGAGAGCGAACGTGTAAATCGCATCTTAGAAAGAAACGATTGAGAAGCTGGTTTTTTATGTGGAAACCAGAGATGATTTTTTTAGGTAAAAAGGAATGAGCGAAATTTCTCCGATAGAGGGAAAAAGATCATGCAACATAGTAGCACGGTCTGGAACAACAAAATGACTAGTAGATTGATCGTTTCAAATCGTGAATAAAGATAGAAGTGGATCAGCCATTCGAAGACATTGACAAAAACTAAGTAAATATAGTGAGCCTTTTTGACCTTGCAGTTTTTCAATCAATAATAGCTTAAGTAATAATCCAGCAAGATCATCAATAACAGAAAAAGTTTGCTAAAAGCCGTCAGATTGTCATGTTGGGAGGCAAGTTTTTGAAAAAATAGCAAAAGTGTGGGCGTGGGAATATAAATGATCAATAAGGATAGAAAAAAATAGACAATAAAGGGCATAGTCATTCCTCCAAAATATTGATAGAAAAAGCATAGATAAATTAGCAAATTTGACCGTACTCGTCAATTGGTTTTGTTATCGAAATTTTCGATAATGGATGGTTGGTATTGATTGAAGGAAAAAGGATTATAGGAAAGTCGATGGCTATTGATTCAACAAAGCGCTGATAGGGAAGGAATATTTAGGGGACAGAAAAAAAGAAATACTCCCTTTCTTTAATCGAGAAGGGAGCAGAAGGATTGATCCAACGGAAACCTCTAATTCCATGTTTCGTTGAGCTTATCGGCATAAAACAAAAGCGCCTGATGGTAAGATTGGATATCTGGATCGCTAGAAGTTTCGGCAAGCAGGGTCAATAGCCGTTTAGTGGCTTGCTCATACTCGGCTAGATTAAACAGTGTCATGGCATAGAAGGTTTGCAAAGCATGATTTTTTGGAAACTGCTTCATCGCGTGTAAAAACACTTCTTCGGCTTTTTGATAATTTCCGAGGGCACGATAGGTGCTGCCTAGACCTAGGTAGGCATCTGGCAAGTCTTTTTCTGATAAACCTAACGCGATTGCTTGTTCATAATAAGGAATTGCCTGTTGTTCTTTCCCTAAAAGATCATAACTCCAAGCCGTTTGGTATTGGACAAAGGCATCTTGGGGATTTTCGGTAGCTAATTGAATCAATTGTTCATTTGATTGTTGCAGCTTTTTTTCAGCTCGCAGTTGAATCGCCGTAGCTAGACGTTCATTCATCGGTTCATCCCTCGCTTTCAATGGGTAAAAATTTTCAGTTAGATAGTAAGTAGAGCTAAGAGGAAAGATCAGTCCAGCTTTCACCCGCAAAAGAAAAGCCGCATGCTTCATATAGTTTGAAGGCTGGTTGATTTTCAACGGTCACTACCAGGTAAAGGTGAGTGAGTCCCATGGCTTTAGCTCGTCGGATCACTTCACTCATTAACAGCTTGGATAAGCCGTTTCCTTTAAATGCTGCATCAATAACGACAAATAATAGCAGTGGAATTTTTTGAAAAGTGCTTGTCACTATGGCGCCAATCGGATAGTCTTCCTTCAGTAATTGAAAAGAGAGCTCTGGAATCAAGGGACCGTATTTGCCTTCAGCAGTTTCTCTAAGTTCCTTTTGCCAATCAGCGATCGATTCTCCTTCATCATCGATGGTTTCATGGTAAGCGGAATAGAAAAGTTCTGCAACTCTTGGTGAATCTGTGGGAAAGGCGTCAAAAGAAAAGCTGGCTTCAGCCTGACGACTGGAGGCATGCTGTAAGTCACATGACATAATGATTCGTTTCATTAGAGGACTCCTCTCTCGTTGTTTTGGCTTAATTTAGCAGAAGGTCACTTTGTCAGTGTTGCTTGTTTCTCATAACTTCCCAAATGATGCGAATTCCTTCGTAAATTGCAGTGAGAACAGCCACAATAAACAAAAAAGACATGTAGTGAATCAAAAAAGCCAGTTGAAACCATAAGCCATAGACCATCGGCAGGACGACAAGTAAACAGAGGCCTAATTCGATGTTTCGCTTTCTTCTCCTTTGAAACCAACGCTCATCTGACATCAGTTGTTTCCTCCTAATTTGGTTTTTATCGATCATTTTTTAAAAGAAAAAGTGGAAATCCTACGATATTTTGCGAAAAATTACTAGAAATTATCTGAATATTTTGGTAATATTTGATAGAAAGCAAGATATAAAAGACGTTATTGTATATTTTGACTTATTTTTCCCAGAAAGGCAAGGGTTGACAATGGAAAGAAAACCGATGTATGTAAAAAATGGGCTTCCTCTAACCATGGAACCCGGTAAGATTTATACATGCCTTTATCGAGGCGCTTGTTTCATTTGTGAAGAAAAGGGCCAGCCGCTGCCAGCGATAAAAAAAGAAGCGAAGTAAGCAAAATTCTCACTTAAGATTTGTCAGGGATCGAATAGGTTGTTGGAATTGTTATCTCCTTTTTGGTACCAATCAAATGATGTTTAGCATTTTCAAAAAATCTCAACGTTCTTCATTCAATCCATTCTAAGTCTTCTATTGATGTTTACCGATTTCAATTTGGTAAGAACAACGCGATTCCTGGCAAATTTTAGGTGAAAAGTTTTTAAGAGACTGAGCGAGTAATAATAGTCATTCCGATAATCAATAGCAGTGGATATTCGAGCGAACATACAATAGTAGAAACCGGTTTTTTCTCATAAAAGACGATTCTACTTGAATAGAACGCCGTTTTTTGCTATAATAGTTCAGGAATTGAAAAATAAAATAGACAAAGGTTGAGCATTTTTTATGCTTCAAGGATCAGGTTTGCCAAGGGGTGAGGCAAACATTCTTGGAGGAATGCTGGCCTTTTTTCATATCAGCATACTTCTTCGTGAGGTATGCTTTTTTTGTTTATTTTTCAGTTGAGAATACAAATCATTATAGGAGGGGAATCGATGAGAGAAGCTTTGACTCGTTTACGAGAAGCAGAAGAAGCCAATGAACAGCAATTGCGCGCTTTGAAAAAAGAATTGCAGTCGGAAGAAGCGCAGCAGCAACAAGCATTGCAAGAGCGATCAGCCGCTTTGGAAGAGGCGCTTGCTCAAGAACAAGCAACAATCGAAGAGCAGTTGCAACAGTCACTAGCAGCACAAAAGCAGCAGCTGGCAAAAGAGAACCAGCAAGTGTTAGATCGTTACCAAAAAAATATGCAAAGCTTCCAAGAGCAAGCGGTTCAACAGATCGTTGAAGGAGTGATCGGGACTTATGACAGTAACCAAACTAAATAAACTAACGTTGATCACCCCGAAGCACTACCAAGAAAGGTTATTGACGAAGCTGCAAACGATGCAGTTTGTTGAAATCGAGAACGTATTTGAGCAGGAAGCCAACGAAACTTGGCTGCGGGAATTTTTTGCAGGAGCCACCCCAGAAGGTGCTTCTCATCAACCAATGATTCGTCGACTGCAAGAAGCGATCCGCTTTATTCGTCAAAATGGTGATGCGAAAAAAGGCACGGAATGGCAACGAGAGGCCTTACGGCTGTCGGACTTTGAAACAAGCTTCGATGAAGCCGCAGCATTAACGGAGCTGGTTGAAGTCGAGAATTTGCAGGAGCGCTGGGTAGAGACGATCGAAGCGATCGAAGCAGCGACGCAGTCGGAAGAATGGGCGACACAATGGCAAAATCTTGATGTACCCTTGGAGATCGAAGCGCCTGCACATACAAGTTTTTTTGCTGGGCGTGTCGAAGGTCCACGCTGGGAAGATCTAGCTGAAGCCTTGCGTCAATTGGAAGAGGTTCATATCGAAGTGATCTATTCTGAACCCAAAAAAGTCAATTTCAGCTGCCTGTTTTTAACAGCGATCGAAGAGCAAGTGTTCCAATTGTTTCACCGATATGGGGTGAAGAAAGAAACTGGCCTGACATCCGAATCACCAAAAGTGGTTTTGCAAAATACGAAACAAGCCTTGACTTCCTTGACGCAGCAGCGCAAAGAAATGATTACAGAAATCAGTCAGCACAAACAACGGCTGATCCTGCTGCAGCAAGCGGAAGAACTGTTTTTGACTCGTGAGAATCGGGCAATGATGCAACAGCGCTTAGCAGCTGGTCAGACCTTTGCCCTCTTGCGCGGCTGGATCGAAGAAAAGGATCAGCCGTTAGTGGCGGAAATGGTCCAAGAATCCTTTGCCAACGAGATTTACTATTCATTTGAAGAACCCACTGCAGAGGAGATCGCTGCCAATCAAGTGCCAACGAAGCTAAAAAACGCCTCGTTTATTCAACCCTTTGAAATGTTGACGGAAATGTACAGCTTGCCAAAATACGATGAGATCGATCCAACCCCATGGATGACGCCTTTTTACTATGTTTTCTTTGGTATGATGGTGGCTGACTTAGGTTATGGTGCATTAATGGCTGTCGCGACCACGATTGGGCTACACGCCTTGCGTTTGCCCAAAGGGACCAAACGGTTTCTGAAATTGTTCCAGATTTTGTCTGTGCCAACTATGATTTGGGGCGCAATCTACGGCTCCTTCTTTGGTGCTACATTGCCCTTCCAACTTTTATCGCCCTCCGAAGATTTTATGGCGATCTTTGGTCTATCCATGATTTTTGGTGGCATCCAACTGTTTACAGGCCTTTATTTAGCAGCCAAAGAAAATATCCGCAAAAAGGATCTTTTAGGTGCAGTCAACGAAGGCTTTGCGTGGCTAGGACTTTTGAGTGGTCTTTTAGTGGCAGCCGCAGGCAATCTTTTGATCGATGTCCCAGCACTAACAATCGTCGGCTTGATTTTAGCAGGCTTTAGTGCCTTATTGATCATCGTGGTACCAATTCTTAAAGGGAAAACCAAAGTGGGCGGCTTCTTTTTAGGCTTGTATGACTTATACGGTGTGACCAGTTACATCGGCGACTTTGTCAGCTATAGCCGCTTGATGGCATTAGGGATCTCTGGTGGGAGTATCGCAGCAGCCTTCAACTTATTGGTGGGCTATTTGCCGCCAGCTGCTCGTTTTTCTGTAGGCATTCTCTTATTGGTTGTCCTACAAGCTTTAAACATCTTTTTATCGTTACTGAGTGCGTATGTGCATGCCGCTCGTTTACAATATGTAGAGTTTTTCGGAAAATTTTTCACTGGTGGGGGGCGTCAATTTGAAACCTTTAAGCCAAGTGAGAAATACGTTGATTTTGATAAAGAAAATGGAGGAGACAATAAATGATTGATTACTTAATTAATAACAATGGTGGTATGGTGTTTGCAATTATCGGAATGGGGATCGCTACGATCTTTTCTGGGATCGGTTCAGCCAAAGGGGTGGGTCAAACTGGTGAAGCAGCGGCAGCCTTAACGACGAATCAGCCGGAGAAGTTTGGACAAGCCTTGATTTTACAATTGCTTCCCGGAACGCAAGGACTATACGGATTCGTTATTGCGTTTATGATCTATGGTAGCTTAAGTGGTGAAATGTCGACAGTGACTGGTATGGCGTACTTGATGGCATCACTGCCAGTTGCCTTTACTGGCTTATTCTCAGGAATGGCCCAAGGGAAGGTCGCTGCAGCTGGGATTCAAATTTTAGCGAAGAAACCCGAGCATTTCTTTAAAGGGGTCATGTTCTCAGTAATGGTTGAGATGTATGCCATCTTAGGCTTTGTTATTTCTTTCTTACTTTTAGGAACGATTTAAAGGGGGCGAAGGTATGGATGCAATCGACAAAATAATTGCTGAACTAGACCAAGAAGCGCAGACAAAACGAGAACGTTTGGCTGCCGCTGAACGTGCTAGGATCAGTGAAACGATGGCACGTGACTGGGCGAAAAAAGAGTCGGACTTGCAGCTTCGTGCCCAGCAAGCAAAAAAGCAAGCCGAAAAAAATTATCAGCAAGCGCTGAATCGCCAAGCAAGTGCCGCTAAGCAGCAGCAAATGGTGAAACAAAACGAATACCTGACACAACTTTTTGAGCAAGCGTATCAACAAATGGTTGCCTGGACGCCAGAAGAGCTGC
Organism: Enterococcus sp. 2G9_DIV0600; assembly: GCF_002140615.1. Classification (NCBI taxonomy): domain Bacteria; kingdom Bacillati; phylum Bacillota; class Bacilli; order Lactobacillales; family Enterococcaceae; genus Enterococcus; species Enterococcus sp. 2G9_DIV0600. Next base: position 1,140,860 of record NZ_NGLL01000001.1, read on the forward strand.
AATCATTTGCTGAAAATGTGCTGCAGCAGTTGCCGATCAGTGGGACGGTGACCTTCCACGCTGGTCCTGAGCAAGCAGCCCATCTAGATGCCGCTTGGCTTACGTCTTGTCAATCAAAACTACCGTATCAAATCAAAGCAGGCGCACCATTGACAGAAGCGGGCTTTTTGGTGGATGACAACGGCATTCAATACAATTTTACCTATCAGGTACTGCTTGATGAATACAAGAAAGAAACCCGGGAACGGTGGTTGCAGATCATACAACAAGGAGGTTGATCCATGAGGAACTATCATCAATTGAATCCAATCATTCGGCTGAAAGAGATGACGTTGCTAAAGCCGCAAGAAGTGGAACAAATGATTGCGGCAAAAGGGTTTGCTGAAGTCGAAGCTGTGTTGCAGCAGACTCATTATCAGCGCTATTTGAAGCCGGATTTTCATGAACGATTCGAAACCTATCTCGATGAAGAATTGTTAAAGACGATCAAAGAATTGACCGAGCTGGTTCCTGATCAAGAGATCCTCCGACTGTATATGATGCCTTTTACTTTCCATAATCTAAAAGTCTTGACCAAAGAGTCAGTGACTGGAAAAGATTATGATCATCTACTGATCGAAGACGGTTTTTACACGATCGATGAGTGTCGGACCGCCATCAAAACGGGAACCTCAGAGGTATTGCCTGAGAAAATCGTGACTACGATCCAAGAGGTGCGGGAGTACTTAGAAGGCGGCGCCGTGCTGCAAGGCATCGATATCATTTACGATCGCCGGTATTTACATGAACAACGGCGACTGGCAGATGAAATCAAGATCCCTGAGCTACAAGAAGCTGTCATCAAGATGATCGATCTGACCAATATAACGATTGCCGCACGTTGTGTACTTCAAAAACGATCGCGCAGTTTTATGGAGGCAGTCTTAGTGAGTGTCGGCAGTATCCCGAAAGAAGAATTTTTAGCGTTTGCGGATGCGTCCTATAGTGACTTTTTAGCCTTCTTATTAGAAAGTGATTATCAGGAAGTGTTGCGGCCTTTGATTCATGAACAGGTGATCGACTTTGCTGGCTTGGCACTTTTACAAGACAATTTGATCACAGAAAGCTATGGCCAAGCCCAAACAGATGCTTTAGGACCACTGCCTTTACTCGCATTTTTGAATGCTAAGGTTTTGGAACTGCAAAATCTGCGTATCTTGCTAGTAGGCAAACGCAGTGGCTTTACGGAAGAACAACTCAGAGAAAGGATGCGGCACTATGACTCATAAAATCGGCGTAATCGGCGAGAAAGAATCCGTCATTCCTTTTCAACTATTTGGCTTTCAGGTCTGCTATGCCTCGGAAGAAAAAGAAGTGAAGCAGGCGCTGGCAAAATTAATGAAGAACAGTACGATCATCTACCTGACTGAAAAATGTGCCGAGCTGATTCCCGATGAATTAGCAAAAGTCCAACAAAAAATGACACCTGCAGTCATCTTGATTCCTGATTATGATGGTTCCCGAGGAATCGGCAAGCGAATGATTCAAGAAAATGTCGAAAAAGCAGTTGGACAAAACATACTATAGAGAGGAGCCGATGTTGTGGAAAAAGGAACAATTATTAAAGTATCTGGTCCATTGGTGTTAGCCAAAAATATGGGCCATGCAAGTTTAGAAGATATCTGTTATGTAGGAGATTTAGGCGTGGTCGGTGAGATCATCGAAATGCGCGGCGACGTCGCTTCGATCCAAGTCTATGAAGAAACGTCTGGGATCGGACCTGGTGAACCAGTCGAAACCACCGGTGAACCGCTATCCGTCGAATTGGCGCCTGGGATCATGTCACAAATGTTTGATGGCATCCAACGTCCCTTAGAAACCTTCATGTCTGTCACCCAAAGCAACTTCTTGACGCGTGGGGTGCAATTGCCTGCGTTGGATCATGAGAAAAAGTGGCCCTTTGTACCGACAGTCGAAGTCGGCGAAGTAGTCAGTACCGGGATGGTCATCGGCACCGTGCAAGAAACACCGTTGATCAATCACAAGATCATGGTTCCTCATGGCGTTTCAGGAACAGTCAAGGCTGTTTATGCGGGGGAATTTACCATCGATGAAACGATTTATGTTTTAGATACACCCAAAGGAGAACGGTCTTTCACGATGCTGCAAAAATGGCCCGTTCGTCATAGCCGTCCAGTAAAGCAAAAACTGAATCCAGTCGAACCAATGATTACTGGCCAGCGAGTGATCGACACCTTCTTTCCAATCGCTAAAGGCGGGGCGTCAGCCGTTCCAGGACCTTTTGGTGCAGGGAAAACTGTCGTTCAGCACCAAATCGCCAAATGGGCGGATGTCGATCTGGTCGTCTATGTCGGCTGCGGCGAACGCGGCAATGAAATGACCGATGTAATGAACGAGTTTCCAGAGTTGATCGACCCTCGTAGTGGTGAATCTTTAATGGCGAGAACCGTGTTGATCGCTAACACCTCCAATATGCCGGTAGCCGCTCGGGAAGCGTCGATTTATACTGGGATCACGATTGCGGAATACTTCCGAGACATGGGGTATTCAGTGGCGATCATGGCGGATTCCACCTCACGTTGGGCAGAAGCACTGCGAGAAATGTCTGGTCGTCTGGAAGAAATGCCTGGGGATGAAGGGTATCCAGCATACTTAGGCAGCCGCTTGGCAGAGTATTATGAGCGTTCTGGAAAAGCGATTTGCTTAGGTTCTGATCAAGAAGGCAGTATCACTGCCATCAGCGCCGTTTCACCATCAGGCGGCGATATTTCAGAACCAGTTACCCAAAATACGTTGCGGGTCGTAAAAGTCTTTTGGGGCTTAGATGCCACCTTAGCGCAAAAGCGTCATTTTCCATCGATCGATTGGTTGAAGAGCTATTCTTTATACGAAAACGAATTGGGTGCCTTTTTGGACCAACAAATGCAAGTGGATTGGTCCAAACAAGTAACAGAAGCCATGCGGATGCTGCAAAAAGAATCTGAGTTGTCAGAGATCGTTCGACTTGTCGGCATCGACGCTTTGTCCGAAAAAGATCAGTTATTGCTGGAAACCACCAAATCATTGAGAGAAGATTTCTTGCAGCAAAACGCTTTTGACGACGTCGATACGTTTACCTCTCGTGAAAAGCAGTTCAAAATGCTGGAAACGATCTTGCTGCTCCACAAAGAAGCGGAAGATGCGTTGACACTAGGTGCGTATCTTTCAGAAATCTATGCAGGAACCGAAGAATTGCGAGACAAAGTGGCACGTATGAAGTACTTGCCTGAAACGGAATTAGCAAAAATTCCTGCTTTGCATCAAGAGATCAAAGCAACGATGAAAGAAATTTTACAGAAAGGAGACCGCACCGATGATCAAGGAATATAAAACGATTGGAGAAGTCGTCGGACCATTGATGGCCGTCGATCGCGTCTCCGGTGTCAAATACGAAGAGTTGATCGAAGTCCGCATGCAAAACGGCGAAACGCGGCAAGGACAAGTACTGGAGATCCAAGAAGACAAAGCGTTGGTCCAAATTTTTGAAGGAACCGGCGGGATCAATTTGCGGGAATCTGCGGTGCGTTTCTTAGGACATCCTTTGGAATTAGGCGTTTCCGAGCAAATGATCGGGCGAGTCTTTGACGGCTTAGGTCGGGTCAAAGATGGCGGAGTAGAGATCGTCCCAGAAAAATTTATGGACATCAACGGCGAAGTGATCAATCCAGCAGCGCGGGATTATCCTGATGAGTTTATTCAAACGGGGATCTCATCGATCGACCATTTGAATACGCTTGTTCGGGGACAAAAACTGCCGATTTTTTCTGGTTCTGGTCTGCCTCATAAAGAATTGGCTTCGCAAATTGCGCGTCAAGCACAAGTGTTGAACTCGGAAGACGATTTCGCTGTTGTGTTTGCTGGCATCGGGATCACCTTTGAAGAAGCAGAATATTTCATGGAAGATTTTCGTCAAACTGGCGCCATCGACCATTCTGTCGTCTTTATGAATCTAGCCAATGACCCAGCGATCGAGCGGATCGCTACTCCCCGAATGGCACTGACAGCAGCCGAATACTTGGCTTATGAAAAGGGCATGCATGTCTTGGTGATCATGACGGATATGACCAACTACTGTGAAGCTTTGCGGGAGATCTCCTCTGCTCGTCGTGAAGTGCCAGGACGTCGGGGTTATCCTGGGTATCTTTATACCAATCTATCAACGTTATATGAACGTGCGGGACGGATTCGCGGCTTGAAAGGTTCAGTGACCCAGCTACCGATTTTGACCATGCCAGAAGATGACAAAACCCATCCGATTCCCGATTTGACCGGCTATATCACCGAAGGACAAATCATCTTGTCTCGTGATTTGTATAAAAACGGCATCCAGCCACCCATCGATGTCTTGCCGTCATTGTCACGGTTAAAAGATAAAGGGACCGGTGAAGGAAAAACCCGTAAAGACCATGCCGCAACGATGAACCAGTTGTTTTCTGCCTATGCTCAAGGAAAGCAAGCCAAGGAATTGGCAGTCGTTTTAGGAGAATCGGCATTGTCGGAAGTAGATAAAACCTATGCCAAATTTGCGGAACGCTTCGAAAATGAATACTTGAACCAAGGGTATCGCACCAACCGTTCGATTATCGAAACCTTGGAATTAGGCTGGGAATTATTGGCGATGCTGCCAAAAGTCGAACTGAAGCGGATCAGCGATGCCCTACTGGCGGAATACTTACCGGGAGAGGAGAACAATGGCGCAAAAAACCGTTAATCCAACCCGCATGGAGCTGTCGCGCCTCAGCAAACAATTGGCGACAGCCAAACGCGGACACAAATTATTAAAAGACAAACAAGACGAACTCATGCGTCAATTTATTGAATTGATCAAAAAGAATGACCGCTTGCGTAAAGAAGTCGAAGAACAATTGCAGCGTGCCATGAAGGCATTTCGCTTAGCCAATGCCACGATCAATGAAAAATACATTGAAGAAATGTTTATTTTACCAGCAACTGAAGTCTCCCTTGAGTTATCCACGAAAAATATCATGAGTGTGGAAGTGCCAGTGATGCATTTTGATTACGACGATACGGTGATGCAAGCGCCGATCGAGTACGGCTTTTTGAATTCCAATGTTCCGTTAGATAATGCTGTCGCCCGTTTTACCGACGTTATGCCGAAGCTGTTGGAGCTAACGGAAATCGAAAAGACCTGTCAATTGATGGCAGGGGAAATCGAACGGACGCGCCGACGCGTCAATGCCCTAGAATATTTGACGATTCCCGAGCTGGAAGAAGCCATTTATGGAATCAAAATGCGGCTGGAAGAAAATGAACGAGCAAACGTAACAAGAATGATCAAAGTGAAGAATAAATCAAAATAAAATGGTATGATAAGAGAAAAAACAAATGCAATAAACTTGGATTACTAAGACATTGGTTTTTGCAAAAGGTCAAAGGAAATGAAAATGAAAAAAAGAAATCGTTTGAAAAAAAAGCTGGCATCGCAACGCTTTTTGATTCCGCAGATCGTCACACTGGTCTTCGTTTTGCTGATATTGGCAGGAACTGGCTTGCTAATGCTGCCGGCTGTCACCCAAAGTGGTGAAGGCACTAACTTTTTAGATGCGCTGTTTACTGCCACATCGGCTGTTTGCGTGACGGGTCTTTCGACCTTGACCGTAGCCGATCATTACAACCTGTGGGGCCAAGGGATCTTGCTGATGCTGATTGAGATCGGTGGGATCGGCTTCATGTCGATTCCCGTCTTCTTTTACATCTTGGCGAGAAAAAGAGTCCATCTTAGTACTCGGATGATTTTGCGGGAATCATTGAATCTGGACCGAATGTCTGGAGAAATCCATTTGGCATGGTACCTGATTCGGATCGCCTTTTTGATCCAAGTCAGTGGGATCATCTTGCTGGCTTTTGCATTCGTGCCCCGTTTTGGTTGGGAGCAAGGCCTTTGGTACAGTGTTTTTCATGCGATCTCGGCCTTTTGTAATGCTGGGTTTGATTTGTTCGGCAACAGCATGGTAGGGTTTCAAAACGACCCATTTGTGCTGGGGGTCATCAGTTTCTTGATCATCGCAGGTGGTCTGGGATTTCTCGTTTGGTTCGATCTCCTGCATACGGCGTCCAAAAAACGGTCCTTGCATAGCCGCTTGGCATGGATCGCTATGATCGTTTTGGTGGTTTTTGGAACGGCAGGGTTCTTTTTGACCGAAGCCAATTCACAGTTGATCACGGGTGATTCGGTCATCGAACGTTTTTTCCAATACCTCTTCTTAGCGGTCACCCCAAGAACCGCTGGGTTTTTCAGTATTGATTACGGACAAATGAGTCAAGCAGGCTTGATGCTGACGATGATTTTCATGTATATCGGCGGCACCTCTGGATCAACTGCTGGGGGATTGAAGACAACGACATTTGCGGTCTTGATCATCAAGATCCGCAGCTTATTGAAAGGGCGCAGTCGAGCGGAAGTTTTTGGTCGCACGATCAAAGAATCTGCTGTATCGCGTGCCTTTACGTTGTTCTTCCTTACCTTGACGTTATGCTTCGTAGCGATTTTCTTATTGTCGATCACTGAGAGTATGCCGCAAACCCCAAACTTTGGATTACCAACCATTGCCTTTGAAGTTTTTTCCGCTTTTGGAACGGTGGGGTTGACCATGGGGTTGACGCCTTACTTGTCGGTTTTTGGCAAACTTTTGATCATTTTTTTGATGTTCATTGGTCGAGTCGGCATCATGACCGTTGCTTTTTCATTGATGAAAAAAGCCAACAAACAAGAAGCTGGCTACAAATATCCTGATGAAACCGTGATGATCGGGTAACGAAAAGGGAAACGAAGCACGCTTCGTTTCCCTGTTTTTCGTTTATTGAAGTACTTCTAACATCACATCTCGTTGGTCATCGCTGACATTTCCCGCATAATTCGGCGTGATCAAAGATAGACCACCCTCCTTATTTGTAAATAGGTACAGGTTATGGCTAAAATCAGGATTTCCATTGGAAGTGATCCCTTTTGCAAAGGTCAACTGAGTGTTCACTTTTACGGTGCGAATCTCATTGTTTTTCGCAGAAAACACGCGAATCTCTTTTGTTGCGATCGTATCGACTTGTGCTTCATAGCTTGCGCTGTCGCCGATCGAAATGATCAATGGGCTCGTATTTTGAATCGTGACAGTATCTGGTACATTGACGCCATGGAAATAAAAAGTCAGTGAAGGGCCATATTGGGAAAGATCAACGGCATATGGAAACTCGTTGATGGATGGTGAGCTTGCTGTTGTTTGACTCGAATCAGAGTGGTCCGTCGATTGCTGGCTTGTGGTCGAAGGTTTTGAAGTAGAGGTTGACGCTAAGGAATTGCTTTCAGTCGTTTGCGTCGACGTGCTTTGTTTGCTTTCAGTAGACATCTGACTCTGGCTTAGCTCGCTGGTTGACTGAGCAGTATCTTTTTCGTTGTTACAGCCTGCCAAAAGCCCCAAACTGACGAGCGTCAGTGCGCCAATCAAAGAAATTGTTTTTTTCATCGTTTGCTTCATCCTTTCCTTAGAATACTAGAACATCTAAAACAAGCAAATCATTGTGTCGGAATGCACAATTTTGCTGATATAGTGTTGAAATATTCTTTGGTGTTAAAGTTATTGTAGTATAGAATATTGAGAAAGAACAGGAAGTTTTTGCTGAATATTTCATCCTTGCTATCATAAAAAACTCATTAACGTCCGCCGCAGCTGGCTAGTTTTGTATAATAAAGTGTCAGCCATACTGGCGAAGCTTTCTGGCGGCTTGCGTAACGCAGGGATCTAGATTAAAATACCTTGGTATAGAAGAATGGGTGGTGAAGAGGATGGAAAAAGAACGGATGGGGCAATGGCTAGCCTTTACGAATCAGCATCAAGCGATTGAAGCTCGCTTGGAGCAAGTTCTCAAAGCAGAAAGCAATCTGTCTTTGAATGAGTATTACGTACTTTATTACTTAGAAAAGACCCCCAATCATAGCATGCGCCTCAATGATTTGATCGCTCATTTTGATTTGAGTCAAAGTGCGATGTCACGCATGATCATGCGCATGGAAGACAAGCTGTGCGGTGTGATCGAACGGCATTCTTGTCAAGATGATAAGCGAGGGATCTATATTGATTTGACCCAATTAGGGGAAAAGAAACTGCAGCGATCAAAAGTCGTTTTTGAAAAAGTCTTGGAGGAAATGATGGACTAACGAAGGTTTCACTTGTTTTCTCATTGATTCTTTTGTAATATAGATGCATGTGCATGTATATTTTGGCAAAAGAGAAGAAAATGCACCAATTTGCTTTAAGGATCTCCTTAGAAAACCAAGCCAATCAGATCTACAAAGCGATATGAATCCAATGGAAAAGGTGGGAAACCCATGCGAAATGTAACAGATAAAGCAACATTTAAGCGCGGATTGCAGTTGAAAAATCGAATTATCATGGCACCAATGACGACCAAGATGTCCTTCTTTGATGGGGTGATTACGAAAGATGAGTTGGCATACTATGGCTTACGCTCCGGGGAAGTCGGAGCAGTCATCACAGCGGCAGCCAATGTCCAAGAAGATGGCAAAGGCTGGGAAGGGGAATTAGGCGCTTACGACGATGCCTTTTTACCTGGATTAAGCACATTGGCTAGCACCATCAAAACCAATGGGACCAAAGCCATTTTACAGATTTTTCATGCCGGTCGGATGACGGATGACTCGGTTCTACGAGGTACACAACCGATTTCTGCCAGCGCAGTTGCAGCTGAACGACCAAATGCCCAAGTTCCCCGGGAAGTTACGGTGGCTGAGATATTAGCGATTATTGAAAACTTTAAAAAAGCTACCGAACGGGCGATCAAGGCGGGGTTTGATGGCGTAGAACTCCACGGAGCCAATACGTATTTGATCCAACAATTCTTTTCTCCTCACTCAAATCGTCGGTCCGATGAATGGGGTGGCTCACTAGAGAACCGTTATCGTTTTATTGAGAAGCTCGTCGATGAAGTGTTGGAAACAGTAGACCAATCAGGTGTGAAGGAGTTTATCGTCGGTTATCGGTTTTCTCCGGAAGAATTCGAAGAACCAGGGATTCGCTTTGAAGATACGTTGTTCTTAGTAGACCAACTGGCAGAAAAAGGTTTAGACTATCTGCACATTTCTCTTGCGGATTATACCCGTAAATCGATTTCAAAAGCGTACCAAGCAAAATCGATGTTGGCGTATGTCTATGAAAAAATCGCTCAGCGGGTTCCTTTGATTGGTGTAGGGGATGTCCGAACGTCGAAAGATGCCGCGGGCTTGCTAGAACATGCAGACTTTGTAGCAGTGGGCCGGGCATTGTTGATCGATCCTCATTGGGGACAAAAAGTCTTAGACGGTCAAGATGCGTTGATCCGCACCACGGTTTCTACTTACGAACGTGAGGAACTCGTATTACAAAACGGCGTTTGGGGTTTTATGGAAAACATGATGCCAGATCGCCTAAATGAAGAAAAATAAGCAGACAACCACCTTTGCCTTGGGCGAAGGTGGTTTTTTGATAGAAGGAGAGGAACGATCCGATTATTTTCAATTATGAACATCATTCTTTATAATTGATGTAATGGTAAGCGTTTGCTTTATTTTTATGCTGATGGGGATGAGGAGAGAATCATATTGGAGGGAGAAAAATGAAAAAAAGTAGCTTGTTTTTGCTAGTAATTGTCACAGGGGTGTTGTTCGCTGGTTGTGGAGGAAATCAAGAAACAGCAGATTCACAAGATTTTGCCAGTACAGATGAGAATACGCTGACTGTTTGGGCTTGGGACACAAATTTTAATATTCCAATTATGGAAAAAGCTGGGGAATATTACAATGCGGACAATGATGCAATCGACCTTAATGTCCTCGAGATGTCCAACGAGGATACCAAACAAAAAATGGTTTCATCCTTTACTTCAGGGGTCTCCGAAGGTTTGCCAGACATTGTTTTGATGGATGACTATGATGTGCAGAACTATTTGCTGAACTACGAAGGAAAATTTGCAGAATTATCGGAAGACATCGACTTTGACCAATTTGCTCCTTACAAAGTAACGAATGCGACCTATCAAGAAGGCGTTTATGCGGTTCCTTTTGATTCAGGTTCTGCTGGACTCTACTACCGCAAAGATTATTTAAGTGAAGCGGGGATCGATGAAAGTGAACTCACCAATCTAACCTGGTCCAAATTTGTGGAGATTGGTGAGACAGTCAAAGAAAAAACGGGGAAATGGTTCGTTGCGTTTATTCCAAATCGCGGCACTCATTATATCCAGATGGCGATGCAGTCAGCCGGATTATGGTATTTTGATGAAGACGGAAACATATTTTTGAAAGACAATCCTGCTATTCGTGAAATGCTGCCGATCCTGAAGACGATCGAAGAAAAAGAGTTGGCAAAACCAGTAGATTATTTTGCGCCAGAAGGGATCGGTGCAGTGACGAGTGGAGAAGTGGCAGCAGTCAATTCAGCCATCTGGTTTTCAGCGACGATCCGCTCCGCAGAAGATCAAAAAGGAAAATGGGGCTATACGAATCTTCCTCAATTAGAGGCAGTGTCTGGAGCGACACCTTACTCGAACTTGGGTGGTTCTAGCTGGTTGGTGCTCAATGACTCACCAAATAAAGCGTTGGCCATTGATTTTCTCAAACAAGAATTTGCTGGAAATGATGAATTCTATCAAGAGATTTTAGTAGAAAATGGGGCAGTGGGGACTTACCTACCCTCACAAGAAGGAGAAGCTTATCAATATGAAGATCCTTTCTTTAATGACGCCCCAATCTATAAAGATTTCTCCAGTTGGATGGCGGACATCCCCGCCGTTGATTACGGGGTAAATACCCAAGCGGCAGTAGATGCCTTGCGTGGGGGAATGCAAAGCTATTTTGATGGTGCCATGTCCTTAGATGACATGTTGACGGAAGCAGAAAACACCTACAAGATGCAAGTCGGCGAATAGCCGACTTGTGTTACTTAAGGAGTGATGAATATGCAAAATACGATCAGAAAAAAGAGCCCCAAAAACCAACAAGTCTGGGGATTTATTGGCCTTTCTTTAGTATTCAGTAGTGTCTTTTTGCTGTATCCCATCGTCTATTCCTTATACCTTTCCCTGCATCGGATGCAGGGACTGCAATCGGTTTTTGTCGGCTTCGGCAATTACCTACGCATGCTGCAGGATACGATTTTTCAAAAAGCTTTACTCAATAATTTTATCTTTCTGATCTTTCAAGTACCGATCATGGTGTTGTTGGGTCTTCTGCTAGCGTTTGTTTTGAACACGCCGAAACTTGTAGGACGCTCCTTCTTTAAATTAGCGTTGTTTCTACCCTGTGTCACCTCGTTGGTTTCCTATGCAGTTTTATTTAAAATGATGTTTCAAATTGGCGGGATCGTTAATCAAGGGCTGCTGAACATTGGCTTGATCACGCAACCGCTAGATTGGCTAAATAATCCGCTTCTAGCAAAACTGACCGTTATTATTGCGTTGTGCTGGCGTTGGACAGGCTATAACATGATTTTTTATTTGGCAGGATTGCAAAATATCTCGGATGACACCTTAGAAGCTGCTGCGATCGATGGAGCGGATGGGTTTCAAAAGTTCTTTTTCGTAGTGATCCCGCAACTGAAGCCGGTGATCGTTTTCACAACCATCACCTCCACCATTGGGACGATCCAGCTCTTTGATGAAGTGGTGAATCTAACAGGTGGTGGCCCATCCAATGAGACGTTGACTGTCGCCCAACTGATCTATAATCACTCCTTTGTCTATACGTCAAACTTTGGGTACTCGGCTACGCTTTCTTGGGTCTTAGTGATCATCATCGCTCTTTTATCTGTGATCCAGTTGAAACTCTCGAAAACGAATCAATAAAAGCGATAGAAAGGAGCAGCTATGAAAGTTACTTTAGGTGGATGCATCAAATATGGATTTTTACTGATCGTCTCATTTTTTTCGATTTTTCCGTTTTACTGGATGATGGTGGGCTCTACCAATACCGCCAATCAAGTTGCCGAAGGGAAGCTGACTTTTGGGAATCAGTTAGCAAGCAATTTTCAGGTGCTGTTCAGCAATTACGACATCCCATTGATCATGTGGAATTCCATCAAGATTTCATTGATCACCGTCCTCGTCAGTCTACTGGTCACTTCTTTGGCTGCCTTTGGATTTGAGAAGTTTCGAACGCGGGCGAGTGAAGGGATTTATGCGGTTTTTCTGTTATGTATGATGGTGCCACTGGCAACTTTGGTGATCCCTTTGTTTAAGATGATGGCAGGAATGCAGCTAGTCAATCAGCACGTGGCGGTCATTTTGCCTTTGGTCAATAACCTGTTTCTGATTTTCTTTTTTCGCCAGAACTTCAAGTCTTTTCCTGACGGTATTTTAGATGCGAGTCGCATCGAGGGGGCAACAGAGTACACGATATTTTTCCGAATCGTTTTTCCTATGATGCGCTCGACCTATGCTGCCGCTGCCATCTACGCCTTTATGAACGCATGGAACAGTTATTTGCTACCCTTGGTCTTTTTGCAAACGGAAAGTCGTCAAACCATGACATTGCTGATTTCCAATTTATCGTCAGCCAGTTACGTACCAAATTATGGCGTTCAAATGCTGGCGATCGTGATTGCAACGATCCCAACGTTGGTATTGTTTTTGTTTATGCAAAAAGGTTTTGTGAAAGGCATGACCGGTTCTTTGAAACTATAAGTAGCAATAACCAGCTTGGCTACTTCTCCAAAAGGTTGGGGAAGGCTTAACGCAGGGGGTGAAATAGCTTTCCCCAGATAAAAAACAATTGCAGTGAGAGGCATTATTTTAATAAATAGTCAAACAATTCAGAATCATTCATTTTTCTTACAAAAAGATAGCGCAAGTCGAGTTGATTGATAAAAAAACAATCAGTTGTTAGACTGAATACAGGTTAAAAAAACAAAAAGGGGATGTAATGATGAAAAGAGGATTCAGAAATTATTTAGGTTCAGATGAGCGGGAGGCAGGCTACAATTTGTCTTGGGGGTCTATCTTTGCAGGGGTCGTAACATTTATCGCATTGTTCATGACACTGTCAATGATTGGCTCAGCAATCGGTTTTGGTTTGGTGGAACCAACATCAAATAATCCATTAGATGGTGTGGGTACAGGATTATTGATTTGGACAGTCATTACCTTTGTCTTGGCATTATTCGGTGCAGGTTTTGTTTCAGGTGTGGCGGCTCGACGTGTTGGATTGGTTCATGGTTTCTTAACATGGGCAACCAGTATGATCGTGATGATGGTTATGCTCTCTTACTTAACGATCGGTGCATTTTCTGTAGTCGGTTCACTTTTAGGAAACGTTGCTTCTGCTGTTGGCAGTGGCGTTGAAACAGTTGCCTCAGGTGCTGGCGATGTCGCTTCAAAAGCCTTCGATGAAATAACAGGAAACATGGAAGACGTCAACACAGATGAATTACAAGCGAATGTCAATGATGTTTTACAAGATACCGATGTTCCGGAATTGCAACCAGACTACTTGCAAAACCAATTGTCTGACGCGACAAATGATATCAAAGATGCTGGCAAAGACATTGCAACGAATCCCAATGATGCCGACAAAATCATTGATGATTTAGCAAGTAAATTGCAAGACCGTGCTACAACGATCGGTGATTCAGTCGATAAAGAAGCAATCTCAAATGCAGTGGCTCAAAACACAGAGCTAAGCCAACAAGAAGCAGAAGAAGCAACGAACAATATCGTGAACGGCTTACAAGATGCTTCTGATGAAGCGCAAAAACAAATCGAAAATGCACAACAAAATCTTGAACAAGCCAAACAAGACATTGACCAAGCAGTGGAAGACGCTCGTCAAAAAGCGGAAGAAGCAAGTGATGCAACAGCCAAAGCATCCATTTGGGGCTTTGTGGCAATGGTCTTAGGACTCGTTCTTACGTCAATCGGTGGTATGGTGGGTGCAAACTTAGTCAAAACTGCTGACCACGAAAATCGTATCTAATTCATCTCTCACAAAGAGAGTTAGTGAGCCATAAACCAGTTAACAGCGTTCTGCCAAAGACTCAAATGGCAGCAGCGCTGTTTTCTGCTTTTAAACAAGCGGTTAAAAATCCCCATTGACGAGTGATTTTTCTCATGCTACACTGGCTCTGAGGATTGTTACCGCTTTAGGTGGGCTATACCTATTTTTTTGTGTGAAGAAATCTAAAGAAGAATAGGGTCGTTAAAATGAACGTAACAAAAGTGATCAATAACAACATTGTGATTTCTGAGAATGAGGAAAAACAAGAATTGGTCGTCATGGGCAAAGGCTTAGGCTTTAAGAAAAAGCCAGGCGATGTGATCGACGATACCAAGATTGAAAAAGTCTATCTCAGTACACAAGAGTGGAATGTCACAAAACTAACCCAATTACTTTCTTCTATCCCTATCGAACATATTCAAGCAGCGAATGAGATCATCAGTTTTGCAAAAGTTTCCCTTGGGAAAAAATTGAGCGAAAAATTATTTCTGACGCTGACCGATCATATCAATTATGCTATCGAGCGCTATCAAAATGGCATGGAAATCAAAAATGCCTTGCTATGGGAGATCAAGCGGTTTTATAACCATGAATACCTCATTGGCAAAGAAGCGTTATCGATCATCAAAAATCGCTTGGCGATCGAGCTGCCAGAAGATGAAGCCGGCTTCATTGCGCTACATATCGTCAATGCGGAGTTGGATATGGCGCAGGTCAGTCAAGTATCGGAAATGGCGAAGATCATTCAGCATATCCTGAACATCGTCAAATATCATTTTTCAATGGAGCTTGATGAGTATTCATTGAACTACGAACGCTTTGTGACCCATTTGAAATTTTTTGTGCAGCGCTTATTCAGCGGAACAAAGCTCGATGATGCAGGAACCGGCAGTTTTATTTTTATGTTGAAAGACCGCTACATGAAGGAATATGCGTGTGCACTGAAAATTAGCGACTACATCAACAAAGAATTCGGTAGACCGTTAGAAGAAGACGAATTGATCTATTTAACTATACACATCAAACGAATAACAAGTGCTTAGGATTGTTACTGGATTGCAGGCTATACCTAAATGAACTCCCAAGGGGTTTGTTTAGGTATTTTTTTATGGTTTGACACACAAAAAGCAAACGAAAGACCAAAATAGGAGGAACGACATGAATTACAAAGAGTTAGCAAAAACGATCATCACCAATGTTGGCGGGGAAGAAAATATCCAAAGCTTGACCCATTGTGCGACCCGCTTGCGGTTCAACTTGAAAGATGACAGCAAACCCCAAGAAAGTACTTTAAAACATACACCAGGGATCATGGGTGTGGTCAATAAAGGTGGGCAATACCAAGTAATCATCGGCAGTGATGTTGGCAATGTCTACAACGAAATCACTGCCCAAACCAATTTAAACAGTGACCAAGAAACAGCAGAAGACGATCGCGGACGTGTGGCAAAAGTCATCGATACGATCACCGGGATCTTCACCCCAATCTTGCCAGCCATCACAGCAGCTGGGATGCTAAAAGCAGTTCTTTCATTGCTGGTGGTCTTTAATGTTTTGACGGCAGAAAGTCAAAGCTACCAAATCCTAAACTTTATGGCGGATGCGGCGTTCTACTTCTTGCCTATTTTGCTGGCTGCTTCTTCTGCACAAAAATTCAAAGCCAATATGTATTTAGCTATGATGGTGGGGGGGATTTTACTCCATCCGAACTTTATCGCAATGGTGACAGCAGTCAATGAGTCAGGCGGCGGCATCCATTTGTTCGGCTTACCGATTTCACCAGTGAGTTATTCATCATCGGTGATTCCAATCATCTTAAGTGTTTGGTTTATGTCTTATGTTGAACCGATTGCCGATAAAGTCTCACCAAAGGCAATCAAATTCTTTAGCAAACCGTTGCTAACGATCTTCGTCGTAGGAACAGTCGCATTAGTTGCTTTAGGCCCGCTAGGCTACATGATCAGTGAAGCGATCTCTGCAGGGATCCAAGCCCTAGAAACGGTCAGCCCATGGATCGTTCCATTACTGATTGGTGCCTTCACGCCATTGTTCGTGGCAACTGGTACCCATTATGGGTTAGTGCCTATCGGAATCAATAATCGAATGACTGCCGGCTACGACACAGTGATCTATCCTGGCATGCTGGCTTCAAACGTCAGTCAGGGAGCTGCAGCTATCGGCGTTGGTTTCAAATCAAAAGATTCTACGATCAAACAATTGGCATTTTCTGCTGGTCTGACTGGGCTATTCGGTATTACTGAACCGGCGTTGTATGGGGTCAATTTGCGGTTTAAAACACCTTTGTATGCAGCAATGATCGGTGGCGGATTTGGTGGTCTATTTATGGGAATCATGCGTGTTCGCAATTTCTCAGGCGGTTCACCAGGCCTATTGACTTTGCCAAGCTATATCGGCGATGACACCTTACGCCATTTGACCAATGCCTGTATCGGTGCCGCAATCAGTATTGTGGTCACATTTATTGCGACATTATTCTTATACAAAGACCCTGTTACAGAAGAAGCACCTGAAGCAACACCGGCAGACAAAGCGCAAGAACCCGCACATCAAATCAGCGGCGCAGAGATCAAAGCACCTTTAATAGGGGAACTAAAAAGCTTGCAAGCAGTCAATGACGGCATGTTTTCGGAAGAGATTCTTGGCCAAGGGGTAGCGATTGAGCCAACCGTCGGAGAAGTGCTAGCTCCAGTAAACGGGACTGTCACAGCAGTCTTTGATTCAAAACATGCTATTGGCTTGACTAGTGAGGAAGGCATTGAACTATTGATCCACGTGGGGATCGATACAGTGCAATTAAATGGTGAAGGCTATGCCTATCAAGTAGAAAAAGGGCAGAAAGTATCAGTTGGTGACCCATTAATTACGTTTGATATCGAGTTTATCAAAGAAAAAGGCTATCCAGTAATCACGCCGATCGTTATCACCAACAGTGCAGAAGTGGGGGACATTTTGACGGCAAACAGTGGTCCGATCACATTTGGCGATCAAATCATCAAAGTGATCGGCTAAAAAAGGAGAAGAAGACATGGGATTTCCAGAAAACTTTTTATGGGGCGGCGCAACAGCCGCCAATCAATGTGAAGGCGGGTTTGATCAAGGGGGACGTGGACTTGCTAATGTCGATGTAATTCCGACTGGCAAGGACCGCCGAGCAGTCATTACCGGCAAGCGTGAGATGCTTGCCTTTGAAGAAGGGTATTTCTATCCGGCAAAAGAAGCGATCGATATGTACCATCATTTCAAAGAAGATATCGCCTTGTTTGCGGAGATGGGCTTTAAAACCTATCGTTTATCGATTGCTTGGTCAAGAATTTTTCCGAAGGGGGATGAAGAAACCCCTAATGAAGAAGGCTTGCGCTTTTATGAAGAACTTTTTTTAGAGTGCCGTAAATACCAAATCGAGCCCTTGGTGACGATCACGCATTTTGACTGTCCAATCCATCTGATCAAAGAATATGGCGGTTGGCGCAACCGTAAGATGATTGCCTTTTACGAAAACCTTTGTCGGGCGATCTTCACTCGATACAAAGGATTGGTGAAGTACTGGCTGACCTTTAACGAAATCAATATGATCTTGCATGCCCCATTTCTCGGTGCAGGGCTGACCTTTGCTGTAGGCGAAAATGAAGAACAAATTAAATACCAAGCTGCTCATCATGAGTTAGTCGCTAGTGCGTTGGCAACAAAAATCGCCCACGAGATCGATCCAGAAAACAAAGTAGGCTGTATGCTGGCAGCGGCTAGTTATTATCCTTACAGCTGCAATCCGAAAGATGTCTGGGAAAGCAAAAAAAGCGATCGCGGCAACTATTTCTTTATCGATGTGCAATCGCGAGGAGAATATCCAAATTATGGTTTGAAGATGCTAGCGGAAAAAGGAATCACTTTGGAACAAACCGCCGAAGATGCGGCTTTATTAAAAGCCCATACCGTTGATTTTATTTCCTTTTCTTACTATGCCTCTCGGGTCGCTGCTTCAGAAGATTCCGGTGTTGAGAAAACGGAAGGCAACTTGTTCCCGACCATTAAAAATCCGTATTTAGAAGCGTCGGAATGGGGCTGGCAGATTGATCCGCTTGGTTTGCGGATCACGATGAATGATCTTTATGATCGTTACCAAAAACCGCTTTTCATCGTCGAAAATGGTCTAGGAGCGGTGGATACACCAAACGAAGATGGAAAAATCAATGATGTGTATCGCATCGAGTATTTACGTGCGCATATCGCTGCGATGAAAGAAGCCATTGACCAAGACGGTGTGGAACTTTTGGGCTATACTTCATGGGGCTGTATCGATTTGGTTTCAGCAGGAACCGGAGAAATGAAGAAACGCTATGGCTATATCTATGTCGATCGCGACAATGAAGGCAATGGCACATTAGCCCGCAGCAAGAAGCAATCTTTTTATTGGTACAAAAAAGTGATTGCCTCAAATGGAGAAGATTTGGCTTAAGTCAGTTAACTAACGATTATCATTAAGGAAAGAAACGCCAGCGGAACAGAACTGCTCATGGAAGCAGTCTGGTTCTGTTGGCGCTTTTGTTATTTAATGAAAGAAATTACTCTGATTCCTCCCGTTGGATCGGCAGCAGCAAGCGAACGGTGGTTCCTTCGTTGATGCGTGATTCTACAGTCAATCCATATTTTTCCCCATAGAGCAGCTTGATACGCTGATCTATATTGTCTAAGCCAATACCCGAATAGTGTTCAAAGTGGTTGGCGGTGCTAGTTGGGTGCTCTTCATTGAACCCGATGCCCGTATCGATGATCTCGATTTTCAGGACTTCCTTACTGACGCGAGAAAAAATCTGGATCAATCCTGAATCCTCTTCGGGAAAGGCATGCAAGTAGGCATTTTCGATAATCGGTTGTAATATCATCTTCGGTACGAGAACATCTTCACAGCCATCTTCTGAAAAAATCGTCGATTGGATACGATTGCCATAACGTACGTTCATTAAAACGAGGTATTCTTCCACGATCGCTAGCTCATCCTTTAAAGGGACGATCTCTTTGCGGTTAAAGGTATGCCGCAACAATTGCACAAAACTTTCAATCGCTTGGGTGGCGGCTTCTTGTTCGTTTTGCCAGATCAAAAACTTGATAGCAGTCAATGTGTTGTAGACAAAATGCGGTTGGATCTGCATTTGCAGTGAACGAATCTCGAACTTGCGTTTTTCGGCTTCTGTAACCATTAAATGATCGACATAAGATTCCAAGTCCTCCAGCATCAAGTTATAGGCACGCCCCAATTCTCGCGTTTCATACGTCCCGTTGATGGTGACCTTGTCGCTGAAATCGCCTTGCGTGACCGCCGGCAGCTTGGCGATCAGCTGATAAATCGGTTGAGTGATGTTGCGGATGATCCAAAATGCCAGCAGACTAAAGAGTAAAATACTGACGACAGAAATCAAAAGAGCTGGCTTGATCAGATTCATATTGCGTACCAGATGCGATTCATCCAAAACATCATAAAAAGTAAAGTGATACGAATAAAGGGGCAGCTGATTGATGCTGGTATCTTTTTTGACCGTGATGAGACGATCCTCAAATGGCTTGCCTAAAAGGCTCAGATCAGAAGTGGAGAGAATTTGATTTTGCTCATTGACGATATAGATCGAGTGAAGACTGGTATCTAAGAGTTGACGATAGATCGAAGAAAAATCAGATTCCTTTAAGAAAATCAGGGCATAGCCGAAAATCGTTTCTTCTTTCATTAATTTGCGCACGTACATCAAGCCAGGGGAGTCGCTGGTGGAGGTACTTAAGCCTTGGTCCAAGAAATAATACTGACTGATGGCGTCATTGTCATTGATCTGCTGAACAAAGGCGCTGGCGAGAAACT
Organism: Enterococcus sp. 2G9_DIV0600; assembly: GCF_002140615.1. Lineage (NCBI taxonomy): Bacteria > Bacillati > Bacillota > Bacilli > Lactobacillales > Enterococcaceae > Enterococcus > Enterococcus sp. 2G9_DIV0600. Next base: position 1,160,761 of record NZ_NGLL01000001.1, read on the forward strand.
CATCCACCGATTGATTGCGAACCGCATCGTTTTGAAAGAAAGTGCCCCCGTTGACCCCAATCAACACTAAATTCGAGGGGATGTCTTGAAACAAAGAGCGAGTGTCTTTTAATTGCTCGTTTAATTCTAAAATCGTACGCCCTTGATTCATGTCGCCTTCTAAGTAAGTTTCAACGGCTTTGCTTTCATCGACGATATCAAAAATCCGATGGATATTCTCGTTCAGACGCTCATAATCTTCTTGGATTTTTTCCAGCAGTAGATGATTGGAGCTTTGGTACGAGGCAACATAGGCATCTTTCGAACGACCATAGATCACGATGACGGTTAGCAGACAAACACTGATGACCCCGACGACAACAAAGAGGAAGATCCGACTGAATAATTCATTTTTCTGAATCCATTGGTTGATTTTCATAATTGATTCAACCGCCGATACTTCGATGGGGTGACCTGACATTCTTTCTTAAAGATGCGAGAAAAATAGCTGATATCTGAATAACCGACCGCTTCACTGATTTCAGATAGGTTCAGATCAGATTGTGTCAGTAGTTCTTTGGCTTTTTCCAAGCGGGTTTTCTTTACGTACTCAGAAAAGCTCATTTTCAGTTTCGCAGAAAGAAAAGCCGAAAGATAGGTGTAACTAAAGTGAAAGGTTTCAGCTAGTTCAGACAAAGACAGGCTTTTGGTGTAGTTGTCTTGAATAAAGCGCTGAATCGCAACGAGTAGATCATCTTCATCCAATGGTGATAAGGTCGTCAGCTGTTGACGAATATCATCAATGGTCGCCAACAACAAATCAGAAAAATCTTCCAAATACTGCACGTGACCGATGGCATGCAAAAATTCAGCTTTTAAGCGGCTAAAGCGTGGAGCAGTGGGGAATTCTTCTTCCAAGCGGGAAAGTAACGTGTAAAAAATACTGCTGGCCTGCTGTTTTAAGAATGTCGGATCGACATTGGATAAGATCATGTCATTGAAATATTCCTCGATTCTGGTGATTCCTAGCAAAAAGTTGTTGTCTAACAAAGCCCGTAAGAACTTCTTGGTATCAAAACGATCACTTTCAATGTACAAAAAGAGTTCTTGTTCTAGCACCAGCCGTTGTCGTTTATAAAAAAACGATTGTCCTTGGCTTTTGGCTTTAAGCGTCACAAAATGATCCCGTAACTGTTCAATCTTTCGAAAGGGCACACTGAGAGTAAAGAAGGCATCTGGCTCGGTAAAACGCAATTGCTCCAATGTTTCTTTCAAGGAGGAATAAACATCCGTTCCTTCTGGATAACTGATCACTAAGCCGGCATCTTTGTTACTGGTTTGAAAAAAGAGCGTCTTTACCTGCGGTTGTGATTGAGTAAATTCTGTCAACGCATGCAGCAGCTGATCATTGGCACGAAAGCCGCTAAAATTGGTGGTCAAAATTTGAGCTTGCTGTTGCGGCTGATCCAATGCAAGGTAGTCCGCCAAAGGAGCCAACGGTTCTTCATACCCTGCTAAATAGCGATTCAACGATTCTTGCAGTTGCGTCTCCTCAGTCACGGAGCCTTTTGTATGTGACAGCTTTTGTGAGATGTTGTGTAGCGTTTTCAACAAGAGTGTCGGTGTCAGTGTCGGTTTTAAAAGATAATCTACGGCACCATTTCTAAAAGACTGACTGACGTATTGGAAATCATCGTAGCTGCTCAAGACCAAAAAATGGACTTCTGGATATTGTTGTTGAATGATCGTTGTGAGTTGAAGACCGTCCATTTGTGGCATTTTCAAATCCGTGATCACGATGTCGGGATTCAGTTCATGGATCAGCGCCAATGCTTCTTGCCCGTTCGCTGCATCGCCTAAGAGACGGAACCCTTCTTGCTCCCAACGTATCATATGTTTCAATCCATCTCGGATCGTTGCCTCATCATCAACGACTAAGACCGTGCGTAAAATCGTCATGGTATCCCCCCTATATCTCTTCTTTATTATAAACGCTTTCAAAAAAGAAAGGTATTGTAACTTTTTTCTATTTTTGGACAAATTTAGTAAGCTCTTTCATATTCATTGAATACGGTTACAAAATCAGTGTATAGTTAGCCATGTAAATAAAAGGAAAGAGGGATAAAAATGAAAAAACTACTTGCATCGATGGTAACGGTGGCTGCAGTGCTGACTTTGGCGGCTTGCGGAAATAGCAACACAAGCTCTGGTGATTCCGGCGAGTCCTCAAACAAAGTCACGGTCTGGGCATGGGATGAGACCTTCAACATCAAGGCAGTCAATGAAGCCAAAAAAGTGTATGAAAATCAAGATGTCGATGTGGAAGTCGTGACGATGTCGCAAGATGATATCGTCCAAAAATTAAATACGAGTCTGGCATCTGGAAATACGGACGGACTACCAAATATCGTTTTGATCGAAGACTACCGCATTCAAGGATACCTTTCTTCTTATCCAGATGCGTTTAGTGATCTAACGGATATCGTGAATGAGGAGGATTTCTCCAGCTATAAATTTGCGGTCAATAAAGTCGACGATGTCATTTATGGGGTGCCATTTGACAGTGGCGTCGCAGGACTATTTTACCGCACAGATTATTTGACCGATGCAGGCTATGAGCAAGCGGATCTCCAAGATATTACCTGGGATGATTTTATCAGCATTGCCAAAGATGTCAAAGAAAAAACGGGTCACGCTATGATGTCGTTAGACCCAAGCGATCTTGGCTTGGCTCGAATCATTATGCAATCGGCAGGCGAATGGTATACCGGTGAAGATGGCTCCACCGTGACCATCAAAGACAATGAATCCTTCAAAGCCGGTCTAACTGTCTTGGCAACATTGTTGAATGAAGGCTTAGTTGAACAAGTTTCTGATTGGGATGGCGGGGTCAATGCCGTTCAATCGGGGAATGTTGCTTCTGCCCCAACCGGTGCGTGGTATTCTAGCACAATTCAAGGGGCTGAAGATCAAAGCGGCAAATGGGCGATCGCTCCAATCCCATCTATCGCTGGCAACAGCAATTCAGTCAATGCTTCCAGCATCGGTGGAGCTGGCTGGTACGTGATCAAAGGGGTTGACGGTGAAGAAAATGCCAAAGACTTTTTAGCCAATACCTTTGCTTCAAACAAAGAATTGATGGGTACATTAGCTACCGAGATCGGTTTGGTTTCAACCATGAATGCTGCAGAAGAAACGGAAGAATATACGTCGGGTCTTGATTTCTATGGCGGTCAAAAAGTCTTCCAAGATTTCTCTCAATGGTCACAAGAAATTCCAGCCGTGAACTACGGCAATCACACCTATGCCATTGAATCCGTCTTGACTGAAAGCTTGCAACGAGTGATCAACGGTGAAGACATCGATAAAGTATTAGAAGAAGCACAATCACAAGTGGAAGCACAAATTGCAAACTAATCGAACAACTTTGCAGAAACTCGTGAGCGATCGCGAGTTTCTGTGTTAAGGGGGAATTACAATGAAAAACAAAACAAAAAATTGGTTTGCAAACGGCAATGCCTTTATTACCTTACCCGTCATTTTGATCACGATGCTGGTCTTTATTCCGATGGTCTCGGCATTGTTCACGTCATTCCAATCAGGACCACCAACAGCGATGACCTTTAACGGTCTTGGCAACTATCAGCGGATGTTGAGCGACTCAACATTTAAAAAAGCCTTTGGCAATACGTTTTTATACTTATTAGTCCAAGTTCCGATCATGCTCTTTTTGGCGCTGATCGTATCGAACATATTGAATGACAAAAAATTGAAGTTTAAAGGGTTGTTCCGCACCGCCTTGTTCTTACCATGTATCACATCCTTGGTTTCTTATTCCTTGATCATGAAAAGTCTCTTTTCGGCAAACGGGTTAGTCAATAACTTTTTGACGCAGCTACACCTGATCGATGCACCGATCCAGTGGTTGACGGATCCTTTTTGGGCAAAAGTACTGATCATTTTTGCCATCACCTGGCGTTGGACCGGCTACAATATGATCTTTTTCATCTCAGGCATGCAAAATATCGATCCAAGTATTTATGAAGCGGCAGAGATCGATGGCGCTTCAAAATGGGATCAATTCTTCAAAATCACGATTCCCAACTTGCGTCCAATCATCCTATTTACCACGATCACTTCAACGATCGGTACGCTGCAATTATTCGATGAAGTTCAAAATATCACTGGCGGTGGACCAGCCAATGCTACGACGACCTTGTCACAATACATCTACAATTTAAGTTACAAATTCACGCCAAACTTTGGGTATGCTGCCGCGGTTTCCTTTGTCATTGTGATCGCGATCGTGATCCTATCGATCATCCAAACGAAAATAGGAGGAAAAGAAAATTGAAAACAATCTCACTCACTTTAAAATACGTCTTTCTGGCGATTTTGGCTTTCATCTCCATTTTTCCATTTGTTTGGATGATCCTAGGGATGACCAATCAAACCTTTGATATCGTTGCTGGAAAAATCATGATTGGCGATCAGTTGGTCATCAACTTCCAAAATCTCTTTTCTTCTGATTTGAATTTTACTCGGGCATTAGGCAATTCCGCAGTGATTGCCGTGATTACGACCGTCTTTGCGCTGTTGTTCTCCTCCATGGCAGGGTATGGCTTTGAGATTTATCGAACGAAAACCAAAGACCGCATCTTTAATATTCTACTGCTGTCGATGATGGTGCCTTTTGCCGCTCTAATGATCCCGCTCTATCGGATGTTCAGCAAGCTTAGCGGCACACCGATCGGGATCAATACCTTCGCTGTCGTGATTTTGCCCTCGGTCTGTACCGCCTTTTTGATTTTCTTTTTCCGCCAAAACATCAAGGCATTCCCTAGAGAATTAGTCGAAGCTGCTCGGATCGATGGCTTGAATGAACTGAGTATTTTCTTTAGAGTCTACATGCCTACGGCTAAAAATACCTACGCAGCTGCCGCGATCATTACGTTTATGGGCAGCTGGAACAATTATTTATGGCCATTAGTTGCCCTGCAATCACCAGACAAACGGACCGTTCCACTGGTTCTTTCAGCAATGGGTGCTTCTTATACACCTGACTATGGCATGATGATGTGCGGCATCGTGATCGCCACACTGCCGACGGCCATCATTTTCTTCGTTTTACAAAAACAATTTGTCCAAGGGATGCTGGGATCCGTGAAATAAGCGGGACATCAGCAAACAAATACAAAGTAGAGGGTACGATATGATTCTTTTTGACAAACAATTAAACGTCTTTCATTTAAGCAACGATCAAATCAGCTATCTCTTACAGATAGAGGAAGGGGGCAATGTGGCGCACCTTTATTTTGGGAAGAAAATCGCCCATTATTCTGGTGGCTATCGCTACCCACGCCTTGATCGGTCCTTTTCACCTAATCCCCCAGACAGCAGCGATCGGCTTTTTTCATTAGATACCTTGATGCTGGAGTTTCCTGGTAATGGTTTCGGGGACTTTCGAGAAGCTGCCTATACGATTCGCCAGTCTGACGGCAGCCGAGTCAGCCATTTTGTCTTTAGTGATTACCAGATTCAACAAGGCAAACCAGCCTTAGCAGGATTGCCTCAGACCCATGGGGCCGACGACGGCGTCGAAACACTGATTCTGTCCTTAAAAGATGGCGTGGCGGGACTCGAACTGCAGCTGTTTTACACGATTTTTGAGGATGCGGCAGTGATCGTCCGCTCTAGTAAAGTGATCAACCACGTAAACCAGCCTGTTACCATCGAACAGCTAGCGAGTCAAGCGCTGGATTTTCCTAACCGGCCCTTTGATTTGATCCACTTGCCGGGGGCGTGGGCGAAGGAACGTCAAGTGACCCGAGAACCCATCCATCGCGGCATCAAGCGTTTAGACAGCAAGCGGGGTTCCAGCAGCCATCAGCAAAATCCTTTTGCTGTCTTGCTGGAACCTAATGCTACGGAGTTTGCTGGGGAATGTTTTGGTTTTAGCTTGCTGTATAGCGGCAACCATGAAACCATCATCGAAAAAGATCCTTATCAACAAACCCGTGTGATCATGGGGATCAACAGCTATCAATTTGCCTGGCAATTGCCGCCAACTGAAAGCTTTCAAGCCCCAGAAGCCGTGATTGCTTATAGTGAGGCTGGCTTGAACCAGCTGTCAGCCACCTATCATGATTTTTATGATGAGCATTTGATTCGGGGCAAATACAAAAAGCAAGAACGGCCGATCCTAATCAATAACTGGGAAGCAACGTACTTTGATTTCAATGAAGAAAAGCTGGATGCCCTCGTTGATGAAGCCAAGGAGCTGGGAATCGAACTATTTGTTTTGGATGACGGCTGGTTTGGTCAGCGAGAAGATGACCAAACCTCATTAGGCGATTGGTTTGAAAACGAAGGCAAGCTAGCTTCTGGCTTGGCAGGATTTGCCCAAAAAGTCCATGACAAAGGGCTGCAATTCGGGCTTTGGCTGGAACCAGAAATGGTTTCGGGCGACAGTGAACTGAACCGACAACACCCTGATTGGCTGTTACAAGTACCAAATCGCAAGCCGGCGCTAAGCCGCAGTCAGTATGTGTTGGACTTTTCTCGACAAGATGTCAGAGACCATCTCTATCAGCAATTATCCCAACTGTTTGATACGGTTGCCATCGACTATATCAAATGGGACATGAACCGCAGTCTGTCGGATGTCTATTCCTTGCTCCTCGATCCTGCCCAGCAAGGGGAGGTCGCGCATCGCTATCTGCTGGGCTTGTACGAGTTCCTCGAGAAACTGACCACTGCCTATCCAACGATCCTGTTTGAAGGCTGTTCTGGTGGCGGCGGGCGCTTTGATGCTGGCTTCTTGTATTATATGCCGCAGATTTGGACCAGCGACAACACCGACGCCATCGCCCGCCTGAAGATCCAATACGGAACCAGTCTGGTCTATCCGCCATCCACCATGGGTGCGCATGTCTCGGCGATCCCGAACCATCAGACCCAACGGGCAACGGATCTAGCGATTCGCGGCAATGCTGCGATGTCCGGCTTGCTTGGCTATGAGCTTGATTTGACACAACTGACAGCAGAAGAAAAAGCACAGATCAAAGAACAAATCACTTTTTATAAAAAACATCGGCGCCTGCTGCAGTTGGGCCGCTTTGTTCGACTACTCAGCCCTTATGAAGGCAATGACGCCGCCTGGCTGTATGTTTCTCCAGATAAAAAAGAAGCGATCGTCTTTTACTTCCGAGTCTTAGCCGAAGCCTCTGCACCATTGGTTACTTTAAAGCTGGCTGGTCTTGATCCTGACCTCACCTATCAAAGTGGGGGAGAGAGCTTCGGTGGCGATGAATTGATGCAACTCGGGTTGTATATCGATCCTCATTTAGCCGGGGATTATGCCACGCAGCGGTTTCATTTTGTTGCAAAAGCACCTCATGAATAAAAAAAGCGTCCTGTCAAAGTAGCAAGTTTTGACGGGGCGCTTTATTGTGTTAACGCAAGCTTTTAATTAATGATCGGCAACTGAGAGGCTATTTTAGAACAAATGATTTATTTTTTTCTCGAGAAGTCGTATGATGAAGGAGGAGGCAGGCAGTTTGCTTCTGACAATCAGTAAGAGGAGGGTGTTCAACATGGACGAACAGCCACTAGCAAATGAAACAGAAGAAGGGTTGATCGCTGCAGGATATCGGAAGTATCGTGGCGAAGCGATCGATATTTATTACAACAAAGAGATCTGCACCCACAGCGGTAATTGTGTGCGGGGCAATCCCGCCATTTTTGAAGTTGGACGGCGTCCCTGGGTGATTCCTGATAATGGGGAAGCAGCCCAAGCGGCACAAGTGATCCAAACTTGCCCCAGCGGTGCATTAAAGTATGTGTTAAAGGAGGAACAATCATGGAAATCTTAGAAGAAAATGCTCGATTTGTGTTAAAAGACGGTGACAAAGAAATCGGTGAAATGACCTGGTCGGAAGCGGGTGAAACGCGCTTGATCATTGATCATACCTTTGTCGATCCTGCCTATCGGGGGCAAGGATTGGCAGAAAAATTAGTGGCAAAAGGGGTGGAAAAAGCCCGCAAAGAACAAAAGAAAATCATTCCTTTGTGTCCCTTTGCCAAAAAAGAATTTGAACGCAAACCAGAATATGCCGATGTTTGGAACCAATAAATCAACCAAAACAACCCCCGCCAACTCAAGAGTCTTTCTTTGAGCTGGTGGGGGTTGTTGTATGGATGATCAATGTTGGAATTGAGCATGGTACAGGCGATAGTAATAGCCTTGTTCTGCCAGTAATTCTTCATGGGTTCCTTGCTCCACGATTTGACCGGCATCCATTACAAGGATCTTGTCTGCTGCTCGAATCGTTGATAATCGATGGGCGATCACAAAGCTGGTTTTGCCTTCCATCATTTTCAAGAAAGCATCTTGGATTTTTTTCTCAGTCAGAGTATCAACCGAACTGGTTGCTTCATCCAAAATTAGCATTGGTGGGTTGCTGATCATCGTGCGGGCGATCGTCAAGAGCTGCCGTTGCCCGTCAGAGATCTTGATCCCTTGATGACCGATCGGTGTATCTAGTGTTTCTGGTAAGCGCATCACATACTCATACATATAGGCATGCTTTAAGGCATCATAGATTTCTTCATCTGTGGCAGTGTCATTGCCGTATTGCAGGTTTTCTCGTAAAGAGGCATCAAAGAGCCACGTATCCTGCAAGACCATTCCGAAGCTTTGCCGTAATTCTTCTCGTTTCAACTGACGAATATCGGTGCCATCGATCTTGATTGCCCCTTTATCGACATCATAGAAACGCATCAATAAATTGACCAACGTCGATTTACCAGCACCAGTTTTTCCGACGATCGCGACGGTTTCTCCAGGTTTTGCGGTAAAAGTGAAATCTTCAATCAATTTTTGACCAGGATCATAAGCAAAAGAAACCTCCTCAAAGGCAATCTCGCCTTTGATCTCACCCAGTGATTGAGATTCTTGGTCATCGGCTGTTTCTGGCTCTTGATCCAATAGCTCAAAGGTTCTTGAAAGTCCAGCTAATGCCGTTTGGATCTGGGTGGTAATTCCCGACAATTCAATGAATGGTTTCGAAAACTGACTGGAGTAGATCGTAAAGCTGGAGATCACCCCAACCGTGACAGCACCTGAACCAGAAAAGTAAAGCAGACCGCCGACAAAGCCGACTGACAGATACGCCAAGTGATCGACGAATCGTGAAAGGGGATTGGTCAAAGAAGAAGAAAACTGTGCTTTTTGCCCCCGGACATTCAATTCTTGGTTGATCGTTTCAAAACGGTTTTGGTTGATGGTTTCTCGATCAAAGGCTTTGACGATTTTTTGATTGCCGATCATTTCCGTAACAAAGCCAGAAATTTCGCCGACGATTTCTTGTTGGCGAGCAAAATGCGATTGAGACGTTCGTGCCACGATCCAGTTGACCAAAAAGATGATCGGGGTCGAAACCAATACGACCAACGTTAAGGGCACACTCATTTGCAGCATGACGACTAAGGCGATCAAGACGACCGAAATACCAGAGAACAACTGGTTAAAGACTGCAGCGACGGCAATGGAAATATTGTCCATGTCGTTGGTAAAGCGACTGACGATGTTGCCGTGGGAGTTTTGGTCATAATAGCGCAACGGCAATGTATTGAGATGGGCAAAGCCTTTTTTACGCAAATCGGCGACGGATAAATACGCCACGCGGTTGCCTAGTCGCTGGATTAACCATTGACTGACCACAGTCACTAAAACCACTCCGGCAAACAAAAGCAAAATACGATAGAGGGCGCTGAACTGCACTTGATCGGCACCTATCAGCTGATCGACGGCTTGACCGATCTGATACGTCATATAAACCGAGGAAACACCAGCAGCGATCCCGAGGACAACTGCTGCCCAAGTTTCCTTCGCGTAGGCAGTCAAATAAGGGAGGTAGCGACGAAAGGCCGACCAATCGAATGATTTCTTTTTCATGCTTCTTCCTCCTCTGCCTGTGATGCCACGATTTCTTGGTATTCTTTTGACGTTGCCAGTAGCTCTTCATGGGTCCCTTTGCCTACCAAATTCCCTTGGTCTAAGACCAAGATCTGCTGCGCATCTTGGATGGAGCGTACCCGTTGGGAGATGATGATGACCGTACCACGAATGCTTTCTTTTAAAGCCATCCGCAAATCAAGATCGGTTTGATAGTCAAGGGCGCTTAGAGAATCATCCAAAATCAAGATATCTGGTTTAGCGATCAATGCTCTGGCAATCGTTAACCGTTGTTTTTGTCCCCCAGAAAAGTTCTTGCCGCCTTCAAAAATCGGGGTATCCAGTTGCTGCGGCAAGGCTTCAACGAAGTCGCGGCTTTGAGCGATTTCTAGTGCTCGCCAGCACTCTTCATCGGTGGCATCTTTTTTGCCCCATTGCAAGTTTTCTCGAATCGTTCCCGTAAACAGCACGGCGGTTTGAGGCACCATGGCGATTTTTTGGCGTAATTGCTGTAAAGGCCATTTCCGCACATCGTGCCCGTCAACGATCACTTTGCCATCAGCCACATCGTAGAAGCGGGGGATCAATTGGGTCAAGGCAGATTTCCCACTCCCGGTTGGTCCAGTGATACCTAAAATAGACCCCGGCGCGACTTGGAAATCAATGTTTTTCAAGGCTAATCCGTATTCTTTTGAAAAGCGGAAATCAACGTGCTCAAAGCGAATCGCTCCGACGTTGTTTTTCGGCTGATCCATAAAGACTTCTGAAAGCTCATCGCCGATCGACGGCTCAGTGGCTAACACTTCATTGATCCGTGAACCAGATGCTGCGGCACGGGTAAAGATGATCACTAAGTTGGAAACCACGATCAACGCTAAGAGCATTTGATTCATGTAATTGACCAGTGCCAATACTTGTCCTTGCTGCAAATTGCCAATATTGACCTTGAATCCACCGATATAAAACAACGCGATAATGCCGACATTCATGATCAAGGTGGTGGCAGGCGTCAATAAAGCAGAGAGATTTGTGACCCGTAAATAGACATCACTTAAATCATCAGTTGCTTTATCAAAGCGTTTCGTTTCCGTTTTTGTGCGGGCAAAAGCACGAATCACCCGAATCCCGCTTAAATTTTGACTCACTAGTTCGTTCAATTCGTCGAGATGAATTTGAACTTTCTTATATAATGGCACGGTTTTGGCGATGATCCAGAATAAGACGATACAAAAGAGCGGTAAGACGAGTAGGAAAATCAAGCCAGCTTGCCAATCAATGACAAAGGCCATAATCACGGAACCGATACTTAAGAAGGGCGCACGGACCACTAGCCGAATCAGCATTGCCAAAGCAATCTGCATCTGGTTGATGTCGTTGGTCATTCGGGTGATCAAGGTATCCGTCCCGAATAAGTTTAGTTCGCTATGGGAAAGGGTGTTGATTTTTTTCATCAAGCGATTGCGTAGTTCCGTCCCGAAGCCTTGAGAAGCGACGGAAGCATAATATTGACAGATGACGGCACAGATCATGCCTACCACGGACATCACGATCATCCAGATCGTCATTTCAACGACCTTCGACCAATTGTTTTGCCGTAACCCCTCATCGACTAAAGCGGCCATCTGCAAAGGCAGGACCAATTCAAACACCGCTTCTAAAAATTTGAAAAACGGACCAAGAATAATCTGTTTGCGATAATCCTTGGCATAGCGTAACAAGCTAATCATAAAAAACCTCCTAAATTATTTCGGATGAGCAGGATGTTCACTGGCCAAACAGGCAAAAACCAAACTATCGGTCCATTCCCCCTTGTTCCACCAGTCTTGGATAAAATGTGCTTCTTGGCGTAATCCAATGCGTTGGCAAAGCTTAGCTGAGGCCTGATTGCGGGCGTCTAGCGTCGCTTGGACCCGATGGATCTTCTGACTGGCAAACAACCAGCCCAACAATTCTTTCAATGCTTCTTGAGCAAACCCTTGTCCGCCAAATGACGGATGGAAGGCATAGCCGATTTCAACGGAAGACGGCTGACCAGTAGACCACACCGACAAATCGCCGATGACCGTTTGATCGTGTAGTACTGCCAAAGAAAGACCTGTTTGGTCCGCCAAGGTGTGCTGTTGGCATTTTTTGGAAAAAGCCGCAGCTGCCGTTTCTGTCTGCCAAGGCTCATGAAGTAAGAATCGGCAGACTTCCGCTTGCCGATAAATAGCAAAGGTATCGGCAAAATCACTTTCTTGAAACGGACGAAGCAGTAAACGTTCACTTGCAATAAAACCTATAACAGCCTCCATTTCTTTAGGGACATCTTACCATAGAACGAAATAGCCGAAAACATCCCTTGAAAAATCTATTCATTTTCTTGCAAAAAAAATGTAAATCACTTGAAAAGTATTTTTCTAGGAAACGAACCTTGCCAGTTGCTGCTCATTTACCACGACTGCCAGCGGGCAAGAAAGGTTTTTTGCCAATCTCCCAAGGGCAAGATCACTCGCTGCATTTGAAAACGGTAGGTTTCCCCTTTATAAGTAAAGCGAATCGGGACGAGCATTCCTACAATAGGATCTTTGTGCTGTTTTTTCAGCTCAGCAAGCGGTATGCTTTTGTGCTGCACGACTTTTGTCGAGAAAAGATTCAACGCCAAAATCGTCAAATGCTGATCATCCAAGACGAGCAGGCTACGGCTGGTGATGGCGTTGAAGGACTGCCATTTTGCATAGCCGATGGCAGCCCCTTCTGTCCTATAGGGGGCAGCCAATGCTTGGAAGGTTTTTTTATTTAAAAGAAACATAGGTAGAAAACTCCTTATCAATTAGAATCAGTTTCGGTGCAAGCAAGCAATCAATAATCAATGCAGGAAAGCGGTCAGTCCGTTGCAAATGGCTGCAGCATCCGCCGAACGTTTTCAGTATACGCTTGTTTGAGGACTAACGGGTGGATTTCTTTGATGGTTGGACCAAATTGCAAGAGAAAATCAGCCAGAAAACCCAGCTCATTGTCGGCAATGTGTCCCTCTAAGCAAAGCTCGCTTGAACGTTCCACCACTGCCATGTCAGGATATTTTTCTTGCCACAAGCGTTCCTTTGCCGATAGATCAAAGCGGATGTGATAGCCCAGTGTTTGTGTCAACACTTGTTGCTGCAGCTGTTTTTCAGCTAACTGCTGCAAGGTATAGCCTGTTTTTTCAGTCGGAGCAAGTCCCTGCATTGCATCACAGCGATAGCGGCGAAAAGCCTGCTTTTGACAGTCATAGGCCAAACAGTACCAGTAGCCAGCACGAAAATTCAGCTGATAGGGCTGAACGATTTTGCTCGTTTTTTGATAACGCTGATAGCTAAATTGGATGACCTGTTCTTGTACGATCGCTGAAAAAAGCGCTGAGAGGATCGGCGCACTCGTCAATTGAGGCACCCCTTGAAACGAAACCACCGTCTCCATTTTTTCTAACCACTCGGTGTCTCCTTGATAAAAAGACTGCAACAATTTTCGCCGTAACCCTTGATAGCTCCGATCAAAAGGAGAATCGGTTAATTTTTGTAAGAGCTGCAAAGCAAAGAAAAGGGTATACCGTTCATTTTTATCAAAGTACAACGGAGTCAGTTGATTTTTCAAAATCTGATAGCCGCCATAACGACCGGTTTCTACTACGAGAGGCAAGCCCAGCTCTTCCAATGATTGGACATCACGGACGGCTGTACGTTTGGAAATTGCGAAGGTTTCCATCAAATCGGCTAGATGAAAAGTGGTTTTTCCTTGTAAATACAATAGTTCCTGTGTTAAGCGTTCTGATTTTTTCATTTCTTTCTCCAATGGTGCCAAGTTTTGGCAATATTCACAGTTACACTTATGGTAACAAGAAAAGGAGGAACCAACAAATGATCGAACCAAAAATCGCTTTGTTTTTAACCTTAGACGGCAAAGCCCAAGAAGCCATTCAATTTTATCAAGAAACACTAGACGCAACCCTCTTATTTGCCATCACCAACCAGGAGTATCGTGAGAGACTTGATCCAACGCTGGAGATTCTTGCGGGACAAGAACAGTATCTTTCTCACTCCATCCTACAGATCGGAGATTTCCAGTTGCAGCTGGCAGACAATCCACTAGTTGAAGGAGAGACGATTCAGCGAGGCAATCACTTGTCACTGAGTTTGACGCTAGCGGAGAGCCAAATAGCTCAGAAGCTTTATCAACGATTGATGCAAAAAGGCAGTCAGACGATCCAAGCACCAAGTGAGAATGCTTTTGCGTTTTTTTATGCAAGTGTTCGCGATCCATTTGGTGTAATTATTCAGCTGACTGTCGAAAAAGAAGTTGATCCATCCAAAAAGGGGGAATGAAAAAACTCGTTTTTTAATAAAATATCCATAGAAGTTGACTATTTATCTAAGTTTCTTTCAATCCCAGAATTATTTTTAAGGAATGTTTAAAGGACTTCACAGAAAAAGAATAAAACTTCTTAAAAAAATAGGCGGATCGTAAAAATTCTGGTACAATCGGGGAGAGCAATTCAGGAGAAATGAAGGAGGCACTATGGATAGAAAGACGAGATATAAACAGCAAAGAGCCCACAAAGCGCGCAACAAACGCGTGATTATTGGAGGAATCTTTCTTTTCGCCATTGCAGGCATCGTTTTATTTGCCGGCTATACGTATTATGCAGCAAAAAATTCAGTGGATAAAATGTTTAAAGAATCCGCTGTGATCAGCTCTAATAAAAGTAAACAGGACAACTCATTAAAAGCTTCTGACGTGAATTCAAAGTTTGGGATCTTGTTAATGGGTGTTGATAATGATGCGGAACGTGAAAAGACAGAACATTTGGACAGTGCCCGTACCGACAGTTTGATTTACATGGTGTACGATGGCGAAAACAAGAAAATCGATATGGTCAGTCTCCCTCGAGACATTTGGACCAACATTTATGATGGAACAGGAACCGGGACGATTGCTGCTACCGCCAAGATCAATAGTGCATTCACGATTGGTGAGGAAGACGCAACGATTGAAACAGTCCAAAACTACCTGCAATTGCCAATTGACTATTACGTAAACATCAATTTTACCAGTTTTGAGAAAATCATCGATGCCATCGGAGGGATCACTGTTGATGTGCCTTACGACATCAACAAGAAATATACTTCAGACAACACGGGAGAAACATTGATTCCAGAAGGTCGTCAATTGTTGAACGGTGAACAAGCCTTGATCTTTGCCCGCATCCGTAAAATGGATACCGATGTGGATCGAGGAAATCGTCAGCAAGAAGTTATTGAAGCAGCGATCCACCAAGCTTTGAAAATCAACAATGTCACCAAGTACCAAGAAATCTTAGACTCAGTCAGCGAAGACGTGAATACAAACTTTAAGTTTGAAGACTTAGTATCTTTAGCAGGCAATATGTTGTCTGGATTCGATATTCAAAAACATACCTTTGAATGGTACGATGGGGAATCTTATGATGGACAATCGATCGTATATATTCAAGATTATTCTTACAATGAAATTCGTAACGATATGTTGAAAGCATTAGGTCAAGCGCCAGCAGATACACAAGCAGATGCGAAT
Organism: Enterococcus sp. 2G9_DIV0600; assembly: GCF_002140615.1. Taxonomy (NCBI): domain Bacteria; kingdom Bacillati; phylum Bacillota; class Bacilli; order Lactobacillales; family Enterococcaceae; genus Enterococcus; species Enterococcus sp. 2G9_DIV0600. The sequence goes on from NZ_NGLL01000001.1 coordinate 1,176,266, forward strand.
ACAGAAGCCCAAACCGGCGTAGGTACCGATACAGGAACCGAAACAGGTGCAGGAACTGGCGACGGATACGGCTCGGAAGTCGTTGATGACGGAACCGGCTATTAATCAAGAGAAAAAAGTCAGGAGCGATCCTGACTTTTTTTTGTGCCCGCAGTCCTTTTTAACCCTGAGTGAACACAAGGTCAGACCCGCAAGCCACTTTCGTTTTCATCTAGGAAGTGCAGTGCTATGCTTAAGAAAAGAGACAGCTTGTTACAGCGAGTTCGACACCGAAGGAGGAACCATGATGGAAAAACAGCAAGGACAAAAAGCCCGTAGAATCGTTTTGCTGACCCATGTCTTAGGGTTGATCATGAAAGCCATCGGCTACTTCTTTAGCGGCAGTGCTGTCTTGATGAACGAAAGTATCCATAGTCTGATCGATTGCATCAATCAAGGACTTCTAGCCATCGGTGAAAACCGAGCACAGCGAGGGCGTAGTGAACTGCATCAATTTGGTGAAGGACGAGCAACCTATTTTTTTAGTACTGTAGTTGCCATGACAGTTTTTTTAGGTGGTGGGATTTTAGCGGTTGTTGAAGCCAGCCGTGATCTACTAGACCCAACCCATGAAGTGGAACAGCTCCAGCTGGTGGCAGCGATCTTATTTGTCAGTTTGTTCATTGAAGTGACAGCTGTTCAAGAGGGATGGCAAGAAGTCAAAGAACAAAACAAGCAAAACCAGCCCCTCATCCGTTTCTTAAAAGAAAGCCGCGATTCCGATCTGCTTTTAGGCTTCACGGAAAATTTGTTTGCTTTAGGTAGTGTGACGATCGCCATCGCAGGAATCTTATTGACCGCATTGACGGATAATCCGATATTTGATTCCCTCGGCGGCATTTTAGGTGGATTGTTGCTGATTGCTGCTGCTGTCTTTTTAGCCAAAGAATTTTATAGCCTCTTGATTGGAGAAGGCGCTTCTGCTTCTGATTTAATGGCGATCAAACGAATTTTAGCCGACCCTGCCATCATCCAAATCAAAGATTTGCGAACCCTCCATCTAAGTCCAGAAGAACTTTTGATCGTCGCCGACCTTGCCTTGAAGCTAGGACCCGAAGAACCAAGCGTATTTATCGATACCATCGAACAGCGGATCAAACAGGCTTTGCCTGATCTGCGAGTCTATTGCTACATCGAGAGTGAGGAAGTTCCCTCTTAAATTAGAATAGATACGAAGTATTCCTCGGTTGGTGATTTATCATTCAAACGAGGAATGCTTTTTTGGGGTATTGGCGTGCTTGTTTTATATGAACACAATGGATCAATGGCTTGTTTTGCTTCAACCTTTTCTGGCGATCAGGAAGGAGAATGTCAGCGAGAGGTCGTAATTCAATTGTTTTTTTAGCAATAAACACTTTTTTTGTTCAAAAGTTTGTTGTTTTTTGTTAAAATAAAGTAAGGACAGCAAGCGTTCTCTTTTTAAAGTTATTTTTTTGCTAGAGTTGTAACATTGTAAATCACAACATAGCAAAAGCTTAGATTATTAAGAAAACACCGAAACGAGTACCTGTTTGGCATTACTGACATGCTGCCCAATCGTCACCAAAAGCGGTGGTGCTAATTTTGTTACGACTGTTTTTTTTACACCACTTGTGAAGCAAAATCCTTTGCGAACATCTTCATCCATGATAGGTTAGAAGTAGGCCGAATGGTTTTTTCACAAAGTACGTACATAGAAAGATCACTTGCGACGATTAAAAGAAGCGACTTCATTGCTCGCAAAATGATCGATGCTCAACACACATACCTTTTCCCTCAGCCAGTCAACCTGCGCTTGCTTTTCTTATTGGTTATATTCCCTTCATTCAGCGATCGCCTGAACCGATTCAAATCAAAAAATGACTGTGCAAGGTATCTGTACCGATTTATCCCTTCAGAAACGTGGAAACCCTCGGCAAGAAGTTTACAATTTAAAGGAGGAATTTGATGGAAAAATTTTACCAGCAAAAGACTGAAGAGACCTTGAAACATTTTGAAAGTGACCGCAAGCAAGGCCTAAGCGGGAAAGAAGCCGACAAACGCTTAGAAAAATACGGAGAAAACACGATCCAGCAACAAGAATCCCTTTCTGTATGGGAATTGCTGTGGCATAACTTGAACAACTTGATTGTTTATTTATTGCTAGCAGCTGCGTTACTCTCTTTTGCGATGGGGGAAACGATTGAAGGAATTGCAGTATTGATTGCCGTGGTGATTGCTGTAATGACAGGTTTTATCACAGAATTACGAGCACAAAAATCAATTGATTCTCTTCAAAGCATGATTTACACTACCGCAAAAGTGATTCGTGATGGAGAAGTAATGGAGATCGAGTCGGCAAAAATCGTTCCAGGCGATATTCTCGTTCTGGAAGAAGGGGATGCCATTGCGGCAGATGCCCGCTTACTTGAAACGAGCAACTTTGCCTGCATCGAATCAGCGCTGACCGGTGAGTCAGAAGCTGTTGAAAAAGATGCACGAGAAACCTATGAAGAAGATGTTCCACTAGGCGATCGCCGCAATGTCGTTTTCGCAGGAACTGCGGCAACTCGGGGAAATGCCTATGCTGTAGTGACAGAAACCGGTATGAAGACCGAGGTCGGAAAAATCAGTGACATGCTGACGGGTGACAAAAAGCGTCAAACGCCGTTAGATATCGAATTGGACAAGCTAGGAAAAGCAATCATTATTGCCGCGCTTTTTGCTGCGGTGGCAGTTTTGATCGCTGGGGTCTTGACGAATCAACCATTTGTCGAAATGATCCATATCTCGATTATTTTGGCGGTCGCAGCGATACCTGAGGCAATGCCAGCTGTTTCGACGATCACATTGTCCCGAGGCATGCGGACGATGGCCGAGCATAAAGCACTGGTCAAATCGTTATCAGCTGTTGAGACCCTGGGCGCCACCAGTATCATTGCCAGTGACAAAACGGGGACGCTGACAGAAAACCAAATGACGGTTGCTGAGATCATTTTAGGTTCAGGAGAAATGTTCAAAGTAACAGGAAATGGATATGAACCCAACGGAAAATTTTACAAGGCAGACTCGGAGGATGAAACCGAGATCGATGCAGCCAATCATGATGCGCTGCAAGGGATGATCGAAAACGGTGCTTTATGTACCACCGCTACTTTACGTGAAAACGAAGGGCAATACGAGATCCTCGGTGATCCAACAGATGGGGCGTTCGTCGTTTTAGGTCAAAAAATCGGCATTGATCGCCAAAAAGAGCAGGACAGCGGGCTGAAGAAAATCGCAGAAATGCCCTTTGATTCCGACAACAAATACATGGTGACCGTGTATGAAGGAAAGCACAGGACATTGATCATCAAAGGGGCACCAGATGTCTTGATTGATTTAGCCGATGCTGATGCCAAAGAAAAAGAACAGCTTCATGAATACAATGACACGTTAGCCAGTCATGGGCAGCGGGTGATCGCTGTCGGTTGCATCAAGGATTATCAAGGTGGAACGGACGAAGCAGAGCTGAAAGCAGCACTACAGGAAATCAAGATCCAAGGCTTTGCGGGCATCGTCGACCCGCCGCGAACAGATGTCAAAGAAGCAGTGAAGGTCGCACAAGAAGCGGGGATCCGAGTGAAAATGATCACGGGGGACCATCCGAAGACGGCATCCATGATCGCCAAAGAAATTGGCTTAAAAGACCATGAAAAAACCATGACGGGTCGTGAGATCGATGAATTGGCAGGGCAAGAAGGCTTTAACGAAAAAATCGAAGAAGTCGCTGTCTTTGCTCGAGTTTCACCAAAAAATAAATTACAGCTTGTGGAAGCGTTGCGTGAAGAAGGCGATATCGTTTCAATGACTGGCGATGGGGTCAACGATGCACCAGCACTCAACGGCGCCGATATCGGGATCGCCATGGGGATTCGGGGGACAGAAGTAGCCAAAGAATCTTCCGATATGATTTTGACGGATGACCGTTTTGGAACGATCGTCGATGCTATCAAAGAAGGACGCATCATTTTTGACAACATCAAAAAATATGTTTCCTTCCTGTTCTCTTGTAATATGGTTGAGATCGTGACGATCTTTCTAAGTGTCATTTTCTTGATGCCCATGCCGATCCAACCGCTGCATATCCTTTTCTTGAATCTAGTCATCGATATTGCTCCAGCCATGGCATTAGCCTTTGAACCAGCTGAAGACGACATTATGAAGCGCCAGCCCCGCACAAAAGCGGATGGCCTCGTTAACAAGCGTTTCTTAGGACGCATTATTTTAAGTGGGGTCGTGATTGGTTTGGTGGCGTTTGGCTTCTTCAACTTCCTGATGCTGACGGATCACGAGTTGCTTTATGCACAAACAGCAACCTTTACCTTTATGGCAGTGGCGCAATTGATGCATATTTTCAACGTTCGTAAAAGCAGCGGCTTTGGTTTAGACAAAACCCTCTTGAAAAACAAACCATTGATGGGGGCATTGCTCCTTTCCGTCGGCTTACAGCTTTCAGCGGTCTATGTACCGTTTATGAATGAGCTATTGGATACGATGCCGATTCAAGCTGGCACGTGGGGCATTATCTTCGCAGCAGCAGCGATCTCTACACTGATCGTGATGGGCTTGAAGAAACTCTTCCAATTAAAATAAAATAAATTCTACCGTATTTTCTCAATACTGGAGTAACGAAGATCCGCAGCCTGCTGGTGTACCTTCATCAAAGAATTTCTGATTCGATTCTTGATGAGGTTCGCCTAGCTGCGGGTCTTTTTTGCTTACTCTTTACAAGCAAAAGAAAATGATTTATACTTGACTAGTCAACAGTTGACAAGTCAATGATGAAAGGAGCGGTTTATGCAATGAATTTACGTGAGCTAAGCGGATTGCTGTATCGGATGAAAATCGTGAATCAAGAATTAACGGCGATCTTTGAAAAAGAGACTGGCTTTAGTCTGACCCGTTATCAGTTGCTGCAGTTTTTGAATGAGCAAGGACGCTGTACCCAAAATCAAGTACAGAATGAATTGAAGATCGATAGTGCAGCGGTCACGCGGCATTTGAAGATTCTCGAAGAAAAACAATTTGTGACACGGGAACGAAACAAAGACAATAACCGCGAGATTTTTGTTTCTTTGACACCGAAAGCACAAGCCGATTTGGCTAGTTGTGCTTCAAAGCATGCCAGCTCTGAGGAGTCGTTAGGCATCAATTTGACCGAAAAAGAAGAAGCACAGCTTCTAACATTACTTATGAAATTAGTTCCATGAAAGAAGGCAAACCCATGACAGAATATAGCAATAACAATTTTTCAGAGATCACCTTTGGCCGAAAATCGGTTCGTGTCTATGATGAAACATACAAAATCCCCCATGAAGAAATGTTGACCATGATCCAAGAGTCAACGACAGCACCTTCCTCAGTCAATATGCAGCCTTGGCGCTTTGTCGTTGTGGAAAGCGACGAGCAAAAAGCAAAATTGAAACCATTAATTCGTTTCAACGTCCGTCAAAATGATACCTCTTCTGCAATGGTCTTGATTTTTGGCGATATGCTTTGTCATGAACTTGGGGAAGAAATTTATAACAAAGCAGTAGCAGAAGGCAAAATGCCAGCGGAAGTACGTGACCAACAATTAGCAGCGATCATTCCGCATTACGAAAATCTTACAAAAGAACAAATGAATGATGTGGTGAAGATCGACGCTAGTTTAGCAGCGATGCAATTTATGTTAGTTGCGCGGGCGCATGGCTATGAAACCAACCCAATCGGCGGCTTTGAAGCAGATCAATTAGCCGAAGCTTTTGGCTTAGACAAAGAACGTTATGTTCCTGTCATGATCCTTTCAGTCGGAAAAGCCAAAGAATTAGGCTATGAATCCGTTCGGTTAGACGCAGAACAAATTACGACATTTCTATAAGAGGAGGGAAAACGATGGAAATCATCAATGCAACGTTTTACATCAAAGAAGAAAAGCGGGCAGATTTTTTAGCCGCTGTTACGCCATTATTAGCATCGGCGAGAGCTGAGGAAGGCTGCCACGGCTATCATCTCTATGAATCATTGGAAGAGAACAATCGGTTTGTCATGGTCGAAAAATGGGCGAATCAAGAAGCGATCACCGCCCACAATCAAAACCCGCTGCTGCAACAATTATTCCAACAAATGCCTGACTTTACAGCCAAACCGAGCGAGATCGTTGTCGCTCAGCAAGGAGAATAAAGATGACGATTTTATCGACGATTTTGATTGTACTGGTTGCCTTAGAGTTTTTCTATATTCTCTATTTAGAAACATTTGCCACTACGTCCAAAGCAACAGCGCGGGTCTTCAACGTGACGAAAACAGAGCTTGAACGACCGATCGTCGTGACCTTGTTCAAAAACCAAGGGGTTTACAATGGGCTGATCGGTTTGGGGCTACTGTATAGTATTACCTTTGCTTCAGCGCCATTGGAAATCAGTCGCTTGCTGTTGATCTACATTATCTTAGTAGCTGCATATGGCAGTGTAACTAGCGACAAGAAAATTATTTTGACCCAAGGCGGTCTAGCGATCCTTGCCTTGCTGTCCACCTTTTTTTAACCAATAAAAGAAGAAGTCCCCCGATCGAAGAAAGCTTTTCTATACAATAGAAGCTTTCTTCGATCGGGGGCTTTTAATGTTTGGGCAAAGAGTACTCAGAACGTGAAAAAAATGATAGGATAAGAGAAGGGACTAACGATTTTCTGGACGTAAGCTGGTTGCTGCAAATAAGGCTTTTACTAGAATGGGTGTTAAGATCGCAGCTGTGATCACCTCAGAGATTCCATTCGTTACAGCAATTCCACCGAGGGTCACGAATAAAGCCGAAGCATCGACACCATAGGTAGTGGCAACTAAGCCAGTATACAAGGTTCCCATTAACGTTAAGACCAAAACTGTATTGGTGATGGTCCCAAAGATTGCGGCAACAATCGAAGCAGCGACGACTTTTTTGGTCTTTTTGTAAATGATCGTAAACAAGAGACCAGCCACTAAGCCAACCAATACACGGGGAACCACCGAGATGATTGGGTTGGTGAAAACAGCAATGTCTAAGGGCGTTGTCGGAGAGGTAAACGCACGGATCATGGTGAAAATCCCCCAGACTAAGCCGATGAACATCCCGTCTTTTGTCCCTAAAACGATGGCAGCGACGATCACCGTGATATGGATGATCGTTAAACTAGTGATACCGATCGGAATAAATCCAAGGAAAGGCACCATCGTCTGTAAAATAATAATAGCAGTCAAAATGGCACGAATGACAAGGCGATAGGTTTTGCTTTTTGTATTCATTGTAAAAACTCCTTTTTTATAATGACACTCGTGTCATTTTTAAGTTAGGTTGATTATACAACAAAATGACACGAGTGTCATTAATAATGTGATGAAAGGGGCCAAAAAAATGGCAAAGAAGCAACAGAGCGAATTGACTACAGCGGAAAAGAAAAAACAACAAAAGCGTGATTTGATTCTTGAAAGTGCCAAAGTCGTCTTTAGTAAGAAAGGCTTGATCGATGCGACAATGAAGGACATTATCGAAGAGTGCGGCATTAGTCGTGGTGGCATTTATTTATATTTTCGTTCGGTGGATGAGATTTTTTTGGCAGTGTTAGAGCAGCGCTCCAAACGAAAATTTGATGATGTACGAGAGATGATCATGGAGCAAGTGCCCTTTGAAACGATTTTAAACAAATATTTTTCCGACCATCGCAAGCGTCTACTCCACAGCATTTCTGACGGTATGCTGCGAGCCGTCTACGAGTATTACTATACGCATAAAACCGAAGCCTCCAGTTCCCTGCAGCAAGCACAACTTTCTGAGACGAAACGGACGATCCATGAGATCTTTCAAGTCGGCGTTCAGCAAGGTGTGTTAAAAGATGAAAACTTGGCAGTGATTGCAGAAAACTATATGTTCGTGATTGAAGGATTGGGGATTTTGGCCCTGACCGGTCACATCACAGAACAGACCATAGATGACCAAATCGCCGTAATGAGACAACTACTCCCTTATCGCGAATAACCCAGACAAAAACTCGCTCTTTTCTAGAAAACTCTAGGAAGGAGCTTTTTTCGTCTGTAAAATTTTTGTGAATCAAGCATATTTTGCAGAAAATTAATGTAATCAAAGTGAAATCTACAACATTATTTATTTTTTCTTAAGAAAAAGGACTTTTTCTATGAAGTTTTCTTGAATAGGTGATATATAGGCATTCACGTGGCGTGTCGATCGCATAGGAGTGGGGAACATGCAATAAAAAAACAGAGTTTATTTGTGTAACTAAAATGTAAATCGCTTACGGATTGGGTTTGTTGCTGAACTATGGTAAAATGAAAATGGTCAAATAAATGAAAAAAAAGTTTTAAAATTGAATTTGGAGGATCAGATGAAGAAGAAAATCTTTGCAACTGTGTGTATGTGTGGCATTGTATTGTCATCATTCGGCGGACCTGTGACCGTTTTTGCTACGAATCACGATCAATTGATCGAACAAAAAAATAACGAGATTGATCAGTTGAGACAGCAACGTCAAAGCGTACAAGGGGAAATTGATGGATTGTCTGCAGAAATTGATTCATTAAATCAAGAAGCAGCAATCATTTTAGCGCAGCAAAGTGATTTGTTGCAAGCGATCGAAGGATTGGATCAGGAAATCAGTCAGTTAGAAGAGCGGATTGCCAAACGCTCAGAAAACATCGAAAAGCAAGCCAGAGAAACACAAGTCAATGGAAAAGGCGACAATTTTCTAACAGCCGTACTAGAAGCTGATTCTGTCAGTGATCTAGTGGGTCGGGTCCATGCCATGACGACGATCATTCGAGCGAATAATGAAGTGATCGAACAGCAAAAAGCCGACCAACAAGCAGTTGAACAAAAGCGTGCGGAATCACAAGAAAAAGTGGCAGAATTGCAAGCAGCACAGAGCCATCTGGAAGCACAAAAAGGTGTCTTGGAAGCAAGCCAAGCAGAATTAAATGTCTTGGTTAGTCAGTTAGCCTACGAAGAAGCAACGAAAGAAGAAGAAAAAGAACAGCTGCGTGCGGAAAAAGAAGCCTATGAAGCGGAGCAAGCAAGAATTCGTGAAGAAGCTGCCCGCGTTGCTGCTTTACAAGCCCAAGCGGAACAAGCGGCGCAACAGCAGGCAGAGCAAGCTGCAGCAGAAGAAGCAGCCTTGAATGAAGCGGCTGTTCAAGCAGAGAGCACCGAATCTGACGCAGAAGCAGAGAGCCAAGCGCCAGTGGAAGAGCCAGCAGCACCAGCAGAAACGCAGCCAGAGGAAACGCAAGAATCTGAACCAGTTGAAACACCAGAGGCTCCAGAAGAAGCACCAGTAGATACACCAGAAATTCAAGAGCCAGGCACACCAGTGACACCTGCAGCACCAGAGACGCCAGCGGACAGTGCACCTGCAGTTCCTGCACCAACGCCCGTTACACCAACACCGGCGCCAACGCCTGCTCCGTCACCAGCACCGATCGTGACGCCGCCAGCACCTTCTGCACCAGCATCAACAAATGGGGCTGCAATCGTGGCAGAAGCGTATAAGCATATCGGAAAAACCTATGTTTGGGGTGCCAAAGGACCGGACAGCTTTGACTGTTCTGGGTTTACTCGCTATGTCTTTTTACAAGTAACAGGGAGAGATATTGGTGGATGGACGGTACCACAAGAAACAGCGGGTACAGTGATTTCCGTTAGCCAAGCACAACCAGGAGATCTATTATTCTGGGGTTCATCAGGCAGCACCTATCATGTAGCCATTGCTTTAGGTGGCGGACAATACATTCATGCACCACGCCCAGGACAAAATGTTTCTGTTGGCAGTACCGCTCATTTTACACCTAGTTTTGCAGTAAGAATGTAAGAAGTAGCTAGCTGTAGTTTTAAGGAGAGACAAATGGAAGAAAGAAAACAGCTTCGTTATCGTGCGAAGAAACAAAAAAGAGGGCTTCTTTACCGTAAAAGTGCGGCGGCAACCGCTGCACTTGTTAGTACGGTGAATATTTTGCCGATGAATGTCTTAGCAGATACACTTGAGTCAGCAGAAACCCAAAATGGTGTTCAAGTAGTTGAAACAGCAGAGTCAACCCAAGACACATCGACGCAAGATTCTGTGAGCATTGTAGAAGATCAAGAAGTCAACGAGGGATCACCAGCAACGCAAGATAGTACCGAACTATCAGAAGCTGAAAGTTCGGATGTAGTAGAAATTCAAGACGTACCCGAAAATGAACTAGCAGATGATGCTTCTGAACAGAATGAAGCAGAAATCGATCGTGACATTCCTGTTCTGTCAGAAGAAGAGCGGATCGCCATTGAAACGAAGGTCATGCCCAACTACAACAATCCAATGGCACGTTCTAATAATCAGCAAGCATTTATTCAGCAAGTAGGACCAATGGCACAAGAAGTGGCGGGGGCAAATGACCTCTACGCTTCAGTTATGATTGCACAAGCGATCTTAGAATCAGGTTGGGGGCAATCCACGCTGACTACTCTTGCCAATAATATGTTTGGTATCAAGGGATCTTACAATGGACAATTTGTAGAGATGCAAACCTTGGAAGATGACGGGAATGGCAATCTCTATCCGATTATTGCGAAGTTTCGTAAATACCCTTCATTAAAAGAATCTTTTCAAGACAATGCGCACGTTTTGAGAACCACCTCATTTTCGCCGGGTGTTTTCTTCTACCATGGGGCATGGAAGTCTAATACGAATTCTTATCGTGACGTGACACAATGGCTGCAAGGACGCTATGCCACCGACACGGCTTATGCAAGTAAGCTAAACAACTTGATTGAAACGTACAATTTGACCCAGTACGATACATCAAGTGGTGGCGGTTCAAACGATAACAACAATAACAACAATAACAACAATAACAATTCTGAACAGGCGATCAATAAACAATTCAGAACAAATGCAGCACTCAATATCCGTTCGGATGCTTCCACCAGCGCCTCGATCGTGGGTTCATTGGCTGCCAATGCAACATTTGAAGCAGTAGCGCAAAAAAGCGGCACCAGTGTGAACGGCAATACGACGTGGTACCGAATTCAAGGACGTGGCTGGGTAAGTGCCGCTCATGTGACGGAGATCTCATCGAATACGGGTGGGAATGATAACAACAATAATAATGATAACAACGATAATAACAATGATAACAGCAACGGCAACAACAATGCCGAACAAAGCATCAACAAAGAGTTTCGCACCACCGCTGCCTTGAATATCCGTTCAGACGCATCGACTAGCGCTTCTGTTGTCGGCTCCTTGGCAAGCAATGCAACATTTCGAGCAGTCGCTCAAAAGACGGGAACGAGTGTCAACGGCAACAATGTGTGGTATCGAATCCAAGGACGCGGCTGGGTGAGTGCTGCGTACGTGACAGAAGTGACCGCTGGAAGTAATAGCTTTGAACAAAGCATCAACAAAGAGTTTCGCACTACCGCAACATTGAATATTCGCTCTGATGCGTCTACCAGTGCCAGAATTGTTGGTTCTTTGTTAAACAACTCCTCTTTTCGTGCAGTTGCGCAAAAGACCGGAACCAGTGTCAATGGCAACAATGTCTGGTATCGAATTGAAGGGCGTGGCTGGGTAAGTGCAGCGTACGTTCAAGAAACGAACGCTTCCTCATCAAACAGCACCACCTATACTGTACGTTCGGGAGACACTCTATGGGGGATTTCGCGACGCTACGGTGTGACTGTGAATCAGTTGATGCAATGGAATAACCTTTCTGGCTCATTGATTCTTGTAGGGCAACGTCTTGTAGTCCGTAGATAAAAAGAAAAAATATCTGTACCCATTTTTCTGGCTATTTGCCAAAATGGGTACAGATATTTTGTTTATTCTTCTTTGAAGCTGTTCATGATTGCTGTTAGTTCCTCTTTTGAAGAGTCGTATAAGCTTTCTAACGTCCAGCCATACAACTGAACGTAATTATTTTCGGTTTCAAGTACATAATAAATATAGTGGATATTTAGCCCTTCAACTGTCGCAGGAAAATCCACGAAATAGGCCTTTGTGTCAGGAATTGGTAAAAAGGTGGCAGTCGTATCGAAGCTCGTTGCCAAATTTTCTTGAACCAATCCAAGATAAGTTTCTAAATCGGCAAAATCCTGTTTCGATTCAACGACTGCAGCTAAATATTTCGTTTCTAACGCATCGGACAACATAAAATCATTGTCAGGATTCAATGAAGTGAAATCAGGTACCTCTTGCCAATTGCTAGGTAAATCGATGGTATAGTTTGTTCCGCTAACGCCTGTGATGGTTTGTTCTGAACTAGGTAAAGCCGTTTCACTGGAAGAGACCGTCGATTCTTGGGCGACTTCGGTTGATGATGTCATAGATAAGCTTGTAGCGCTTGCATTTTCCGTACTTTCTGAAGCTGGTTTCTCCTCTTTTGGCGTGCAGCCAGCAAAAAGAAGTGTGAACCCCAATAAACTAAAAACAACACTTTTTCTCATTATTCTCACGTTCCCCTTTGTTTTTTATTTTCAAATAACCAACATTATTTAGTTAATCGTATAATAGGAAAGGAAATAACGCAATAAAATATTCTCAGTTATTGCATGAATCGAAAAAAATAAAGGATTGTTAAATAGTAAATTTAAAAAAGTGAAGCGGAAATAACTGACTGTTACCGCTTATTTTCACTTTTTTCTTAGATTGATGCAAAAGTTGATTATAAATACGGGGCGACTTTTGCTATGCTTTAGAAAAGAAAGGAAGCATTAAAAGAATAGTGAAGTTAAAAATTGTGTCGGTTATATCTATAAAATAATAGTGTGCTTTTTATTTATCTATTTGTTTTGAATAATTGTCAGAATTTTGTTGCGAAATACTATGGCTTCTTTCGATACAAAAAGTAGGCGACATCAGCGACAGTCGGATAGAGGAAGATAGCTCAAAGCGGCGAGGAAATAGAAGGAACATAGGATCTACGTTTAAAAATAATGGAACTAGGGGGAAAGAAATTGTTTTATCAATCAGTGAATGAGTATCTAGTAAAAATGAGAGAAGGATTATCTGCTGAAACCATTAAAGGTGAAATGCCATCAGTCTATGCGTACTGGTTAGCACAGGAAGCAGAATTGAAAAAAATATTGAAAAACAAAGACATGGCTTTTTGGATGGACATCCAACGAGTTCTCTTGATCGATGCAAAATTAGTATTACTTCGCAGTTACATCAATGACTACGATTTTCACGGATTTTCCGAAGATGAGATCATTGCCAATGTGGAACAAGATCATTTTACCTTTAACAAAGAACTGTGTGGCTATAGTTTGAAAGAACAAGTGCACCCATCAATTATTTTTGGTGATCAATAAGCAACAAAAAAGACCGTTCAAACGAGGAATAAGCTACTGCACTGATTCAAAATAAGACCGATTGATTTGTGGTATGATTGTGATGACAAGTACGATTGCACAGATCATTGCAACAGTTTGAAAAGGAGCGGAGAAGTATGGTTCAATTTGAACGGATCATTTTATTGTTTTTCTTGTACTCATTTATCGGATGGCTTTGGGAAACCATTTATTGCTCACTAAAAGCCAAGCACTTTGTGTATCGGGGGTTCCTTATTGGTCCAATCACACCCATCTACGGCTTTGGAATTCTTGGCGTTGTCTATTTGTTACGGCCATTGCATGAGCAAGTGATTCCACTGTTCTTTGCGGCAGCGTTGTTGGTCACCGTGCTTGAATATGTGACAAGCTATTTACTTGAGCGGTTTTTTCATGCCTCATGGTGGGATTACAAAGAAGTACCACTGAATATCAATGGACGGGTGGCATTGCCGATTTCTCTTTTTTGGGGCGTGTGTTGTGTGCTCATTGTTCGATTTGTTCATCCGCAAATGCTGGAGATCGTGCAAACATTGAGTGCTCGGGTCGGATTCTTATTGCCCGTTTTCTTATTAATGGTTCTTTCTTTTGATATGGGCTATACCCTTGCTAACTTGGTTGCCTTTCAGAAAGCGGTGCAACAAGTCAATCAAGCCTTCGAACAGCACAAAAAAGAATTGGCTGAAAATATTGAGCAATATAAAAACGATTGGCAAGGGCGCTTCGCAGCGTTTCCAGAAGAATGGCGCGTTTTAAAACAAAATCTACCGAGATTGAATTTTCATCAAAGAAGACTCTTAAAAAACTTTCAAAAGTTAGAAATCAATCAGATAAAAAGCAGTCAGGAATTGTCTCGATTTATTGAAGCCATTCGTAAGAAAAAATAGGTTTGTTACGGTTAGATTACAAAAAATAAACCCTTATCAATGCTGATTCTTCCCACTTCTGACTAAATTCAGTCGGAAAAGACGATGAAAACACCCACTGTTACGATAATTTGTAACAAATTGTAAAGGTCCTGCAATAAAATTCTTCTTAAGAATTTGTATAATAGGATATGTTGGAAACCATAGTGAGAAGTGAGGGAATTTTTTGAAGGCAAAGAAACTACGAACAATCGTTGTCGCTGTCTTTGCGGCAGGAATCGTTTCTCCAATCTTTGCGCAGGCTGAGTCACTTGAATCATTGCAAGAGCAAGAAAGTGCCGTCATGCAGCAAAGTCAGGAAATCAGTACGGAAGTGCAGATTGCATTGACTGATGTGAATGCGAAATACAGTGAGGTAGAAGAGCTAAAAGCTCAAATCGCTGAAAATGAAGAATCATTAGCAACAACCAAAGCAGAAATCAAAACTGCACAAGAAACAATTGAAAAGCGTGAAGCTGTCGTTGCGGAACGTATGAAAGACATCCAAGTCAATGGCGGGGCTACCAGAGACTGGACGGTACTATTAGAATCATCCAACATCCAAGATTTTATCAATCGTGCCTATGCGATGACGATGTTACAAAACTTGGAAAAAGAAAAGATCGATTCATTGACAGCAGAAAAAGAAAAGCTGGAAGCTTTAGAAGAAAAAGCACAGTCAACACAGCAATCATTGAAAGAAAATCAAACCGCATTAGAATCAGAAGCCAAAACACTGGATTCAAAAATTGCGAATCTACAAGCCCAATTGAAAGAAAACGAAGCAACCTTGGCACAAATCGCTTCCAGCAAAGAAGCTGAAACAGCTCGCTTAGCTGCTGAAAAAGCAGCAGAAGAACGAGCAGCCAAAGAAGCGGCGGAACAAGCAGCGAAAGAAAAAGCTGAAAAAGAAGCAGCCCAAGCTGCGGAACGTTCAAGCGCTTCTGAATCCCAAGCGTCTGCTTCATCGAACAGCAATACGACTGAAAGCAGCAGCTCATCATCGAGCAGCTCTTCAAGCAGTAACAATAGCTCAACTAACAGCTCAAGCAATACAAGTAACAACAGTAATAACAATAGCAACAACAGCAATACAAGTAGCGGTCGGACATTGATGATGGAATCAACTGCTTACTCGTATAAAGAAGCTGGTTCTAGTTTCTTTACAGCAAGTGGCACAGACTTACGTAAAAATCCAATGGCAGTTGCCGTTGATCCAAGCGTGATTCCGTTAGGCACCTTAGTCAATGTTGAAGGCTATGGCGTAGCACTAGCGCTTGATACGGGTGGCGCGATCAAAGGAAACATCATTGATGTTCACTTTGATAACGTCGCACAATGTATCCAATGGGGACGTCGTCAAGTAAAAGTAACGATCCTCGATTAATCAATCAACTAGCAAGAAGCAGCTCACTGAATGAAGTGGCTGCTTCTTTTTTTTGCTTTTAATGTAGGAAGGCATAAGAAAAGAGCGTATCGCTGCGTCAGTGACGACATAGACGATATACTCTGGATGTATTGTTAAACTGATCACAATCTCTTGCGCTCGTTCTCAGGAGCATTTTTTGAATAGCTTGGTCAGATGGAGTCAAACATACGGTGTTCGTTTATCAAGGATTGAAATTGGCGTTCAGTTTTTCCTCTAAAGCTTCCCAGTCGTGCTCATCGGGAAAGGTTTTGAATAGTAAATAATCAATGTCTTGGGCATATTCGGTAATGTATTCCGTATAGTTGGTAACGATCAAATCAATTTGATTTTTTTCCAAATAGCCTGCGGACAATTCATTGGAGTCCGGGAAATAAAAGGTCCGAGAGCTGCGCAAATAACGAACAGATTTGCATTTTAATAATTGGCATAAATAAAAGGGGCCTTCGAACAAAAAAGCGATATTCTTCTTCGCTTGCCAGTACAAAGATTTAATAGAAGTAACATACATCGTAAGGCTCGTTCCTAAGTGCTCCAGTGTGTTACTGTCCCAAATTTCTCTAGCTAATGGTTGCGTCAACAGATAGTTTTTAAATAGATGGTAATCGTCCGTATATGCTTCTTCGACAAATTGAACGGTATCAGAAATCATATGGTTTAATAAAGGGGATAATAATTGCTTGATTTTTGCTACCGTAAAAAAGGACTCTACTAAGAGTCGGTCGCGAGCGCTATCTTGTGTACCTGGCAAGCAATCCTTGACAAAGGCTGCCGCAAGCTGCTTGATTTCAGGCCAATGATTATACTCTCTACAAAAGGTTTGCTCGATCGCTAAATTACTGATCGAGCGGCGAGTTTTTACCAATAAGAACAAATAAAGGACTTCCTCATACGGAAGTTCTTTTTGGTATTGTTCACTCATAGCCTCATTGATTTCAGAAAATAACCGAAAATCATTATACTGTTCAAATATTTTTTTTATTTGCTTAGGCAACTCGATACTTTGACCTGCAAAATGGCGCTCAAAGGTGATATACAAGTAATAATTGAATTCACCAAATGAACAAGCATGCTGGTCGAGTTGATAACATCTTGAAAAAGCACTAGCAGTGATATTTTGGATGGCGATCGGTGGAAAGATCGTATGGCAGTAATTTCCGATTCATAATAGAAATCATGGAAAAACTTGCGAATATTGATCTCCTCACCAAGAAAGCAAATAGGATTGGTTTGGATCTCCAAACGATAGAAAGAAAAAATAGGTTGTACTTTCCGTAAATAGCGAAGAACGGTGCTTTCTGATATATGGTACTTCTCTGCCCATTCCGATGAGCTATAAAGATCATTGTGGAAAATACTTTCGATGATATGGAACAAAATCTCATCGGCAATCAGCGCACGTTTTTTCGTTAAATACACAGCGGACTGCTTGATTGAAAAAATATACCCCTTATGAGAAGAGTCGATCGATAAACAGTCGCCAAAATACTCTTTGAGATCTGTCACGTCCGTAACGATCGTTCGCGTGGTACTTCCTGAAATCTTTGCCAAACCTTGAGTCGAACATTGATAATTTTTCTCGAATGCCATCAAAATTTTCAGCCATCGAATCGTTGCAGTGTTGGTAATGAAATTAATTTGAAAATTTCTCAAGACGTGGCTCCTTTCATGAATAAAATCGCAAATCTTACTTATTCATCTTAAAGAAGATAGGGAAGAAAAAACAAATCACGTATTTCATCGGTTGGTGAAATCTATACCTGAGCCTGCGCAAGATTTTTTGCATTTTCTATAAATCAACTGACGACCAGCATATATATATAGGTAGAAACACGTTTCTTTCAGCGCATAGAAGGAAATTGATTGGCATTGAGTAGTATGAGAGGGGGGTGATGATTTTATTGTGATAAAATAAAAAATGAATGATTAACTATATTTTAAAAAAACCATAGAAATTGGAGGGAGGAATTGAGGGGGAAAGTCAGTTTACAGAAGATAACTTATAATTTTAACAGGAACGATTGGTGTAAATAAATAGTAAACGCGAAGGAAACCCTAAGTGCACCAAGAAAAAAATTCATCTTTGCTAAATTGATTTATAATAACAAGAAAAGTGTATAAAATTACTTTCTGAATTTCTTATCTTTTCTATTTATAATGAAAAGATGTTGGGAAAATGAATGAATACAATCTCTCAAGGTTATTTTTCTATAAAGTGACAACCCTAAAAGGTGATGAGAACAACGATTATAACTGAATTATTTATTATTTAAAATGAGGGTTTAAAAAAACTGTCAAGTAGAGTAGATGTTATTTATGGTTTTTTAAAATAACTGATGTTTGGCATTATATAAGTCTTATATTGACGAAAAATATACCTTAATAAATAAAAAGCGGGAATTTCCTTTATTTAATGATACATTTCTCTTATAATAAACTAGAATTGCCTTTATTATGTGAGAGGAAGGCAGAATGCTTAAACAAGCACAATTGAAGTAGGGAGTGTGTTCATGGGAAAGCCGTTAGTAAAGACTTTGACTGTTTTAGCCGTTGGTATTGGCGCAGTTGCAATATGTTTCATTGGTTACCGACAAAATAACCAAAGGCAATATCAGCAACGAGTCGAATACGCACAGACAGCGATTGCCAGCGAAAAAGATCGCATCAATGAGTTGTCTAATGAAATTGCTGAATTTTACAGCAACGAAGATCAAACGTTTTTGAGAAAAGATCTTAAAGAAGAAGACGTTCTTAAAACAGTCGCAAAACTTTCTGCAGTGAAAGTATCAGCAGACGATTATGGGATCGATGATGATGCACTGCCAAGTGAGTCAGTGGAGATCCAACAAGAAAAAACCGCCCTTGATGATCAGCTAAAAGACATCGAGGCAAAATTAAAAGTACAAGCGGATACGGAAGCCTTATTTACTGAAGGCGTTTCAAATTGGCAAAGTGCTGAAAATGATGTCATCATTAGAGCCGATCTAAAAGAAACGGATGTTGGGAATGTCCGTGAAAATCTGAGTTTTTTTGAGGATAGTAAATGGAAAGAGTTAGTTGTTTCCTATTTAGAATATGCGGATACTCAATTAGACCGCATTGCAAAGTTACAAGAAACTTTTGATGAAATGCTTGATGGGGATGAGGTGACCAGTGAAGTCACCTTAGAAAAATATCTGAGTGCAGTCGACAGTATCAGCAAAGTTCGCAATGAAGAATTGAAAGATAAATACACCGAATTAGCAGATAAAGTCGCTACCCAAATGGGGTACACAGGATACAGCACGTATACACCCGCTTCAACGGAAAGTTATTCAGAGGATACATCAGCAGGAGATGGCACCTGGACAGATCAAAGTTCAGACGTTGTCTACTAATGGATACATGTATCAAAGAAAATAGAGATAACTGGAGGAAAGCAAATGTCAAAAGGAAAAAAAATCTTTTTAATTATTTTTTCAATCGTCGCAGTGTTAGTCATCGGATTGATCGGTGTCGCTGCCAAACTATATTTTGATGTGTCAAACTCAATTAACGAAACTTATCAATCAGTCGAGCGTGATCGAGAAGATCGCCTACGTGAAAATGATGTCGATCTATCCCAACAAGAATCCTTCTCGGTTTTACTGATGGGGATCGATACCGGTGATTTAGGGAGAGTCGAACAAGGCCGTTCTGATACCATGATGGTTGCGACCATCAGTCCGCAAGACAATCAGACGACGGTGGTGAGTATTGGACGAGATTCCTATGTTGATATCGTTGGACATGGGACGACAGATAAAATTAATCATGCCTATGCTTTTGGTGGACCAGCGATGGCAATGAATACCGTAGAAAAATTCTTAGATATTCCGATCGATCATTATGTATCAATCAATATGGCTGGGTTAAAAGAATTAGTCGATGCAGTCGGCGGCATTGAAGTTGATAATGAAATCACCTTTTCGCAAGATGGCTTTGATTTTGCTATCGGACGTACGTCACTAAATGGCGAACAAGCTCTTGCCTATTCAAGAATGCGTTATGAAGATCCAAACGGCGATTATGGACGGCAAGAACGCCAACGGAAAATCGTTGAAGGGATCGTTAAGAAAGTCTTGAGTCTTGATGGAATCACCCAATATCAAACGATCTTAAATGCTGTTGAGCAAAACATGAAGACAGATATGAGTTTCGATGACATGCGAACCTTAGCATTTAACTATCGCAGTGCCTTTCAAACGATCAAACAAGATCAGTTGCAAGGGGAAGGATTCATGCAAGACGGCATCTCATATCAACGTGTGAGTGAAGAAGAACTAGCAAGAGTTCAAAAAGAGTTGAAAGCTCAACTAAATCTAGAGAATGAATAGGAAAGTGGAGAAAAGATGGAAGAAACAATTAGCTTAAAAGAAATATTCGCAATTCTACGGAAACACTTAGCTGCTATTTTTATTTCAATGTTTGCTGGTTTAGCTTTAGCAGGGATATTCACCTTCTTTGTCATTACACCTAAATACAGTTCACAAGCCCAGTTGATTGTGACATTGCCTCAATCAGAAACTACCAATGCAAACGATGTAAATACAAACCTGCAAATGATCAATACGTATAAGGATATGATCGTCAGTGATTTAGTTATGACACAAGTAAAGGATCGACTGGAGTCCGAAAACAACCTTGACTTGACTGTCGGACAATTGAAAGAATCCATTTCAATCAATCAATCGCAAAACTCACAAATGTTTTCCATTCAGGCAACTAGTACCAATGCAGTGTCAGCGCAAAATATTGCCAACACGACTGCATTAGTCTTTCAAGAAAATGCCCAAGATGTTATGAATGTTGATAAAATCTCAATCATTTCAAGTGCGGTAGCTAGTACCACTCCAGTTTCACCTAACAACAAACTAAACTTAGCCATTGGTCTAGTACTAGGCATCATGGTCGGTGTTGGCTTAGCCTTCTTATTGGAGTTGCTAGATCGAACTGTCAAAGATGATAAATTTGTAACTGAAACATTAGGCTTTACCGTATTAGGTACTGTACCCCAAATGTCACCAAAAGAATTGGCTGCGACCATTCAGAAAAAACCAAGTGCACCATTTATTAAGAAACCGCAAGGCGACAAAGCGGCAGAATCACGCCGCAGTCGTAGTCGAGTCTAGGAGGGAACAATGATGGCAAAAAAACAAGAACGTACTGGGACGCAGACACATGCAGTAAGTTTGATCACGCTAATTGATCCTTCTTCACCAATCTCAGAGCAATATCGTACGATCCGTACAAATATTCAATTTGCGTCTTCAGCAGATAAACAAATCAAGACCATTGTTGTTACTTCTTCTGGTCCAGGTGAAGGAAAATCGACAACTTCAGCTAATTTAGCGGTTGTTTTTGCAAAATCAGGACAACGAGTATTGTTAGTTGATGCCGATATGCGAAAGCCTACTGTATACAAAACATTCAGCTTAAACAATGCGAGTGGATTGAGTACCGTATTAAGTACCTCAACGAGCGTCCTTGAAGCAGCTCAAAAAACGGTGATTGATAATTTATCTGTCTTAACTAGCGGACCAAAACCACCAAATCCATCTGAGCTACTTGGGTCAGCACGAATGAACCAAGTGATGGAAGAAGCGAAAAACCTTTACGATGTGGTTATCTTTGATATGCCACCAGTTGTAGCAGTCACCGATGCACAAATCATGGCATCTAAAGCAGATGGGACGATCTTAGTGGTTCGAGAAAATGTTGCACGTAAAGAATCCTTAACAAAAGCGAGAGATCTTTTGAATATGGTTCAAGCAAGAATCATTGGGGTGGTCTATAACGGTGCCGAACACTCGAAAGATTCAGGTTACTACTATTATTATGGAAATTAATTAATTTGAAGGAGACGAGTGAAATGATTGATTTACATTGCCACATTTTACCAGGAATTGATGATGGTGCAGAAGACATCACTGCGAGCATTGCTATGGCTGAAAAAGCGATTAGCCAAGGAATTACGCATATCCTTTGTACCCCACATCATAACAATGGAAAATACCGCAATCCGAAGTCAGAGGTCATTTCTCTCGTTACCTCTTTACAAGAAGAATTAGACGCACGGAACCTGCCCTTGACAGTTCTTGAGGGGCAAGAGGTTAGGATAACAGGAGATTTAATTGAGGATATACAGAAAAATGACATCCTTTTTACAGATCTTGATGATACGTATATCTTGATAGAATTTCCTACGATTGAAGTGCCTACGTATACAGAACAAATATTCTTCGATTTACTACAGCTGGGAAAGATTCCAGTCATTGTCCACCCCGAGCGGAATGCTCATTTTAGAAAAGACCCTAACAATCTCATCCCTTTTTTGGATATGGGCTGTTTGGCACAGTTAACTGCGCCAAGTTATGTCGGCGTATTTGGAAAAGAAATCCAAAAAACAGCAAAAACAATGGTTGAACATAATCTTGTTCAGATGGTCGCTTCGGATGCCCATGGCGTTACAAAACGCACCTTTAATTTAAAAGAAGCTTATGAGCAAATTGAGCAAGATTTTGGCATGCTCAAAGTAACCTTGATGAAACAAGTAGCAAAAGATTTGATAAACGGGGATCAAATCAGTTTTCCAGCTTTTACAGAAGTGAAAAAAAAGAAATTCGGGTTATTTTAGGGGGCAACTGGGTTGTTTGAATTAACGAGAAGAAGAAAAATTGTAACTTTGATAGTTGTAGATAGTTTATTGATCATAGCAGCAAATATTGCAGCAGTTTATTTTATGAAACCCTTTGTGGCGATTCCAAAAGAATTTACATTGATGTCGGTGAGCCTTTCTGTCGGTTTCTATCTTTTTTATGGATCAGTGTTTCGTGTTTTTTCTCGAATCAATCGTTACACGAACTTGAAAGAAATGATTGCTATCTTCTTGGCTGTATCATGCAGCGCTTTTACTTGTAACGTGATCTTGTTTTTCGGTGATGAAACCTATAGCGTGCGCTTAGTGATCTTTACGTACTTTCTTTCGCTCTTTCTGATTATTGCTAGTCGATTGATTTGGCGGATCTATATTGAAAGAAAAAACATGAGGGGTACGTCCAATGAGGTTGTCAAAAATACCCTGATCGTCGGTGCAGGAGAAGGCGGCCGTATTCTTTACAATAGCTTCGTAGGTTCGAAAACGGCAAGTGACATTAATATTATCGGATTTGTCGATGATGATCCGAATAAACGAAACACTTATCTTTCTGGGAAAAAAGTCTTGGGTTGTATCAGCGATTTGCCTGAATTGATTCAAAAGTATGAGATCAATATGGTTACGATCGCTATTCCATCCTTGTCACGGAAAAAATTGCGGAGTATTTTTAGCTTAATTGAACCTTTGCATGTCAAAGTCAACACGATGCCATCAATGGAAGAAATCGCCTCTGGAAAAATCAGCACTTCACGTTTGAAGAAAATCGATGTCGTTGATTTGCTAGGTAGAGATGAAGTCAAATTGGATATCGACTCCATCAAAGATCAAATTACTGGAAAGACGATATTAGTGACTGGTGCTGGTGGATCGATTGGTTCCGAAATCTGTCGCCAAGTGATTCAATTCAATCCTAAAAAACTAGTTTTGTTAGGACACGGAGAAAACTCGATTTACTTAATTGACCGCGAGTTGAACAACAATTTTAAAGACAATATTACCGAAATCGTTCCCGTTATAGCCGATATACAAGATCGTGAAAAGATGTTTGAAATCATGAACGAAGTCAAACCGGATATCGTCTATCATGCGGCAGCCCATAAACACGTGCCGTTGATGGAATACAATCCTAGAGAGGCAGTCAAAAACAATATTTACGGAACGAAGAATACTGCTGAAGCTGCTAAAGATGCGAAGGTGAAAAACTTTGTAATGGTCTCTACAGATAAGGCCAATAATCCGCCAAACGTCATGGGGGCAACAAAGCGCATCTCTGAGATGATTGTTACTGGCTTAAATGAAAAAGGTTGCACGAAATTTTCTGCTGTACGTTTTGGTAATGTCTTAGGTTCAAGAGGCAGTGTGATTCCAGTATTCCGTGAGCAAATAGCAAAAGGTGGACCGATTACAGTGACTGATTTTCGCATGACTCGCTATTTCATGACGATCCCAGAAGCTAGCCGCTTAGTTATTCAGTCAGGCGCACTTGCTCAAGGTGGCGAGATCTTCATATTAGATATGGGCGAACCGGTGAAAATCGTTGATCTTGCGAAGAATATGATTCGTCTAAGTGGTTATAGCGAAGAAGAGATTGAGATTATTGAAACAGGGATCCGGCCTGGTGAAAAATTATACGAAGAATTATTACTAGATAAAGAACGGAATGATGAAGCAGTCTTTGAGAAAATTTTTGTTGGTAATATCAAAGGATATTCATTGGAAGAGGTACTTTATTTTGTAGAAGCACTTCCTAAAGAGAGTGCTACATTGGCTAATGAAATCGTGAAATTTGCAAATGCTTCAAACAAATAGGAGTGGATTTTGTTGTATAAGGATGGATTGAAACGAATCATTGATTTTATTTTATCGTTAATGGGGATCGTTGTGTTATCACCAGTTTTATTACTTTTATGTTTAGCAATAAAACTAGATTCTAAGGGGCCAATTATTTTCAAGCAAAAACGGGTTGGTAAAAATAAAACTCATTTTAACATTTATAAATTTCGGACAATGAAGATTGATACACCGAAAGAAATGCCGACACATCTATTAGCAGACCCTGATTTTTATATCACCAAGGTCGGGAAATTTTTAAGAAAAACTAGTTTGGATGAGCTGCCCCAATTATTCAATATTATCAAAGGCGATATGGCTGTCATTGGACCTCGTCCAGCGCTATGGAATCAATATGATTTGATTGAAGAACGAGATAAGTATGGGGCAAATGATATTCGACCAGGATTGACTGGGTTAGCTCAAATTAGTGGTCGAGACGAGTTGGAAATTAAACAAAAAGCTCTTTTAGATGGGAATTATACTGAAAGCATTTCACCCTCTATGGATCTGAAGTGTTTTCTTGGAACGATTGTTTCTGTTTTTAAAAGTGAGGGTGTTATAGAAGGCGGAACAAGTAGTATTAAGAAGGAGGATGGGCAATGAAGCGTATCCTCATCACAGGAGAGAATAGCTATATTGGTACATCATTTAAAACATGGATAGAGCAATATAAAGAATATTATCAAATTGAAACGATTAGTGTTAGGGATAGTACTTGGAAAGATGTTGATTTTTCTGTATATGATGTTTTGATTCATCTTGCAGCTATTGTTCACGTCAAAGAAACGAATGAAGAATTGTATTACAAAGTAAATCGTGATTTAGCTATTAGAATAGCAGAAAAAGCAAAGAAAGAACATGTACAGCATTTTATTTTTTTTAGTACGATGTCTGTTTTTGGAGTAGAGAGTGGAGCTATTTCTGCAAAGACTAAAATAAATCCTAAAACACCATATGGTAAATCTAAGAGAGAAGCTGAAATACAGATTGAAAGGTTAGCAACTGATTCTTTCAAAGTAGCGATAATCAGACCTCCTATGATTTACGGTCCGCAATGTGTTGGAAATTACCAAAGATTATCAAATGTGGCAAAAAAAATTAATGTATTTCCTAAAGTAAACAACAAGAGAAGCATGCTTTATATTGATAATCTCCATTGCTTTGTCAAAGTAATTATAGATAATCAGTTAAATGGAACGTTCCATCCCCAGAACAAAGTGCTCGTCAACACGTCTTTAATGGTAAATGAAATCGCAAAATTTCATAGCAGAAATATATATTTAATAAAAGGATTTGATACCCTTATTTCTAAACTTTCGGAGCATAGCAAATTACTTCAAAAAGTTTTTGGCACGCTCTTCTATGATTCAACGCTGGAGGGTTATCCAGAATCGATTTTTAATAATGTGAAATTTGATTATCAAATCAGAGATTTTAAGACTAGTATTGAGGAGAGTGAAAAGTGAAAAGAGATATACTATTTATGTGCCAATTCTTTTATCCAGAGTATGTTTCTTCGGCACTCTTACCTTATCAGACTGCTCAAGGATTAAGTAAAGCAGGTCTAACAGTCGATGTCCTATGTGGTTATCCTCGAGAATATACACAAAAAAATGAAAAAATACCAGTTAACGAAAAAATCGATGATATGACGGTTTATCGAAAAAAATATATCCAACTTGGCAGAAAGAATTTTTTAAGTAGACTAATAAATTACTTTTCATTTATATTCACAATACTATTTAATGTACGAATGTGTAGAAATTACAAAACAATCATTGTCTATTCAAACCCACCTATTTTGCCTTTAATATCCATTATTGCAAAAAGACTATATGGATGTAAAATTATTTTTGTTGCTTATGATCTTTATCCTGAAATTGCTGAAAGAACAGGTACGATTAGGAAGAATAGTTTTATTTCTAGATTTA
Organism: Enterococcus sp. 2G9_DIV0600; assembly: GCF_002140615.1. Lineage (NCBI taxonomy): Bacteria > Bacillati > Bacillota > Bacilli > Lactobacillales > Enterococcaceae > Enterococcus > Enterococcus sp. 2G9_DIV0600. The sequence goes on from NZ_NGLL01000001.1 coordinate 1,202,408, forward strand.
TGCAAAAAATAAATGAACGATTATATCCGGAAGCATCAAATATTGTGGCTTTGTCAAATGACATGAAATCGTATATTAGAAAAAATAGGAACATTGATCCAGAAAGAATAATAGTAATACCAAATTGGGCAACAGAAGAAAAATCATTGAATAAACTTGTGACACAGGAGTTTATAGAGATAAGTAATAAGTATCCACTCATAGTTTCTTATTTTGGTAATATGGGAACGGCACAGGATATGGATACCATTTTGAAGACAATTTCTGATGAACGTATTGCTAAAGAAAAAATCGCCTTTTTATTTGCTGGTCACGGCAATAAGAAAAAAGAAATATCAGAAGTCATCACAGAAAAAAGTCTAAAGAATTGCTTTATGTTTGATTATTTAAGTGGGAATGAATTTAATGATGCTTTAAGCATCACTTCTATATTTATTGTTTCACTTGAAGAGGGTCTCTCTGGATTAGCAGTTCCTAGTAAAACATATAGTTATTATCAAGCAGAAAAACCAGTAATTGCGATCATGGATACGAACACTGACATTGCTCGTGAATTATTATTAAATAATGCAGGAATCGCAGTGCATAATGGAGATTCGGAAGAATTAATAAGTAGTTTGTTGACTTTAAATAATGATAAAACAACACTTCGCTCTATGAGTAAGAATATGTCAAACAAAGTTTCCAAAAACTATTGTAGAAATATTCAAATTCAAAAATACATTAAATTATTCAAAAGAATATTGGAGGAATAAAAGTGTTTAATAATAAAGTGTTATTAATAACAGGTGGTACAGGTTCATTTGGTAATGCAGTAATGAAAAGATTTTTAGACTCCGATATAAAAGAAATCCGTATCTTCTCTCGAGATGAAAAGAAACAAGATGACATGAGAAAGAAATACAACAATGACAAATTGAAATTTTATATTGGGGATGTACGCGATATAAATAGTGTTAAAAATGCAATGTACGGAGTAGATTACATATTTCATGCGGCTGCTTTAAAACAAGTTCCTTCATGCGAATTCTTTCCGATGGAAGCTGTTAAAACAAATGTCATGGGTACGGATAATGTTGTGACAGCTGCTGTTGAGATGGGGGTAAAAAAAGTTATTTGTCTTTCAACAGATAAAGCAGCTTATCCAATCAACGCAATGGGGATTTCAAAGGCAATGATGGAGAAGGTTTTTGTAGCAAAAGCGAAAACTGTGGCAGATGAAAATACAATGATTTGCGGAACGCGGTATGGTAATGTCATGGCATCCAGAGGTTCTGTGATTCCATTATTTATTGAGCAAATAAAAGCAGGAAAACCGTTAACTGTAACGGACCCGGGCATGACTAGATTCTTGATGAGTTTAGAAGAAGCAGTTGAATTAGTTGTTTTTGCATTTCAAAATGCAAAAGCAGGAGACATCATGGTTCAAAAATCGCCTGCGTCAACGGTTGGTGATCTAGCACAAGCAGTGAATGAACTTTTTAAAGTCGAAAATGAAATTCAAATTATAGGTACACGTCATGGTGAGAAAAGATATGAAACGCTTCTTACAAAAGAAGAATATCTCGTTGCGAAAGATATGGGCGGCTTCTATCGTGTTCCAGCTGATACTAGAGATCTTAACTACGAGAAATATTTTAGTGAAGGCAGTACTGAGTTGACACACGAAGGTGAATACAATTCTGATAACACAGAACGACTATCTGTAGAACAAATCAAGGAAAAATTATTAGCATTAGATTATGTTCAAGAAGAGTTGAAAGAGTGGAAAAGTCGATGAATATTTTAGTTACAGGAGCAAATGGATTTGTAGGTAAAAATTTAATTGCAGAGCTTCGAAATGAAGGTTATGGAAATATTTTTGAATATGATATAGATACTCGTCCACATTTATTAGATGAATATTGCTTAAAAGCAGATTTTGTTTTCCATTTAGCGGGCGTGAATCGTCCCAAGGAAGAAGAAGAGTTTATGGAAGGAAATTTCGGTTTCACCTCAGTTCTTCTAGATAAACTAAAGGAATACAACAATACCTGTCCAGTAATGATATCATCCTCTATTCAAGCTGCTCTTAACAATGCTTATGGTCGCAGTAAGAAAGCTGGAGAAGATCTTTTACGAAAATATCAAAGTGAAACTGGAGCGAAAGTCTACATTTATCGATTCTCTAATTTGTATGGAAAATGGTCGAAACCAAATTATAATACGGTAGTAGCGACTTTTTGTTATAAAGTGGCTCGAGGTGAAGAAATAACCGTCAATGATAAAAATGCAGAAATTGAACTTTGCTATATTGATGATGTTGTTAAAGAATTGCTGCATTGCCTTCAAGCAAAACCATTTATTGTCGATGACTTTTGTTCAGTAAGAGAAACGGATACAGTAACTGTGGGCGCTTTGAGAGATATAATTCTTTCTTTTAAAGAAAGTAGAATAAATCTATCTGTACCTCAATTAAATCGTAGAATAGAAAAAAATCTGTATAGTACATTTCTTAGCTTTTTACCAGAGGATGAGTTTTCATATCCTTTAAAGATGAATATCGATGATCGCGGATCATTCACCGAATTTTTGAGGACTGAAGATCGCGGACAAGTCTCAATTAATATTTCAAAGCCGAGGATTGTTAAAGGAAATCACTGGCATCATACCAAAAATGAGAAATTTTTGGTAGTAAGTGGAAAAGGCGTTATCCGCTTTAGAAAGATTGGTTCTGAAGAAATTATCGAGTATTTTGTTTCTGGTGAGAAATTAGAAGTAGTCGATATACCTGTTGGCTATACTCATAATATTGAGAACTTAGGTAATACTGACATGGTTACTGTTATGTGGGTGAACGAAACGTTTGACCCTGAAAATCCTGATACTTATTACGTGGAGGTCTAACATTGAAAAAATTAAAAGTTATGACAGTCGTCGGGACTCGTCCAGAAATCATTCGCTTATCAGCAGTTATTAATCGTTTAGAGAGTTCTGAAGCGATTGACCATGTACTTGTACATACTGGTCAAAACTATGATTATGAACTAAATGAAGTTTTTTTTGAAGATTTTAAATTAAAGAAACCAGATTATTTTTTGAATGCAGCAACAGGTACAGCCATTGAAACCGTTGGGAATATACTGATCAAAATAGATCCAATTCTTGAAGAAGTAAAACCAGACGCATTTTTGGTCTTGGGAGATACCAACAGTTGTTTATGTGCAATTGCCGCGAAGCGAAGACACATTCCTATTTTTCATATGGAAGCTGGAAATCGCTGTTTTGATCAAAGAGTACCAGAAGAAACAAATCGAAAAATTGTTGACCATACAGCTGATATTAATTTAACGTATAGTGATATCGCCAGAGAATATTTACTAAGAGAAGGATTGCCAGCTGATCGAATTATTAAGACAGGTAGTCCGATGTTTGAAGTACTAAATTCTAGAAAAGAAGATATTGAGAATTCATCTATTTTGGAAAAACTAAATCTTAAGCAAAATGAGTACTTTTTAGTATCCGCACATAGGGAAGAAAATATTAGCTCAAAAGAAAATTTTCATGATCTAGTGGATTCGCTAAACTCAATTGCTGAAGTATATCAATATCCAATTATTATCAGTACTCATCCTCGGACAATGAAAATGATAGAAGCAGAGGGTATTCAATTCCACGAATTGATTCAAACCATGAAACCTATGGGATTTAATGATTACAATAAGCTTCAAATGAATGCTAAAGCTGTTTTAAGTGACAGTGGTACGATCAGTGAAGAAGCATCGATCCTCGGGTTCAAAGCTTTAAATATCCGTCAGGCACATGAAAGACCAGAAGCTATGGAAGAAGCTAGTGTGATGATGGTTGGTTTAAAGAAAACCAGAATTCTTGAAGGATTAGAAGTTTTAGAGTCACAAGAAGATGATACTCTCCGACAAGTATCAGATTATTCAATGCCAAATGTATCTGAAAAAGTATTACGGATTATTGTTTCTTATACAGATTATGTGAATCGTGTGGTGTGGTTATCATGAAAGTACTGCTTGTAACCTGTCTCTTATACACATCTAGATGTGTATAAGAGACAGACTTAATGCTGATCAAAAAAATTATGTTGTTGTTATAATTGAGTTTTCGTTCTTTGTTGCACTTAGTATTTCACAGATAATTTCTTTGATTCTTTTTAACAACTTTATTATATATTTGATTTTACAGATTATAGCTACAATAGGAGGTAATATTGTAATTTCATTTTTTGTTTCAAGAAAATATAAGGATATCTTTGCGATCAATCCAACAAAAACTTCTTCAGAAATACGCAATCGTTTGAAAAGAAATATTATTGGAAATTTTTCATCTCAAATCGGAAGTGTACTCGTCTTGGCTACTGATAATATAATGATATCTTATTTTATTGGTTTAGCGACAGTTGGTAAATATGCTAACTATACAATGATAATCACTGCTATTCGAGGTATTACAAGTCAGATTACAGGTGCTGTTACTCCTAGTTTAGGAAATGCTATTACAGAAAAAAACAAAAGGAAGGAATTAGAGTTATTTAAGATTCATTTGTTTATTAATTCATCAATAGTTTATTTTATCATCAATAGTTTATTTTATTTCTGTTACGTTGGTTACAGTAATGAATCCTTTCATAGAACTTTGGGTCGGAAAAGATTTTCTTTTTTCGGATCAACTAATGTTACTTATAGTTATACAAATTACTTTACAAATATATCTGGGAACATGCAGAACATTTATAGCTGCATATGGAATATTCTGGCAACAGAGGTGGAAATCTATAATTGAAGGTTTAATAAATATATTGTTATCATTAGTCCTTGTGAAATCATTTAATTTAGGGATAAGTGGTATTATACTTGGAACAATTCTATCAACTATGTTAGTAATATTTTGGTATGAACCTTATCTCGTTTTTAAATATGGTTTGAAAACTTCTTCCATAGATTACGCAAAGAAAACTATAATTTTCTTTATTAAACTTTCTATAGCTATTACATTAGGACTTTTCTTAAAGCAATATATTCCTACTCATTCATTTATCGCTTTTATAATTGGCGTGTTTTGTACATTTTTATGTAATACGTTAGTTTATGTAATTTTATTTTCTTATGAACAGGATTTTAGAAATGCGCTATATTTCGTTAAGAAATTATCTTTAAATAGGAGTAAATAATTATGATAAAAATAATGACAATATTTGGTACAAGGCCAGAGGCTATCAAAATGGCACCACTTGTCAAAGCTATTGAAGAAGATCTTCGATTCGAATCAATTGTAACTGTGACGGCTCAGCATCGCCAAATGTTAGATCAGGTAATGAATATTTTTGATTTATCAGCAGATTACGATTTAAATATAATGAAAGATGGACAAACATTAGCGGGTATAACAAGTCGCGTAATAAAAGAATTAGATCAGATTTTTGAAGAAGCAAAACCAGATATTGTTCTTGTTCATGGTGATACGACAACAACTTTTTCGGCATCAATAGCTAGTTTTTATCATCAAATAAAAATTGGGCATGTAGAAGCAGGTCTAAGAACTTGGAATAAGTACTCTCCGTTTCCCGAAGAAATGAATAGACAGCTCACTGATGTTTTAGCAGATATTTATTTTGCTCCTACTGAGATGAGTAAGAAGAATTTATTAAATGAAAAAAGAAATGTCAGCGATATTTACGTTACCGGAAATACGGCTATTGATGCTATGAAATATACCATTTCAGACCAATATAGTCATTCTTTATTAACAGATATAGGGGATAAAAAAATAATACTAGTTACAATGCATAGAAGAGAAAACTTAGGAAATCCTATGAAGAACGTTTTCAAAGCGATAAATCGAATTGTCGAACACTTTGATGATGTACATGTGGTATTCCCTATGCATAAGAATCCGATAGTTCGAAAAACGGTAAAAGAAACTTTGATTGATTGCGATCGAATTCATTTAATTGAACCATTAGACGTGGTGGATTTTCAAAACTTTGCTAATCATAGCTATATGATTATGTCAGATTCTGGAGGAGTGCAAGAAGAAGCTCCTTCCTTAGGAAAACCTGTATTAGTCTTACGTGATACAACTGAGAGACCAGAAGGAATAGAGGCTGGCACATTAAGATTAGTTGGTACAAGTGAAGATAAAGTATTTGTCTCTGCCAAAGAATTGCTTGAAGATAATGATATTTACGACCAAATGTCTAAAGCTTCAAACCCTTACGGAGATGGATTTGCTAGTCAGAGAATTTTAGATGCTATTGCATACAGCTTTGGCTTAACTAATGAAAAACCTTCTGAGTTTTAAAACAAAGTACTCTGATATCTTGTATAGATATCAGAGTACTTTTCTATTTAATATGGATTTTAACTGTTTATCTGATAGGATAAAAAACACGCGGTTTTTTAAACTGCTTAAATTTTTTAGTACATAAACTTCCGCCAATCAAACAAATAAATCACCCCAATGGCTTTAAACGTCAAATAGATAAAATGACCATAATTATGGCCAATCAGATGTAACGCATCAGCGGAAGCTCCTTTATTCGACCAAAGAGTAAAACCTAATATAATGGCTAAGATCAGCAGACCTTTTCCTAATGCAAAGACAATTGTTTTTGCAGGGAGGGGTCTTTTTTTTGTGAGGAAAAAGCCGAATAAAAGGACAAAGTTAACTAGTAACAAAAAATGTGCAGCAGCTGTCCATAGGGTCATTGTTCCTGTAGGTATTAAGAAGTCGGTGAAAACGCAAGCGACGACTGCAGTCAAATTTAGCATGTATAGAGGAAGGCGGAAGGTTTTTTTCTTCTCCCCGATCTTTATTTCTGGTTCTTCTGCTAATTGTTCTGGTTTTAGCAGTGACTCTAAATCGATTTGATAGAGATCACTTAATTTGATCAATGTGTCGATGTCTGGGGTACTTCGATTGTTTTCCCAATTTGAGATCGTTTGTCTAGTAACAAATAATTTTTCGGAAACTTCTTGTTGGGTGAGTCCTAATTTCAAGCGACTCTCTTTTATTTTTTCAGCTATAGTCATTTCAATGCTCCTTCTGACATATCCTATCATAAAGCGGTTCAAAGAAACAATTGTAAAGCTCGATTTAACGAAAAAATGCACAAGATATTTTCTTTGTTCTTAAAAGATTAAATTTAAATGAGCTTATGCCAGATATCCCTAAAAAATTTCCTGAAAGTGCTCGATTTTTTCAGTGAATCCTTCACCTATAATAGGTAACAATTGTCATATATGAACTGATAAATGTTCAAAGATATCACATATTGAGAGTAGAAGATAGACTTGCTCGAATCATTCAAAAAAAGAATGCCACGATTAAGTAAAAAATAATTTGCTTTTTTGAAAATGAAATCATTGATAAAACAAGGATGCAAAGAAGATTTGCGCTGATTTGCACTGGATTTGCTTGAAGGTAAGGGTGCTTGAATTATAAAATTCTGAAGAGGTGATGCAATGCGATGACAAGTGAATTAAGTATACATACGCTCAATGGTATTTCATGTGTCCGCATAAAAATTTTTTGATAGGAGTGAATGATACGCTAAATAAAAAAATGTTTGTAAATTAAAAATTAATAAATTATAATGATTTTTAGGCGTAAAAAAAGTTTGGATAAAAAAGTTTTAATTTTGAAAAAGAAGGTTAAGGTGAAAGTTTGTGAAAAAGAAGTTTAAATCTATTCTATCTTTAGTAATCTTATTAAGTGCTGTGGTGGTAACGCCAGCATTTCAGGTAATGGCGGAAAGCCAAGTGTTTTCAGAATCTCCGCAGGTGGATCAGGAAGAAGTGAATACAGTGCAATCTGATGATACGAATGCTTCTGCGGATGCTAGACAAGCTACCTCTCAAGTAGAAAATCCTACGCTGACAACAACGACCTCATCGAGTGTGGATGTTAAGAACGAGCAAACACAAGCAAGTAGTAACAGTGAAGGAGCCACCAGCGGATCGGAAAATAAAGAAGAATCTGCTGTAGACACAGTAAATAATGACCCTTCTTCTGTTGATCCGTCTTCTGCAAGAGCTGCCAATGCGCAACTGACGGTTCAAGTTTTAGATAGTAATTCAAACCAGCCAATCCAAGGCGCTTATTTCACATTGACCTCCTCGACATCTGGTGAAGTGACGTTGTTAGTCACGGACAGTTCAGGAAAGGTAACGATTCAGGTTCCTTCAGGGGGCTACTTTATTAAGCAAGTGGGTACAACGAATCAAAGATTGAACTACGCATTTACATCGATTGGAAATTCTATCAATTTGCAAGCAGGAGAAACCAAAACATTGGCACTTTATGAGCGTCAAATTGTAGGCGAGTATGCTTTTGGAGATAGCCCCGATACGATTCATATTCCTGTAAACAGTAACTTCGATTTCTCAACACAGGCATCAGGGATCGAGGCGTTTAAGTTAAATTTTAGCGGCAACATAGAAAAAAGTATTTCTGACTCACAGATCTTTCCGTACTACACAAATGTTGATCCGAGCAAACCGGGGACTTACGTAGCAATTTTTATGGCTAGACAAGCCTCATATAGTGTATATACAACACATGTAGTCAATGTCATTGTTGACCCGGAGCAGGTGGGAGAGGTAACTGTCAGATATCTTGATACTCAAGGGTAAGAAATCCATGAAACGAAGACTTTATCTGGTACCATTGGTGCTTCATATGATGCTAGTACGGATGAGTATAAGTTACCAATTGACGGTTACACCCTAGACGAAAGCCAATTACCAGAAAACAGTAAAGGCGTATTTAGTGAAACAGCACAAACCATCACCTACATTTACACAAAAAATCCGATACCAGCAGCAGATGTCACGGTCGAGTACGTAGATACAGAAGGCAATGAAATTCACCCTTCACAAACGATCAGTGGAAACGTAGGTGATTCTTACGATGCCAGCACGAAGAACTATCAATTAGTGATTGAAGGCTACACCTTAGACGAAAGCCAATTACCAGAAAATCTTAAAGGTGTGTTTAGCGAAACAGCACAAACCGTCACCTATGTTTATACAAAGAATCCGATACCAGCAGCGGATGTCACAGTGGAGTACGTGGATACAGAAGGCAACGAAATTCACGCTTCTCAAACGATTAATGGAAACCTAGGCGACTCTTACGATGCCAGCACAGATCAATATAAACTATCGATCGATGGCTATACACTAGATGAAAGCCAATTGCCAGAAAATAGCAAAGGCATATTTAGTGAAACCCAGCAAATAATTACCTACATTTACAAAAAAAATCCGATACCCGCAGCGGATGTAACGGTCGAGTACGTTGATACAGAAGGCAACGAAATTCACGCTGCTGAAAAAATTAGCGGTAATGTAGGTGATACATACGATGCCAGCACAGATCAATATAAACTATCGATCGATGGATACACCTTAGACGAAAGCCAATTGCCAGAAAATAGTAAAGGCGTGTTTAGCGAAACAGCACAAACCGTCACCTACATCTACACGAAAAATCCGATACCAGCAGCTGATGTAAAAGTGGAGTACGTGGATACGGAAGGCAAAGAAATACACGCTTTACAAACGATCAGTGGAAACGTGGGTGACTCTTACGATGCTAGTACAGAACAATATCAACTAACAATCGATGGCTACACTTTAGATAAAAGCCAATTGCCAGAAAATAGTAAAGGCGTATTTAGCGAAACGGCACAAACCGTCACCTATGTGTATACAAAGAATCCGATACCAGCAGCGGATGTAACGGTCGAGTATGTGGACATAGAAGGCAATGAAATTCACCCTTCACAAACGATCAGTGGAAACGTAGGTGAGTCTTACGATGCCAGCACGAAGAACTATCAATTAGTGATTGAAGGCTACACCTTAGACGAAAGCCAATTACCAGAAAACAGTACTGGCGTATTTAGTGAAACCGCGCAAACCGTCACCTACATTTACACAAAAAATCCCGTACCAGCAGCGGATGTGATGGTCGAGTATGTGGACACAGAAGGCAACGAAATACACGCTTCACAAACGATCAGAGGAAACGTAGGCGACTCTTACGATGCCAGTACAGAAGAATTTCAACTAGCGATCGAAGACTACACTTTAGACGAAAGCCAATTACCAGAAAATAGTAAAGGTGTATTTAGCGAAACAGCACAAACAATCATCTACATCTACACAAAAAATCCGATACCAGCAGCTGATGTAACGGTCGAATACGTAGATACAGAAGGCAAAGAAATTCATCCTTCACAAACGATCAGTGGAAACGTGGGCGAGTCTTACGATGCCAGCACAAAAAAATATCAACTAACAATCGACGGCTACATAGTAGACGAAAGTCGGCTGCCGCAAAATGCCAAAGGTACATTCGGTAAGGAAGAGGCAACTGTGACGTATGTTTATACAAAAGAAAACGCAGCAACCATCATTATTTCTGATAAAAAAGAAAAAGAACCATCGGCGACTGTTGTTTCGAAAAAAAGCGCTTCTGCACAAAGATTGCCGCAGACCGATGAACAGGGGACGTTGATCCCGTTTGTAGTTGGTTTGTTCTTTATCGCCACGGCAAGCTGGCTTTATTTCAGAAAGCGTAAATAGCGATTAAGTAAGCCATTGGGGAAAGGCGTTACTGACTATCAAAAAGGACAGCTATGCTTCAGCTGTCCTTTTTGTTGCTTATTTACCTAAAAATGAAATGAATCCCAGGGAATCATAAAGAAAATGGCAGATCCAGCTGACCCATACGCTATTGGATTTTTTCCAAACGTAGTTGAGTGCCAATCTTGCGGGCATCAAGGTGATCAATAATTGTGCTGGATGAAAACCGTACGCTGGGATGTGCCATAAAGCGAATAACACACTGCAAATGATGGATGACCAGGCAAAAGAAAGACCTCTTTTCTGCAACGCCAACAAGAGGTTGGTGCTAAGCAATTCTTCTCCCATCAACATGAAAGGTACTTGTAAAAAGACCATTTGGACAGTGATGGTTTCGCTGATCGAGTTGGTTGTTGGTTGTCCAAAAATAGCGGCATAAATAAAGGAAAAGAACACGCCAGTCAAAATGACGAAAGGGACACCCCATAATAAAACGATGAAACGAAAATGCTTGAATTGTTCCAAAAAGGTTCCTCGTAAAAGGAAGTACCCTGCGCCAAATGCCAAAATCACATTCCATACAGTACCAATGATGGATAAAACGGAAGCGCTTAGGGGTGTATAGGGAAGCATTTGATAGGTTAAACCGATGACTAATGTAAGAATAAATAAATACGTTGCTGACTTGTGTTTCATTTTGAACACGTCCTTTAAAGTAATTGTCACACGCTGAATTATAAACAGAATAAGCATCAAAGTACAAAAAGATATCTCTCATTATTTTTAAACAAAAAGAAAAAGCAGTGAACACGATATCATACTTGGCAGAATTGGTTTTCTTAAAAGCAGAATAAAGGATTTCTAAGAACAATTCTCAAAATTTGTGAACAAAAAGAGAAGTTTATAAGAATCTCTGTAACACTGTTGAAATATTGTTACGCTTATGTTACATTTTGTTTACGTTATTATGTTTGAGGGAGAATGTTTATGAAGAAAGCAAGCAATGATTCAAATAATTCACAACATAGAGAAGCGACTTCTGAAAAACAAGCACCTACTTCAAGGGTCGAATCACATCAAAACCAAACTACGGGAACGACAAGACGCACGCCATCCGCCAATCGTCAAGTTTCTAAAAAGAAGCCAACCCATCGCAAGTATCTCTTTTCATTGATGACGCTGCTGACAATCGTGATTATCGCCACTGGGGGCTATATCGCCTTTACATTGAAGCAGCAAGAAGCATTGGCACGCGAAAAATATGAAGCTGCCGCGCAAAAGCTATTAGCATCGATCCAAGAAGAGCAGGCCAAAGAGGGAATTCCAGCAAAACTTGAAACATTGTCTGATGGGGACAAAAAAGAATTGATTTTCCGACCAAAAGAAGAAAATGCCATCCCTGTAAAGGATGCAAGTAAGAAATTATCGACCATGGCGAACAAGCTATGCAAAAAACACGCCGACAAAGAGACCGTTACGATCGCTCGGATTCAAGCACAAGCAGTTGCATCAAAAGTATCAACCTATTCCTTAAAAGCGGACAGCTATGTTTGGAATCGGGAGACTGGGCGGTTTGAAGATGCGGATAGCGTGGTTGCCGATCCAATTTTTATTTCCGAGAAAACTGGCAATGAACTATCCTTGAACGACTTGGTTCCAGATGAAGGCAGCTTGCTAGGGATCCAGCAAGTGATTCAACAAAAGCTTTTGGATCAAGCCAAAGAACCGACTAAAATCATTGATGCCGTCTTGGGGATGGACCGAATCACCTATGATTCAAAGTTTACTTATGATCCTGAAAAAATAACGCTCCAGTTGCCGCAAAATCAAACAGGTGTAGCCGAGATCACTTTGGCTTACAAAGAGATTGCACCGTTTATTGATCCAGAGCTTGTCAATGCGGATCAATTGAAAGAGCAACAAGCGATGTTAGACGAAAACAAAAAATATGTTGCGTTGACTTTCGATGATGGACCAAATGATACCTCGACATTGGATCTCTTAAAAATCTTGAAAGACAATGATGTGAAGGCAACGTTCTTTGAATTAGGCCAAATGGTGGATCGATACCCTGAAGTCGCGAAAAAAGTCCATGAGGAAGGGCATGAAATTGCCAGTCACTCCTATTCTCATCCTCAATTAAATACGTTGTCGCCAGAGGAGGTCAAAGCGGAAATAACCAAAACGGACAAAGCCATCTATCAGGCGACAGGGGTCTTGCCTAAGAATTTGCGCCCACCGTATGGGGCGATCGATCAGCAAAGCGCCCAAGCGGCAGGAAAATCGATCATTCAATGGAGTGTTGATACCGAGGATTGGAAGCTGAAAGATCCAAACAAGATTTTGAAGGTCGTCCAAAACAATGTTTACGATGGATCGATTATTTTGCTACATGATATTCATCCGAAATCTGTTCAAGCCGTGCCGGCCATCATCAAAGCACTCAAAGCGCAAGGCTATGAATTTGTGACGGTCGATCAATTGCTCAATGGCAGCCAAAAACCAATGTATCAATACTTTGGTGCAACAGACGAACGCAGTGTTAGCTAATAGCTGAAAAAGGAAGTGATGGCAATCATCACTTCCTTTTTTTATTAAACGAACGCTGCAGTTGCCGCTTTATCACTCGGAGGAGGCAAATGCTCGGAGGTAGTCATCATCCAGCAGTAAAGCAAAATCATCGGCAAGGGCACCTTGATCCAATTCTCGCATGATAGCTAGCATCTTTGTGATAATCCTTTTGCCTGCTTTTTTGTCACCGGTTCTTAAGAGCAACACGCCTTGGAAAAACTTGCAGACGGCTTGGTGGAAAAATTCTTTGTAGTCTGTCGCCAAAAGTTTTAATTGGACGACGAGAACTTCCGTCGCATCGTATTGCTGGTGTTTTAGCGTATATTCGATCAAATTGATCAGTAGTGCGCAATAAATTTCCCGACCTACTTCCATATCGATGTAGTATTCGAGCATCTTGGATACTTTTTTGAAAAAGAGGAAATTATGGTCGTTGTCCAAAAGATCGATGGTGTTGCCAAAGAGTTGGATTTCTTGTAACGTCCAGCTCTCAACATCAACGAGATAGGAGATAATCGTTTGACGATCACATTCCAAAACCGCACGTTTCCGATAGACGCCATGCTCTGCCAAGCATTGCAGCATGCGAATCCGTGAGTGAACCTCCGCGATGCGGACATTGTTAAGTCGGCTAGAAGTTTGCTGCAGCTCCTGTAATAGAATTTGTAACTGGTTGATATCGTGCTTGTTTGAATATTGCGTGTACCGATGGTTGTAGCTGTTTTGCTCATCCAGCCGATAGCCATTCGCGATATAGAGAAATTCATCGATATCCATTGACAGATTTTCTAAGATTTGCAACAGCAGGTGGCAGAGAATACCGCAGTGCAGCAACACCAATCGTGGTACCAATGGGTGACAATGGCACGGATGGTTCAGATGGTACGGACGGTACCGATGGCACGGATGGCACCAATGGTTCTGATGGTACGAATGGTACCGACGGAAGTAACGGCGCTTGGGGCAACTGGGGCAATTGGGGAAACAATAATTGGAACAGCAACAATCACAACCAAAGCTGGTGGGGAAGTAAATTCTTGCCGAAAACGGGATCAGAAGGAACCTGGTACGCTTCAATGATTGGAGCAGCAGTCTTCGTTGTCGGAGGAATCGGCTTGTTCTTCAAAGCAAGAAAGAAAAAAGACCAGCAAAAATAGCATGACTTTACCAGCGGAGTGGACATCCTCCGCTGGTATCTCTAGTGAATCAAAACGTTGAAGCATTGATCATCGTTTCGTAAAGAAAGGGTTAGAAATGGTATGGAAAGCAGAAGGAGGGAAAAACGTTTTTACAAATGGACGATCGCTCAGTTGATTTTCTTGTTGACCAGCATCAGTTTCGTCAATTTGTATCTTTTAACAACGACCAAAGAAGCCGAGGCGGCAGTGAACGTATTAGATGTGGAAATTTTAAGCAATTTGACGAGTGCCAATACAAGTGGTACTTCAGCAAGTGCTCCTTGGCCAGGCAGTGTGACAAATCGACCAGTGACTTTTTCGATCAAAGGGAACGGGGGTTTGAACGCTTCTGTCAATGTCAACGGTGAGGATAAATTTGCTTTGTTGGCGATCCCCGCAGAGTTGAGAACTAGCATCAGTGCCAATGGATCAGCAGCTATCAAAACGTCGACCACAGTCAATATTGCCAATGTCCCGCTTTTGAATGCGATCTTAACAGCGCTTGATTCCTTGACCAGCTCCTTAAATTTCAATCTCGGGATCGTGCAAATCGATTTAACGGCTGTCAATCAGCAAATTTCCTTGCTAAAAACTGTTGGTAATTTAGGCAATGTAGAAATAAGCAGTCCGTTGCAGTTCACCACCCAAAGAGAAGCGTTGTATGCCAATATGAGTTCGAACCTCGGTGTCGTTTTAGGAACCAATGTCCCGCAAATTTTACGGAATTTAAGCACGGCGATTCAAAATACCCAGATCCGAGTGATCGGCATCGATATTGGTGGTGTCGTTCGTGCATTGCTGCAAGGGTTGCTGAATACCCTGCTTAACACTGTAACGTCAGCGTTAAATAATTTGGCAACCGTCCAAGAACAAATGGCGGATGCAGCCGTTTTAGGAGCAACGGATGTTCAAATTCCTACGCTACTTTCGGGTCCAGGACAGTTGACCGCAAATTGGACCGCCAATTTTTCGGCTTCTGTGTTGAAGGCAAAGCCGACGGACATCAATCTCTTGAACTTTAGTGCGCTAAATATCAGCAGTCGCCAAACCATGATTTATTTCATGGTCGAAGCACTGACGATGGATCGGACGAATCTGCCGACTTAGCTGAATTTTGGCCGACATGCCATTCAAACGAAAAAGAGTGAGACATGGCGGGCAACCGCCAACGGCGACCAAAGCGCAGCAGCTACAACTGGGATTTTACGGATCAATGATACCCGCAATCGTCAGAAAAAATGGCAAGTCAAGGTCAGACAATCCACCAATTGGGTCAATGGCACGCGAACATTGCCAGCTGCCGAATTAAGAGTTCAGCTTGGAACTGTCAATTCGACATTTACAGATGGTCGAGTGGTTTTACCTGATAATGCAACGATTGCCCTGCAGCAAAATGTCGAAAAAAATGTGGTGACGTTGGAAAATGCGGCATCGACTGGTGGACTGACTGTTAATTTTTCCCAGTTCAATTTATTTGTACCTGAGAAAACACCTAAATTTCAAGGTCAGTATCGCGCCACAGTCGTGTGGACCGTTTCTGATACACCTTGAAAAGGAAGAGCAGAATGAAAAAAAATTCCCTTGTGCTGCTTCTGATTTTGATGATCGGCAGTTTCTACAGTATCGTTCCATCAGCAGTAGCCAATACGACGACCGGCAACATTGAGTTTTATGAAGGACCAACGGAAACAGCTAGCAGTGATTCCATTGATGAAGAAATTGAACCACCGACCAGTCAAGAAACGGTTACTAACGCAGAAGAACCGCTGCCACAGCTTGCAGAAACCAATCACTTTTGGCTGCCCGTAATAGGCGGATTCTTCATTAGTCTGACATTGATCATTTGCATCAAAAAAAGGAGGATGGCAAAATGAGTTCAAAGAAAACGATAATAGGCGCATTGGGGGTATTGACTGCCCTTAGCATTGGTGCGACAGTGCAAGCAGATGACACGACCGGTGTCGTAGAATATACCTCTGGGGGCATCGTGTTTGACCCGGATAAAGGCGGGAGTGATCCCAATACGCAGCTACCAACGAATTTAGATTTTGGTGCCCATGAAATCCAAACAGAAAATGCCGAAACGTGGGTAGCTACTACGGATGGAACTGGACTACCTGGGGATGGGTCAACGCTGCAAAGAGGGGCAGTTGCGGTCAGCGATAATCGAGGACAGGCAAACTCTTCTTGGGCGATCAAAGTACGGCAAGCAACCCAATTTACGGCAGGAGACAGCACGTTGGACGGTGCGGTATTAACGGTAGATACGGGGACGTTGACCAATAACTTGAGTTCGCCGCCAACAGGAACCAGTGATATTGCCAATGGCGAGCTTGATTTTGCGGCGATCAACAATGAGTATGCGTTCTTGACCGCCAATGCTGGCGAAGGGATTGGTGAAACGTCGATGCCTTTAGAACAATTTACCCTTTCGATCCCAGCTAATACGGAAAAACAATCAGCAACCTACCAAACGACCCTCGTTTGGACGATCAGCAGTGCGCCGACGACCCCATAGGGCAGTAGTTATTGCGTAACAGTTAGCAGAAAAAAAGCAGCTTGCCTGAGCGGCTGCTTTTTATGCTAGCTGATTTTTCTTTCCTATATCGTGTAGAAAGGATCTGACAGGATGCATCAGAAGAAAGTTCGAGGCAAAGGATTTCAGTATTGGGTAGTAAGTATTCTAACGGTCTTATTTTTCATTGGTACGAGCAGTACGGGGGCAGCAGATTCACTGGATACCTTCGATGTTCAAATCAAATTGCCAGAGTCACAGCGGGACAAAGAGCTGATGTACTATGATTTGTTGCTGGAGCCCAAGGCAGAAGAAAAACTAGCGGTCATGGTTTCCAATAAAAGCGAGCAACCAATCAATCTACAGCTATCCTTTAATCGAGCGGTCACGAACATGACGGGTGTCGTTGAGTACTCTGGGGCAAATGAGGAAGCAACGCCTTCTGCTCCGTACGCGATCGAAGAACTCGTCACTTTAAGTGATGAAACCCTTTCGTTAGCCCCTAATGAGCAAAAAGAAATCACCTTGACAGTCCAGATGCCATCTGAATCCTTTGATGGGATTTTGGCAGGGGGACTATACGTCCAGCAAACCGGCAGTGAAGAATTTCAAGGAAATGTCCAAAACCTACTAGCCAGAGAAGTGGCGGTGTTGCTCCGTAACAAAGAGACCGACATCCCACCAGCGGTCCGAATTGAGGAAGCACATCTGGAAGAAATCAATCGCCGCAATGTCATCATCTTAGCGGTGGAAAATACAGCGGCAAATTATCTTAGTAAGGCCACGCTTGCTTATGAAGTGTTTCATGATGGACAAGCAACAGCGATCAAAGGGGAAAAAGAGATCCAATTAGCGCCCAATGCGTTAATGAATTACGCACTGCCATTAGATGGAAACGAACTGCAATCAGGAGAGTATGAAATAAAAACGACCCTCAAAGCAGCTGATCAACAATGGCAAGGAGAGCCTACCTTTCAAGTTAAAAGTCAAGAAGCGCAAGAAAGAAACGAGCAAGATGTCAGTATTGAAGAAACCTCTTCGCCGATCCTACTCTATTTATCGATTGGTGGTGTTTTATGTCTGATCATCGCCTATTTGATTTGGCATAATCGCAAGCTGAAGCGAGCATTGAAAAAAAGTGATGACTAGCAGGTAGTGGAAATCAACGGTGGTTGCAGGAAAAGTCTACTATTATAGTAAGAAATGTTTTCAAATAGCTAAAAGCAGCACCACTCATGAAAAGAATCGCAAAGAAAACCATTTATCATTGAGAATAAATGGTTTTTTCGTGTTCCGCACATTTTGTTGAGAACAGTGAAGGGGAAATTTTGACATTAACCAATAGGAGGTCATGTCATCACTGATGAATAATTGTTCTTCAATCGTTGAAAGGAGAGAAGCATCCAGTGGAAAATAAATAACGTTTGTGATGTTGGGTTCAAATCGTTTTTTTTCACATGGAATTATCATAAAACTTTACCTAAAAGTGTTTCCGCTTCCCTGAAAGTCTGTCGTAGATATTGTTAAAAAAACATAATATTTTTTTGTTGGCTACGCTTACTCCCTTATAAAAGCTTTAAGAAAACTCTTTAGCGTGTCTTTTTATCTATAATAGGTTTAGACCAATTACAGCGTCTTTTCTTACTTTGTTTTTAATTTAAACTACCTTTTTTGCATGAATGTTTCGTTAATTCGTTTGAAAGTGCAAGCAGGCATTTTTGATTAAGAATACAATTAGAAATGATACAAAAAGGAGAATTAAGATGTCTGCAAATTTGAGCAATTTCGCTGTTTATATAGTAGATGACAACTTTTTTAATGAGAATTTGATGAAGAAAATGATTACGGAAAGTCGTGTTCCGCATTATTTAGTTGAGATTCTTTCGCCTGAAGCACTAGCCCCTTTTCTTGACGGATACCTAACAGATGTGAACGACCTCTTCTTATTTTCCATTGAAATGAAAGGATTTGATCGAAGTTTTCAATTAGCAGGAAGCTTGAGGGAACAATGCAAAAAGTGTCAAATCGCTTTTTATGGTGCCTATGCCTCCAAAATCGAAATCAAGAAGCTGAATCTTATCTGTCCTTTAGGGATCATCGATACAAAAGAAAAGGAGGTGGCAATGCAGCTAAAAAATTTATTAACGGAAGCGATCGAAGTCAAACGATCCTTACTCGGAAAAAAGCACTTATTAAAAATCGTCAGTAAAAGAGAGTTGATGGTGGTTGATGCAGAAGCAATCAACTATATTACAACGATCAAAGGAGAGCGAAACCGAATTGCTTTTCACCAAAAAAAGTCGATCGAATTTCTCGAAACTTCCTTGAAGGTGATCAAACAATTAGAGCTGCCAGAGTATTATAACGTCTTTAAATCTTACATTATCAATGCGCGACAAATCAAAATGATCGATCGAACAAACAATGTTTTGTGCTTTTTTAATGGAGAAGAGTTAGAAGTCGGGAAAAAAATCCGTAAGGCAATCAGTTAAAATTACATACATTTACTGGAGGAAAAAATGAATAAGAGAAGCAAAAGAATTCGTCATGGCATCGTTGTTACCGCACTAGGAATCACTCAAGTGATCACTCCGGTCATGGCGATAGCGGAAACAACCGAACAAGAACAGACCGTCAACACGCTAGACAAATCAGATCAACTACTAGAAACGATGACTGAATCGACAAATGAAGCTAACGGAAACGAAGCACAAGCAGCTGAGGATGCTCAAACAGATTATTCTTCCGAAGCGAGCAAAGAGGAATCATCAGCTGGTTCAGAAAACACGGAACCAAGTGAAACGAGCACATCGGCTTCCTCAAATAGAACGGAAGATTCTAGCCATGCGAGACAAGAAAGTTCTTCAACATCCGATTCAAAAGAAACCAAAGAAGAGCAACAGACACCTCGTATCAGCACGCGCATCAATGACCAAGAACTTTTGGAAAAAGGCACCCTGCTGACCATTGCTGGCGAAGAATTCAGCCGAACGGAAGAAACACGAATCTTAAACAATAGTCCAGTGAAACTGAAATTGGATTTTGAAATCAATGACAAAGATTATTTCGCTGGCACCACTGCTGTTTTTGACTTGCCGCAAGGCCTTGGCTTTAGTGATGTGCAAGAAACCAATGAAGCGATCAATGCATCGTGGGCTGTAGATAGTGCAGCTCATCAACTGATGATCACGTTTAATCAATCGGTTCATGATGCCTCTTTTTCGATCGAGTTGACTAGTTATCTATATTCAGAAGATAAGCCTCAGCTAACGATTGAGATCGGCGATCAAAACCAGACAAGCTATGCGATTGATTTGTATGAAGAGGTCGATCCGATTCAATATGTGTCAGAAAAAAATGTCTTTGGGATGGAAGGAATGGTCTACTACAATAACGATCGGACATTATCTGGAACTGAAACTCTTTCACTGAATTTGGTTGATACGCCGGGGGCTTCCTTCAAAAAGATTGAGACCCAACCGTTAAAAGTTTTCAGCTATGAGGTGGATATCAAAGGAAAGATCAAACCAGAAACACAGACAGCATTAGTCGAAGGGACGGACTATACGATCACTTCAAATAGTCTTTACAATACTGCCGTTGAAGTCAAACAGATGGACAAACAAAAGGCTTATGGGGTTTCTTATCAATTTACGATGAGCCTGACCGAGCTGACGGATTATACTGCTTCTTTTTCAAAAGGGTATCCAACGACCGGATTTGGTTCGGTACAGCTAAAACAAACAACTGCCCAAAACAGAGGGTTTTCCTTTATCGCAAAAACCAGCAAAGATGAAAAAGAAGTCGATTCTAGGTATTATATGGGGGTTGCTTCTGCCAGTTTTATGAATGGCCTTTCTAAAGGAAACTACTATGTATCAATTCATCAAATGCCGACGGAGATGAAAGCTGGTCAACAAATCATCCTTTCGAGTCAAAACGGACAGCCGATCACGGCGAAACAGTTAACAGCAAGAGATGCCTTCTATCAAAATGTGACTTTTTCGGATTATTTTTCTGTCGAAAATAGTGGGGACAAACTGATTGTGACCGCTACAAAAGACAGCAATCTCACTCTTGGTTCCACGAACGTAACCGTACCCTTTGATCAGAAAGATATCATTCTCAATGTCTCGACACCGTTGATCGCCAATAGAGAATTCAAAATCGTTGAAGACAACTATGTCGAACCAATCAGTGTTCTTAATCCCAACAATGCTGAAACGGCTTGGGGAAATTATGATCAAAATGGTGCTTACATGAGTGATACTTCCATCAACATCGAAGGCAGTAACTCACAACCAATCGAAAATTTACAAATGTTTATTGAACACCCAGAGTATCTTTCTTTGAGAAAGGTACCAAAAGTCAGTTTTTACTACACATTAGGAAAAGATTATACGATTGAAGAAGTAGCAGGCGGAACGATGGTCACCTTTACGTCGCCCATTACCTATTCCGTTCAATTTGATATTGGCTTCAATTACGTGCCAGACAGTTTAGCACCGACAAAATCGATTCCTAATGATACAATTCCAATCACGATTTCCGCAACGGGACTTGACACGGTTCATACCTCCGTCTATACCGGAAGAAAGCTGTATTCTGAACGCACGCTCCAAAGCAGTAAGAATCAGTTTTTAGTCAACGCGCGTCAAGATACCATCAGTGATTTGACTGTGGAGACCCATGTTCCGAAAAACACGGAGGTTGTTTTTTCGATCATTGATGTTTCCAATGATCAAGTAAACGGCATTTATCCGCAATATTGGGATCGCGGCGCTTATAATAATCAAGCCATGAAGTAAAGCGATCCGAATTATCCAACGATCACCCATGATGAAGAAACCAACTATTATACCTTTGATTTTGGGACGACCAATCGGCGCTACATTATTGCTTATCAATACGCCAATGGATGGCAGGAAATGAGTACGATTTATGTACCTGGTTATGCAAAAGAACCGTTATCTAATAATCAACAAGGCACAGCCACAGTTTCAGTATCCAATACGGCGACAGATATTATTGGCATTACGCAAAATACCGTCAATAATACGAAAAACATGACGCAGGTCAAGGTCACGACAAAAAATATCGATGATGGCTCGAAAAAAGTAGCAAATCCAACGATCCTTTTAAAATCGTTAGGGAACACCAATGGCGAAATCGATTTAGGATCGATCACTGTTTCGAATGTGCCAGATGACAGCTATGAAGTCAAAGAAGTTGATGGGAACGTACAGCTTGTCTTTTCAAACTATGTTCTAACGAAAAACATCGAAATCAGCTACAATGTGCTTTCCCAAAATGCCGGCCAAATCTCAGCCTCAGCGACGATCGTTTCTGATACGATCGATACCTTGTCGGAAGCCAAACGGACGGCTACCTCGACGGTGACCAATCTGCAATTTTCGGCAGGCGATTCCAGTGGGATCATCTACAAAACCAATGCGACGCTTGATGTTTATAATACTGAAGAGCCAACTGAGAAGATTGCGGGGGTTACTTTGACGCTTTGGAATCAATTGACTGGAGATATCGTTTCTGTCGTAACGGATGAAAATGGAGAATACCAATTAACTGATATTTATACGGGGAACTATACGCTTTATGTTTCCTACGTCCCAGAAGGTTACGTCATACCACAGGAACTTCAGCTTGGTAAAGAGGTGCAAGTGAACCGGACGGGCAATCATCTTTCTGTCGGCATCACACCAGAAGAAGACTTGTCGACGATCGACGCCAAAGATAGCACGATCTACGTGGGAGATGAATGGCATGCTGAAGACAACTTTGTTTCAGCGACAGACAAACACGGCAATGCGTTGACCTTCTCGGAAATTACCGTCAATGGCGAGGTCGACACGACAAACGTTGGCACCTATGAGGTCAAATACATCAACGGTAGCGTTAGCCAAACAGCGACGATCACCGTGGTTGCCAACCAAGAAACGGTAGCAGCCAAAGACAGCACGTTATATGTGGGCGATGCATGGACAGCAGCTGATAATTTTCTATCGGCAACGGATAAAGACGGCAATGCAGTGACAATCGCAGAAGTGACTATCAACGGCGAAGTTGATACGGACACACCAGGAGAATACCAAGTCATTTATCGCAATGGCAAAGCCGAAGCAACTGCCACGATCACGGTCTTAGCGGACCAAACTTCGGTCAAAGCTAAAGACAGTACCTTATATGTCGGTGATGACTGGCAAGCTGCTGATAACTTTGTTTCGGCAACGGACAAAACTGGAGCGAATGTACCATTTTCAAATGTGACTGTTAGTGGAACCGTGAATACTTCCAAAGAAGGTCAATATCCAGTGGTTTATCAAAACGGCAATCAAAAAGCAACAGCGACGATCACCGTGGTTGCCAATCAAGAAACCGTCGTTGCCAAGGATAGTACACTTTATGTTGGAGATGCGTAGGAACTTGCGGATAATTTTGTTTCAGCAACGGATAAGAAGGGGCAACCGTTAAGCTTGGCAGAGCTCACCACCAGTGGTGACGTGGATACGAAAGTACCAGGAGAATACCAAGTCATTTATCGCAATGGCAAAGCTGAAGCGAAAGCCACGATCACTGTTCTAGCTGATCAAACTTCAGTTACAGCCAAAGATAGCACCTTGTATGTTGGTGATGACTGGCAAGCAATCGACAACTTTGTTTCGGCAACGGACAAATCAGGAGCGAATGTACCATTTTCAAATGTGACCGTTAGTGGAACCGTGGATACTTCCAAAGAAGGTCAATATCCAGTGGTTTATCAAAACGGCAATCAAAAAGCAACAGCGACGATCACGGTTGTTGCGAACCAAGAAACGGTGGCAGCTAAAGACAGTACGTTGTATGTAGGTGACTCATGGGAAGCCGCGGATAATTTTCTTTCCGCAACAGACAAAGACG
The DNA here is from genome assembly GCF_002140615.1 of Enterococcus sp. 2G9_DIV0600. Lineage (NCBI taxonomy): Bacteria > Bacillati > Bacillota > Bacilli > Lactobacillales > Enterococcaceae > Enterococcus > Enterococcus sp. 2G9_DIV0600. The sequence continues at coordinate 1,226,188 of NZ_NGLL01000001.1, forward strand.
GCAAGGCATTGCCGCTAACAGAAGTAACCGTTGACGGCACAGTTGACACCTCTAAAGCAGGCAGATATGAAGTGGTTTATCGCAATGGCAAAGCCGAAGCGAAAGCCACGATCACCGTGTTAGCTGATCAAACGAGTGTCAAAGCCAAAGACAGTACTCTGTATATCGGCGACGATTGGGAAGCTGCCGACAATTTTGTCTCAGCCACAGACAAAACGGGAGCAAACCTACCATTTTCAGGAGTGACCGTTAGTGGCTCAGTTGATACTTCCAAAGAAGGTAAATATCCAGTGGTTTATCTAAACGGAAAAGTAAAAGCAACGGCGACGATTACGGTCGTTGCCAACCAAGAAACGGTAGTTGCTAAAGATAGTACGATTTATGAAGGCGATGACTGGCAAGCCGCCGACAATTTTGTATCGGCAACAGATAAAGACGGCAACGCAGTAAAACTGGCTGATATCACAACAGTAGGTACAGTCGATAGCGCCACACCAGGGAAATATGAAGTGATTTATCGCAACGGCAAAGCCGAAGCGACTGCCACGATCACCGTGTTAGCTGATCAAACGAGTGTCAAAGCCAAAGACAGTACTCTGTATGTCGGCGACGATTGGGAAGCTGCCGACAACTTTGTCTCAGCCACAGACAAAACAGGAGCAACGGTTGAATTATCAGGAGTGATCGTTACTGGTACCGTCGATACCAATCAAGAAGGCACATACGAAGTCACTTATACGAATGGAAAAGTCAGCGACATAGCGACAATCACTGTGGTTGCTCACGAAGAAACGGTCGTAGCAAAAGATAGTACGATCTATGAAGGAGAGAAGTGGCAAGCCGTCGATAATTTTGTCTCGGCAACAGATAAAAGCGGACAAGCAGTCGATTATGATCAAGTATTGATTAGCGGTATAGTCAATACTGATGTGCCTGGAAAATACCAAGTCATCTATCGCAAAGGCAAAGCTGAAGCAACTGCAACGATCACCGTGTTGGCAGATCAAACGTCTGTGACTGTGAAAGATAGCGTGATTTATGTCGGTGATAACTGGACAGCAGCCGACAATTTTGTCTCCGCTACAGATCGTGACGGTAAGTCACTCGCATTGGAGCAACTGCTGGTGGGCGGTTCGGTGGATACGAAGAAAACGGGCACCTATCAAGTCACTTATTCAATCGTCACTGATGAAGCAGCAACTCCTAACTTTTTCGCACGCTTATTTGGTACTGACTCACAAGAAGCAGTCACCGCCACAGCGACGATTAAAGTCATTGAAAAAGCAGAAAAACCAGAGGAGAACGATAAGCAGCCAGTGAAAGATGATTCTAACAAAGGGCAAGAAAAACCAACGAATGAAGGGCAGACTGGCAAACAAACCAAAGCGACCGCAAAGGACAAACGGGTGTTACCAAAGACCGGTACAGCCATCACTCAAGGCTATTCGATTGCAGGAGTGAGCCTTGTTGCACTAGCGGGGATCGTCTTCTTTCGTAAGAAACACACGAACAAAAGCAGAAGAACGAAATAAGTCGCAATGACTCTAACAGCGGATATCGTGAAGGATATCCGCTGTTTTTGTTTTTTAAAATACCTGCTGTATTGCGGTTTTCTTGTCCGATAAGCAGCCGTATAAAGAAGATATAAAGATGCTAGCAGAAGATTTACACTATTTTTATTTCTTTTTGCGTATGCTTACGTTATGAAGGAGTGAAGAATATGAATCTTGTTTTAGGAATAATCGGAGTGATCGTAATGATCTATCTCTTTTGGTACTTGTTTGAGGGGGGAGAACGATGAGTAGCTATTTTGTGCAAGGCTTTTTATTTTTACTGATCTTACTAGCAGCAGCGGTTCCTTTGGGCTGGTATATCAAAGAAATCATGCAAGGAAAAACACCGCGGTTTGTCCGCTTTATTCAACCCATTGAACGGTTGACCTATCGAGTGATTGGTTCGGTCAGTAAAAAAGAAATGACCGCCAAAACCTATCTATTGTCCGTCTTGGCCGTCAGTGTCTTTTCCATCATCGGCTTGACCGGATTATTGATGGTTCAGCACTGGTTACCGCAAGGGGCAGCCGTTGAGAATATGTCCTTTGACTTAGCATTGAACACAGCCGTCAGTTTTGTGACGAACACGAACTGGCAAGCTTACGCTGGGGAAGAAGCACTGACCAATCTTTCCCAAGCATTAGGATTAACGGTGCAAAATTTCTTGTCAGCGGCAGTAGGACTAGCCGTATTGTGTGCCTTGATTCGTGGGCTGCAGCAAAAACAAAAACGTACGGTAGGGAATTTTTGGCAAGACATCACCCGTTCCTTGCTCTATATCCTTTTGCCACTTTCATTGATGTTAGCGATCTTGCTCCTGTCTCAAGGTGTCGTTCAAACGTTCAGTAGCGGCGTGGAAGTCAATGGATTTGAGGGAGAATCCTTTTGGATGGCGCTCGGACCAGTAGCGAGTCAAATCGCCATCAAGCAATTAGGGACTAACGGCGGCGGTTTCTTTGGCGCCAACGCTGCTCATCCATTTGAAAGCCCAACGATGTTCAGTAATTTTTTAGAAAACTTAGCGATCTTGTTGCTGCCAGCTGCTTTGATTTTTGCCTTTGGCTTTTGGATCAAAGAGTGGAAACAAGGACGTACGATCTTGATCACCGCAACCGTCTTTTTGATCCTGGCTTTTATTGGCGTAGTGATCAGTGGATCAGTGAAGCTTATGGACCGCAATTCAGTCAAGTGCTTGGGAATGCCAATCTAGAAGGCAAAGAAGTACGTTTCGGTATCGGTTGGTCGAGTCTCTGGGCAGTGAGTACCACCGCTGCTTCCAATGGATCAGTCAATGCCATGCTGGATAGTTTCACACCACTCGGGGGTGCGATCCCGATGTTCTTGATGCAGCTGGGGGAAATCATCTTTGGTGGTGTCGGAAGCGGACTTTATGGCATGATCGCTTTTCTATTATTGACGGTCTTTATCGCTGGTTTATTAGTCGGACGAACACCTGAATATATCGGCAAAAAAATCGAAGCTTTTGACATTAAAATGACGAGTATCGTTATTTTGACGCCATTGCTACTGACTCTTTTCGGGGCTATGTTGATGACCTTGCATCCTGACATCATGAGCTGGCTAACCAACCAAGGCGCCCATGGCTTTAGCGAACTGTTGTATGCAGCAACTTCCTTCAGCAACAATAACGGGAGTGCCTTTGGCGGCTTGACCGCAGATACTGTTTTCCTAAATAGTTTGGGTAGTATCTTGATGTTCGTTTCACGTTTCGTTCCCATCGCAGCCATTTTATATCTGGCAGAAAACATGGGGGCCAAAAAGAAAACCGTTCGTAATGAAGGAACCTTGTCAACCACGAGTCCAGTCTTTGTCACGATGCTGATCATTGTGATCATCGTGATCGGTGCACTGAGCTTTTTACCAGCGATGGCTTTAGGTCCAATCGCAGACTTCTTTACAACGAAATAGGAGAGAGAAAAAATGAAAAAAATCTATCAATGGGCGATCGGCGAATCCTTTAAGAAATTGGATCCTCGTCACCAAATCAAAAACCCCGTGATGTTTGTGGTTTATTTAGGGGCAATCTTGACAACGATTTTATGTTTTCAAGAACAAACGGTCCCGTTGTGGTTTAGCATCAGTGTGACCATCTTCTTATGGTTGACCTTGTTGTTTGCCAATTTTGCCGAAGCAGTGGCAGAAGGGCGCGGCAAAGCACAAGCGGATAGTTTGAAGCAAGCCAAAAAAGAAATCATGACCTACAAAGTCATGTCCTTGGAAGATGTAGCGAAAGAGGCTTTTATCGAAGTCCGTTCCTCCGATTTGAAAAAAGGCGACTTGGTGTATGTTCCATCTGGCGAACAAATTCCTGCCGATGGGGATGTCGTGGAAGGTGCTGCTTCGGTGGACGAAAGTGCCATCACAGGAGAATCAGCACCTGTCAATCGTGAATCTGGCGGCGACCGCAGTGCAGTCACGGGAGGAACGTTAGTCGTTTCCGATTACTTGGTCATCAAAGTGACCGCTGAAAATGGCCACTCCTTTTTGGATAAGATGATTGCGATGGTGGAAGGGACGCAACGGAAAAAAACACCCAATGAGATTGGCTTGCAGCTGTTCTTAGTGACACTGACCATCATCTTCTTGGCAGTTTCCATCACATTGATTCCTTTTACCGATTTTAGCAGTCAGTTATCTGGTCGGGGAACGGCGATTTCCAGTGTGATCGTGATCGCTTTGTTGATTTGTCTCGCACCGACCACGATCGGCGCCTTGATTTCCTCGATTGGGATCGCTGGAATGAGTCATTTGACCAAAGAAAACGTCATCGCCATGAGTGGACGCGCGATTGAAGCAGCAGGAGATGTGGATGTTTTGCTGCTGGATAAAACAGGAACCATTACTCTGGGAAACCGCCGTGCCAGTGAGTTCTTGCCAGTACCGGGGTTCACCGCTAAAGAGTTGGCAGATGCAGCGCAGTTGGCATCTTTTGCCGATGAAACGGCAGAAGGACGCAGTATCGTGATTTTAGCCAAAGAAGCCTTCAATATTCGTGAACGGGAATTTCAGCAAGCCGATGTTCATTGGATCGATTTTAGTGCCAAAACACGGATGTCTGGGATCGACTATCGTGGTGATGAGATCCGTAAAGGAGCTGCGGATACGATCAAGCAATATGTGACGGCAAAAGGGCAGACCTATCCCACGGCATGTGACGAGATCGTAGAAAAAGTCGCTAAGGCTGGTGGAACTCCATTGGTCGTAGTGAAAAATGGCCAAGTACTCGGGGTCGTTTATTTAAAAGACATCGTGAAAAACGGGGTTAAAGAAAAATTTGCCGACATGCGCAAGATGGGTATCAAAACGATCATGATCACTGGGGACAACCCTTTGACGGCAGCTGCTATTGCCGCCGAAGCGGGCGTCGATGATTTCTTAGCCGAAGCAACACCAGAAAACAAAATGAACCTGATTCGCGAATATCAGGAAAAAGGGCATTTGGTGGCGATGACGGGGGATGGAACCAACGATGCACCCGCACTCGCCCAAGCCGATGTGGCAATGGCGATGAACACTGGTACGCAAGCAGCCAAAGAAGCGGGCAATATGATCGATCTTGATTCCAGCCCTACCAAATTACTGCAAGTAGTCCAAATTGGTAAACAGCTGCTGATGACCCGTGGGGCTTTGACGACCTTTAGTATCGCAAATGATATCGCCAAATATTTCGCAGTGATCCCTGTTCTGTTTTATGCGATTTATCCAGAACTCGCAGCGCTGAATATCATGAATCTTGGTAGTCCCTTAACTGCGATTTTGTCCGCAGTCATCTACAATGCAGTCGTGATCATCGCCTTGATCCCTCTGGCGTTGAAAGGGGTCAAGTACCAAGAAAAACCAGCCAGCCAAATGCTGCGGCACAATCTGGTCGTCTACGGCCTAGGCGGCATCATCGCACCATTCATTTGCATCAAGCTAGTAGATTTGCTTTTGTCAGCTGTTCTGCTATAAGAAAAATCCATCAGAGTCAAGGAGTCATTTAGGAGGAAAACATGATGAAGAACACCCTCTTTGCCAGTATCAAATTTTTACTAGTTAGTACCGTGCTATTTGGCGGTCTCTATACATTGTTGGTCACTGGAGTCGGACAAGTCTTTTTTGCCCATCAAGCCAACGGCAGTCAAATCGTGGAAGACGGAGCGATCAAAGGATCTGAGCTAATTGCGCAACCTTTTGACCAAGCAGGTTACTTCCAAGGGCGTGATCAAACCGTTTCACAATTGTCGCCCTATGATACGACCCAAAAAAAGACTGTAGCTGAGCGGACAGCGACGTTGCTGGCAGAAAACCCAACCCAAACCAGTGTGCCGATCGATCTCGTGACCGCTTCGGGTAGTGGCGTCGATCCTGATATCAGTGTCGAAGCGGCACTTTTTCAACTGCCGCGGATCGCTGACACAAGAGGCATCGATGAACAAATAATTCATGATATAATAAACAGGAATAAAGTAGCTGATCTGTTCTCCGCAAGAGAATACGTCAATATCATGACCTTGAATCAGCAGCTCGATCAATTACCCGAGGAATAGGGGGAAGCATCTATGAGTGAAAACAACCAGCAGACGATCCCAGAAGAGATACTGCTGCAAGCAGGCTTTGGACCTAAACGTGGCAAACTACGGGTGTTTTTCGGTTTTGCTGCCGGTGTCGGAAAAACCTATACGATGTTAACCGAAGCCCATGAGTGTTTGCTCATGGGCAAAAATGTGGTGATCGGCTATATCGAACCCCACAAACGTCCCGATACTAATCGATTGCTTGAAGGGTTACCACAAGTACCATTAAAGCAATACCAGCACAAGCAATTGACCCTTTATGAGCCAGATATCGATCGACTGATCCAACTAAAACCAGATATCGTCTTGATCGATGAGTTGGCACATACCAATCCCATTGGTGCGCGAAACAAAAAACGTTACCAAGATGTCGATGAACTATTGAATGCAGGAATCACCGTCTACACGACCATCAATGTCCAGCATATCGAAAGTCTGAATGATATCGTGGAAAAGGTCACGGAAGTGGAAGTCAGAGAAACGGTGCCTGACACCTTTTTCCAACACGCCAGTTTGCGGGTAGTGGATGTTGAACCAGACGAACTGATCGATCGATTGGAACAAGGAAAAATCTATGCTGATGAAAATGCCAAACGAGCGCTAAAAAACTTTTTTACGCCAGAAAAACTTGATCACTTACGTGGATTAGCGATCCAAAAAGCTTCCAATCATATCAATCAAATGAACGGCGGTCGAAAACGAGTCCAAAGCAAGCTTTTGACCATCATTGATGATCGCTTGCCGAAAATGGCAGAGAAATGCATTCGTTGGACCGCCCGCTTAGCCCAAGGAGTGGGTGCCGAATGGACGGTCATCCAAGTTCGATCGTTAGATGATACACCTACCGAAGTGCCATTGGCAGAGCGTTTGGGAGCAGAAGTCATCAACATCGAAGCGGATGACAGTTTTGAAACCATCGTAGAGTATGCCAAAATGACGGGTGCCAGTGACATTATCATGGGGAAACAGGTTTCTCAAAAGTGGTTCCAAAAATTGTTTGTCGAGGATTTAGAAGACCGCTTGATTCGCCGCCTTGATGACATTGAGATCCATTTGATTCCTTTTAAAGAAAAAATGCAGCGACCACGGCTGACATTTTCGCAATTATTTGAAGGCGGCGGTCGAGATTTCACCTTGACCTTTGGGCTGATCATGCTCGCCACCTTAGTGACAGAAGGCATGCAGTATCTGCATTTCGGCGAGCAGAACTTGATGCTGGTCTACATCTTTTTTGTTCTCTTAGTGGCCCGTTACATGAGTGGCTATCTATGGAGTGCCATGGCATCGATCATTAGTGTCCTTTCTTACAACTGGTTCTTTGTCGAACCCTTGTATTCCTTGACGGTCTATAAAGCAGGTTATCCAATCACATTAGTGATCATGCTGATCGTTGCCTTGATGATCAGTAACTTGATGGTTCGATTGAAGACCCAAGCAGAAAATGCCAAGGAAAAAGAGCATCAAATGGAGATATTGTATGAACTGAACAAACAATACATGGAAACGCGGAATGAGCAAGAAATCTATGAAAGTACGACCACCTATTTGGCACGCTTACTCCAGCGAGAAGTGGCGTTATATGACAGAGAAGGCCATTTAAGAAGTCTGCATTCTTCAAGAGAAACACTGTCTCAACTGACTGGCAAGGATGAGAAAGCCGTCGCTTTTTGGGTCGTGAAAAATCAAAAAGAAGCTGGTCGCGGCACAGATACTCTGATTGGTGCCAATGGGTTTTACTTGCCGATCGTTTTAAACGGCAAACCACTAGGCGCCCTTGGGGTAGAACGCAACGAGGAGCATCAGTTGGCCAATAGTCAATTGAATTACTTGCGCCTTGTGATCACCCAAATCGCGACCGTGTTGGAACAAGTCTCATTAGCGAGTGAGAAAGAACAGATCCAATTAGAAAACGAACGGGAAAAAGTCCGCAGCAATCTGCTGCGTGCGGTCTCCCATGACTTGCGGACCCCCTTGACGACAATTTCTGGCATTGCCGAAACATTGAGTGAAACCGAAGGCGTGATCAAAAAGGAAACGAAACAAAAGCTGCTAGGAGACATCCAAAGTGAATCCCAGTGGTTGATCCGCATGGTTGAAAACTTATTGTCGGTGACCCGTATCAACTTGACCAATATGGCGGTCAAGCGCAGTGAAGAACCAATCGAAGAAATTATCGAAGCGGTTTTGACACACCTAAAGAAAGTCTATCCGCAACAAAAAATCATCGTGAAGATGCCTGATCAGCTGATTTTTGTCCAAGTCGATCCCATCTTGATCGAACAAGCCTTGTTTAATTTGATTGAAAATGGGGTTCGCCATGGAACCGCCGATACACCGATTTTCTTGCGAGTTTCTCAAGAGCAAGAAGTGGTCATTGAAATCGAAAACCAAGGGGAGATCCCCTTAGGGCAATACCAAAAAATCCAAGCGAATTTGACCAATGACACCGAAGTGCCGGTGGATTCAAAAAATGGATTAGGTATCGGACTGAGTATCGTTAAAACCATCATCCATGCCCATGAAGGCAAATTGGCGATCGAAACGAAAGCAGGGAGTACGATCTTTCGTATTTATTTAAAGCAGTAAGGAGGGAGAACATGCAGCGACATTTTTTATTGATTGAAGATGATTCGAATATCGTTGATTTTATGGAAGTCGTCTTGCAAAGAGAGCATTACAACTTTACATCAGTCGGCACTGGCATGGAGGCATTGATGCTCTTGCAGGAAGAAACCATCGACTTCATCTTGCTGGATCTGGGCTTACCGGACATTGATGGTATGGAGCTGTTGAAAATCATCCGTAAGCGCATGAACACACCGATCATCGTGATCTCTGCTCGCAAAGATGAACAAGACAAAGTGCAAGCATTAGACCTCGGTGCCGATGATTATGTAACGAAGCCCTTCAGTACCAATGAGTTATTTGCCCGCATTCGCACGGCACTACGGCACAAGGAGACAACTGCCTTTAGCAGCAGCCCAATTCTTGTAAACAAGGAGTTAACGATCGATTTTGAAAAAAAAATCCTGTACAAGAATCAAAATGAGATCCATTTGACCAAAAACGAATACCGCATCATGGCAGTTATGTTCAAGAATTTAGGCAAAGTCGTCACTTACGATACCCTGACTAGCGAAGTCTGGGGACCTTTTGCAGCGGATGCACAAACTTTGCGAGTCAATATCTCAAACATTCGCAAAAAAATCGAAACCAATACGCTGCAGCCAGAATATTTGATCACTGAAATCGGCGTCGGGTATCGCTTGCGGGAGTATCCAGCAGAGTAGCGGTCGTCATAGGAAATAAGGAGGAAAAACGAGCAGCGGTTCTTTGGTCGCTGCTCGTTTCTATTTTTTGTTAATTGCGAAGAGACGTTGAACTGATTGCTTCTCCATAGATGATTTGAAACTGTGGGTAAACAAGTAGGTTGGTTGTTAACTAAAATTTCTTTTCATTCTGATCATTTTGTGTTTATATCATAGTATAAAGTAAAAAAGGAGAGTATTATGGCAGGAATTAGAGACGTCGCAAAACGAGCGGGTGTATCGATCGCAACTGTATCGAGGGTGCTCAATGAAGATCCTACGTTATCTGTCACGCAAGAAACAAAAAATAAGATCAACGAAGCCGTGGAATATTTTCACTATAGTAAGAAGAAAGTACCTGTGAAAAAGGCAATGAATATTGCAGTGGTATCCACTGTTTCGGAAGAAGCTGAATTAGAAGATCCCTATTTTCGGGCGATTCGTCGTGGCATTCAAGCACAAGCAGAACAAAATAAGTTTCGCATAAAAAAAACGTATTATATGTCTGAACACCCCGTTGCCATTGAGGAGCTAAGGGAGTATCAGGGAATCCTTGTCATTGGTCAAGTCTTGCCAACTTTTTTAGCAAAGATCGCAGCAGTCAATCCTCATATAGTCGTGATCGATGATCCTTCTTTGTCTTCAGAATGGGATGCGGTATATACGGATTTCTCTATAGCAGCAACCGAGCACTTAGAGCGTTTGTATAAAAAAGGGCATCGAAATATCGCTTTTATTGGGGGATATCGGGTACGTCTGGATGCATCCAGTGAGATACATCAATCGCCAGATGATATGCGGATGATCACTTATGTGTATTGGATGAAAGAAAAAGGATTGGAAGAATACATCAATGTCTACCTAGAAGGATGGAACACATTAGACGGTATCAAAGCCACTGAGCAATTGCTTGAACAATGCAAAGAGAGCCTTCCTTCAGCTATTATGGTCGCCAATGATTCGATTGCAGTTGGTACATATCGCTCCTTGCAAAAACGTGGGTATCGGATACCAGAAGATATTTCAGTAGTCAGTTTCAACAATATCGAAGTTGCAGAATTTTTGACCCCATCTTTAAGTACCGTTGCCATCGATATGGAAGAACTGGGAAAAATTGCTTTACGGATGGTAGAAGAGCGGATCAAAGGCATTCGTCAAGTACCTGTTAAAATCATGGTGGCCAGTAAGATGATCGTCAGAGAAAGTGAAAAAGAAAGAGATTAATGCTAAGAGTAAACACTGTAAAGTGTTTACTCTTTTTATTTTAGTTAAAAGGCATTGACAATCTGATTAGTAAACAGTATATTTGTTTTGTAAAAAGAAAACGGATACATAAAAAGAGCATGAATCATTTCAAGAAAGTGGCTCTAAATGGCAGGCTCGCTACTAGCGATTTGGCCCATGGTTGCTGTCTTTATCATTTTTCAACGTAAATTTATTGAAGGAATTGCCACTACTGGCGGTAAATTATAAAAGAATGGAGCAATAGAGAATGACAAAAATCACCTTTATTGGAGCAGGAAGCACTATTTTCGCTAAAAATGTTCTAGGAGATGCAATGTTGACCCCGAGCTTAGCAGATTCCCACATCGTCCTTTACGACATCGATGAGAAACGACTTCGTGAATCCGAGGCAATGTTAAAGACGATCAATAAAAATGCCAATCAAAACCGAGCAGAAATACAGGTCTATCATGACCGCAAAGAAGCACTAAGAGATGCCGACTTTGTAGTAAACGCCATTCAAGTTGGTGGCTACAAACCTTCCACCGTCATTGACTTTGAGATACCGAAGAAATATGGCTTACGTCAAACAATAGGTGACACGATGGGCATTGGCGGAATATTTCGGACGTTGCGTACGTTACCAGTCATGTTGGAATTTGCTCGAGAAATGGAGGAAGTTTGTCCAAATGCATGGTTGCTGAATTATACGAACCCGATGGCGATGCTGACGATGGGGGTATTGAAAGCAACATCCATCAAAACGGTTGGGCTTTGTCATAGTGTGCAAGTATGTGTTCCAGAATTATTCGAGTATTTAGGGATCAAAGAACAATATGATCTGGCTGACTTCCAGTGGAAAATTGCTGGGATCAATCATATGGCATTTTTATTGGAAATTACCAAAGATGGGGAAGATTTCTATCCAACGATCCGTCAGTTGGCTGAAGAGAAAGAAAATCCCCACCGTGATTCAGTCCGCTTTGAATTGATGAAACGTTTTGGCTATTATATTACAGAATCTAGTGAGCACAATGCCGAGTATCACCCTTATTTCATTAAATCAAAATACCCAGAATTGATCGACGATTTGGGGATTCCGTTGGATGAATATTTAACCCGTTGCGAAAATCAGATTCGCGATTGGGAAACGATGCGGGAGGATATCGTCGATAATGGCGATTTGACCCATAAGAGAAGTCGGGAATACGCCTCTTATATCATGGATGCCATCAAGACCGGCAATCCAACCGTTATTGCTGGAAATGTTTTGAATAAAGGCTTGATCACCAATTTACCAGAAGATGTCTGTGTGGAAGTTCCATGTTTGGTGGATAAGAACGGCATCCAACCAACCTACGTCGGCGCTTTACCAACGCAGCTTGCTGCATTGAACCGAACCAACATCAATGTGCAAGAATTGACTGTCGAAGCAGCGTTGACCCTTGAGAAAGACAAGATTTATCAAGCAGCATACCTCGATCCTCATTTATCATCAGAACTATCATTGGCAGACATTACCCAATTAGTCGACGATTTGATCGAAGCCCATGGGGATTATTTACCAGATTATCACTGATAAAAAAGGAAACTGGTTCACTCAAACGGTATCGAAAAAAATCCTTTGATTGGTATCGCGAAGTGATTGTCACCAATGGGGGAACCATTGGTTGAAATACCGCTAGTAAATAAAGAAAGCATTGCCGATCCAGCAAATGGAAGGCAATGCTTTTTGACGTTTAATGTATCCATTGATTCGACGGGTCAGCCGATCAGCGGTTATGGTCGTACGATTGATCAAAAGGGGAAAAAGAAGGTGAAAAAAAGCAGCATCAACGATGCCACTCCATGGTGTTTTCGATTTCATTGGTATCAGAGTCCAGTTGTTCAGAAACGATGGTAAAGTCTTGTTTGAGATAAAACGCAATAGCAGCTGTATTTTTTTGGTAGACGTTCAGAGTCAGCTTCTCGTGTTCTGCTTGTACTTTTTGTAAAAGCTGCTTTCCAATGCCGTGGGCACGATAGTCTTTCAAAACGAAAATACCAGCGATATACTCATCCAACATCCCGATGAAGCCGACAGGCTGATCATCCACCGAATAGGTGTAGATAAGGGCATCGGCAAAGGCTTTTTTCACAAAGTCATAGTTATCTTGCCAATGGGCAGCTGAAATAAAGTCATGGGCTTCCAAATTGCTTTGCAGCCAAATCTGGGCGATAGTTTCTAATTCAGAATCGGTAAATTTGGTCACTTGTTGTATCATGAGAACCTCCTTTTTTTATTCAGTATAGCATAGGTCCACTGCTGATTACTGCAAATCGCGGCATTTTCGTAGGCAATCGGATAGGAGATGAACCGATTGATAAGTAACGAAGGTTAAATGGCGAAGAAAAGCAATCTTTTTCGTTGAAATATTCTAACAACTTTGTTTCAGCTAGATGTCAATTTCTTGCAGCCAGATGTTATTTGTGTGAAAACAGCCCCAAGAGTGACATCTTTCGGTATGCTAGAGAAAGCGATAAGACACATCTAGTTAAGGAGAAAAAATGAAAAAGACACTTTTGGTTGCAAGTTCACTTGTTTTGCTGACGCTGCCTGTCGTGACGGTATCCGCAGACAGCTTTGATCAGAAGATCCAGCAGCAAAATGAAAAAATCAATGACATAAAAAATGAATCCACCTCATTAGAATCACTGAAACGATCTACAGAGGCAGAGATTCAATCGATTGAAGGAGAAATCCAAGCAATCCTACAAAAGAAAACGGCGACGGAAGAAGAAGTCAATGCCTTGGCACAAGAGATCCAAGTCCTTGAAGAGAAAATCATCAAGCGCACAGAAGTACTGGCGAATCAAGCGCGTGACATTCAAACGTCGGAACCTTCCAATCGTTTGTTCCAAAAAATCGTTGATGCGGAATCCATCGGAGAAGCCATTCAACGGGCGATCGCTTCTGTAACGATCATGAATGCCAGCAACAGTATCGTCGAACAACAGCAAGAAGATATCGCAACGAGCCAGAAATTGGAAAAAGAGTTGCAGGAACAATTGGTTGCGATCGAAGAGCAGTCAAACGCATTGCAAGGAAAACAAGCGGAATTAGCTGATGTCAAATTGAATCAAGAAGTTGCACTAGCCGACCTTGCCTTGGCGTTGAACACCGAGGAAGAGAAAAAAGACCAATTGGAAGCAGACAAAGCAGAAGCACAACGGCAAAAAGAAGCAGCGTTGAAGCAACTGGCTGAGCAAGAAGCACAAGAAGCAAAAGCGCGCAAAGAAGCAGAAGAAGCAGCAAAACGTCAGCAAGCAGCAGAAGCCAAGTCAGCTGAAACCGCCGAAAGTCCTGCCGTTCAACAAGCAGCAGTGGCAGCAGCCCAGCCGAAGACGGAAGCCGCAGTGGCGCCAGAAACATCGGTGTCGTCAGAAAAAACTGCAGCTACGCCTGCACCTGTGCAGCAAGCAGCTGAGCCAAAGGAACAAGCAAGCACAAGTGGATGGCAAATGCCAGTCGATTCGGTTCATATTTCGAGTCGTTTTGGGTATCGAACAGATCCAACAGGTGCATCAGGAAATCAACATAATGGCATCGACTTTACTGGGGGGACAGGAACGCCGATCTATGCGATCCAAGCAGGCGAAGTCGTTGAAGCGGGCTATGGTCCGTCAACTGGTAACTATGTGATCATCAAACATGCCAATGGCGTTTACAGCTACTACATGCACTTTAGTACGCTGCCAGCTGTTTCGGTCGGACAAAGCGTCTCAGCTAGACAATATGTTGGCGGTATGGGAACGACTGGAAATTCAACTGGCGTCCATCTACATTTAGGGATGTCAACAAGCTTATGGTCAGGATTCTTTGATCCGGCGCCAGAATTAGGCTTATAATAGTCAGAAAAACCGCAGAAGCGAACCAGCTTCTGCGGTTTTTAAGTTGCTCATTTTTTACGAAGTCTCGATTGGCTCAGCGCCAAAAGCGGGTCATCTCCGCTTTGTCTTTCAGGTTGAAAGCGATCATGTCCTCAATCAATGCTTGATCGATCGGCTCAGTCCACCTGATGCGAAAAATGTTATCCGTGTGGCTGTAGCCAGCTTTTTCGATAGCATCGGCAAACTGTTCAAGACACTTGGTTTCAGGGGAGACAGAAAAATGCGGTTTTGAAACGCTGAAACCGATAATAAAGGTCTCATGGGCGGTAAACATCGGCTGATTCCACTTGATGACTGGAACGAGGTCAGGAAATTTCTTGGTAATAGCGGCAAATAAGGCACGCAGTTTTTCTTGCTTTACTGGATCTTCAATGCTGGTTAAGTAAGTTTCTAATACATCCATTGGGAGGATCTCCTTTCGTTTTAAGGAACGAGTACAGGGAATGTCGATCACTAAAAATAACGCGTGTTCGAAATCAAACATTTTGTTACTTAGAGTGTACTGTAAAGTTAGCAAGTTTACAAACCTGTTGCCTTGTTTGGGGGATAAAGCCTTCAGGAACAAACACTGTTTGCAAAAACGAATGCTAAAAATAACTTTTTTCTACTCGAACAAAAGCCAAGAGTCAGGAACATTCCCTCGCTATCCTGCAAGGTTCCTTGAGATTCGCTTAACTTTTCAGAAATAACGAATGAAAAAGCAGATTATTTTCAGAGAACACTTTCAAAAAGAAATCGGTTGCATTCAACAAGAATTCTGCTAGAATATAACTTGTTCGAACAAGTTGTTGAGCGAAAGCAAAACGAAAGGAGGAGGACTTGTGACCAAAAGGAAACCGGTAACCCAAGCAGCCAAGAAAGAATATGCAAACAAAAGTATGCGGTTTAATCGTTTTTTACTTTTTCGTTATATGACTGCGATCTTTTTCTTTGTCAATCTTTATTGGACCCTATTGAGTCTGTCTCAATGGACATGGGCTGGTTTGATTCCCATTGCCTTATTGATCGTTGATGGACTTATACTTATTGAACAAACTCAAAAATATTGGCAGCAATCGAATCGTTTACTGGTGACAAAGATCGGTTATTGGCTCCAATTCGGCGTCAATCTCATTGCAATTTTTGGTATTTTGATCGGGCAGCAAGCAACGTTGATTCCTTTTATGAATCAATCGGGTAGAGGGATCTTACTTGCCTTGTTTTCTGTCGGCATGATGGCGTGTTTGTTCATTCAGCGTAAAGCGTGGTTGATCGAGCATGACCGCGACAAATATTTCACGTATTTGACTACATTTGAAACTCAAGGAGGAACAGTCAATGGATTCAGAAAATAACAAAATGTTTGCCTTCTTGGACCGCTACTTAATGGGTCCAATGGGGAAAATCTCACAATTACGGATCGTTCGTGGGGTCATGGCAGCCGGGATGGCGTCGATTCCTTTCACTATCGTAGGATCAATGTTCTTGATCATCAGCGTTTTGCCACAAAGTTTTCCTGTATTAGAGGGTATTTGGAGTGCGTCATTCGATAAAATCCAAAATCTTTACATGTTAGGTAATACCGCAACAATGGGGATTTTAGCACTTTACTTCTGTGTCGTGTTTGGTTACGAGTACACGAAAATCCAAGCGCAAGAAGAGAAAATCGTTCTTAGCCCAGTCAATGGAGCATTACTTTCTATGATGGCGTTCTTTATGTGCTTGCCACAATTAGTTTTTGAAGGCGGTATGGCAACACTAGTCAATGTGATTTCTGATGACCAAAAAATCATCGATGGCTGGGAAATGGCTGGCGGCGTTACTCGTTTAGGAACAACTGGGATCTTTACAGCGATTATCATGTCGATCATTGCCGTAAAAATTTATGCGTTCTGTGTGAAACGCAATATTGTCATTAAAATGCCTGACACAGTGCCAACAGGAGTATCTTCCTCTTTTACGGCATTGATTCCAACGGCACTGACTTCATTAGCTGTGATCGTTATCAATGGTGCATTAGTCGCAATGGGCACAGATATTTTCAAAGTCATTGCGATTCCGTTTAGTTTCGTGACGCAATTGACCAGTACCTGGATCGGACTGCTTGTTATCTACTTCTTCATGCATGCACTATGGATCGTCGGTATTCATGGGGCAACGATCGTGACCTCATTCTTGACGCCAATCGTGTTGTCAAATATGGTGGAAAACCAAAATGGTGCCAACATTGCCTTTGCGGGTGAATTTAACAACAGTTTTGTTACGATCGGTGGTTCAGGAGCGACGTTAGGAATGGTGATTTTCATCGCCTTCTTTGCAAAATCAGCGCAGTTAAGTGCTTTAGGAAAAGCAGCGATCGTGCCATCCTTCTTTAATATCAATGAACCGATTTTATTCGGGATGCCAGTGGTATACAACCCGTACACAGCGATCCCATTCTTCTTAGCACCAATGGCTTCAATGTCCGTTGCTTATTTTGGCATCAACTTAGGCTTTGTTAACCCACCGATTGCTCAAGTAGCGTGGCCGACCCCAATTGGATTATCTGGCTTTATTGGTTCAGGTGGTGACTGGCGTGCCTTTGTCTTAGCAATCATCTGTGCAGTCGTTGCTTTCTTGATTTGGTTCCCATTCATCAAAATGTATGATGGCAAATTATACAAGGACGAACAAGCAAACGCAACGAAGGCATAATCAATCTGTTTTTTTGATAAGCCGGCTATGAAAAATAGCTGGCTTTTTTTACGCCAAAGATGATAATAGTAGTAGAGAATCCGAAGGAAAGGAGTAGGCAAATGACGAAACTCAGTATTGAAGACTTAGCAGCGGAATTGATCAGAAAGATCGAAGCGGGTGACATAGGAAATGAGCAGGGGAAGATGCCTAGTGAACGAGAGCTTTTGGCGATTTATCCCGTTTCTCGTTATACGTTACGTCAAGCCCTCAATAAATTGAGCAAGATGGGCTGGATCTACCAGATGCAAGGCCGCGGCTCGTATATTCGCTTTCAAAACAACCAAAAACCGGCCATTGAACAAGGTGATCTTGGCTTCAATGAAGACTTGACACGGGGCGAGAAAAACATTCGAACGGTCAAAGCCTCAAAGCGGCTGGTCAAAGTATCAGAGGCGCTGTTTCTTCCAAGTCAAAAACAATTTGCGAAAGATCAACACTTTATCGAAGTCCAACGTTTTCGCACATTAGATGACAAACCCTATTTGATTGAACGTTCCTATTATATACCTGAAATCGTGGGGGAGATCTCCGAAACAATGATGGAGGGGTCGATGTTCCAAGCTTTGGCAGAAGAAAAACAACTGACAGTCGCCTTCATCGACAAGTTCATCCAAAGCAAACCGCTATCACAGGAACAAGCAGCGTTTTTTCATCTAGAAGAAGGCATGCCCGCACTGATTGTAAGGGATGATAGTTACTTAAAAAATGGCGAACTATTGGCATTTTCGATGATTCATTATGATTATCGGATGGCAACCTTGTATATGCACAAAAAGATAATACTTTAAGTTATTAACAATGCAAATCGACTAAAAACGATGGCAAGCATGGTCTTTGTTCCCCTCGTTTTTTCGTGCTAGACTAAAATTATCAGCAGCTTTTAGCAACTGGCAGCTAAATGTTAAGAATTTAGGGTCTAAAACGAGGAAAAGAAAGGACGTGCCGCAATGGCAACAACAGCCAAAGAAACCAAAGTACATGATGTATTTGAATCGATCGCTTCCCGTTATGATCGAATGAACGGTATTATCTCCTTTCAGCTGCACAAACGGTGGCGCAAGGATACCATGAAACGAATGGCAGTACCAATGGGTGCTGAGATATTAGATTTATGCTGCGGTACCGGGGATTGGGCGTTTGCGTTGAATGAAGCGGTCGGTCCGACGGGGCAAGTGACCGGCGTTGATTTTAGCGAAGAAATGTTAACGGTTGCCAAAGAAAAGGCACAGAAAAAGCAACAAACGCAGATCCAGTGGCAGACCGGCAATGCGATGGCATTAAGCTTTCCACACGAGCACTTTGATTATGTGACGATCGGGTTCGGGTTGAGAAATGTCGCGGATCGCCAACAAGTCTTGGCAGAGATCCATCGGGTGTTGCGCCCAGGTGGGAAAATCGTTTGTCTCGAAACATCACAGCCCACACTGATCGGCTGGCGGCAACTGTTTACTTTTTATTTTCACCATGTCATGCCGTTATTTGGCAAACTGTTCGCCAAAAGCTATCAAGAATATTCCTGGCTGCAGGAGTCTGCACGGGATTTTCCTGACAGGGAGGCATTGAAACGAGAATTTCAGGCAGCTGGCTTTGATGTGCTGCAAGTCAAAAGCTATGCAGGAGGTGCGGCGGCGATGCATCTAGGGGTCAAACCCTAAAATTGTCTTCCCTTTGTCCGAAAAAAACGAGAAAAATGAAAGAGACCATCATGCCCTTTATGGCTTGGTGGTCTCTTTGCGTTGAGCAATTCAGAGTGTGATTGTTATTTTTTTTTGGGGTTTAAAACAATGTTGGTGTATAACCCAATGGTCACCACGTAATAAATGGCGTAGAGGGCGATAAAGATGCCAAAAGGTAGCCATAGGTCATGGTACGGATCGATCATCAAGGTTGTGAACATTTTTAGACCGAACAAGACATGGATCATTCCTAAGATACCAGGAACTAGGAAGAGCACGCCGATCTCTTTGCGGATCGAGCTTTTCAGTAAACGCGTGCGGGTACCGATTTTTTTCAGCATCGTGTAACGTTGAATGTCGCTGTTTGCCCCTGAAAGAATTTTGAACATCAGGCAGCTTGCTAACATCGTCAAGAAGGCGATACCCAGGAAGAAGCCCATAAATTCAAAACCAGAGAAAATCCCGTTATAGCTGTCGTAGGCGAAGACCCGTTGTGAGAAATTCATATCGGCGGTTTCTGAAGAATTTGCGTCTTGATTTGCTTGCGCCAAATCACGCAACGCATCGTAGCTTGCTTGGAAGTCTTTGACTTGTACCATTCGCAAGCTAGTTTCCGGCGCATTGACTGCACCAAAAGCGGTTTGATCCACGACTTGGATCTCCTTACCTCGTTGTTCTGGTAAGAGGTAGCTACGCAATTGGTCTTGGGCGGTCAGATCAGAAGCTAATTGATCGCCAGTCAGCTTGTTGTAAGTGACATCGACACTCATCTGATCCATACTGGAGCTGGGCAAGTTGTTTTCGTTGAATTGTTCCTTCACGTAATAAATGGTGTCATCTGTTTCTTTCATGCTGTAGGTCACATCAAGGGTCGGGTTTAACGCATTGACTTTTTCGTCAGAGGCGTTTTGGGCATTGTTCAAATACAAGTCATAAGGGGCAACAGTTTTTGCTAGGATAGGGATCTCGTTTTTAAAGCCAAGACCAACCGTCAAGGCACCTAATGCTAGAGCAAAAAGCATCGCCACCATCGAAAGCATCTGGGTATACTCACGAATCCGAAAGCTTAATTGCGACAAGGTGAAATTGTTTAACTTTTTCAACGCGATCGTATCGTTCTTCTTTAATAGGGATAAAAGAGCGATGATCACCGAACGAAAGACGAGGTATGTGCCAAGAACGATCGTGACAAGGGCGATGCCGATCCCGATCAATTGGAAGGTCATCAAATCGCTCATCATATAATAGCCGATGGCTAAGGAACAAAGACCTAAAATGGTTTGCAAGAAGAGCAAGAATGGCCGTTGTTTGACTTGTGCCGGCGTGCTTGTTTCTCGTAATAATGCTAAAATCGATTTTTTGGCAATTGCCCGTGCATTGAAGATGGCAGCAATCAAAAAGAGAACCGAGAAGAAGACGACGGTTACGATCAATGCTTCGGGACTAAATGCTGCATAATGGGAGATCTGCAAGTTTAATTGATTGACTAGCAAAGTATTGACACCACTTGCTAAGCCGATCCCTAAGATCGAGCCGACTGCGGTGGCAACGATACCTACCATAAAGGTTTCGATAAAAATCATTTGGGCGATCTTTCGTCCTTTGGCTCCTAACATCATAAACATGGCATAGTCCTTTTGGCGCATCGCCATCAAGAAAGAATTGGCGTATAAGATGTAGGCAAAGGTAATGATCCCTAAGAGGACCGAGCCAAAACGAAAGACGAAGACCACCATACTGATGATCGAGTTGCTTTTTAAAAAGGCTTCATTGCTCGCCATTGATTCGAACATATAAAAGATGGCTGAAGCCATGACTAGACCAGAAAAGAGGACGATATAATCCTTCAACCGAGCTT
This sequence comes from Enterococcus sp. 2G9_DIV0600, assembly GCF_002140615.1. NCBI lineage: Bacteria > Bacillati > Bacillota > Bacilli > Lactobacillales > Enterococcaceae > Enterococcus > Enterococcus sp. 2G9_DIV0600. Next base: position 1,247,029 of record NZ_NGLL01000001.1, read on the forward strand.
TGATCCCGGTAAGTGATAGTTTCCAAAGCATGTGTTCTTCCTCCTTATTGTTCCAAGTTTCCTAGAATGACAAGGATCTGGCGGTAAAACGCTTCGCGGCTTTGATCCTCACGTTTGACTTCTTGATGGATCTTTCCGTCCTTGATAAATAAAATACGTTGGCAATAGCTGGCAGAAAGGGGATCATGAGTGACCAATAAAATCGATACTTGGTCATTGGTATTCAAGTCGTCCATCATATTCAATAAGTCTTTCGCACTTTTTGAATCCAAGGCACCTGTCGGTTCATCCGCAAAAAGGATCGTTGGTTCCGTGATCAAGGCTCGCGCGGCTGCCACCCGTTGCTTTTGACCACCAGAGATCGCTGCTGGATATTTGTCGAGAATATGTGTGATGGACAAGCGTTCTGCGACTTGTTTGATCCGTTGTTGGATGATCTTTGGTTTGACTCCTTGTAAAGACAACGGGACAGCGATGTTTTCTGAAGCCGTTAAGTTTTCTAATAGATTGAAGTCTTGGAAAATAAAGCCGATTTCACGGCTGCGGAAATCTGCCAAGGCATCGCCTTTTAGTTTGGTGATATCGCTATTGTTGATGCGAATGGCACCTTTTGTCGGATGATCCAACGTTGAAAGAATGTTGAGTAGGGTGGATTTCCCTGAACCAGAAGCCCCCATGATTCCAATGAATTCGCCTTTTTCAATATCAAAGCTGATGCCTTTTAAGGCTTCGGTTTGTTTTTCGTTGGCTTTTCCGTATACTTTGGTCAGTTCATTTGCTTGAATAATTTTTTCCATCGTTGCGTTACGCTCCTTTTAATTGGGTTAATGCTTTGGCTGGGATATCTTTTTCTTTGACCTCTTCATAGCCAGTTACCCCTTTTTTTTCGTTCCAAGTAAGCTTCAAATAGGCTTCTTTGCGCAATGGTCGTTCTTGGAAACCGTTGAAATCAAGGGTTTTGCTTTTGCCGTTCTCATCATACCCTGGCAATTCGTAATGGTATTGAGTATAGACATTCCCATTGTCATCCTTAGAATTCGTCTTTTCACCATCTGTGGTGATTTGGACATAGTAGCTGTCGCCGCCCATGATGACGGTTTGTGCGACTTGCAATGCGCCGAACCCTATGAGGAGGAGCGCTGCAAGTCCAATCAGAAGTTTTTTCATCTATCGGTCACCTCATTTTTTATTATGATGAAAGTATAAAGCTGGTTTTCTGAAAAGTAGTGTGAAAAATCTATCAATAAACTTTCAATTTTGTCACGACAAACGAACAAAAAACGTTTCTAAAGGGTGAAGGTCACCGCTTAGAAACGTTTTTTGCGTAGGGCTTTTCAATTGTATTTTTTGCGAAATAGTTCAACGATTAGTTGGCCCTCGTCATACATAATGGCGGCTTCGTCGATCATTAATCCTAATAGATAGTAATCTTTTTCTTCATGGATCGTTTGATGACCGCCTAACAGCTCCACATAATAATTTTCTAACGTGCTATCTCTTGGTGTGTTGAGCATGTCGATAAAGTGTTCTAAATCAGTGGGCTGCTCTGGAAATTGACCTTGCACAACTGCTTTAAACCCCTCTGCTTCAAAGGCCATCTCACTTATTATCTTTTGACAGTCATGGGACAAAAAGTAGGTGACCACTTCATCGACGATTCGCCGTGCCCGTTCTTTTTCAATCATTTTCTTCTCCGCCTTCTGATTTGCTGGTATTCATCTAACAATGGTACCATTGCTGCCGCGACAAATCCACTGGAAAAGCCATTATTGTATAAGTTCAATCCTCCATGTAAATAGGTGATATTTGTGACCAAGGCTGCATGGACCACCCCAGCGATTACGCCAGCAACTGGACCATAATACCCACTGATGGGGGCTAGACTGGTGCCGAAGATCGCTGTCAGCAATAAACTGAAGGTCGAGACATCAGAGGTCAAACCGACCTTGGTTGCTAAAACCACCCCAATCATGACAGGCAAACTATTTCTCCAGTGATTCCCGAAAGCACTGAAACCAATCACGGTCAGTATTGCGCCTAAAAGGGGACCAGATAGTTCGCCTTGTAAGAAGAAGACAAAGAACAGCATCAACATCCCCATCATCGCCATGTTCATCATCGTGACCCCAAGGGAAAAAATCGTGACATAGTCCGTCATTAATTTCCCTGACGTTTGAAAAAGCTCAGGCAAGCCTTTGAGGGATCGCTGATTTAGAAGATAACCGATAAGAAACATGGCAAGACAAAGAATGAGCAAGAACCCAGTCAGATAATAGTGATACTCCGTCGTCAACTGTTTGTTTGAATAGACTTCCAAGTCGAACAGCCGTAAAAAACTCGTGAAAAACATAGTGATGATGCCAGCAGCAAACCCGATATTATACAAAGAAAAACCTTGGTGGAATTGTAAAAATTGAGCTGCTAGAGGAGGGAGCGCCAAACCGATCAATAGACCGATCCCATAACCAAAAGCGATCCCGACTGGTAAAGGCAACCCTAAACCGAATGCTAAGTAACTGATGACCGGCGAGGCGGCACTGCCAAATAAGGCAACTAGTGAATATTGTGTAGCGGGGCGTTGCTGTATGTAAGAATATAAATAGACACCAAGTGGAATGGGAATCGAGTTAAAGATGTTTTTTCCAAAAAAAGAAAAGCCAGATATGGTAAAAAAAGCAGCGATCATTGGTCCACTAATAATCGTTCCTTGCTTTTTCGCAAGGAGGATACTGATCAATGTCAATAAGCCACTGTTTAAAAAGGCGCTTCCAAGATTGCCGATCGCAAAATAATCAGAAATCAAATTGCTGGGGGCATTTAAGATTGCCAGCGAGCCTTGCCACAAAGCTTGAGGAGGGGAAGCAACCAAGCCAATGAGGATCAAGACGATGCTATACGCCAAAAGCAAGCGCTGGGTTAAGAGCTGTGAGATAGGTGCAAAGGGTTTCGATTTTGTTTGTAAGAAAACTCGTTTATCTGCCATAGTTTCATTGAACGCTCCTTTTTTTCATAGTATCACACCTTTTAGCGACAAAAAAGTATTTTTTGACAGTTTTAAGTAGCAGGACGACGAGAGAAATGAGAACCAAAAAAGGGAGAAAAAGAAAAATTTAAGAAAATGCGAATAAAAATAACGGCGATGTATCAAGGAGAATCGCCCTTTTTTCAATAATTTCATCAATCGGTGAAATTATTGACAGAAAGAATTTTACGAAAATTGTTATAATTTAGTTAATCTCGTTCAGATTTTCTAATAAAAAAGCCATTTTAAGATAAAAAAAACTGTTTGCTTGGTTTTTTTATTCGAAGATCGAGTGATCACTGAATCACGAGGAAGGGATTTAAATAAGGAGGAAGAGTATGAAGAAAACGAAGTTTGGCATGATTACTTTATTGGCAGCGCTTGTTTTAGGGGCTTGCGGACAAAGTAACGAAGGTGGAACAGGTTCGACAGATACACAAGAATCATCAACTGAGGCAGCTGGATTTGATATCAATGATTTGCAGCTTGCAGTTGAAAATAACGATGAAGTGATCGATGGGGGCGTCTTAGATGTTGCGGTAGTAACAGATACGCAATTCCAAGGGTTGTTTCAATGGGAGTTTTATCAAGATGCTTATGACCGTGACTTCATGTTACCAAGCCATGAATATTTGTTCCTACAAGATGAAGATTTCCGAATTGTGAATGGTGGACCAGCTGATTTAGAATTAGATGTCGATAATAACAAGGCAACGATCACTTTGCGTGAGGACTTGAAGTGGTCTGATGGGGTCGATGTAACGGCTGAAGACGTGATCTTCTCTTATGAAGTCATCGGACATCAAGACTATGATGGCGTTCGTTACAACAATGATTTTACAAATATCGTTGGTATGGAAGAATACCACAGCGGCGAAGCTGATACGATCTCGGGGATCACAGCAGTCAGTGACAAAGTCGTTGAAATCGAGTTTAAAGAAATGCATCCAGGTATGCAGCAATCCGGTGGAGCGATCTGGAACTCTGCACTAGCGAAACATGCCTTTGAAGGCATTGAAGTGGCAGATATGCCTTCAAGTGATCCCGTTCGAACCAATCCAATCGGTTTTGGTCCATACAAAATGAGTAATATCGTACCAGGTGAGACGGTGGAATATGTACCGAATGAACATTACTATGGCGATACACCAACCTTAGAAAAAATCGTGATGCGTAACGTCCCTTCGGCTTCAATCAATGAAGCGTTAAACGCGAAGCAATACGATTTAGTCTTAAAAATGCCAACAGATACCTTTGATACGTATCAAAACATGGATGGCTACCAAATGTTAGGTCGTCCAGAACAATCTTATACGTATCTTGGCTTTAATTTAGGTTCATGGAATGATGAAACAAACAGTGTTGATTTTGATCCAAATGCAAAAATGGCGAACAAAGCATTGCGTCAAGCAATGGGCTATGCCATCGACAATGATGCGATCGGTGAGCGTTTCTATCACGGCTTGCGTTCAAATGCTTCAACATTGATCCCACCTGTTTATGGTACGTTGCACAACAGCGATGCAAAAGGATACCATTTAGATATGGAGAAAGCAAACCAACTTCTAAATGACGCTGGCTTTATCGATGTGGATGGCGATGGCTTCCGAGAAGATCCAGATGGCAACAAATTGACCATCAACTTTGCGTCAATGTCTGGTGGGGAAGTTGCCCAACCATTGGCGGATTACTATGTTCAACAATGGCAAGAAATCGGTTTAGATGTTCAATATTCAACAGGTCGTTTGATCGATTTCCAAGCCTTCTACGACAAGCTGAAAAACGATGATCCAGATATCGATGTCTTCCAAGCTGCTTGGTCTACTGGTTCAGATCCATCACCAACCAGCTTATGGGGACCAAATTCAGCATTTAACTACACTCGTTTTGAGTCAGATGAAAATACTGAATTGTTAGCTGCGATCGATTCAATCGATTCCTTTGATGAAGCAACACGGAAGGCTGCTTTTGATGCATGGCAAGAATATGCGATTGAAGAAGCTTTTGCGATCCCAACGTTGTATCGGAATCAAATCTTACCGATCTCTGATCGTGTCGCAAACTTTACCTGGGCATTTGACGCCGATCATAACCCATGGGCAACCATCGGTGTGACTTCAGAATCTCGTTAATCGGTTAGTAAATTACACAAATGAATCGGCAGCAGCGTGTTCGTTGCTTTTGCCAAGCAAAATCAGTTAGGATTAAAACCTAACTGGTTTTTTCTTGGTCCATGTAGACGGAAGAAGCAAGTCGCATGTTGAACCCTTCATTTTGAGCGGCTGTTTCGTGGGCGGGTTGGAGTGACATTGACGAAAAAGCTGAGCTCCGTTGGAAGATCAGCTTTTTTTGTTAGATAACATTACATAAATGTCCATTTAATAAGCGGCTAAATCGCACGATTGGTAACAGCAGCAAGCAACTGTTGGAGATCGTTTTTATGGTTCTGGTAACCGGCTTGTTCAATAACGACTAAGGTGTTTTTTAGAATCTCTTTGTTCAACTGAGCGGATTGCAAATACGAGTAAATTTCCTGATACAGCACTTGATGGATTTTCAAATAAAAATAGAGGGGTGTATTGGGGAGTGGTTCAGACAAGAGCAGAAACTTGTTTAGTAGATAGGCATCTTTATTTTCGCTGGCAAAGGCACAGCCGTTTAAGATCACGACACTTAACAGATTTGCATAAAATGGATCATTGGCGTAGTGAAGAATTTTTTTGATCCCATGATCTAAGTAATAACTGATCGTTTCTTGGTCAAAAATAAATAACAAATTTGAGAATAAATTTAACTCAAAGCGCCCCCAGGTTTCGATATCAAACAAGTATTGCTTTACCAGTTCGACTTCTTGGGTGTAAGCTCCTTGATTCATCAGAAATGATTCACGGTTGAGCAGCAGCAATCCTTGGACATACAAAGAATAATAGAAAAAATTTTGTGTCTCAAAGTAGCGTTTTTCCAGGCTAGTCAAGTAGTCGAGAGTCAGTGTTCGCTCATAGTAACGGGTATAGAAATCTTGCACCAGCTGACGTTTCTGATCCGTGACTTCGCTGTCGATCAACAGACTGAACTCATGAACCGTGATATTCATTTTGTCTAAGTAGTCAAATAGGGTTTGTGATGAGAGGTTTGTTTTACGATTTTCGAATGAAGAAAGGGTGGTGCGTGAGGAAATACCTTCGGCAAGCTTGGCTTGCGAGATTTTGCGATCTGTGCGCAGTTTTTTGATTAAAGAGCCTTGCTGTTTCATGGGGGACCTCCTTAATTGTGACGCATTTCTGAACAATGTGATTTTAATAACATGTTATCAAATATAATAAGGTATAGCAAATAATAAAGGAGGTAGTTTTTCATGGAATTTGAACCATTCGGCCCTTGGGAAATCAACCCATTTAAAAACTAGTACTGCCTTTTCTGCGAAACCTTATCGTTGACCTTTCAATGATAAGTCTTGTGACTGTTTCCTTTATGATAGGAACAGCATATTCCTCGCTCTCTGCGGTTTTTATCGCAGGATCGAGCAACATCTTGAAGAATCGAAAGGTTATTTGATTGCTTCCCCCTCTCAAAGACACCTTTTCGTTTGTGGAAGTCATGAAGCACATGAATCGCTAAAAGCGGTCAGTCACATTGAATGTCTGTCATGCACCAGACCTTCCCCAATTCTTTGTGATTGATCGTTTTTTGTAAAGCATCATCCTTCTAGCTATGACCGTAATGTACGAAGATTACGGTTTTTTTTTGTTGTGTGCTATTGGATAAAATCTGCAAGAGTTGTCACAGAGGGTTTATACAGAAAAACCCCTCACTATCAGTAAGAAAACTACGAGCAAATAAGAGTGAAACGAAGCCGAAAACGAAAAAAGAAAAACGTTTGCAAAAAAAGTGTTGACATTTTTTCTCAGAATGAGTACTATTATCTCAACGGAACATGAGAGTGTTCTCATTACTGGATTCGTTACTGTTCGGCAGGCAAGACCAGAGGAAAAAAGTGCGTTGATTACCCAAAGTTTCTTGGGTTGTACACTTTTTTGCTTTGGTCTTCTTTTTTTGCTCCATTATTTCTAATAGCTAAAAAAAGAACCGGTTCCAAGGTAAGGTCCAGTCATTGATCAGCAAAGGAGGGGAGAAGTAAAACGCAATGAACTGCCAGCTAGGTTTGACGATAGCCTGCAGCACTGTCTGGAGCAGTCAATCACCTCGTCACTTAACGGCACATCAGAGAAAGAAAAAAATACAAGACCTTCTGCATAGACGTCAAAGGATGCAACGTTTTTACGGGCTATGCTGATCAAGGAGGATCTTTCGTGAAGATTATCAAGAGGATCAACAACAATGTTGTACTTTCAAAAGAAGATGAAGTTGAAGTGATCCTAATGGGAAAAGGGATCGGCTTTCAAACGAAACCGGGTGACCCGATTCCAGCTGAGCGAATCGAAAAAAAATACTATCCAGAAGATGATTTGACAGTGGAACATATATCGAAAGTCATGACGAAGGCTGACGAAAAACAAATGGCCGTCATTTATGAAATCGTGCGTCTTTTTCGGGATAGTGTTGGAACCGATTTCAATCCAAATGTTTATTTCACACTGATGGATCATATCTTGTTTGCCATCAGTCGCCAAAAGCAAGAAATTGTTTTGACCAATCCCATGCATTGGGAAATCAAGAAAATCTATGCCAAGGAATATGCGGTCAGTGTCCAAGCGGTCGAGTTGATCCGCAAAGAGCTGTATCCCGATTTTTCACAAGAAGAAGCTGCGTTTATCACTTTGCATTTCGTCAATGCGCAAATTGAAAAAAGCGCCAATCAAAGTGCTTATGAGCACACCGAGTTGACGAACAATATTTTACGGATCGTTAAGTACAGCATGAACATCGAGTTTGATGAGAATTCTTCTTACTTCCAACGGTTCGTGACCCACATTCGCTATTATTTAATTCGACAAAGTCAAGAAAAAGAAGAGCCAGTATTGGCAAATCCAATGATTGCCTTGGCCTTCAGCAGCTATCCAAAAGAAAAAGAAACCGCAGATTCGATCAAAGAATACTTATTTGAACAAAAGGGCTGGCATGTCAACGATATGGAATTGATGTATTTGATTCTGCATATCGGTAACTTAGCCGCTCACTCAAAATTAACCTAAGAATGGAAATGGATTCGTTACAGTTCGGCTGGCAAGACCTGCACTTTCTTACAATACTAGATGAGGAAACCCGTCACTCTTTTTTTAGGGGATCTCTCATGCTTGTTTATTGTAGAAATGGCTGGTCTTTTTATTTTTATTAAATGACCAATAAAAAAGGAGCAATCAAAATGGCAAAATATACTGAATTAGCGCAAGACATTTTGGCCCACGTTGGTGGCAAAGAAAATGTCTCATCTGTAAAACACTGTGTGACTCGCTTACGGTTCCACTTAAAAGACGAAAGCAAAGCGGACACTGATTATTTGCAAAAACGTGACGGTGTCGTGACCGTCGTCAAAGCAGGCGGACAATACCAAGTCGTTATCGGCAATCATGTGCCAGATGTTTATGATGAAGTGTTGAAAGTCGGCGGATTAGCCGATGGCGGCAGTCTTGATATCGATGAAGGCGACGGGCAAAAAGGCAGCTTGTTTGACCGCTTTATCGATGTTATCTCAAGCCTGTTCCAACCGTTCTTAGGCCCATTAGCGGCAGCTGGTATCTTAAAAGGGATCACGGCGTTGCTGGCAGCAACTGGGATGGAAGCGACCAATGGTATCTATGTAGTAATGAATACTCTAGGCGATGGTTTGTTCCAATACTTACCAATGATCTTAGCCGTCACTGCAGCGAAGAAATTCAAGATGAATACCTATACAGCATTAGCGATCGCAGGGGCGATGGTCTATCCTGGCTTAGCAGAAAGCGTGGCTGAAGCGAGCAAAGTCTTCGGTCTAACCTTGACCTTGCCAGCAGGCGGCTACTTCAACAGCGTATTGCCAATTATTTTAGCGATTTTTGTCGCTTCAAAAATTGAACAGTTTATGCGCAAAGTCACACCTGACGTAGTCAAAATGTTTGTGGTTCCGTTTGTAACGATTTTGATCACTGTGCCGTTGACCTTCTTTGTGGTCGGTCCAGTCGCAAATACAGCCTCTAGCTGGATCGGTGTTGCTTTCCAAGCGGTGTACGATTTCAGCCCAATTATTTACGGCTTTGCTTTAGGGGCATTATGGCAAGTATTAGTTATGTTTGGTCTTCACTGGGGTCTTGTGCCATTGGCGATCATGGATATGGCGCAAAACGGCTCTTCGATTATTTTGACCGCAGCAGTGCTACCATGTTTCACGCAAACGGGTGTGTTAGCAGCGATTTGGTTGAAAACGAAAGAACCAAAAGTCAAACAAGGCGCAATGCCAGCTTTGATCTCATCAATCTTCGGTGTGACTGAACCTGCGATCTACGGGTACACGTTGCCAATGAAAACACCATTTATCGTTTCTTGTTTAGTTTCAGGTTTCGTCGGTATCTACTTGTCAATCTTTAACGTCACTGGTTATGCAATGGGTGGTATGGGGATCTTCTTGTATCCTGCATATATCGATCCAGCAACAGGCAGCTTCCATAGCGTCATTCACTTAGCCATCGGTACAGTGATTGCGATCGTAGCGTCATTTATCATCATGATGTTGTTGAAAGTACCAACATTGTATACAACTGTTGATTCACCAGTCGACGGTCAAGCAACACCAGCAGCGCCAGCGCCAGAAGCAAAAACTGTTTCTGCCAGCGTCAAAGATGAAACAGTCAAAAGCCCAGTAACTGGTCAAGTGGTTGCTTTAGCAGATGTGGAAGACAAAGTCTTTTCTTCAGGTGCTATGGGAAAAGGGATCGCAGTTGAACCAGCGATCGGTGAAATCACTGCGCCAGCAGATGCAGAAGTCAAAATCTTGTTTCCAACAAAACATGCCATTGGTTTAGTGACAGAAGATGGAACAGAACTATTGATCCACATCGGCATGAATACGGTAGAACTTGAAGGCAATCACTTTACTGCCTACATCAACCAAGGAGACAAAGTCAAAGCTGGTCAAAAATTGATTTCTTTTGATACAGAGGCGATTCGTGCGGAAGGCTATTCCTTGCTGACACCAGTCATCGTCACGAACTCTAACGACTACAGTGACATCCAAACGACACAGTCAAAAGAAGTAACAGCGCAGGACAATTTGATCGAAGTCGTAAAATAAATGCGTTTAACGGCACGTCGCAGGATCAGTAAGATTGCTTTCTTGCTGATCCACTGTGCCGATCAATGAGAAAAAAGAAAGTAGGCTAATCATGACAGAAAAACAATTTCCAAAAGGATTTTTATGGGGCGGCGCCACTGCAGCCAACCAATTTGAAGGAGCATGGAACGAAGGCGGACGTGGTCCAGCGACATCCGATACAGCGATTGCTGTCAAACCAGAAGACCGCAAAAACATGGCAGAATTTGCTGCACCAATGACTCGGGAAAAAGTCTTGTTTGCCTTAAATGACAAAGAAGGCTTGTATCCAAAACGTTGGGGGTCAGATTTCTACCATCGTTACAAAGAAGATATCGCCTTGTACGCAGAGATGGGCTTCAAAACCTTCCGTCTATCCATCGCTTGGTCAAGAATTTTTCCAAATGGTGACGATGCTCAGCCAAATGAAGAAGGCTTGCAATTTTATGACAATGTGTTTGATGAGTGTGCAAAATACGGGATCGAACCCTTAGTGACCCTCTCTCACTACGAAACACCTATTGGGATCGCGTTAAACTATGGCGGCTGGAAAAATCGTCAAGTAATCGATTTGTTTGTTAAATACGCAGAAACCGTCTTGACCCGTTACAAAGACAAAGTCAAATACTGGTTGACCTTCAATGAAATCAATATCATGGGGATCTCTGGCTATGTTGGCGGTGCTTTATTATCCGAAGATGGCACGCAAAACCTTTCTGACATGTATCAAGCTGTGCATCATCAATTTGTGGCTTCTAGTTTAGCAACAAAATTTGCCCACGAGATCAATCCTGACATCAAAGTAGGAATGATGTTGGCACGAATGCAAGCTTACCCAGCTACACCAAATCCAGCAGATGTGATGGAAGAAATCAAGCGTGACCACGAGAATCTCTTCTTCTCTGATGTCCAAGTTCGTGGGAAGTATCCCGCACATATGAAGCGCTTCTTTAAAGAAAACGGCATCGAAGTGACCTTCGAAGACGGCGATTTAGACATTCTTGCGCAATACCCTGTCGACTTCATGTCCTTTTCTTACTACATGAGTTCTATTGCTCGCCACAATCCTGAAGAAGGCGGCGAAGCAACTGCTGGCAACTTTTCTTTAGGCGAATCAAACCCTTACTTGGAAGCCTCTGACTGGGGGTGGCAAATCGATCCAATCGGCTTGCGTGTGACTTTGAATAACTTGTACGACCGCTACCAAGTACCGTTGTTTATCGTTGAAAACGGCTTAGGTGCCTTGGATACGGTGGAAGAGGATGGTTCGATCCATGACAGCTATCGTATCGATTATTTGAAGGCGCATATCGAACAGATGTATGAAGCAATCGAAGATGGTGTGGAATTGATGGGCTATACGCCTTGGGGTTGTACCGACTTAGTATCGGCTTCCACGTCAGAAATGTCGAAGCGCTACGGCTTTGTCTATGTAGATGCGGATGATGAAGGAAACGGCAGCTTTGACCGTTCCCGCAAAGATAGTTTCTACTGGTACAAAGAAGTCATTGCTACCAATGGCGGTAGTTTGTTACAGGATTAAAATAAACCAAAGCGGCTCTCACCAAAGAGAGCCGCTTTTTTGTTGTGCTCAGTAAAAAAAGAAAAGAAAGGGGGTTAGCAGCTGCCATGCTAGAAAGATCAATGAAACAGTCAACGCCCATTTTTTCATTTTTAATTTAGGCACAACGGATTCGGGCATCAAATAGACAAAAGAGAATACTGTAAGAAAAAACAACAGGGTCAGTGGTTGGATAATAAAGGTGAGCCAATTCATAGAGCACGCTCCTTTCAAGAGTGTTGGCGGTTTTTTGTTATGTGTTTTAAATTACAATTTAATTATATATTTAATCCATCAAGGAGACAAGGTGCTTATGGGAGTAGTGATCGTTTGAAAGAAGGAGATAGACAAACGATTGGCATCTCATTGAACTTAAGTTCAAAATCTAACAGAGTAACGGAGTATGCTTAAGGATAAAATCAGAGCCCTCAATAAAAAACCCCTTTTCAGGGGATGCTGGTGGTTAGAACTATTGGAAGAAACCGCATATTTGATGGAGCTACGTGTCCTTAGTTGCTGAATGCACGACCTGTGTAAGTGTGCAGTCAGCAACCACCAGTCAACGTTTTCTAGTTCGTAAGTAAAAAATATAGCCGAGGAGACTAGCGGAAAGCAAAAATCCTAGGAAATAAAAGATTAACAGTGCATCAGCCATCTCATAGGAATACTCTAAAATCTTACAAACAAAGATCACTAAAGAAACCGTGATGGATAAGGAAACCCATGTGAAACGCGGCAATCGTTTCGTTACGATGATCAATCCTAACGAAAAAAAGATGACTGGTACCCAAAAGATCAAGCGAGCAAGTTGGATCATTTTATCTCTCCTCATTCAAATTGATTTGAGTAAAAGGATAGCTTACAACATTTGTTATTAAAAATAATAACCCTTGCTGATGAGGCGTAGTGAAGAAAAACGTGTGTTAACTTAAAGCGTGAGCGTAATATTTTTCTTTAAATTCTTTTGGTGTTTGCCCAGTAACGGCCTTGAAATTACGGATAAAATGGCTTTGATTCGCGAATGCCAACTGGGTGCTGATTTTCTCGTAGGAATAATCGGTGAACAGCAATAGATGTTTGGCTTCACTGATTTTTCGTTCTTGAATGTAATTGTGGATCGTTTTGTTCATTTCTTTTTTGAACTGATTGCATAGATGCGTCTTATGTTTTTCAGTAATGGCAGCGAGGTCATCAATGGTCACTTTTTCATAGAGATGGCTATCAATATAATTAACGATCGTTTTGACCAATAGTGATTTTTTTGCCAATGGATAGCTATGCAAAAGTTCCATAAAACGATAAGTTGCTTCTTTGATATAGCGGAGGCATTCTTCGGCAGAATGAATATAAACTAGTCCTTGAATCAAAGAGTCGGATAAACCAAATGCTTGGTTGACTGGTACGCCTTCATCAATGCTCATGCGGGTCACGACAGCGACAAAGGCTGAGAACTTTAGCTTCAAGCTTTCAAGTTCATAAGGGGAGAGAGAAACACTATAAGTCTCTTTCATTTTGTTAAATACCCAAACCACTTTTTCAGGCTCGTTTCGCTTGATGTAATCAAGATAACGCAATTCAAAATGATAAGAATCAAAGGTGGCTTCATGCACACGACGTTCATAAAGATTGGTTTCCAGACTCAGATCCGTTTGCATTGATCGATCGTGGGGATCATTTTGGTAATGCCAATGGATTTGGTCTTTTTCCAGTGGCCGCTCCACAAACAGCGTATAAAGCAGCTGGATGTATTCTTCAAAGGAGTATGTATCTTCTTTGGAATAATGCACATTATAGTGGTATTCATGTTCAAGAAACGTGTAAGACGTCTCGGGTGTGCCGATCACGCCACAGGGACCGATGACCATATAACAGGTTCTTCCGGCTAACTGAAACGCAAAACACCCCAGCATATATTTTCCAAAATGATAGAGGTTGGCAACTGGGCCATTCGTTTCTTCCAAATAGTGTTTGAGGGGATTGTTGGATGTTAAGGTCAGTGAGGGATATAAAGGAGTCCCGTCTTGGTCCAAGAGGATCATGGGAATCAAGTATTTGCGATAAAGCAGATCCATTACGGTGGTCAGCGTTGTTTTATTCATGGAAACACCTCAAAGTTTAGTCGTATTTTTCTTTTAGTATAACGTAATTTTTTTCGTATTCAATAAATATATTGCTATAAATACTAGTTTTTTAGTATATATAAGATTTCTTTCCTTCTATAATTCAGTTAAATAAAACGGTTACAGAAAGGATCAAACATGGATAGTGAAAAATTGAAAGAGTTGTTTCAGCAACTAACTCCTGAAGAAAAAATCGCCCAGACGATTCAACTAAATGGGAGTCTGGTCATCGAAAATGAGGTGATGACTACTGGCCCGATGCAAGATTTGGGGCTTCCACCACATTTGAAGATTCACGAGATTGGTTCGATTTATAATGTGAACGATTACCAAAAATTGATTCAGTTACAGAGGGAAACGTTAGCACACAGCCGACTCAAGATTCCTATGCTGTTTATGTCGGACGTCATCTACGGGTTTCGGACCATTTTTCCGATTCCCCTTGCCCAAGCAGGTTCCTACGATTTTGATTTGATCGAGCAAGCCGCTGAGATGACCGCCAAAGAATGTTACCAAAATGGTCTTCATGTTATTTTTTCACCCATGCTGGATCTTGTTCGGGATCCTCGTTGGGGCAGAGTAATGGAGTCGCCAGGAGAGGATGTGTATACGGCAAAGCGTTTTGCCCGAAGTGTCGTGACGGGCTATCAAGGCGATCTCACCCATGGACTGGCAGAAAATCACGTAGCTGCCTGCATCAAACATTTTGCTGGCTATGGTGCACCAGAAGCGGGTAGAGAATACAATACAGTCGATATGTCCAATCAGCGCTTATTCAATGAATACTTGCAACCGTATCAGGCGGCGATCGAAGCTCAAGCATTGCTGGTGATGACGGCCTTCAATGTACTGAATGGTGAGCCCGCAACTGGCAGTCGCTGGCTGAACCGAGAGATTTTACGCGAACGTTTCGGTTTTGATGGGGTACTGGTCTCCGATCATGCAGCCATCAAGGAATTGGTCCCTCATGGGTTTGCCAAAGATGAACGAGAAGCCGCCCAAAAAGGTTTGGAAGCAGGCGTCGATTTTGATATGATGACTTCGGTCTATGCAACTCACTTACCAGAACTGATCAAACAACCTGAACTTGCGGCTTTATTAGATGAAGCAGTTTGGCGTATTCTGGTATTAAAAAATCAACTAGGACTGTTTGAAAATCCTTATCGAGGGTTGAGAACGCAGCAGACTGGGGAAGTTTTATCGGATGAAGCCAAAGAGCTAGCCGTTAAGCTAGTAGAAAAAAGCTGTGTGTTGTTAAAAAATGATGGCAGCTTACCTTTGAAAAAAGACCAGACCGTCGCTGTGATCGGTCCTTATGGAGAAAGCCGGTTGACCTTAGGATTTTGGGCATCCGTCAGTGGCAAGCCACAAGACACGATTCCTTTAAAAACCGGTTTGTTGCAACATTTCGCAGCTGAGAACCTGATCTTTGCCCGCGGATACAATTTGTTTGATTCTTATGAGCAATTCGGTCCTTTAAAAGCCGGCATCGAGCAGCTGAATGGACCAATCGAACCAGAAGATCAGCTGCTTGTGGAAGCCGTCAAAGCGGCTGAGGCAGCAGAGGTCATCGTCTTGACCTTTGGAGAACAATTTATGGAGAGCGGCGAAGGTGCATCAAAAGCTCATTTGCAGCTACCGCTGAAACAAATTCGCTTGATCCAAGCGTTGAAAAAGACTGGTAAGCCTTTGATCGGCGTGCTTTACACTGGCAGGCCTCTCGTCTTGACTCAAGTGGAGCCGCTGTTTGACAGCCTACTGCTAGTTTGGTATCCGGGAACGATGGGTGGGATCGGAATTGCCAATCTGCTGAGTGGTCAGGCTTCTCCGACAGCAAAACTGTCCATGACCTTTCCTCGCAGTGTAGGGCAGATCCCAATACACAGTGCCCAGCTGCCAACGGGGAGACCTTTGACAGCTAGTGAGCATTCTGATCGCTTTTTGTCAAAATACCGCGATGAATCAAATGGACCCTTATTCGCATTCGGGACAGGTCTCAGTTATGGTACGTTTACTGGTGAATGGCTAGAGAGTGCGGTCCTCAGTGAAACGATCCAACTGGACTATCGCATCAAAAATCAAGCGGAAGTAGCTGGAGAAACCGTCGTTCAGATTTATCTATTGCAGCGCCCTGCATCGATGGTTCGTCCAAGTCGACAATTGATTGCGAGTGACCTCGTCTTATTGGCACCCCAAGAAGACAAAGAGAAAAGATTGTCGTTGCCGATATCAGTACTCGGATTTTATGACAATCAAGGGGCAAAACACTTATCTAATGGTACCTATCGATTCCTGATGCGGATCGATCAAAAAGAAACGTTGCTTACCGTAACCATATAAATTGAAGGAGTGAGAGAAAATGGAAAAATTAGAAGCATTTTTAAGTAGCAAACTATTACCAATGTCACAAAAATTGCAGCAAAACAAAGTCTTGGCGGCTTTGATGGAAGGGTTCATTCGAACAAGTCCCATCACTTTAGGGATCGCCTTTATCACAATCGTGGGTAACTTTCCGATTCCCGGTTGGACAGACTATTTGACGAAAATTGGCATCTTTCAACATGTTGAAGCGATCACCAACGGAGCAACTGGCGTCTTTGCATTGTATGTCGTATACAGTTTGGCGTATTCTTACGCAAAACAGTTGGGAAGCAACGAACGCAACTCAGCGATTATTTCTTTAGCTAGTTTCATCATGTTGATGCCCCAAACGGTGGCAACGACCGTCATGCAAGATGGCCAAGCAGTGGAACAAACGATCGGAGCTTTGAAGCTTGATTTTCTAGGCGGACAAGGATTGTTTATCGGCATGCTGACGGCTTTATTGGCGACACGTTTCTATGCTTTCCTATCAAGAAAAAATATCATGATCAAGCTACCGGATAGTGTTCCCCCAATGGTAACCCAATCCTTAGCACCAGTGTTTGTGGTCACGATTATTTTTGTCGTCGTTTTTGTCATACGCGTCTTATTTGGGTTTACTTCATCAGGCTCGATTTTCCAATTCTTTATTGATGTAATTAATGCACCGTTAAATTCATTGGTTGCTAGCCCATTATCCATCATCATCATTATGGAATTATTAGCCGTCTTATGGTTCTTTGGGATCCATAACGCAGTCTTACAAGGGCCGCTTGGGGCGATTAGCATGACCATGGTCGTTTCAAATATTGCCGCCTACCAACAAGGCCAAGCGTTGCCTTATCTGATTCCTTCTGTGATCTACATGGGGATGTATGCTGCCGGCTTCATGGGCTTTGTCACCTTTTTTATGATCCGCAGCAAATCGGCAAAAATGAAACAACTAGGAAAGTTGTCATTTATCCCATCGATCTTTAACATCACGGAACCGATCATGTTTGGGATGCCGATTATTTTGAATCCCTTGTTCTTTATCCCACAGGTATTCACACAACTGATTGCTGGGTTCGTGACCTGGGGATTGGCGACAACGATTTTGCCTATTAGCTTGAATCCTACTATGAGCTTGTTGCCGTGGACGACACCGACCTTCATCAAAATGCCGTTTTCAGGAGGGCTCAATTACACGATCTTGATGGTCATCTGTATGCTGATTGGGATTGTTATGTGGTATCCATTCTTAAAAATTGCCGACAAGAAAGAGTATGAATTAGAACTGGCTGCTGAAAAAAAGCAAGCAAGTGAAGCAACAGGAATGACAGAAAAAATCACCGAAGAAGTACAAGCGTAAACAAAGGAAGTGGCACAATTGGTTTATTTAGGAATTGATATCGGCGGGACGCACATCAAAACGGGATGGGTCAAAAACAACGAGGTCAATGAAAGACAGTGTTTTCCCACCCCGACAACACTGAAGGCATTTAATGAAACCATCAAAATGATCCTCCAGACCTATGCTCGTCAAGATTCTTTCACCAAAGTAGCTATCGCAGTTCCTGGTTCCGTCGATGAAACAGGGACGGTCTTCTTTGGCGGCGCCCTGCCGTACCTCGATGGGGTGAACTTACCCGATTTGCTTTGCCAGTTAAGTGAAGAAAAGGTGACAACCATTACGGTCGAAAATGACGCAAAGGCCGCAGTGTTAGGAGAAATGAAAGCTGGAAATCTGCAAGGCATTCAAAATGGTGCGGCGATTATTTTAGGAACGGGTGTTGGTGTCGGAATTTGCCTTGATGGAAAGCTCTATCGTGGAAATCGCGGTCAAGCAGGGGAGGTCAGTTTCATGATCCGTGATCGGCGAATCATGGACAGAAATTCCTTCGTTGGGGTCGGTCTTTCCGCCGTCGGCTTGATTGAGCGTTTGGCTGCTTGTTTGAAGGTAACAGCTGATGGCCCGCTGGTTTTCGAAACGCTTGAAAAAACCAGTGACCCTGAAGCAGAGGCATTGCTTTCGACCTATACCCAAGAAGTCGCCGTCTTATGTTTTGATCTTCAGTGTCTATTGGGACTGGAGAAAATCGTTATCGGTGGCGGTATCAGTCGTCAGCCGCGTGTGATCGATGCCATAACCACCAGCTATCAAGGAATTTTTAAAACGGCACCAATCATTGAAAAAACACTACAACCAGTTGCGATCCAAGCCGCTTATTTTCAAGCGGATGCCAATTTGATCGGTGCAGTTAAGGAGGAACCTTGGAATGAGTAATTTTCCAGAAGCATTTTTGTGGGGAGCATCCACTAGTGCTTATCAAGTAGAGGGCGCATGGGCAGAAGACGGCAAGGGTCCCTCAGTGCAAGACATCAAAGAGATTCCACAAGGGACTACTGATTTTAAAGTAGCATCAGATCACTATCACCGATATGAAGAAGATGTGAAATTGTTTAAAGAATTAGGGTTAAAAGCCTATCGTTTTTCCATCTCATGGAGCCGAGTCATGCCCGATGGTAAAGTCAACCCAGCAGGATTGGCGTTTTATCAGAAGTTGATCGACCTTTTACTTGAAAATGAGATCCAACCAATCGTAACAGTCTTTCATTTTGATCTGCCCCTTGCCATTGCCGAAGAAGGTGGTTGGGAAAACCGAGCAACGATCCAAGCATTTGCTGATTATTGCCAAGTGCTGTTCGAGAACTTTGGTCAACAAGTCCCACTATGGCAAACCATCAATGAACAAAATGTGATGGCGCTTGCTGGTTCGGTCATTGGTACGAGTCAAAAATCCATGAAAGAAAAATTTCAAGAAAATCATCATATGCTGGTGGCACAAGCATTGGTTACTCAGCAATTTCATGCAGGCAATTTTAGCGGCAGGATTGGCCCGGCACCGAATATCGCCAGCGTCTATCCTGCATCTGAAAAACCAGCCGATCAGCTGGCAGCTCTTTATATGAGTGCCCTGAGAAATTGGTTGTTCCTAGATGTCGCTGTTTTCGGTACGTACAATCATAACGCATGGCATTTATTAGAGACGATTGGCGCAGCACCCACAGTGACCGAAGCAGATCGAAAGATTTTGGCAGCGGGTACCTGTGACTATATTGCATTGAATTACTACAACACGATGACCGTCAGCAGTTATTTTCAAAAAGAGACAAAACTCGATCAACAGTCTGGTTTTGGAATTCCCGGTTTTTTTCAAGCAGTAGAAAACACTCATTTGCCCATGACTGAATTTGGCTGGCCCATTGATCCTTAAGGCTTTCGCTTTACGTTGAATGAAATTTATTCCCGCTATCGTCTGCCTCTCTTGATCACGGAAAACGGCATCGGTGCCAAAGATGTTTTGACAACCGATGGTAAAATTCACGATGATTATCGCATCGACTATTTGCAACAGCACATTGAACAAATGGCACTCGCGATCGAAGATGGTGTCGATGTGATCGGCTATTGTCCGTGGAGTGCCATCGATCTAGTCAGTACTCATGAAGGCATCGCTAAACGTTACGGATTTATCTATGTCAATCGCACGGATGAGCAGCTGCTGGACTTGGCGCGATACAAGAAAGACAGTTTTTATTGGTATCAAAACGTCATCGATAAAAACGGGTTAGGAGAGTAAGCGGTGTTTATTCAGGAATATCTATTTGATCAAGAAGCACAAGCCGGGTTGACGGTTTATCTGCACGAGGAAAAAGCGGAGTATGATCGGGTGGGGGATCGACCGTTTGTCTTGGTGATCCCTGGCGGCGGCTACTCCTTTTGCAGTGAGCGAGAAGCCGAGCCGATCGCTTTAAATTTTGCTGCCCAAGGCTTTCACGCCGGGGTCTTACGCTATCATGTGGGGGTCCATCGCAGTTTCAGCCTTTCCTTAGTAGATGCCGAAAAAGCGATTGCTAAAATCCAAGAACTAACCAGTGAATGGAGAATCGACGCCGAAAAAATCGCTGTGATCGGTTTTTCGGCCGGCGGTCATCTAGCGGCGGCGCTATCGACGATCTCCCATATGAAACCAAGTTTATGCCTGTTAGGCTATCCAGCGATTTTGTCCTCATTTGCCACAGTCATGCAGATCGACGCGCCTTCATTAAATGAATGTGTCACGAAAGATACGCCGCCCACCTTTTTGTTTTCAACCTATGAAGACAATGTTGTTCCTATCGAAAACTCGCTGGCCTACCTACAAGCCCTAGAAGAGCATGAGGTCCCTTTTGAAAGTCATATTTTCCAAAAAGGACGTCACGGTCTTTCTTTGGCAACCGAACGCTTTGGCAATCGTAAAGAAATGGTCGATCCGCGCTTTGCTCGCTGGTTTGATGAATGCGTCGAATGGCTAGAGTTGAATTGGGCAGAAAAGGTTACTAAACCAGCTTTGCTGCCTGATCTTGGCCAGTGGCCGATTCGGGTATTGTTCGACTCAGATGAAAACAAACGCTTGCTGTTGCAGGCTTTTCCATCATGGGCAGACAAAAGTCGTTTAAAAATCGTAAAGAATATCAGCCTGCAGCAGTTATTAGCAATCATGCCGGAAGCATTTGAGCAAGTTTCCTATCAAGCCCTTGTTGCACGGCTGACTGATCCTAGAAAGGAAGAAGAAGCATGAAGGCAATCCTTGTACATGAAAGTTATAAGGCATCAACGGCGTTGCTAACCCAGGAGCCGCAACCCATTACCACGCTATCAGCTGTTCGCAACAGCCACGCTGCTTGTCAGCTGTTGCTACACGATGGCAAACTGAATCATTACATCATCGGAGAAGAATTTTCGATTCCCGATGAAATTGAGATTCCAATGATCCGCATTGAAATCATCAGCGAATTGCCGGTCAAAGCGCAATTCATCGATTATTATGTCGGTCAGCAGGAATTGGCGTACGCCGATAAATTGCTTGAACAAACTGCCAAAACCTATCCTGGCGATCGCTTTGCGCCTCTTTATTTGGAGTGGCAGATCGATGAGACGATCAAACCACAAGCATATCCCGTGAAAATCAAGGTCTATCGGGCACACTTGACTAGCCATGAGGAATGCTTGTTAGAAAAGAACCTAACGATTGAAGTGGATGGCTTTACTTTTCCAAAAGACTATTTAGAGACGTTCAACTTAAATATGTGGCAGCAGCCCAGCAATTTGGCTCGCACCTTTGACGTTCCGTTATGGAGCGATGCCCACTTTGACTTGATCAAGGAAATGGCTGAGAGTCTCGCTGCGATCGGACAAAAAGCAATTACAGTGATCGCCGGAGAGATCCCATGGAAGGGCTGGTTCAATTACATCGTCAAAGATTATCCTGCTAATTTATATGAGTATTCGATGGTCAAGGTCAAAAAGACGCCAGACGGAGAACTGTCCTGCGATTTTTCTGTGCTGACGCGTTACTTGGATTGTTTTTTTGCTGCGGGTATCAAAGAAGAAATTGATGTGTTTGGTTTATTAGGGGTCTGGGAGCCGCCATTTTTCCCGCTGGTCAACTTGGACCATCCAGAAAAGTTGGTGATTCGCTTTTACGATGAGGGAAAAGGCACCTTTGGCTTTCTCAATCAAAAAGCTGATTTGCAGGAGTATCTACGCCAAGTATTTGATTATTTTAAAGGGAAGAATCTATGGGAGAAGGTTCGCATCGTTTCTGACGAACCGAAGAAACAGCAAATCGACAGTTTCCGAGCCTCGTTAGCGGTCTTAAAAGAAATTGATCCGTCGATCCAGATCAAAGCTGCTTTTGATAAAGAA
Organism: Enterococcus sp. 2G9_DIV0600; assembly: GCF_002140615.1. NCBI lineage: Bacteria > Bacillati > Bacillota > Bacilli > Lactobacillales > Enterococcaceae > Enterococcus > Enterococcus sp. 2G9_DIV0600. The sequence continues at coordinate 1,269,067 of NZ_NGLL01000001.1, forward strand.
GACGTATTGTTTGAGCTGCTGCCAGTGATCGATCATCCTGTCACTTCCTATTACTGTACTTGCAACCATTACGAATCACTGATAAAAAGCCATCCAGGGAAGATGCAGTACTATGTCTGCAATTATCCCGACAAACCGAATACCTTTTTGCATAGTCCCTTGTTAGAAACGCGAATGCAAGGAATCTTATCGTATCAGTTCAAAACAGACGGCTTCCTGCGTTGGGCATACAATTGCTGGCCAGAACAGGCTCGGACCGATATTCGATACAATACGAGCTCACTACCGATCGGTGATCTTTGCTTCGTCTATCCTGGCAATCATGGACATATATTGCTGTCACTAAGATATAAGCAACTCCAACGGGGAATTGAAGATTTTTATCTTATGAAGACAGCCCAAGCTGCTCAACCGAAGCAAACGGACGCCTTAGTAGCAGATTTTCTTAAAGTTACAGACACCAAACACTGGATGAGCGACAGCCACCACAGTCATCCCGATGTTTTTCTACAGACCGCCGAGGAGATGGAGGCGTTTCGTCAGGCACTTCGCGCACTTTTGGTAAAATAGACATTTTTAAACGTCACCATTGATGAGTCATTTCCTAAAAGAATGGATCATCGATGGTGACGTTTTCGATTGTGATCTAGGGTGATTTCCAGCATGAATAAAGCTCCTTTTCCTCTGGGCTTCATTTGTTCTACTGAGCGTTTCGTTTCTCATTCCCTCCATCTTCCTTTACACTTTTAAGTAAGGTCATAAGAAAATATGGCAAATTGAAGTAGAAATAATCAAGGAGGAAACGAGCATGTCAGAAAAAATCAACAATCCGTTAACGAAGTATTATGATGGCAAATTTGAAAAACAGGTGCAAGAAGCACCGGCGATTCAAGGGAAGATGCAGCCAGTACCTGATTGCGGGGAAGAAAGCTACGCTGGTTCAGGCAAATTAACTGGACGCAAAGCATTAGTGACCGGTGGTGATTCTGGTATTGGTCGAGCTGCAGCCATCGCTTTTGCCAAAGAAGGCGCCGATGTGGCAATCAACTATCTTCCTTTTGAAGAAGAAGACGCGCAAGAAGTTAAAGCAGTCATCGAGAAAGCTGGACGCAAAGCAGTCTTGATCCCAGGAGACTTAAAAGATGAGACCTTCGCTCGTCAATTGGTTCATGAAGCAGCCAAAGAATTAGGCGGTTTAGACACGTTAGTTCTAAATGCTGGGATGCAACAAGCGGTGAAGGACATCAAAGAGTTGACTACGCAACAAATTCAAGACACCTTTACAACAAATATCATTTCCATGTATTGGACTGTTCAAGAAGCATTGGATTATTTGCCAGCCGGTGGAAGCATTATCACCACCACTTCGATCCAAAGTGCGGAACCAAGTGCCCATCTGTTAGACTATGCAGCCACGAAAGGTGCCATTACTTCTTTTAGTAAGGGGTTAGCTGCGCAATTAAGTGAAAAAGGCATTCGAGTCAATACTGTTGCGCCTGGTCCAATCTGGACGCCACTTCAAATTTCTGGTGGTCAACCACAATCTGCGATCCCAGAATTTGGTCAAAAAGAATTGATGAAACGTGCCGGTCAACCGGTGGAATTAGCACCCGTTTACGTTTTCTTAGCTTCTGATGAAGCAAGTTATGTAACTGGTCAAGTGTACAGTGTAACTGGTGGTAGCTTCTTCGCTTAATATTGTCAGGACTAAAAATAGTAGTAAAAAAGCTCGAGCAAAGGTGCTCGGGCTTTTTTTTGCGGATGTAAATGGAATCGGCAGCTTACTTCTCTTGTTTCGCAAACATCTTTGTCATCATTTGTTGATTGATTTTTGCAAAAATCGCTGCCCACTCTTGTTCATCTTGCAGGTTTGACAGCAAGACTAATTTTTCGGAGAACATCACTTCTTCATAATTATCCGTGATCAATAAATCGGCGGCTTCCATTTGCTTGACGAAAGTCACAGAAGCTTTAGCATAAATCGAACGAATCCTCGTCTCAATCATTTGCTTTGTGCGGTATTGGATCGTCGTTTGAATATAGATCGATACGGTAGGGGGCGTGTTCATCAGTGTTTCCAAATATAAGAGATGAGCCAGATAAGACAATTGTGTCTGTTTAAAATAGTCTTTATCCAGGTCGGCAAATGGGTAGTTTTCAACGTGGGTCAGTAAAAGTTGGCTGATGGCCTCATAGGTCTCGTCATTTGTTGGAGCGTTTTCCGTCAGCATTTCGTGTTCTAGCTGCCAAACCTCCAAGAGATCGATCCCAATAATGATCGATAGGTTGAAGACTAGCAGGCAACTGCTCAAAAGCTTTTCGAATTCGGCTTTTCCCTGATTAGGAGCAAAGGTAGTATGCCAATCTTCGATCATAGTAGTGAAAAAACAGACAAGATCCGTTTTAGAGTACTTAATTGCTTGAATAATGGCTTGTGTTTTCTCTTGGGGAACAACCCCCGGTAAAAAGACATGGAGGAAGAAATTCAAGTACAGATACTCTGATCGACGCGTTTTGTCTGAAACATACTCAGCACTTAAGAAGAGTGAGTCAAGAATATCTGCTGGTAAAAAGCAGTAGAATTCCATCATCTCCAAATACTTATCAGGGATTATTGGCAGATATTTTCTTTTGATACTGCGGCCGACAACGGTTTGCCAAAATGCAGCTAATTTGTTTTTTGTTAGTTGATCAAAAGCCGAAGTTTCAAAATAGGCGGTAAACTTGGCGGTCTCTTTTGGAGAGATACTTGACAAAAGCCACAATTCAGCAGGGGCACTTTGAGTTAAAAAGCTATAAATAAAAATACGGATATCAAGTTCCTTGCCCGCTAATTCAATCCGATTTTGGTGATCTGTTCGGATAACAATCTGAAACTTTTCTAGTAATTGATTGACTTTCTTGATCAAGCGGTACACATGAGACTGACTAATGTGTAAATCAAGGCATAGCTGTGTGAGGGTTGTTTGGTTACGGCCAATCAATGAATGGATAAAGTGATATTGTGTGGAGATGAGCAAATAATGATACATCAGCTTGGAATAAAAAGGTTGCTCTTCTTCCTCACCACAATCCACAAAATATTGATTGTAATTGTTTTTATTCAAAAGTAACGTTGGTGAAAGTTGCTGCAAATCTTCGTTTAAAAAATAGATGTACTTTTGTAAGCTTTTTAATGGGATCTTTAGGGCTTCTGAGAGTTTAACGAGTGTTACTCCATTCGAATTACACACATACTTGAAAATAGCTAATTTCTTTTCTTCTGCGGGAGAAATAAATTCTCGATACATAAGGCATTCTCCTTTTTGGCGTTTTTTTTACGCTAAATCTGTGAACCGTATGATAACCATGATGGATTATACTTATAATAGATGAGAATAAGATGAAAAAATACAAACTAAATTATTATTTTTTATCGGTGCTTTTTTCATCCATCGACTACTCATCAAAAAAGGAAGGAAGAGATAAAAATGAAGAAAAAGGCGGGAGTATTAGGTTTAATCGGTATCAGTTTGGCACTATCACCTGTTAGGGCATTTGCGGCGGAAGCGAATCCGACTGCTTCAATGACCAGCCAGGCAACAATAACCATCGAACAAGGAATCTTATCGTTAGATCAAGTGACGAATTTTGATTTTGGTACTACAAGCATCAAAGATATTGCGACAGGCGATCAAGTGCTTACCACTGCAACGAATGAGGCAACGTCAATTACCGATTATCGTGGACCCAATGAAGCTGGCTGGCAGTTGACTGCTCAATTATCAAAAATGACGAATGCTGCAAACAATGAACTTGTAAATGCAAAAGTCACCCTCAATGGGTCAATTGATTCCGGCGATGCCTCCCTCGTCTCAGGAACAGAATTGATGGTAGGGGCAACAGATCCTACGCTGATTGCTAGTGCTAATGGAACGACGGGTCTGGCAACAAATGATTTTGATTTTACAAGTGCAACCTTGACGATTCCAAAACAAAACGTCAATAGTGGTGCTTATAGCGGCACGATTACTTGGACATTATCAAATACTTATCAAGCAGAATAACAAAGGAAGGGCGACAATGAAAAAACAAATCAAGTGGTTGGTACTCATCAGCTTTTTTATTAGTCTGTTTTGCTTTATAAAAGTTACCGGTTATGCACAAACGACGCGGTTCACAGTAACCTCAGAACTTCCCCAAAATCAACTTAGCGATGTCAGTTACTTTGACTTACTGGTAACGGATGAGACCAAACAGGATTTGACTGTTGCCCTTCATAATACAAGCTCAGAGACACTAACGATACGGGCAGCGGCTCTGAATAGCTTCACTGCTTCCAGCGGCATCATTGCTTATCAAGAAGAGAAAACCGCCGAAGAGAATGAAGGAATCTCGTTTACGACATTGATCAGCAATCCTTCTCAGACGGTAGAGCTGAAGCCTGGTGAAACGAGACAGATCACTTTTTTACTATCAATGGATAAAAGAAAATTCAATGGTGAGATATTAGGGGTCTTTTCCTTCGAAGAAGAACTGCCAGAAACAGTCGATCGGCAAGAAACGAATCTCCAAGCAAATTATAAAATTCAACAAGGCGTACGCTTGCGTCAACGTATCGATTCATTGCCTCTACCTGAATTGGACTTGATTGAGACGAAAGCAAAAGAGCGAAATGGTGTAGCTACACTTATGAGTCGTATCCGCAATAACCAACCGACGGCTTTTGGTAAGATTGCTGTAACAACGACGATCCGTGAAAAAGAAAGCAATACTCGAGTTGGCGGTTTTTCTGCCGAAAATTTTCAGATGGCACCGAATTCCATTCTCTCTCTTTTCAGTGAATTTGATCAAGAGATTCTTGAACCAGGTACTTATACTTTGCGGATCGAACTTACTGCCCCAAAAGGAAGTTGGGTCTTTGATGACACGATCGTGATTGATCGCGCAGTGGCAAACCAAGTCAATCAAAAAACCATGCTAGGTGCAGCGTCCCTGAAAAACAACGTTTGGCTTTGGATCGTCGGACTGCTTTTGTTCCTAGTTATTCTGCTACTTGTTCTGTTGTTCCTGTGGTACATACGACAAAAAAAGGACAAAGGCTCAAGCGATGACCCGATAGAGTGAGGTTTGTAAAGGGAGAGAAAGTGGAGGTTAGCTATGAAAAAGTTCGGCATTAAGGGATGGTTATGTGTATTCTTGTTTAGTGTATTCTTGTTTAGCTTTGGATCAGTAAAAATCTATGCTTCGATCGTGGCCCCCAATTTTCCAACTTTGCCAATTGATGATTCGCTGATTACCCACGTTGGACAAGCGGGGGCGCCTCAAGGGGAGCCGGGATTCAATTACGTTCAAATCAATGATGGCACAACCACAAACTCAAGTGGCGGTGTCTGGTTCAATAAACCCGTTTCCTTTACAAGATCCTTTCGCTTGGAGATGGCTTTTTTTATCGACAATACGGATACAGACAGTGATGGATTGACATTTGTTATGCAAAGTAGTGGGTTAAACGCATTGGCTAACCAAGCCGGTCCCACCATTGGCGTTTGGGCAGATGTCGGAGGAACAGATCCGCTAAGTTCTGGGGCGATCCCGCAAAGTTTTGCGATTGAATTTGACACGTATTATAACAATACTACCACTGTCTTAGGCGGGAGCATGCTGGACCGAGATGTGCCCAACAGCCATCATATTGCATGGAATTTTCCTGGTTCAAATGATGCTTATACGACTGATGGGTGGTTGATTATTGACAAAGTTTTAAATCATCGTGATACGGTATCCGTCTCAGATATTTCAGATGGTCAATGGCATCTCTTTACAGTCGTGTTTGATCAGCCTAATCAAACACTACAATACACAGTCCCAGATTTTGGGGTCGATGTCATAGTACCTGTGGATGATACCTTTAAAGCAAATCTAAATTTAACTAATAACGCACCGGTTTACTTCGGTTTTACTGGTGCGAATGGTGGTTATGTTCAAGAGAAGGCGGTGGCATTCGTCGACGTCGAAGGATTGGTCGATATGACGATACGAACGGGTGTGTTTGAAAAGGAGCCAGTGAAATTGTTGCTGGATACTGAGACGAACCTGACCCAGCCAGCCATCGTCGATAACAGCAAGACGATCACCTATGCGACCTATCTTTCCTACAAGGACACCAGCGATTTAGCTGATTTAGAATCAGGCATCACGCTTTCCAGTCTTTTTCCGGAGGGCTTGTCTCTCGTACCGGAAGCTGTTTATTTCGGTAAGGCCAGCGAAATTATGGTCAATGGTCTGCCGGAAGGCGGAACCGCCTTACCCTTTGTCATTGAAAATGGGCAGTTAATTACGACACTGCCTGATATGGTCAAAGGAAACGACTACATTGTTCATTTTTCCGTCAATTACACAGAAGCTCCGATCGATGAGAATCTGGATACCATCATTCCTGTCCAAACGATTTTTAATGGGAATGCCTTTGTCTCTAGTTTGACCTCGGGGGATCCAGAAACCCACTATTATCAAATGACCGGAAACTTTCCGCCGAGCTTGACCACAGGTTTGGTGTCGTTAACAGAAGCAAAAGCAAACCGACAGATCGTGCGACAAAAGCGTAATTGTTATCTACCAATTACGATCGAGGACCAAAACTCGACTCAAGCCAAAGTGTACGCTACGGATTTTTTTACTGAAGAAACGGCTATCACTGAAGATGATTTTTCAGAGGTGGCACTCATTGAACGAAGTGCAATAACCGAGCCTTTGACGGATACATTGATGTTGGATACCGATGCGTTGGCACCGGGTACGACGTATTATCTGGCGGTTTATGTGATCGACACGGAAGGGAATCGATCGGAGACACGTTTTTATGGCATCGACTTTCGTGGGATCGTGGAATTTCACCAGGCGCCTACCTCAATCAATGGAACTGTAGTCACTGTAAATGAGCTGGCGCGTTCCATCAGAGACGATGGCTATGCTTATCTAGCACTTTCTTATGACGAAGAACCACCTCTTTTATCAATCACGAATACTAGTGAGGGAACTTGGCAATTAAATGGTCAGATGACGGATTTTTTGCAAGAGCAACAACTGCTGGCGGATGAAGTCCAATTGGTTCTCTATGATCCGGAGACCAATCAGCTGATGGCTTCCATAACCTCTGAGGAACAAGTGATTTTTCAACAGCAACCAACAGGCGAAGCAAATTTAACGGTTGATCTTAAAGAATACGATTGTTACTTTCGCTTTGTTCCCAAAATGGAGCTAATTTCACCCGGAACTTATACAGGCGCTATCAATTGGCGGTTGGAAAGTACGATCATCGATGAATAGCAAAAAAAAAAAAACGCCCAGATGGCGTTTTTTTTTTTTGACTGAAGTGATAAAGTTAGCTTTGGCGGCTTTTCGCAATTTTCAAAACTAATGACAGACCGGCTAATGCGAAGCTGCCGTATTTAACGAATTTTTCCAAGGATTCTAAAGTTTGCTGTTTTTTGTGTTTGCAGTCTGGACAGCTTTTTTCATGGGCACTCAATTTTTTTCCGCATTTACAATGACTCTTCATCTGTGATCCACTCCTCGTTTCGTTTTATTTTGATGTCTTTCTATAATTTAATTATACATGTTGTATAAGGTTCTGTCTGAAATTATGCTGTGTCAGTCGTTTGTGAAAATGAGACGAACCCTAAATTCATTAGGGAAGCGTAGGAGTGTATAATTACTGAGCGAATGCAGTTGCAGTTCCTGTTGGAGAGGGACCGCGCTAGATAAAAAAAGAAAGGAATCTGACAATTTTCTCATTTTCGACAAGTGCTGATTCGCTTTGCTTATCAGTTTGGCAAAATTTTGCTATTGTTGAGTAAGATTAGGGGTTAGAATAGTAGCTTCTCTTTTTTTTCTAAATTCTGTCCTTAATTTGAGAGCGAAAATCACCGATAGTATGCTATATATAGGAACAAGGAGCCATCCTTGACGATGTCGAATATGGCATTTGAATGAAAGGATTGATGAAACAAGTGATTTCTTCAATAATTTATACTGACACAAAGGCTTATTTTGATAAAGTGCTGGACCAAGCGCTGTTGGATCTATTAAAAACTGATTATCCCAAAGTCTATGATCATGTCCAAAAACTGATCGCTTCTATGGAGGAAACGATCCAACGAATTGACAGCACGAACTTTTGGCAGTTGATGCCGGAAATTTTAGGCTATGATTCTCGTTTTGTTTTGTTGAACTCTCTGCAATTGTCAGAAGACAAATTGTTGACGGAGCTAGAAATCCTTCAAATGATCGAACGGGATTATCCGAATTTGAATAAAGAATTCTGTGGCTATTCCTTGAAAGAACAAGAGCATGAGAGTTTGATCTTTAGTGTTCAATAACTATTTTTCGTAGGAGTATCAAGTAGAGTAAGAAAACGACTAGGTAAGCTAGTCGTTTTTTTTATCAAGAAAAAGAATAATTAAACACGTTATTTATCATTAAAATAAAAAATATTTTGAAATTATGAATAAAATAGATTATTATTGATATATAATCCTTTTAGTGAAAGAAAAAACAATCGGTAAGAGGAAGAGGATAGCCAGCTGATTGAAAAAGCTGCGATTGTTTTAATTAGAAAATAGAAACTAGCCTAATCGGCGTGGAAAGGAGCAATTATGGATTACTTAAGTTTCTCAAAAAAAGAGTGGGAAGTCTTAGTTTGTTTTTGGGCTGTAGATGAACCATTATGCTGTACAGAATTTAGTGAACGTTTCAACTTGAATCGTAACACATCATTGTCCGTGATTCGCAAATTAGTTAACCAAGGAGTTCTAGAAATTGCGAGCATTAAAATGAGTGGATCAGTTTTGGCTCGTCGTTTTCAGCCAGCTGTAAGTGAATTAGAGATATTGCAGACCGGTCTAACCGATGATCAAATTTTTGAATTAGTGAAAATCGCCATCAAAAAAATTGAGGACCCAGAACAATTAACTCAGTTACTAAATGTGATCGGTGAATTGAAAACCAAAGCTTCTTAAATAAAACTCGTTTGGATGATAAAAAAACGATCCGCTGTGAAAACAGCGGATCATTTTTCTTGTTCTTGAAATTTTTGTACCATCTTTGTCGTCAATTCATGGAGGACTGACAGTTCTTCCGGTTCAAGGGGCAAGAATTCAGTTACTTTGTAGGGAATCTCTAGCGCTTGCTTATGAAGTGCTTTGCCGGATTCCGTCAGTGTAACCCGCAAGGAACGTTCATCGTCTTGATTTCGATTTCTTGCGAGGTAGCCTTTTGCCTCAAGTTTTTTTAAAACCGGTGTCAGTGTGCCAGAATCGAGACATAATTGCTTCCCCAATGCTTTGACACTGATCGCTTCTTCTTCCCATAACACCAACATCACTAAATATTGGGTATAGGTCAAATTCAACGGATCTAGTAAGTCTTTGTACTGTTTGATAATTTCTTTTGAAGCGGCGTATAGAGGAAAACACAATTGGTTTTCTAACGCTAAGACATTCATGTTTTCACCCCTTTTTCTAACATCCGCCTCTTATCATAGCTGTTTTTTCAACGAAAGTCTACTCGCTAACGGCTTTGACTGTCACTTCAATGTTGCCAGCTGTAGCTTTTGAGTAAGGACATACGGTATGAGCGATCTCAAGCAATTCTTGTGTTTCTTCTGTTGACAAACCTTCGATTTGGCCTTCGATCTCCACACCCAAGACAAAACTTGATTCACTTTCTGCGTATAAGGTCACTTGTGCGCTCACGGTAGAAGCACCTTCGATCCCTTTGCTGCTTTTCACCAATTCAAGGGCACTATTGAAACAAGCGCTAAAGCCAGCTGCAAAAAGTTGTTCCGGATTCGTTGCATTTTCTACTCGTTTGCCAGGTGCAGTGATATTTAGTTCAAATGAATGATCAGGGCTGTGTACTTCTCCTGAACGGCCACCAGTGTTGATCATCTTTGTTGAATACATTTTTTTCATCATTTCTTCACTCCTGTGTTTTTTGTATTTTGTACAATTTAATTGTATGCAATTTAATTGAAGAATGCAAGGAATTGGTTTTCAGTTTGTCTTTTTTTTCTAAAAAGGAGGGAATTATAAAAAGTTTACTGTTCTCTTGGGTGAAACGTGCTATTATAGTTAGTAACACTTGTAACAGAATGAACAATTAGTTTGAAACGAAGAATTTACTGCATGCAGGCAAAGAGGGTGGAAAATCATCGTAGACTACATGGAACAACGAGCGGTTGGACGCTATTTTCGATCGCTGACGGATCATTATTCAGGTTATATCCGTCTTTATGGCACCTACACAGAATATCGGGTGATTGCAGGGATTCCTGCTGAAAATGTGATGTTAGAGATTATCGGGGTTGAAAACGGTGTCTTATTGACCCGTGTAAACAATACATTATTTGAAAATGGAAGAGGGTTTTTACAATGATCATTATCCAAATTATTTTAGTTATCTTCGTATTAGTGATTCTGATTTGGCTGATCGCAAGTACTGCTGTGATCGTTCGTCAAGGGGAAGTCAAAGTCGTGGAAAGTTTTGGGAAATATGTTCGAACGTTGGAACCAGGTCTTCATTTTCTTGTTCCGATTTTATATACAGTAAGAGAAAGAGTGTCCTTGAAACAGATTCCTTTGGAGATCGAACCGCAAAGCGCAATTACAAAAGACAACGTGATCGTGCAGATCGATGAAGCAATCAAATACCACGTCACAGATGTGCGTGCCTTTGTTTACGAAAATGAAAACTCCGTTATCTCAATGATTCAAGATGCCCAATCAAACTTACGGGGGATCATTGGGAAAATGGATCTGAATGAGGTTTTAAATGGGACAGAAGAAATCAACGTAGCACTGTTTACTTCAATCAAAGACATCACGGCCGGCTATGGGCTAGCGATCGACCGAATCAACATTGGGGAAATCAAAGTTTCTCAAGAAATCATTGAATCAATGAACAAACTGATCACAGCTTCCAGAGACAAAGAGTCGATGATCACAAGAGCTCAGGGGGAGAAATCTTCTTCTGTCTTGAGTGCGGAAGCCAAAGCTTCTCAGATGACAATCGATGCGCAAGCTCGGGCGGAACAAACCCAAATCGACGCGGAGGCACGGGCAAAACGTGTACGGATCGATGCCGAGGCAGAAGCGGAACGAATCGCGAAAATCACTGAAGCTGAACGCAAGCGGATTTTAGCCATCAATGAAGCTATCAAAGAAAGTCAACTAGACGAGCGCTCACTATCATATCTAGGTATCGAAGCTTTTAAAGATGTGGTCAATAGCAATACCAATACGGTCATTCTGCCATCAAACATGACGGAACTGGGAAATATTCCAGTCGTCAAACAACTTTGGGAAAACGCACCATCTAAATCAGCAGAATAACTTCTAAGCACAACAATTAAAAAAGCTCAAATGCTCCGAGTACAAATCGGCGCATTTGAGCTTTTTTTATTTCGTTTTGTCTGCCGATTGATTATCGACAATCAACAGGGCAATCATGACATAACCGATCCAACTGTCCCGAGAATATAAGATGTAGCGAGGGGACCAAGAAGCGGCATATTTCTGTTTGTATTCTCGTAGCCCTTCAAAAGAATAGAAGCGAGAACCAAAGGTGTAAACGAGATAGGCGATCCGCTCTTGCAAGAAACTACTGCGGAAAGTACCAACATTGGCTAACGGTGCCATGCCTAAATCGAATTGTTGATACCCATGTTCTTTAAAATAGTCGAATAGCTGAATAAACAAGAAATCCATCGTTCCATTTGGCGCTTTTTCAGGATCGTGGCGCATCAAATCGATGGAGGCCAGACCTGTTTGATACGTGGGCATAAAGGAGGCAAACGCGACGATCTCTTGCTGCTGATTGCGGACGACTGCAATTGGTGCGGTACTTAGATAAGATTCTGAAAAAAATCCAAGGGAGAACCCTTTTTCTTTCCGTCCATCTAGCCAGTTGTCAGAAATTTCTTTAAGGGTTGCAAAGGTTTCGGCTGAAAAGGGTGGAGTGAGCACATCAAAAGTAAAGCCTTCTTTGGTGATCTTGTTGTTCAATGCCCGCTGTCCCTTCATTTTTTTTCCTGAAAGGGTGAAGCTAGGTAGATCCACATAAGCTTTCTCACCGAATTTGATAAAGTCATACCCGAATTCATGCAGCAGCATCACCATTTCTTCACTACTTTCATAAAAGACCGGCAAGTAATTCCACTGATCCATCTCTGTTAAGAAGGTTTCCAGTGCCTGCGGAAAGTCTGCTTGCTTCCCAGAAGGATCCCCCATGACCAAGCATTTATTATTAAAGGTCGTAAACTGAAAAAAGACCGTCGGCTCGCCGATTTCTGGATAAACGTACACTTGCTTGTCTTTTAAATAAACAAGATGGCTGTCGCTATTGCCGCCATAGGTGTTCAAAACATGTTTCACTTTATCAGTAGCAGCACTGACGCCTAGTTGGTGCTTTGGTCCCATCAAGTAGCGGGCAAACAGCAGCATCGCAACGGCGACAAATAAAATCGCAACGAAGCCTTGGAGCCACAATTTTTCAGAGGGGAAAAGCAAAAAGTCCATCGAATGGTGGTGCGTCGGATGTCGATTGAGATGAGGCATATTGTAGACCCCAATAATGACATAGAGGATCGTCAGCGAACCAATCAACAAACCATCGACCGTCAACCATTCCCACGAGAAGACTAGCTGTTTACGGAATAACTCGCTTTTTGAAAAAATCATGATCGCTAATAATAATAGAAGAAACAGCATGGTCGAAAAGCGGAAACCCGCAAAAATAGCATAACCGATCGTTGCTGCAATCAACAAAAGTGTCGGCACATACGCACGACTGACACGGGCAGAGATGCCGCGACCAGCAATCAAAAAGAGATAGCCGAGAAAGATACTCGGGTACTGCATCACGAAATTCAAGCGAATCGGATTGAGATGGGCTAACCATTTGATTTGGTCAAAGGCTTCTGGGATCGTGGCGGAGAGTACCAACATCGTTCCCGTCAGATAAAGCAGCAATACTTCGATCTTATGGAATACTTCCAACAACAAGCTTTTGGGAATCCCAGAAAAGCGCTGGTTGAGGGAGACGCCAACATTTTTTGAGAAAAAGATCAAACCGATCAAAAAGGGAATAATGTAATAAAACAGGCGGAACAGCAAGAGCCAAGCAATAACACTTTCACGGGGAATTTGCAGTGAACCCATTCCCATGATCATCATGACATCAAACGTTCCAAGTTCCCCAGGAATCATCGATACGATTCCAATCACGGAAGCAGCAATGAAAAGCGGCAACAGTTGAAACACATCGACCGAGATACCCATCAAGAGACCCGTCGTGAAGAAGGCGGCAAAAACACCCAGCCATTCTAATAAGGAAGCGGCGATCAGCTGCAGACGATCACGTCGTTGCAGCCCACCTAAGTAGGCATTTTTTTTGGAAAAACTAAGCGCATAGACGATTGGAAAATAAAGACTGCCGCCTAAAAGCCAGATCCAATACTGTTGGAGATAATCGGTCGTGGGACCGAAGAGGACGAATGCCAGCGCTGCAAGCGATAAAATCGAAAGACCAGACATCAAGTAGATAAAAATCTTCGATATTGCTTGGGCAACGTCTTTGCCTTTTTTTCCTTTGCCATAGAATTCCGACCTTAACCCGATACTGATGAATCCGCCAAAGCCGATCAAATTGTTCATGGTATTGATGATCCAGCTGGTTTCTAGTAAATAGCGGCGTTCAGGTTTGTCCCCTAGTAAGCGATTCAAGACGATATCATATAAGACCATGGGAAAAACACACAGTAAGCCAATGACAGCCATTAAAGCCACTCGCCAAAGGGATAGCTGCGCAAACAATTGTTTTAGTTGATCAATCGAAATCGTCTTGCTTAACGAAAGCAGCTCGCCGAACACGATCACGGCGACTGCAATTAAGAAGAGGGTTTTAAACAGTGAGCGGTGGTCACGGAGCCAAGTAAAGATTCTCATAGTTATTCACCGACCTTTTCTAAAAAAGATAATACTTTCGTGTTAAAAACTTCAGGATTCTTTCGTGCAAAACTATGTCCTTGTCCTTTGACAACGATAAAATTGGACTGAGGGATACTGTTTGCAATATAAAAAGAATGGGAAAGCTTGATCGAATCACGTTTGCCGACCAAAATCAATGTCGGCACACTGAGGTGATTCAAATCGGCTGTAGATAAACCGATTGGACGAAACAACAATCCCAAAATAGGCAGAAAGCCCCGCATGCCTTTGGAGAATGGGGAACAAAGCCAAACGATCAGATATTGCAAGACACTGCCGATTCGAGAAAAGAGCCTCACACCTCGCGGTTCCGTGTTGCCAGAGTTTAAAATCATGCAGCTGACATGCTCTGGGTAGAGATGGCAAAAGACCATCGCCAGATTGGCACCATCGCTAAATCCTAGTAAGGCGATTTTCGTTAGCTTTTCTTGCTGAATGATTGCTAAGAGATCTGTTGCCATTTTAAAAAAATCGATTTTCTTCTGCGTATTGGTGGATTTGCCATGTCCTCGACTATCGATTAAATACAGTTGATGTTTTTGACGCAAAGCGTCGACCTGCTTTGAGAAATAGGCACTGCTGCCGCCATTTCCGTGCAGTAAAAAAAGTGGGCGTCCTGAACCGGTTTTCTCGTAATAGAGGACAGACCCGTCCGGTAAGGGCGCGTAACATTTTTCAACTTCCATTTTTTCACCTACTTTCTAAGAGTATACCTTGAAGTCAGGGGCTATCACAAACATATCACTAGATAAAATGAGAAAAAATAACAATCTGCTCATCTTTTTTTTACCAGAAGTTCAGGAAAAGGCTTTTTTCTTTACAATGTAAAGAAAAATAATCGGCTAAGTTAATTAATTTGTTTTCAGAAAATTCTTTACAAACCCGGATACGTTGTCTATAATCGAACTAACTAATTGAGAATGATTTTCATTTACGAAAGAGAGGCTAGCCAATGACCACTATAGCAGATGTTCTGATTATCGGAGGAGGGCCTACGGGGCTCTATGCAAGTTTTTATGCCGGATTACGTGATCTATCGGTCGTATTGTTTGAAGCACAAGCCCAATTAGGCGGGAAGATCAATTTTTATCCTGAAAAAATGGTCTGGGATGTGGGTGCATTGCCGCCAACCAAGGGGAAGAAAGTCAAAGAACACTTGATTGAACAGGCTAAGTTGTTTGATCCAACGATCTATCTGAAAACGAAAATCATCGAATTGACCAAGGAAGACAACCTTTTTTATGCAGTGGATGACCAAGGGAGGACCCATGTTGGACGCACCATTTTAGTTTGTATTGGCGGCGGTGTCGTTTCTCCGCAAAAATTGCCATGTTTCATCCATAATAATGTCGACAACTATATCCACTATCAGTTTCCTGACCAGCAAGCGATCCAAGGCAAACATCTAGTGATCTCTGGCGGCGGCGATGCGGCGGTGGATTATGCGATCGAAGCAGTGTCTTATGGTGCCAAAGTCACGCTGTGCTATCGAGGGGAAAAACTGAAAGCCCATGAAGCACAAGTAAAGAAGATGAAAGCAGAAGGGATTCAAGTGCTGATGAATCACACCATCGATGGGGTGAATCAAGCAGAAACATTCAATATGGTTCTACGACTAAAAAACAGTGCCAACCATGAAACGATCGATTTTTTATGCGATCATCTACTGATCCAACACGGGTATGACCGTGACAGTGGCTTGTTAGATAAAATTTCCTTTGATCTGGCACGCCATGAAGACTTTTACCTCAATTGCGAGATTCCTACAAAAACTAGCCATCCAGGTGTTTTTGCGGCGGGCGACATTCATTATTTCAAAGGCAAAGTGAATCTTTTGGCGGGAGCCTTTCAAGATGCTGCGCAAGCAGTCAACCAAATCAAACACTATTTAGAGCCGACCAGTGTCCCACAGGCGATGGTTTCTTCCCACAATGAGAAATTCAGTGAAAGAAATCGTCAGTTGTTGGTGAATGAGTAGCCATGCTTCTTTGTGAATGAAAAAGTAGAAAAAGCAGGAGTCCCGTATGAGTCCTGCTTTTTTGGTGTCCTCAGAACAGAAATTCGTTTCACTAGAAGTGAATGTTTGCCGCTCCTAAAAAATAAAATCTCTCAAATAAATGATGCAATGGATGAAAATTTCAGCTATTATTTTCAAGTTGACTAATTGGAGGGGATGACATGAATCAAACAAGATATGCAGAATTAAAGCAAGCAGAAAGAGGCGCTATCTTAAGTATCGTTGCCTATATTTTTGTTTCCATCGCCAAACTTGCCATCGGTCGTTTGGCAAATTCTGAAGGATTATGGGCAGATGGATTAAACAATGCGACGGATATCGTGGCATCTATTGCTGTCTTGATCGGTTTACGTTTGGCACAAAAACCAGCAGACGAAGACCATAAATATGGACACTGGAAAGCAGAAAATGTGGCGAGTCTCGTAACATCCTTGATTATGCTGGCGGTTGGTCTGCAGGTTTTATGGTCCTCCATTCAAACAATTCTACTCGGTGAAACGCAAAGTCCCGATATGATCGCGGCAGTCGTCGGTATCATTTCAGCTATTTTGATGTATGGCATGTATTACTACAATAAGCGATTATCTGCTCGTGTAAAAAGCTCCGCTTTGCTAGCAGCTGCTAAAGACAATCGGAGTGATGCCTGGACGAGTATTGGAACGGCGATCGCTATTTTTGCCGCCTCATTTGGTATCGGTTGGTTAGACAGTTTGACTGCGATCGTGGTAGCTCTTTTGATTATCAAAACCGCCGTCGATATTTTTCGTGAGAGTGCCTTTTCACTTTCTGATGGGTTTGATGAATCGTTAGTCGTGGAGTATGAAGCGGCAATCGCTGGTTTTTCTGAAGTGAAATCTGTCAAATCGATTCGAGGAAGAATGTATGGCGCCAATGTTTTTCTCGATGTCGTCGTGACGATGGACAAATCTTTGACGGTTGAAAAGAGTCATAATGTGGCAGATGCTATTGAAGATCTCTTAGCTGATCGTTTTCAGGTGTTTGATACTGACATCCACATTGAGCCTGCTACCGAATAAATTTTATGGCAAAACCTTGATAGGACAAGGATGTAAACCACCCGTTTCCTATTTGTAAACTGAAAAGTTCTTACGGAACCTGCTGATTCATGGCAAACTAGAGGTAACAAAGGAAGAAAGTAGGGAGCCTTATGAATAATAAACAGGTAGTAGAAAATGATTTAGTTATTTCTTTAGATAAAATGGATGAAACAGAAATGATGGCACTTTGCCAACAATATATTGCGGCTATCGATGATAGCCAAGTCCTCTTTGCTTTACTGAAAAAAGTTCAAGCCTCTAAAGCAGCAGTAAGCAAATAAAAAAACAAACCGGCATCTTACGCATTGATGTTCCTCTCCGCAAAAGCGAAAGGAGTGTTGATCAACAGGAAAAGATGCCGGTTATTTTTAAATTTGTTTGAGTCTTTTAAAAAACTTTTAAAGGACGTTTAATAATGCGAATAACCCATAGACGATCAAAGAAGCTATTCCTAAAGGAACAATACGTCGGAATATAATCTCTTTCAAACGCTTGCCTGCTTGTCGCTCTTTTTCATAGTTAGGATCATGAGCGTGCGCTTTAAATTGCTGAGGAGAACGAGAGAAGATTAAGCCATTGGTCATCGATAAAACCCAGCCAATCAACGCCATGAAGAAAGAAACAAAAATGATTGCCAGTAAAAGTAGTTGTAAGAGTTGCATCGTGTTGCTACCTCCTTTTCGTAGCCATTTTTTCACTTTTAGTTTACCATCTTTTGAGACTTTTAGGGGGCATTATTCAACGTGCCCTTTCTTTTTTTGCTTCTTCCCTTATAATAGAGATATTTATAAACGAGTTTCTGTTTCTTACAGCAACAGAGAGAAGGGGTTCTTATGGCAATCACAAAAAAAATCATTCAATCACCAGAAGACTTCCAAACGTTGGATCGTTTGATCAGAGAAATCTGGCCAGAAGTGTTTACACCTATCATTGGGTCCGATCAAGTCGCGTATATGCTGGCTCATTACCAATCACCAGCAGCAATTCAAAACGAAGTCCAGCAAGGAGCAGTCTATCTTTTGTTATTAGAAGGAGACCGAGCAGTAGGATATACAGCGTATGAAGAAACGCAGCATCAGATTTATTTAAGTAAATTGTATCTCCATCAATCCACTAGAGGCAAAGGCTATGCCAGCCAAGTCTTTGATTGGTATGAGGAGATCGCATCAGGCAAAACGCTGCATTTAAACGTCAACAAACAAAACCAGCAGGCGATCGCTGTTTATGAGCATCGCGGCTTTAAGCGCATTTCTGAACGTAGCGTTGCAATTGGTTCGGGATTTGTGATGGATGATTTTATTTATGAGAAGAAAGTCTAATTAAGTAGAAAATTCATTTGATAAACAAAAAAACATTTAATGAATCAAGAATACTATTTTTTATTTTAATATCGTGCCTATTGGAAAACATTGCCAATAGGTTTTTTTGTATCTAGCTAATTCAAAAAATCCTTTATCAACACAAAAAAATAGTTGTATAC